>NZ_JAHKPK010000060.1:0-76802 GCF_018860665.1 Pacificibacter marinus
CTGCGAGATGATGGTGCATAAGTCTGCCGCCAAAACCAAGACACCCCGTCGAAAGTCCCGGGCCCAATTGCCCGCAAAGCTGTAAGGGACTTGGTTTGCGGAACCCATCAGGGCCAGCGGTCAAAGCCGCGTAAACAGGCCGGACACATGACCGCTTCTGACAAATGCACAAATCTGATCAAAAATGTCTTGCTATGCAGGAGCCATCCACACAGGGCTTTCGCTGCACTTGCGCCAATGACCGCATTTGGAAATAGAGGTTATCTTTATAGAATTCTAGCCGGAGAGAAATGGCATCCGATATTGGCAACACAAGAACCGGTAGCTGCCAAAAATTTAAGTAACTTTAACCAGACCCATGGCAGTTCAAGCCTGACTGTTGGGCATTTTTCCAGCTGAAAGGAAATACCACCTCAAAACCTGCTTGATTGCGTGTACCGCCCATACTCAGAAAAGTTCAACTCCAGCTTAACCGATCGCTGACCCCGACGAGATTGAGACCAAGTCGGGATTTGCGCAAATCATCTCGACGGCGTTTTCGTGCATGTTCTTAAGAACGCTGAGGTAAATATCGGTAATTTCAATCGCATCGCCCTGCGGACCGGTCAGCAGGCAAATCTTGGCGTCTGGGTGATCTACAATCGGATTCGTCAGACCCTCCAGAATGGATTTATCCCGCTCTGGACCGAAGTGGAACAATGGCACGTCGGGTTGTTTCGCAATCAACTGCGCGGTGACGTCACCAGATGTACTGACGGTATCGAATGCGTCTCTCGGAACGCCAAAACGCCCCAATTGAGGGGTGATATCTTTGGACAGTCGTGGCGCATTGGTGATCAGAGCGGCAAACCGACCAGAGGCACGGGCCCTGCACCAGGCATCGACGGCATCGCTGAACGCGGTATCCCCGTTGTGAAGCACTCCCTATACGTCATGGAGTAGGCCATCATAGTCATCAATGAGTTCACTCAACGGAGCAATTCGGGCAGACGGGCACAATAGGGGGTTGATGTGATCCATGGATAAGATGGGGTAGGTTTCAGCAGGTCTCTGGTCAAGTGGAACCTTGGAGTTGGGAAGTCCTCGGTATTCATATCATCGGGTATAGTGCATCTATTCCTTGCTATCTTACCCGTTTGTCCATAGGGCTTGATCCTCAGGCGCTCTATCAAACCGCCGACACGTTCTTCTAAGGTTAATCGTAGCAGATCAGGATGTCTGAAACTGCAGCTGGATGTTTCCGGTCAAAACCCAACGCCACCCAAGAAGTTGCGCGTTGGCCACCCATTGCGACCTTCGATTTTGCTCTACTACTGTTCTGGGGCTGTTTACAGCACATGAGACCCGCCTGATCCGCACGTATTGCTGGGATCAGGTGTCTTTTTGCCCATTTTGTGAATTATTTCTGCAAACGTTCAATTTCCGGACGATGTATCAACAGCCCCACGTAGGTGCTGCGCTTTCGAACTCGATTTGTGCCCTCTCGATGTCTCCGACCGACCCTCGGACGCGGACGTATCATGGGCGTGACTGCCTCATGGCTCCCGTCATGTGGCGGTTGGAGCATGACCAAATGTTAAACAAATACCTGCTGTTCACCCCCGGCCCTGTGAATGTGGCCGAGACACTGCGCACGGCGATCTGCAAGGAAGATATCTGCCACCGCGAACCTGATTTTGATGCGCTACTGGGCAGCATCGAACACAAACTGATCTCGCTATTTCAGATCAGAAGCCGTGCTCGATATCGTGCTGTAGTGATCACCGGTTCCGGCACGGCTGCCAACGAGGCGATCTTGTCTTCTGTAGTTGGCAAAGGCGCGATCCTGATACTATCGAATGGCGAATTTGGCGGACGGCTGCATAAGGCATCGTGCATCCACAACAAGCATACCCATCTGATTGAGCAGCCTTGGGGTACACCGTTCGATCCAATCCAAATTGCCGCGTATCTGACGGCCCATAAGATTGACGTCGTGGCGATGGTCCATCACGAGACCTGTTCGGGAATGCTGAACCCGCTTGCAGAGATTGGGGCAATGGCCAAGGCGACTGGGGCGTTGTTTGTGGTCGATGGTGTCAGTTCTGTGGGCGCGGAGGTGATCGACATGGAGGCGTGCCATATCGCGTTTGTGTCCAGTTCCAGTTCCAAGGCTATCGGTTCTTATCCAGGCCTGTCTTTTGTAGTTGGACGGAAAAAGCACTTCAAACGGCTGAAGCGCCATGCGGCGAAGACGACATACCTGAACCTCGCTACATTTTACGCTTTTCTGAAACACCACAGCCAGACACCGAATACACCCGCTGTGCCGCTGTTCTTTGCTCTTGATCAGGCGCTGACAGATATCCTGCGGGTCGGTGTGACGAAACGCTATGCACGTATCAAAGCCCGTGCAGATCTGTTGCGGGAAGGCATGCGCCGGCTGAACCTCGACTTCTTGATTGACGAGGCGGACATGTGTTCGATCCTGACTACCGTGCGAGTGCCTCCGTCAATTTCCGTGCGTGACCTACGCGATCAGCTGCGTGAGAAATCGATTATCATCTACGAAGGTAAAGGCTGCTTTGCAGACAAGGTTTTTCAAGTCGGCAATATCGGGGAATTGTCCGACTACGACATCCGGTTTTTTCTTGCGTCGCTCAAAGACGTTTTGCTGACGTTGCAAGCTGATGCGGCTGAACTTGTTGCCCCTGTGACGTCAAAAGGTGCAACATTGATCATGCTGCCTACACCAGATCGTCTGCAAGCGAAGGTGGTCTCATGACAGGTAAGCTGACACAGCTTTGGACTACCAAAACCAAAGACGATGAATGGTGGTCGTCGTTTGTCACGGCACCGTTGGGCATCCTTGCCAATTACGCTGCCGTAGAGGTGCAGTGGATCACGCCGAACCGGATCACGGCGGCGTCGTTTGTGGTGGCTGTGGTGGCAACTTTCGGGATTTTGTTTGGCGGCACTGCATGTTTCATTGCAGCGGCACTTCTGATCCACCTCAGCCACATCCTTGATTGTATGGACGGACAAATGGCGCGGTATCGCCGCGTTTCCTCACCCGAAGGCAGCTACTACGATCGCCTGACCGATCAGGTGCAGGTCACGCTTTGGTTCGGGGCCGCGGGTTACGCTGCGCATGTTCAAACAGCCAGTGTGGTTCCCGTCTTCCTCGCAATGGTCGGCATCGCGTTCTACGGGTTGCGCGGATACGCTAAATACGTGGCCTTTGAGATCGAAACGACCCGTGATCCAGATTATCCCAAGGATATGGCGTGTCTGAAACAGGTGGAAACAGCAGCGGGCTTGGGGTTTGGCCTGCGCGCCAACTGGACGTGGTTTCTCAGGGAGCAGCGCAAAGTTTTCGCCTTCGATGAAGGTGTGTTCATTTTCATGCTTTCTGCCGCCTTTGTCTTTGACCAACTCATCCCGATGCTATGGATTTTTGCGGCCAGCCAACTGTTCTGGGGCACCTACAAGTCTTGGCTCAGAGGCAAGAATATTGGCGAGAAGCAAAAACGAGCCCTCCCAAAATAGCACCTCTCATTCTGCCTCAGATAGGAAACAACAATATGAAAAACGAAATCAATCGCCCCCCCATGGCCGTTATTCTGGCCGCAGGTATCGGCTCGCGGCTCGCGCCGCTGACCGACAATTGCCCAAAGAGCCTGCTGTCTGTAGGCGGATCTGTCATTCTGGAAAGGATGATCCGCAATTGCCTGAGCTGCGGTATGTCCCAGTTCGTGTTGGTGTTGGGTCATAGGGCAGACGAGATCAAGCGATTCGTTGACAAAAACTTTCGCGGCATCCGCGTGACCTATGTGATCAACGACCGTTACCGCGATACAAACACGGGTTATTCCCTGATGCTGGCCGCACCTGCGATTGGCACGTCCGAATTCATCAAGTTCGATGCTGACGTCGTGTTTGACGTGAAAATTCTGCGCCAGCTTGTTGATAGCGACCATGCAAATGTCTTGTGCATTGACCAAAATATCGCCCTTGACGAGGAAGAGGTTAAGGTCATCACCGATGATCAGATGCAGGTGCTTGACGTTGGCAAGTCCGTTGATCCCAAGCAGGCACTCGGCGAGTCCATTGGGATCGAAAAAATCAGCGCTAAGACGGGTCCCCTGCTTTTTGCTGAACTCGACGAGATGATGGAAAACAGAGAGCATTTTCAGGACTATTACGAGGCCGCCTATGCGCGGCTTGTGGTGCAAGGGACGGTCTTTCATGCACTTGATATCACCGGACTGAACTGGACCGAGATTGATATTGAAGAAGATTATGCTGCGGCAAACGCGATGTTTGGAACGCCGATCACGACCATTTCACGAGGGCAACAAAAAGCGATAGACGAGGCCGCCGAAAAGGCAGGCACGTCTGCGTAGCTCTCACCAGTCAACACCATCCTGCGCCATGTATGGGCAATGGGTGGACGACCGCAGTCAAGCCGCTGCCATTCCGGCACCGGATCGCTGCTATTTGGAAGGACATTCCATGGCCAAAGGTAAAAACAGTAACAAAGAAGCAAAGAAGCCAAAGCAAGAAAAGCCGAAAGTGTTGGCGACATCGAATTCCAACGCGGGAAAAGCTGATCTTTCTATTGCTGGTAAAAAGGTGAAGTAACGCTTTGAGGTCGATTGCAACGAGGCTCATCCTCGGAAAAAGCAGTACCGATGAAATATACTTCTTGGCCCTATTGTAGTCGCCTCTCATCATAGCCAACTCAACAGTATTGGCACTCAAGTGTGGCGAGTGCCAATACGTCTTTTAGCATGCCACTCCTATCCGGAAATCTTCAAAAGGAGTATTTCCATGCTGTTTATCCCCCTACATGACCGTGTCTTGGTGCGCCGCATCGAAGAAGGCGAAAAGACATCCGGCGGCTTGATTATCCCCGAAACTGCCAAAGAGAAACCGCAACGCGGTGAAGTTGTGTCCGTCGGTGCAGGTGCCAAAGATGAAACTGGCGCACCTATTTCGATGGATGTCAAAGCGGGCGACCAAATTTTGTTTGGCAAGTGGTCTGGAACTGAAATTAAGATCGACGGCGAAGAGCTGATCATCATGAAGGAGAGTGACATCTTCGGCATTATGGCCTGAACGACACTGTCTCTTTCACATAATTTTCAAATAGGAATACCGACATGTCTGCAAAAGACGTCAAATTCGGCACGGACGCCCGTGACCGCATGCTCAAGGGAATCAATACACTTGCCAACGCTGTAAAGGTAACGCTGGGGCCAAAGGGCCGCAATGTGGTCATCGACAAGTCCTACGGTGCGCCCCGTATCACCAAGGACGGCGTTACAGTCGCCAAGGAAATCGAACTGTTGGATCCCTTTGAGAACATGGGTGCGCAGCTCGTTAAGGACGTCGCATCCCGCACTAATGATGAGGCTGGTGACGGCACAACCACAGCGACAGTTCTGGCGCAGGCCATCGTCAAAGAAGGCATGAAATCAGTTGCAGCGGGCATGAACCCAATGGACCTGAAACGCGGTATCGACAAAGCTGTTACCGCTGTTGTTGCCGAGATCAAAACCATGTCACGTCCAGTGGGTGATACGGCTGAGATTGCCAAAGTCGGCACCATCTCTGCCAATGGCGAAGAAGCAATCGGTCAACAAATCGCTGACGCGATGGCAAAGGTCGGTAACGAAGGCGTCATTACCGTCGAAGAGAACAAAGGTCTTGAGACAGAAACCGAAGTTGTTGAGGGCATGCAATTTGATCGCGGCTACCTCAGCCCTTACTTTGTCACGGAACCTGCCAAAATGATGGCACACCTCGAAGACTGTGTCATCCTGCTTCACGAGAAAAAGCTGACATCGCTGGCGCCAATGGTGCCTTTGCTTGAAGCCGTCATGCAGGCGGACAAGCAGCTCTTGGTCATCGCCGAGGACATCGACGGCGAAGCGCTTGCAACGCTCGTTGTGAACAAACTGCGTGGTGGATTGAAAGTCGCGGGTGTCAAAGCACCCGGCTTCGGAGATCGTCGCAAGGCGATGATGCAAGACCTCGCAGTCCTTACAGGCGGAACGGTGATCTCGGACGAATTGGGTATCAAGCTTGAGAATGTCAAGATGGACATGCTGGGCGACGCCAAGAAGATCAACATTACCAAAGATACGACGACCATCATTGATGGGGCTGGTAAAAAGTCGGAAATCTCAGCACGGGTCACGCAGATCCGCGCACAGCTTGAAGACACGGATTCCAATTACGACAAAGAAAAATTGCAAGAGCGCCTCGCCAAACTTTCTGGTGGTGTTGCGGTGATCAAGGTAGGCGGTGCGACCGAGATCGAGGTGAAGGAGCGTAAAGACCGTGTTGACGACGCATTAAACGCAACACGCGCGGCTGTCGAAGAAGGCGTCGTACCCGGTGGTGGTGTCGCATTGGTGCATGCTGGTAAAGTTCTCGAAGGCATGAAAGGCGATAATGCTGATCAGTCGGCTGGTATAGCGATCATTCGCAAAGCACTTCAGGCACCTCTGCGTCAAATTGCTGAAAATGCGGGTGTTGATGGATCAGTCGTTGCTGGAAAGATCGTCGAGAACACCAGCAAGACGTTTGGCTATGATGCGCAGTCAGAACAGTACGGCGATATGTTCAAAGCTGGCGTCATCGACCCGACCAAGGTCGTTCGGATTGCATTGCAATATGCCGCCTCTGTTGCGGGGCTGTTGATCACCACCGAGGCGATGGTTGCTGACAAACCAGCAAGAGCTGGCGAGAATGCGATGTCCGGAATGGACGGCATGATGTAAACCAACCGCAAACAAGGCCCGCAGGCATGTGTCTGCGGGCTGTCTCGTCTGCGTGCATATATAACTTAATAGATGCTGTCCAAAATGGACGGCACTGTTTCATTTAGAGAACCCATGAAAAACGTAACTCTTGTTGCCGCGCTTGCGGCTTCTGTTGCTTTCTCTGCAAATGCTATGACAACCGAGATCGATACAGATGGAGATGGGATAGCGTCGCTTTCGGAGATGTTGGTTTCTCACCCAGAACTCACGGAAGATCTATTCCGCGAAATGGACACAGATGGTGATGGTTTTATCGACGACGATGAGATGGCCGTCGCAAATGAACTTGGCATGCTCGTCGATCCGGACATCGACATATGATGCCGGATTTCAGAGTAAGTCCTATGCAGTATCGTGCAGTGTTCACATGGGTCTTTGCTGCATCCGGCCTATGGCTGATGCGGCCTCCATTTTTGTTTTTTGCGGGCAAAGCAGCCAATAGCGATCTTGTCGTCGATGAGGCAGTGCTACTGATGATTTCGGGCTTTTGGGCTCTCGTCATCGTAGGTTCACGGTTGATCGTTCGAATGCTCTGATCCGGACAGCATTTTGCTTTTGAAGGGCAATCTTGGCATGTCAGCTTTAGAGCACGATATCGCATTGTACCTTTGCCTGATGGGCCAAGATTTGGATCGGAATAGTTCCGGCGGAACTGTTTGAGCGGCTCCCCTTCAGGGCAGATGTATTGGTTATTTTCGGGGTCCCGTTCGAAGATGAGCCTTGTCGCGCTATTGGTCCGAGCGACAATGGCGAATGCGCGACCAAACGCCTTCTACCTTTTTGGCCTGGTCGATGACTGGGATATGGGGTGCGATGCCACGCTTGACCAACCAGCCGAGCATTGGACCTGTTCCATAGGCGGTGTCTGCGATCAGCCGTTCTGGATCAATGTCGTGTCGGTTTTTGATCCGATCCAACATGGTGCGCACCGAGCCGACCTCAGCTTGTCGGATCGAGCGCGTGCCTTCAACGTCCACGATGATACTGTGGTCGGTATCGATGAGATAATTGGTGGAATAGCTAAAGAACGCAGGGCCTTTGCGTGCCGCTGTCTATTACCGGCAGTGCGTTGCGCAACAATGTCACGAAAGGCACTGGCTTGCTGGATCAGAATGAGACGTGAACTTGGGTTCAACCTCAGATGCGGCACCGAAAACAGCATCGTCCAGAACGTCCAAATACTCCTTCACAGCGCGGGGCGCATCAGCGGGATCAATGGCGCTGCGATCCCAATCGTCCTTCGGCGTTGAGTTCTGTTTGTTCGCGTTCGACCATAAGTTGATCCCCCAGATCAATTTATTTTCGGTCTCACCCTCAATCAAGCTGGCGTCTGCGGCAAGACGCTGCCCGCTGACCAGGCCATCTGCGATGCACCGGGCAACAGTCTTCTCGAACAGGTGCCTGAGCAAAGCGCTTTCCCGAAAGCGGCCATGCCGGTTCTTGGAAAATGTCGAATGATTGGGCACAGGATCAGACAGATCAAGGCGACAAAACCAGCGATACGCGAGGTTCAAATGGACTTCTTCGCACAGCCGACGTTCAGATCGGATGCCAAAGCAATAGCCTACCAACAGCATGCGGATCAACAATTCAGGATCAATCGATGGGCGGCCTGTGTGGCTGTAAAACTCGGCTAAATACTGGCGGATATCACTTAGATCAACGAACCGATCAATTGACCGCAAAAGGTGATTTTGCGGCACGTGACCTTCAAGTGAGAACTCATAAAACAGCGCGGCCTGTGCTTCCTGCTTCGGTCCCATCATCGCAAAATCCTCCAATCAATAAAGGAATTGAATCAGTGAATGGGCACCAGATCAAGGAAGAGTTTTTCAACAGAATTAGCCCCTCGTGACGATCTACCCGAACGGCCCTAAACCGCCGTTGACTGGGGATCCAATCGCTGTATTGCAACTTCCCTGTCGCAGCAGTTAGCCCCATCAGCGCTGATGCCAGATATTGCAAAATTCGAAACAAACATATCTTCAAGTTCGGATTGTCGCCATATTGTTGCCCTTTTTGCAGGGTAACAATCACTCAAATTACAATGGCACCTTTTCTATTTACTACGTGTTTTCAGTCGCCTGCAAAAGCCATACATTCAATAGGTGAGAAATGTCTTCAGATCACAAGGCGCGATGGATCCAAGGGATCAGTCTGGTTTTTTTTCTTGGACTATCCTTTTCTTCATTTTTCTTGGTGCACAAAGTTGCACACGGTAGATCGCAAGAATCCTTTCAGGTTTTGGTGGATCAAAGCCTCACTTCACTGGATCGACGTTTCGAAGACTATAGTCGGCTCCTTGATGGCCTGAATGGCCTAGTCATAGCATCTGATGGGATAACCGCGTTGGAAATGTCAAACTATGCTAAAGCTCTAAACCTGAGCGATAGTATGTTGATGCTTGATGCCATCGGTCTTGCCTCGATGGCCCCACAAGAAAGTGGCCTGCACGGTCATTCGGTCGCATTTTCTGCTGGCGTTGGACAATTGGAAAGTATGCCATCTATGCTTCAGGCTGATCATTTTATCGTGCAATTTATTGAGCCACCCACCAACCTTCAAAAGTTTCTGGAGCTGGATTTTGCAAGCAACCCTGATCTCCTTGCGATCGCAAAAAAAGCACGTGATACAGGTCAAACTTTTGTAACTGGTCACTCCCCAGATCTCGTTCCTCAAATCGGCGGCACCCGGATGTTTATGCTTAAGCCGATCTACAAGCCACAAAAAGGTGACTTTATTGGCTTTGCATTCGCGGTTTTGAATGTCGAAGATTTCTTCAACGGCCTCACATCTGCGCAAGGCAAAATGATAGAAATACAAGCCGAATTTAATGCACTGACAGCAATTGATAGGATCAAAACGTTACCCGCGACGCCCATTGACACATCAGACTACAGTCGTCGCCAGTCAATTGAAAAATTCGGACAAACCTTTTCTATTGCATTTAAAAGTACGCCGCAGTTCGACGCTATTCAGCCATTCCGAGCAAGGTGGATTGTTCTGGCACTAGGGCTTTTAATTACGACACTGGTCAGCACAATCTTGCGTGTATTGATCAAGAAAAGCCATACAATCGCTATCACCATAGCGCAAAAAACCCGAGACCTTGAAACGCAAGACAAAGAGAAGCGCTCCATTCTTGAGAATGCGATGCTTGCGATCCTCTCGGTCAATAAATCAGGCGAAATTCTCCAAGCGAACGAGGCTGCGCTGAAGCTTCTGTTGCCGCTCACGAAACACATGAGGCTGGTTGGAAAGTCTCTTGGTGACTTGCTACCGAACTTGGATCTGCAAGGTGTTGATGGGTGGTCAAAACTACATGTGACATCGTCGATCAAGACCGCAGAGCCATTGATTATCGAAGTCGAAAAGAAAACGTGGTTCACTGCAGAAGGCGAAGAGCGGACGACGTTGCTCATGCGCGATATCACCGTCACCGAACGACATGCAAAGGAAATTGCCGAGGCTGAGCAACGATGGAACCTCGCTTTGAGAAGCGTTCAAATCGGCGTTTTTGATATTGATTTACAGCGTGGAACCTCAGTCGTCTCCGATACTTGGTTCGATAACATGCATACTGTAGCTCTTCCAAACTGCAAAAACCCCTATCAAGAACAGATGGTTCGCATGCATATGGATGATCTTGCCCTTTTCAAAAAAGCCGAAAGGGACTGTATCGAAGGCCGTACAGAACGCGCTGAAGTTCGTTTTCGCATAAATGTCGCAAATGATGAATGGCGCTGGATCAAATCCGATGCCGTCGTGGTCGAGCGCGCCCCAGATGGGACCGCCCTCAGGATGCTCGGAATACAGACGGATGTGACAGAAACCTTCAAACTGGAACGGATGAAACGTGATTTCGTCGCCACTGTCAGTCATGAACTTCGTACGCCTTTAACGTCGATCAAAGGCGCGCTCGGACTTTTGCAAGGTCAGTCACAGATTGAAAAAAACCAGATTACTGACCGATTGATCGAGATTGCCCTGTCAAACTCTGATCGCCTTGCCAGTCTTGTTGACGACATTCTGGACATGGAAAAAATGAATTCTGGCAATTTGAACGTTGAAGTGAGTTCGTTTAGTCTTAACGAGATTTTAAGTGACGCATCCCAACAGATCGAAACTTATGCCTCGCAGTGGAACGTCGGGGTGGAAATGCTGAAGCCTGAAGTTGAACAGATGATCTCAACAGATAAAAAGCGTGTAATACAGGTTTTGACAAACCTGCTATCGAACGCATGTAAGTTTGCGCATTCCGAGACAACAGTTAGGCTTACGGCCGAAGTTCTGCCAACCCATATAAAAATTTCAGTGCGCAATTTGGGGCCGGGCATACCTGAAGAGTTTCGCAACAAAATATTTCAACCCTTCTCTCAAGCGGACAACTCCAACGCACGTCAGCGTGGTGGTACCGGCTTGGGCTTAAGTATCTCGCGCACCTTGATTGAATTGATGGGCGGCACGATCGGATTTGAGAGTGAGCCAGACCAAGAGACCGTTTTCTGGTTCACCTGTCCTTTGACTGAGACTTCAGAAATCTTAGCTGTTGCATAGTCCAGATTTTTTCCTCAATTTTCCCCCTATCTTTGAGATGGGGGCACGGGAGTTCAGACAAGTAATTGAGGTGGATCAACTTGTGAGAAAAATGACCTAAAAATGCCGAAACGAAAGAACTATACCCCTGATTTTAAGGCTAGGGTTCCGCTTGAAACGGTCCGTAAAAAATGACCGAAACTGAGTTATCTGCAAAATACGAAGTGCACCTGTTTCCGGCAGGTATTTGCGCACAAACACTGAAGAGCGACACAGATTGGAATTAGGAAGCGAGCCTTGATTAAGAATATGGCTGCGGCGTTTTCTAAACGAGGCAGCGATCCTGCGTAGATCGATGAAGTTTTATTAATTTGGAATGTCAAATTTACTTTTCCTAGTATGGCATCCCTACATTGCGCCTGCAGCTAAGGTCCGAAACCCGCGCGAAGTGTCGATCGACGAGAACGGCCCTGAGCTGACATTGGTCGTTCCTATCGCCGCTGCATTGCAGCTTACCCAAAGCAGACATTGACCCGTTAGCGCAGCATTTTGACGTTCTGGATGGCGGCATCGCGGGACAGAGCGGACCTCTGTTGATTGATCTTCGCTGACGCAGCATCGCTTTGCACGCGCGCCGAGATTATTGCTGCGTAACGGCACAGGTCGTTGATGCGGTCATTGCTGAACGGTTCTGCAGGCCTCATCCAAAACTACTCCTACGTCGCATAGTGCCTGAGAACGATAGACGAACGACAGAAAGCCGTTCGTCTATTTTTAAGTGCCGATCTTTTCTACGCGTTACTCGGCTGGCGCGGCTGCACCGCTTTTGAGGTCCTCCTGTGGTCGGAACCGTTGTGCGGCTGGCAGGTACTGCATCAGCAGATAATAGCTCAGGCCAGCAGGGATGAGGCTGGCATACCAAGAGATACCAGAAAACATTAACGCGAAGACCACGCCGATGGCTGATGCGATGAATCCGGCCCAGTTCACGCCAGCGTAGGGCCCGGTCGCGTCGTAATGCGTGGAAATATCGAGCTTCTGTTTACGGATCACGTAGTAATCCACCACCATGACCGCGAAGATCGGACCGAGGAAGGCCGAATAGGTCTGGATGAAGAGGTTCAGACCGTCCGCGCTCTGGTCCTGCACCAGCTTCCAGGGAAAGGTGCAAAAGGCGAGAAGCCCGACGAGAATTGCCGACTTTCTAAACGAGAGCCCGAAGGTATCCATCAAGGCATAGGCGGGCGGAACGACGTTGTTCAGGATGTTGGTGGTAAGCTGTGCGAAGGCGATGAACAGGAGCGTGACCACCAGAAGCACGGGGTTGTCCACGGCAGATGCGAAGACCTCGATCGGGTCGACCACGCCAGTCGCAGAGGACACCATGATGCCGATCATGCCCATGAACAGCGTCGCGGGAAGGATAGAGTTGGCGTAAATGGCCACTTGTTTAAAGGGCCCGACGGTTTTGCGGAGTTCACGCGAATAATCCGACACGTTCAGCATCATGGTCGCGTAGATGCCCATGAAGAGCATCGTAGCCCCCCAGAACGGCGCACCCCAAGTGCCCTCGGCGTCAATGAGATTGGTCCCGATCGCGTCGCCATAACGGTTCAGAACCGATATGAACATGTAGATCAATGCGCCAATGATAAAGACAGAGCCAATGTTCTCGACCCATTTGATGCCATGGAAACCGAAGATCGACAATCCGATCTGCAGAAACTGAAACGCGACGAAGTAAAAGACGATGTTGTCGAAACCGAACATCTGGGCGGAGACGAGGTTCAGGGCGCCCGCGCCGACCCAGCTTTGAAAACCGAACCAGACGATGGCGGGGACCGACCGGACAAGAGCCGGCAGTTTGTTGCCCGCAAACCCGAAGGAGGAGCGCGCCTGCACCATCATCGGGATGCCGTATTTGTGTCCCGCCTGACCGTTTATCGCCAGAGCGACGCCAATCACGGTGCAGCCAATTGCGATGGCCACGATCACCTGAGCGAGATTCAAGGTGCCGACGAGACCTGAGCCTACCGTGAATGTACCTATCGACACGCAGCCGCCTAGCCATGCGAACAGATAGGATACGGGGTCCATGATTCTTTCTTTGGACGGCGCGAGGGGGGCTTCTAGATTGGCCTCTGTCATTTTTTGGTCTCCTGTGGGGGGGATTGTTTCGATTATTTTCTGCGCGGCGTCGCGTAGGCTCCGATTTTACTCGTGAGAATTCGCGCGCCGACCAGCGCCTCTGCGAACTTGGTTGCGGCGGCGACACCATCGATCACTGGTATGCCGGTCTCGACGCTCAGCTCGCGGGCGAGGTCCGCCATGCCAGCGCATCCGAGAA
This sequence comes from Pacificibacter marinus, assembly GCF_018860665.1. GTDB lineage: Bacteria > Pseudomonadota > Alphaproteobacteria > Rhodobacterales > Rhodobacteraceae > Celeribacter > Celeribacter marinus_A. The sequence continues at coordinate 13,696 of NZ_JAHKPK010000060.1, forward strand.
CAACAGCTTCGGCACCGTCTTCTTTTGCAGCTTTCAGGATCTCGTCCCGGATGAGACTGCGAGCGTTGCTGCCCGGCTCCTCGAGAGCCAGCACCGGTATCGAAGCGCAGCGGACTCTGCGGCATTGGTGCGAAAGCCCGTAGCCGCGCACAAGATGTTCGATGAGAGGAACCGACCGCGGCAGCGTTGTGACGATCGAAAACGAGGTGGCGATCATGCTCGCGGCTTTGATGCCCGCTTCGCACAGACCGATGACCGGACCGGTCGCAATCTCGCGGCAGGCGCCGATCGCAGGATCATCGAAACAGGCGACGATGATGGCGTCGGCACCGCCCGCCTCGGCTTCCGCGACCTCTCGAAGAAGGTGCGGCGCGCACATGATCTCGTCGTAGTGACCCTCGATGCTGGCGGGCGCGCCACTGGCGGTCCTGCTTTCAATTTCGACTCCATCTGCTGCGACGGCTCGGGCTGCGGCGGCGATTTTCGTGGTCATGGCCGTGGTCGAATTCGGATTAATGATGGTTAACTTCACGGGTGCCTCTCAAGTTGTTGGTTCGATCATACAAAAATTGTTCACAATCTATGTACACAAAACTTGCAACTTATGCTTTGAGCCAATGTTACGCGTAATTTGATTGCGCCCGACGTTGGTAACGATTAAATTCTGCACAATGACAAATTCGATCGAGCAAAAAATCATTCACCACGTTCTGGACGCGATCGCGGATCAGAAATTACATGCCGGCACGAAGCTCGGTGAGCAGGAGCTTGTCGGCGTTTTCTCGTGCTCTCGTGCACAAATTCGGCGCGCGCTCGCGATGCTGACAGGGTATGGTGTCATCGATCTGATCCCCAACAAGGGGGCTTTCGTTTCCACGCCCAGCGAACGGGAATCTCGCCATGTTTTTGAGGCCAGACGCGCCATTGAGGCGACCATCTGCAAAAATACTGTGCAGAATGCAAAAAGTCCCGAAATCGCGCGCCTGCGGGCCCATCTGGTAGAGGAAAATGCTGTCACCGCACAGACGAGCCGCGCGGAAGTGCTCCGTCTATCGCGGCGTTTCCACATGATTCTCGCGGAAATCGGACAAAACGACGTTCTCGGGCAATATCTCGAAGAACTGACACTGCGCAGTTCGCTCATTCTCGGTTGTTACGGCACACAACGCTCAAGTCTTTGTGCAACCGGCGAGCATGAGAAAATCGTCGAGGCCATCGAGGGGGGCGATGCGGATCTTGCTGCCGCGCTTCTCGACCATCACCTCAGTCATCTTGAAAACGATGTAGACTTCAGCGCGCGCCGAGGGTCAGCTACTGCCCTCGCCAGTATTCTGGACGTTGCTACGTAAAAAGCGATGAGCGGCGCGCCTATTGGAGTTCAGCGACGTGTCTCCGATCAGAGGACTGCTTTAAACCGTTGGACGACACGTGCGCCATGTAAAACGCGGAGCAATAATGGGCCACAGAAGCGGCTGCGCATCGCAGTTGTAGCGGAGTAAAAATCCGCCAGTTTGTGCCCTTCGTTTAGTCGGAGGGCGGGAGATGTATTCTGTGGATATTTATAATCGTGTGCGCCGTGCTTGCTTGAAGGACGGTATGTCTGCTCGAGAAGCGGCGCGTTATTTCAACAAGGATCGTATGATGATCGCGAAGATGCTGCGCCATGAACGGCCACCAGGGTATAGGCGCTCAGACGTGCCACGCCGGCCAACGCTTGACGGTTGAAGTGGTCCGGCAAATTTGGACAGCGTGCTAAGGTGTATCCAACACAAATGAATGGATACGAGAATGACGAAACGACGGAACTGTTCCGACAAGTTTAAAGCGACTGTGGCCCTTGAAGCATTGCGCGGTGACAAGACGGTTCAGGAGATTGCAGCGAAGCGCCAGCTGCATCCCACGCAGGTGACGACATGGAAACGGCAGGCCATTGATGGGCTGACGGGTGTGTTTTCTGACAAGGTCCGGAGAGCGGAAGACAACGAGGCCGAAGTCAAAATATCAATGCCTCTCGTGACATTGGCTTTACCAATGCACTGCCGGTAATAGATGGGTAGGGGCAATATCTCGACAATATCTTCATCGAACGGCTATGGCGGTCACTCAAACAGGAGGCTGTTTATCTGCATGAATTGCAGGACGGGTTCCAAGCCAAACGCGTGATTAAAGAATGGATCAGCTTCTACAATACCGAGCGGCTTCACACGGCCCTCGACAAGCGGCCCTCTGACGACGCATTTTTTGGCACAGAACGATCCCAGAAGGCGGCATGAAACTGAACTGATTACATCTTAGCTGAGCCGCAAACCTGTCCGAATAAGTGGGACCACTTCATACAACACTTCCAAAATGGCTTGAGGGTCGCCGTTATTGCACGATTAAAGATCTGATGCGTCTTTTTGGCGTTTCACGCGCAACCATTGACCGCTGGTGCCGCGAAAATGAAAGCTTTCCCAGCAAACACAAATTTGGCAATCCGTTCAATGAGAATTGCAGCACGCGCTTCAGTGTTTCTGAGGTAAAATCTTATATTTCAAAGGTGGAACAGAACCAGGTAGACTAGACAAAATAGTTAGATTTAGGTTTTCAAAAGAATAGGGAGGGCCGGATAACTCAGATATCGACACAGTAATGTTATAGCCTAGCTTCTCTGTGCCACTCATGTGCCACTGAGCTAAAATATACCAAAATAGCAGCAACTCCAGCCGAAGCTGAATGCATAGTAAGATACTGTAATGAAAGAGTTTAAAAATGGTGCCCAGGGGCGGAATCGAACCACCGACACGAGGATTTTCAATCCACTGCTCTACCCCTGAGCTACCCGGGCACCGGATGAACACTTGCGCGTTCTGGGTTCGCGTTGTTTAGTCTTCGTTACGGGTGGTGTCCAGAGGTAAAGTGCACATTTAGTGGGGTTTTTTTATCAGCCCATCCAATAGGTCATTTTGTGCGATGCGTTGGCCTTCTTCATAGGCGCGCATGACTTCTTCTGGGTCTTCTTCACGCATACTTGGCACGGCGTAAGTCCCGCTCAGCCAACGCGAAAGATCAACATCAGCGCAACGTTTCGAGCAGAAAGGGCGATATTTGACATCGCCCTCTTTTTGACAGATCGGACAACTCATTTCAGGATGTCCTGAAGAGGAACACGCTCGCGTTTCTTTTGAATCTCGTAGTGACCCAAGGGTGTGAAACCCGCCAAAACAACTTCAGACCCATCGGCTTTGAAGGCCGCACGCAGGGATTGTTCAAAGGCCCGGTGTTCTTTTTTCGGCATAGGGGCCAGGTCGATGGTGATTTGACCGGCAAGACCGCGCAGGCGCAGTTGGCGCGGCAAATCACGGGCCAGTGCCATATTGGCTTTCAGGCCGGCGGCGGCAGAAAATTCGCCGCCTGTGTTCACATCGACCGAGACCAAAGCGCGGGTCGGTTCGATATAGGCATGGCCACCGGTTTTCAGCGACACGCGCGTGGAAATCACATCATCGATCAGCTCGTAAACGCCGTAATTGTCAAAGGCGTCTTCAGAGTCGTCAAACACATCAGGTTTGTCCCAATCACGCCATGCCGCATCCCAAGCATCGGGACCATCCAGCAACAATTCAGGCGCGCCCGCGATATCCGCTGTGACAGCTTCGGCCAGACCACGCATATTTGCGATGTCGTCGGCGATCTCTGCGCTGTTTGCACCCTCACAGGCAGACCGTAAAATAAGCCCCATGGTCTCGTCCGCGCCTTCCATACCCGCATTGGCCAGATCATGCAGGCGCAGCAACTCGTCGTCGTCGCGAATCGCGCGCGAAATGTTCAAACCCGGCGCGTCAGGCGTGATGATGGCGTATTTTGATTTGAAAATCAGACGCGTTGTGACAGGAACGGCTTTGCCATCTTCGGACATATGCGTGACCTGCACTAGCATCGGGGCACCGGGTTTGAGGCCCTTGTTGCCTTTCAAATAAGCGCTCTCATTATTCGGCATGTCCAGCATCGCGCCGCCCATGCCTTTGAGCATCCGCCCTCCACGAGCGCGATAAATCGAGCCAATTGCGGGCGGGGCGTCGTCGCCAGAGGCGTCAACGATGAGATCTTCCAAACGGCCATCTTTGATAAAGGCGGCGGCTTTTTGGTTTTTGATCATGCCTAGGGCGATGACTGTACCGATCATGAGGGATCTCCGTATACGGGGTAGCCAGCTGCGGTCAGCAGGGTGGCCGTTTCAGCCACGGGCAGGCCCATCACAGCGGAATAGCTGCCTTGGATCCACGGGATGAAAGCCCCCGCAAGCCCTTGGATGCCATATCCGCCCGCTTTGCCTTGCCAATCGTTTGAGGCCAAATAGGTGTTGAGCTCAACATCAGACAGGCGCTTCATTTTCACGACTGTGACGACATCGGCCTCATAGACCAAATCGCCACGGGCCACGGCCACGGCAGTGATCACTTTGTGGCGACGCCCTGACATGGCCAGCAAAAATTCTGCGGCTTCTTTTTCGTCTTGAGGTTTTCCCATGACGCGACGCCCAAGCGCGACAGTGGTATCCGCGCATAAGACCACTTCGTCCTGCGTGCGGGGCACCGCTTGCGCCTTTTCGCGGGCCATGCGCGCGCAATAGGGGCGCGGCAATTCGCCTTTGAGGGGCGTCTCATCAATGTCAGGAGACCGGATGTCATCGGGGGTAAGGCCGAGCTGCGCCAGAAGTTCCTTCCGGCGCGGGCTGCCTGAACCGAGGATCAGTTTCATGTGAACCGCTGCGATCCGATTAACGGAAGCGGTAATTGATCCGACCTTTGGTCAGATCGTATGGTGTCATTTCGACTTGAACTTTGTCACCTGCGAGAACGCGGATACGGTTCTTACGCATTTTGCCTGCCGTGTGAGCGATGATCGTATGGCCGTTTTCCAGCTCGACCAGAAATGTCGCGTTCGGCAAGAGTTCCTTAACGACACCGGGAAATTCGAGCATTTCTTCCTTGGCCATGTTCACTCCTGTAAAATTCACCCACCATAGTGTGGGCGTGCAGTAAATGCGCCTTTGGCTTACGCTTTTCAAGCGCCATTTAGGGCAGGGCGGGCGTTTTCGGATGGTTTTTTACCAAATCTGTCGCTAGAGCAACAGAAAATGGAAATTTGATCCCTATTAGAGGCACCAAGCCCTGTCGAATCTAGGGCGTAGGATGTTTGGGGAGGCCAAAGCGTTCGATCATACGCGTTTTAATTTGATCACGGGTGCTGCGATAAGCGTCAAGCTTGGTTTCGCGATTTTCACCGGATCCCGTTGGGTCCGTGATGGGCCAGTATTCGACATCGATGTGAAACAGTTTCGTCAGGTTTAACGCTTTGTGATGTGACGCGGGCGAGAGCGCGATGATCAAATCATAAGACGACATATGTTCGCCGATCTCTTGCAGGTCTTGAAACGAGCGCGCTTTGTGGCGCGACAATTCCACGCCGATCTCTTGGCACACGTAGACGGCAAAACCATCAATATCCAAATCGTTCATCACACCTGCGGATTGGACGTAGGCTTCGGTGCCATAAAGCTGCTTCATCATGGCTTCGGCCATGGGCGAGCGCAATGCATTATGGTCGCAGCAAAATAGGATCGAACTGGGCATTTTTGTCGCCAAAGCTTACGCTCCCCAATGCAATACACAGATCAGTGTAAACAATCGCCGCGCTGTGTCCAGATCAACATCGGCTTTACCTTCAAGCCGTTCTTGCAGCACGCGTGCGCCTTCATTGTGGATACCACGCCGCGCCATGTCGATGGCCTCTATCTGTCCCGGAGCCATTTGTTTCACAGCGTCAAAGTAGCTTTCGCAAATCTGGAAATAGTCTTTGACGACTTGGCGAAATGGCCCAAGTGACAAGTGAAATTCAGCTTGGGTGACATCCGCCTCATTGGACAGATCAAACACAAGCCTGCGCTCTTTGATACACAACAGCAGTTTAAACGGCCCTTTGGGGACATCTCGATCATCCCGCTCAGGCAGGGTAAAGCTGTTGTCTTCTAATAGGTCGAAAATCGCAACTTTGCGCTCTTGTTCGATTTCTGGTGTGGGCGCAGTGAGACCGCGGTCGTCAATTTTGATCGCTACAAGTTTACTCATCGCCCTCACCATTCAACCGGTCCAGCCGTGCGCGGATCGACAGACCATGCGCTTCTAGGCTTTCAGATTTGGCCAAACGTTCTGCCGCCGGACCAATTGCTTTCAGCGCAGATGGAGACATCTTGGCCAAAGTTGTCCGTTTGAGGAAGTCTAAAACAGATAGGCCAGACGAGAACCGCGCCGAGCGTGCTGTTGGCAAAACATGGTTGGGACCGCCGACATAATCGCCGATGGCCTCAGGCGTGTAGGCTCCCAAGAAAATAGCGCCCGCGTGGTTGATGTCCAAAGACAACTCATCAGGATCTGCAACACAAAGTTCCAAGTGCTCTGGCGCAAAGCGATCTGATAGGGTCACAGCCTCCTCAAGATCTTTCACCACAATAATGGCACCGAAATCGGCCCAAGACTTGCCAGCGATCACGCGGCGCTCCAACGTCTCTAGGCGCTTGTCCACTGCCGCCGCGACTGCCGCACCAAAGCTGGCATCCGTGGTGATCAAAACAGATTGGGCGCTCTCGTCATGTTCGGCCTGCGACAGCAAATCGACAGCGATCCAATCTGGGTCGTTATCTGCGTCTGCGATCACCAAAATCTCGGACGGGCCAGCGATCATATCGATGCCAACCTTGCCAAAGACACGTCGCTTGGCGGCAGCAACAAAAGCATTCCCCGGTCCGGTGATCTTATCGACGGGTGGAATGGTTTCTGTCCCATAAGCCAGGGCGGCAATCGCTTGCGCGCCGCCGATGCGGTAAATTTCGTCAACGCCCGCAATCCGTGCTGCCATCAATACAAGCGGGTTTACCACGCCATCAGGGGTCGGCACCGTGATGGCCAGCCGTTTGACGCCCGCAACCTTGGCTGGCACGGCGTTCATCAAGACGGAACTTGGGTAAGTCGCAACGCCACCGGGCACGTAAAGTCCCGCCGCAGAGACAGGTGTCCAGCGCCAGCCCAGCGTGGCCCCGTCCATATCCGTCCACATTTTGTCGTCGGGCATTTGGCGAATGTGATAGTCGCGGATGCGCGTTGCGGCCAGCTCAAGGGCTGCGCGATCCATAGGCGATACCTGAGCGCAATAGGCGTTAATTTCGTCGTCAGTGAAGCGCAGGCCCTCAGCCGTCAGGGGCATCCGGTCGAATTTGGCCGTGAGTTCAAGCACCGCCTCGTCACCGCGTGCGCGCACATCGGCAATGATGCCCGCCACGATATGATCCACATCTGGGCTGTCTTCGCGTTTCATCGCGAGCAGCTCAACAAAGCGGGCTTCAAAATCGGCGTCTTGGGTGTTCAAAAAATGTGGCATCACGTTCTCCTTGATCTTCACATAGCGTGGCAGGACGTGAGGCTCAAGCGCGGGCTGTCTTTCGCTGCACTTGGTGGTGTTATATCATCCAAAACCTATACATCTTGGGCAGGGGGCACATTTATGAGCCGATGCGATATGTGCCGTTGCGAAATAGTGCTATGCGCAGACTTAAAGAGACAGGCCGTGGTGATTTGGAGTGATTACACGGAATGATCCGGCTGTTTCTTTGATGGGGCAACATAGGGGCGCGTCACGTCTTTCAACGTCACGTCCAACGCCTCGACATCAAGCAAAATATCGCCATCCCCAGCCAAAGTGATCTGAACCGCACCTGCACCGTCTTCTCCCGCTGCAAAGGTCACGGCCAACACCGAAATAATGGTGTCTTTGTCGGCGGCAGATACGCCTGATGATTTAGCGGACATAACGTCGTCAAACAACAGCACAGATTGCACGCGCTCCACTGGTCGGGATCGTTTGGCCGCACGATCTACATCTTCCCAGCGGAACCGGTTGAGCAACATCGCGAACCGGCGCTGCCCTGCGTCATAGGAAATTTCTCCCATCGGCACGACAGCGTCCTGGCAGAGTGCGGATAGAATTTTTAAGTCCTCGGCGTCGAGCGCTTTAAGACGTAAAGGTTGATCGCCGCCATCTTCGAAACGTGCATCTTCGGTCATGGTTTATGCCTGTACTCGTTCAATATGTGCCCCAATACCTGAGAGCTTTTTCTCAACAAATTCATAGCCACGGTCCAAGTGATAGACGCGGCTGACCAGAGTTTCGCCCTCAGCCGCCAGTCCCGCAAGGATCAACGATACAGAAGCCCGCAAATCTGTGGCCATGACTTGCGCGCCCTTGAGGCGGTCCACACCGTGTACGATGGCCTTGCCGCCATGGACTTCGATATTCGCCCCCATGCGTGTCAATTCCGGTGCATGCATAAAGCGGTTTTCAAAAATAGTTTCTTCCAGATGTGAGGTGCCTTCAGCGGTGCAAAGCAGCGCCATCATTTGCGCCTGCAAATCGGTTGGAAAACCGGGGAAAGGTTCTGTCACAACATCGACGGCTTGCACGCGGTCGCCTTTGCGCGACACGGTCAGGCCACGCGCATTTTCCACAACGGAAATACCAGCCGCGTCCAGTTTTTCAGCAAAGCTTTCGACCAAAGACATCTTGCCCCCCAAACAGGTGACCTCGCCGCCGCAAATCGCAGGCGCCAGCATGAATGTACCAAGTTCGATACGATCTGTAACCACGGGATGCGTGGCGCCGTGCAAGCGATCAACACCTTGGATTTCGATGCGCGAGGTGCCTTCGCCTTCAATCTGCGCGCCCATCTTTTTCAAACAGGACACAAGATCAACGATCTCAGGTTCGCGTGCGGCGTTTTCCAATACGGATGTGCCCTTGGCCAATGTCGCGGCCATCACAAAGTTTTCGGTCGCGCCCACAGAAGCAAAGCGCATTTTGTGCACGGCGCCCTTAAGGCCGCCTTGCGTTTTGGCATGCAGGTATCCATCACGTAATTCAATCTCTGCGCCCAGTGCGGTCAGCGCATCAACATGCAAATCCATTGGACGTGCGCCAATCGCGCAACCGCCGGGCAGGGACACAACCGCATGACCAAGACGCGCCAAAAGCGGCCCAAGCACCAAGTTGGACGCCCGCATTTTGCGTACGATTTCGTAGTCTGCGATCGGGTTTAGATCGCCGTGGCAGGACATAGTTTGCACTTTGCCCTCGTGCATCGAGCTGATTTCGGCCCCCAGCGATTCCAGCAAGGCTGTCATCGTTTTGATATCTGACAGACGCGGCGCGTTGGTGAGCGTCAAAGGTTCGTCTGACAACAATGTCGCGGGCATCAATGTCAAACAGGCGTTCTTTGCGCCCGCGATCTCGATGTCGCCACTCAAAGGCCCGCCGCCTCTTACCAAAATAGAATCCATTACTCGTGCCTCATTCGCTCTGTGTCTCTGTCTTATCCGAAGCTGCTTTGGCGCGGCTCAATTGCTTGCGCCGTCCTAAATTGGCCTTGAGCGCTGCTTTCAAGCGTGCGTCGCGCGCTGACACAGGTTTTTTGGCGGGCTTTTGGGGGACAGATTTATTTTCCATGAATGACGTGTAGCCAATGGGTGCAATCGCGTCCAGTGCCGCAGAACGCATTTTATAGGGGAATTCTGCTCAAGATGTGGCCTTATGGGCTTCGTCTGGTCCGTGCTGTTTGTGATGCCGCCAGATAAAAACACGCGGCAAAGTCGATTTTAGCGAAAAGGTTCTTGCACAGCCCCCCGTTCAAAGCTAATTAGCGCCCCACAGTGCTGCTGTAGCTCAGTGGTAGAGCGCGTCATTGGTAATGACGAGGTCGGGAGTTCAATTCTCCCTAGCAGCACCATTTTACACATTATTATTGTGGCATAACAAAAGCTTAGGCTGGTATGTTGTGTTCGTATCCCCCTTCGTATTCCTATATCTCCTTAGGGCCATTTGCTTAGAGCTGTCTGGCTTAAGGGATAATGCGCGGATATGCGGATGGGATTTGCATCATGGCATTCAATCCAGACGCGTAAACGCAAAAGCCCCCCGCCAAGGCGAGGGGCTTAACTTTTTTGAATTCTACATTTTTGCGCGGATTAGTCTTCGCGTTTGCCTGCAAATTTTTCTTGCCATTCTACACGCTGATCGTCGTCAATTTTGACAAACAGGTTTTCTGGCACGGTGAACGCATGGCCTTCTTTGAATTCACTTAATGTGGCTGCTATGTCTGTGGGCCAATCGAGATCGGACATGTTCAATGCCGTTTTGATTTTTTCGGCCGTATCAGGGATGAAGGGCGCGGACAGGCGCGCGTAAAGCCCGATCAGGTTCAGACCCAAACGCACCTGTGCTGCGGCTTGATCTGGGTCGGTTTTGAATGTCGCCCAAGGGGCAGTGTTTTGCAGATATTCATTGCCAGCAACCCAAATCGCGCGCAGAGCATTGGCGGATTTGCGCACTTCCATATCAGACAGATGAGTCTCATACGTTTTTAATTTTTCTGTCAAATCTGCGATAAGTGCAGCTTCGATTGGGCCAAATGCTCCCCCAGCAGGGACCGCTTCAGAGTATTTAGAACGACAGAATTTGGTGATGCGTGACACAAAGTTGCCCAGCACGTCAGACAGGTCTTTGTTCACCGATTGCTGGAAATTTTCCCACGTGAATTCAGAATCCGAGCTTTCAGGCGCATGAGACAAGAGCCACCAGCGCCAGTAATCCGCCGGCAGCAAAGACAGGGCTTGGTCCATGAATACCCCACGTCCACGAGAGGTCGAGAATTGCCCGCCATCGTAGTTCAGGTAGTTGAACGACTTGATGTAATCGACCATCTTCCATGGCTCGTTGGACCCAAGCATGGTCACAGGAAAGGATAGGGTGTGAAACGGCACATTGTCTTTGCCCATGAATTGCACATAGCGCACATCATCGGCCCCTTTATCAGTGCGCCACCAGCGTTCCCAATCAGCATCCGTCAAGCCGTTTGCATCGGTCCATTCATTCGCACAAGCGATGTATTCAATTGGCGCATCGAACCAAACGTAGAACACTTTGCCTTCCATGCCCTCCCATGGTGCATCGCCTTTTTGCACAGGCACGCCCCATTTGAGATCACGGGTGATGCCGCGGTCTTGCAAGCCGTCCCCATCATTGAGCCATTTTTTTGCAATGGAGGTGGTCAGGACCGGCCAGTCTTTTTTCGCGTCAATCCAAGTGTTGAGCGCCTCGCGCATTTTGGACTGGCGCAAGTACAAGTGTTTGGTCTCGCGTTCTTCCAAATCCGTGGCACCGGAAATGGTGGATCGTGGATTGATCAAATCTGTTGGATCAAGCTGTTTGGTGCAGTCGTCACATTGATCGCCACGCGCGGAATCGTAGCCACAGTTGGGGCAGGTGCCTTCGATATAGCGGTCAGGCAAAAAGCGGCCATCTGTTTCGGAATAGACTTGGGTCTCGGACACTTCCTCAACAAGGCCCTCGTCGAACAGGCGCTTGGCGAAATGCTGTGTCAGTTTGCGGTTTTGATCTGACGAAGAGCGCCCGAAGTGATCAAAAGACAGGCGAAAACCTGCGGCGATCTCGGCCTGAACCTCGTGCAATTCGGCGCAATACTCTGCCACGGGTTTTCCCGCTTTTTGGGCGGCGATTTCAGCAGGCGTGCCATGTTCATCTGTCGCGCATAAAAACAAGACCTCATCCCCACGCGCACGACAATAGCGTGCGTATAGATCGGCAGGCAATTGCGAGCCCACAAGATTTCCAAGGTGTTTGATGCCATTGATGTAGGGCAAGGCGGATGTGATGAGCGTGCGTGCCATGATAAGTCCCGTGCGGTGCGTCATGTGAATTGATTTCCCTGTCCTAACGGTCCTTGGACAAAAGGGCCAGAGGCTTGTGTTTCACAGCCTGAATTGACCATTTTCGCCGAGGAGTTATGCCCCACGGTTTCTTTACAGCTGATCCGCCAATGGTGCCTTGAGTTCTGGCAACTTACCAATAGGATGGCGCTGACAATTTATGACTGAACTTGAGGACGCATCCATGCGCTACAGCACACTTGGCAAGACTGACATCAAAGTTTCCGAAATCTGTTTGGGGTCTATGACATGGGGCACACAAAACACATTGGCTGAGGGGCACGCGCAAATCGATCACGCCTTGGATGCGGGCATAAATTTCATGGATACCGCAGAAATGTATCCGGTGAATCCGCTGAAGGTTGAGACCGCAGGGGGAACTGAAAGCATCATCGGTGACTATTTCGCGCGTTCTGGTAAGCGCAAAGACTGGGTGCTGGCGACCAAGATCGCGGGTTCTGGTTTCTTCGGGCCTGAGGAAATCACGCCAGCCTCGCTTGAAAGCCATTTGGAGGCCTCGCTCAAGCGGTTGCAGACGGATTACGTCGATCTGTATCAATTGCACTGGCCCAATCGCGGCTCTTATCATTTCCGCCAACACTGGACCTTTGATCCATCACAGCAGCCGCCCAAAGAACAAATCTTGGACAATATGCGTGCCGTGACCGAGAAAATGGCCGATCTACAAAAGGCGGGCAAAGTGCGTGCTTATGGCACGTCAAACGAATCCGCTTGGGGCATGGCCAATTGGCTGCGTGTGGCCGAAGAAACTGGCGGGCCGCGCATGGAAACCATTCAAAACGAGTATTCTTTGCTGTGCCGTCTATATGACAACGATCTTGGCGAGTTGGCTGTGCATGAGACCGTCACGCTGCTGGCTTATTCGTGTTTGGGCTGCGGTCTTTTGACCGGCAAGTACAATGGCGGGACCACCGTGGCCGAGGGCACGCGTTTGGCGATTAATGGCAATCTTGGCGGGCGCGTCACGCCGCAAACATGGGCCGCGACGCAGGCCTATGTAGATGTGGCGGCCAAGCATGGTCTTGATCCAACCGCTATGGCGATTGCTTGGACATTGACGCGGCCTTTCAAAGTGATGCCCATCATCGGCGGCACCTCTGTTGAGCAGTTGAAAAAATCGATAGACGGCGCGACACTCGAATTGTCGGACGATGTGTTGGGTGACATCACAGCGGCGTATCGCGCCCATGCGTTGCCGTTTTGATGGGCGTGTTTGCGCGCTTAAATATGGTGGCGCTGGCTGCCATTGTGGCGCTCGCCGCATGTGTGCCATCAGATGATACCTCGCAAACACAAGATTACGGTTTGGCGGGCTACAATCCTGCTGCCGCGGCCCAAGCGGAGCAAAGCTGTTTGGCCAGAGGCGGGCAATACGCGGTCGGCGGGATTGCAGGCTTGAAAGTGTGTTTCGAAAGGCCGAAAGACGCGGGCAAATCATGCAGTAAGTCAACAGATTGCGACAGTCAGTGCTTGGCGCGCAGCAAGTCTTGCGCGCCCGTGACGCCATTGTTCGGCTGCAACGCTATTTTGGACAGCTCAGGGCGCGAGGTGACGCTATGCGTGGATTGATCTTGCGCGCGGCAAGTTCTGCTGCGTTTGCATTTGCGATGTCAGGCTGTTTGCAAGCTACGCCAAATCAAACGCAAGGCACGCGCGACCAATCAGTTGCGATGTCATCGATGGCAAATTTTGATCCCGCCAAGTTTTCAGGGCGCTGGTATGAGGTCGAAGCCTATGTGCCCGAGGGCGCCTCTTGTGTGCTGGGAGCGGTGACGTTCAGTCAACAATCCAGCGGCGATATGATCCTCACCGAAGGGCCTTGTGCCGATGGCGATGTGCGGCGCGGCGTGGCCAAACGTGTGGGGCCGGGGCGCTTTGAATTCGCAGGTGACGCATTATGGGTGCTCTGGGTTGACCAGACCTATGATGTGGCCGTGATCGCGACGCCGACAGGCAAGGCACATGTGCTCAGCCGCAGCCTTGATATTCCGTCAGACAAACGCAAAGCGGCGCGGGATATTTTGACATGGAACGGTTTTGACGTGACGCGTTTGCGCCCTGCGCGGCGGCGTTAAACCAAGATAATACGCAGTGAAGCGCCATTGAAAACCCGCAGCCGTCACAAAATGTGATGATACCTATTTGAATTTGTCGGGCCGCTGGGGGCATTTTTGACTCGGCGGTCCAAGTTTTTGAACGTATAGGCTGGGTATGACACAGATACAGAACCAACCCGCTCTAGATCAAAGCACGTTTCCGCAACGCAGTTACGGCACGCATTTGCGTTCCGTCTTGACGCTTGGCTTGCCGCTTGCTGGCAGTCAATTGGCGCAGTTTGCTGTGCATATGACAGACGTTATCATGATGGGGTGGTACGGGCTGGATGAACTGGCGGCACTTGTGTTGGCGTCGGGCTATTGGTTCGTGACGTTTATTTTGCTTTGCGGTTTTGCTTTTGCCGTCATGCCGATTGTGGCCAAGGCTTTGGGGGCGCAAAATACCACTTTGGTGCGCCGTGCCACGCGTATGGCGATGTGGCTGTCGGTGATTTTCGCAGTGCTGGTCTATCCGATCTTTTTGTTCTCGGAAGCGGCATTGATCGCGCTGGGCCAAGAGCCGCATATCGCAGCCTTGGCACAGCCCTATTTGATGATCACAGGGTTTGAGATGGCTCCGGCGTTGATCGTGCAAGTGTTTCGGTCCTATTTCTCAGCGCTTGAACGTACGCGGGTAGTTTTAATGGCTGTCATGGCGGCTGTTGTGGTGAATTTTGGCCTGAATTACCTGTTTATTTTTGGCAACTTTGGTTTTCCTGAAATGGGCATGTTGGGCGCCGGTTTGGCGTCTTTCATTGTCAGCACATTGATGATGATCGGCTTGGTCATTTATGCCCAGATTGCCACGCCAGAAAATGAATTGTTCCGCAATTTGTTCAAACCTGATTGGGACATCTTCGGCACTGTCTTTAAAATGGGGTTGCCAATTGGTCTGACATCTTTGGCCGAAGTGAGCTTGTTCAACGTTGCCGCCATTATGATGGGCTGGATTGGAACGGCGACCTTGGCGGCGCACGGGATTGCGCTGCAATTGTCAGCCATCGCCTTTATGATGCAGCTCGGATTGGCGCAGGCTGCAACCATTCGCGCAGGCAATGCTTTTGGTCGCGGCGATGAAGCTGATTTGCGCCGTGGTGCATTGGTCGTGACGTGCATGTCCTTTGTCATGGCAACTGTGACCTGTCTTGTCTATCTGACCTTTGGCGAAGCTTTAGTCGGGTTGTTTATTGCTCCGGATGAGCCAGCACGCGCCGAAGTGCTGCGCATTGGTGTGGTTCTTTTGTTGTTCTCTGCACTGTTTCAATTTTCAGACGGCGGGCAAGTCATAGCGCTGTCATTGCTGCGCGGCCTGCAAGACACTGCTGTGCCGATGTGGCAAGCGACGTTTTCCTATTGGGCCATCGGTTTGCCCGTGGCCTATCTGTTTGGATTTGTGATCAATTGGGGCGCGAGTGGCGTCTGGGTCGGCCTTTTGGTCGGTCTCAGTGTCGCTTGGGTGCTGATGGGGATACGGTTTTGGCGCTATAAATCTCGGATCGCTTCGTCGTCTTAGGGAGCATCCTAAGGGACGATCAGTCGTCTGTTTTAAGGATGCGATCTGCTTTTTTGCGCACCAAAACAGTGCGCAGATCATGCATCGCCAACAACAGCGCGTCGGTGACGTTTTCAAGCTGATCCGGCGTGGCGCGCGATTGTGCCCAATGTGTCGTCAGGTTTAGGTAATCAACGGCACGATGAATATCGTCGATGTCACGCTGCGCCAAAAGGGCCACGCGATCCGCCATCCAATTGTCGATCGCCAACATATCTTGCTCAGATAGTTCACGCCCGCCATGGGGTTTCACATCGCCGTTTTTGATGTTCACAACGGCGATTTGATCCATCTCGATGCGACGTTGACGGTTTTCTGTGTCCACACGATAGACAAAAGCGCCGTTCTCACGCACGCGGAAATAGTAGTCGGGCAGCTCTGCGCTCATGCCAAATCTCGATTGTTACTCGTGTTTCACCGATATTCTCTAGCGTGTTTTACGCTTTGGGAACATGCTACCAGTCCCAAAGCGCAGATGCCAGAGTGGCTTACGTCAATGCCGCGCAGAAGGTTTGAATGCGCGTGCAGGCTTCCAAAAGTGCCTCATCTGACGTTGCATAGGACACGCGGAAATTGGGGCTAAGTCCAAAGGCCGCGCCAAACACCACCGCCACGCCGGTTTCTTCCAACAGCGCTGTCGCGAAATCTTCGTCATTGGTGATCACTGTGCCCGCTTTCGATGTTTTGCCGATGCAGCCCGCGATGTCAGGATAGACATAAAACGCACCCTCTGGTGTAGGACAGGTGACGCCATCGATATCGTTGAGCATCGATACCACCAAATTGCGGCGGCGCACGAACGTTTCATTATTCACAGCCAAGTAATCTTGCGGGCCGTTCAATGCCTCGACAGCGGCATATTGCGAGATAGAGCAGGGGTTCGATGTGGATTGTGATTGCACCTTGCGCATTGCATTGATCAATTCCACTGGCCCCGCCGCATAACCGATCCGCCAGCCTGTCATCGCATAGGCTTTGGACACGCCATTGACGGTCAGCGTGCGGTCGTACAGCTTTGGTTCCACTTGTGCAGGGGTACAAAATTCGAACCCGTCAAAGGCAAGGTGTTCATACATGTCATCTGTCATCACCCAAACATGCGGATGGCGCAGCAAGACGTCTGTCAGCGCTTTCAGCTCGTCGTGGCTATATCCCGCGCCTGTCGGATTCGATGGCGAATTGAAAATCAGCCATTTTGTTTTCGGCGTGATGGCCGCTTCTAACTGGTCTGCTGTGATCTTAAAGTTGTTCGCCAATGTGCCTTCAACAGCCACCGGCGTGCCGCCTGCCAGCAAAACCATATCGGGATAGGACACCCAATAGGGTGCTGGGATGATCACTTCGTCGCCAGGGTTACAGGTCGCTTTCAAGGCGTTGTATAGCACTTGTTTGCCGCCAGAAGACACAGACACCTGTTTGGGGTCATAGTCCAACCCATTGTCACGCTTGAGTTTCGCACAGATCGCCTGTTTCAACTCAATAATGCCATCGACGGCTGTGTATTTGGTTTTGCCCGTTTCAATTGCGCGTACTGCTGCGGCTTTGATGTTCTCAGGTGTATCAAAATCAGGCTCGCCGGCACCCAATCCGATCACGTCCAATCCGGCCGCTTTCAACTCCTGCGCCTTTGTTGTGACCGCGATGGTCGGGGAAGGTTTGACGCGGGCGAGTGTTTCGGAGAGAAATGACATAACGGTACCTTTTAGGATTGAATTTCGCAGCATTGATAGACCTGCAATCACGCCGCGCCAAGACGTCCCTTGCACATCTGGGGGCCAAAGTGCAAAAACTGTGCAAAATGGAGACCGACATGTCAGCACCAGCGTCCACTGAGACTCACGAACACCGCCTGAAACGCCTGAAAATTCGCGCTTGGCGTCGTGGCATCAAAGAAATGGATCTTTTGATCGGTGGTTATGCTGATGCACATTTGGCGTTGATGACGCCGCAGGAACTCGATGATTTTGAAATGCTGATGTCAGAGCATGATCAAGATTTACTGGCTTGGGCTACCGGTCAACACGCCGTCCCTGCTGAACTGAAGCCGACGCTGGACTTACTCTTGGCTTTTGCTGATAAAACAGGCGTTGCACATGGTGGATGACACTGATTTCGACGCCAAATAAGTGTATGAATTTGTTCATGAATGTTGATTTTGATTAACCATCATCAAGTAAACTCGCTTTTGTCTAAAAAAAGCGAAGACGTTTAACCGAATTTTGGGGAATTGCAGTCAAGTTGAACGCCTACAAGCCTAAGGCGGAGTGACGAATGAATATGCATTCAACGATTTCAAAATCGAACGAAACGTTTATGGGGCAATATCTAGAAGCCCTCTCTTTGGTGGAACGATTGCACCGACTTCTACTTGACGTGATCAAGGATGAATTCGAACGTGTTGGCGTTCTCGAAATAAATGCCGTTCAGGCACTTCTTTTGTTCAATGTGGGCGAAAATGAAGTGACGGCAGGCGAACTGAAATCCCGCGGATACTATCAGGGATCGAATGTCAGTTATAACCTGAAAAAACTGGTCGATATGGGCTATATGCACCACCAGCGCTGCGAAATTGATCGCCGCTCTGTACGCGTAAAGCTGACAGAAAAGGGTCGTCACGTGTCCGATACTGTCACAGATCTTTTCGAGCGCCATGCAGAAGGTCTTGAAAAGAGAGCCGTTTTGACCCCAGCGGATATCGATGAGATCAATATATCCCTACGCCGCGTTGAGCGGTATTGGACCGATCAGATCCGCTATATCTACTAAACGACGTGATTTTGGACAGAATGTCCATTCCGTCACACATCTCTTAAAATACGATCATTCATATGCAAGCGCCCCCGCCGGTAAGAGCGAGAGCGCCATTTTTTTGTTCTTTTTTCCGTTGGGCGCGGTCAGGGGCCTACCAATGACCCGTGTTTTGCATCGATGCCCAAGGCTCTGCTGGGGCAAGGGCTTCACCCTCTTGCAGCAATTCGATCGAAATATTGTCGGGCGAGCGCACAAAGGCCATGTGCCCGTCGCGTGGTGGGCGGTTGATCGTCACGCCGTTATCCATAAGTGTTTGGCAAAGCTCGTAGATATTTTTGACTTCATAGGCCAAATGACCAAAGTGCCGCCCATCCGCGGGCAAAGCGTCATCGCCATCCCAGTTATAGGTTAGCTCAACAGGGCAGTCCTCGTTGCCCTCAGCCGCCATGAATATAAGCGAGAATCGTCCACCTTCGTGGTCTGAGCGTTTGATTTCCTTGAGGCCCAAAAGTTCGAAAAACGCCATGGATTTTTCCAAATCCTTCACGCGCACCATTGTGTGTAGATATTTCATAACTGACTTCCTTTGCGTCTTTGCCAAACCTTAGCGCAGCGGCAAACAGAATCTAAGTGGAAACATCGAACAGCCCCTTTGCACATCGCGCGATTGTCCCTACAAATGTCGGGCAACGCCAAATAGGGGGCAACAGGTGCAGCAGTATCACGATCAATTAAGAACCATTTTGGAAAAAGGCGAACGGACGACCGATCGCACAGGCACTGGCACGATTTCATATTTCGGACTGCAGGCCCGTTATTCCATGGCAGATGGATTCCCCTTGGTGACCACCAAGAAATTGCATCTGCGGTCCATTATGCACGAACTTTTATGGTTTCTGGCTGGCGATACGAACATCAAATACCTCAAAGACAACGGCGTCTCGATCTGGAATGAGTGGGCGGATGAGCGCGGCGATCTAGGTCCGGTTTACGGCCATCAATGGCGTCGCTTTCCAGCGCTTGAGAAAACCAACGAGACATTGAACGGCGAACCTTTGTTCATTGCAAACTCAGTCGATCAAATTCAAAATCTGTTGGATATGATCAAGACATCGCCTGACAGCCGCCGTTTGATGGTGTCCGCATGGAATCCGGCTGATGTGCCGAACATGGCTTTGCCGCCCTGTCATACTCTTTGGCAGGTTAAAATTTTGGGCGGCAAACTGCATCTACAGCTCTACCAACGCTCTGCCGATATGTTTCTTGGCGTGCCGTTCAACATCGCGTCTTATTCGATGTTGTTGCTGATGCTCGCGCAAGTCACAGGCTATGAACCGGGTGATTTTGTCCATTCCATCGGCGATGCGCATATTTATTCGAACCATCTGGAACAGGTCGATCTACAGCTGTCGCGTAGTCCTAAAGCCTTGCCGCAGATGCGATTGAACCCCGATGTAAAATCCTTGTTTGATTTTAAATACGAGGATTTCGAGGTGCTCAATTATGACCCCGATCCGATGATCAAAGCGCCCGTCGCCGTTTAAAGGACATTTGACATGATTACATTGATCGTCGCCCGTGATCGCAATGGGGCTATCGGTAAGGACAATGAAATTCCGTGGTATGCGCCTGAAGATCTTGGGTTTTTCAAGCGCGAAACCATGGGCGGGGCTTGCATTATGGGGCGCAACACTTGGGACAGCCTTCCGTTCAAGCCACTCAAAAATAGACTGAATTTGGTGGTTTCCAGTCAAGGTGTCGACCATGAGCATGTGTTCCCAACGCTTGATGATGCCATCTCATTTGCCGAACAAAGCATCTATGCGCGGATCTACGGCATGGGCGGGTTTGGTATTTATGACGCGATGCTGCCGATGGCGGATCGGCTTTTGATCACCGAAGTCGATTTGGAAGTTGACGGGGCCGAGACGTTTTTCCCTGAGTTTGACCCCGCCGAATGGGTGGAAATCGGTCGTTGCGTCCATCGGGAAACTGGGCCCAAATGTGAATTGGTCGAACTGGTTCGCAAGCGGTAGATTGTTGATTAATTCAGAACAATAAAGCCATTTGACGGTTAAGGTTTCTAAAGTCGGGCCAATAGGCTCCATTTTGTGGCAGACGAAAATTGACCCACCAGACCTCGTAGGCTACCTTTATGTCAGGTTGAGCTAAGCTCGGTTATGTTTGGAGTGTAGAAATGATGTTGAAATCCACTTTGGTTGCCCTTGCATTTGCCGCTGTGTCGGCCCCCGCATTTGCAGGTGAAACGCAACCCTATAGTCCAAATGTCACGCTATTTGGCTATGAAAAGAACGTCGAAAATTACTGTCCTGCGGGCACGCAACCGATCCGTTACAATGGCGTTGTTTGCTGTGGCGTACCGACCGCGACGGGATATTCTGACGCACCTGCCGTACTCCGTACAGTGCGACGGTCCGCGCCATATTACACGTCGTCACAAATCCCGATGGGCAAAAGCCCAGATTCCTTCGACGGGACGTGATCCAAAAGGTGATGTGATGCGTACTCTTTATAACAGGAGGCGTTATGCAGCTCATCATTCTTTACATCTCAACAGTCATTGTGTTCTTGGGCATCGATGTTGTTTTCTTGAAAACTGTGATGCGCCCGATTTTTGAAGCGCGCCTAGATGACTGGTTGCTGCAAGACTTTAGAATAGGCCCCGCCGCCGTATTCTATTTGGCCTATATCGGTGGTCTATTGTTCTTTGTGTCTTGGCCCGCTCTTGAAACTGGATCAATTCTCACTGTCTTCGCCAAAGCAGCACTGCTTGGTATGATGGCTTATGGCACTTACGAGTTTACCAATTATGCGACCCTCACGCGATGGGATCCTACGATGGTCGCTGTCGATGTGATTTGGGGGGGCGTTCTCACGGGGACATCCGCTGCTTTAGGCGTGATGATCACGCGCGCCGTGACATAAACCAAAGCGCGCGGACCGGTTCACTCAGGTGTAGTTTCCTCAAGAATGAAACGTGCCATGGCGTTTCCTAAAACACCATGGGCGGTCTCATCGAAATGAATACCGTCTGTCTGTGATGTCTCGATAATCGATCCTGCATCAAAAAAGGTGACATCGCGCGCGCGTGCAAGGTCATGCAAGCCGTTTGTCACCAGTCGAGCTTTTGCATTTGCACCTGTAAACTCATCTGCCAAAAGACCGCGTTCCGCGGGGGCAGGGGGCGCTATCAAAATGGGCTCAAACCCATCATGACGCGCTTGCATTTCATCGGACAGACAGACATCCAATAAGAAGGAGGCCCCTGCGACGATATCCTCAGGGGAAGCGTCAAAATGGGCCTTTTGATCGTTCGTTCCAAGCATAATGGCAATGGCATCAATCGGTCCGTGGCTTTCAAGCGCCATGAACAAGCCGATCCGACCGTCCATATGTGGCCCCATCATCGGACATGGAAACTGAAACGTCCGGCCGGGCAGACCCTCTTCAACAAGATCCCAGCCCAGCGTTTCGGCCATAACCACTGGCCAGCGGCGCGTATACCGCGGGTCTTGGTTGTCAAAATCAACAATCGGCGCGAGACCGTATGTATTGCTGTCTCCGAAGCACAAAATGGTGGGCATGGTGGCCTCCTTGGCGCATAATAAAACGGCCCCCTTCATGCGATGGGAGCCGTCTAAATTCAAGCTGTTGTTTTACGATTAAATCGCGCGCAACTCGCCCGCAGACTGTCGACCGTCGCGGCCTTCGATCAACTCATAGCCAATCTTTTGATTGTCAGCGAGGCCAGTCAAACCTGCGCGTTCCACTGCAGAAATATGGACGAAGACGTCACTGCCGCCTCCATCTGGTGCAATGAAACCAAATCCTTTTGTCGTGTTAAACCATTTAACTGTGCCTGTTGGCATGTGTTGTCTCCTCTCACTAGTGTCACCGCAACGTGCGGCCTTCGGTGCAGCTAAGTCTTCAAGGGGGGTAGCTGCTCGGAGTGCGAGCGGATCGTCCAGAAGGTAGCAGTCACACAATAATTCTGCCTCAAGTCCATATAAACGCAAGCCACAAGTTTGTAACGATTGCCCAAAAAAACGAAAAAGATGTTATTTTGGGCTGCCTTATGGTCTCAATTCGCGTAAATCCAAGTAAAAGAGTTTATTTTGGCGTCAGTTCGGGGAATGCAGATGACGATCATTTACGGCATTAAAACATGTGACACGTGCCGCAAGGCGCTCAAATCGCTTGAGGCAACGCTGCATGATGTTAGGGCTGAACCGCTCTCAGTCGTGCAATTGCAGCGATTCCAAGCTGAATTTGGCGAGGCATTGGTCAATAAAAAATCTACGACGTGGCGCGGGCTTGATGACGTTGAACGGGCCCGTGATCCCATCGAGCTGCTCACCGATCACCCAACGCTGATGAAGCGTCCGGTGATCGATTTAGATGGCAAGTTGTACTTAGGTTGGGGCAAAGATGTCCAAGCGGCTTGCGGGGTCTAGCTTTGTTTAGATAGACGTTTCTTGAGCAGACTATCGACAGATAAAGGTCCAGCGCCAAGCCCGATCAAGGTGAGCAGCCCCAGCATCCAATAGGCGCGTTGATCAAGGATCAATGCATCAGAGGCACGGTCGAACCACAGCCCGATTGTGGCGGGATCTGCATGGTGGCCAACGATATCTGTGAGACTTTGCACAACGATAAATCCAGCCATGGCAAAAGCTGCGGGGCGCGTGGCCAGACCGATGATCAACAAGGCAGGCAAGACAAATTCCGCATAGGTTCCGGCCATGATAACCAGCCAATGCAATGCGCCAAATCCGGATGTGTCATAGCCTGCGGCTTCGAGTTGACGTGGAAAAATTTGCGCATATGCGCCCAAGGACGGTGTGAAAAGACCATCAAGTTTGGTCATGGCCGAAGCCCAAAAATACCGTGCCAAGACAGCGGCAAAAACAAAGCGCGCCAAGAGCGGCAAATTCGCAGCAGTAAAGGCGTTGAGGCGGCTAAGGGCGGTTTCAAAGCGTTCAAACATTGTCGTACTCCAATTTGGTAATGGCGCCGCCTGAAATCAGGGTGCCGATAAACGCGGGCAGATCAAGCGCGTCTGGTCCGGCCTCGATGGCCTCGCCAAAGGGCAAGCCCGCTTGCAATGCATCGATGATCGCCACTGTTCCGTTTGGGAATGCGGTCGCAATCGGGTCTAAGTCTGGCCGCGTGATCAGAACATCCTCCGCCCCCCCCGTCGGCTGCGGCCCCCCCAAGGCGGCCACGCGAATCTGAGTGACGGGGTAATCAGAACGCAAGGCGCTGACAGTCGGTGCAAAGGACAGTGTTGCAGAAAAAACATTTGCATTTGCAAAGGCTTGGGGATCTACGGGCGTGGTATCTGCACAGTGATAGGCAAGCCTCAACGCGAATTCTAAACGTGCAACATCCGCAAGATAGGGCAGGGAGGCAGCAGGTTCGAATTTTGTAATGAATTCAGGAAAATCTGCGCCAAAAAGGGCCAAAATGGGTGATTTGGGCGGGTTCTGGCGAATGTAGATGTCGCTCATGGCAGCAAAGAATGGCTCGCCAACCAAAGAGGCCACCGCAGGGAACCCGTCATTCATCGCCTCTTTCAGGCTGACGATGATATTGTTGCGATAGACCGAAAACCGTTTTGGCGCAGGCATGCCATCGGGACCAACGATGCCGCGCGGCGTTTCAAGATCAGGGTTCATCGCGGCTTGGATAAAGGCGGATTGGCTGACCTGAGGCTTCATGCTGGCACCGGCGAAAGATGTGCCACTGCGCGCTTGGCCTCATCCACCAAAACTGACCAGTCAGGCACGTCCGTATCCCATTCGATCAATGTCGGTTTGACGCCACCTTTTTCAATCGTATGTGCGTAAAGCGTCCAAACGGGGTCCGCCACTTCGCGTCCGTGACTGTCGATCAACAAAGGCGCGCCGTGATCGTCTTCGTCCTCATCATGACCGCCTAAATGAATTTCGCCAACCTTATCAAGCGGAAAGGCATCGATATAAGCGCGCGCATCCATCTGCAAATTGGTGGCAGAGACAAAGACATTGTTCACATCCAGCAACAGCCCACAGCCTGTGCGCGTGGTGACCTCGCGCAAAAAGGAAATTTCGTCCATGCTGCTCTCGGAAAAGGCCAAATAGCTTGATGGGTTTTCAAGCAACATTTGCCGCCCCAAGCTGTCTTGGACCTCATCGATGTGATCGCAGACCGTTTTCAATGTTGTCTCGGTATAGGGCAGGGGCAAAAGGTCGTTGTAGAACCCCATGTCATGGGTCGACCATGCCAGATGTTCAGAAAATGAGGCTGGTTCGAGCCAAGTGTTGAGGTGTTTGAGACGTGCAAGATGGTCTGGATCAAGGCGCCCTTCGGAACCGATCGACAGGCCTACACCATGCACGGAAATTGGGAATTTGTCCGACAATGCCCGCAATTGCGCCAAGGGACGTCCACCAGCCCCCATGTAGTTTTCGGCATGAATTTCCAGCCAAGTCACTGGGGCGGGGTCATTTAAAATGTCAGAGAAATGTTGGGGTTTGTAACCGACGCCAACGCCTTTCGGCAAAGAATTTATGCGACGCATCATGATGATTCCCCTTTTAGAATGTGATCGCCGCACATAGGCGCGGCGATCGAAATTTTGAGCTTAAGACGCCATGTCGCGATCAAGGGCTTCCATGGAACCGTGGCGCATCATGCCGTCAGCGTCTGCTGGAAGTTCGATTGTTGCACATGTGCCTGCTGGAACCAAAGACCAAGCGTTGCCTTGGTAGTCAACTTTAGAAGTCCCTGCACATGTTGTGCCTGGGCCCGCTGCACAGTCATTTTCGCCAGCGAGAGAAACACCGTAACATTTTTCAGTTTCTTGAGCAGACACAGTTGTTGCGTGAGCTGAAAGAGCAGCAGCAAGTGCGCCAGCAAGAGCGAGTGATTTTGTGTGTTTGGACATTGATAGTCTCCCTAAGTGATATGCGTTCGCGCCGTATTTGGCGGTGTAGACACTTTGGCGCAAAGGGCCCTTTCACACCATTCACAGGCCTGTGTCCCACGCGTGTGTCAGGGATTGTAACAAACGAAAACGTGAGTTGCGTGTGATCTAGACATAAAAAAGGCGGCCAAATCCTGACCGCCTTCTTTTATTTTCAATGGGTTACTATTTACTGAAGGTCTGGCGCAAGGGCCTCGGCCTTCAATTTGGCTACCAATTCATCCAGTGGCGAGACCGAGGTTTGTTTCTCACCAAGGCGTCTGACTGAAACAGTGCGTTCTTCGACTTCACGCGCACCAACGGCCAATATTACAGGAACTTTGCTTAAAGAGTGCTCACGAACCTTGTAGTTGATCTTCTCATTACGGGTGTCTGCCTCTGCACGCACACCTGCGGCACGCAGTTGCGCGACCACCTCATGCACATAGTCGTCGGCGTCCGAAATAATCGTCGCCACAACAACCTGACGGGGGGCCAACCAGAATGGCAACTTGCCAGCATGAGATTCGATCAAGATGCCAATGAAGCGCTCAAACGATCCCAAAACGGCGCGGTGCAGCATCAAGGGGCGATGTTTATTCCCGTCAGCGCCGATATATGATGCGTCAAGACGTTCAGGCAGGTTCGGATCGATTTGCAGCGTGCCACATTGCCAGTCGCGACCAATCGCATCGGTCAATACGAATTCAAGCTTTGGTCCATAGAAAGCACCTTCGCCCTCTTGAATTTCATACTCATACCCTGCGGCCTTGATCCCGTTGGCCAAGGCTTCCTCCGCCGCATCCCAGCTTTCCTCAGTGCCGACACGCTTTTCAGGGCGCGTGGACAGTTTCACCTTCCACTGATCAAACCCAAGATCGGCGTAAACTTTCGCAAGGAAAATCACGAATTTCTTGGTCTCTTCTTCGACTTGTTCATCTGTGCAGAAAATATGCGCGTCATCTTGGGTGAACCCGCGTACACGCATGATACCGTGCAAAGCGCCCGAAGGCTCATAGCGGTTGCACGATCCGAACTCGGCCATGCGCAAAGGCAGATCGCGGTAGGATTTCATGCCTTGGTTATAGACCTGCACGTGGCAGGGGCAGTTCATTGGTTTGAGCGCGTTGACTGTTTTCTCGCGGGCATGATCTTCGTCGACTTCAACGATGAACATATTCTCTTGGTAATTGTCCCAATGGCCGGATTTTTCCCACAGCACGCGGTTCACCACTTGCGGGGTGTTCACCTCGACATAGCCGTCTGCGTCTTGCATGCGGCGCATATAATCTTGCAATTGTGTGTAGATTTTCCAACCATTCGGGTGCCAGAAGATTTGCCCAGGGGCTTCTTCTTGCATATGGAACAGATCCATTTCGCGGCCCAGTTTGCGGTGGTCGCGTTTGGCGGCCTCTTCCAGCATAGTCATGTGGGCTTTTAGGTCGTTGCGGTTTTTGAACGCCACGCCGTAGATACGCTGCAACATCGGACGCGTGCTGTCACCCAGCCAGTAAGCACCAGCAACATGGGTCAATTTGAATCCATCCGCAGGCACCTGACCGGTGTTTTGCAAATGCGGGCCGCGGCACAGATCTTGCCAGTCGCCGTGCCAGTACATGCGCAGGTCTTCGCCCTCTGGAATTTTGTTGATCAGCTCGACTTTAAAGGGCTCATTTGCGTCCTCATAGAACTTGATCGCGCGGGCGCGGTCCCAAGTTTCGGTTTTCACCGCATCACGCGCGTTGATGATCTTTTTCATCTCGGCTTCAATCGTGCCAAGATCTTCGGGGGTGAAGGATTCTTTGCGATCGAAATCGTAGAACCAGCCGTGGTCACGCACAGGGCCGATGGTGACTTTAACATCTGGCCAAATATTTTGCACAGCGCGGGCCATGATATGCGCTAAATCGTGGCGGATCAGCTCAAGCGCTTGATCGTCGTCTTGCAGGGTGTGGATCGCGATATCAGCGTCAGCATGGATCGGCCATTGCAGGTCGAAATGCGCGCCGTTCACAGTGGCAGAGATCGCCTTTTTCCCCAAAGAGGTCGCGATGCTTGTCGCCACTTCGCCAGGCGTAATGCCTGCGTCATATTCGCGAACAGAGCCATCGGGGAGGGTAAGTTTGATTGTGACTGGGGCCATCTGGGCGTTCCTCGTCGTTTTGGCGCCTACTAAGCGCCCGGTTGCGGGTTTTATGTGCGCGCTTTTTCGCTTTGTGTCGCGACATTGTCAACGCGGATAAATTTGATGAGGGGCATAAGCGGTATTGATGTGGCAAAACCGCTTGAAGCATCAGATGCAAACACGCAGGATATAGATCGATTGAGGAAACCCTTATGCGCGGTGCAGGGACGCATTTAATACATGGCCAGACAAACACATCGCCAGACCCGTCGGAGCAAATCCTGATCTCGATCGACCGCGTTTTGGCACAAAGTGTGGAGGAATCGCATGGTTGGACTTTCCGAATAGGGGCGCAGACTATAGGTCAGACTGGACAACAGATTTGAGGCGTTATGACAGAGTATTTGAACACAGCTTCGGGGCGACGCATCGCCTATAATCAAAACGCGGGCGACGGAATCGGCATCGTTTTCCTCGGCGGATTTATGTCTGACATGGAGGGCACAAAAGCTGTCGGGCTTGAAGCCTGGGCCAAAGCACAAGGTCGCCCGTTTTTGCGCTTTGATTATTCGGGGCATGGCCAAAGCGAAGGGGCGATTACCGACGGTTCTATTGGTGAATGGGCCGAAGATGCGAAAGCTGCGATTGAGGCGTTGACAGTTGGACCGCAAGTCTTGGTCGGGTCGTCTATGGGCGGTTGGATTGCCTTGCTCTTGACGCAAAATATGCCGCAAAAGATCGCGGGGCTGGTGGGCATCGCCGCAGCACCTGATTTTACTGAAGACAGTATGTGGGCAGGGTTTACGCCTGCACAAAAAGCCGAGCTGAGTGACAACGGTGTTGTGCTTTTGCCCTCTGGCTATGGTGAACCCTATCCGATCACAGCCAAATTGATCGAAGATGGGCGGCAAAACTTAGTGCTACGTAAGCCATTGCCGCTGCCGTTTCCGGTGCGCTTTTTGCAAGGGACGCATGACGGTTCGGTGAAACGTTCTGTTGCACTTCATCTGCTGGATCACGCTGATGGTGATGATGTGCGGCTGCAATTTGTCAAAGGCGCGGACCATAGTTTTTCGACGCCGGACTGCATGGACATCATTGAAACGGCCATTTCAGAGGTGTTGTCACGTTTGTGACTGCAATTCTGCGCGGATATCGGCTTTCATGTCAGGTGAGCGCTTGACGCTGGGGCGTTCCTTCGCAATCTGAGGGCGCGAGTTGTTGTTTGTAAAACGGGGCGAAAAATGAACGAAGCTGTGGTGTTGCTGCCTGGGTTTATGTCCGACGGACGTGTGTTCGTTGATCAGGTCGCCGATTTAAGCGGCGCGCATGCCGTGCAGGTGGCCCCTTTGCTTGGTGACAGTCTTGAGGAAATGGCCGAGTCTGTCTTGGCCACCGCCCCGCCAACATTTGCAATTGCGGGTCATGATCTTGGGGCAACGGTCGCCACAGAAATTTTGCGCCGTGCACCAAAACGCGTGACGCGGCTTGCTTTGATTTGTGCCTCGGCCCAAGGGGAAACTCCATCTGCGGCCGCTGCGCGCGAGCCGCGCATCGTGCGTGCAAAAGCGGGACGTCTGGGCGAGGTTTTGATGGAAGAGATGCCAAGCACGACTTTGGCAGACACCGAGTATCGCAATGCTATTCGAGATCACTGGATCGATATGGCGCTGGAGATCGGAGTGGAAACTTATTTGCGTCAATCCAAGATCATCCAACGTCGTCCTGATATGCAAAACGTGCTGCGCCGTGCGCGATTGCCCTGCATGGTGATCGGGGGAGCTGCCAATACGCTTGTGCCGCCACGCCGTCAGCAATTCATGGCTGAATTGATGGCGCGCGCGGACTATGTGCAGATAGAGGGGGCTGGGCATTTGCCGATGCTTGAGGCACCGCGTGCGATGTCTCGGGCGCTTCAATCTTGGCTTAAGATCGAAGCGCCGCTGGTTTTACGTTAAACCTAGCTCGCCTTTTTGGCAGTGGCCTTGGTCTTTGCTTTGGGGGCTGTTTCGGTGCCTGCGACAACGCGCGGTCCAGAGTTCTGATCAATAAAGTCCAAGACCAATGGCCGGATGTTGTTGCGCCAGCTTTTGCCTGCAAAAATGCCGTAATGGCCTGCACCTGGTTCTAGGTGAAAGGCTTTTTTGCTGTCCGGCAGGCCTGTACACAGGTCCAAGGCCGCGACGCATTGGCCGGGCGCAGAGATATCGTCGTTTTCGCCCTCAACCGTTTTGACTGCAACATCGGTGATTTTGCCGATATCGACTTTTTTGCCATTCACCACAAATTCATTCTTGGCGATTTCAAGCCCTTTGAAAATACGGTCCACCGTTGAGAGGTAAAACTCAGCCGTCATATCCATGACAGACAGGTATTCGTCGTAGAATTTGTTATGCTTGTCGTGATCGCTGGCCTCGCCTTTGGCGACGCGGCTGATTTGGTCGGCAAAGGCTTTGGCGTGGGTCTCGACGTTCATGGAAATGAACGATGACAGCTGCAAAAGACCGGGGTAGACCCTGCGCCCGACGCCTTTGTATTTGAACCCAACGCGCTGGATCAGGCTTTGTTCAAGCTGACCCATGGTGACGCGGTTGCCAAAGTCGGTCACGTCTGTGGGGGTCGCATCTGGATCGATGGGGCCACCGATCAATGTCAGCGTGCGGGGTTGCGCGGCGGGATCTTCTTCGGCCAGATAGGCTGTTGCCGCCAAGGTCAATGGGGCGGGTTGGCACACGGCAATCACATGGGTTTGTGGCCCCATATACTTCATGAATTCAACGAGATAGAGTGTGTAATCTTCGATGTCAAACTTGCCTTCGGACACTGGAATGTCACGGGCATTGTGCCAATCGGTGATGTAGACTTCGCAATCGGGGAGCAAGGATACAACGGTGGAACGCAGCAAAGTGGCGTAATGGCCCGACATCGGTGCAACGATAAGCACCTTGCGCGGCATTTCATCACGACCTTGCACGTTGAAGTGGATCAAATCGCCAAAGGGTTTGGTCATCTCGACATTGATATCAACGATGTGATCGCGTCCGTCCGTACCAACAACGCTGGCGATGCCCCAATCGGGTTTGGTCGCCATGCGCGCGAAAGATCGTTCTGTCACTTCGCCCCAAGCTGCCATCATTTGCAACGCAGGGTTCACCGTCATTGAGGCTGCGGGGTAAGAGCCGAGCGCCTGCGCAGTCGCCCCGAACCACTGATTGGTGGTGCGTAGGGTTTCCATTAAGTCATAGCTTGCCATGAATCGCATCTGGTCTCCGTTCTGCCGAAGTTTCGGCCTTGCCGTGCTTCCCTATTGGAAATGTCGCGGTATCGTGATCTCATAGTCTTACAGTATATTTAAATGCTGCAAGTGCAAAGTGTTTAGGGAGGTGACGAGATGACGCTGAAAGAAGACAGTGAAATCCGTGATTTGGATGTGATGAACGCCAATATTGCCAAGATTGAAGAGCTTTCCACACGACTTGCGGCCGCCATGTCGCGCTCAAAACCGATTCCCAAAGCGCTGCAAGGCCCAAGCGATGACCTGTTTGTCAAGGCGGCTTCGGCCTATGCCGCCGAGATGATCAACAATCCTGCAAAGATTATCGAGCATCAAATCGGTTATTGGGGCAAAACGCTGGCGCATTTCGCGGATGCGCAAAGCCGGTTGTCCAAGGGCGATCTGACGCCTCCTAATGATGACACGCCAAAAGACCGCCGCTTCGCGAACCCCTTGTGGGACACGCATCCCTTTTTCAATTTCATCAAACAACAATATGTCGCCAACGCACAGGCGATGACGGATGCAGTGCAAGACATCGAAGGTTTGGACGCGCGCGATCGCAAGCGTATCGATTATTTCACGCGCCAGATTGTTGATATGCTGGCGCCCACCAATTTCTTGGCCACCAATCCTGATGCGCTTGAGCAAGCCGTTGCCACCAATGGTGAAAGTCTGGTGACGGGTCTTGAAAACCTCGTGCGCGATATCGAAGCGCATGACGGGCAAATGATTGTCAGCTTGGCCGATACAGAAGCCTTTGAAGTGGGGCGCAATCTTGGTACCACAAAAGGATCAGTGGTCTTTCGCAATCGGATGTTCGAGCTGATCCAATATGCGCCAAGCACCGAAACAGTGCATGACGTGCCGTTGTTGTTGTTCCCGCCTTGGATCAACAAATTCTATGTGCTCGACCTCAAAGATAAAAACTCACTGATCAAATGGGTCGTGGATCAAGGCTATACCTTGTTTGTGGTCTCTTGGGTGAACCCTGACGAAAGCTATGCAGATGTTGGCATGGATCAATATGTCGAAGAGGGGTTCTTGACCGCGATTGATAAGGTCAAAGAGATCACCGGCGCGCCAAAGATCAACGTCACGGGGTATTGTATCGCTGGCACCACCCTGTCGGTCACGCTGGGTCTGCTCAAGCAGCGCAAAGATACCTCTATCAACTCAGCCACTTTCTTTACCACATTGACGGATTTTTCCGATCAAGGTGAAGTTGGCGTGTTCTTGGATGATGACTTTGTCGATGGGATCGAAGCCGAGGCCAAACGCACAGGCATTATGAGCTCTCTCTATATGTCGCGCACGTTTTCGTACCTGCGGGCCAATGATCTGATTTATCAGCCTGCCATCCGATCCTATATGTTGGGCGAGGCTCCACCTGCCTTTGACCTGCTATATTGGAACGGGGATGGCACCAATTTACCGGGCAAGATGGCGGTCGAATACCTGCGTCACCTTTGCCAAGGCGATAAATTGGCGACGACGGGCTTTCCGATCTGTGGCACCCACGTGCACCTGTCCGAAGTCGATGTCCCTGTTTGCGCGATTGGCTGCGAAACCGATCACATTGCGGCGTGGTCCAGTTCCTATAACGGTGTGCGTCAGATGGGGGCTGAGGACAAAACCTTTATTCTGTCCCAATCAGGCCATATCGCTGGCATCGTGAACCCGCCCTGCAAAAAGAAATATGGCCATTACACCAATGATGATCTGAGTCTGCCCCCTCAAGATTGGAAAGATGGGGCCAAGTTTAACGAGGGCAGTTGGTGGCCGCGGTGGGAAACATGGCTCAAGGGGCGCTCCGGCGACATGATCCCTGCGCGCAATATCGGTGATTCGGGTGCGGTTGAGTTGACACCAGCACCGGGGGCTTATGTTAAGGCGAGCGGAACTCTCTGATTTCACGTGGTTTTGAAAATTTGTGCTGCGTCGCAGAAAATTCACTTGATTTGCTGCAGTGCAGCATCCATATTGATTGTAGACGAAGCAAAGCGGATCTGCTGCCATAGGCTAGCACCTCCGCACAGAACATAAGTTCAGGAGATATGATCATGGCTGAAGACTACACAAAAATCATGAAAGACATGATGGGCGCTTTCCCCGTTGACATGACTGCATTCCAAGATGGTTTCAAAACCAATGCATCGCTCAGCGATAAAATGTCCAAAGTTGCAATCGCTGCAGCTGAAAAATCTTCCGAGATTTCTTCCAAATGGACAAAAGAAACACTCGCAAAAGTGGCTGACGTCACAGGCGCAAAAGCTGAGCCTGCTGACTACTCAAAAGCGTTCACAGATTTCGCATCTGCTCAAGCCGAGCTTGCCGCTGAAAACATGGCTGCCTTTGCTGAAGTTGCAAAATCAGTTCAAATGGAAACTGTTGAACTGATGCTTGCTGCTGGCAAAGACATGGGCGAAGACGTGACTGCAGCTGCTAAAAAAGCAACTGAAGAAGTTACAAAAGCCGCAAAAAAAGCGACTGCATCAGCTAAGTAAACTCTTTCGCAAACTGTGCGCTCCTCCTCCTCCCTTCGCACAGATTGCACCAAGACGGGCCCCTCATTTGAGCGGGCCCGTTTTTGTCTGCCAATATTTCTATGAACAATCTGTTTCGCGTAAAACCGCCTTTTCTTTTGCTTTTCCCGAATCGTGGGCATAGGCTTTCTGCAATGCAATATTTAGGGAGGGGCGCCCATGGTTGACTCAAAAAACGGGACGCTTTTGATCAAGCGCTATGCGTCACGGCGTTTATACAACACTGAGACATCTGACTATGTGACACTTGAAGACATCTCTGGATTTATCCGCGCTGGGCGTGACGTTCAGATCATTGACCTGAAATCCGGTGATGATTTGACCCGCCAGTATCTTCTTCAAATCATTGCCGAACACGAGGGGCGCGGCGAAAGCGTTTTGCCTTTGGGTGTGCTCACAGATTTGGTGCGCAGCTACACGACCGAAGTGAATTCCGTGGTGCCTCAGTTTCTGGCGCAAAGTTTCGAAATGCTACGCGGTGGACCCGCGAGCATGATGGAAAATATGGGAACAGGCATTCCAACAATTCCTGGGTTGGAAGCCATCCAAGCGCAGCAAGAAGCTTTTTTAAAAGCGATGACGGGCGGCATGCCTGGCGCATGGCCCTCTAGATCATCGTCGTCCAAAACAGAAGGTAATGAAGAGCTAGGTGACATCAAACGGCAGCTTGCCGAGTTGCAAGAAAAACTATCCAAGCTCTAGTCGTTTTTGCTGAATATATTACAAAAGGCCTAGCCATCTTGGCGGGCCTTTTGTCTTTCTGAATGATCATACTGTTGTTCAATAGTGATATTATACTGAAAAAGGGCTGACATTTTGGCGTCTGCCCCCTAGCGTTAACTCGAAATGTAAAGAGGGGCATGATGAACGATACGGTTGGGCGGTTCAGTCTGTGGGGGATCGAAGTATTTTTGGCCGCCGCCGAAGATGGATCGGTGTCTGCCGCGGCCAAACGACTTGGAACCTCGCCCTCGTCGGTGTCTCAACAGATTTCCAATTTGGAAACGGCTTTGGGGACCGAGCTGTTGAATCGCCGCGAACGCCCGATGACCTTGACGCCTGCGGGGCGCATTTTACGTCGGCGCGCGCTGACAATTGTTAGCGAAGCCTCCCACGCACGCTCAGAGATCGCAGGGCTTGATCTGTCTCAATTGGGGTCATTGCGCCTTGGTATGATCGAAGACTTTGAGGCCTCTGTGACGCCAAGTTTGCTCTCTGGTATGGCTGATGCTCTAACGCACACGCGGTTCGAGTTGGAAACGGGCCCCTCTCATCGGCTGCTGGATCACTTGGAACACCGCAGTCTGGATGTCATTGTTGCAGCCGATATTTCTAAGTCGAACTGGATGAAAAACCTACCCTTGCTGGATGATCCTTTTGTTGTTGTCACCGCCAAAGGGCGCGGGGCATCGTTGGATGATCTAAAAGATGTTTCCTTTATCGAATACACGCGCCGCCATGCTATGGGGCGCGAATTGGCCCAGCATTTGACAGCCGAAGGCGTCAATTTGGTGCATCGATTTGAATTGGACAGTTACCGTGCGATGATGGCGATGGTCGCGGGGGGGACAGGCTGGACAATTCTCACCGCGATGGGCGCACAACAAGCAGGGCGCTATACCGAAGGCATTGATCTTCACCCGCTGCCCTTTGCCCCGATGTCGCGCCGTATTTCCGTTTTCGTGCGCAAAGACGGGATGGAAGACATGGCCGACGATATCGCGGCACGTTTGCGTCCCTTGATCGAAACACAGCTTGTCCAACCTGCCGTGGCTGCAAACTCTTGGTTGTCTGGACACTTTAAAGTGCTCAACTAAAACGCCGCCCATGCGTATGGACGGCGTCTGTGTATTGTTTGAGCGACGGATTATTCCGCCGCTTGCACCATGCCCTTGGCGTCTGATGCAGCCTCAATCAAAGCTTGCGCGATAAAGTCCAAATCCTCTTTTTGCAGACGCGCAGGCAATCGCGTGTCACAGGCTTTGGACAGCATCGCGCGGGTCTTGGGCAAATCGGGCGTGTCGCCTAAGAACTGCCAGTTCCAAAAGGCGCGGGCGTTATCCGTGGACAGGCCAAACACCTGAACCGACACGCCGCGAGATTTGGCGGCAGATTGAAAGCTCAGAGCCTCTTCTGGCGAGAAATCGACCAAGTTAAATTGTAGACTGTCAGGGGCGCGAACTTCTTTTTCAAGTTTGTCTGGCACCGTCAGGAATGGCGTGGATTGCAATTGAGCTGCGACATAATCGTGGTTGGCACGGCCATCTCGTACGCGGCGTGGCACTTCGGCCAATTGGGGACGCACAACGGCAGCGGCCAAATTTGACAAGCGCTGATTGTAAAGCGGCAGCTGGTTTTGCACACGATCAAAGGCCGCGTCGAGTTCAGCACTTGGGCTGGCATTGTGCTTTTTCCAATTGTGCTCATAGGCGCCGGACATGATCACAGCACGGGCGATAATATCGTCGTCATCCGTGATCAAAATGCCACCTTCACCTGCGTTCAACAGTTTGTAAGACTGGAACGAGAAGCAGCCGATTTTGCCAATGGTGCCAATGTTTTGACCATCCCAAACCGTGCCCAAAGAATGCGCAGCATCTTCAATCAGCGGCACATTATGCGCTTCGCACAGGGTTACAATCGCGTCCATGTCAGAGGTGTGACCGCGCATATGAGAAATTAAAACAGCGCTGATATCATCGTCGAGTTTCGCTTTCAAATCGTCCAAATCGATCCGGTAATTATCGCCGCATTCGACCAAAACAGGGATGCAATCTGCATGGACAACCGCTGAAGGCACGGCCGCAAAGGTAAAGGCAGGGATAAGAACTTTCGCGTCACGGGGCAGGTCAAGTGCTTTCAAAGACAAAAACAATGCGGCTGAACACGACGATACGGCCAGTGCATATTTTGCGCCGAGCATTTCGGCAAATTCGCGTTCCAACAGGGTGACGGGTGCGTTTTCAGAAGCCGTGTAGCGAAAGAGATCGCCTGAGCTGAGCAAACGCTCTATTTCTGCGCGCGCAGCCTGTGGAATGGGCTCTGAATCGTATACGTTCGGACCTGCAGTCATGACTTTCACCATTTATAAAATGTCTTTTCGCGATAACTGTATGTGTATGGTGCGTAAAAATCTAGCACTGTAAATGCGTCGGAGAAAAAATTCGCATAACCGTTACAGTTGAAGACAGGTTTTAGGTGGGATGGGGATGGTCCGGCGGTGATATGGCGGCGCTTTGGATCTGACCAGATATCAAAAAAAAACAATTACAAACGACGCGTCTGCAGCACGAGAGAGCACGCATGCATGGTGTCGAAATCACCGAATGATCTGCGGTTTGAACCTAAGCTTCGGGCGTCTTTCAAGGGGCAGATGACGATTGAGCCGCGTGTTGATGATGTTGAAGATGCCGATGACAATCACGATCAACACCACAAAATATCCCGCGACAATAGGATAGGGCACAAAGGGGTTGAACGTCTTTTCTGCAAAATAAGACGCGTAATACAAGGCATCGCCCTTTTGCTGCCACGCCGGAAAGCCTGAGAAAAACACCAAAGCGGTGGCGTGAAACAGAAAAATCGCCTCGTTGGTGTATGACGGCCAAGCAAGACGCAACATCGTCGGCCAAGTGATCCGCCTGAAACGCGTCCAGCCAACCATGCCATAGGCGTCCGCTGCTTCCATATCGCCCTTGGGGACAGAGCGCAGCGCACCATAGAAAATTTCTGCGGAATAGGCCGAAGTGTTTAGGAACAATACGATCAAAGCCCCCGCCCAAGCGCGGGTCAGATTGCCGGTTTCCAAGGTCAGGCCAAAGATCTCGATGCCTGCTTTTGGCAATTGAACAAACATCTCATAAGCCAAGAAAAATTGAATGAACAAGGGAGAGCCGCGAAACAAAAACATAAACCATTCCGCAGGTTTGCGCAGCCAAGGGTTTGGAGTATTTTTCGCAACGGCCAGCAGCGTTGCAAAGACAAAACCAAAACCCAAGGCCAGCACGCCGAAATAGATGTTCCACAACATGCCCGAGCCGATTAGCGTCACTTGTTCGCACAGGGTGATGTCGGATTTGGGCAAAAGGCGGGGGCCGTAACCGATGGAACGAAACGCATAATCTGAAATGGTTTGCAGGCAGCTCATGTGGCTTTCCTCATCTGCTCACCCGCAACGGTGGCTTGGCCGCGCGACAGTCGGGTGGTGAGGCGGTCCAAAACGATTTCGGAAACCTTTGTAAAAGCGAGATAAAACACCAATAGCCCAAGAAAATACCATAAGCGCCAGTCAGGGTGCGGATAGTCGAAATGGCTGGTTTTTGCGCCGCCAAGTTCGCGGGCCCAATAGACGATATCTTCGACCCCAAGCAAGAACAGCAAGGGCGTGGCTTTGATCAGAATCATCCAAAGATTGGACAGACCGGGCAGGGCATAGATCCACATTTGCGGCACTAGAATGCGCCAGAAACTTTGACGTGGAGACATGCCATAGGCTTCGGCTGTTTCCATTTGCGCGCGGGGTACGGCGGACATTGCACCTGATAGCACATTGGCCGCAAAGGCCCCAAAGACGATGGAAAAGGCGATCACGGCCAAAATGAACCCGTAAAACTCATGCACAGCCTGTGGGGCAGACCCTAAGGGCAGTTTGGCTGCAGAACAGACCAGAAAATCATTGCCTTGGCGGATCGGTTCAGACCAATCGGGGCACAGAATTTTGTGGCGTGTCCATTCAAACCCTTGATCCATCGCCAAGGGGACGAAAAGAAAGAAAACGATATCCGGCACACCGCGCACCATCGATGTGTAAAGCGTCCCAAACCAGCGCAGAGGCGCGACTTTGGACCGCGCAGCCATGGCCCCCAGAAACCCCACGCCAAGTGCGATCGGGGCGGTCACGGCCAAAAGCGTGAGCACAACGATAAAGCTTTTGTAGAACAAAACATGCTTGCCCGTTGTCAAATAACAGGCGAGCCAATTGAGGCCGTCAAGCGTGGATGGGTCTGTGCAAGATGCGAACATAATGAAAATCGGGGCCAGCGTACCGGCCCCGAAAAACGCTTAGTAAGTCGCTGTTTCTTCGCCGAAGTATTTGATCAGCAAAGCGTTCAAAGACCCGTCAGCTTTCATCACGTCAATCGCCGCGTTGAATTTTGTTTTCAGCTCTGCATCGCTTTCACGCAAGCCAAGGCCGATACCGCTGCCCAGTGGCACGTCATCGCCAAGGAACATAAAGTCTTGTTCTTCCACGAAGGGCACAAGCGCATCTTTGTCTGCAAACACGGCATCCACTTCGCCATTTTTCACGGCCGCAATCGTGTCGTCCAATGTGGCGAATTCAACCAAGGTGGCGCCTGTCGCGGCCACGTGGCCCGCTTGGATTGTGGATGTTTGCGCTGCGATCACACCGCCCATCAAATCGACGCTGTCTGACACAGAGGCATAGGCCGATGCTGTTGGTGGGTAGTAGTCTTGTGTGAAATCAATGACTTCTTCACGTTCTTCTGTGATGGACATGCCCGCGATGATGGTGTCGTAATTGCCGGACAACAGGTTCGGGATGATGGTGTCCCATTCGTTTGTCACCCATTCACAGGTCAGTTCCGCGATTTCGCAAAGTTTGTCGCCGACTTCACGTTCGAAACCAGCAACTTCGCCGTCATCATTGATAAAGTTGTAGGGAGGGTAGGCGCCCTCGGTGCCCATGCGTACGGTGTCTGCAAAAGACGCGGTCGCAGTGAGGGCCATTAGGGCGGTGGAGAGAATGAGTTTTTTCATAGTTTTGGTCTCCCAGTCTGGTGGTTTTTTTTGATTGTGCTTGTTTTAGGCTGATACAGTTGAGCTTAGAAATTGCTGCAAACGTTTTGATTTTGGTTTGCCGAAAAGTGCGGCTGGCGGGCCTTGCTCTTCGATCAATCCTTGGTGAAGAAAAACAACATGGTCCGAAATGTCGGCCGCCATGCGCATGTCGTGGGTGACGATCATCATCGTGCGCCCCTCAGTGGCTAAGGATTTGATCACCTTGACCACTTCTTGTTCCAACTCAGGATCAAGCGCCGAGGTGGGTTCGTCAAACAACAAGGCTTTGGGTTCCATACATAACGCGCGAGCGATTGCTGCGCGTTGCTGTTGGCCGCCTGACATTTGGGCTGGGTAGACATCACATTTGTCGCCGATGCCGACGCGATCCAGATAGGCGCGGGCTGAGGTTTCGACCTCGGATTTATCGCGGCCCAACACCGTAACAGGGGCTTCCATGACATTTTCAAGAATTGTCATATGGGCCCACAAATTGAATTGCTGAAACACCATCGACAGATTGGTGCGAATGCGCATGATCTGTTTGCGATCACGTGGGCGGCGCATATGACCGCTGCCTTTCCATGAGATCGGTTCGCCCTCAAACAGGATTTCGCCGCTTTGGCTGTCTTCCAATAAATTGGCGCACCGCAAAAGCGTTGATTTTCCGGATCCCGATGAGCCGATCAGCGAAATCACTTGTCCGCGTTCAGCCGTCATCGAGACGCCTTTGAGCACATCAAGATCGCCGTAGGATTTATGCAAATCACGGATTTCGATCACGGGCGAGGTTTTTGAGTCTTTGGTCAACATTGGAACTGAGTAAGCTGAGATTCTGTGCCAGATGCAACAGACTTTGATGAAATTCCCCAGCGTCACCGCTTAAAAATCATGCGAATGTTTCGAAAATGACCGAAATCGGCGGATGCTATACGTTTGCGGGCAGCTTGAGTGTGTCTTTTGGCGATTTAGCTTATATTTTGAGCAACCCGTTGACGGGCCAAAGCGCTATCAACATCGCTGACCCCCAACAGGTTCGCCACCAGTCGCAAGAATGTATCCTCAGCATGATCACGGTGCCCATCGGTCAAAACCACGGACCAAAGCCCCTCGATCACGCCGGCACGATCTTCATATGGCACTGCATCTTTGATGGCACGGGTAAAGCGCACGGTGTCGGGGGCCTCTGCCTCCAGCACTTCGGCTTCTGCGCGCAAGGCCAATCCCGCCGCTTCGTCCAGATTATAGCGGTCACGCAGCACAGACAAAATCCGTGCCGCTTCACCTGCATCATAATGGCCATCTGCACGGGCGACCCGCACCAAAAGCGCCGCCAAGGCCAGATTGGAATCTGCGCCCGACAGGCGCTGTGGCTGTGGCTGAATCAGCCGATTGAGAAAATCTGCAAACATGAGACCACCATAAGCCCCACAGGCCCAAAGGAAAAGCCGGAGCCCATCACATGATCGTCAATATTTTGACGGCACATAAAGTTCGGGCGGCAAGACAGCACGCTCGTAGTCTTTGTTGTACACCCGTTCGGGCAGGGTGATTTCCTCGTGGGGCACGTCCTCGTAGGGGAACAGCGACAGCAAATGATCGATGCAATTCAAGCGCGCGCGTTTTTTGTCGTTGCCCTCAACAATATACCACGGGGCCTCAGGAATATTGGTGCGCGCGAACGCCTCTTCCTTGGCCTTGGTGTATTGTTCCCAGCGCACCCGCGATTGCAAATCCATCGGCGAGAGCTTCCACTGTTTCATCGGGTCGTGAATGCGCATCAAAAACCGCATTTGCTGTTCTTCGTCAGAGACCGAGAACCAGTATTTCACCACTTTGATGCCAGAACGCACTAACATACGTTCGAAATCAGGAACGTCTTGGAAAAACTGCTCAACCTGATCTTCATCAGCAAAGCCCATCACCCGCTCAACGCCGGAACGATTGTACCAAGACCGGTCAAACAGAACGATTTCGCCCGCAGCAGGCAAGTGCGGCACGTAGCGTTGAAAATACCATTGGGTTTTTTCGCGATCTGATGGCGCGGGCAGGGCCACTGTGCGCACGATCCGTGGATTCAGGCGTTGGGTGATGCGTTTGATCACGCCGCCTTTGCCCGCAGAATCGCGGCCTTCAAATAACACAACAATCTTTTCGCCTGAGTGTTGCACCCAGTCTTGCAGGCGGATCAGCTCGGCTTGCAAGCGCAAAAGGTCGTAGAAATATTCATGACGGGTCAAGGCATTGGGATGGGCTTTTTGGTAGATTTTCTTGATCTCTTGCGACAAAAGCGCGTCTTCCAGCTCAAGCTCGAATTCCTCATCCAGTGAATCCGCAAGTTCCGCTTCGAGCCAATCTTGTGCATCTTTGTCAAATGTCATGTGCCGTGATCCTTTTGGTGCCGCTATGGTGCAACTGTGCCTTAGATCAGGGAAATATGACAGTTTCTTAATGAAATAAGATTGGCACCATAGAAATCACCAAAAGCCCCGCCATGGTCCAGTTGAACACGGTCAAACGGCGTGGATTGGTTAAAAAACGGCGTAACTCTGTCCCCAACCATGCCCAAAGGGTGATGGCGGGAAAATTGACCATCAAAAAGCCAAGCCCCACAGCCAAAGCCGCCGTCCAAGTGTCGCCTTGCGCATAATTGGTCTGCGCAGTGATGGCCATGATCACCGCTTTCGGATTAACCCATTGAAAGGCGGCAGCTTGCAAAAATGTGAACGGTTTGCCGCCGATTTCGCCTTCTTTCGGGGGAGTTGCATGAGCAATTTTCCACGCCAGCCACAGCATATAGGCCATTGAGACAATGGTCAGTATTATCTGTAGAATCGGAAGTCGGTGAAAGACTTGCGCCAAACCAAGTCCGATCACAAAAACCATGAACGAATGCCCCAGCGAAATACCAAGCATATGCGGCAAGGTGCGTCGCAAGCCAAAGTTGGCACCTGAGGCCAAAAGCATTAGATTGTTCGGCCCAGGGGTGCCCGAGGCGACGAAGGCAAAGCCCAAGAGGGCGAAAAATAATGTCATATCCATCTGGCTAATATAGGGTGCTGAGTTGCGTGTTTGCGTGCAAATGCCGCTTGAGTGGAGTAGATTTTGCAATATAATTCGATCATGGATCATATTGACGACAAAATATTGCGCGCACTTGAGCGAGATGGTCGCCTGACCAATCTGCAACTGGCCGATCATATCGGGTTGTCTCCTTCTGCCACATCGCGTCGTGTCGCAGATTTGGAACGTAGTGGGGTGATCGCGGGATATCGTGCCGTGATTGATCGCAATAAAATCGGTATCGGATTTTTGGCCTATGTCACCGTAGGTCTGTCCAAACACACCAAAGAATCACAACTGGCCTTTGAACGTGCAATCGCCCGCGCACCTGAGGTCAAAGAATGTCACAATGTGACGGGTGTCTTTGAATATATTCTGCGGGTCGAGACCGCTGATTTAGGGGCATACAAGATCTTTCACACCGACGTGTTGGGCGTGCTGCCGCAAGTGAACTCGATCACCTCTTATATCGTTATGGAAAGCCCCAAAGACATGCGCGCCTAGATCCTCTTGGCGCTTTTTTGCTTTTGAGGCGAGCCCAAAGCACTCTGCGCTGGGGTTTCGGGGGGCACGTGATATGCAGGGGCAAATGAATGTAAAGGCATCGCCATGTATCGTCCCAAAAATTCTGCCATAGATGATCCCAATGTGCTTAGCGCAGCGGTGGACCAAATCGGGTTTGGCGCTTTGGTGACCTTTTTTGAGGGCGCGTTTGAGACCACCTATTTGCCTGTTGTCGTCAAGCAAAGCTCCGATGGTTTTGTGATCGAGGCCCATTGCGCCCGCGCCAATCCGCATTGGAAACTTGCGGGGGAAGGCACGTCGATGTTCATGTTCCAAGGCCCCCATGCATATGTGTCTGGCGGCTTGTACCCGTCCAAACAGGACGACGGCAAAGTGGTGCCAACGTGGAATTACATCGTGGTTCATGCCCATGGTAGGCTTGAGGCGATCAAAGATGGGGATTGGTTACACGGGCATCTGAACGAGCTGACCAATAAAAACGAGGCAGGACGCGCAGAGCCTTGGGCTGTGTCGGATGCGCCTGTCGCCTATATCGCTGCCCTAAAACGTGGCATCGTTGGCTTGCGGTTTTCCGTGTCTAAATTTGAAGGCCGCTGGAAGCTAGAGCAAAACGCCAGCGCCAAAGATCGCGCGGGCTTGGTCGAAGGCCTGTCGCAAGAGGGCGATATGGCCCGCGATTTGGCGGAGGCTTTGCACTCTTTCCCGACCGTCGATGGCTAGATTGCCAAGGACAATACAAAACAAAAGGCACCCCGCGGGGTGCCTTTTTAATAGGTCCGTTTGAGATCGCTTAGACCAAACGTGAATTTTCTTTCGCCGCACGTACGAAGTCTTTGAACAATGGCGCTGGTGCGAAGGGCTTGGATTTCAATTCTGGGTGGAACTGAACGCCGATGTACCAAGGGTGATCTTTGATCTCGACGATTTCTGGCAAACGCCCGTCAGGAGACATGCCTGAGAAAATCAAACCGTGCTCTTCAAGTTGTTCGCGATACTTGGTGTCAACCTCATAGCGGTGACGGTGACGTTCTTCGATTTCAAGCGTGCCGTAGGCTTCGGCCACGCGTGAGCCTGCCGTCAAAGTGGCAGAATATGCGCCCAAACGCATGGTGCCGCCCTTGTCGTCGGTGGATTTACGGCGCACTTTATGGTTGCCCTGAATCCATTCTTTAAGGTGGTACACCACAGGTTCGAAACGCTTTTTACCCGCTTCATGATCGAACTCTTCAGAGCCCGCGGCGTCAATGCCCGCCAAGTTGCGCGCGGCTTCAATGACAGCCATTTGCATACCCAGGCAGATGCCAAGGTAGGGAATTTTACGTTCACGGGCAAATTGCGCCGCTTTGATTTTGCCTTCCGTGCCGCGTTCGCCAAAGCCACCAGGGACCAAGATCGCGTGGTATCCCTCAAGATAGGGGGCTGCATCTTCACGTTCGAACAATTCGGCGTCGACCCATTCCACTTTCACCTTTACGCGGTTGGCCATGCCGCCATGCGTAAGCGCTTCTGCGATGGATTTATACGCATCTTCAAGCTGCACATATTTGCCCACGATGGCGACTTTAACTTCGCCTTCTGGGTTGAACACGCGGTCTGCCACATCATGCCAAACAGTGAGATCAGGCTTGGGGGCAGGGGCGATGCCAAAGGCGTCCAGCACAGCTTGGTCAAGACCTTCGCGGTGGTAGGCTAGCGGCGCCTCATAGATGGATTTCAGATCAGGCGCTGCGATCACATCTTCTTTGCGCACGTTACAGAATAGGGCGATTTTTTCGCGCTCTTTTTCTGGGATCGGATGCTCAGAACGACAGACCAAAACATTTGGCTGCAAACCGATGGTGCGCAACTCTTTGACAGAGTGCTGTGTCGGTTTGGTTTTCAACTCACCTGATGCGGCGATGTAGGGCAGCAGCGTGAGGTGCATGAAAATACACTGTCCGCGAGGTTTATC
Source organism: Pacificibacter marinus (assembly GCF_018860665.1). Lineage (GTDB taxonomy): Bacteria > Pseudomonadota > Alphaproteobacteria > Rhodobacterales > Rhodobacteraceae > Celeribacter > Celeribacter marinus_A. The sequence goes on from NZ_JAHKPK010000060.1 coordinate 58,179, forward strand.
TTGGGCGAACTGACGGATCGCTTCAAAAAAGGGCAGGCCTTCGATGTCGCCAACAGTGCCACCGATTTCGCACAGCATGAAGTCAACTTCGTCATCGCCGATCTCAATAAAATCTTTGATTTCATTGGTCACATGCGGAATCACCTGAATGGTTTTTCCCAAATAGTCGCCGCGACGCTCTTTTTCCAAAACGTTCGTGTAAACGCGACCTGACGAAATCGAATCTGTATTACGGGCTGCGACGCCGGTGAAACGCTCATAGTGACCCAAATCAAGATCGGTCTCAGCGCCGTCGTCTGTGACAAAAACCTCACCGTGTTCAAACGGGCTCATCGTGCCCGGATCAACGTTGAGGTAAGGGTCAAGCTTGCGCAACCGAACTGTATAGCCGCGCGCTTGCAGCAATGCGCCAAGAGCCGCAGAGGCCAGGCCCTTGCCGAGTGAGGAAACAACACCGCCGGTGATGAAAACGTATCGTGCCATAGTGGGTGTAGCTCCCGTGAAGTGGTCAAAATCATATTGAGACATGGCGCTAAAAAACGCCATGTTCACGGGATTTATGGACTAACAGATTCGGACGTCCCGCACAACCGAACCGCAACATCTTGCGGATGAAAATCCGCTATGCCCAAGGTATCGTTAGATTTGTTTATTCAGCGCGTGGTGGCGCCAAAGGTGCATCGGCTGCGGATGGCGGCAGTAATGAGCTTGCGTCAGGCAAGCTGGGTGTCACTGGTGTTGCATCTTCCAGCGTGATTCCGTCCACAACAGATGAGTTCGCAGCATCGCGGCGCGCCAAAACTGTCAGAGTGAGGGATGTGCAGATGAACCCGATCGCAAAGATCCATGTGAGTTTGCCAAGTGCAGAAGCTGCCGCGCGGCCGCTCATGACGTCGCCGCCACCGCCGCCCCCCATGCCAAGACCGCCACCTTCAGAGCGCTGAAGCAGCACAATACCAATCAGGCACAGCGCGAGGATCAGGTGGACGATAAGAATGACGTTTTCCATGGGAGAGGCTTTCGGATGAGTTCGATGCTGGTATTTAGGAAATATGCGGGGGACGCGCAACCCCTTGACCTTGGTCTTGGGCAAATGTTCTCAAACTTTTGAGGATTAGCTGCGTCATGCTTATGTCCGAGCGCGCCAATTCGTATGACCGTTGTCATTTGAATATGATTTGCTAGAGATAGATTTATGGAACAAACACTGCATATCCGCCCCGCCACTCTGTCTGATGCTCAAGCCATTGCCTATGTGCAGGTCGCTGTTTGGAACAGCGCTTATAAAGGCCTTGTGCCTGACGCCTTGATTGAGCGCATGACTGTCGCAGATCGCGAAAAAGGCTGGACGACTATTTTGAACAGCTTTGCAGAGACCGGACGCGGGACCTGTTTCGTGGCAGAAATCGACGGCACGGTGCAGGGCTTTGCCTCTTGCGGGGCGCAACGTGATGAAGACCTCAGCGCCGATTATGCTGGTGAAATCACGGCTATTTATGTGCAGGGTGATCATCAACGCAGCGGTCTTGGGCGTGCTTTGATGCAGTCATGCACGCAGGCAATGGCGGGTATGGGTCTGAATGGCTCAGCGCTTTGGGTCTTGTCCGAAAATGAAAATGCGCGTGCGTTTTATACGGCTTTAGGAGGCACGTTTATCACTGAACGTGTTGAGGCCTCGGCAGATGGTTCTGTGAGCGAAGTCGCTTACGGTTGGCCTGCGCGTTCTGATTTGATGTAGAGCGCCTCTTTATGCATAGCGTGCCTCTATCTCGATCAATCGTTGTTTGCGCCAAAGCCCGCCCCCATAGCCGGTGAGAGATCCATCAGCTCCAAGAATACGGTGACAAGGGATTAAAATCGCAATTTGATTGGCCCCGTTGGCTTTGGCAACGGCACGCGTGGCCGTGGGTTGGTCGATAGATTTCGCCAGCGCGCCATAACTTAGCGTTTGCCCTGCAGGGATGCGCCGCAAGGCATCCCAAACCCGCCCCGCAAATCCGCCTCCATGATACTGTAGCGGCACAGTGAAGTCGGCGGATGTCCCACTGAAATAGGCGTCAAGCTGTGCGGCCAATTGGTCGTGAATAGCGGTGTGTCCAAATCCAATCGCACCATTGGCCCCAGCCGCCAGCTTTTTCATTTCAGTGGGCAGGGCTTTTCGATCCATGAATTCAAGCAGGTGCAGTGCTGATCTGTCAGCCACTGCAATCAGCGGCCCCAAAGGGGTGTCGATCCAATCGATGCACAGCAACGGGTTTTTAGACAGCGTGCCAAGCGCCGCGCCCAGCAAACGGTTCGTACTGCTGCGAAAGGCGGAGGAGGATGAGAACCCAGCCTCCAACTGTGCGTCTATGACTTTGCCGCCGTCGCTGTAAATATCGAACCCACGGCGCAGACGCTCAAGGCGCGCCAATTCCAAGAAAGTCATGCCAAAGTGACGTTTGAAAGCGCGCCGCACAGTAGACAGGTCGAACCCCATGTCGGTGATGTCGCTTTCATACCATCTGTGATCGGGGCGCGCTTCCAATGCCTCAAGCAAAATCTTGATCACCGGCTCGGATTCGGTTGCAGGCCGCAAAGGATGGCAGCGCTTACAAGCGCGAAATCCCGCCGCGATACAGTCCCCAATAGTGCCATAAAAGGTGCAGTTCTCACGCTTGGGTTTGCGCGCAGGGCAGGTGAACCTGCAAAAAATACCAGTGGAACTCACCCCCACAAAGGCGCGCCCTTCATAAGAGGGATCACGTGCCACAAAAGCGGAATAAAGTGTATCGGAATCAGGCAGGTCAAACAGTTCCATGAAAGTATCCTAGTCCCAACAGTGCAGACTGTCCGCCGTAAATCAGGCGTCTATTGCACGCAATTGTACAAAACAGATGACGCTTAGAGAGCTTCGATGCTGTTTTAAGGTTTCATCGGCGCGCAGCTATGGCTATACCGACGCGGGTTTCATCCAATCCAAAGGAATTAGGATATGGCAAACGTCGTCGTGGTCGGCGCCCAATGGGGCGATGAAGGTAAAGGCAAGATTGTGGACTGGTTGTCCGAGCGTGCAGATGTGATTGCGCGCTTCCAAGGCGGCCACAATGCGGGTCATACGCTTGTTGTGGATGGCAAAGTCTACAAACTGCACGCTTTGCCATCTGGCGTTGTGCGTGGTGGTAAGCTGTCTGTGATCGGTAACGGCGTTGTGCTTGACCCGTGGCACTTGTTAAGCGAAATCGAAACGATCCGCGCGCAGGGTGTGGAAATTTCTCCAGATGTTTTGATGATCGCGGAAAACACACCACTGATTCTGCCATTCCACGGAGAGCTTGATCGCGCCCGTGAAAACCAAAACGCAGTTGCAAAAATCGGTACAACCGGTCGCGGCATTGGGCCAGCTTACGAAGATAAGGTTGGCCGCCGTGTGATTCGTGTTGCCGATCTGGCTGATCCTGCGACGCTTGAACTGCGGGTTGATCGCGCGCTAGTGCATCACAATGCGTTGCGTCGTGGTTTGGGTCTTGAAGAAATCGACCGCAATGACCTGATCGCTAAACTCACTGAAATCGCGCCCAAAATCCTGCCCTATGCGGGCCCAGTTTGGAAAGTGATGAACGAGCAACGTAAAGCCGGTAAACGTATTTTGTTCGAAGGGGCCCAAGGTGCGCTTTTGGATATCGATTTTGGCACATACCCGTTTGTGACGTCGTCAAATGTGATCGCAGGCCAGGCCGCCACGGGCGTTGGCATGGGACCAGGGGCGATTGATTACGTGCTCGGTATCGTCAAAGCCTACACCACACGCGTGGGCGAAGGTCCGTTTCCGACGGAACTGGACGATGCAGACGGGCAACGTCTTGGTGAACGTGGTCATGAGTTTGGCACGACAACAGGCCGCAAGCGCCGGTGTGGTTGGTTTGATGCGGCTTTGCTGCGCCAGACTTGCGCAACCTCAGGCATGAACGGGATTTGTTTGACCAAGCTCGACGTGCTTGACGGTTTCGAGACATTGAAGATTTGTGTCGGCTATGATTTGGACGGAACCCGTGTGGATTACCTGCCAACAGCCGCAGATGCCCAAGCGCGGTGCACTCCTATCTATGAGGAAATGCCCGGCTGGTCCGAGACCACAGAAGGCGCGCGCACATGGAATGATTTGCCCGCGAATGCGATCAAATACGTCAAACGGGTTGAAGAATTGATCGACTGTCCTGTGGCGTTGTTGTCCACATCGCCTGAGCGCGAAGACACTATTCTTGTCACTGACCCGTTTGAAGATTGATACACAAGGAGTGATTGCAGATGGCCCTATCCTACAAAGCCCGCAGACGCGTGGCCCTTTTGGTTCTGGTGGTGGGGCTGCCTGTTTACATCGCCTTGTGCCTCAAGTTGGTCAGCCTGTTTGAACGCCCCTCGCTATGGGTAGAACTGGCGATTTATGTCGGTATGGGTGTTCTTTGGGCGATCCCGTTGAAATCTGTTTTCATGGGGATTGGCCAGCCGGATGATCAGGCAGATGACAACCAAGACGACGTTTAAAATCCTATTCTGACTATGTAAAAAGGCCGCTCGATTGAGCGGCCTTTTTTGTATGGCATTGAGTGTTGAAACCTTTAGCTGGCTGCGGCCTCCGGTTTGAAGCGCGTGCCATCAGCGATAACAAAATGTCCGCGTTTGATTTTGCGAATCTTGCCTTGGCGCAAAAGCTGTCCGAAGGAACGAAGGCGTTCTTCCAGAGGGAAGTCTTCAGGCATCGCTTGGTTGGCCAAACGCATGATCTGTGGGCGTGTGACTGTTTCGCGTCCCTCGACAAAGCTGGAATAGGCCGCCGCGGCTTCCAGCAGGTCATTCAGGCCTTCGGCACCGACGGTTTCGGCGTAATCTGCAAAGGTACCTGCGGCCTCATTCATCATTGGCGTTGCAGTCGCTTCATCAAGCTCTGGTGCGAACTGTTCGTCTTCTTTCACAGCCAAAGCGGCAGAGGAAACGCGACGCGGGCGCACGGGCGAAATATTCGCGCCCAAGGGCAAGTCTTGTGGCGTATCAATGCGTTGCTCTGAAACCAACATCAAAGGTGCAAGGCGACGAACCCCTTGAACAAGGGCTTCAGTTGGGCGGCGCGGGCGAACCACACGTGCAAGGTCTTCGCGGTATGGGTCAGCTTGAGCCGCGTCTTTGGCATCGGTTGTGTCTGGCTGCTCGGCTTGCTCTGCGCGGGTTGCGGCAACGGCCGCTTTGAGATGTTGGATCGCGTTGCGGCGACGCACGTTTTCACCGTCCCCCATTTCGCGTTCTGCTGTATCGAGTAGACGCGAGACAGAGTCGTCAGACGTGCCAAACATGTTGCGGGTCTCGTCGTCGTCATCATCGTCGTCTTCATCCGTATGATCACGATCAAGACGGAATTCATTTTCCGGCTCGACGTTTGCAGCCGGTTGAGCAACGCCAACCTCTGCTTCGACGTCATCAAGTTCCGCATCCGCATCATCGGATTCGTCAGAAAGTATATCAGCGGCAACTTCAGACTGTGTATCTGTTGATGACGTGACCTCAGCCAATTCGCGCATCAATTCATCTTCAGCGTCGTCGTCTAGCGAAGATGTGCCCAATTCTTTGCGCAGCAACTTTGCGAGGTCGTCTTCTTCTGCTGGTGCTATGGTCTCATCAGCTTGAGGGTCCAAGTCCACCTTGGTGGATAGGCTTTCTGCGTTGACGTCTGTTGATTCGGTTTCTGCTTCCGTCTCTGTCTCTGACAGGTTTGGTTCTGCTTGATCTGGAAGCAGGTCTACATCTGAACGGCGCATTTTGATCACGCGTGCGCGAACACGGCGCAATGGATCGGGCTGTTCAGTGGCCTCGGGGGCGGCGACCTCAGGGGCACGTGTGGCTTCGGCGATGTCTGCGGCCAAAGTTGGGTCCATATCGTGCAAAGCTTGATCCGCATCCGTGTCAGGCTCGTCGGCTTGTGCCTCATGCTGCGCGACCTCAGGGTCTATTTGTGGTGTATCCTGAGGGTCTTCGTTTGATGCATCGTCATTCGGTGGGGTGTCACCAAGGGCAGATAAAATAGAGTCGACTGACGTTTCATCTGCGCTTGCATCGGTTGAAGATGTGTCCTCAGCAACCTCAGTATCTTCGGTGATCTGGGCTTGTTCAACATCCGCAGCTTGGGCCGCTGCCGCAGCTTTTGCTTCGGCTGCTGCTTTCAAACGCATTCTGCGCGCCCGCTTGGCTGCCACACGGTCTTGAGCGGCTTTGGCCTGTGCTGCGAGTTTTGCGTCTTCTTCCGTTTTCTCGGTGTCTTCTGACGTGACGGCCTCTGCCACCGTATTCGACACGAGGTTTGCGGATGTGTCCTCAGCGATGGTGTCGTCTTGAGAATCGCCAAAGGAATCTGTGGCGTGTTGATCTTCTGCGTAGGCTGAGGTTCCGCGCTGGGCGACAGCCGCGCGGATGCGTTCAAGCTTGTCGGCGATGGAGGCAGGTTTATGAGCCTCTTCGAGCCTGTCTATGGCTGGGGCTGGCGCGTCTAGTGTTTCATCTGTGACGACAGAATCTGTTTGGGTCTCAACTGAAGCGGTCTGAGCAAGGTCTGTATCATCTGCGGCGGTATCGTCAGCGTCAGCAATAGCGGCAAGAGGCATTTCAACAACTGGCGCCGCTTTGGCTTTAGCGGCGGCTTTGCGTTGCAATGCGCGGGTGTTGCCCGGCTTGCCTGCTTTTTTGACTTTCTTACGTTTCGCCTTTTTCGCTTTTGGCGAGGCTGCAACCGTGTCTGACACGGAAGCAGGCTGAGCAATGCCGTCCGATGCAGGTGCGGTTGTGCCGTCATCCATTTGACGCAAAACAACGCCGTTGCCTTGTACTTTGGCTTCGACGCGGCGCTGGATTTCTTTTTCTGCAATCGAGTGCAGCATGTTTGCATCTGGTGTCGGGGGTTCCGCACCAAAGTAGCGGTCATCTGCCGCGAGATCTCTGAAATACTCGGCAATGCCGCGCATTGTGGAGAACGGATCATCGAAACCTTCCAACGTACAGGAGAAGGTTCCATAGGATACCGTAAGAATTTTACTATCACTAACCATGCTTAAACTCGCTTTCTGCTCTTGCTCAGCAACGCCATATTTACCATGAATTGGTTCGTGAATTAGAACAGAACCAAGAAAACAGCTTGATTATTTCGTGTTCTAATTGTGGCAGAATGGTTAATGGTGCACAGTGATCTCATGACAAAATACGTCCTTTCCAACCCAAATGGGGTGACTTTGCTCGGCGGCGGCAAGGTGAGTGCAACAACGCTTGACCATGCATTAAGGCACGCACCCCATCTTGTCGCAGCAGATGGTGCGGCGGCCACAGCGCTTGAACTGGGCCATATGCCCGAGGCCGTGATCGGCGATTTTGACAGTCTGCCCAATCGCATTCGTGATAAAATGCCCCCCGAAATCTTACACCATATTCCCGAACAAGACAGCACAGATTTCGAAAAATGCCTATCCCGCGTGGACTCTGCGCTTATTTTGGGCGTTGGGTTCATGGGGGCGCGCATCGATCATGAGCTGTCCGTCTATAACACACTTGTGCGCTATCCTGAAAAACACTGCATCATTGTGGGCGACATTGACATTTGCGTCCATGCGCCACGCAGCTTGCGGATCGAACTTGAAATCGGCACGCGGGTCTCGCTGTTTCCGCTGATGCCTGTAACCGGAATCAGCAAAGGTTTGCTTTGGCCGATCGACAATATTGTTTTTGGGCCGGCGGGGCGGATTGGCACCTCAAATGAGGCAAGCGCGGAAACCGTTGAAATGACCTTTCACGGCGATGGCATGTTACTGATTCTTCCGCGGCGCGCCTTGCCCAATTTATTGAACGCTTTGAACTGGCAATAATGAAACCGTCTTGGACTTAGGCCTGAGAACGCAGCTGTCGTGCATTGAGGTGTTCGCGGTGCAAAAGATACAATCCGGATCCGACGATCAATGCGACACCGACCCATGTTGTGGTTTCCGGAAAATCCCCAAAGACCCAAAACCCAACGGCTGTGGCGAAAGCCATTTCCGCATAGGCCAAGGGGGCGACCGTGGCGGAGGGCGCAAGACGCAAAGCGAAGGTCAAAAACAGATGGGACACAGTCGCGAGCACGCCAACGCCTGCGAGATAGATCCACATGACACCTTGGGGCATAACGGCGTCAAACATGCCGCCATGACCTTCGAACACAAACAGCAATGGGACGGAAAAGAGCAAGGCCAATCCTGAGGTGGCAGATTGCAGCACCAAAGGGGGATGCGCGCGCAACTGGCGTGTTACCAGCATATAGGCGGCAAAGAAAAACCCTGCGGCCAAGGGCCAAAGGGCGACATAGCCAAAGGCCAAAAGACCCGGTTGTACGACGATCATCGCGCCAATGAAACCGACGCCCGAGGCAAGGATGCGGCGCGGGCCGACCTGTTCGTTCAAGAATACCCAGCCCATAAACATCAAAATGAAGGGTTCGATAAACACGATCGCCAAAGCATCAGCCAAGGGCATGACTGATATGGCGGCCACAAATGATATGGTTGATCCCAATGTAAACACCGCACGTAGGGCTATAAGGCTCCAATCGCGGGCTGAGATGCGCCAACTGAGGCGCAAGGCCAATGCGATGGGCAAGACAATCGCGCCCTGCACCAAATAACGCGCAATTGCGATCTGCCCCGTGGGGTGGATGTCAGATGCAAGTTTTGCGCTGGCGTCCATTAGGGGGGCAAGGGCGGTAAAGGCGAGCATGCAAAGGATGCCGATGACGGGACGATCTGTATTCATCGTGCCATTAGAAACAAACGGGATAGGCGCGCAAGATACACTTTAACGATTGGGGCGCGTTAAAATGTACAGGGCCGCTGCAGACATGCACAGCCCTTGGATCATGATGATTTTTAAAGGCATGGCAAATACTAAAGAGATCGCCAAAGTGACGCCCATCATCGTCAGTGCCACCATCTTGATGCGCGGGGCAATTGATCCCGTGTCTTCCCAATTCTGAATGGCTGGGCCGACTGTGGGATGCGAGATCAACCAATGGCGCAAGCGCGGCGACCCTTTGGTGAAAAAGAACGCGGCCAAAATGAAGAACACCGTCGTGGGTAAAATCGGTAGCACTGCCCCGATCAGCCCAAGCACAACGCAGAGCCAGCCGAGGGCCAAATGTATATATTTGATCGTGGCGTTGTTTAAGTTTGGCACAGCGTTTATGGGGTCCATCAGGCTGAGATGCCTGCAATTGAGTTCTATCTGGTGTCATCAAGGCACAGCGAATGGTGAATAGCTGTGCGCCCATGCGCATATTTCAAGAGCCGCAAGAATGAAAGCTTGGCGATGACTTGGATGTGAATTCACACTATCACCGCCAAGGGCGAGCGCCTATAAGGAATGAATAGATCGGCGGGTCTCGGGGTGAAACCCAAACTGCGATTTATGCTGACGATACGAAATGACGCTAAGGCCTTGCAAAGGGCTGCGGTCACTCAATCACGGAGAGCCATCCATGTCTGACACTCTTTCCCCAATCGACACGGCCAAATTTGTTGCGGCCAAGCGCGCTGTAGGGTTCGTCGAAGACGGTATGAAACTTGGGCTGGGCACAGGGTCGACGGCGGCTTGGATGGTGCGTTTGCTGGCAGAACGTGTACGCAACGAGGGCCTGCGTATCACCGGCGTGCCCACATCAACGCGCACCGCGGAACTGGCCCGCCAACAAGGACTGCGGGTGATGTCTTTGGACGAGGCCAAATGGCTGGACCTGACCATCGATGGCGCAGACGAATTCGACGTTGAATTGAACCTGATCAAAGGTGGCGGCGGGGCGTTGCTGCAAGAAAAAATCGTAGCCACGGCATCCGACCAGATGATTGTCATTTCGGATGTGTCCAAACAAGTCGACACATTGGGCGCGTTCCCCTTGCCTGTCGAAGTGATCCCCTTTGGCTGGCAAACCACCAAAGCATTGGTGGAAGAGACGCTGGTCTCGATGGATGTGTTGGGGCAACATTCAACACTGCGTATGAACGGCGATACGCCCTATTTCACCGACGAGGGCAATCATATCATCGATTTGCACCTGCAACGTATCGGCAATGCGCGCCAATTGGCGTTGATCCTGAACCAAATTCCAGGGGTTGTGGAAAACGGTCTGTTTATCGATATTTGCGACGTGGTTGTCATCGGCCATGGCGACGGACGTGTCGAAACGCATGACATCAACTCTGGCGAAACCACAGAAGACCTTGTGCAGTTTGCCGATAGTGAAAATATCTTTGCAGATATCGACTGATCGTGAATGTGTTGTCTCACGTGGTTTCTATGGTTTCACTCTGATCACGAAAAGTTACGCCCCGCAGGTCGCTGCGGGGTTTTGTTTTGGGCACGGTATGCCTACATTTGGCGTCAACTTTGAAAATATTCCGGACTGGATGGTGACACATGACTTTTGATTTTGATCTCTTCGTAATCGGCGGTGGCTCCGGTGGTGTACGCGCTGCGCGTTTGACCGCAGCGGGGGGCGCCAAAGCCGCCTTGGCCGAAGAGTTTCGCATGGGCGGCACATGTGTGATCCGTGGCTGTGTGCCGAAAAAGCTGATGGTTTTTGCGTCTCAGTATTCCGGCGCCGCTGCCGAGGCTGCGTCTTACGGTTGGGATATTTCAATTGGCGAGTTCAACTGGGCGTCATTCCAAGCGCGTTTGAAGGCAGAGCTGTCACGTTTGGAAGCCATCTACACCAAAAACGCTGGCAATGCGGGCGTGGAAATTTTCCACCAACGCGCCACAGTCAAAGACGCTCACACCGTTGTCTTGGCTGACGGCAAAGAAGTCACCGCAAAACACATCTTGATCGCCACAGGCGGCACGCCGTTTGTGCCTCAAAACGTGCCGGGCATCGAACACGCGATCACCTCGAACGAAATCTTTGACATTCCTGAGCTGCCAAAACGAATCTTGATCGTGGGCGGTGGCTATATCGCATCCGAGTTCGCTTGCATCTTTAACGGTTTGGGGGCGGAAACGTCGCAATATTACCGTGGCGCGCAGATTTTGCGCGGCTTTGATGATGAAGCGCGTGGCCATATCGCCGAAGTGATCAAAGACCAAGGTATCCACCTGCACACGGGCACAGACGTTGAAAGCATCGACAAAAAAGACGACGGTCTGCATGTGACATCCACAGACGGCAACACCAAGGTGTTTGACGTGGTGCTTTATGCCACTGGCCGCACACCTAAAGTGGACGGGCTTGGTCTTGAAGCTGTTGGCGTGGCGCAAGGGCGGTCTGGCGAAATTGTGGTCGACGAGTACAGCCAAACCAACATCCCGTCGATCTATGCTGTGGGCGATGTGACCAACCGTATCCAACTGACGCCGGTGGCCATCCGCGAAGCCGTGGCTTTCCATGAAACCGTGTTCAAAGGCAACCCGATGACGCCGGATCACGCTAATGTGCCGTCAGCCATTTTCACCCAGCCTGAATATGGCGCCGTGGGATTGTCAGAAGAGCAAGCGCGTGAGGAAGGCCCTATCGAGGTCTATTCCGCGGCCTTCCGTCCCATGCAAAATTCCTTCATCGAAAAAAATGAACGGGTGATGTTCAAGCTGATCGTTTGTGTGAACACGCGCAAAGTCTTGGGCTGTCACATCATCGCGCCACATGCTGGCGAAATGATCCAACTTGCGGGCGTGGCCGTGAAAATGGGGGCCACCAAAGAAGATTTTGACGCCACAGTTGCGGTGCACCCGACCATGGCCGAAGAAATCGTGCTGATGAAAGAGCCCGTGCGCATCCACAAATAGGGTCTTTGCGGGCTTTGGGACAAAAAATGCGTGGAAAATCACGTAATTGCAGCGCGCTCTTGCGCGCTGCCCTTGAAACCTGCCCCTAAAAAGAACATTTTAAGCGCAAGCCTTGGCCTTGGGCGGATCGTCGTCCCCGTGCCAATAGTTTTTGAGAGAGGAACACACCTAAATGGCCAGCAATAACGGCGGACCATGGGGATCGGGCGGCGGTGGAAATCGCGGCAACGGGCCTTCGAATGATGACAAAAACTCAGGCGGCGATCGCCGTCCGAACGGTGGCAATCAGCCCCAAATCCCCGAGATCGATGAGTTGCTGGGCAAAGGCAATGAATACCTTAAGGTCTTGATGGGCGGCAAAGGCGGGGGCACTGGTTCTGGCATGAATGGCGCTGGCGGCCCTGGCAAAATTCCAAAAGCCTGGATCGGCTTTGGCGTGTTGGGTGCTATTGGCATTTGGGCGTTCAGTTCATTTTATGCTGTGCAAACCGAACAAAACGGCGTCGAGCTGTTCTTGGGTCAGTATCACCGCACCACCACTGAGGGTCTGCAATTTGCGCCTTGGCCTTTTGTGACGCATGAATTGGTCAACGTGACAGGGCAACGCTCTGAAAGCATTGGCGCGGGCTCTGCTGACAATGACGGCCTGATGCTGACCACGGATGAAAACATCGTGGACATCGATTTCCAAGTGGTTTGGAACATCAACGATTCCTCCAAATACCTGTTCAACCTTGCGGATCCGCGCGGCACTGTGCGTGCCGTGTCTGAATCTTCTATGCGTGAAATCATTGCCTCGCGTCAGTTGTCTCCGATCCTCAACAGAGATCGTGGTCAAATTTCCGACAATGCAAAAGATCTGATCCAATCCACTTTGGATGATCTCGATGCTGGTATTTCGATTGTGCGTGTCAACCTCGACAAAGCGGACCCGCCTGTCGAAGTGATCAACGCCTTCCGCGATGTTCAAGCGGCTGAACAAGAACGTGACCGGTTGGAACGCCAAGCGGACGCCTATGCCAACACAGTTGTTGCGGGCGCACGTGGTACATCTGCAAGTATTCTTGAACAAGCCGAAGGTTACCGCGCACGCGTAGTCAATGAGGCCCAAGGTGAAGCATCACGTTTCACGGCTGTTCTGGGTGAATATCAACTCGCCCCAGAAGTGACCCGTAAACGCCTGTATTTGGAAACCATCGAAGAGGTTTACAGCGGCGTGGACAAAATCATTCTGGATGAAGGCAGCGAAGGATCTGGCATTGTGCCGTATTTGCCGCTCAATGAACTTAAGAAAAACGGGGGGACCAACTAATGAAAAAGCTTCCAGTACTTTTCATCGGCCTCGTGATTATCGTCGTTGTGTTCATGTCGTCCATCTACATTGTGGACGAACGCCAAAAAGCCTTGGTCATTCAATTCGGTCAAATTAAGGCCGTGAAAGAAGAGCCAGGTGTGGCATTCAAAATTCCGCTGATTCAAACCGTGGAATATTTTGATGATCGCATTTTGTCGCTCGATACGGCGGAAACCGAAGTCACGCCCTCAGATGATCGTCGTCTCGTGGTTGATGCCTTTGCGCGCTACCGCATTATAGATGTCGTGAAATTCAAACGCGCTGTGTCTACAGGCGGCTTGCGCAAAGCTGAGGTCGATCTGAACGGCATCATTATTGACCGTATCCGTGCTGTTTTGGGGGCCGATGGTGTGACGTCGAACACGATCCTTTCCGCTGAACGGACTGTTTTGATGCAGCAAGTTACGGATCAAGCACGCACCCGTGCAGCCCAACTTGGGGTGGATATTCTGGACGTGCGTCTCAAGCAGACAAACTTGCCAGAGCAAAACTTGGATGCGACATTTGCGCGGATGCGTGCCGAACGTGAACGCGAAGCGGCAGATGAGCGCGCACGTGGTGAAGAAGCCGCGCAACGTGTGCGGGCGCAAGCCGACCGGACTGTGGTTGAACTTGAATCCGATGCGAGTCGCCAAGCTGAAATTACTCGCGGTGAAGCGGATGCCGAACGCAACCGGATTTTTGCCGATGCCTTTGGTGCGGATCCTGAATTCTTTGAATTCTACCGTTCACTGAATGCGTATCGCGCCGGTTTGACTGGGGATACCACCACAATGGTGATCTCACCTGACTCAGAATTCTTTGATTATTTGAAGTCCTCTGACGGTCGTTAAGATGTGATCGTGAAACAATTTTTTGGGGCCAGCGTTTTTACGTTGGCCCTTTTCTTTTGTCCAAAGCCTATAAATATGGGGAATGTGAGCGCATTTTCCTGCTATCCTCTTTCACGCAGCGATCACATGCTGTTGACTGAGCGCGACTGACATTGAGTTGCGCCAAATCGTGCTTATCTTTACCGATATTGGAAGACTAAAGCGTCACGCGACGTCTGATGCGCGTGCATTACGGAGGAAAGAGTCCTATGACCACGGCAATCGCCATTCCATTTAAAACCGACAGCAAACGCTCGCAAATACGGGCGATGTTTGTGGCCCTGATCGGGGCCGTCGCCTTAATGCTCCAAGCCACAACGGTAGATGCGCGCGGCGCACCTGACAGTTTCGCGGACTTGGCTGAGCAAGTTAGCCCTGCCGTTGTGAACATCACGACGACCACAATCGTTGAGGCCTCAACGGATACGACACCAATGGTGCCACCTGGATCGCCCTTTGAAGATTTCTTTAAAGACTTCATGGATCGCGGCGGGCAGGGCGGCAATAATTCTGCCCCGCGTCGCAGCAATGCACTGGGATCGGGATTTGTCATCTCTGAAGACGGCTACATCGTCACCAACAATCACGTGATTGAAGGCGCAGACGAGATCGAAATCGAATTTTTTGAAGGATTCGTTTTGCCTGCCACTTTGGTCGGTACTGACCCCAAAACGGATATCGCTGTGCTCAAAGTTGAAAGTGACAAGCCGTTAAAGTTCGTCAGTTTTGGCGACAGTGATCTGGCGCGTATGGGCGATTGGGTGATGGCCATGGGCAACCCGCTTGGCCAAGGGTTCTCTATCTCTGCCGGCATCGTGTCGCAGCGTGGCCGTGCTTTGCAAGGTGCCTATGACGACTACATTCAAACCGATGCTGCAATCAACCGCGGCAACTCTGGCGGTCCGCTGTTTAACATGGATGGCGAAGTCATCGGCGTGAACACGGCAATCTTGTCCCCGAACGGTGGTTCTATCGGTATCGGCTTTTCTATGGCGTCAAATGTTGTGTCGCGCGTGACAAACCAGTTGACCGAATTCGGCGAAACCCGTCGCGGATGGTTGGGTGTGAAAATCCAAACCGTGTCTGATGATGTCGCCGAAGCCATGGGACTTGAAACTGCATCAGGTGCTTTGGTCACTGATGTGCCAGAGGGCCCGTCAAAAGATGCAGGTCTTGAGGCCGGCGATGTGATTTTGTCCTTTGACAACAAAGACGTCGAAGACGCCAATAGTTTGGTGCGCACTGTCGGTGAAACGGAAGTGGGCAAAGCTGTTCGTGTTGTGGTGTTCCGCGATGGCAAAACCAAAACCCTGATGGTGACACTGGGTCGTCGCGAAGAAGCCGAGAATGTTGCTTTTCCTGTTGCAGGTAAAGAGTCTGTTGAGCCTGAGGATACGACACTCTTTGGCCTGACAGTGATGCCGCTTAACGATGAGTTACGTGAGCAGCTTGGCGTCGCGCGCGGCACAGGTGGTCTGGCCGTGATTGACGTTGATGAGGCCTCTGAAGCCTTTGCAAAAGGTCTGCGGTCTGGGGATGTGATTGTCGAGGCTGGTCAAGAAAAAATCGCCACTGCGGATGACCTAAAATTACGTGCTGAAGATGCGCGTGAGGCGGGGCGCAAGACCGTTCTGTTGATGGTACGCCGTGCAGGCGAGCCACGCTTTGTGGCTCTTGGTGTCTCAGAAGAATAGGGCGGTAAGGCATCTTAAATATTATAAAAAGGGGCGGTCTCAGGACTGCCCCTTTTACGTTTGAAAGCCCGGTCTATTGTTCTCATTCGGGACGCGGCATTTCCACCAGTCCAAGTTTACGTGCGGCGGCCAATGACAGAATCTCGCTGTCCAAGCCTTCGGGCTTTTGATAGGCGGCGATTGCGCGGCGCGTGGCACGGTCAAGCTTGCCATTGACTTGCCCAGAGTAAACTTCGCGTACGGCCAAAGCGCGTTGTACTGAGGCAATGAATTGCGGCGTGAGCGCATCGGCACACAGCGTCTCAAACCACAGTTCTTTGCGTTCGCGCACAATTTCTTGCCGCGTTTCTGTGCGGTAAATCGCAGGATAGGATACCGATCCATCTGCATTGATTTGCGGCGGCTGCACCAAGACCTGTTCGGTTACTGTTTCAACAATCGCAGGCGTTGTATGGCGTCCGTAACAGGCATCGGGATCAGCCCCGGGAGGGGCCGAGGTCGCATCGCCTGCGCGTAGAATTTCATCCGTGGGCTCCGACATCTGGCAAGCGCTTAGGCTTGCGCAAAGTGTGACGGCACCACAAAGCCGCAGTGCTACGCGAGATGGAAGGATCAAAGCCTGTATCATTTGCTCGGTGTCCGTTTTTGGATCATTGACATCAGCATAGCGCCAAACCCATTGCTGTGAAAGGTCTGCGCATAAAGGCACATGATGCGTGCCAATGTTACGCAAAATTGCAAGGACGTTACGCCATTATGATCATAGATAGGCGCGCAAACGCGGCAATGCACTCTTTTCTTAGTCACGCGGGCACGATAGTTTCCAACTAACTTTAGTGGACTGCAGATAGGAACTCCAATGGCGAAAATCACCTATGTTGAATTTGGCGGAACAGAACATGTCATTGACGTGCCAACTGGCCGGACGGTTATGGAAGGCGCGCGTGACAATAACGTGCCCGGTATCGACGCCGATTGCGGCGGCGCCTGTGCCTGTTCCACCTGTCATGTTTATGTGGCCCCTGAGTGGGTTGAAAAACTGACGCCTATCGACCCTATGGAAGAAGACATGCTCGATTTCGCCTATCAGCCAGACCCGGCGCGCTCGCGTTTGACCTGCCAAATCAAAGTGACAGACGCTTTGGATGGTTTGGTCGTGAACCTGCCTGAAAAACAAATCTAATGCGGTTTGGGGCTGTTCTCGTTGCGGGTGCGGCCCTGTGCGCCGTTGCTGCCGATGCGCAAAGTATCGTTTCTGCCAAATATGTCACATCGACCGATGCTTACGGGCATGGGGCCGTCGCGGGCGGGGAATATGCCGAGCTTGAGGTGACCTTGTCGGACGGTAAACGTCTTGGTGTGACCTATCGCAGCGCCATTTTTGAAGACACCGCGCCGCGTTTGCATGACTTTGACAAAGACGGTTCGCCCGAGATTGTCACTGTCGTCTCGACGTTTACAGCTGGGGCGCGGGTTCAGGTGTTCACGCTTCATGATGGTGCATTGATTCCCGTCGCGTCCAATCCCCCCATCGGCACCCGTAATCGTTGGCTAGCCATCGCAGGGATTGCAGATTTTAACGGCGATGGCATGGATGAGGTTGCCTATGTGGATCGTCCGCATTTGGCCAAGGTGCTGCGGCTGTTGTCCGTCGATATCGATGGGTCGATTGGCGCCACCTCTGAACTTGTGTCCAAAGCAGGGCTGACAAACCATCACTATCAAGCGCCGATGATCGAAGGTGGTGTACGCAATTGCGCGGGGCACGTTCCGGTGATTGTCACAGCAGATGCAGATTGGAAAAACATCGTCGAGACACAGTTTGTGGACGGTGTTTTGCACAGCACTACGAGTGGGCCTTACACTGGCGCAAAGAGTTTTGATCCCTTTTTGACCTGTGAGACTGACGAACAGGGCTGATGTCTTCAACCTTGAAGCGTAAAATCTTTTAACACATTAACCCCAAGGACACTGCACCATGAACTCACATGTTTTGACTGTAACGTGCCGATCCACACGCGGTGTCGTTGCTGCGATTTCAGGTAAGCTGGCGGATCTGGGCTGTAACATATCCGATTCCACGCAGTTTGATGACCCAGGCACGGGGCAGTTTTTTATGCGTGTGAGCTTTGTCTCGGAACAGGGTTTGGATGAGGCGACGCTTGTGGATGGCTTTGCACCGGTTGCAAAAGAGCTTGATATGCAATGGGCGATGCATGACGAGGCCACAAAGATGAAAGTCGTCTTGATGGTCTCGCGTTTCGGCCATTGTTTGAATGATCTTTTGTACCGCTGGCGTATCGGTGCCTTGCCGATTGATATCGTCGGCGTGATCTCGAATCACATGGACTATCAAAAGGTTGTGGTCAATCACGACATTCCGTTCCACTGCATCAAGGTCACCAAAGAAAACAAGCCAGAGGCCGAAGCCGCGATCATGCAAGTGGTCAAAGACACTGGTGCCGAGCTGATTGTTTTGGCGCGTTATATGCAAATTTTGTCGGATGATATGTGTCAGCAGATGTCTGGACGTATCATCAACATCCATCATTCGTTCTTGCCGTCTTTCAAGGGGGCCAACCCTTACAAACAGGCGTTCGAGCGTGGTGTAAAACTGATCGGTGCGACAGCGCATTATGTAACGGCAGATTTGGATGAGGGCCCGATCATTGAGCAGGACACAGTACGTATCACCCATGCGCAAAGCGCGGATGATTACGTGTCCTTGGGGCGCGATGTGGAAGCGCAGGTGCTCAGCCGCGCCATCCACGCGCATATCCACCATCGGGTGTTCATCAACGGCAATAAAACGGTCGTGTTCCCCGCCAGCCCAGGAAGCTACGCCAGTGAGCGTATGGGGTGAGTGACGGTCTCACCGCAGGTGAGATTA
>NZ_JAHKPK010000060.1:76939-206156 GCF_018860665.1 Pacificibacter marinus
TGAGATTAAAAGGTCTGTGAGATCTTTTGAAGTCGCGAAGGCCCGAGCAGACTTGCGAGGGCAGGGTGCCTGATTTACGGTCTCATCGCAGGTGAGATTGAAAGGTCTGTGAGACCTTTTAAAGTCGCGAATGCCCGAGCAGACTTGCGAGGGAGGCAAGACGCTAGGCATTTAAACACATTCAGAATAACCAAAAGGCGCGCCGTTCGAGCGCTCCTTTTGTGTTTCCAAGAACCCACTAGCGGCTTTGCCGCCTGTGTCATTCATGTATTTCGGGTTTTACCCTTTGGTTCTTTGTCCCTTTATCGAGGATTAACCTTAAGAAATCGTAAACACGACCAAGAGATTAAGAAACCCGCGACAATTGCAGGCAATATCTTCACCAAAGAAAACGCCGCTCCACTACGGGCGGCACCTCCAATAACTCGCGGGGGGCGATTAAAGCGCGCGCCAGCCAATGTCTGAGCGATTGAACCCGTCGGGCCAATCGATGCCACCGATCATCGCGTAAGCCGCGTCCCGTGCTTCTTGCAGCGATGCGCCGCGTGCTGTCACGTTCAATACGCGTCCGCCTGTGGCCACGATAGCACCGTCTTTGGACGCAGTGCCCGCATGAAACACCATGCGGTTGCTGTCGGCAGGCAAGGCGCTCAGACCTTTGATCTCAGTGCCTTTTTTGTAGGCTGCGGGATAGCCATCAGCGGCCATCACAACGGTCAGCGCGTGATCATCGGCCCAGTTGGCTTGGGCTGAATTAAGCGTGCCTTCTGCTGTGGCGATCAACAGATCAAGCGCCTGTGCGCCCAAACGCATCATCAACACCTGACATTCAGGATCGCCAAAACGACAGTTGTATTCCACAAGGCGCGGTTGGCCGTCTTTGATCATAAAGCCCGCATACAGCACGCCTTGATAGGGCATGCCGCGTTTGGCCATTTCGGCCACAGTGGGTTTAACGATCTCGTCCATCGCTTTTTGGATCACGCTGTCGGTCATCACTGGGGCGGGGGAATACGCCCCCATACCGCCCGTGTTTGGCCCTGTGTCACCATCGCCGACGCGCTTGTGATCCTGCGCAGTACCCACAGGCAAAACGTTGGTCCCGTCACATAGGATAAACCAAGACGCTTCCTCACCGTCCATGAATTCCTCAACAACGACTTCCGCGCCAGCCGCGCCAAATTCACCGCCGAACATGTCATCAACTGCGTCCAATGCCTCTTGCAGTTCCATCGCCACAATCACGCCTTTGCCAGCGGCCAGACCATCGGCTTTCACCACAATCGGCGCGCCTTGAGCACGGATATAGGTTTTGGCGGCCTCGGCATCAGTAAAATGTGCGTAGCCTGCAGTTGGCGCGCCTGACGCATCACATATTTCTTTGGTGAAACTTTTAGAGGCCTCTAGCCGTGCTGCCGCTTGTGAGGGGCCAAATGTCAAAATATTGGCGGCACGCAAAACGTCAGCCACACCCGCGGCCAAAGGCGCTTCTGGTCCGATGATCACAAACTCGATGGCGTTTTCTTCGACAAAGCTAAGCACCGCATCGCCATCGTTAATGTCAAAATGCGCGCATTCGGCTATTGCTGCTATGCCTGCGTTGCCAGGGGCCACGATCAGCTTGTCACATTTGGGGTTTTGCAGCACCGCCCATGCGAGCGCATGTTCACGTCCACCAGATCCGAGAATGAGAATGTTCATCGCGCCAATTCCTATGCTTCACCTTTTGTTGTTGGCGTTCTAAAGTCTGACCCAAGCTGACACAAGTCTAACTCGTTGACCAAATAAGGCGTGCGCCCCCTATGTCTGATCTTTTCGAAGACGAAGCCCCAAAAGGCACCTCAAATGCTCCTGAATTCACGGTGTCTGAGCTTTCGGGCGCTGTGAAAAAGATCATTGAGGGCGAATTTGGATTCGTGCGGGTCCGAGCCGAAGTGGGCCGTGTGTCGATGCCGCGCTCTGGGCATATGTATTTTGACCTTAAAGACGACAAAGCTGTGATCAACGCTGTGTCTTGGAAAGGCCAAGTCGCCAAAATGGAGGTGCGCCCCGAAGAGGGGATGGAGGTCATCGCCACAGGTCGCATGACGACATTTTCCGGCGGATCGCGTTATCAGTTGATCGTCGACAGTGTTGAGCCCGCAGGGGCTGGCGCTTTGATGGCGATGCTGGAAAAGCGCAAAAAAGCATTGGCCGCAGAAGGGCTGTTTGATGCGGGGCGCAAGCAACCTATCCCTTATTTGCCCGAAGTGGTGGGGGTTGTGACCTCTCCGTCTGGAGCGGTGATCCGCGATATTTTACACCGCTTGCGCGACCGATTTCCGCGCCATGTATTGATCTGGCCTGTGGCCGTGCAAGGGCAAAATAGCGCGCGCGAAGTGGCCAATGCGATTGAACAATTTAATGCTATGCCTGTGGGTGGTGCGATTCCGCGCCCCGATTTACTGATCGTGGCGCGGGGCGGTGGCTCTGTCGAAGATCTTTGGGGCTTTAATGAGGAAATCGTCGTGCGTGCTGCTGCGGCCTCGCAGATCCCGCTGATTTCTGCGGTGGGACATGAGACGGACACCACTTTGATCGATTTCGCCTCAGACATGCGCGCGCCAACGCCGACAGCGGCAGCCGAAATGGCCGTGCCGGTGCGCCGCGAATTGTGGGTTTTGATCCAAGAGCAAAAGGGCCGCATGGCGCGAGGGCTTAATCAAAGTTTGCAACGTCGCAAGCAGCGCCTGTCGGATTTGGCCCGCGTGATGCCCGCCAAAGAACGCCTGTTGGATGTGCCGCGTCAACGGGTTGATCAAGCCGATGCACGGTTGGGACGGGCCTTGGTCTTGAGCGTCAGCAAACAGCGCAATCGTTTGACCTCGACCTCGGCGGGGCTACGATTGGGAGTTTTGAAAACCAAAGTGGACCGTGGTCGTGAGCGGTTGAATGCCTCGGCACGCAGCCTTGATCCCGCGCGTTTGGCCGAACTTACCCAACGCAAACGTGACCGTTTTGATCAAGTCTCTGCACGTCTTGTTCTCGCCGCGCGCGCACAAGAACAGCAACGCCGTCAAAGACTTGAGCGCCTTGAGGCCATGCGCCAAGCTATGGGATATGAGGAAACGCTCAAACGTGGATATGCTGTGATCCGAGATGTGTCTGGTGGCTTGGTGACCTCTGTGACCGATGCGGCTAAAATGCACGAGGTTCAGTTTTCCGATGGACGTGCGCAGCTGACTGGCGCGGTCTCGACCTCTGCCGTGACTGCATCTATAGAGCCGACAGACAAGCCTAAGCCGAGGCCCAAAAAGCAAAAGCCCCCAGCCCCAGATCAGGGATCTTTGTTTTAAAAACAGTGTCTTAAAATAGTGATCTGGGCTTAAACACCCAAACCCGGCGCCATGCAGGCCAATGGACCGTCTGTGGCCCAAGCCTCATAAAGTTCGGTTCCGCTGTCGCCGTTGAACACGGCTGTGAGTTTGTCGTCTTCAAGATAGAAACTCCAACACTGCGGCGCTGCACCATCTTGGTAGACAAAACAGATGTTGTCTTCTTTTTCATACCAGACACCTTCCATGCAGGTGTCTTGGTCGAAAGCCCAGCGAACGCGGTTGTTCGGCAGATATTGTTCGGCCCCATAAGGTTCGCCGTTTTCTGCATATGTCAGAGTTTTGCCAGTGGCATAGGCATCAAATTCAGCGCCCGACAAGGGTTCGGCGGCTGTGGCGGCTGTGGCTGCGAACAGGGTTACAGCGAGCGGAAGAAGGATATGTTTAATCATGTGCTAACTTTGCCATTAGAAACATCGTCAGGCCAGTCACTTTGTTGGCAATTGGTTAACTTATTCGTGTCGTATCAATCTCGCGTTGCGCCATGATCCGGTCCACACGGCGGTCCATCACGCGGCGCCAAGCACTTGGGATCAAGGCGAGCGTGGCCATAGCAGGCAAAGGGCGTGGCCACATGGGCATATCAGGGGTAACCTCAAGCGCCACATAGGGGGTCATAGGATGTGCATGATGATCGGAATGACGCGGTGCATTCAGCATCAAAAAAGAACTGAACCAATGCGGGCTGTTCCACGAATGCGCTGGCCCAACAGGTTCGAACCCGCCACTTGGCAAGGCGTTGCGACGCAGCCCGTAATGTTGCACATAATCAGACAACATCAACTGGCTTGAGGCATAAAGAGACAGAGCCATGTATATGATAAGTCCTGAAAATCCGCCGATCAATACGGCCAAGATTACGCAGAACAACGCACCGCCAAGGTATAACACATAGGGGTGAATGCCTCCTTTGTTTGCTTGCGACCGCATAGTGCTTTCGGCCAAAAAACCTGCCTTAAATGAGCCGATCCAAGCGCGGGGTAAAAACCGGTAAAAACTCATGCCTTTGGGGGCAGAATTTGGGTCCATATCTGTCGCCACAAACCGGTGATGTACTTTCGGATGTGCCGAAGCGTGATGTCCGAACAGGATCGAAATATAAACCCAAGTCCCAAGACGACGGTAAAGCGGCCCTGTGCGATGTACCAGCTCGTGAGCGTTGGAATTGGACACCTGCCCAAAAAACAAACCCGTTGCGAGAAATACAGAAAATTTTTCCCAATTGCCTAGGGCGTCATGTGACAAAGCATAAATCACCAAGGGCAAGAGTAAAAAATGCGCGACAGCCAAGGTCGCAGATAAAGTATTTGCGGCTGGAAATTCGGTTTCAGGGTTTGACGGCGAGCGTATAAAACGCACCAGCATATCAAGTCCATATGACAATATTGTCATATAAATCAGTGACGTAATGGTCCAAATGCCCCCAAATGTTGCGCCGAGCGCCAACAAGAGAACGGGAAGGCATGTCGCGGCGGCAAAGAACCTTACCATATGCCCGCTGGTCTTAGGGTCTGAGTGTTGCATCGTATATCCTTGATGTTATCGGTCTTTTACACGCCAAAAGTTATGAAATCACTTGGTATTTCGACGCATCACCGTTGGCTTGCTCTTCCATCCAAAGGGATTCGGCATTAAGTCTGCAAAATCTGGAAAGGTGGGTGTCCATGTCTCTGTTTGGAAAGCTCAAAAATCGTCTTTTGAAAACATCGTCCAAGTTGGACGAGGGATTAGAGGCGATTGTCAAAGACGCAACGCAAGAAACCGCACCTGTCTCACCGCAGGATGAGGCAGTTTTGCCTGTCGTTGATACCTCTGATGAGGCAACGCCAGACCTTGCAGAGCCGCAAAGTGACGCGGCTGAACCGGTTGCGGATCAGACACCTGAGCCAGCGCCGCTAGAAACCGTGACCCCGATCACAATCGCGCCCGTTGTCGATGATGCTGCACAGCCTAGCAAACCTGGCCTTTTGGGGCGGATGTTAGGGCGCAAAGTGAACCCTACGGCCGCGCGTCGCGTGCTTGACGATGAGATGCTCGAAGAGCTTGAAGAGCTGCTGATCACCACAGATATGGGTGTGGACACTTCGATGCGTGTCACGGCAGCCATGGCCGAAGGGCGGTTCGGTAAAAAACTGTCTGCTCAAGAAATCAAAGACCTGATGGCGCGCGAAATTGCGCGGATCATGGAGCCTGTCGCCAAACCTTTGCCGATCTACCAAAAGACCCCACAAGTGGTTTTGGTTGTTGGTGTCAACGGGTCGGGTAAAACCACGACCATCGGCAAGCTGGCCTCGCAGTTTCGTGCGGCTGGAAAATCGGTTGTGATCGCGGCGGGTGATACGTTTCGCGCCGCAGCCGTTGAACAGTTGCAAGTCTGGGGGGAACGCGCTGGCGTGCCTGTTTTGACCGCGCCCGAAGGGTCTGACCCTGCCTCGCTTGCCTTTGATGCTATGACAGAAGCGCAGAACATCGGCGCAGATCTGTTGATGATTGACACCGCCGGTCGGTTGCAAAACCGCGCGGATTTGATGGAAGAATTATCAAAAATCGTCCGCGTTATTCAGAAAAAAGACCCAAGCGCGCCACATAACACCCTGTTGGTGCTTGATGCCACCACCGGCCAAAATGCGCTCAACCAAGTTGAGGTGTTTCAAAAGCTTGCGGATGTTACTGGTTTGGTGATGACCAAGCTGGACGGCACAGCCAAAGGCGGTGTTTTGGTCAGCTTGGCCGATAAATTTGGTCTGCCGATCCATGCGATTGGTATGGGCGAACAGATCGATGATCTTGTTCCCTTTGATCCCGAAGATTTTGCCGCAGCCTTGATGGGCTTGGAGGAATGATGCTCGAGATTCGCAAAGCCATTGGCCCCGACAATTGGGTGTCCGAAGGCGACGTCGTGGAACGCCGCGAAGCCATGCAAGATCTGTTTTACGACCATGCGCTGTGCCCATCACAAACCGAAGAAGACTGGCCTGATGATCGCCAGCTTTTTTCCGAAATGGTTGTTTTGGATGGCACCCGTGTTGTCGGCACGGCGATGTTGGTGTTGGACCCCGAACGCGAAGACATTCAACTGCGGGTGTTCGGTGTCGGACTTTTGCCCGATTATCGCACGAATTTCATCATCACAGCGCTCGAAGAACAGTTGATCACAGACAGTTATCTGGATGATAGCATACCCTTTATCGAGGGGGCGGACGGACGGTTGATCGCCAATCCTGCCGCTGATTTTGAAGGCTTGCCGCAGCGTCCCAGACGCCTTGCCGCGTAACGCGCGTCACTGATGGGCCATTGGATCACGTCATTAGAGGGCACCGAGTTTGGGCACCAACTGGCGCTGATCTTAGCGATTTCTGCCGCCATTTTGCATGCATTTTTTGGCGCCTTGCAGAAAGGCCGTCACGATCCGTGGTTGTCACGTGGGGCGATGGATTTTTGTTATGGCCTGATTGCAGCGCCTTTCGCGCTTTTTGTCGTGCCATGGCCAGAGCCGCATATGTGGCTGATTTTTGCGGGCATGTTTGTCATTCACACCGGCTATAAAATCGCCCAAGGCTACACCTATTCAAAGGGAGCCTATACGGTCGTCTATCCGGTGGTGCGTGGCACAGGGCCTTTGTTCACCGTGATTGGTGCTGGCTTTGTATTTGGTGAACACTTTTCAACCCAGCAGTGGATCGGGGTAGGGGTGTTGATCACAGGCATCTTCGGGTTGGCCGTGTATAATCTACGCACGATCTCCGTTGGGCGTGACACGATGGTGCCCGCTTTGATGCTGGCCATTTTGACGGGCGGGTTTGTGGCGCTCTACACAACATATGACGCCTACGGCATTCGCGCGACGGCGGATCCGTTTACGTTTCTGGCGTGGTTTTTCTTTCTTGACGGATTTGTGATGCCCGTCGTTGCGGCTGTCCGCTATCGTCGCATGACAGATCGACCTGATCTTTTGCCCTTGATGAAACGTGGGCTTTTGGGCGGTATCATCGCTTATTTTTCCTTTGGTTTCATTATGTTGGCGACACGTTTAGACAATGTCGGCGAAGCGGCAGTCTTGCGGGAAACCTCCACCGTCTTTGCGGCCTTGATCGGCTGGTTGGTGTTGAAAGAAAAAGTTGGACCACGGCGTTTGGCGCTCATGGCTTTGATCGCTCTGGGCGCTGTGATAGTGGAAATGGGCGGATAACGTGAAGGACGCAGCATGACGGAAAAAAATGTGAAACCTTGGGTCAAGACAGCCCTTGAAATGGGGCCTGTGCTGGCCTTTTTCGTTGGATTTATTGTTCTCAAAGACCGTGAATTCGTGGTGGCGGGCGAGACCTATACAGGTTTTATCGCCATGACCGCGCTGTTTGTGCCGCTTTTGATGCTGTCTACATTTGTGTTGTGGCGTTTGACGGGGAAACTGTCAGCGATGCAAATCATGACGCTGGTGCTTGTGACTGTCTTTGGCGGCTTGACGATTTTCCTCAATGACGAACGTTTTTTCAAAATGAAACCAACGATGATCTACGCGCTCTTCGCGGGCATCCTTGGGTTTGGTTTGCTGCGTGGGCAAAGCTATTTACGTGTGGTGATGGGGGAAATGATGCCCATGGATCACGCGGGCTGGATGAAGCTGACCTTGCGGATCGCATTGTTATTTCTGGCGCTGGCTGTGGCGAATGAATTGGTCTGGCGCAATCTGTCGACGGAAACTTGGGTCAAGTTCAAAACCTTTGGTCTGCCCATCGTGATGTTCGGATTTTTCATGACCCAATCAGGCCTTTTGGCGCGCCACACGATTGCGCCGGACGACATTGTTCCCGATGACAAAGACGCGTCTTAAACACCGCATTTGACGATCCATCAAAAGACAAACGCACAGAAATTCGTTTCTGTGCGTTTTTTGTTGAGGTCTGTTCTGAGTAGGGACTTTGTAGGAACTAGGGCCTTTTGCCGAACATGTTTTTCAGGGCTTCTTTATCCTCGGCCGCATTTTTGCGTTTTTCAGCGCCCAAAGCGCGACCTCGAATAACACCGGGACGCGCGCCCACCGTGTCGAGCCAACGGGCCATATGCGGTTTGTCATCCAACGTTTGCTGCTGGCCTTCCCACAAGCTGGCCCAACCCCAAATCGACATATCCGCGATGGAGTAGAAATCCCCAGCGACATATTCTGATTTGGCCAATTGGCGGTCTAACACACCGTAAAGCCGTGCCGTTTCATTACGGTAGCGATCTTTGGCATAAGGCAGATCGTTGGGGGGATCCATCGCAGGGGCGTATTTCAAAAAATGATGTGCCTGTCCCGCCATCGGGCCTAGGCCGCCCATTTGCCACATCAACCATTGATCAACGGCGATGCGGTCGCGTTGTGTCGGGCCGCAGAACTGGCCCGTTTTACGCGCGAGATATTGCAAGATCGCGCCACTTTCAAAGATCGAAATGGGGTCGCCATCAGGCCCATCAGGGTCGACGATCGCGGGCATCCGATTGTTGGGGGCAATTTTCAAAAACTCCGGCGCAAACTGATCTCCCGCGCCGATATTGATGTAATGGGTGTTGTAGGGCAGGCCCAGCTCTTCAAGCATGATGGACACTTTCCAGCCATTCGGCGTAGGCCAAAAATAAAGATCGATGGGATTGGACATACTGACTCCTTTTGGAGTTAGAATGTCGCCTTTTTTAGGAATGGCAAGGAGATTTGCGTGTTTGGCCAGGCCATAAGTCGTGACCAACGTGGTGTGCATTCTTGGGGCAGTTGTGATCGCAATAATCCTGCGGGCAGCAAATCCGGCGTGCGGATCAAAGCGGTGTAAAATGCAAAAACGCCGGGACGCACATAGGCCGACCAATGACAAATGCGGCGATTGGGGGCGGCAATTTTAAATCCAAACCCGTGCAGTTTTTTCAGGGTTATCCTGTCATCAATCTGCACATCAACCCAATTGTGCGCAGCGCCATCAAGCCCCATGCCCAAAGCTGTATCAAACTTTTCTGTGCCACCGACAAGCCGTTCCAGCAAGGCATCATAGAGGTCATTTTCACGCGAGGTGATGTTGATGACATCCGCCGTTTTTCCCGCAGGGCTGGCCAAAGCCTGCATGGCATTGCTGCGAAAATCGGCGGCAGCGAGCAGAATGGCACGCCGGATCATCCCTGCCTTTGCACAAGCCAAAGCGCGCAACGCCACGCGTGCGCCAAGCGAATGCCCAACCAAATGGACGGGGCGATCCATCATGTCGATCAATTTGGCCGTTGCATTCCCAGCCAGACGCGCGGTTGAATATGCCTGCCAAATACTGCCCGTCGCGGCCCACCCCAAAGCGATACAAAGCCCCTCGTTTTCCAGTCCGCGCCCAAATCCCAAATGCCGTGGCCAGCTCATCGCTTTCCAACAAGATTTCGACGGATTGAGCGACAGGATATGTTGGTGCGGTGAGAGTGTTTTATGCAGCGGCGAAAATTTGTACCCGTGGATGCAGATCACAATGGGGGCGCCTTTTGGTAGGGCCTTTAGCGCCGCTTGCAACGCGCTATGCGCACATCCGCCCCCATCCAATTCGGGGATTCCGTCGACCAAATTGAGGCTCAGCAAAGGCATAAGCGCGCTCCTTGAGTGGCCATCCAAGCGGCAAGCTCTGGAAAAGGTGTCCAGAGGCAAAACCGCTGGGGCGTGTCGTCTGTCTATTTGAGAGTGGATCGAGGATGCATCAAATCCGTGAAGGTTTCATTACATCGGCGTTACGCGTTGAAAATTTTACGCATTTACACAGGATGCATAGCCGCCAAACCCCAAAGTTTCCGTGTCATATATTGACAGGACCGCTGGCCCTCGGTACCAAAACCACAAGCACGTGGCGATTTGTTCACCGGATTGCGGGCCACGTTGGTGCAGTTGTCAAAACGCACCTTTAAACACACCGCTAAAGAGGTCAGGACGAGACGCTTATGCGACCCCCGCTCTTGATCACGCTGGTACCTCAGTGGGTCACTACGGGGGTTTTTTTGAATGCGAAGGAGCCTAAAATGGCGAAATCAGATTGGAAAATGCGCACGAAACTGGTGCACGATGGCACCCGTCGGTCGCAGTATGGCGAAGTGTCCGAGGCGATGTTTTTGACCCAAGGTTTTGTCTATGACACGGCTGAAGCTGCTGAACAGCGTTTCATCGAAGTTGGATCAGACGAATTCATTTATGCGCGCTACGGCAACCCAACCACGCGGATGTTCGAAGATCGCATGGCGTCTATTTTGGGCTTTGAGGATGCCTTTGCTTGCGCCTCTGGCATGGCGGCTGTGAACGGTGCGTTGATGGCTTTGCTCAAAGCTGGCGATCACGTTGTGTCCTCGCGGGCTTTATTCGGGTCTTGCTTGTATATTCTCGAAGACGTTTTGGCGCGTTTCGGCGTTGGGATCACATTGGTCGATGGCACAGACACCGCCGCGTGGGACGCAGCCATTCGCGATGATACAAAAGTGGTGTTCTTGGAAAGCATTTCCAACCCGACTTTGGAAGTGATCGACCTGAAACATGTCTGTGATCTGGCCCATGCCAAAGGCGCTTTGGTTGTGGTCGATGATGCTATGGCGACGCCGATTTTTTCCTATGCGCAAAGCTGTGGTGCCGATGTCGCTGTTGTGTCCACCACGAAACATGTTGACGGGCAGGGGCGTGTTTTGGGCGGTATCATTGCCGCCTCACGTGATCTGATCCGTGGCCCGATTGAGGCCTACCTCAAACACTCTGGCGGCGCGATGAGTCCGTTTCATGCTTGGGTGCAGCTTAAATCTTTGGAAACGCTCGACCTGCGTGTGCGCCAACAATCAAGTACCGCAATGGCGATTGCCGAAGCCCTTGATGGTCATCCAAAATTGAATGCCGTACGCTTTCCCACGCATCCTGCGCATCCGCAATATGAGCTGGCAAAATCGCAAGGCGAAAGTGCGGGAACTGTGCTGGCAATTGACGTCAAGGGCGGCAAAGACGCCTGTTTCAAGTTTTTGAACGCGCTGGAGATTTTCACAATTTCCAATAACTTTGCCGATGCCAAATCCATTACAACGCATCCCGCAACCACCACCCATGCGCGTTTGCCGGACGAGCAAAAAGCCACTTTGGGCATCTCGCCCGGATTGGTGCGCGTGTCTGCGGGGCTAGAAGATGCAGATGATTTGATTGCGGATCTGTTGGCCGCTTTGGATCAAGTCTAGTTTGATTTGGCGCGCGGTGTGGGCTGCGCGTCAAAAATGATCTAAATGCATCGTGCGCGCGTACCCTTTGTATATTGGCGCAAAAGGCTTATATCAAATGGGTCTCTGAGGGGAAAAGCTCATGAATATTCGTGAAAGCCATATGGACAAAGACGCCAAACGCGCGGCCGCTGAGGCGGCACTTGAAGCATTGCGCGATTGGGCGCGGGCCTCGACGCCGACAGAAGTGGCCGAGCTTGATCCCGCGATCGCGCGTCTGTTACCTGAGGCGCAAGATTTGGCCAATTACCCTGCGTTGCGCCGTGCTTATCCAGAAGATTTTTCTGTTGATGAAGCCTATCGTGACACCTTGCCGGATTTGCAAAACGGCCCCGAGAGCCTGATTAAAGGCGCCAAACAACATATCCAACATGTGGGTATTTCTAATTTTCGTCTGCCGA
This sequence comes from Pacificibacter marinus, assembly GCF_018860665.1. Taxonomy (GTDB): domain Bacteria; phylum Pseudomonadota; class Alphaproteobacteria; order Rhodobacterales; family Rhodobacteraceae; genus Celeribacter; species Celeribacter marinus_A. Next base: position 88,953 of record NZ_JAHKPK010000060.1, read on the forward strand.
TCCGGTTTCTCACCCGCGGGGGCGGCGATCTGACGTTAGAGACATCGGTGACAGGCACGGTATCGCTTGAGGCCGAGAAAAAAGGCATCAACATGTCGCGGATCATGCGGTCTTATTACAAGCACGCGGAACGGACGTTTTCGTTTGATGTCATTGAGGCCGCGCTGGATGATTATATCTCTGATCTTGATAGTTTTGATGCGCGTATTCAAATGCGGTTTTCTTTCCCGATGAAAGTGCCGTCTTTGCGCTCTGGCCTTGAGGGATATCAATATTACGATATCGCACTGGAGCTGGTGGAGCGCGCAGGTGTGCGGAGTAAAATCATGCATTTGGACTATGTGTATAGCTCTACATGCCCGTGCTCGCTTGAACTTTCCGAACATGCGCGCGCCACGCGTCAACAATTGGCGACCCCGCATTCGCAACGTTCTGTGGCGCGTATTTCTGTCGAGGTTTTGCCGAATCAGACTTGTTTGTGGTTTGAGGATTTGATCGATCTTTGCCGCTCTGCTGTCGCAACAGAAACTCAAGTCATGGTCAAACGCGAAGATGAACAAGCCTTTGCTGAATTGAACGCCGCCAATCCGATTTTTGTCGAAGATGCAGCACGTCTGTTTTGCGAAGCCTTGCAAGGTGAGGGCCGTATCGGCGATTTCCGTGTCGTGGCCTCGCATCAAGAAAGCTTGCATTCGCATGATGCGGTATCCGTGCTGACCGAAGGCGAGACCTTTGCCGCCGCCAGCCTTGACCCCAAATTGTTCAGCACGCTGTTTCACGTCGGCTAAGTGACCTGCGGCTGAGGTCTGCAACCTATCCAACGTCTTTTGAATTTACGATGTGTCCGCACCTTCATGTGGCCCAATGCCTAAATGGTGCTGACTGTGGATGTGATCATCCAAGTGGCCCCAGGTGGCCTGTGTGCGGCGTAGCGCTGCAACAGTTTAAAGTCATAAGACGGCTGTGTGAGATCGCATGGCCATCTTTTACACTCGTGACTTGACTTGGCTGCAATCAAAAGCCAAGCCTTTGCGAATGAACGATCTTAGACCTGTCGGATATGTTATTGGCCTGCTTGTGGCTGCCTTGGGCTTGACCATGTTCATTCCTATGGGCGTTGACCTGTGGGCTGGCAGTGGCGACTGGGCCGTGTTTTTCGCATCTGGGGTGATCACCTTTGTTGGCGGGGGCTCTATTGCGCTGGCCTGTTCCAACGGCGTATCGGACCGCCTGTCTATTCAACAGATTTTCCTATTAACAACAGCGATATGGATCGCGTTGCCAATGTTTGGTGGCTTGCCGTTTATGCTGGGCGAGACCGAAGCGTCGCTGACGGATGCATTTTTTGAAGCCATGTCTGGCGTGACCACAACGGGGGCTACGGTCTTTTCAGGTTTGGATGAATTGCCACCGGGGATATTATTGTGGCGGTCGATGCTGCAGTGGTTTGGCGGCGTTGGTATCATTGTTGTCGCTATGGTGTTCTTGCCTGAACTGCGTGTGGGCGGGATGCAGATTTTTAGGACCGAAGCCTTTGATACGGATGGAAAAGTCCTGCCTCGCGCCGCGCAAATCGCCAATCGCATTTCAAGTATCTACGTCGTTCTGACGCTGCTGTGTTACCTGTGTTACATCATCGTGGGTATGCCCGCGTTTGACGCGTTGAACCATGCGCTGACCACCATGTCGACTGGCGGATTTTCGACCCATGATGCTTCATTCGGGGCGTTCCAAGGCCCTGCGGAATATGTGGCAGCGGTGTTTATGATTCTCGCGTCCTTGCCATTTGTGCGCTACGTGCAGCTGTTGCAGGGCACTGCCAAGCCGTTGTGGCGTGACAGTCAAATTCACGCGTATCTAGGCGTGATCTTTACCTTTGTCGGGGTGTTTACCGCTTATCGTTTGATCGCCAATGGAGATCATTTGGAGCACTCCGTGCGCGAAGGTCTGTTCAATGTGGTCTCGATCATTTCGGGTACGGGGTATGCTTCGGTAGATTATCAACTTTGGGGCGCATTTCCGTCTGTGGGGTTCTTTTTCATCGGGTTGATTGGGGGCTGCGCGGGATCGACAGCTTGTTCTGTAAAGATCTTTCGCTATCAGCTTTTGATCGCATCTGTGCGGGCGCAGATTCGCAAAATTCACTCGCCGCATGGTATTTTCTCCCCACGGTATCAGGGGCGACCTATATCCGAGGATGTGCTCTCGTCTGTCATGGCATTCTTTACCCTGTTTATTGTGTCGCTTGGGATAACGGCTGTGGCCCTCGCGGCGACAGGGCTTGATTTTGTCACGGCCGTATCTGGCGCGGCAACGGCCTTGGCCTGCATCGGTCCTGGGCTGGGTGATATTATTGGTCCTGCAGGCAATTATGCGTCGCTCAATGATCCTGCGAAATGGATCTTGGCGATTGCGATGTTGGTGGGGCGTCTTGAAGTTATGTCGGTGTTTGCGCTGTTCACCATTCGGTTTTGGCGTAGTTGAGGCACGAGGTGACCGAGGTGCGCCTGTGGCGCTGCGGTGAATTTCGAAAGGTCTAAGAAAAAGCCCCGCGAGACGATTGTCTGCGGGGCTTATTTTTTTCAGGTCGTTTGGCGCGATGTGATCAGTTCCAGCAACTCACCAATGCGGTGATGTCACGGCCTGTCGACACCAGCTGCGCATCTGACATGTCGTTGGTGTTTTCAGAGGCGGTCATTGTCACGCCATTGCCCGACAAAAACACCGCAAGTTTTTCCATATCATAAGCAAAAGCAACATCATCTGGCAGAGCGCGACCTGTGTCTGGTGTCGGGGCGAGCATCCCGACCACACCTCCGGTTGTTGCCAACACTGGTCCACCGATTTCGCCTGGCAATGCTGTCAAAGACAAGCGCAACACATCGGTTTCGCCCGCCAGTCCCACATGTTCTTGCATGGTGCCATAGTTCAAAGAGGCCGCCCCCAAACGTCCGCCGTAAGCATATCCTGAAACAGAAATTTCGGACTGCAAGCGCGGCAAGCGCATGTCGAACCCAGCATGGGTGGGCGGGGCAAGCGTATCATCAGGCGCCAGCAGGGCCATACCATTTTCATTTGCCACAATCTTGGCAGAGTAGATGTCATCCAAGGTGATATTGGTGCATTGATCGACAACGGAAGACGATGTCAGAACATGCCCTTTGCCATCAACGTAAAACCCAGAGCCAACCATGTCAGGGCGACGAATATCTAAGCCCGCCAACAGATTGATGTCTTGTACGGAACCATCGCCATAGGCATCGGGCAACACCGCGTCTGTGGCAGACCAATTGCGCATCGCATCCAGTGCCATATCGCGGCGCTGGTCGTCTCCATTGGGCCAAATCAGCGTAAAGCCTTTGACGTGGCCCGATTGCAGGCGGGCTTCTGTGGTCGAACTTAGGGTGTTGTCCGTACCAGTCAGGGTAAAGCTTGTGGCCTTGCGTGACCGTGGGCCGTCTAAGGGTACGATATCCAGCGTCTGCATGATCTCATACAGGCCAGCAAGTGTGGCCTCGTCACCGGATTGCGAAATCAACAGCACTTCGACACCGCTGTCGTCTTTTGATTTGTACTTGGCAAACGGCGGCGCGTAGGCATCGAATTCGACCAAACCCAACGGCAAATCGATCATAAGGCCCGCAACCTCATCGTTTACAGGTGTAAGCCCGAGGCTTTGCACAAAGGCGCGATAGGTGCCGACAACCTCTGCACGCTGCGCTGTGGTCAAAACGCCAGTGGATTGATAGCCTTTGGACTCTTGCCATGCGGACATCGATCCGCGCGTGCCGCGTCCGAATGATCCGTCGATGGTGGATTTGTAAAAGCCTGCGAATTTCAATGCGACTTGCAATTCTTCGCGGCCTGCGCGATCCAATGTGCTTTCGGAGCGACGGGCTTCGGCCAATGTTTCTTCGCGCGCGGGGGCGATGGTCACAGCTTCGAGGGAGGTTGGGGCTTGCGCTGGTGCCGCGGCGACTGGGGCCTCGACAGGGGCGGCAGGCGTTAAAACTGCCGCGCCGCCAACCGGCCAAAAGGGTTGACGAAAGTCTGAGCCATCCACAATGAAACTGTCGCTTGGGATGAGGCCTTGGGCACGCAAAGAACGACGGGCCGCTTCCGCATCCCCATCGTCAGCATAAGGTCCAAGTGCAATGGCATGCCAGCGTCCTGCAAGTTTAAACCCTGCGACATTTGGCAATGAACTAGAATAGGTTTGAGCGGATCGTGTGGCCGTGGTCAAAGAGGGCTGTGCCTCGATTTGGACCCAAGCGTCGGCAAGGGCCGTGCCAGAATAAAGCGAGGCAACAAGCCCCAATTGGAGAGCAACAAAATAACGTGTCATATAAAACCCTGCGTCCTGTGTGAGCATTCCGCTCTTTTTCTTCGGGTAGGACAAGAAAGCAGACCGCACATAAGGTCAATATGTTCAGTCGCGTTTTTGATGGTTTTCCGTGTGATGCGCACAAATGACAGGGCGGATGGCCTATCTTCGCGAAACTATCGTCGCAAAGCGCGGCAAAGAAGCGGTGCAGACGTGGCTTTCGATTGACGCCCCCGCGTGGCTTGCCTATTTAAAACCCGCATTCCAGATCATCGGCGCGCGTCCCTTTGGCGCTGGCCTGACATAAGATTGGCAAGGGAACCCCATGTCGCAGACAGTTGATAAACCGCGCTCCTTTCAGGAGATCATCCTTAGACTTCAGGCTTACTGGGCCACAAAAGGCTGCGCTGTTTTGCAGCCCTATGACATGGAAGTCGGGGCGGGGACATTCCACCCTGCGACGACCCTACGCTCGCTTGGCACAAACCCTTGGGCTGCCGCTTATGTGCAGCCTTCGCGGCGTCCGACAGATGGTCGTTACGGCGAAAACCCGAACCGGTTGCAGCACTATTACCAATACCAAGTGGTGATCAAACCCAGCCCCAAAGACCTGCAAGAGCTCTACCTTGGTTCGCTCAAAGCCATCGGTATCGATGCCGAATTGCACGACATCCGTTTTGTCGAGGACGATTGGGAATCGCCAACACTTGGCGCTTGGGGGCTTGGCTGGGAAGTTTGGTGCGACGGTATGGAAGTGTCGCAATTCACCTATTTCCAACAGGTTGGCGGCCATGATTGTACGCCAGTTTCTGGCGAATTGACTTACGGGCTTGAGCGTTTGGCGATGTATATCCTCAGCGTGGATCACGTGATGGATATGCCATTCAATGATCCGTCTTCGCCCACACCGCTGACGTATGGCGATGTGTTCAAACAGACCGAAGAAGAATACGCCCGCCACAACTTTGACGCGGCCAATACCGACAAGCTTCTCAAGAATTTTGAAGAGGCCGAGGCCGAATGTCACGCTTTGTTGTCCGTGCCTGCCGATGATCCCAAAACCGGCAAGCGGATCATCATGGCGCACCCCGCTTATGACCAATGCATCAAGGCTTCGCATATCTTTAACCTTTTGGATGCGCGTGGCGTGATTTCGGTCACCGAACGCCAAGCCTATATCGGCCGCGTGCGCACGCTGGCCAAAGCCTGTGCTGATGCCTTTGTTCAAACCAAAGCTGGGGGCTATCTGCCCGAGGCCGCCGAATGAAGGGCTCCATCGTGTCAGGGGGGATATTAGGAACAGCCGCGATATTTGGCGGGTTTTTATACTACAGCCAAGTCTACGCTTACTACGACCCAATCGAAGTCAGCTCGCCCGCCGCTATGGTTTCTGCGACCACATTCGATGGTGCGCCCGAGGACATTTTGGCCGAAGATTTCGAAGGCATCGATGCCGACACCTCGCCGATCAAATACCGCTCTTGCTTCAAAACGCCCTTATCGCAGGCGATGATGACGGAAACATTTGTGCCCCATGAGGCACCCACACCTTTGACCGCGCCCAGCTGGTTTGGCTGTTTCGACGCCAAAACGCTTGAGGCCGATCTGGAAAGTGGTGCAGCTATGGCCTTTATGGGCACCGAAAACATCGTTTACGGCATCGACCGCGTTTTGGCCGTCTATGCCGATGGTCGCGCGTTTGCGTGGCATCAAATCAATACGTGTGGCGCGACCGTCTTTGACGGTGAACCCGCACCCGAAGGCTGTCCGCCAGCCCCAGCCGCAAACGCTGGTCAGTAAGCCTAAAGGATCAACATTATGCCCGATCTTATGATTGAACTGTTCTCTGAGGAAATCCCCGCGCGGATGCAAAAACGCGCCGCTGAGGATTTGAAAAAACTGGTCACCAACGGACTTGTCGAAGCGGGGCTGACCTATGCCTCTGCTGGCGCTTTCGCCACGCCGCGCCGCTTGGCTTTGTCGGTTGAGGGTCTATTGGCTGAAAGCCCCACCACGGTCGAAGAGCGCAAAGGCCCACGGATTGACGCGCCCGAAAAAGCGCTTGCTGGTTTCTTGCGCGGCGCTGGTGTCGCCAAAGAAGACCTTGGCACGGTGGAAGAGAAAAAAGGCACATTCTATGTCGCCAAAATCACCAAGCAAGGCCGCGCCGCAGCCCCTATCATTGCCGAAGTGTTGGAAAAGGCGATCCGCAACTTCCCTTGGCCAAAATCCATGCGCTGGGGCTCAGGTTCGCTGAAATGGGTGCGTCCTTTGCACTCTATCATCTGTATCCTGTCCGCCGAGGATGGCTCAGACGTTGTGGAATTTGATATCGATGGCATCGCCTCTGGCCGCTCGACCCGTGGGCACCGCTTTATGGCGCCGGATGCTTTTGATGTGGTGTCTTTTGATGATTACTCCAGCAAACTCAAATCCGCTTTTGTGATGCTGGACGCCACCGAGCGCGCCGATCACATCTGGCATGACGCCACCAACCAAGCCTTTGCGCAGGGTTTGGATGTCGTTGAAGATGCTGGCCTTTTGGCCGAGGTCGCGGGGCTGGTCGAATGGCCTGTTGTGCTGATGGGCAACATCGGCGCGGATTTCTTGGACCTGCCACCAGAGGTGTTGCAGACCTCGATGAAAGAGCACCAAAAGTTCTTTTCCGTGCGCAATCCGAAAACAGGTCGTATTGAGAAATTCGTCACCGTTGCGAACCGTGAAACCGCTGATCAGGGTGCTACCATTCTGGCGGGCAACGAAAAGGTTCTGTCCGCCCGCTTGGCCGATGCGAAGTTTTTCTGGGACAATGACATCCGCACTGTGGAACGCGAGGGGCTGGAGGCCATGTCTGGTCCGCTTTCAAACGTGACTTTCCACAATAAACTTGGTTCTCAGGCGGAACGCATCGCGCGCATTGCAGCGCTCGCGCGTGAAATCGCGCCTATTGTGGGGGCGGATGCTGATGAGGCTGAATTGGCTGCGAAAGTCGCCAAGGCGGATTTGTCGTCTGAAATGGTCTATGAATTTCCCGAATTGCAAGGGATCATGGGGCGTTACTACGCTGAAAAAGCGGGTCTTTCTGATGCAGTCGCTGACGCCTGCCGCGATCACTATTCGCCGCTCGGCCCATCAGATGACGTGCCAACAGACCCTGTATCCGTTGCTGTGGCCTTGGCCGATAAACTCGACACGCTGACAGGCTTCTGGGCGATTGATGAGAAGCCAACTGGGTCGAAAGACCCGTTCGCGCTGCGTCGCGCTGCTTTGGGTGTCTTGCGGTTGATTTTGACCAATGAGGCAAAGTGTTCTCTCGCCGATCTATTTAGAACTTTCTTCAATGCGCTTGCTGCCCAAAAGGGTAAAAAATTGTCTGCATTTTCCAAAATGATCAACCCTAACGATGAGAGTCAGTTTGTGTTCACTGACTTCTACAGCACGGATGATTACACTTTCATTGGCTCGCAAGCTGTAGAATTTGCTTTTGAGTCTGGCGATCTTTACTTCTCGAATTCATCCCGCCAACCAGGCGTTGGAGCATTGGAAGCCGAAGTGTATCAGGTTGTAGGTATCAATGAGTTGATTGCTGACCTCCTCTCCTTCTTCCACGACCGCCTGAAAGTCTTCCTCAAAGACGAAGGCATTCGTCACGATGTGATTGACGCCTGTCTTGCAATGGACGGGGCGGATGACATCACTTTGCTGGTCAAACGTGCCCGCGCTTTGTCGCAGACGCTGGCCACAGAAGACGGTGCAAACCTGATCCAAGGGTTCAAACGCGCCAATAACATTTTGACGCAGGCAGAAGATAAAGATGGCGTGGAATATTCCTACGGGCCCGACATCAAATTCGCCGAAGAAGACGCGGAAAAAGCACTGTTCGCAGCCCTAGACACAGCCGAAGCCGCGATCAAACCTGCAATGGCGTCCGAGGACTTTGAGGGCGCAATGTCGGCCATGGCGGCGATGCGCGGGGCTGTAGATGCCTTTTTTGACGCGGTTCAGGTCAATTCTGACAATTCAGTGGTGCGCCGTAACCGTTTGAATCTGTTGGGACGCATTCGCGACATTTGTTTGTCGGTGGCCGATTTGACCAAACTCGACGGTTAAACGTGTAAAATCAGCGCGGGGCGTCACGTTTTGATTGCGCCCCGCCGCTTTAGGCGCTTAATCTGTATCCTCAAAGGGAGCGCCGCAGTGCAGCAAAATAATGACAGTCTTGAGTATACCCGTATTCGCCGGGTGGCACCGATCGCCGTAAACACCCACGGCGGGCGGGCGAAATGTTTGCAACGCTTGGTGCGCCTAGATTTGCCAGTGCCTGAAACGGTGGCCTTGTCTTTCGATGCTGTGCGCAAACTGGCCGATGGGCATCCCCTTGATATTTCTGCGTTGCTCAAAACTTTTGGCGATGCGCCACTGCTGACTGTACGCCCGTCAAGCGAAGACCCCGATTGGGGCGGTCCCGGCGCGATGTTGAATGTGGGCATGAATGATCAACGTCACGCCGAATTGACCCAGACCCTCGGACCAGACACGGCAGACGCGTTATATTTGCGATTTGTGCAAGCCTACGCCATTCATATTGAACGTTTGGACCCTGAAGAGTTCGAAAATGACAGTGCGACGCCTGTAAGGCTGGCGTTGAAATCCGCGCTGGACGCATATGAAAATGAAACCGATGAACCGTTTCCGCAAGATGTCGAAACACAGCTGATCAAAGTGCTGCGCTCTATGGCGCGCGCATGGTCGGGCACCACCGCGCGTTTGTTGCGCCAAGCCAAGGGCGCACCTGCGGATGCAGGTTTGGGGCTGATCGTGCAGGCCATGTCATTTGGTGTGGGAGCCGATGAAAGTGGCGCTGGCGTTATTCAGTTGATTGACGAAGAAACCGGCGCGCCTTTGATCCGTGGTCGCTACAAGCGCCAAGCGATTGGCCGCAGCGCGCTGACGGATAAAACCGACGTGATGTATCTGACGCACGACGCGCGCGGCCCATCGCTTGAGGTGGATTGCCCAGCGTTGTTCGAGCAGCTCACCACGATGACGCAACTGTGCCGTGTCAAATTGCGCGAAGAAATGCTGGTTGAGTTTATTATTGAAAACAACAAGTTGGTTATTTTGGACGCGGTACGCGTGCAGCGGTCCTCCCGCGCTGCGCTGCGCTCGGCTGTGCAATTGGCCGAAGATGGCATCATTCCCAAATCTGACGCTTTGCTGCGTATTCCACCGCGCTCACTGACGGAACTTTTGCACCCACAAGTTGATCCCACTGCGCCAAGGGTGGCTTTTGCCAAAGGGATCGCGGCCAGCCCAGGCGGCGCTGTGGGGCGTTTGGTGTTTTCATCAGCGGCTGCGCAAGTCTCGGAGGCGCGTGGCGAGGCGTGTATCTTGGTGCGGCGCGAAACGGCGCCCGAAGACATTCGCGGCATGCATTCGTCTGTTGGCGTGTTGACCGAACGGGGCGGCGTCACGTCCCATGCGGCGGTGATCGCGCGGGGCATGGGCGTGCCTTGCGTTGTTGGCGCGTCGATGACGATCAATTCGCGCAAAAAAACGATTACGGGCGCAAACGGGCAGACCTTGAACGAGGGCGATATGATCACGCTCGACGGTTCGGCTGGCGAGGCTTTGATCGGCGAGACCAAAATGTTGCCGCCCTCGAAAGACTATTGGTATTTGCAATTGATGGAATGGGCCGACGCCATTCGTGACATCGATGTGCGCGCCAATGCCGACACGCCCGCAGACGCAGCTATGGCACGCGATTTCAAGGCGCAGGGCATCGGGCTGTGCCGCACAGAGCACATGTTTTTCGAAGGTGACCGTTTGACGGTGATGCGCGAGATGATTTTCGCCGCCACCCATGAGGATCGCCAAGAAGCGATCTCGCGGCTGTTGCCGATGCAGCGCTCTGATTTTATCGAGCTGTTTCGCATCATGCAGGGGCAGCCTGTGTGTATACGTTTGCTTGATCCGCCATTGCATGAATTTTTACCATCGGACAGGGCAGGGGCCAAGGAATTGGCCGAGGCATTGGATTTGCCCCTCTCTGACGTGACGCGCCGGATCGAGTGGCTGTCCGAGTTCAACCCGATGCTGGGGATGCGCGGCGTGCGGTTGGGGATCACGTTCCCCGAGATCTATGAGATGCAAGCGCGCGCGATTTTCGAGGCAACGATCGAGGCCTCTAAACTGGGTGCCCCTGTCGTACCTGAGGTGATGATCCCTCTGGTGTCGGCGATGCGCGAAGTTGAGTTGGTCAAGACTTTGGTTGACGGTGTCGCGGCCGCTGTGCGCAACGAAAAGGGCGCAGAGTTCACCTATCGCCTTGGGGTGATGGTTGAAACGCCGCGCGCGGCATTGCGCGCCCATGAGATTGCCCAGCACGCGGCTTTTCTGTCATTTGGGACAAACGATCTGACACAGATGGCTTACGGTTTGTCGCGCGATGACGCGGGACGATTTATGAACGCTTATGTTCAGCAAGGCGTGTTCCCCGAAGACCCGTTTCACACGCTTGATGTCGATGGAGTCGGCGAGCTGTTGACGATTGGGGCGGCGCGTGGGCGTAAGGCCTCACCCAAGATCGTCTTATCGGTTTGTGGCGAACATGGGGGCAACCCCGAATCTATCGCCTTTTGTCGGGCTGCGGGATTCGATTATGTGTCCTGTTCCCCCTTCCGCGTCCCTGTGGCTCGCTTGGCCGCGGCACAATTGGTCGCAGCAGAGGCAAAGGCGACGAATTTATCACGCAAGTAGTTGATTTTATACCGAAATGATGCGCTTTCGCGCAAAATTTTTGCAGTGAAAATCGCGACATTTAGGCCGTTCTGCGCTTGCGCAGGGGCGCTTGGGTGGACCTTTGTTTATATTTAGCCTATGTCAGCGTCCGAAATACCGCGCTCTTGCTGCTTTTGTGAGCGCCTATGGAAAGATGATGACTTTGAAAATGACGCTCAGAACCCTTGCCCTAAATGCTCTTATTGGGGCGGCTGCTTTGCCCTTTGGGGCACAGGCAGACGTCACTTTGAGCACTTCCAACGATCCAAACGCCTTTCTTGGCGCTCAGGTGTCTCAGCTTTTGAGCCATGAACGCGATTCCGTTATGGCCATCGAAACCGACACCGTCGCGCAGGTCTTGGCGAATTTTAAACCCACGGCCAAACCAATGGCACCGGTGCAGGTTGAATACACAGGCGCGTTTTTGGCAGAGCAACCGGCGGCAAGCGGCGGTGAGAATTGGGAATGTTTGACGCAGGCTTTGTATTTTGAAGCGCGTGGCGAAAGTGTCAAAGGACAGTTCGCCGTGGCAGAAGTGATCCTAAACCGCGCCTCTTCTTCGCAGTTTCCGGATTCCGTTTGCGAGGTGGTCAATCAAGGGACAGGCAAAAAGTATCAATGTCAGTTCACATACACCTGTGATGGGCGTGCAGAAGTGATCAACGAGAAAAAATCTTGGACCCGTCTTGGTAAAATTGCGCGTTTGATGCTTGATGGTGCGCCGCGTCGTCTAACGGATGGGGCCACGCATTATCATACGAAAGCGGTCAACCCACGCTGGGCGCGCGCTTTCCCGCGGACGGCGTCGATTGGCGTGCATTATTTCTACAGAATGCCGCGCGCTTAATTTTTGATCTATGACTGCGTTTTTTCCCCGCCTATCTTGGCGGGGTTTTGCATTTTTGGGATATAATGGGCTTGGAGCAAGCGACCAAACCCGATAGCAAGGCGCCAAAGATAGCGCGCCCTTTGCGCCCAACCAGAGCAGTCTTGATGTCCGATATACACCTCGCTTTTGACCACCCTGAATCGCGCGCAGCAGCCATGGCTGGCGACGCGCCGATGGACCGTATTTCGTTGCGCGACTTTGTGGTCGAGGTTGAAATAGGCGCCTTTCAGGCCGAGCGCGGTGTTTTGCAACGGGTGAGCTTTAATATCGTTGTGGAATTGGCCCCTGTGACAGGGCCTATTGATGATGATGTGGACCGTATTTTGTCCTACGATGCGCTGACTGAAGCAATCCAATTCGAATTGGCCGCAGAGCGGTTAAACCTGTTGGAAACATTGGCCGAACGGATTGCAACGCGTATTTTGGCCGAACCGCGTGCCTTTAGGGTGTTTGTGCGCATCGAAAAGCTGGACCGTGGTCCCGGCGCTTTGGGCGTCGAAATTGTGCGTTCGGATGACCAAGCGGATAATCTTGCGACCCCTATCGATGCGCCTGTACCGCATCCCGTGATCGTATATTTGGGTGCGCAGGCGCTTGCTTCATCGCAATTACCAATGTGGATCGACGCGCTGGCCGTATTCGATCAGCCGGTGATCATTGCGGTTGGTCTGCCCGATGGGGCTTGGCCGCATGCCGCAACAAAACTGACCCAAAGGCGGATCGATCTGTTGGCGATCGAGCAGAATGCATGGACCTTGGCCGCGCGTGACCCGCGTTGTGTGGTACGGGCCTCGCGCACCGAACTGGACTGGGCGATGAAGCACGATCAACTGTCGGTTTGGGCCCCTTCCAAAATGGTGCTGGATGCCGTTGACGGACCAAAGGGGACTGCGATTGAAATGGCCGCTTGGTTGGGGTCGGAATTGAGCGCGACAGAGCTGTTGATCATGGGCGAAGAGTTGCCACAGGGCTGTAACATACCGATACGCGCCCTTGACGTTGATGGTCCTGTTGCCCTCATCTGAGGGACACGAGGAGCCTTAATGTCCGAGCCAATTTATCACCGCCCTTTGATTCAACACGGGCGCACACGTCCCGACACAGCAGTGACTTTGGCCGGTGGGCCTTTGTGGTTCACCCATGTCGAAATTCTTTCGCGCGTTGCGACCCCTCGCATCATGGCTGCGATAGATATTCCGCATGAGGTCTTAGATCGCTTAACCAAGCCGCGTGTCGATATTGCAGGTCTTGATATGGGGCGGGTCAATCTGATGGGCATTCTCAATGTGACGCCCGATAGTTTTTCGGATGGCGGCAAGTTCGAGCGCGCTGATGCAGCGATTGAGCATGCGCTTGCGATGATAGGGGCTGGAGCGGATATTCTGGACATTGGCGGGGAAAGTACGCGACCGGGGGCGGCCTATGTTGCCCCCAAAGACGAAATTGCCCGTACAGCCCCTGTGATTGCCGCCCTGCGCCAAGCCTGCACTGTGCCGATCTCTATCGATACGCGCAAAGCGGATGTGGCAGCAGCGGCACTTAATGCTGGGGCCACTCTGGTCAATGATGTCTATGCCTTTACGCATGATCCCGATTTGGCCAACGTGACCGCAGTTGCGGGCGCGCCTGTGTGTTTGATGCATGCTCAGGGCGACCCTGAGGTGATGCAAGACAATCCAAATTATTCGGACGTGATATTGGATGTCTATGATTTCTTAAATGACCGCATTGAGGTCGCCGTGAGTGCAGGCATTGCACGCGATCAGATCATGATCGACCCCGGTATTGGGTTTGGCAAAACGATTGATCACAATTTACAAATTATGAACCGTATTTCGCTATTTCACAGTCTTGGCTGTCCGATCTTACTTGGGGCCTCGCGCAAGCGATTCATCGGCACCATCGGCAAGGAACCCAAGGCTGACGAGCGCCTTGGCGGGTCCATCGCGGTGGCTTTGGCCGGAGCCGCGCAGGGCGTGCAAATCATTCGTGTTCATGACATAAAACAAACAAAACAAGCGCTTGATCTTTGGCAAGCGGTGAGTAGTGGAGAGTACCGAGATGTCCCGTAAGTTTTTTGGCACCGATGGTGTGCGTGGTCGCGCTAATTCAAACCCGATGACCGCTGAAATGGCGTTGAAACTTGGGGCCGCTGCGGGGCGGTATTTTCGCCGTGATGGCGGTGGTGCGCACCGCGTGATCATCGGCAAAGACACGCGATTGTCGGGCTATATGTTCGAGACAGCGATGACCGCTGGATTTACCTCTACGGGGATGAATGTGTTCTTGCTTGGCCCCGTACCGACGCCCGCTGTTGGAATGATGACCACCTCGATGCGTGCCGATGTCGGTGTGATGATTTCCGCCTCGCACAATCCAGCAGAAGACAACGGAATCAAGTTCTTTGGCCCCGATGGGTTTAAACTGTCTGATGAGGCTGAAATGGAAATCGAGCGCTTGTTGATGACAGATATTGAGCCTGCTCAGGCCAAAAATATCGGGCGGGCCAAACGGGTTGATGATGCACGGTTTCGCTATAACGAACGGATCAAAAGCACTCTGCCGCGTGGTATGACCCTGTCTGGGCTTAAAGTTGTGGTCGATTGCGCCAATGGGGCTGCGTATAAAACCGCGCCAGAAGTGCTGTGGGAACTTGGTGCAGATGTGATCCCTGTGGGCACCGCGCCCAATGGTCATAATATCAACGACAATTGCGGATCGACATCGCCGCAAACAGCCGCCGAAACCGTGATCGCCCATGGCGCTGATATGGGCATTTGCCTTGATGGTGATGCGGATCGCGTGATGATTTTGGATGAAAACGGCCAGATCGCGGATGGCGATCAATTGATGGCGCTTTTGGCAAAAAGCTGGGCCGATCAGGGCAAGCTGCAAGGGGGCGCTTTGGTGGCCACTGTGATGTCCAACTTGGGACTTGAGCGATACTTGCAGGACCAAGGACTGCGTTTGGAGCGCACAGCTGTGGGCGACCGCTATGTGGTCGAGCGGATGCGCCAAGGGGGATTCAACTTGGGGGGCGAGCAATCAGGTCACATCGTGATGACAGATTACGCCACCACCGGTGACGGTCTATTGGCGGGGCTGCAATTCTTGGCCGCTATGATCGAGACGGGTAAAAAAGCGTCCGAACTATCCAAAACCTTTGAGACCGTGCCGCAATTGTTGAAAAACGTGCGCTATGCAACAGGGCAAACGCCACTTGATAACGATGGAGTCAAACGCGCGATTGCCGATGCCGAGGTCAAGCTCATGGGTAATGGTCGCCTGTTGATCCGCAAATCTGGCACAGAACCTTTGATCCGCGTGATGGCGGAAAGCCTGTCCGAGGCAACGCTGAACGCGGCAGTCGACAGTGTCGTGGCCGCCGTTGAAAGCGCCACCCGGTAAAAACGTGTTGTTTGAAGCGCAAAAGCCCCTGAGTGTCACAGCTCAGGGGCTGTGCTGTTTCGAGGCTGCTGCCGCTCAGCGGCTATTGTCCTGCAGAGTAGGGCGAGACCGCCATCACGGAAATCGCGTTGAGCAGGGTCCAGACCAAGGCCGTAATCTTGATGCCTTTGCCGCTATCGCCCTTTGGCTTGGCAAGCCAAACCGCGCGGGCGACGGCCAAGAGGTACAGGCCAAACATCACAAAGGCTGGCGCGATCAGGCCGTAAAAAAACGGCACAAACAGCATCACGATGACGATGGGCAAAAACAGCAATCCTGCCAAATAATTGCCAGCCCAGAATGTGTCGCCTAAGCCTTCGCGCCCTTGCAACAGGCTTTTCCAAAACGCCCATGTAAACATCCGCGCACGATCGGCGTTGATTTGGGCAAGCTCTTGGTCTGTTGGGTTTGTCATCGGGCGATCCTTTGCAGCGTTGCGCCACTTTGATCAGGTCTGCGCGTTTGAGGCAAGATGGATCAGGTGCACGCGGTGTCGCGGGCGGACTTCATAAGATCGATGTATTTGATCGGTTACTTGCCGAGCGGAACAGTTAGACCCGTCCCCACCACGCCGTAAATCCCGTCGTCGTCATAGCCCGTGGCCACGTTCACGAAAAGGTATTTGTGGTTCAGTTGAACCGAAGGCGCAAAGCCGGTAAAGCCCTCGCCGGTGGAATGAATATACGCGCCGACAATGCCCGCTTGGGTGTGCTCGGCTATGTCCCACATTTTGGCGATAGAGGCATGCAGGGCTGTCGCAGATTTGCTGTCTTTATACGCGCCAAAACTATAGTTCAAATCGCCCGCGCGCTCGACCCATGTAAAAATCATACCGGGGTTGAATTCGTTGAAGTCGGACTCTGACCACGACCCGAAATGGGTGGACGCCAATGGGATCTGCAGCACGTCAGGGGCGATTGACCCTTCAGCCAGTGTTAGTGACGGGGCGAGCATAAGCGCCAGCGCTGTTAAGGATGTTTTGAGTTGCATCGTGACCCTGCTTGTTGTGCTGTTTCCCTATGGCTACGCGAGGTCTCCAACGTTTCAAATGCAAAAAGCCTTAATCGGGTCGCATGGATGCAAAATGTTGCGCCTCGGACTCGCTTCGCTGCTCGTTTGTACGTTTAACCGCCCAGTTGAGAACGCATGGCTTGATAGATCACAGCCGTGGCAGTGTTCGCCAAGTTGAGCGAGCGCACAACGGGATTGCGCATCGGTAGATTGAAGACGCGATCTTCCATACCGCCCAGAATGGTTTCTGGCAGGCCCTTGGACTCGCAGCCGAACACCAAATAGCCGTCTTGCGGATAGTCGGGTTCGTAAAAACTCTGCGCGCCATGTTCTTCAAAGAAATGCAAGGCCTCGCGCGCTGGTTTGCGATCGTCAAGAAAGCTTTGCCAATCATCATATTCCGTCAATTGCACATGCTGCCAATAGGTCGTGCCAGAACGCCGCACGGCTTTTTCATCCAGTGAAAACCCCAAAGGTTTGATCAAAATCAATTCCAGCCCCAAAGCCACACAGGTCCGCCCAATCGCGCCAGTGTTGTAAGGGATTTCAGGGGTCACTATGACCACTTTCATTTGCGGATCAGACATGAGGATTGGCTTTCTAACTCACAGGTGCAGGATTTGCCTGTTGCTGGCCTTTGTTACCCAACTCAGACGGCATTCACAACGCGCAGTGTCGCAAGGGGTAATTTTATAGACAAAAAAGGCCCCGCAATCCTGCGAGGCCTTTCAAATGTCTTAGGTTTCGAAAAGCTTAGTTGCGCTCTTTGTCGACCATTTTGCCTGCTGAAATCCAAGGCATCATGCCGCGGAGTTTCGCGCCGGTTTCTTCCAAAAGATGCTCGTCGTTTGCACGGCGAGAGGCTTTCAAAGTTGGCTGGCCAACAGCGTTTTCAAGCATGAAGTCACGGACGAATTTACCGGACTGGATGTCTTCGAGAACGCGTTTCATTTCAGCTTTTGTGCGATCGTATGGGATCACGCGTGGACCAGTGACGTACTGACCGTATTCAGCTGTGTTCGAGATGGAGTAATCCATATTTGCGATGCCACCTTCGTAGATCAGGTCTACGATCAGTTTCACTTCGTGCAGACACTCAAAGTAAGCCATCTCAGGCGCGTAGCCAGCTTCGACAAGTGTTTCGAAACCACAACGGATGAGGTCAACAACACCACCACACAGAACAGCTTGCTCACCGAACAGGTCGGTTTCACATTCTTCGCGGAAGTTTGTTTCGATGATGCCGGAACGACCGCCGCCGATTGCGGAACAGTAAGACAGGCCGATTTCCAAAGCTTTGCCAGTCGCGTTTGTGTCAACAGCCACAAGGCAAGGCACGCCGCCGCCTTTTTGGTATTCGCCGCGCACTGTGTGACCTGGGCCTTTTGGCGCCATCATGATCACGTCAACGCCTTCTTTAGGCTCGATCAAGCCGAAGTGTACGTTCAAACCGTGTGCAAACGCGATGGCTGCACCTGGTTTGATGTTGTCGTGGACGTATTTTTTGTATGTCTCAGCCTGAAGCTCGTCGGGCATGGTGAACATGATCACGTCACACCAAGCCGCCGCTTCGGCGATACCCATAACTGTCAGGCCTTCGGCTTCACATTTCTTTGCAGAAGAAGAGCCCTCGCGAAGTGCGACAACAACGTTTTTCGCGCCAGAGTCGCGCAAGTTCAACGCATGTGCGTGGCCTTGAGACCCGTAGCCCAAGATGGCAACTTTTGCTTCTTTGATGAGATTTACATCGCAATCGCGATCGTAATAAACGCGCATATTGGCGCTCCTTTTATTGAGTTCAGTCGTGTTGAATCGTCTGAGGGCGACAATAGTGAAAATCTTGCTAAGTGCGAGTTCAAAATTTGACGTATTATGCGGTTTTGTGTTAAATTCATTCTTGTAGAAGTACATATGTGAATAAATCATGCCAATAGACGATACAGACCGTAGGATTTTACGACAGCTGCAAGCCGATCCAGAGGAATCCGTGGTGATTTTGGCTGCACGCGCAGGGGTGACAGGGGCCACGTTCGCGCGCCGTGTCGAAAAGATGCGTGAGGCAGGCGTGATCCGTGCCATTCACGACCAAGTCAATTGGCAGGCGCTTGGTTATGCGGTCGAGGTGTCATTGCGCTTTACGCTGGATAAAACCGAACCTCGCGCCTTTGATGAATTCATCGCAGCCGCACGCGAGGTGCCTGAAGTGATTTCAATCGGTACGTTTTTGGGGCAAGTGGATGTGCGATTGCTGATCATCGCGCGTGATATGCCGGATTACCAGCGCCTGTATCGCGACCACATTTTAACGTTGCCGCATATTTCTGACATCGAGGCGCTGATGCATGTGGCGCAGGTGAAAGAACGCCAAGAGGTGCCACTATGACGCTTGAGTTGGACGATATAGACCGCGCTTTGGTGCGCGCCTTATGTGAGGACGCCACGCAATCGGCAGGGGCATTGGGGCGCGACCACGGTCTAAGCCAGCCTGCAACATGGCGGCGGATCAAGCGATTGCGCGAGGCGGGCGTTTTTGGACCGCGCCGCGTTGATTTGAACTTGGAAAAGTTGGGCTTTGGGGTGACTGTGTTTTTAGGCATCAAGCTGGCCACCAAAGGGCGCGTGTCTTTGGAAAACCTTGAACGTGCTGTCTCGGCTATTCCTGAGGTGCAAACCGTTCAGCATGTTTTGGGGGTCTATGACTATCGCTTACGTGTGGTGGCGCAGGATTTGCCTGATTTTGAAAGGGTGCTAAGACGGCGGATTATGACATTGCCTGGGGTTGGTAATGTCGAGGCGAATGTTTTGTTGTCCGAAGAGCGTCGCGCTGGCCCCATTTAAACGAGGCCAATTCAAGCGAAATCAATTTAATTCGGCTTTATGCGACGGAATGGCTTGCCTGTTGCGTAATATACCGAACGCACCCAATAAATGAGATGCCTTTCATGCCGAATGACCCCGCACAGGTCGATGTCGTAGCTCATCAAGACGATCATGATTTGGGCCTTGCCCATGACATGCCGCGATTGATCGGGCGACGCCGAATGCTGAGGTTGATGGCTGCAGCGGGGGGCTGTGCTGTTACTGGTGCGCCGGCCTTTGGGCGTGATCATTGCGTGCCGGTGCAGGCTGGTCGGGTTGCGTCTTTTCCTGCGGGCAGCCAACCGCTTGTGCGTCAGGCGCATGACGTGTTGGATGATATCGGTGTGATCCGCTCAGACATGCGCAGGAGCTTTGCGGGGATGGTTTCGGTTGCCAAAGGTGTGCAACTTGATTGCGAACTGGAACTGGTCAGCGCTGATGCCACCTGCGCGCCATTGGGAGGCTGTGCGATCTATCTGTGGCACTGCGATGCGATGGGGCGATATTCGCTGTATGATATCAAAGACAGCAATTATTTGCGCGCTGTTGGTGTGGTCGGTGCGGATGGCAAAGTGGCGTTTAAAACCATTTTTCCGGGCTGCTACGCGGGGCGTTGGCCGCATATTCACTTTGAAGTGTTCAAGTCTGTGATTGATGCCGTGTCTGGGGCGCGACCTGTTTTGGCGTCACAATGGGCGTTTTCTGAAAAAGATTGTCGCGCGGTTTATGGCGCTGATGCGCGCTATGGCGATGGCCTGAAAAACCTGAATCGCACAAGCATGCGGCGTGATGCGGTTTTTCGCGTCGCCACGGACCAGCAGATGGGGATGCAGACTATGCAAATGACGGGGAGCCCTGCGACAGGCTATCAAGGTAGATTACAGATACCGATTGCCGCGTCGCCTCTCAATGCCTTGTAACAAAGGCGATTTGGATACCGCGATGTTTTCGCAACCTGGTATTGGGGCATAGGTCAGGTCACAAGACCCTATGCCCCAAAAGGTTTTTAGGCGCCTAAAATGCGCGTTACCATCTCGGTGGTGTCGCCGCTCAGGCCCTTGGTGGCCAAAATGCGTTTCAGCTGGGTGGTGATCATATCGCCGCGATCCGCGTCATAACGTTTCCATGTCTCGAAAGCGCCACACATGCGTGCAGTTGTCTGCGGGTTCAGCGGGTCCAATTGGATCAGCCAGTCTGCCAGCAGTTTATACGCAGCCCCATCGGGGGCATGAAATCCGCCATGATTGCCCGCAAGCGCACCGAATACGGCGCGGAAACGATTGGGGTTCTTCATGCTAAAATCAGCGTGTTCCGTCAATGTCTGAGCGATGCGCGCCGCGTCCAAAGGTGCGGCCGCTGCCACCTGCATCATGAACCATTTGTCCATCACCAGACGGTCATGGAACCACTGTGCATAAAAGCTCGCCAGCTCTTCTTGGCCAATGCCCGCAGACAAAAGCGCAGTTAAAGCGCCTGCCTGCTCGGTCATATTATCGGCTGTCTCAAACAGGTTTTGCGCGGCTGTGCCTTGGTCGTTTAAGGTCAGCAGCGACAGAACCGCCATGCGCAAGGACCGTTTCCCAGACCCATCCGCATCAGGCTTGAACGCGCCCGCATCATTGGCGGCATAAAGCGCGGGTAGGTCGTCTTTCAACTCTGCTGCCAAAATATGGCGCAGGTTTTCACGCGCCTCGTAAATCGCCATCGGATCAGGCGTAACGCCCGCATCGAACAGGGTCTGCGCCATGTCATCTTGCGATGGCAAAGCCAGACATAGCGCGCGGAAGGCTGGGTCTTTGGTCGCGTCGGTGACCATAGTTTTCAGCGCATCCAAGTAATCGCGAGCAGGCTCAACACCGTCGACGATCATCGCCACAAGCGTGTCTTTCGCCAGCATCCGCCCCATTTCCCATGTGTTGAACGGGTCGGTGTCGTGGGCCAGCAAAAAGGCACGGGTTTTGGCATCCATTTCACGTTGCAAAATCACTGGCGCGGAAAAATCGCGCAGGATGGACGCAACAGGGCGCTCGGATAGGCCATCAAACGTAAAGCTCTGCGCGCTTTCGGTCATTTCCAACACGGTGCTTGGCACAACCTCGGTGCCATCAGGGGCGATCAACCCGACCATAATCGGCAGAACTTGCGGTTTTTTAACCTCTTGGCCCGGTGTCGCGGGGGTGCTTTGAGTGAAGTTGAGTGTGAGCGTGCCGTTGTCCCATGTCTCGTTCACAGTCAGGCGCGGCGTGCCCGCTTGGGAATACCATTGTGCGAAATGTGCAAGATCGCGACCTGTGACCTCTTCAAAAACCTTGATCCAATCTTCGATGGTGACAGCTTGGCCGTCATGACGATCAAAATAAAGCGTACAACCTTTGTAATAAGCTTCATCCCCGATCAAACGACGCAACATGCCGATGACTTCAGCGCCTTTTTCATAAACCGTGGCGGTGTAGAAATTGTTGATTTCGACAAAGCTTTCAGGGCGCACGTTATGGGCCAAAGGACCGTTGTCTTCTCGGAACTGGCGCGCGCGCAATTGTAGAACTTCTTCAATCCTTTTAACGGCATGGCTGCGCATATCGCCTGAGAACATCTGATCGCGGTAGACCGTCAGGCCCTCTTTGAGACACAGCTGAAACCAATCGCGGCAGGTGATGCGATTGCCGGTCCAGTTGTGGAAGTACTCATGTGCGATGATGCCCTCGACCCGCTCGAATGTGGCATCCGTAGAGGTCTCAGGCGAGGCCAGAACACAAGACGAATTGAAGATGTTCAATCCCTTGTTTTCCATAGCGCCCATATTGAAATCATCCACTGCGACAATGTTGAATATGTCCAAGTCATATTCACGCCCATAAACGCGTTCGTCCCAGCGCATTGAATCGATCAAGGCCTGCATCCCAAAGGCGCATTTGTCTTCGTCACCTTTGCGCACATAGATGTTGAGGTCGACATCTTTGCCCGACATCGTGGTGAAACTGCCGGAATGCGCCAAAAGATCGCCTGCGACCAAGGCGAACAAGTAGGCAGGTTTGGGCCATGGGTCATGCCATTCCGCCCAGCCCGCGCCCGCTGCTTGCGGATTGCCGTTGGACAGCATCACCGGCAGATCGGATTCAACTCGCACGGTGAAGACTGCCATCACGTCGGGACGGTCGGGGTAGTAGGTGATTTTGCGAAAACCCTCGGCCTCGCATTGGGTGCAATACATGCCAGAGGACATATAAAGCCCTTCAAGCGCTGTGTTGGTTTCGGGTGAAATTTCGACCTCGGCCTCAAACGTGAAAGGCTCACATGGCAAATCGGCTTGCTTCACCGTTAAATGCGTGTCCGTGACCTCATATGATACAGGCGCGCCATTCACGGTCACAGATTTCAGTGAAAGCTGTTCGCCATTGAGGATCAGATCACCAAGGTTATTTGTATTCGGCGTAAAGACGATTTTCGATGTGACACGCGTGGCGCGGGGGGCCAAAGCGAATGTCAGGTGCACGGTCTCTACCCAATGGTGAGGCTCGGCATAGTCTTTGAGGAAAATAGTCTGTGGGGCGAGGGCTGTCATATAAGGGCTTTCACTTTGAAATGCGTGATCGAGCCAGAGGTTAGTCCGCAGTCGAAGGGGCTGCAAGTCACCGATGGTCTTAGGGCGTTTGGCCGCAGAGAGCATAGGTTCACAAAAATGATGAGATTTCGAGCAGTCGATTTATATTTAATCATTTTGGTAAAAAAATATGACCGCCCTTGTCGCGCCTCGCTTTCCTGCCTACGGTTCGCATAAAAGCGATCCCAACCTGAGAGGATGATTCCGTGAGCCATACCACCAAAATTTTCGGCCTAAACATTGCAACTGATCTTGTGCGCTTCGTTGAAGATGAAGCCCTTGTTGGATTGAATATCACGCCTGAGGCTGTGTGGTCGGGTTTTGCGGCGATCGTGAATGAACTTGGGCCTAAAAACCGCTCCTTGTTGGACAAACGCGAACGCATTCAAGCGCAGATCGATGACTGGCATATCGCCCGCAAAGGTCAGCCGCATGATGCCGCAGCCTATGAAGCGTTTTTGCGTGAGATCGATTATATCGTGCCTGAGGGCGCAGATTTCGAGATTGAGACAACAGACACTGACCCTGAAATGGCGCTGATCCCAGGTGCGCAGCTTGTGGTGCCGATCACCAACGCGCGCTACGCCTTGAACGCCGCCAATGCACGCTGGGGGTCGCTCTATGATGCATTGTATGGCACCGACGCGCTGGGCGATGTGGCGACAGGCAAGGGCTATGACAGTGAACGCGGTGGACGCGTGATTGCTTGGGCCAAGGCGCATTTGGATGACGTGGCCCCATTGGCGGGCGGCTCTTGGGCGGATGTCACGGCGCTTTCCGTCAAAGATGGTATGATGATTGCGAGTGGTTCAAAGGGCGACACTGGCCTGTCCAATCCTGATCAATTGGCGGGTTCTAAAGAGGGTCATGTTTTGCTGCGGGTCAATGGGTTGTTGATCGATATTGTGATCGACCCAAGCACCCCAGTGGGCGCACAAGACCCTGCAGGCATTGCCGACATCCGGTTGGAAAGTGCGATGTCTGCGATCATGGATTGCGAAGATTCTGTCGCAGCTGTGGACGCGGAAGAAAAAATTGGCGCTTACCGCAATTGGCTTGGCCTGATGAAGGGCGATTTGACCGAAGAGGTCCGCAAGGGCGGCAAGGTGATCACCCGCGCATTGCACGATGATGACAGCTTTATCGCCCCCGATGGATCAGACCTGCCTGTGAAAACCCGCGCCTTGATGTTGGTGCGTAATGTTGGCCACTTGATGACCAATCCAGCGGTGACCGACAGTGAGGGGCGCGAGGTCGGCGAGGGCTTGATGGACGCGATGTTCACCACGTTGATCGCCATGCATGATCTGAACAAGACAGGCGGCGCACGCAATTCTGTGACGGGCTCTGTTTATGTGGTGAAGCCCAAGATGCACGGGCCAGACGAAGTTGCTTTTGCAGATGAAATTTTCACCCGCGTCGAAGCGATTTTGGGTCTGCCGCAGAACACAGTGAAACTGGGCATCATGGATGAAGAACGTCGCACATCGGTGAACTTGAAAGAATGCATCCGCGCGGCCAAGTCGCGTGTGGCCTTTATCAACACAGGGTTCTTGGACCGCACTGGCGATGAAATTCACACCTCGATGGAAGCGGGACCAATGATCCGCAAGGGTGACATGAAAGCGGAACCTTGGATTGCGTCTTACGAGGATCGCAATGTTGATATCGGTTTGGCTTGCGGGCTGAAAGGCAAGGCGCAAATCGGCAAAGGCATGTGGGCCATGCCGGATTTGATGGCGGATATGTTGAAAGCCAAAATAGGCCATCCAAAATCTGGCGCGACCTGCGCTTGGGTGCCATCGCCAACAGCGGCCACCTTGCACGCCACACATTACCACAAGGTTGATGTGATGGCTGTGCAAGAGCAGATCAAAGCGGGCGGGGCTCGTGGTACGCTGGCCGATTTGATCACGATTCCTGTGGCCCAAGGTGTGAACTGGTCTGACGCTGATATCGCCTCAGAGATTGAAAACAACGCCCAAGGCATTTTGGGTTACGTTGTGCGTTGGGTCGATCAGGGCGTGGGTTGTTCCAAAGTGCCTGATATTCACGACGTGGGCCTGATGGAAGATCGCGCGACATGTCGGATTTCCTCGCAAGCCTTGGCCAACTGGCTGCACCACGGGGTTGTGTCCGAAGACCAAGTGATGGCCGCGATGAAAAAAATGGCCGCTGTTGTGGACCGCCAGAACGAGGGCGATGCGCTTTATACGCCGATGGCCCCGAATTTCGATGGTATCGCATTCCAAGCCGCCTGTGATTTGGTGTTCAAAGGACGCGTTCAGCCCTCTGGTTACACCGAGCCCGTGCTGCATGCGCGTCGCCTAGAATTGAAAGCCCAAGGATAACTCATGACCACTATTACTCTCGAAGCCGCCACACAAATGATTGCAGCCACCACAGCCTACGGGGTGGAACATGGTATGAAACCTTTGTCGGTGATTGTGCTGGATGCTGGCGGACACCCGATTGCCTTTGCGCGGGCCAATGACACCTCGCCTGCGCGCTATGCGATTGCTCATGGCAAAGCGTACGGCGCTGTTATGATGGGCATGTCTGGCACGACCTTGAACGCAATGGCCAAAGAGCGCCCGGAATTTCTTAACGCATTGAACACTGCGCTGGGGGGCACGGTTGTGCCTGTGCAGGGCGGTGTTTTGGTGAAATCTACTGACGGCAAAGTGATTGGCTCTGTCGGTGTCACTGGAGACACATCTGAGAATGACGCAGCTGCGGGGCAGGTGGGGATTGAGGCTGCCGGTTTTACCGCCGAAATCTAAATTCATCTTTCAAACAAACGATAGATTAAAATCTAATCACACGAGGCGCGCAGATCACTCTGTGCGCCTATTGCATATCACATGCGCGTCGTTCTAACTTTTCATCTCGTCACCTTTGCCTATGTTAAGAATATCGCTACGACAGGATAAGGATTTCACATGACACGGCCCATCGTTGGTATCATCGGAAATAGCGACGTTTTGCACGAGGATTATCCCGTGTTCACCAGTGGCAAGATGAATGTGGATGCCGTGTCCAATGTGTCCGGCTGCGTGCCGCTTTTGGTCCCTGCCGATCCAAATATGCTATCTGTTGACGAACTTTTGGCCACCTGTGATGGCTTTGTGCTGACAGGCGGGCGCCCCAATGTGCATCCGTCTGAGTACGGCGAGGTTGAAACCGATGCGCATGGGGCTTTTGATCGATTGCGTGATGAAATGACCCTGCCACTGGTACGCGCCTGTGTGGAGCGTGGTCAGCCGTTTTTCGGCATTTGCCGCGGATTTCAAGAGGTCAACGTTGCGATGGGCGGGTCTTTGTACCCTGAAATTCGCGACCTTGACGGGCGCGACAATCACCGGATGCCCCCTGATGGCACTTTAGAGGAAAAATTCGAACTGCGCCACGATGTGACGTTTGCGCAAGGCGGTGTGTTTCACAAACTCTTAGGCGCACAGACGGTCAGAACCAATACGTTGCACGGCCAAGGCATCAAGCACGCCGGACCGCGTGTGGTAATCGACGGTTACGCACCCGATGGCACGCCTGAGGCCATTTATATCAAGGATGCGCCGGGCTTTACGCTGTCTGTGCAATGGCATCCTGAATGGCGTGCAGGGCTTGATCCTGTGTCCAAAACACTGTTTGGCGCGTTTGGGGATGCTGCGCGTGCCTATGCAATGCGCAAACATAAAACTTTGGCCAGCGCCTAAAGGCTTTTTTCCATTCGAAAATTTTCAATCCCGACGCCATCGCGGATCACCGTTTGCCGTGCAGTGACCTGCCAACCGAGTTTTTCAAAAAAACGCTTGGCCAGATGCGAGGCTTCTGTGTCCATCACTGTGAGACCTCGTTTGCGCGCTTCGGCTTCGCAGGCTTTATAAAGCGTCACAGCGGTGCCTTTGCCCCTTTCATTTGGCAAGACATAGGCGAAATCGATGTGGCCGTCCGTGCCCATTGTCATAAATCCCACGATTTTACCCCAGCGTTTGGCTGCAATTGCATAGCCTTGCGTCAGGCGTTCAGGCCAGTCATTGGGGGCCCAGGCGCGGGGCGGAGCCCATGCGCTTTGTTGTTCTTTTGTATAAAAGTCGCCCGTGCCCTCATGCACGGCGCGCAAAAACACGTCGTAGCAACGGTCGGCATCTGCATGGGTGAGGGGGCGGATCTTCATGATTTATAGTCTACATCATTTTTGTATGTTGAAATTATTTTAATCGCTAGATTTGCACAGCATTTAATGACATATATTTTCGACATTTTGAAAATGGTATACCATCCTGAGCTTTCCTTCTGCATCATTTGCATTAGAATGCGCTCAGACCTGAGGTTGGACTGTCTTTCGTTGGGTCAGGCGAAAGAAGTGGAGGAGGCATTTTACAACCAATGATTTTAAGTGGCGCGAAAAACACTTTGCACGCCACTTAAGGACTTTGGGCAGCACTTGTTCTACGAATGAACAAGAATGTTCAAATGTTGGAATGTTAGCGCAACAATGTTGCGCTTGTTTTTTGTTCTGGTAGGACTTGTGAGATGTCAAAAATTTTGACTGGGGAAAAGAGGAAAAATTCGTGAAGATCGGTATTCCTAAGGAATTATATGAAGGCGAAGCGCGCGTCGCGTTGACGCCTGACAGTGCCAAACAGCTGCAAAAGCTTGGCTACGACTGTGTTATTGAAACGGGCGCTGGCGCGCTGGCTGGTTTTGCTGACAAGGATTATAAAGAGGCTGGTGTTGAGGTGGTAAAAACCGCAGCAGCATTGTGGAAAGCCGCTGAAATCGTTGCCAAAGTTCGCCAACCTGAAGCTGTTGAGCTCAAACGTTTGACCAAAGGCCAAACCTTGATTTCCTTCTTCAACCCTGCGGCAAATGACGCGGGCATGGAAGCGGCGAAAGCGAAGGGCGCTAATGTCATTGCGATGGAAATGGTGCCCCGCATCAGCCGCGCGCAGAAAATGGATGCTCTGTCATCCATGGCCAATATCGCGGGCTACCGTGCGGTTATTGAGGCGTCCAACAACTTTGGCCGATTCTTTACCGGTCAAATCACAGCGGCAGGTAAAGTGCCGCCAGCGAAGGTTTTGGTTGTGGGCGCTGGTGTGGCCGGTTTGGCCGCGATCGGGACGTCTACATCGCTCGGCGCGATCACCTATGCTTTTGATGTGCGACCCGAGGTGGCCGAGCAAGTCGAATCCATGGGCGCTGAATTCGTCTACTTGGACTTTGAAGAAGAACAGCAAGACGGTGCTGCGACAGGTGGCTATGCCTCTGTGTCCAGCCCTGAATTCCGCGAAGCCCAGCTTGCGAAATTCCGCGAATTGGCCCCAGAGGTCGATATCGTGATCACCACAGCCTTGATCCCGAACCGCGAAGCGCCTGAGCTTTGGACCGAAGACATGGTTGCAGCCATGAAACCGGGGTCCGTGATCGTCGATCTGGCAGCGGAAAAAGGCGGCAACTGTAAGCTGACAGTCGCGGACGAGAAAATCGTCACAGACAACGGTGTCACAATCATTGGTTACACTGATTTCCCATCGCGTATGGCAGCCCAAGCGTCGACTTTATATGCCACAAACATCCGCCACATGTTGACAGATTTGACCCCAGACAAAGACGGTCAGATCAATCACAACATGGAAGATGACGTGATCCGTGGGGCGACTGTAACGTTCGAAGGTGAAATCACTTTCCCGCCACCCCCACCCAAAATCCAAGCAATCGCAGCCAAGCCAAAAGAGGTTGTGCCTGAGCTGACAGCCGAAGAAAAACGCGCAGCCGAAGTGGCTGCCTTTAAAGCACAAACCAAAAATCAGGTGATCTTGTTGTCTGTGGGTGCGGCTTTGTTGTTGGCTGTCGGTCTTGTGGCTCCGGCCAGCTTTATGCAGCACTTTATCGTGTTCGTTCTGTCTGTCTTCATCGGGTTCCAAGTCATCTGGGGCGTGGCGCATTCACTGCATACCCCCCTTATGGCGGTCACCAATGCGATTTCATCGATCATCATTTTGGGTGCTTTGATGCAAATCGGATCTGGGTCTTTCCTTGTGATCCTATTGGCCTCCTTGTCGGTCTTTATGGCGGGCATCAACATCTTTGGCGGCTTCCTCGTCACACGGCGCATGCTTGCCATGTTCCAGAAATCTTAAGGAGTATAGGATTATGGAATTCGGATTTACGACAGCGGCCTATGTGGTCGCGGCAGTCCTCTTCATCCTCTCTTTGGGAGGCTTGTCAGGACAAGAAAGCGCAAAACGCGCTGTATGGTACGGCATTGTTGGTATGGCTTTGGCCGTGGCGGCAACACTTGTTGGACCGGGCGCTGGCCTTTGGTTCTTATCGCTTCTGCTGATCGCAGGTGGCGGTGCCATTGGGTATGTTGTGGCCACACGCGTGCAAATGACGGAAATGCCACAGCTTGTGGCGGCGATGCACTCGTTGGTCGGTTTGGCCGCTGTGTTCGTGGGCTTGATTGCGCATATCGAACTTGGTCGCGTTTTGGGCATGGATCATGCAACGCGTGCCACTCTGGACGGCTTCGCGGGCTTGCTCGCGCATAAAACAGCTGTCGAGATCAACATCCTGCGCGTTGAATTGTTCTTGGGCATCTTTATCGGCGCTGTGACCTTCACCGGCTCTGTTGTGGCTTACGGCAAGCTTGCGGGCAAATTGTCCTCGAATGCCTCTAAGCTTCCAGGGGGGCACATGCTTAATGCGGGTGCTGCGGCGATCTCTGCCATCACCTTGATCTGGTATTTCAACACTGGTGGGGTTTTGCCACTGATCATCATGACTTTGGCTGCCTTGTTCATTGGTTACCACTTGATCATGGGCATCGGCGGCGCGGATATGCCGGTGGTTGTTTCCATGCTCAACTCCTACTCAGGCTGGGCCGCTGCGGCGATTGGTTTCTCCCTCGGGAACGACCTGTTGATCGTTGTGGGCGCGCTTGTGGGCTCTTCTGGTGCGATCTTATCCTACATCATGTGTAAGGCGATGAACCGCTCGTTCGTGTCTGTGATCTTGGGCGGCTTTGGCGGCACAACGGGTCCAGCGATGGAAGTGGAAGGCGAACAGATTGCGATTGATGCGGATGGCGTTGCCAATGCATTGAACGAAGCGGACTCAGTGATCATCGTTCCAGGCTATGGCATGGCGGTGGCGCAGGCCCAAGCGGCGGTGTCCGAGTTGACCAACAAACTGCGCGCCAAAGGCAAAAACGTGCGTTTCGCCATCCACCCCGTTGCGGGGCGTTTGCCGGGCCACATGAACGTTTTGCTGGCGGAAGCCAAAGTGCCTTATGACATCGTGATGGAAATGGACGAAATCAACGAGGACTTCCCGGATACGGATGTTGTCATCGTGATCGGGTCCAATGACATCGTGAACCCAGCAGCACAAGAAGATCCAAACTCACCGATTGCAGGCATGCCTGTTCTGGAAGTCTGGAAAGCCAAGCAAGTGTTCGTGTCCAAACGCGGTCAAGGCACCGGTTACTCCGGTATCGAGAACCCGTTGTTCTACAAAGAAAACACGCGGATGTTCTACGGCGATGCCAAAGACTCTGTAAACGCCTTGTTGCCTAAAATCGACTAAGGCACTGCGTGATAGTTCAGGGAAGGCGGTCCAAATGGGCCGCCTTTTTTGTTGCCGCATCTGACTGATCCGCCATTTTTTGTCCTCAGGCAAATTAATGCGACGGAAATCTCGCCATGTGACGTAACATAAAAGTGAACAATGCGGATCGCGGTCAACAAAGCCGTCGCACCGTCGCGCTATGTCAGTGACAGGATGGATATACTTTATGAAATTTCCCTTTTTAAGCCAGTGTATCGTCTTGGCGATCATCCCCCTTGCAACCTCGGCGCATGATGACCATGCCTCACAGGATCGTATCGCAGAATTGGAGGCGTTCTTTTCAACCGCCGCGATTTTGAACGGTCCTGAAATCGTCGATTGCACCCTGTCGCAAGGCATGCAAACCAAGTGTTTTTCGATCACGGTCAGACCAGAACCACAAGATTACACTCCGGGTCCATGGTGTCCGACCAATATCGAAGATGACGCCAGCAAAGGCGGCATTTGGTTTGCCGATGGCAAGGTGATGGATGTGGATGGGGATTTTATCGCCACGCTAGATGAGCTGTATAATGATGGCGAATGGCAGCTATATGATCCGAAAACGGGTGAAATCCGTGTGACCGACACTCAGGAAGCCTGCGAAGCTGCTGCACGCCCTGATGTGGCCGAAGAGTATCAGAACTACTGCGTGCAGTGCTTGCCTGAATATATGGCCGACGATGCCTCTATGACCTATGTGATCCCGCTGGAACCCCATGTGGCCACCAGTGACCAAGACACCCGCGAGTCCGGTGCTGGTTTGGCCTATAACGGCGTGCGCCTTGATGGGCCGGCACCTGTTGAAGCGATCTTGAGCGCCCACACCATTGCCGCCTTTGATGACTGCGGTGGCCATGTGAATACGCATGTGGGGTATCATTATCATTCGGTGCGTGATTGTTTGCCCGGTGTCGAGGCTGAGCATTTCCATGACGCAGAGGATGTCGCTGAAGGTGCCGTTAAAATCGGTATCGCCATGGATGGCCACGACATTTACAGCCGTTTTGACGCGGCAGGTGAGGTGGTCTCTGGGCTTGATAATTGCGGTGGTCATGAAGCTGATGGTATGGCCTATCACTATCATGCAGGTGAAGCCGCGAGCAACGCCATCGTGGGATGCTTTAAGGCCGAAACAGGCTGCGCCTCTGAGGACAGCGGGCTTATCTGTGATGCGTCTGATGTGCGTCGTGGTCCGCCACCAGAAGGTGTTGATGTGCCGCCTGCTGAGTGAGGTTTTGACAGGTTTCAATGCGCATGGCGGCAGGACTGATCCTTGCCGCCATGTTTTGTTTCAAGTTCCTCACAGGGACGTGGCGACCCGTCAGTGCTTTTTCGTCTCTGGCATGTTTGTCACCACCGTTGGCTTTTCAATTGGTCTGGACAAAAAACATCTGAGCCAGATTGGCGCGGTGTGAAGCCCTTGCGCCGATTGTTCGCGCCGCAAGGTGAAATGGCCTTAGGCAAACTTAGACAGGTTTTGGTATACGTTGGTATTCCGATAAGTCTTTGATATGCGACGATATATCTCTATCTACAGGGGCTTTTTGGATCTAGTGTGAGGTAAATCAACACGCACGAGATCCAACATGGCCCCTATTATCGACCACCCGCGCCGCTATGAGTTGGCGAATGAGCTGCACGCTCGCCCGTTTCCACGCTTGAATGCGCCGTCGCGGGCGGCTTATTTGGCCATCCGCAGTGCGGGCGATGCCGCTCGGCGTGATCGGGCCTTGGATCGCGCACATTTGATTGCCTTGTTGGATCGCTTTGGGGCTGCGCATCCAGCGCCAGAGGCCACGCATTTCATGGGCGAGTTGGGCAAGTACCATCTGAAATGGGAAAGCCATACAGAGTTTGTGACCTATACTTTGTTCACCGATGGGGTTTCGGACGTGCGGTTTGATGACGGAACGTTTGATCTGTTCCCACAAGATTGGCTGGACGCAGCACCCGGGCAGCGCGTGACCTCTGCGATTTTGCGGATCGAGCCTTTGCAATCCGAAGATTGGGCGCGCAAGCGTTTGCGCAGTTGGTTGGAACCTGAAAGTCTTGCTGTGGCCTATGTGCTGGATGGCGAAATGGCTGTGGCTTCCGATTTTCGGATCGACACAGACGGGCATATGCGCTTTGCGATGTTCACCCGCCCTGAATGCGGGGCGCAGAGGATCGGACGGGTTTTGCAACGTCTTTGCGAGATCGAGACCTATAAATCGATGTCGATGCTTGGGCTGATCCAAGCGCGGCGGATCAATGGCGAGACGGCAGATATTGAATTCGAGCTTGCCGCGCTGATGGATCAAATGACCGCCAAAGATGCGGGACCGGCGGATGATATGCTGGGCGATATTCTGCGGTTATCGACACAGATTGAGCGGCTGGTGGCGCAAACCAATTTCCGTATCGGCGCCACGGGCGCCTATGCCGCCATTGTCGAGCAACGTATCGAAGTGCTGCGCGAAGAACGCTTTGGCGGCGGACAATTGTTTTCGGAATTTATGATGCGGCGGTTTGATCCTGCGATGCGCACCGTGAATGCTGCCAAACGTCAGTTGGAAAACTTGGCGGATCGGGCCGAGCGTGCGGCCAATCTGTTGCGCACCAAAGTGGATGTGGATCGGCAGATGCAAAATCAGGCCTTGTTGGCCTCGATGGATCGCCGCGCCAATCTGCAATTGCAATTGCAAGAAACAGTCGAAGGCCTGTCCGTGGTCGCCATCAGCTATTACGCTGTGGGTCTTGTGGGCTATGCGATCTATCCGTTTTTGCACCCCCTCGGCATCAGCAAGGGGCTGGCATTGGCAGGGATTACGCCGCTGGTGCTTGGCTGCGTGTGGTTTGGGTTGCGCCGCTTGAAGGCACTCCATCACGCAAAAGCTGCGCCGTAACTTTGCCACCGATCGCAATCGAGACCACAGCCAAGATCGCAGCGATAGACAGTGTGGGAATGCCCGACAGGCCCGCGCCCATGGTGCAGCCGCCGGCCAGCACACCACCGACGCCCATCAAAGCGGCCCCTGCAAAGTAGCGCCCTGTCTGGCGTGGGGTCTCGAAACTTTGCCATTGGAACCGACCAAAGAGCACGGACAACACCAAAGCGCCCGCCACCACACCGCCCAATAGGCCAACGCCAAAGCCAGCGGGAATAGAGGATGAGGCGATGCCCCAGAATAAGGTTTCAGCCGCAGGGGATGTGAACGACAGGCTTTCCATCGCGATGGGGTCGAATTCATCGAACAGCACAT
The DNA here is from genome assembly GCF_018860665.1 of Pacificibacter marinus. GTDB lineage: Bacteria > Pseudomonadota > Alphaproteobacteria > Rhodobacterales > Rhodobacteraceae > Celeribacter > Celeribacter marinus_A. The sequence continues at coordinate 122,726 of NZ_JAHKPK010000060.1, forward strand.
ATCCTGTGCCAACCCAAGCCAGCGGGACCAAAGCGCCGATCAAAGCACCCAGCACCATGTCACGTTTGCGGGCCTCAGAGCGCAGTGCAATGGTCAGGGCTGCGATCACGATAATCGCGCTCCAGATCATAGGGTTACCGGGCAGGCTTGCCTTATCCAAAGGTAACGTCACAGCGCCAAGTGTGGTGCGCACAGGGGCCAGAACGCCTTTCAGCGTGGCATGAGCAACAAAGGCAAAGGCGAGCAAAACAATGACAGCCCGCAGATTGCCTGTGCCCGCCAAAACCGTCAAACGCGACACGCAGCCGCGCGTTAACACCATACCTGCGCCAAAAGCCAATCCGCCGATCACGATGGCCAGCCACGGCAGATCTGCGGCAAAGAACCTGTGCTCTTCAAATGAAATGACCCCTTGTGCGATGGCGATTTGCGTGCCGATCACAGCCACCGCGAGACCCGCAAACCAAACGTCCGAGGCTGCGCGCCGCTCTCCACGTGGCCCTGCGACCATGCGGCGAAAACAAAAACGTGACGCTTCGGCAAGCCCGCCAAACAAAAAGCCTACCAAGAGGCCGAAAATAATCGCCGCTTGGCGCGGATCGACGTCTAGTCCGAGCTGTTCGTACATGGGGGCGTCCTTTGATCAGAGTGTTTGGGGGCAGTGCGTTTGGAGCCTGCGCGTTCGGGAATCGGTCTTTTTAGATTTATGCCTCTTTGGCAGATAGATTAAGATTTGTGAATATGGGGCAGGGTGGACTTTGTTTGCGCCTGCGTATCTGTTTGACGTGTTTGTTCTGTGAAACTGGCGGTGATGGGGACATCACAAAGGTTTGCGACGATGCTGCGGGCTGTGTCGTTCTTTATTCACATCTGCGTATATATTGACCAAGGGATCAAAAGCGCGCTCTGTCTCCCTTGCGCTTTGAGGTCAAAACCGTATTGCTTAGATAAACACCATCGCTTGGAGCCCCTCATGCCTGTTAAAAACCGTCTTGCCGATATGCAGCCGCAGATTGCCGAATGGCGTCAAGACATTCACGCGCATCCTGAACTGATGTTCGAGGTTCACCGCACCGCCAAAAAGGTCGCGGATTTGCTGCGTGATTTTGGCTGCGATGAGGTTGTCGAGGGCATCGGGCGCACTGGCGTCGTTGGTGTCATAAAAGGTCGGCAATCCGCATCAGGCCGCACTGTTGGATTGCGCGCAGATATGGACGCTTTGCCGATTTTGGAAGAAACCGGCGCTGATTACGCCTCGATCAATCCCGGTGTGATGCACGCTTGCGGGCATGATGGGCACACCTCGATGTTGTTGGGGGCTGCGCAATATCTATGTGAGACCCGCAATTTCGATGGCACCTGCGTGGTGATCTTTCAACCCGCCGAAGAGGGCGGGGGCGGCGGTCGCGAGATGTGCGCTGATGGCATGATGGCGCGGTGGAACATTGACGAAGTCTATGGCATGCACAATTGGCCAGGTCAGCCATTGGGGCAATTTGCCATTCGCACGGGGCCGTTTTTCGCCGCGACGGATGAATTCAACATCACAGTTGTGGGCAAAGGCGGACATGCGGCCAAGCCCCATGAGGCCATCGATAGCACCGTCGTGGCATCGCATTTGGTGATCGCTTTGCAGACCATTGCCGCGCGCAATGTGGACCCGACGGAACAGGTTGTGGTCTCGGTCACATCGTTCGAGACCTCGTCAAAGGCCCATAACGTATTGCCTGCCTCGGTTGAGTTGCGCGGCACCGTGCGTTCGCTCAACAAAGAAGTCCGCGCGCAGGCTGAGGCGCGCGTGAAAGCCATTGCGCAAGGGATTGGCGCGACGTTTGGCGCTGAGATCGATCTGCGTTACAAGCTTGGCTATCCTGTGATGGTCAATCATGACCGCGAAACGCAATATGCGATAGATGCCGCCACCAAAGTTGCAGGCAGTTGTGATCTTGCGCCACTGGTGATGGGCGGCGAAGATTTCGCCTATATGCTTGAGGAACGCCCCGGCGCCTATATTCTTGTCGGCAATGGCGACAGCGCCCCTGTGCATCATCCGAAATTCAATATCAACGATGAAATCCTGCCGGTGGGGGCGTCATGGTACGCTGAAATGGTTGAAAGCCGTTTACCTGTCGCATAGCGCGGCTTGCACCACTTTAACGTCACTTTGAAGGGGGCCTCATGTCCGTTATCGCCATTCTATTGAGCATCGCAGTCGCTTTTTTGCACGCCTATATTCTATATCTTGAGATGTTCGCATGGGAAGATAAACGCACTCGTAAAATCTTTGGCACCACTGAAGATTTTGCCAAGGCGACCAAAGCGCTGGCCGCCAATCAAGGTCTGTACAACGGTTTTTTATCCGCTGGACTGTTTTGGGGCGTGTTTGCAGGCAAGACAGATGTTCTTGTGTTTTTCTTGCTCTGCATCTGCGTGGCCGCCGCTTATGGCGCGCGTACGGTGTCTAAAAAGATTTTGTTTACGCAAGGCCTGCCAGCGGCCTTGGCACTTTTTGCTGTTGTGTTCTTAAACTAAAGATCACGCTGGGTTTACGGCATCGCCCTTAAAAGGCATCCACCTCAGGCACCATGCCATGACGCGCCAAGAACACGGGCAGGCTGACCTCGCCTGAATCCGTGTCTTCGATCAGCATATAAGCATCTGCGCCGATGCAGTTTTGCAATCTGCATTCGCGTTCTGCACGCTCTTCGGCGGCCGAAGCGGTCGAATATTCGATCAGCTTGTCGACTTTCAGCCCGCCCTGCGTGCTGCCCGCCGTTGCGCCGAGATATGTTTGACAAATGTAATGCGTTTTTGAAGCTGTTTCATTTGATCGTGCCATGGCTGTGTTCCTAAATTATCCACAAGAACAAAATAAGAACACAGTTAACGTTTGGCAAGGCTTAAGTTGTCATCTACCCAAGGTGGTCTTTGGTGCTGCCTCTGGCATGAAGCCCGCGAAAGAACGACTTTTTGTTTGGCCCCTGACATCAAACGTTGTCGGGCAGGGGGAAAATCTTGTCATAGCTATAGTTAAACACAAAGGCATAGATCAGATAAAACACAACAAAGGCCAAATCCATGACAAAGGCCTGCCATAGCCCTATGCCCAGATACAAAGCGATCAAAGGCAATGTGAACAGCAAAAGCCCAGCTTCGAACAACACAGCATGTAACACGCGCAGGGGCATCGTTTTATGCACAGTGCCACGCTTTCGTTTTAATGCGCGATCAAACCCAATGTTATAAATGTAGTTCCAAAGCGTGGCGAGTGTGGATGCAACAATCGCCACAACACCAATGTCTTGCATATGCATTCCAAACCCGACTGCACCGAGCGGCACCACCAAAAGCAGGCCGATGATTTCAAAGCTGAGTGCGTGGCGAATACGATCACGAGTGTTGCGCATGATGTCCCTCATTTCAGAGCTGGGTCGTCCCAGAAAATTACCCGAATTGGGGCCCAAATGGGGAGGTCGTCCTCGTGTATCGCATTATAGGATCTGTGGCGAAAAAGTCTATCCTGTCACGCGTCGTCTGTTACCCGCCAGTATGCGACATATGGCGGGTCATCTTGCCGTCTTCTTGTTGGCGCGAGTAATCAAAGTCATGCCCTTTTGGCTTACGGGAAATAGCCTCTTCAATCGCGCGGATCAGCGGTGTGTCATCATCAGGGCTTCCACGCATGATGTCCCGCAAGGATGCGTTGTCCTCTTGGCCCAAACACATGTACAGCTCGCCTGTACAGGTCAGCCGCACGCGGTTGCAGCTTTCGCAAAAATTATGCGTCAGTGGCGTGATGAAACCGATCTTTTGATTGGTTTCCTCTAACCGCACATAGCGGGCAGGGCCACCGGTGCGTTCCGTCAGTTCGGTCAAGCTGTACCGCGTTGCCAAATGGCCGCGCAAATCTTCCAGCGACCAATATTGCCCGACGCGATCTTCACCGCCTAAATCGCCCATGGGCATAACTTCGATAAAGGTCAGATCCATATCTTCGCGGGCACACCATGCGGCCAGATCGAACACTTCGTCCTCATTGAAGCCCTTCAAAGCCACGGTGTTGATCTTGATCCGCAGTCCCGCTTTGCGCGCCGCTTCGATGCCGCGCAACACTTGATCCAGCTTGCCCCAGCGGGTGACGCGGGCGAATTTATCGGCGTCCAATGTGTCCAGCGACACATTGATCCGACGCACGCCTGCGGCAAATAAATCATCTGCGAAACGTTCCAATTGCGACCCGTTTGTCGTCAGCGTCAGCTCTTGCAGCGCGCCACTGTCCAAATGCCGTGTCATGCCATTGAAAAAATTCATAATTCCACGACGCACCAGCGGTTCACCGCCCGTGATCCGCAATTTATTGACGCCAAGCCCAATAAATGTTGAACACATGCGGTCCAGTTCTTCGAGGGTCAAAAGTTCTTTTTTCGGTAAGAATGTCATGTTCTCGGACATGCAATACACACAGCGAAAATCGCAACGATCAGTCACGGAAACACGTAAATAATTGATCTCTCTTGCGAAAGGGTCAATTAAGCGTGGGGCGGGCTGTGTCAAATGGGTCTGTGTGTTCATGGCAAAGACCCTACGCAGGATATTCGCAAAGGCCAAGAGGGACCTGCGATGTTGACGCAATTGTGCTGGCGCAGGTCAACGTATTTTCCATGGCGCTTTGGTTGCCCCTATATTGTGTCGGTGTTTATATCCGCAAAACGTCACGCATTTGCGGGACAGGGGCAAACATTAGGCCTTATGTTGTAACACTTATTCTCGGCGAGACGTTATGTTCCGTGATTTTACCCTTTCGGCTGCATTGATGGGGCTTTTGGCCGCTTTTGTGGGCTATGCTGCGTCTTTTACCATCGTTTTGACAGGCATGCGCGCGATGGGGGCCAGTCCTGATCAGGCGACCACGGGGCTGTTTTTTGCCACGCTTGGCATGGGCATTTGCAGCATTGTGATTCCCTTTTTGACCCGCACACCTGCCGCCATCGCTTGGTCTACGCCGGGGGCGGCCTTTTTGGCGTCATCCGTTGTCTTGCCCGGTGGTTTTGCTGAAGCATCCGGCGCGCTGATCATCTGTGCTGTGCTTATTTTGATCACGGGCGTCTTGCCCGCTTTGGCGCGTGCAGTGGCCGCGATCCCCAAACCCATCGCCAATGCCTTGCTGGCGGGGGTGTTGTTGAAACTGTGCTTTGCCCCTGCCATTGGTTTTGGAGAGATACCGCTGATGATGCTGCCTGTTTTGGTGGCTTGGTTGATCGGGGTGATGTGGAACAAATTGGCGGCGATGCCTTTTGCCGTGATTGCCTTTGTTGCGGTGCTTATTTTTGGCGTCGATCTACATGGCGGCGCTGCGCCCGCGCCTGCGGCCTTGCTGCCCGAATTTAGCGCACTCACCCCAGTGTTTAGTTTGCATGCGATAATATCCGTCGCTTTGCCGATGTATCTGGTGACTATGGCGGGGCAAAACATTCCGGGCTTCGCGGTGATGGAGCTTAACGCCTATTCCGTAAACCGCGCGGCCCTTATTCGTGGCACTGGTTTCGCCAGTCTGCTGATCGCGCCCTTTGGGGCGATCCCCGTGAACATGTCCGCAATCACAGCGGCGATGATGGCAGGGGAGGACGCGGGACGAGATCCAGCCAAACGCTATTGGGCGGCGATTGTTTCTGGGCTGGTCTATGTGGTGCTGGCCTTTGCGACCACCGCAGTCGCGGGAATCGCGAGCCTTGCGCCGGCAGAACTGATCACGGGGGTGGCAGGTTTGGCGCTGATCCCAGCTTTGGTTGGATCGCTGTCGGGGGCATTTAGCAACAAGGACCAAATGGAAGCGCCCGCGTTGACCTTTTTGATCGCGGCCAGTGGCATGGCGTTGTTCGGCGTCAGCGGTGCATTTTGGGGGGTGCTTGTCGGTGGCGTGATCTGGAGCGCCAAGGGGATTTCCCTCAAACGGCGCTCCTGATCATAGATGTAATGCTCAGAAAGGCTTAAAGCGAAAACGCCTTAGCCCTCAAACGTCTCTTCGTCATCATCCGCATCATCTGAGCTGTCCTCAGTCGCGTTGTCCCCGCGGTGAATCGCGCGGGCACGCTTGTAGTCGTGTTTGGACAAAGACCGCAGCCATGATTGCGCAGTGCGGTGCACATCTTTGCTTTCATCGGCCAAGGCTTCGGGCAACCAGTCGCAAATGCGGTCCAGCGCGATTTGTTCACGTTCGGACGGATGCGATGATTTGGCTAAGAATTCAGTGATTCCCAAGGCCGCACGCCGTTGCAGCGACGACTCGTGGCGCATCAATTTGTAGACCTTGTTCATGCGTGACGTATCGGCAGCCAAACGGCGCTGGCAGGCCGCACATAGCGCATCGACTTCGGCCCAATTGCCGGCCTGCGCCAGCCAATCGGTCAAATGTGCCCAGACTTCTTGATCGTCAGAAATGCGCGCTTGGGTCAGCAATTTTGCCGCCATAAGCCGCGCATCATGGATGCCAGATGTCCATAAAGTTGCAGCCAATTCAAGACGTTCTGGGAAAGCCACTTCTTTGCGCCAAGCGCGGGCCATCTCTTCCAGACGACCAGGTGCGATACCGATGTAATCCCCTGAAGCGCCAAAATGAGCTTTGAGTTTCGTGACGCGGGCTTCATCAGCCTCAGCGTGGAGCGCGGTCAGCGCGTTTTCAGGGGTCATGTGCTTATCTTTCCTAACAGTCCCGCTTTGATCGCGGGCCATTCAGCTGCCGTGATCGAATACACGGCTGTATCACGGATCGTACCATTTGCCACCACCATATGTGATCGCAATATACCATCAAGTTGCGCGCCCAAGCGTTCAATCGCACGTCTGCTTTGCGTGTTTAGCCGGTGAGTGCGCAACTCGACCGCTATGCAGTCCAAAACCTCAAAAGCGTGTGTGAGCAACAAAAGCTTGGCCTCAGTGTTCAATTGGGACCGTTGCACGTCTTTTGAAATCCAAGTTGATCCGATTTCAACACGTTTGTTGATCGGGTCGACATTCATATAGGTGGTCATGCCCACAGCGCGCCCGTCAGGGGTGCAAATCGCAAAAGCTGTCATTTGGCCGTTGCTTTGCAATGACAAACGCCGCTCGATCTCTGCGTGCATACCCTCAGGCGATGGCACGGTTGTGTACCAAAGCTGATGCAGATCACCCACTGCCCCAGACAGATCATCGCAGTGGATGACCTCAAGCGGGGCCAGATGAACATGCGCGCCTTTTAGCGATACTGGGGCAGGCCAAGTCATGCGCGTGTTATCCTATTCAACAGTCACAGATTTCGCCAGATTGCGCGGCTGATCCACATCTGTGCCTTTGGCAACAGCCGTGTGATAGGCCAACAATTGGGCAGGGACAGCATAGAGGATCGGGGCCAAAGAATCGGGCACGGTGGGCATTTGAATGCTCTGCCAAACGCCGTCACCAGCCTCGCGCAGGCCCTGTTCGTCCGAGATCAACAGCACCTTGCCGCCGCGCGCCATGACCTCTTGCATGTTGGATATGGTCTTTTCAAACAGCTTGTCCCGCGGGGCCAAAACGATAATCGGCGTGTGTTGATCCACAAGCGCGATCGGTCCGTGTTTCAATTCGCCTGAGGCATAGCCTTCAGCGTGGATATAGCTGATTTCTTTGAGTTTCAAAGCGCCCTCTAAGGCAAGCGGATACATCGCGCCGCGCCCCAAGAACAACACGTCGCTGGCCTCGGCCAATAGCGCAGATACATCGGCAATCGCGTTGGATTGATCCAGAGCGAGATTCAAAAGACCGGGAAGACTGCGCAGAGCTGACAGATGTGTCGTGATCTCTTCACCGTTCAAAACACCGCGATCCTGCGCTGCTTTCAACGCGAGCATATGCAACACGGTCAGTTGGCATGAAAACGCCTTGGTCGAGGCCACACCCACTTCGACGCCCGCCAAAATCGGCAAAGACATATCGCTTTCGCGTGCCATGGAACTTTCAGACGAATTGGTGACGGTGACGATGCTTGCGGCCTTGCCTGCTGTATAGCGCAAAGCGGCTAAAGTATCTGCAGTTTCGCCAGATTGGCTGACATAGATCGCCAAAGTGCGCGGACTGATCGGCGCTTCGCGATAGCGGAATTCGGATGCGATATCGACCTCAACAGGGACTTTCGCGATCTGTTCGAACCAATATTTGGCCGTGAAACAGGCGTAAAACGCCGTGCCGCAAGCGACCATAACAATCCGGTCGAATTGAGTGAAGTCGATGTCCGGTTCTGGCAACACGACAGAGGCCCCATCAGCGGACATGTAGTAGTTCACCGCCTCGGAAATCACTGTCGGTTGTTCGGCGATCTCTTTGGACATGAAATGTTTGTGCCCAGCTTTTTCGATCCGTGTCGCGTCGATCTTAATCTCGCGGCGGGTACGTTGCACTTGGCTGCCGTCTTGGGCAAAAATATCAAGGCTGCTGCGGGTGATGATCGCGCGGTCGCCTTCTTCCAAATAGGTCACTTGGTCGGTCATCGGGGCGAGCGCGATGGCGTCTGAGCCGACAAACATTTCACCATCCCCGTGACCAATAGCCAGCGGAGACCCCTTGCGCGCGGCGATCAACAGATCGTCTTCGCCGTCAAACAAGAAACATAAAGCAAAGGCACCGGTGAGCGCATCAATCGTGGCATTGGCAGCCTCGATCGGTGTTTTACCCGCATCGATAAAGCTTTGCGCCAAAAGCGCCACGGTTTCGGTGTCGGTTTCTGTGACGAATTTATAGCCTTTGGTGGCCAGCATTTCGCGCAGCTCGCGAAAGTTTTCGACGATGCCGTTGTGTACAACTGCCACAGGGCCAGCTTTATGCGGATGGGCATTGGTCACACTTGGCGCGCCATGTGTGGCCCAACGGGTGTGACCAATACCGGATTTTCCAGCCAGCGGATTGTGGACCAATTCATCTGACAGATTGACAAGTTTCCCGACCGCGCGGCGGCGATCCAAAACGCCGTTGTTCACGGTGGCGATCCCTGCGCTGTCATAGCCACGATATTCAAGACGTTTGAGTGCTTCAACCAAAATGGGCGCGACTTCATGCCTGCCCAGAACCCCTACAATACCACACATGTTATTAACCTTCCTCGGTTTTTTTTGCTTTGAGGGCACGCAGCTTTTGGAACAGCTTAACCGCCAACATCGGTTTGTTGTCTTGCTTTGCGCGCGCAATCGCCAAAGCGCCATTGGGCACATCTTTGGTGATCACAGATCCACTGCCCGTCATGGCCTCGATGCCCACATTCACAGGCGCGACCAGCATGGTGTTGGACCCGATAAAGGCGTCACGGCCCACGGTTGTGCGATGTTTAAACACGCCGTCATAGTTACAGGTGATGGTGCCTGCGCCGATGTTTGCGCCGTCGCCGATATCCGCATCGCCAATATAAGCGAGGTGGCCCACTTTGGTGCCCTCGCCAATCTGTGCGTTCTTGATTTCAACGAAATTGCCAACATGGGCGTCATTGCCAAGCTCTGCACCGGGGCGCAGACGCGCGAAGGGGCCAGCATCAGCGCCTGTTGAGACATGGCAGCCCTCAAGATGGCTAAAGGATTTGATCCGTGCGCCGCTTTCAATCGTTACATTCGGGCCAAATACCACATTCGGATCAATGATCGCGTCACGGCCTATGTATGTGTCGAGCGAGAAAAACACGGTTTCAGGTGCCACAAGCGTGACGCCGTTCTCAAGCATCTCAGTGCGCTTGGCGCGCTGGAACAAGGATTCAGCAAAGGCCAGTTCTGTGCGGGTGTTCACGCCCAAGGTCTCTGCCTCGTTACATGACACCGTGGTTGCGCTCAGGCCTTTGCTTCGCGCAATTTTAATCACATCCGGCAGGTAATATTCGCCAGCGGCATTGTCATTGCCGACTTCGGATAACAGGTCAAACAAGACCTTGGCGTCAGCGCAGAGCACGCCAGAATTACACAGTGTGATGGAGCGCTCTTCCTCGGTCGCATCTTTGAACTCAACGATATGCAACAATGTATCGCCGTCCATAACCAGACGCCCGTAGCGTCCAGGGTGTGCGGCCTCGAACCCCAAGACCACAACATCATGTTGGGTCCGTGCCGTTTGCATTTTTTCTAAGGTTTCGGCTGAAATAAATGGCGTGTCGCCGTAAAGGACATAGGCATCGCCTTCGAAATCAGCCAAAGCCTCTTTGGCTTGTAGCACGGCATGGGCGGTGCCAAGTTGTTCGTCTTGATGTGCGATTATAATATCTTCATCGAGGCTGAGCGCTTGTGAGGCGACAGCATCTGCGCCGTGACCGACAACAATCACAGTACGCGTAGGGTCAAGTGCACCGCCTGCGTGCAGAGCATGAGCAAATAGAGGCGCATTGCCGATCTGATGCAGCACCTTAGGCAACTCTGAATTCATCCGAGACCCTTGCCCCGCGGCAAGAAGAATGAGGGCTGTGGCCATGTGTTCGTCCCAATCTGCTCTTTTCTTTATCTGCATGCCGTTTTACCCATGTCACACAGCACCGCAAGAGGCGGGGCTTCACATATTTTAACCACAGGTTACATGTATCGGCATCCCTTCGCCGATTGTCGCTGACTGGACCCAAATGAATACGGACAAAGGATTTGCTATGCGCTGCGTTATATTTGATCTGGATGGTACATTGGCAGACACCTCAGGCGACCTGATCGCATCTGCCAATTATTGTTTTAATTCATTGGGCTACGGGGATGTCTTGGACCCTGTTTCGGATGCGGGCACGGCGCTTCGGGGGGGGCGGGCGATGCTCAATTTGGGCTTTGCTCGGATCAAGCCAGACTACGATCAAACCGATGTTGACGCGCAATATCCTGTGTTACTGCAAGCCTATGGTGACGCAATAAATGTGCACACAAAACTATATGATGGCGCTGTTGAAGGCGTTGAGGCGCTGAAAACGGCTGGCTATGCGGTCGGTGTTTGCACCAACAAACCATCTGGCTTGGCCGAAACCTTGCTGAAAAAGCTCGGCGTGCGCGATTTGTTTGGGTCTATGATCGGGGCTGACACGCTGCCGGTGCGCAAGCCTGATCCCGCGCCGTATATCGCAGCCGTTGAGCAGGCCGGCGGAGATGTGAAGATGAGCTATCTGGTTGGCGACACAATCACGGATCGTAAAACGGCTGAGGCTGCAGATGTGCCCTGTGCTTTGGTGACATTTGGTCCAGACGGGCAGGCGGTGAGCGCCTTAAAGCCCGAAGCCTTGCTGCACTCTTACACTGACTTGATGCAGGTGACAAAGGAGCTGATCGGATGACTGAAATATTCAAAGGCAACTTCACCCAACAAGAGCCGATCCCTGAAGAGGCGATTGAGGCGGCCGTGGCGGTGATGCGTTCTGGTCGGCTGCATCGGTATAACACCTTGCCCGATGAGGCGGGCGAAGTGGCCCTGCTGGAACAAGAATTTGCCGCCTTTACAGGGGCAAAATACTGTCTGGCTGTGGCGTCTGGCGGTTATGCTTTGGGCTGCGCGTTGCGGGCTGTCGGGGTTGTGGCGGGCGATGCGGTTTTGACCAATGCCTTTACGCTGGCCCCTGTGCCTGGCGCGATTGCATCTGTCGGCGCTCGTCCTGTTTTTGTGGGGGTCACCGATGGTTTGGTGATCGACCTTGATGATTTGCAAGTGAAGATCGCCGAAAGTGGCGCAAAGGTGCTGATGCTGTCGCATATGCGTGGGCATATCGTCGATATGGATGCGCTCATGTATATCTGTAACGGCGCGGGCGTGATCGTGATCGAAGACTGTGCGCATACTATGGGCGCCACATGGGATGGGGTGCATTCTGGACGTCATGGCGCGATTGGGTGCTATTCAACCCAGACCTATAAGCACATCAATTCGGGCGAGGGCGGTTTGATCATCACCGATGATGCCGAAATTGCCGCAAAAGCGATCATGCTGTCGGGATCTTACATGCTATATGGCAAACATATCGCCGGACCGCCCGCTGAAATGTTCGAAAACATCAAATATGATACGCCCAATGTGTCTGGCCGTATGGACCATTTGCGGGCTGCGATCTTGCGGGTGCAGTTGAAAAACTTGCCTGAACAAGTCGAACAGTGGAACGCGCGCTATCGGACGTTTGAAGCGGGCTTGCGTGACATTGACGGGCTAACCGTGATCTACCGCCCGCAGGCCGAGGGCTTTGTTGGTTCATCGTTTCAGTTTCTTTTGCTGGATTGGGGCGATGCAGCGATCGAAGGTTTTGTTGCGCGCTGTTTGAAACGCGGTGTCGAGTTGAAATGGTTCGGCGCGCCTGAGCCTGTCGCGTTTACGTCGCGCTATGACAGTTGGCGCTATGCCGATCCGCAGCCTTTGCCCGACAGTGATCGCGTTTTGGGCGCCATCATAGACATGCGCCTGCCGTTGACGTTTTCGGTTGAAGACTGTGCGCTCTTGGCGCGGATTGTGAAAGAGGAAGTGTGTTCAAGCGCCTAGGGGTTTGCAGGGCTATTCAAATGACTTCAACTGGTCGGGATCGGCTAAATCAGACCGAAAAAGTCAGGTAATGTAGGGCTTCAAGTATGTCAAATCAGACTAAAAAAATCAGGTAATAGTTTCGAATCAGAGTTGTTGATTAAGGGTTAATCATCCGCGTGCACCTGCAGAAAAAAACTTTGTACTTCCCTTGAAACAAAGGCTTTTGATGCGCCTGCGCTTGTTGACCATACTGTCACAGAGGGCTAAACCACCAAGTAGCTTTAGCACACGCGCGCCCGCTTTTCGCGGGCCCATCATCAAGGAGCCGCACGTGGAAGACCTGCTTCGGGATTTTCTCCCAGTCATCATTTTCCTCGGCCTCGCCATCGCGCTTGGTCTTGTCTTCATCTTCGCAGCATTGATCATTGCCGTTCGCAATCCTGATCCTGAGAAACTCTCAGCGTATGAATGTGGCTTTAACGCCTTCGACGACGCGCGGATGAAATTCGACGTTCGGTTCTATTTGGTGTCGATCCTCTTTATCATCTTCGATCTGGAAATCGCTTTCCTCTTCCCTTGGGCTGTCGCGTTCAAGGATGTGGGGATCGTCGGGTTCTGGTCTATGATGGTGTTCTTGGGCGTACTCACCGTGGGCTTTGCCTACGAGTGGAAAAAAGGAGCCTTGGAATGGGCGTGATCACTTCAGCCAACACAGCTGGCGCAGACAAAGAAGTCGCGACACAGGCTTTGAACTCAGAATTGCAAGACAAGGGCTTTTTGCTCACGTCGACAGAAGACATCATCAACTGGGCGCGCACAGGGTCACTGCACTGGATGACCTTTGGTCTGGCGTGCTGCGCGGTTGAAATGATGCACACCTCTATGCCGCGCTATGACCTTGAACGGTTTGGCACAGCGCCGCGTGCCTCCCCACGTCAGTCGGACTTGATGATCGTGGCGGGTACGCTGACCAATAAAATGGCGCCTGCCTTGCGCAAAGTCTATGACCAAATGCCAGAGCCACGTTACGTGATCTCGATGGGGTCTTGCGCCAACGGCGGTGGGTATTACCACTATTCTTACTCTGTCGTGCGTGGATGTGACCGGATCGTTCCTGTCGATATCTATGTGCCCGGGTGCCCCCCAACAGCAGAAGCCTTGCTATACGGCATCATGCAATTGCAACGCAAAATGCGCCGCACTGGCACGATTGCCCGCTAAGGAGACGGACCTATGAGCGAAGCTCTTGAAATTCTGGCAGCTCACCTTGAGCTCAAGCGCCCTGATGATGTCGTCTCACATGAGATCACTTTTGGCGAATTGACGGTCACTGTCACCCCCGCTGGCATCGTGGATTTCGTCGAGTTTTTGAAAACCGATGCGACCTGCAAGTTTTCAAGCTTGGTGGATATCACCGCGATCGATTACCCGACGCGCCCTGAGCGTTTTGATGTGGTCTATCATTTCTTGTCGATGTACCAAAATCACCGCATCCGTATCAAAACGGCTGTGCGCGAAGATGAAATGATCGCCTCTATCGTTGACATTCACCCCTCGGCCAACTGGTTCGAGCGTGAAGTCTTTGACATGTTCGGAATCATTTTCTCGGGCCACCCTGATTTGCGTCGTTTGCTGACGGATTACGGGTTCCGTGGCTTTCCCTTGCGCAAAGATTTCCCGACAACAGGCTACACAGAAGTGCGTTACGACGAAGAGCTTAAGCGCGTCGTCTATGAACCTGTGTCCTTGACGCAAGAATACCGCCAGTTCGACAATCTCTCTCCTTGGGAAGGGGCCAAGTATATCCTTCCTGGTGACGAGAAGCAGGAGGCTTAACGTTTGACGCAGCCGACCCTCATGTTTTGTGTTGGAGCAACCAAGGCGGGCACGTCTTGGCTGTACAGCTATTTGCATGGGCGTGACGATTGTGTGCTGCAAAGCGTGAAAGAATCCCACTTTTTCGACACGATATCAAAACCACGGATGAAGCCACAGATCGACCAGTGGAAAGCACAACGCGATCTGTTACGTGACCGTCGTGACGCGGCGAAAATCGCGGGCGAGGCGTTGCGCGTTCAGCGTTTGCAAACACAGATCGATGACATCTCATCTTTGATCAAAGCTGTACGCAAACGCGACGAAGGCATCCCTGCCTATCTTGAATACATCTATGCGGGCGCAGGCGATGCGATGCTTGTGGGCGATATCACACCCGCCTATGCGCTGCTCGATCAGGGCCGTTTGGAACAAATGCTGTCGCTGTCTGAGGATACTAAATTCGTGTTCTTGATGCGCGACCCTGTTGATCGGTTGTGGTCCCATGTGCGGATGATCGCCAAGCGCACCACGGACACGCCCGAAGGCTTTGTGACCAAATCCCGTGCGGTGCTGAAATCTGTGACACTGGAAGGCGGCCAAGACCATGTGACATCGCGCGGGGATTACCCTGCGATTGTTGCCAAACTTAAAACCGCAGTGCCCAAAGACAAATTGCATTTCGAATTTTTCGAACGCCTTTTGACAGAGGACGGCATTCGCGACCTATGTGATTTCCTTGGCATATCTTATGTGCCTGCGAATACTGATAAGAAAGTTCATGAGGGCAAAAGCCTGAAGATGGACGATGAAATGCGAGGCTGGGCGGCTGAGTTTACCGCGCCGCACTATGCCTTTGTGAAAGAAACCTTCGGTGCGCTGCCTGATCGGTGGCAATCCAATATGGCGAGGGTCAACTAGATGGATGGCAACGTGAGCGACGTACTGACGGGCGAACAAAAGATCCGCAACTTTAACATCAACTTTGGGCCTCAACACCCCGCGGCGCACGGCGTTTTGCGTATGGTGTTGGAACTCGACGGCGAGATCGTAGAGCGGGCTGACCCGCATATCGGTCTGTTGCATCGTGGCACTGAAAAGCTGATGGAAAGCCGCACTTATCTGCAAAACTTGCCCTATCTCGACCGCCTCGATTACGTGGCGCCGATGAACCAAGAACACGCATGGTGCCTTGCGATTGAACGCCTTGCCGGTGTTGAGGTGCCGCGTCGTGCGTCTTTGATCCGCGTGCTGTTCTCTGAAATTGGCCGCGTCTTGAACCACCTCTTGAACGTCACCACGCAAGCGATGGACGTGGGCGCGCTCACACCGCCGCTTTGGGGCTTTGAAGAGCGTGAAAAGCTGATGATTTTCTATGAACGGGCTTGCGGCGCGCGCTTGCACGCGGCCTATTTCCGCCCTGGTGGTGTGCACCAAGACCTGCCGCCAAAGCTGATTGACGATATCGAAACATGGGCCAATGAATTCCCGAAAATGATCGCGGATATTCACACGCTTTTGACCGAAAACCGGATTTTCAAACAGCGTAATGCGGATATCGGCATTATTTCCGAACAAGAGATCCTCGATTGGGGCTATTCTGGCGTCATGGTGCGCGGCTCTGGCTTGGCGTGGGATTTGCGTCGTTCGCAGCCTTACGAACTCTACGACGAATTCGATTTCAAAATTCCAGTGGGCAAGAATGGCGATTGCTATGATCGCTACCTCGTACGCATGGCGGAAATGGAAGAATCCACTAAGATCATTCTGCAAGCGATTGAAAAACTGCGTGCCCCTGAGGGCCAAGGTGACATTCTTGCCCGGGGTAAAATCACACCGCCAAAACGTGGCGATATGAAAACCTCGATGGAAGCTCTGATCCACCACTTTAAGCTCTACACAGAAGGCTTCAAACTGCCCGAGGGCGAAGTTTACGCCGCTGTGGAAGCGCCTAAGGGCGAGTTCGGCGTCTACATGGTCTCTGACGGGACCAACAAACCTTACCGTGCAAAACTCCGCGCTCCGGGGTTCTTGCATCTTCAATCGATGGATCACGTCGCCAAAGGCCACCAGTTGGCTGACGTTGCGGCGCTCATCGGCACTATGGATATCGTATTTGGGGAGGTGGACCGCTAATGCTACGCCGTCTACACAGCGAACAACCCGCATCTTTTGCATTCACCCCAGCCAATCAGGCATGGGCAGAAGCGCAAATCACCAAATACCCTGAAGGGCGTCAACAATCTGCAGTGATCCCGCTGTTGTGGCGCGCGCAGGAACAGGAAAGCTGGCTGACCAAGCCTGCGATCGAACATATCGGCGACATGCTGGGCATGCCTTATATTCGCGTGCTTGAGGTGGCGACATTTTACTTTATGTTCCAACTTCAGCCTGTGGGCAAAGTGGCGCATATCCAAATCTGTGGCACCTTGTCTTGCATGATTTGTGGCGCCGAAGACCTGATGGCCGTGGCACGCGAAAAAATTTCGCCGACGCCACATACTGTGTCGGCGGATGGCAAGTTTTCTTGGGAAGAAGTCGAATGTCTTGGGGCCTGTTCCAATGCACCAATGGCGCAAATCGGCAAAGACTATTACGAGGATCTGTCTGCTGAAAACTTCGGCAAATTGATCGACGATATGGCCGCAGGCAATGTGCCGCTTCCTGGTCCACAAAACGGTCGTTTTGCGGCTGAACCTCTGTCTGGCCTCACATCTTTGGCGGATGGCGACACAGAGAAAAACCAATACAATGCTTCCGTGGCTTTGGCGTCTGACATTGGCGATACGCTCAAGCGTATTGACGGCACCGAAGTGCCATTGTTGACGCCTTGGCTCAATGGCGGCAAGCGCACAGGAGCAAAACCACCAAAGCCAGCTGCCCCTGCCAAATCTGCGGTGCAACAAGCGGCTGAAACAAGAGCGCCTGCGAAAAAAACCGCAGCTAAAAAGGCCGTTGCGAAAACGGCTGCCCCAAAGGCCGCTGAAAAAGCGACAGCTACCGCCGCTGATGTTCCTGCAAGCGCACAGAAAAAACCACGCACCATGAAAGCGCCGCGCAAAGCCGGTGCTGACGATCTTAAAATGATCAAAGGTGTGGGACCGAAACTAGAAGAAACGCTCAACGCTCTTGGGTTCTGGCATTTCGATCAGGTGGCCAAATGGACGCCTGAAGAAATCGCTTGGGTCGATGATAACCTGAAATTCAAAGGTCGTATCGAACGCGACGGCTGGATCGATCAGGCCACGACGCTTGCCGCTGGTGGCACCACAGAGTTCTCTAAACGCGCGAAATACTGACTTTCTACGACCGCTAAGGGCACATAAGGCTATAAAAGCCGCGCCTAAGTTCAACAGGGATAGTTAAGGAGTAAGGCAATGAGTGAGACAACATCGGGAAAGACACAAAAGATATGGCTGATATCTGCCATAGCTGGGATCGTTGCGTTTTTGGCGCTGCTATATGTCGCTGACTATTCGACTGTGGCTTCACTTATTGTTGGCGTTCTTGTGGCGCTTTTGGTCGGTATTTTGCTTTGGATCGGCTGGTATGAAGATCCTGAGGCGCAAACACGGTTGAATGAGCGCGAAGCTGAGCAAAAAGCGGCTGTAACAGCGGCTTCTGACGCGACGGCCGCTGATATTGTTGCGACATCTGAGGATAACAGCGACGCACAGGATACTGCAGCTGAGGGTGTTGAGGCTGAGGGAGGGAAGACGTCCCCCGCGCCGATGCCAAGTGCCGCGATTGACGCGCCGGCTGCTGCGACAACATCTGCTGACGTAGAGGTGGTTGACGTGGATGTTGTTGACGATACGTCAACTGCAAAACCTGCCGCGAAGAAACCCGCCGCCAAAAAGCCTGCTGCGCCTAAAGCGGCAGCTAAAAAAGCCACTGCGAAACCAGCAGCGTCAACCAAAGCAAAAGCCGCACCAAAAGCGAAAGCTCCGGCCAAAGCACCTGTGGCAGCCGATGGCAAACCACCGGTATTGACACAACCACGTGATGGTGGCGCTGATAATTTGAAGTTGCTCAAAGGCGTGGGGCCAAAGCTTGAGGAAACGCTCAACTCTTTGGGGTTCTATCATTTTGATCAGGTTGCTGCTTGGCGCAAAAAAGAAATTGAATGGGTCGATAACAACCTGAAGTTCAAAGGCCGGATCGAACGTGATGGCTGGGTGGCACAAGCAAAAATTCTTGCCAAAGGTGGTGAGACTGAATTTTCAAAACGCTCTAAGAAATAGGGCGCGTTGATGGGACATAAATATGGCTCCTGACAAAGACGCATTGCAGGCAAAGAAGGCGCGCATGGTTTCGCTGGTGATTGCAGGGACAATGGTTCTTTGGATTGTGGCTCAATGGATCGGCAGCAAAGTGGGTATTTCTACACGATACGCTTTGTTGTTGGACCTCTTGGCGCTCGCTGCCTTTGTGTGGGCGCTTATCGTGGTGTATCAGATCTGGCGCGCGCGTCAGAAAGGCTGAAGGAATAAAGCTATGCTCAAAGATCAAGATCGGATCTTTACCAATATCTACGGGATGCATGATCGCAGCCTCAAAGGCGCGTTGGCACGTGGACATTGGGACGGCACCGCCGGCATTATTAAAAAGGGCCGTGACTGGATCATCGACCAGATGAAAGCCTCTGGCCTGCGTGGACGTGGCGGCGCGGGGTTCCCAACGGGTCTGAAATGGTCCTTTATGCCCAAAGAATCTGATGGTCGCCCCTCTTACTTGGTCATCAATGCCGATGAATCCGAGCCGGGTACCTGTAAAGACCGTGAAATCATGCGCCACGATCCGCATACGCTGATCGAGGGCGCGTTGATCGCCTCTTTCGCGATGCAAGCCAACGCCTGTTACATCTACCTGCGCGGCGAATACATTCGCGAACGCGAAGCGCTGCAGATGGCCATCGACGAATGTTATTACGCGGGCCTGTTGGGCAAAAACGCCGCCAAATCTGGCTGGGACTTTGATCTTTATCTGCACCACGGGGCAGGGGCGTATATCTGCGGCGAAGAAACCGCATTGCTCGAAAGCCTTGAAGGCAAAAAAGGCATGCCGCGGATGAAGCCTCCGTTCCCAGCGGGTGCGGGTCTTTACGGTTGCCCGACCACTGTGAACAACGTCGAATCCATCGCCGTGGCCCCGACCATCTTGCGTCGCGGTCCTGAATGGTTCGCAGGCTTTGGCCGTCCAAACAACGCGGGCACGAAATTGTTCGCGATCTCTGGTCACGTCAACAACCCTTGTGTGGTTGAAGAGGCCATGTCGATCCCTTTTGAAGAGCTGATTGAAAAACATTGTGGTGGTATTCGCGGCGGTTGGGACAACCTGCTGGCTGTGATCCCCGGTGGATCGTCCGTGCCATTGGTGCGCGGCGAGAACATGAAAGACGCGATCATGGACTTTGACTATCTGCGCGGTGAACTTGGCTCTGGCCTTGGCACGGCGGCGGTTATCGTCATGGACAAATCCACCGATATCATCAAAGCCATCCACCGCTTGTCTATGTTCTACAAGCACGAGTCCTGCGGCCAATGTACCCCATGTCGTGAAGGCACCGGCTGGATGATGCGCGTGATGGATCGTCTGGTGAAAGGCGAAGCTGAGCTAGAAGAAATCGACATGCTTTGGGATGTGACCAAACAGGTCGAGGGCCACACAATCTGTGCGCTCGGCGATGCGGCGGCTTGGCCAATTCAAGGTCTGATCCGCAACTTCCGCGAAGAAATCGAAGACCGTATCAAAGCACAAAAATCGGGCCGTATGGGCGCGATGGCGGCGGAGTAAGTCACAGCAATGCATGCGTCAGACACACATATTGCGGAATTGAACATCGGACGGCTTATCGCGCCGACCGATGATCCGCGCGTGGCTGAATTCATGAATGCATTGGATATGGTGAATGGGCTTGGCCAACGCATGCCGGGCTTTGTGTGGATGATGGAAGGCTCAGGCGAGCCGGGCACTGGAAACACCGAAAATTCAATTGGCGATGATCCACAGTTCGTCGCCAATATGACCGTTTGGGAAGACGTACAAAGCCTTGAGCGTTTCGTTTTCAATACGGTTCACAAAAAATTCTACGACCGCCGTGCAGACTGGTTCCAAATCTTGACTGGCCAGCACTTTGTGATGTGGTACGTTGAACAAGGGCATAAGCCCAAATTGGACGAGGCGCTTGAACGCCTTGCCTATTACGAAAAACATGGGGACAGCGACTATGCCTTCGGCTGGTCGTATCTGAAAGAGGCGCAATTGCATGTCACGAAATCATGCGCGCCAAATGTTATGGAGTCCCTAAATGTATAAGTTTAAAACCGTTATCCTTGCGACGCTACTGATCATCCCTTTTGCGGGCGTGGGGGCGGTTTCGGCCAAAGCCTTGCGCGACGAGCCCTCTATCGATGGGCCAATGTTGAAAGTGGCGATCGCGATTGAAATTTCCGACAAATGTTCCAGCATCGAGGCCCGCAAGCTTAAAGGGCTGAATTTTTTATGGGGGCTTAAAACTGCTGCCAAAAAACTCGGCTATTCTGATGATGAAATCAAAGCCTACGTGGACAGCAAAGCTGAAAAATCCCGCATGCGTGCTTTGGGCGAATCCTATGTGCGCAGCAAAGGTTTTGACCCAACCAGCGATGCAGATTTATGCGCGTTGGGACAACAAGAAATCGCTGCAAATAGCCTGACAGGTTCTTTGTTGCGCAATAGGTAACGAGGGGCTAGGGCCTCTTTTAAGGTTCCACGGTTTTCGTGGGTGAGATCAAATGGGCGCTGTCAAAGGCGTATTGAAATACCGAAGGTGCGGCGCATGTTGCGTGCGGCACTTTCATGAAACACAGGTGACGTGATATGGCAGATACGCGCAAACTTATCATTGACGGAAAAGAAGTCGAGGTCGATCCGGCCATGACGATCCTACAGGCTTGCGAAGTGGCTGGGGTCGAAGTGCCGCGCTTTTGCTACCATGAACGTCTTTCAATCGCTGGCAACTGCCGGATGTGTCTGGTTGAGGTCGTTGGTGGCCCGCCCAAACCCACTGCCTCTTGCGCGATGCAGGTCAAAGATTTGCGCCCCGGACCAGAGGGCGCGCCACCCGTTGTGAAAACCACGTCACCTATGGTGAAAAAGGCGCGCGAAGGGGTGATGGAATTCTTGCTCATCAACCACCCGCTGGATTGCCCAATCTGTGACCAAGGCGGCGAATGCGATTTGCAAGACCAAGCCATGGCTTACGGTGTTGATTTCTCGCGCTTCCGCGAACCAAAACGCGCGACAGAAGATCTCGATCTTGGCCCACTCGTGGCGACAACTATGACGCGGTGTATTTCTTGTACGCGCTGTGTGCGTTTCACGACTGAGGTCGCAGGCATCACGCAAATGGGCCAAACAGGTCGCGGTGAAGATTCCGAGATCACAAGCTATTTGAACGAAACTTTGGTCTCAAACCTGCAAGGCAATATCATCGATCTGTGCCCTGTTGGCGCTTTGACGTCCAAGCCCTACGCCTTTACTGCACGCCCTTGGGAATTGACCAAGACCGAAACCATCGATGTGATGGACGCGCTTGGATCGAATATCCGTGTGGACACCAAAGGCCGCGAAGTGATGCGCATTTTGCCACGCAACCATGACGGCGTGAACGAAGAGTGGATTTCCGACAAAACCCGTTTCGTTTGGGACGGCTTGCGTCGCCAGCGTTTGGACACACCCTACATCCGTGAAAACGGCAAGCTGCGCAAAGCCACTTGGGGCGAGGCCTTGGCCGCTGCTGCCAAAGGCATGAAAGGCAAGAAAGTTGCCGGTCTTGTGGGCGATCTTGTTTCTGTTGAGGCCGCTTTCGCGCTTAAACAATTGATCACAAGCCTCGGTGGTCATGTCGAAGCCCGCGTTGACGGGGCGAAACTTCCGATGGGCAATCGTTCGGCTTACGTTGGTACCGCAACCATCGAAGATATCGATTCTGCTGATATGATCCAGTTGATCGGCACCAACCCGCGTGAAGAAGCACCGGTGCTTAATGCGCGTATTCGCGCGGCATGGGCCCGTGGCGCTGACATCGGTTTGATCGGTGAAGCTGTTGATTTGACATATGACTATGCTCACATCGGTACAGATCGTGCGGCGCTGGTTGAACTGGCTGCCAAAGAAATTTCCAAAGAGACCCGCGACGAGAAAAATACACTCGTGATCGTCGGCCAAGGCGCATTGATGGAGGCTGACGGCGAAGCTGTTTTGTCACAAGCGATGAAACTCGCTGAAAACACGGGCTCCAAATTGATGATCCTGCACACTGCCGCGTCACGCGTTGGTGCGATGGACATTGGGGCTGTGACTGAGGGCGGTTTGGACGCGGCGCTTGATGGTGCAGAAGCGATCTATAACTTGGGCGCCGACGAAGTCGAAATCTCAGGCGATGCTTTCGTGGTTTACCAAGGCTCACACGGCGATCGTGGTGCTCACCGCGCAGACGTGATTTTGCCAGGGGCGGCCTATACCGAAGAATCCGGTCTCTTCGTCAACACAGAAGGGCGCCCGCAACTTGCGAATCGCGCTTCCTTCCCTCCAGGTGACGCGAAAGAAAACTGGGCGATCTTGCGTGCTTTGTCTGCGGAACTTGATGCGACATTGGCCTATTCCACAATCGCAGGCCTGCGGTCTGAGATGATGGAAATTGCACCGCATTTCGCCGATCTTGATGTTGTGGCTGAAAACGCATGGAACCGCGTTCCATTGCGCAAACCAGCCAAAGCCTCTGTACGTTACACGGTTAAAGATTTCTACCTGACCAACCCAATCGCACGGGCCTCGACCTTGATGGCCGAATTGTCTGCCGCCGCAAAAGCGCGCAGCCAAGACGCATTGGCTGCCGAATAAAAATGACAGCTTTGCACACATACAAACGCGCATCGCAAAGTGTCGCAAAATTCGCTCTTGGGTGTGTTTTGTCGGTCACTGTGATGGGCTGTGTGCAAGCCACCCCTGAGGTCAGTCGCGCCGCAAGCGCGCCGACCTATTTGGGTGTTGAAACCCGTCTTTTGGACGGGGATTTGGTGAATTTCATCGTGTCTATGACAGATGCGGCGACTGAAAACGACGTGGCGGCCTATTCTGAATGTGCCGCTGCACAATACGCGTTGATCCGTGGTTTCGGATTTGCGCGTCACTTACGAACAAATGTCTCACAAGAGGCTGGAATTTGGCGCGCGGATGCTGTTTACACCATCTCGTCAGCGCTGCCCGATGGATTGCGAACGATTGACGCTGAGGTCATCGTTTCAAACTGCCGCGAATTTAGAATACCGACGGTGTGAAGGACTACGAAATGGTCGAATTTTTCACGACAACAAATCTGGGCATAGCGCTCTTGATCCTCGGACAATGTCTGCTGGTTCTTTTGCCTTTGTTCGTTGCTCTTGCCTTCTTGATGTATGGCGATCGCAAAATCTGGGCTGCTGTCCAGATGCGCAAAGGCCCCAACGTGGTTGGCGTCTTTGGCTTGCTGCAGTCTTTTGCAGACTTGTTGAAATATGTGGTCAAAGAGGTGGTTGTGCCTGCGGGGGCTGACAAATTTGTCTTTTATCTCGCACCAATGATTACCTTTGTGATGGCGACCATTGCTTGGGTTGCGATCCCTTGGAACGACGGTTGGGTGATCTCTGATCTCAACGTCGCGATCTTGTACATCTTCGCGATTTCATCGCTTGAGGTTTACGGCGTGATCATGGGCGGTTGGGCATCCAACTCGAAATACCCTTTCCTTGGCGCGCTTCGCTCTGCGGCGCAGATGATTTCTTACGAGGTCTCAATCGGTTTGATCATCATCGGTGTGATCATCTCATCGGGGTCTATGAACTTCGGTGATATCGTTGCCGCCCAAGACGGACGCTTTGGTCTGTTCTCATGGTACTGGATCCCGCATTTCCCAATGGTCGTGTTGTTCTTTGTTTCTGCCTTGGCTGAAACAAACCGTCCCCCATTCGATTTGCCCGAAGCTGAATCTGAATTGGTGGCGGGTTACCAAGTGGAATATTCATCAACGCCGTTCCTTTTGTTCATGATGGGCGAATTGATGGCGGTCGTGTTGATGTGTGCCTTGATCACGCTGATGTTCTTCGGCGGTTGGTTGTCACCTGTGCCCGGTATTCCTGACGGTATCTTCTGGATGATCGCCAAGATGGGTTTCTTCTTCTTTATCTTCTCGATGGTCAAAGCGATCACACCCCGCTATCGCTACGACCAATTGATGCGCATCGGTTGGAAAGTCTTCTTGCCGTTGTCACTCGGTTGGGTCGTTTTGGTGGCATTCTTCGCACAATTCGGTGCTTTCGGCGGGTCCTATGCTCGCTGGGCGATTGGAGGCTAAATCATGGCTCAGGCAAAATCAGACTTCGACTACACCCGTGCTGTGAAATATTTCTTGATGACAGATGTCATCGCCGGTTTCAAAATCGGTTTGCGGTATTTCTTTAGCCCTAAAGCAACGATCAATTATCCACACGAAAAGGGGCCTTTGTCGCCACGTTTCCGTGGTGAACATGCGCTGCGCCGTTACCCGAATGGCGAAGAGCGCTGCATCGCGTGTAAATTGTGCGAGGCCGTCTGCCCCGCGCAAGCGATCACCATCGATGCGGAACCGCGCGATGACGGATCTCGCCGCACAACGCGTTACGATATTGATATGACGAAATGCATCTACTGTGGTTTCTGCCAAGAAGCCTGTCCTGTGGATGCCATTGTCGAAGGGCCGAATTTCGAATTCGCAACGGAAACCCGTGAAGAGCTGTTCTACGATAAGGACAAGCTTTTGGATAACGGCGCCCGTTGGGAAGCAGAAATCGCTCGCAATCTCGAATTGGATGCGCCTTACCGATGACTACTGTGTCGCCAGTTTCTGACGCCTACACAAAGGGCAAAGCGTTCACCGAGGCCACAAACCCCGGAATGGAAGACGCTTTGGCCAATCGTTATGACGCGGTCTTGCCGGGTCTTGCGCGTGATTTGGTGGAACTGAATGGCCGTATTTATCCACGAGGTGTTTTGGACGAGAAAACACGCGAACTTTTGACCATATCAGCGCTGACCGCGCTTGGGGGGCAAACAAAACCTCAGTTGAAAATTCACGTCGCAGCAGCCCGCAAATTGGGTCTCACGCCACAGGAAATTTCGGAAGCGATCTATCAAATGTCACTCTACGGAGGCATGCCCGCGATGTTCAACGCTTTGAACGCCGCGATGGAAGTCTTTGCCACAGAAGAGGAAACATCATGAATGATTTCGCGAAGTATCTTGAGCAGATGATGGAGCAGGGCACCAAAATGGCCAAGTCGCTCAACCCTGCGCTTGAAACATTTCAGATGCCTGATTTTTCAAAACTGATGCCGACTATGACGGCAGAACAGATGGAGATTTTCTGGGGCACCGGATTCAACAAAGACGGTTTGGATGCCAAAACTCGTTTTTTGGTGATCCTTGCGGGTCAAACAGTTCTGGGGGCTCAAGCCGAAGAGCCCTTTAAGGTCACGGTCCGTCACGCGCTTGACGCGGGGGCCACACAACAGCAGATCGCGCAAACGATCTATCAAATGTCGATGCTGGGCGGTTTGCCCGCAATGTCAAAGGCGCTTGGCTTGGCAACTCAAGTCTTCGCCGAACAGCAGGAGGACAGTGCATGACTGTCGCGGATTACGCATTTTACCTTTTCGCCATTCTATTGGTGGCATCGGGTCTGTTCACAGTGGTGGCACGCAACCCCGTCCACTCTGTGCTCTGGCTCATTTTGACCTTTCTTTCAGCGTCAGGATTGTTCGTGCTTTTGGGCGCGGAATTCGTCGCCATGCTGTTGATCATCGTCTATGTGGGCGCTGTGATGGTGCTCTTCCTCTTTGTGGTGATGATGTTGGATGTCGACTTTGCCCAGCTGCGCGGCGGTATGGCCAAGTTCATGCCTTTCGCACTGCTGATCGGCATGGTTGTTTTGATCCAGCTTGGGGCTGCATTCGGTGATTGGCATGTCGCTGAAGGGTCTGATGCTTTGCGTGCTGCTGTGGCGCCTGATGCCAATGAGATCCACAACACCGCCGCTTTGGGCATGTTGATGTACGATGACTTCTTGATGTTGTTCCAACTGGCTGGCTTGATCCTGTTGACCGCCATGATCGGGGCGATTGTTTTGACATTGCGTCACAACCCGAACGTCAAACGCCAAAACGTCATCACCCAGATGCACCGAGATCCAGCGAAAGCTATGGAACTTAAAGACGTCAAATCAGGGCAGGGGCTGTAAGCCTTTCGCCCGAACACATAACACCAATGGGCAGTTTTCTGCCCTGAACTGAAAAGCCGCCAAAAAGGCGCGAGACAAAGAACTGAGGGACGACATGGTCGGACTTGAACATTACCTAGCAGTCGCAGGAGCGCTGTTTGTCATCGGGATTTTCGGTCTCTTTTTGAACCGGAAGAATGTGATCATCATTTTGATGTCCGTTGAATTGATCCTGTTGTCGGTCAACATCAATCTCGTGGCCTTTTCGTCCTTTGCTGGCGATTTGGTAGGGCAGATTTTCACCATGCTGGTTCTCACAGTCGCCGCCGCAGAGGCTGCGATCGGTTTGGCTATTCTGGTCGGCTTCTTCCGCAACCGTGGCACGATTGATGTAGAAGACATCAACGTGATGAAAGGGTAAGCTCACATGGCTCAGATTATTCTCTTTGCCCCCTTGTTGGGCGCACTTTTGGCCGGTTTCGGCTGGCGCATTATTGGCGAACGCAACGCGCAGTACTTGACGACAGGTCTGTTGATGCTGGCGGCATTCTTGTCTTGGATCGTGTTCCTTAGCTTTGATGGTCAAGTGCAGCACATTACGTTGTTCCGTTGGATCGAAAGTGGCGAGCTGTCGACGACTTGGGGCATCCGCCTTGATCGCCTGACTGCGATTATGTTCATTGTGATCAATACGGTATCGGCCTTGGTTCACTTGTATTCTTTCGGCTACATGGCGCATGACGAGAACTTCTCGGACGCGGAACCTTACCGTGCGCGTTTCTTTGCCTACCTGTCGTTCTTTACCTTCTCCATGCTGATGCTGGTGACTTCTGACAATTTGGTGCAGATGTTCTTTGGTTGGGAAGGCGTGGGCGTCGCTTCATACTTGTTGATCGGCTTCTACTTTAAGAAACCATCTGCGGGGGCTGCGGCGATGAAGGCCTTTATCGTCAACCGCGTTGGCGACTTTGGCTTCGCGCTTGGTATCTTTGGCCTGTTCTACCTCACAGGCTCAATCGATCTGGACGTGGTTTTCGCGAAAGCGCCTGAATTGGCGAACACGCAATTGCATTTCTTGTGGACAGACTGGAACGCGGCGAACTTGCTGGCCTTCTTGTTGTTCGTCGGTGCGATGGGTAAATCAGCGCAATTGTTCTTGCACACGTGGTTGCCAGACGCGATGGAAGGCCCGACACCTGTGTCTGCCTTGATCCACGCGGCGACCATGGTGACGGCGGGTGTCTTCTTGGTGTCTCGCATGTCGCCTTTGTTCGAATACGCGCCACAAGCCCAGACATTCATCGTCTACATCGGCGCATCGACGGCCTTCTTTGCGGCGACAGTCGGTTTGGTGCAAACTGACATCAAACGCGTTATCGCCTATTCAACCTGTTCACAGCTCGGCTACATGTTTGTTGCTGTTGGTGTCGGCGCCTACGGTCCGGCGATGTTCCACCTTTTGACGCATGCTTTCTTTAAAGCGATGTTGTTCTTGGGTGCGGGTTCTGTGATCCATGCGATGCACCACGAACAAGACATGCGCAACTACGGCGGTCTGCGCAAAAAAATTCCAGCCACCTACTGGGCCATGATGATCGGCACCTTGGCGATCACCGGTGTGGGTATCCCGTTCACGCATCTTGGCTTTGCTGGCTTCTTCTCGAAAGATGCGATTATCGAAAGCGCTTATGCCTCTGGTATCAGCTATGCCTTCTGGATGCTGGTTATCGCGGCATTGTTCACGTCATTCTATTCTTGGCGTTTGATATTCTTGACCTTCTACGGCAAGGCACGCGGCGACAAGCATACGCATGACCACGCGCATGAAAGCCCGAAAGTGATGTTGATCCCTCTTGGTGTCTTGGCACTTGGAGCTGTGTTCTCTGGCATGGTTTGGTACGGGTCTTTCTTTGGCGATCACCATAAGCACAATGCGTTCTTTGGTATTCCTGAGCATCATGCCGCCGCTGAAGGAGATCACGGCGCTGAGGCAGAACATGACGATGATCATGCCGCGACGGACGATCACGCAACACCTGCGGATACGCATGCAACTGAAATGGCTGCGGATGATCACGGCATGGCCGCGGATCACGGGGCAGACATGATGGTGCATGAAGCGCCACAAGGTGCCATCTTTATCGCAGCAGACAACACCATCTTGGACGATGCACACCATGTGCCGGCTTGGGTGAAATTGTCACCGTTTGTTGCGATGCTGATCGGCTTTGTCACAGCTTGGATGTTCTACATCAAGAAGCCTGATCTGCCGCGCCGTTTGTCCGAAGACCAGCAGCCTTTGTATCAGTTCTTGTTGAACAAATGGTACTTTGACGAGCTGTACAACGTGATCTTTATCAAACCTGCCTTGGGATTGGGCCGCTTTTTGTGGCAGCGCGGCGATGTTAAAACCATCGATGGCGCGATCAATGGCCTTGCCCTTGGCATCGTGCCCTTCTTCACACGGCTTGCGGGTCGTATGCAGTCTGGCTTTATCTTTACTTATGCGTTCGCGATGGTTCTGGGGATCGTAGTTCTGATTACCTGGATGTCGATCGGCGGAGGGGCTCACTAATGGATTACGTCCTGTCCTTTATTATCTTTCTGCCGACGGTTGCGGCTTTGGTTCTGGCGCTGTTCTTGCGCGGGGACGATGAAATCGCCCAGCTTAACGCCAAACGGCTTGCGCTGTTCGCGACGGTGATCACCTTTTTGATCTCGCTGTTTGTGATCGCTGAATTCGATCCATCGAACACAGGGTTCCAAATGGTCGAACAGGCCGAATGGATTATGGGTCTGCAGTACAAAATGGGCGTTGACGGAATTTCGGTTCTGTTTGTTATGCTCACAACCTTCCTCATGCCGCTGGTGATCTGGTCGACATGGGACATGAAGGTGCGTGTAAAAGAATATATGATCGCCTTCTTGCTGTTGGAAACACTGATGCTCGGCGTGTTCTGTGCGCTTGATCTGATGCTGTTCTATGTCTTCTTTGAAGCAGGCCTAATCCCGATGTTCTTGATCATCGGCATTTGGGGCGGGGCGAACCGCATCTATGCATCGTTCAAATTCTTCCTCTACACCTTTATCGGTTCCGTTCTTATGCTGGTCGCGATGATCGCCATGTATATGGACGCAGGCACAACAGATATCGCCACTTTGATGGCGCATGAGTTCTCGACTGACACATTCTCGGTTTTGGGGGTGCAAGTGGTCGGCGGCATGCAGATGCTGGCGTTCTTGGCCTTCTTCGCCTCCTTCGCGGTGAAGATGCCAATGTGGCCAGTGCACACTTGGTTGCCAGATGCCCACGTTCAAGCGCCGACAGCAGGTTCCGTTGTTCTGGCTGCGATCTTGTTGAAAATGGGCGGTTACGGGTTCTTGCGCTTCTCGATCCCGATGTTCCCTGTTGCCTCGCATATGATGGCCGATATCATCCTTTGGATGTCAGCCATCGCGATTGTGTACACATCTTTGGTGGCCTTGGTGCAATCTGACATGAAAAAGCTCATCGCCTATTCATCCGTTGCGCATATGGGCTATGTGACCGCTGGTATTTTCTCGCTCAACCAACAAGGTGTTGATGGCGCGATCTTTCAGATGATCTCGCACGGGTTCATTTCTGGCGCGCTCTTCTTGAGCGTTGGTGTGATCTATGACCGCATGCACACCCGTGAAATCGACGCCTATGGTGGTCTTGTGAACCGGATGCCTGCCTATGCGCTTGTCTTCATGTTCTTCACCATGGCCAACGTTGGTTTGCCGGGCACCTCTGGCTTTGTTGGCGAATTTTTGACGCTGATGGGCATGTTCCAAGCCAACACTTGGGTCGCTATGGTCGCCACAACCGGTGTGATTTTGTCCGCCGCTTACGCTTTGTGGCTTTACCGCCGCGTTGTTATGGGCGAGCTGATCAAAGAAAGCCTCAAGACCATCAAAGACCTGTCTCCTCGCGAGAAATGGATCATCGCGCCGCTCGTGGCCATGACCTTGCTCTTGGGGATTTACCCGTCTTTGGTCACAGATATCATTGGGCCCTCAGTTGAGGCGCTTCTTCACAACTATAATGCCGCTGTGCCGATGGAAGTCGTCACCGCTGCCGTAACCCACTAAGGAGGGGATCTGATTATGACCTCTGCCGATTTTTCGATCGTCCTTCCAGAGTTCCTTCTGGCCGTCTACAGCCTCGCTGCACTGTTGTTTGCGGTCTACACGAGCAAAGATAAGGTTGCAGGCCTCGTCACTTGGGCCACCGCTGGTGCCTTCGTCTTGGCAGCTGTGATTTTGGCCACACGGTCTGCGGGCGCAAACATTGCTTTCAACGGTATGTTCGTTGATGACGCCTTTGCGCGTTTTGCCAAAGTGGGCATCTTGCTTTCGGCTGCGACTGTTTTGGTGATGTCGCAAGACTATATGAAAAAATACGACATGCTCAAATTTGAGTTCCCGATCATCGTCGCCCTTTCGACCATCGGTATGATGGTGATGGTTTCGGCGGG
This sequence comes from Pacificibacter marinus, assembly GCF_018860665.1. Taxonomy (GTDB): domain Bacteria; phylum Pseudomonadota; class Alphaproteobacteria; order Rhodobacterales; family Rhodobacteraceae; genus Celeribacter; species Celeribacter marinus_A. Next base: position 153,773 of record NZ_JAHKPK010000060.1, read on the forward strand.
TGATTTGATGGCGCTCTACATGGGCTTGGAGTTGATGTCCTTGGCGCTCTATGTCATCGCATCCTTCCGTCGCGACTCTGTACGCTCATCCGAGGCGGGTCTTAAATATTTCGTGCTTGGGTCTTTGTCTTCAGGTTTGCTTTTGTACGGTGCATCGCTGACCTATGGCTTTGCTGGCACAACAAACTTTGCGGGTATCTTGTCCGTCGTTCATGACGGTGCGCCTTTGGGTGTGCTCTTTGGTCTTGTCTTTATGATCACAGGTATGGCGTTCAAAGTCTCTGCCGTACCGTTCCACATGTGGACGCCAGACGTTTACGAGGGCGCGCCAACGCCTGTCACAGCTTTCTTTGCCACAGCGCCAAAATTGGCAGCGATGGCTTTGTTTGCACGGGTTTTGCATGACGCATTCGGTGGCATTTCAAGCGATTGGTCGCAGATCGTTGCTTTGATCGCAGTGGCGTCTATGTTCCTTGGCGCTATTGCAGGTATCGGCCAAACAAATATCAAACGTCTGATGGCTTACTCGTCTATTTCACACATGGGTTTTGCTTTGATCGGCGTTGCCTCCGGTACCGTGGGTGGCGTTCAGGCCGCACTGATCTACATGGCGATCTACGTTGTGATGAACATCGGTACATTTGCTTTCATCATGACGATGGAACGTGATGGCAAACCGGTCACTGAAATCAAAGCGCTCAACCGTTACTGGCAGGTCAACCCGACCAAAGCCTTGGCGGTATTGTTCTTGATGTTCTCAATGGCTGGCGTGCCGCCAATGGTTGGTTTCTTTGGTAAATTGGCCGTGTTGCAAGCCGCCGTGGAAGCCAACATGACATGGTTGGCCACGGCGGGTGTTATCGCATCCGTTATAGGCGCCTTCTACTACCTGCGTGTCGTCTATTACATGTTCTTTGGTTCCGAAGTTGAACCGCTCGACAACACCAAAGGTGGCATCGCCAACGTGGTTGTTTTGATCGTCGGGTTGGTCATGTTGGTGGGTATCGTTAACCTATTCGGTGTGGACACAATGGCAATGACAGCGGCTGAGGCCCTTGTCCGCTAATGTGAACATCTGGCCGACTGGGGTAGGGCGCATCGTCTTGCCGCAAACGGACAGCACAATGAAGGAGGCCGCGCGTGTCGCGGCCTCCTCGTCGTTTCCGCAATGGATTTTGACGCTTGATCAAACCTCAGGTCATGGCCGTCGCGGCAGACCTTGGTCCATGCCCAAGGGCAATTTTGCCGCCACGCTTTTGATGTTCCCTGATGAGCCCGCCGACAGGATCGCCTTGCGGTCTTTCGTGGCCTCATTGGCTTTGTTTGACGCTGTCGCGACGGTCACTGGCCGCCCTGATACGCTGGCGCTTAAATGGCCCAACGATGTCTTGCTCAGTGGTGGGAAGTTCGCGGGCATTCTTTTGGAACGTGGCGCCAATCATCTGTCCATCGGCATTGGCGCCAATTTGGCGGCAACGCCCGATGTGTCACATGTCGAATCCAGCCCATTCCCACCGGTGTCTTTGGCTCATGAAACAAGCGCATTGGTCACCCCCGAAGAATTTCTTGATGTGTTGGCCCCAGCCTATGCCAACTGGGAACATCAGTTCACCACTTATGGGTTTGAACCGATCCGTACCGCATGGCTTGCACGTGCCGCCAAGCTTGGTGAACCGATCCGTGCGCGCACGACCCTTGATGAACATCACGGCACGTTTGAGGATGTGGATGCGCATGGCAATCTTGTGCTGCGCCAGTCGTCCGGCGCGCTGTCCATTCCAGCAGCTGAGGTCTTTTTCTAATGCTTCTTTGTATCGATACCGGCAACACAAACACGGTGTTTTCTATTTGGGACGGCTCTGCGTTTATCGCCACGTGGCGCACCTCGACCGAGGTCCAACGCACGGCGGATCAATATTACGTTTGGCTGTCGACCTTGATGAATTTCCAAAAGATCGAGGCCAATATCACCGAAGTGATTATCTCGTCCACCGTGCCGCGTGTTGTGTTCAACCTGCGCGTCTTTGCCAATCGCTATTTCGACTGCAGACCCATGGTGGTCGGCAAACCCGAGTGTCTTTTGCCTATTGCCTCACGGGTTGATGCAGGCACGACAGTAGGCCCTGATCGCTTGGTCAATTCCGCTGCGGCTTTCGACAAATTTGGTGGTGATCTGATCGTGGTTGATTTTGGCACAGCCACCACTTTTGATGTTGTGGCCCATGACGGGGCTTATGTTGGTGGGGTGATTTCGCCGGGCGTTAACACTTCGTTGGAAAGCCTGCACCTCAAAGCTGCTGCCTTGCCCCATGTTGACGTGACCATGCCTGATAAAGTGATCGGCACCAACACTGTGGCTTGTATGCAATCTGGTGTCTTTTGGGGCTATGTCGGCCTTGTGCGCGAGACATGTAGCCGCATCAAAGACGAATATGGTCGCCCTATGCGGGTGATTGCCACTGGCGGGCTTGCGCCGCTCTTCAATCAGGGCCACAAGCTCTTTGACGAATTCGATGAATTCCTAACCATTCATGGCCTCGTGGTCATCCACAATTATAACAAGGACCAAGGCACATTATGAGCACCAATCGTCTTTTGTACCTGCCGCTCGGCGGCGCTGGCGAAATCGGCATGAACTGCTATGTCTACGGTTACGGCCCCGTTGGCAAAGAACGTTTGATCGTTGTCGATCTTGGCGTGACATTCCCCGATATGGATGGCACCCCTGGCGTCGATCTGATTTTCGCAGATATCGCATGGCTTGAAGAGCGCAAAGAGCGCATCGATGCCATCTACATCACCCACGCGCATGAAGATCACGTGGGCGCTGTTGGTCACCTTTGGCCACGCCTTGGCGCGCCGATCTATGCGCGCAAATTCACGGCCCATTTGGCGCGTCTCAAATTTGAAGAGCACGGTCACGACGAGTTGCAAATCAAAACCGTTGGCGCATGGCCTGAGCAGACCCAAACCGGTCCGTTCAACGTGGGCTTCTTGCCTGTATCGCATTCGATCCCTGAAAGCTCTGCTTTGGTCATCGACACGCCAGAAGGCCGCATCATCCACACGGGCGATTTCAAAGTGGACCGCACCCCGCTTGTGGGCGAAGCCTTTGACGACGATCTTTGGGCCGATGTGTCCAAAGACGGTGTGATCGCGCTTGTGTGCGATTCCACCAACGTGTTCAGCCCGAACGCTGGCCGGTCTGAGGCGGAAGTTGTTGAGCCCCTAACACAGCTGATGAAAGATCTTCCGGGTCTGGTCGCTGCGACCACCTTTGCTTCGAACGTTGCCCGTGTGAAAACACTGGCGGATGCAGGCACCAAAGCGGGCCGTTCTGTTGTGCTGATGGGGCGCGCGATGCGCCGCATGATCACAGCCGGTATCGAGACAGGGATCATCTCCGATTTTCCACCGACCTTGTCACCCGACAAAGCCTTTGACGTACCACGTGAAAACTTGCTTTTGCTGACCACTGGATCGCAAGGCGAACGTCGCGCTGCGACTGCTCAGCTGTCACGCGGCAAATACCTCGGGATGAAGCTCAACGAGGGTGACACGGTCATCTTTTCGTCCAAAACCATTCCGGGCAATGAGAATTCCGTCAGCCGTATAGTTAACTCATTTTCTGAAATGGGTGTGGATGTTGTGACGGATGCAGATGGTCTTTACCACGTCTCCGGTCACGCCAATCGTCCCGACATTGCCCATGTGCATAAGGTTGTGAAGCCAAATTTGGTCATACCTATGCACGGGGAGCATCGTCACCTGCGTGCCCATGCGAAATTGGCCGAAGAAAACGGCTACAAGTCCATCATCGCGCCAAATGGCACCGGAGTGAACCTTGCGGGTGGTCAGATGAAAGTCGTGGAGTTCGTTGAAACTGGCCGCACTTACTTGGACGGCTCCGTGCATATCGGCGCAATGGATGGTGTTGTGCGCGACCGTATTCGTATGGCGCTCAACGGTATGGTTGTGTCGACAGTGATCATCGAAGATGATGCGCCTTTGGGCGAATGCTGGTGTGAAGTCAAAGGCTTGCCAGAAACGGGCCGCTCAAAAGCGCCCCTTGTGGATGTGTTGGAAGAAGACCTCAACCAGTTCCTCATGCGTGCCAATAAGAAAACGCTGAGCGATGATGATAAACTCGAAGAAGAAATGCGTCGCATCATTCGTCGCTCTACCCAACAAGAAGTCGGTAAAAAGCCCGAAGTCCAAGTGGTGATTTCGCGCCTGTCGAGCTGATAAAACACGGCACACCGCAGCATGTTTTAGAAGGGGCTGGCAGAGAGATCTGTCGGCCCTTTTGTTTTTCGTGATGCGTGTCGTGATGATGCCTTTTATCCATGTACCAAAAGAAAACCCCGCACCAAATTGGATGCGGGGTTGTAAACTCTATAATTTTAACAATGGCTTAGCTGGTAAGACGATCTTCAAAGCTCAATGCAATAAAGGTTGGCAAATGATCGCCAAGACCGACAACTGTATTTTTCTCTTCACGACCATAGCGCCCGCGACCACGTCCGCCAGAGTTGTTGTTGCGGTCATAGCTTGACCGCTCTTGAGCGCCATTGCGATCGTTCGCGTTGCGGTCATTTGAGCGACCACCACGACTGCGCTGAGACGATTGCTGCTCAGCTTGCGCCTCCACAACTGGCTCGGCCTGTACGGCCTCTGCAACTGGCGTTGGGGCAGGGGCCGTTTCCACTACGGCATCAACAACAGGTGTCTCAACCGCTGCGAGTTCCGCCGCTTTGTCCGCGGCTGGTTTGCGGCGTGACCGTGTGCGTGTGCGCTTTGGTTTGTCGGCTGGGGTATCGCCCGATGCTGCAACAGCCTCTTGTGGCTTTTCAGCAGTGTCAGCTTTTTTAGCCTCAGGCTTAGCAGCGTCTGCAGGGGCAGCCGTTTCATCAACAGGATTGCCAAACGGGTTGTCGAGACGTGGGATTTTGTTACCCAAGAGAGTCTCGACTGCTTCAAAGTTTTTCTCGTCACGCGGTTCACACAGCATGATCGCTTTGCCGTCACGGCCCGCTCGCCCCGTACGGCCAATGCGGTGCACATAGTCCTCTGGGTGGCCCGGCACGTCAAAGTTGAACACGTGGGTCACAGATGGCACGTCAAGACCGCGTGCGGCCACATCAGAGGCCACGAGAATTTTAATCTCGCCATTGCGGAACCGTTCAAGCGTTGTGTTGCGTTGGGATTGATCCAAATCGCCGTGAATTGGCGCAGTGTCAAAACCGTATTTCTGCATCGACTTGGACACGATATCCACATCTGTTTTGCGGTTGCAAAAAATAATCGCGTTATCAAGGCTTTCGCCTTCATTTTCGATCAATGCCCGCAAAAGCTTGCGCTTTTCGGTTGCTGTACGATCGCGGCGCGAACCTTTGAGCATCACAACGTGCTGTTCGATTTTCTCGGATGCTGAGGCCTGACGCGCGATCTCAATACGAGCCGGTGCAGACAAGAATGTATTTGTGATTCGCTCAATTTCAGGGGCCATCGTGGCCGAGAAAAACAGCGTCTGGCGCGTGAAAGGCGTGAGGCCAAAGATGCGTTCAATGTCAGGGATGAACCCCATGTCGAGCATACGGTCGGCTTCGTCCACCACCATGATTTTCACATCCGTCAAAATCAATTTACCGCGTTCAAAATGATCAAGCAAACGACCCGGCGTCGCAATCAAAACATCGACGCCTTTGTCGATCAGGCGATCTTGTTCTTTGAACGACACGCCACCAATCAACAAGGCTTTGGTCAGCTTGTGATATTTGGTGTAAGTGTCAAAGTTTTCAGCAACTTGCGCAGCCAGTTCGCGTGTCGGGCATAACACCAACGAGCGGGGCATACGGGCGCGCGCGCGTCCGCGAGCTAGGCGTGTGATCATCGGCAAAGTGAAAGAGGCGGTTTTGCCTGTCCCCGTTTGCGCAATGCCCAAGACATCTTTGCCCTCAAGCGCAGGAGGAATCGCACCTGCTTGAATTGGTGTTGGCTCAGTATAGCCAGCATCTTCAATCGCTTTGAGAACCTTTTTATCAAGGTTTAGATCAGTGAATTTTATCATGTATATCCGTGTTCTCACGGACATATCAAAGCCCGCGGCGTCAAATGGGGTCACCGGCCTGATGGCCACCTCGCGCTTCGAGGTCCCTAAATCGTCGCCTTCTCTACTCCGATATGGGGTAAAGGTCAATCAAACCCTAACCGTGGGGCCGTGGCAGTCCAAAATGTTGCCTGATTTATGCTGGAGTGCGAACCAATATCACTAAAATAGCTCTATTGGTCTCAAATATGCTTAAATAGTTCAAACCAGTCTTGGCAAAAGGTAAAACGGTGCCGCAGATACCCGCAACACCGGTCTTTTGCACAGCTTACAGGTCGACGCGCACCGCGTTTTCCAGCACGGCACTCTGCCATGTGGTCGTGTCGGTCACCGCCGACAAATTACCGCGCACAGTAATGCGCGCCCCGTCTTCGAAATTGGCTAGAGGCTCGGCCAATGTCACCTGCAAAGATGTGCCATGGTCAGGGCTGCCACAAAGTGGGCAAGTGCCCATATCAGAGACCAAAATCAGTTCGTGGATCAAGCTTCCTGGCGTCAAGGGCATCGCGTATCCAGTGATTGTCAGATCCTTGATCCCGTTTTCAAGCTGCTTGGGAAAAGACTTTTTCACCTCATAGCTGTTGTCCGTGACAATCTCGTCGATGCTGACTTCGCCCAGCAAGGCCCAAACATCAGTCTGTCCAAAGGCAGGAAGTGTAGCCACCGTGGTCGCGCCAAAAACAGCAGAGAAAACCGAAACAGGGATGGTACGCATTTAGGAGCCTTTCAAGACTGTATTCAATGATTTGCGGCTAATTTGACGAAATTTTCGATGAGCGTCCAGACAGAAAAAAGACCCGCGCCAAAGTGAGCGGGTCTTTGCTAATCTCGGTAAAAGATTACGCGTGATTGCAGGGGTTAAACCATCAATTCGCGTGTCGAGGCCAAGGTCAAATCGGGATAGTCGCGTTCAATCCGATCAATGTCCCATTGCAGGCGCGTCATGTAAACGATGTCACCGTTATGGTCATGCGAGATGTGCTGCTGGTTGACGCTGACAAAGGCATCGACCTTGGCTTTTGGCCCTGTGACCCAGCGCGCAGAGGTGAACTGCGATGGGCTAAAGCTGACGGGCAGTCCGTATTCCAACTCGATGCGTGAGGCCAGAACTTCAAACTGCAATGCGCCGACAACGCCGACGATAAAGCCCGATCCAATGGCCGGTTTGAACACTTTGGCCGCCCCCTCTTCGGCGAATTGCATCAGGGCTTTCTCTAAGTGCTTGGACTTCATCGGATCGCCTGCGCGCACGGATTGCAGCAGTTCTGGCGCGAATGACGGAATACCGGTGACGCGGATGTCTTCGCCCTCGGTCAATGTGTCGCCGATGCGCAATTGGCCGTGGTTCGGGATGCCGATGATGTCGCCAGCCCAAGCTTCTTCAGCCAATTCGCGGTCAGAGGCCAAAAACAGCACAGGGTTTGAGATCGCCATCGGTTTTTTCGACCTTACATGGGTCAACTTCATGCCACGTTTAAAGTGCCCTGAGGCCAAACGTACAAACGCGACGCGGTCACGGTGTTTGGGGTCCATATTGGCTTGCACCTTGAACACAAAGCCCATGACTTTTTTCTCGTCAGGTGAAATAGGGCGCGGTTGTGCTGTTTGCACTTGGGGCACAGGGCCGTAATCGCCCATGCCATCCATCAATTCCTTCACGCCAAAGGAATTGATCGCAGAGCCGAACCAAATCGGCGTCATTGAACCCTCTAAGAAGGCCTCGCGGTCAAATTCTGGCAGCAATTCGCGCACCATTTCCAGCTCTTCTTTCAGCTGTTCCAGCAAGTCCGCAGGTACATGTTCGGCAAGCTTTGGGTCATCAAGGCCGTTGATTTTTACGCTTTCAGACACTTTATTGCGGTCGGCGCGGTCCATCAATTCAAGGCGGTCATTCAAGATATCGTAACAGCCCAAAAAGTCGCGGCCTACGCCGATGGGCCAGGAGGCGGGCGTCACATCAATCGCCAAGTTTTCTTGAATTTCGTCAATAATTTCAAATGTATCGCGGCTTTCGCGGTCCATTTTGTTACAGAATGTCAATATCGGTAAGTCGCGCATTCGGCAGACTTCGAACAGTTTCTGTGTTTGGCTTTCAACACCTTTGGCCCCGTCGATCACCATGATCGCGGCGTCCACGGCTGTGAGCGTGCGGTAAGTGTCTTCCGAGAAATCCGAGTGACCGGGCGTGTCCACAAGATTGAAGCGGTAACGGCCAAAATCAAACGACATGGCAGAAGCAGACACGGAAATCCCGCGGTCTTTTTCCATCTGCATAAAATCGGATCGTGTGCGGCGCGCTTCGCCTTTGGCGCGCACCTGACCGGCCATTTGAATCGCCCCACCGTAGAGAAGAAATTTCTCGGTCAGTGTGGTTTTCCCAGCGTCAGGGTGCGAAATGATCGCAAAAGTGCGCCGACGTGCGATTTCGTCGGGCAGATCAAGGGCGGTATGTGATGCGTTTGACATGGGGCTGTCTATAGCTGTGCGGCGTGGGGCGAGCAACTGCCAAGACGCGGCTGCACAAATCTGAAGCTAAAAATGAGAAAAACGCCCCTAATGACAGGCGCGTTTTTGCTTTCGTCCGTGATGAGACCTAACGCATTGGGTCTAACATCAGCTAGCTGGCTGGCGCGATCCGCAACAAATGCGCTGCATCTTCGGGGGCAAGTGCGCCATCAACAATTTCATAGGCCCGTGGGACGTCCTGAAAATCGGTGACATTTGACAGGCGCGCTTGAATGTCTGCGGGCAGGTAGGGCTTGACTTGGGTGTCGACAAACATGCTTTCGGCCGCGATGCCTTCCGCATAGATGATCTCATGGTTGTCGAACAAAAGTTGGTAATATTCGACAAAGCCGCCGTCAGATTGCACAACATTTATACCATTGACCAAAAGCTTCGCCTTGACCAAAATCTCGGCGCGCCCCGCCCGCAGGCGGTCTTTGCGTTGATAGATGAAAAGACGGTGGTTAGGGCTGACAGTCAGGTCATTTTCGTTGTTCAGCGTGCCTTTTTTTATGATGATCGGTGCAAAAGATCCCGTGGCGCGCATCGTTTGATGGCCAATCCAGCGGATCTCGCGTGGGCCGTGGTCTCTGGTCAATACGCGATCACCGATGTTGAGCTGCTCAATGGGCTTTTGCATGCCATTTGCCAGCGTAATCAATGTGCCACGGGTGAAGGACACGCAGGCCACCTCGGCCAAGCGGGTGCGCGGACTTTCGCGATCCAACGTGATAGCGGCGTAGTCTTGTTTCTCGTACAGGGCTGCAAGCGGCAGTAAATATGTATCCTCGACCATGCCAGTATCATCCAACTCGATAAGGATCATAACCTCAACTGTTGATCCATCCGGCGCCATCAATGTCACAACGCAATCAAGGTGAACATTGGCCCCCACTGTGCCCATTTCGGAGCCCTCCGCGATGGTGATCGCATTGTCATGCACAGCAACAGACAGGTGCACGCGGGGCGCATCGTTTTCAAGTCGATAGATATCGGCCAACTCGATCTCGTCAGCATGGGACATTGCATCGCCAAAGTTGGCCCCATTGATCACGCGAAAAGACTCCGCACGATAGGCAGGCAAAACCTGTGTCGGTACGGCACCTGTGTTGAGGCTGATCTGAGAAGGCGAGTTGTGCATGGATTCAATCATTTGGTTGCAGTTTCCGTGTCTTGGCATTGATCTTGCGGATAGGTTGGCTTTTTCCCCCAAAGGAATCGCAGTCATTCACAAAATATGCAGTCACATAACCTATATTATGCCAGAAAATGGCGTGATTGTATACTGTTACGCTACGAGACATCGCAATACCTTTACCGATTACCGTTCCCATTAGGATTAGTTGCCAACAATGGCGGGAATTGGGCAAGATTGGTAATGATGCAGGTTTTTTAAGCACAGTTTTTGCCACATTTCCCACAAATCCGCTCAGTTTCAAGTCGTTTTCGTGCGCGGTCTCTGCAACGTCAGGACAAGAGGCAGGACAAGAAATGTCAATGCATGCCTGACTTTGGGGTGTCTGACTATCGACCGATAAAACTTAGACAGTCTGAAACCCACACAGACAGGATGGGCTTGCACGGGGGCGGTATTGGCGTCACCTTGCCGCAAGACTTAGGAATAAACAGACAAAATTGATCGATTCTTCAGGAGGATACGTGATGGACCTTGGAATTAGTGGAAAACGCGCGCTGGTATGTGCCTCATCCAAAGGGTTGGGGCGTGGATGCGCATTCGCTTTGGCCGAAGCCGGTGTGGATTTGGTACTCAATGCTCGTGGGGCTGAAGCGTTAGAGGCAACAGCCGCTGAAATTCGGTCCCTTTATAAGGTTAACGTCGAAACAGTGGCGGCGGATATCACGTCAGAAGAGGGGCGCGCTGAAGTTTTGGAAATCGCGGGCCAAGTGGACATTCTTGTGACCAATGCAGGTGGCCCACCTCCTGGCATGTGGACCGATTGGGATCGCGACGACTTTATTGATGCGCTTGATGCCAATATGCTCACGCCGATTGCATTGATTAAAGCCTTGGTGCCGTCGATGATGGACCGTGGCTGGGGGCGTGTGGTTAATATCACCTCTGTGTCCGTAAAAGCGCCGATTCCTGTACTGGGCCTGTCCAATGCTGCGCGCACTGGGTTGACCGGTTATGTGGCGGGCACCTCGCGTCAAGTGGCTGGCAGCGGTGTGACCATCAACAACCTCTTGCCGGGTTTGCATGACACGGATCGTATGGTGTCGCTTGACAAAATGGCCGTCGAGACAACAGGCAAAAGCTTTGACGACATACGTGCGGAGAAATATGCGAGTATTCCCGCGGGGCGTTACGGATCGGCCGCCGAATTTGGCGCGACATGCGCGTTCATGTGTTCTCAACATGCGGGCTTTATGGTTGGTCAAAACGTGTTGCTGGATGGTGGCGCAACAGTCTCTACCATGTAATCGGGTTCGGACACTGGGTCCTGATCCAGTCAATTAAGCTCGCGCAAGGCAACCGGCAAGTGATCCCTGTTGCCTTGCGCTTTCGGCTGCATCCCGCGATGCGCCATGCTGATGTGTACGACGACTACGGTACGACCTTGATGCCTAGGCTGATGTATAACCATTGCCTGTTACACGTTTGAAGAGCGGCCCTGCTGTAAAATGCCAAGCAGTTGCTAAGGCCGGTTTAGGCTGTTAGGACGAACTGGCCTTAGAGTTTTTGTCGGATACATCTTGTGAACGCCCACACCCCAGCTCAGACGACGCCTGCGCATCCGCGTTTGGAAATCCGCAATTTGCGTCGCAGATTTCAAGGCAGAGATGTCGTGAGTGATGTCTCGCTTAAAGTGATGCCGGGGCAGGTGACTTGCCTTTTGGGGCCATCGGGCTGCGGCAAATCTACGACCCTGCGGATGATCGCTGGCGTTGATATGCAAGATTCTGGTGAAATTTACGTCGATGGCGATTTGGTCTGCGATACCTTACACCGCGTGCCGCCCGAAGGGCGCTCTATTGGTTTGATGTTCCAAGATTTTGCGCTCTTTCCACATTTGTCAGTTGCGGCCAATGTCGCATTTGGCCTGAAGGGATCAAAGGACGAAAAACGCACCCGCGTCGAAGAGCTTTTGAACAAAGTGGGGCTGTTGTCTGCCCTCAACAAATTCCCGCATGAACTCTCAGGTGGCGAACAACAGCGCGTGGCTTTGGCGCGCGCTCTTGCGCCGCGTCCCTCTGTGATGTTGATGGACGAACCGTTTTCCGGCCTTGATGAACGGCTAAAAGATGAAATTCGTGACAGCACTTTGGAAGTGCTGAAAGCCGAAGGCACGGCGGTGCTTTTGGTGACGCATGAACCTGACGAGGCTATGCGCATGGCCGATGAGATTGCGTTGATGCGGGACGGAAAAATTGTCCAGCAAGGCGCGCCCTATAATATTTACAATGCGCCAAAGGACAAAAAATCTGCAGCCTTTTTTAGCGATATCAATGTGATAGGTGGAAAGGTTGAGGGGGCATTGGTGTCCACCGCTTTTGGCGAGTTTCTTTGCCCCGGTCACGCCGATGGTACGCCTGTAGACATCGTTATCCGCCCACAGCACTTGCGCATCGACTTTGATCGTGCAGGGCGCGGCCCAAATCCAACGCCGCAAGATGGCACGCCTGCGCGTGGTATCGTGGAGCGCGCGCGTTTTATGGGGCGTGAAAGTCTGGTCGAATTTCGCATGGATTTTGATGGGTCCATTTTGCGCGCCACGGTGCCCTCGGTGTTCTTGCCCAAAGTTGGCACGCCATTGTGGTTGATGCTGCGCCGCGAGCGGTGTTTTGTATTCCCCGTGACTTAAGCGCTGGGGGATTCAGAGGCGTTTTTTCGCTTTGATTTCGTCAACCTGAGCCAAGTAATCTTGCAAGCTTTGCCCCGCTTCATCTGTAAACGTTGCGCCAGTGTCGATCAGCGCCTCGATGCGGTCCACCCGAAACACCTGAAAGCCATGTCGTAATGCGCACCAAGCCGTCATGGTCCAAACCCGTCCCCAATATTCCAATTGTAACGGGCGGATAAGACGTGTTGAAGTCGTATCATCCAGATCTAAGTAATTCATACGGATGAGTTTTTTCTCGCGCACGGCGTCGCGCAACAGCGGCATATGCTTAAATCCAGCGGCGGCATCCGCAAAGGGATAGACCGCGAACCCCCAGCCTGTGCCGGGTGGACCTGCGTTTTCTGGCAGAACCGCATCGATTTTGGCCGCTAAACTTTGCGCCGATGTCGACAGATCAGGATCGGTGGCCTCTCCCAAAATCGCCACGGCCAAATGCAGCGCTTCCAATTCGCCCATGGTCAGGTTCATTGGCGGCAAGGTGATCGGCGCTGTGATTGTATACCCAACGCCACGTTCGCCCTCTACAGGCACACCAGAGGCCCGCAAAGTTGCCATATCGCGCCAGATTGTGCGTTCAGACACGTCCAAATGTTTGGCCAAATCGCCCGCTGTGTGCAATGCACCATCGCGCATGATTTGAATGATATCAAACAGGCGGTCGCTGCGCTGTATTCTTGATTGTTTGCCCTTTGCCACAGTTTATATCGCTTGGGCGCGCGCAAAGGGGGCGGGGCGCATGTTGGCACGAAAACCAACAGTTTCAATAATTTGAATATTTTCCATCATGCGCTCCGATTCGACTGAAGGACCTCAGTTTTGTGCTTTCTCAACTGACATATACCTGTCAGTATGGAAATTCTAGACGAATGGAACGCGCCAATGTTGTGCATCCATCAGATTTTGTAAATTTGGTGCTTTTCCTCGGCAAATTCCACGTTAAGTCTATATCAGATGAATTTTTAGGCGGACGCAGGGTGTCCGCGAACAGGAGAAAGACTATGCTTAACAATATCGGTATTCCGGGCCTTCTGCTGATCGCTGTCGTGGTTTTGGTTCTTTTTGGTCGCGGCAAAGTGTCGGGTCTTATGGGCGAAGTGGGCAAAGGCATCACAGCGTTCAAAAAGGGCGTCAATGACGGCACCAAAGAGATCGAAGACGAAACTGCAGAGGCAGCAAAAGACGTCACTGAGACAGTTGAAAAAGACAAAGTCTAATTCGCTGGCTGTTGGATTTCGGGGCGGGACTGGTTTGCCAGATCGCCCCTGCTGTTTTGTGACGCATTGAAAGGCGATTCCACATGTTTGACATCGGTATGTCCGAACTCCTGATCATCGGGATTGTGGCTCTTATTGTGGTGGGCCCAAAAGATCTGCCGGGGATGTTTCGCACGCTTGGTCGCTTCACCGCCAAGATCAAGGCTATGGGGCGCGAATTTTCGCGTGCGATGGAAAATGCCGCCGATGAGGCGGGGGTCAACGAGATCAAAAGCAGCCTGAACGCCGCAGCCAACCCCAAGAAATTTGGGTTGGACAAGCTGAAAGAGGCCGCGAGCGATTTTGAAAATTGGGATCCGATGAAATCGGAGGACACCAAAGCGCCCCCCAAGCCTGAAATGACCGAAGAACGCGCAGCCGCGGCCAAGAAAATCAGTGACGCCACTGCGAAATCTGCCACGGCGCGCAAAGCGGTTGAAACGGCGGATGCAGAGACCGCAGATGTGGTGAAAACGCCAGTCAAGAAAGCCCCTGCTAAAAAGGCTCGGGCCTCGAAAACCCCAGCCAAAACCTCTGCGAAAGCAACTGCGGCTAAAGCGACAGCTCGCAAAACCGCACCGGCAAAGACTACAGCAACCAAGACCGCAGCAACCAAGACTGCAGCCGCCAAGAAAACGCCCCCCAAAACCAAGCCTGCTAAGACCAAGAAAGAAGGCGACGCATGAGCCAAACAGACACAGCCCAAGACGAGGTCGAAGACAGCACTGCCCCTTTGATCGAACATTTGGCAGAATTGCGCACGCGGCTTATTCGGGCCGTGTTGGCCTTTTTCGTGGCGATGGTGATTTGTTTTTCCTTTGGCGGCGCGATTTTGGATTTCTTGCTCATGCCGATTGAGAAAACCATGCGCTCTTTGGGCAACCCAAATCCTGTTATGCAGTACACAGCGCCGCAAGAATACTTCTTTACGTTGATCCGCATTTCTATGGTTGGCGGGCTGATGCTGTCGTTCCCCGTGATCGGACATCAGTTGTGGCGCTTTATTGCGCCGGGCCTATACCGTAATGAAAAGAATGCGTTTCTACCGTTTTTGATTGCCTCGCCTGTGTTGTTTTTACTGGGGGCGGCTTTTGCCCATTACATCGTCGTGCCATTGGCGATGGCGTTCTTTCTTGGCTTTGCTGACTTGCCGTCTTTCATGGCTGCACTCGTGGCCTCAGGTGGGGATACGAGCGCGGCCACTGCCAGCACGGGCATCGATATTGTGTTCAACGGCAAGGTCAACGAGACGCTTGATATCACTTTGAAAATGATCGTGGCTTTCGGGCTGTGTTTTCAATTGCCTGTATTATTGACGCTCATGGGCAAAGCGGGCTTGGCCACAGCGCACGGGCTGCGCTCGACGCGCAAATACGCCGTTGTTGGCATTCTATTGGTCGCCGCTTTGGTAACGCCGCCTGATGTGACAACGCAGTTGATTTTATTCGTTGTGGTCTATGGCCTCTACGAGATTTCGATCTTCCTTGTGGCGCAAGTCGAGAAAAAGCGTACAGCAGAATTGCGTGCGGCTGGTATTTTGGACGAAGACGAAGAGCTGTATGGCGACTTCGATGACGACGATAAGTAAGGGTAGGACATGGCCAGTAAGACATTAAAACGCATTGCAAATGCATTGGACCGCATGGCGCCGGCACCTGAGGCTGCCCCTGATTTCGACGCTGCAGACGCTTTTGTGTGGCACACAGGACCGGACCGTTTGGTGCCTGTCGCACAGGTCTCAAAGGTTGATCTGTCGCTGTTGATCGGCATCAATCGGTCGCGCGATACCTTGCTGGCTAATACGCTGCAATTTGCCCGTGGTTTGCCTGCGAACAACGCACTTTTATGGGGCGCGCGGGGCATGGGTAAATCATCACTGGTCAAAGCTGTTCATGGCGCTGTTTGTGCTGAGGGATTTGCGTTGAAAGTGGTTGAGTTACAGCGCGAAGACCTGCCCACTGTGGGGCGTTTGCTGGATCACTTGCGGGCCTCAAAGCATCGTTTTGTGTTGTTTTGCGATGATCTGTCTTTTGGCCATGATGACGAACATTACAAATCGCTCAAAGCGGTTCTGGATGGCGGGATCGAAGGGCGACCTGAGAACGTGCTGTTCTACGCCACATCCAATCGCCGCCATTTAATGCCGCGCGATATGATCGAAAACGAGCGCTCGTCGGGCATCAACCCATCTGAGGCAGTCGAGGAAAAAGTATCTCTGTCAGATCGTTTCGGTCTGTGGCTTGGCTTCCACCCGTGCAGCCAAGATGATTATTTGGCAATGATCCGTGGCTACTGTACCACCTACGGGATCGAGATCGACGACGAGACCCTGCGCGCCGAGGCGATCGAATGGCAAGCGACCCGAGGCTCGCGTTCTGGCCGTGTGGCATGGCAGTTCTTTGTCGATCTGGCGGGACGCAAGAGCGTGGCTCTGGGGTAGGGGCAGCCCTGCTTATCAGGTTTCAAAACATAACAATCAAAAAAGCCGCCCCAATTTGGAGCGGCTTTTTTCTGTGATTGAAACAGTGCTTAGTTCAAGTAAGGCGTTGGGTCGACCGTTTGCGTGCCTTTGAACACCATAAACTGCAAGGCGTTGAATTCATTGGCGGTTACCTTGGCGATGCTTTGGCCTTTCGAGACCGTATCGCCTTTTTTGACAGTCAGTGAATCGATAAAGCTATAGGCCGTTTGCAACCCGTCACCGTGGTCGATCACCATGATCTGAACACCGTCCGCATTGGTGGACACCAGTTTCACAGTGCCCGCTTTGGCCGCTTTCACCGTGGTGCCGGCGGGGGCAGAGAACAGCACGAATTTGGATTTCGTTTTATCATAGTCACGAATGATCGGGCCTGACACTGGCTTGGTCATCTCTGAGTTTGATGTTGATTGTGTTGAGCCCAAGTTGGGCGCTGGCGTACTTGGTTTTACCGGTTCTGCTGTCGCCTCTGCGGGGTCGGGCAATGGGGTTGCCGCCGAAGGCGGTGTCGGTGTTGGCGTCGCTGTGCCGCTTCCGGGTGTTGCTGTGTCTGCCACGGGAGCGGCGGTGCTTTGTGCTGTTTTCACAGGGATCAAAACATAGCGGCCTTCTTGTACGGCAAGGTCAGAGCCAAGGCCGTTCCAGTCAGATAGCGCGCGCACAGACACACCGTATTGGCGCGCGATGGAATAGGCGGTTTCGCCGCGTTGCACTTGGTGGCGCACGGGTTCTGTCGAAATATCCGAGGTATTTGGTTTCGACATTGAAGACGTCGCCGCAGGGGCATCCAGAGGCGTTTCGGTCAAAACCTCATTGGCCAGTGAGCTCACGTCAATGCGTTCACCTGATGCAATCGTGCCCGTGGCCACTGCCGTCGATGTTCCGATGCGGCGGGGCAAGGCGATCACTTCGCCGCTGCGCAATTCTACACCGTCTGGAATGCCGTTGTACTGCGCCAATTCAGCAGGGGACATTCCGATGCGATTGGCGAGCGTGTCGATGGTATCGCCTTTGCGCGCAACCGCCACTTGGTAATTTGGATAGGAAATGACGCCATTTTCATCGGCTTTTGGCTTTGCGGCGGTATTGGCCTCAAGGGCTGCTGGCGCGGTTGAAAACGCGTCCGTTAAGCCGCGCAGATCGAAATCTAGTGGTTTGTCACAGGCGCTCAACGCCAAGGCAGCGCAGCCATACATGGCCAAACGATGCAGGGCCAAACGGCGTGGTTTACGGGGGCGGACGGGTGCCAACTGGATATATGTCATTGCTCGATCCTCAAATCTTCGGGTCGTTGCCCGCGGGGGTGTTGCCCCGAAAAATTGGCCCAACAGAGGGCGGTTACTCTTGACCTATTCCCTCAAGCAGGGGCACAAAACGCACGGCGCGCAGTTCTTCGTAATCAAATCCTTTTTCAAGGCGTGTGACCTTGATCAGGCTTTGCACTGTATCAGACTGACCCACAGGCACCACCATGATACCGCCAACACGCAGCTGAGCCAAGAGGGGCCCTGGCGGGTCTTCGGCGGCAGCGGTCACGATAATGCGATCAAAGGGGGCCTGCTCGGGTAAACCATGGCTGCCATCGGCAGAAAACGCAGTGATATTGACGATGCCAAGCCCGTCGAACACCTCTTGGGCCTCGCGCACCAAACGCGAAAACCGATCGACAGTATAGACGCGCCGCGCCAATTGGCTGAGCACCGCCGCTTGATAGCCAGATCCAGTGCCCACCTCTAATACTTTATCGCGCGGTTGCACGTTCAAAGCCTGGGTCATCAGCCCTACGACTGAGGGCTGCGAAATCGTCTGGCCGCAAGCAATCGGCAAAGGCATGTCTTCATAAGCGCGTTCAGCAAACAGCCCGCGGACGAAACGACCACGATCGACTTTCTCCATCGCAGACAGAGTGCGGCTGTCGGTGACGCCTTTTGAGCGCAGCGTGTAGAGAAATTGCATTTTACGTTCGTCAGCTGGCGTCATTGCAGCGCGGCCTCGACATCGGAAAGTGCATCATGGGCTGTTAAATCGGCACGCATTGGTGTGACAGAAATTTCGCCCGCCAAATTCGCCGAGACATCGGTACCCGCACCCGTTTCCACATTTTGCGCAGAGCCAGTGACCCATAAAAACCGCCGACCTGACGGGGACAACTGCGCCTCAACCGCAAAGCCCGATCCCTGACGCCGCCCTTGGCGTGTCACCGCAATTTCACCTGTCTCATCTGCTGACACAGGCGGAAAGTTGACGTTGTAAAACAGATTGTAATCCGCCCCATCCCAAGGCGCCTTGGCCAAAAGACGACGCACAACCGTGGCACCGTGTTTGGCAGCACTTTCAAACGGATCGTCTAAATCGTTGTTGTCTGCGCCAAAAAACTGGCTCATGGCGATGGCTTTAACGCCTTGCAAGGCCGCTTCCATCGCACCACCGATGGTGCCGGAATACATGACATTTTCGCCCGCGTTGTTGCCGCGATTGACGCCGGATAACACCAAATCAGGGCGTTCGGGCATCACGTCGTGCAAAGCGGCCAAAACGCAATCGGCAGGGGAGCCTTCTGCGGCCCAGCGGCGCGGTGCAAGTTCGGAAATCATCGTGGGATGGGCGTAGGAAATGCAGTGGCCAACGCCGGATTGCTCGAACGCGGGCGCCACGACCCAAACCTCGCCGTCGGGGCCTGCCAGCTCGGCTGCGATGCTTTCCAAAGTCACAAGTCCCGGTGCGTTGATACCGTCGTCATTGGTGATGAGAATGCGCATGATTTCGCTGCCTTTTGCCCGTCTGTTCCCTCTTCCATAAAGCAGGTCGCGAATCACGGCAAGGCAGGGTTGTAGCCTTTGAGCGTTTGTGGGCACTCTTAGGCAAAGAATGGAGAGTTTTATGCCAAAACCGATCTTAGATGCCGTTGCTGTTAGTGCGACAGACATGACGCGCGCCAAAACCTTCTACACGTTGCTTGGGTTTGAGTTCGACGGCGGGTTCGTTAGTGATGACCATATCGAGCCAATACGCCGATCCGGCGAGCCACGTTTGATGATCGACAGCGCGGCTTTGATGGAAAAACTCAACGGCGAGGCACCGCGTGCGCCGAACCATTCGGTATTTGCCATGCTCTGCGACAGCCCCGCTGAAGTCGATGCCTGCGTGGCGCAGATTAAAGCGGCAGGGTTTGCGGTTTTGACCGCGCCTTGGGATGCCTTTTGGGGGCAGCGCTATGCGACTGTGGCCGATGCGGATGGCTACCGCATCGATCTATTTGCGCCGCTAGAGGGCTAAGTGGCTTAAAGCAGACCTGCCAAAGCCAGCAAACGTGGAGCTTCGTCCCGTGGATGCACAAGCGCCTCTTTGCCTTCCCCCGGATGGAACCGCGCCCGTGTGCCTGTGGGCATGGGGTTCGGTTGCACGATATGAATGCGCGGCGCTTTGTCCGAGTTCTGCGTTTCCGCTTGCCAGCTTTTCGCCATAGCGATCTGCGCGGCCTTTGACGCACCATAGCCACCATAGAATTTTTCGCCCGCATGCGGATCGTCAAAGAACATCACGTCAGAACGTCGTGGCCCCATGTTGAGCAAAGGACCAACCATGGGGATCAGCTTGCCCGTGGCGGTGATATTGGTGCCGATAGTACGGTCCAAATCTTTGGGGTCCAAATGATCCGCTGGGGACAACAGTTGCGCGTAAACCGCGGTATGCGCCCAAAAATCCAAATAGCCCCAACGGTCGTAAATGCCGCGACACAGATGCGCCATAGCGTCAGGATTGGTGATATCCATCGGTGCCAGCGTCGCGTCGCCCCCCTTGGCTTTGATGCGATCATCAAGCTCTTCAAGCGCGCCCGTGGTCTTGGCCACGGCAACAACGTGATACTCAGGGGCCAAGCTTTCGGCCAAATGGAAACCAAGGCCGCGTGAGGCGCCAGTGACCAATGCAATTTTCGGTGCGGTTTTGGGGTGATCTGTCATAAGCAAGATGTGCGATCAATTGGGCGCATGGTCAAGAGGGCAAAACCTTAGGACTTCGATAAATCGTCGCGGCTTAATGTCCCTGTGGCTTCATAGAGATCAAGCAGCTGGTCAACTGAGATGTCTTTTGCACCATTATCAAGCGTCGCGGTCGGGCGAGCCGCTGCATCTGTAAAGCTCAACGATACTGCGCTGCCCAAAGCTGCGAGCGGCCCCAAATCTGATGACAGTTGGCCATCGCAAGCCGCAGGTAAATCCCCACCATCAAAGGTTTCGATATAGGCGTAAAAGCTCGCGTCTTGAACTTTGACCCAAAGCGCCAGCACCACATGATCGTCTGATCCGCGGATGGGCAGGCTCAGCGTGGCACAAATGAACCGCTGATCGCCAAAACGGCACAGCTCTGAGGCCAATTGATCATCACCCTCTTTGACAAAAGGCGTCTCATTGCGGGGCGCGTGGGTCCAAGCGGCAGGGTGATCAAAGCCGATATCCATAACCCCGCCCATATCTTGCAAAGCACGCCAACGCGGATCGAGGTCTAGAATTGAGGTCATGAACAGGCCTTAAAAAATGGGGGTATAAATGCGTTTCATAAAGAAACCGCCGCGCCAAATCAATGGTGCGGCGGCTTTATAGGTTTTGTCTATCAGCGCTTATTCAGCGGCTGTTTTCAACTCGAAACCTTTGGAAATCATGTCTGTCGGTTTCACAGGGTAGTCGCCGGTGAAACAGGCGTCGCAATACCGTGGTGCGGCGGCGTCGCGACCTGAGGCCACGCCAGCGGCACGGTACAGCCCATCGATTGAGATAAACTGCAAGCTGTCCACGTCCAAATGCTTACACATTTCGTCCACGGTCATGTTGGCGGCCAAAAGCTTGTCACGGTCGGGTGTGTCCACACCGTAGAAACAGGGCCACATGGTGGGCGGTGAAGCGATGCGGAAATGCACTTCGGCTGCTCCCGCATCCAGCAACATGTCTTTGATCTTTTGTGATGTCGTGCCGCGTACAACAGAATCGTCAACCAAGATGATGCGTTTACCTTTGATCAGGGCGCGGTTCACGTTGAGTTTCAGGCGCACACCCATGTTTCGGATCTGCTCTGAAGGTTCAATAAACGTCCGTCCCATGTATTGGTTGCGGATGATGCCCATGCCGTAGGGAATGCCACTTTCATGCGCATAACCAATGGCCGCCGGTGTACCTGAATCTGGCACAGGGCAAACGAGATCGGCCTCCACAGGCGCTTCACGGGCCAGTTCAACACCGATTTGGCGGCGCGTCTCATAGACTGATCGGC
This sequence comes from Pacificibacter marinus, assembly GCF_018860665.1. Taxonomy (GTDB): domain Bacteria; phylum Pseudomonadota; class Alphaproteobacteria; order Rhodobacterales; family Rhodobacteraceae; genus Celeribacter; species Celeribacter marinus_A. Next base: position 175,247 of record NZ_JAHKPK010000060.1, read on the forward strand.
CTTCCAAAATACTGTCTGGGCGTGAGAAGTAAACGTGTTCGAAAATGCAAAAGCGCGAGTCTGTGCGTTCGAACGGGTGAAAGCTTTCAACTTTGCCTTGCGAGATGACAACCATTTCACCGGGTTCAATTTCGCGTACGAACTCTGCACCGATGATATCCAGCGCGCAGGTTTCAGATGACAAAGCATAGCCGCCGTCGCCAAGCTTGCCCAAAACCAACGGACGCACGCCGCGTGGATCGCGCACACCGATCAATTTGGTGCGGGTCATAGCGACCACAGAAAAAGCGCCCTCGACCCGGCGCAAGGCATCTTTCATTCTTTCTGGAATGTTGCGCTGCAAAGATCGCGCCATCAAGTGAATGATGCATTCTGAATCTGATGAAGATTGAAAAATAGACCCGCGGTCGATCAACTCGCGTTTGAGCGCATCGGCGTTGGTGATATTGCCGTTATGGGCTATGGCTGCACCACCCATTGAGAATTCGCCAAAGAAAGGCTGCACATCGCGGATCGCGGTGGAGCCTTTTGAACCAGCGGTGGAATAGCGCACATGGCCGATCCCGATGGGTCCGGGCAGCGTTTCCATGACTTTCTGGCTGGTGAATGTATCGCGGACGTATCCGAAACGACGTGCCGATTGAAAGCCGGCGTCTGCATCGTGTGTTACGATCCCGCCTGCTTCTTGGCCGCGGTGTTGAAGCGCGTGTAATCCGAGTGCGATAAAGTTGGCTGCATCTGCAACACCAACAACGCCAAAGACGCCGCATTCTTCTTTGAGTTTATCGTCGTCAAACGGGTGAGCAGGGGGCATCTGGCGCATGGCATCAGGCTCCGAATCCAAGGGCTGCATTTCGTCTTTCGTTTAGTCCCTTACGGCAGCCATGTCACGAAAGGATCACAAAAGAATTCGAATCATTTGGTCAAAATGGACCTCAGGCAGGCTTGCGGGCCACAATAAAGGTCGCATCTTTGGGATTTGCGCGCCAATAATCTTCGATTTCAAATCCGGCGGATCGCATTTCATCCAAAAGATTATCCTGCGTGAAGCTGACCAAGCTTGGCAAAATCGGAACGGCTCGGAATAAGGGGGCCAATTTGGCGATCATGGGCGACATATCTTTGATACAAGCGGTCGATGAAATGAAAACCCCGCCCGCAGATGTCAGCGCGTAGGCCTTACGAATGGCGTGTTTCCAATCGGGTTGCAGATGCAACACGGACAGCATCAACACGGCGTCATAGCTCTGATCTGTGCCAAGATCGTCCAAGCCCTTATGTTCAAACACCACATTTGCAATGCCGCGTGCTTTGGCTTGTGACTGTGCATGTTCGACCATTTTATGCGCGAAATCGATCCCCGTGACCTGCGTCACAAAGGGCGCGTGCGTCATGGCCGTGTTGCCCGATCCGCAGCCAACCTCCAAAATAGACCACTCAGGTTTGAGCAAGCTTTGGGTTTGCGCCAGTTTACGTTCATAGGTCGCCTGATCCGCGACATCGCCAGCAATGTATTTCTTGGCAATGAGATTCCAAAAGGTGGGCGATGGTGTCGCGATAGGTTTCATGCTGCGCTTTCTGGGATCAAGGTGTAAGAGACCTTGCATACATGGGAAAGGCGGCCCTGCTATTCAAGCAAGCGCCGCCTTCATCTGTCTTTTAACGTGACAAAAGCCGCCGTTTATTCTGTGCAGACGCCAACCAAGCCCTCATAGCGCTGGGTGATCCAGCCTGGTGCATCCGCGGGGATGCTTTCGTCAATGCGCGATTGTGAGCGGTCAAAGACTTTGACAGTGCGCGAATCTTCCAAAACCGCGATGCGGTCCCCCGTGGACACGCGATCCACGATCACCAATGCGATGGCCACCAAAAGAATGCCGCGAATGACGCCAAAGAAAAAGCCAAGCCCCTGATCGATACCGCCAAGCGCCGATCGCTGCACGGCTGAGGACAGCAGCGGCGTAAACACGGACACGACAATCAACGCCAGTGCGAAGACCGCAAAAAATCCGCCGATGACGCCCAATTCGCAGCTGTCAGAAATATAGCCACCCAAAACTGGGATTTCTTTGACCAATGGCATGGCTTGCGGAGCAAAAATGTAACCTAAAATCGCGGCGACGATCCAACCTGCGATGGCCATGCCTTCACGGACAAAACCGCGTGAATAGGCCAAAAGCGCGGATACGATGATCACGAGGGCCACGATTGCGTCGACGATGGTAAAGCCTTCCATGGATGCTTTGCCTTTCTATATGTCGGGTGTGTACATCACCCGTTGATCTCTCACGTGCTGATTTAGCCCGCACCAAAATGCGCGCTATTAGCCCGCACCAAAAACGTCGCCAACAAAGCCGACAAGATCGTCCATATAACGAATCTGCATGCCAGTTCCATCCCCTGCTTTCGAACGGGATGGTGCGATTGCAGATGAAAAACCAAGTTTTTGCGCTTCTTTCAACCTGTTTTCGGTCTGATTGACCGGACGCAGCCCTCCAGACAGCGACAGTTCCCCGAAAACCACACAGTCTTTGGGAATTGCCGTGTCTTCGCGCGCAGATAATAAAGCCGCAGCCACGGCCAAATCGGCGGCAGGTTCGGTGACTTTCATGCCGCCTGCGACATTCAAGTACACATCCAACCCCGCGAATGGGATGCCGCAACGCGATTCGAGCACCGCCAAAATCATCGACAACCGCCCGCCATCCCAGCCCACAACCGTGCGCCGCGCTTGGGCATTTGGCGATGGAGCCACCAGTGCTTGGAACTCAACCAAGACAGGTCGCGTGCCTTCAATGCCTGCAAAAACCACAGACCCCGCCGTGGGCTTGTCGCGTTCCGACAAAAACAACGCCGATGGATTGGTCACTTCGCATAAGCCATCGCCGGTCATTTCAAACACGCCGATTTCTTGCGCTGGCCCAAAGCGGTTTTTCACTGCGCGCAACAAACGGAAATGATGCCCGCGCTCGCCTTCAAAATACAAAACCGTATCGACCATATGTTCAACCACGCGCGGACCAGCAAGTTGTCCGTCTTTGGTGACATGGCCAACAATGATCACCGCCACGTTGCGCGATTTGGCAAAGGTCACGATTTCATGCGCCGCCGCGCGCACTTGGCTGACAGACCCCGGCGCGCTTTCGACGTTGTCCGCCCACATGGTTTGAATGGAATCGATGACCACCAGATCAGGTTCTTCGGCTTCCAATGTGGTCAAAATATCGCGCAGATTGGTTTCAGCGGCCAGTTTCACGGGGGCATCGCCAAGGCCAAGCCTTTGGGCGCGCATCCGCACTTGGGCCGAAGATTCCTCGCCCGAGACATAGATCGTCTTCAGGCCCGCCTGCGCGAATTTAGCAGCCGCTTGCAACATCAAGGTGGATTTGCCGATGCCTGGATCACCGCCCACCAAAATCGCTGAAGCTGGCACAAGCCCGCCACCCAAGACGCGGTCCAATTCGCCCAAACCACATTCTGTGCGGGGGGGCGGGGCTTCTTTGGTGGACAGATCGCTCAACGGCACCGTCTTGCCGCGCATGCCACCGAGTGTTTTCTTGGACGGACCGGATTTGGACAAAGGTTTTTCTTCGACAATCGTGTTCCAATCGCCGCAACTGTCGCAGCGCCCCGACCATTTGGTGTACACAGCCGCACAGGCACTACAGGTGAAATTGGTTTGGGCTTTGGCCATGTGGTGCTCCGCTCGGGTCAATCGCACGGTGTGTTCGTGCTATGTTCTCTTTTGTCCGTTGTAGCGTTAATCAGCGGCTGCGATCAAGCGGCTTTGTTTTTATGGGCGAAAATACTTAAACCCAGCGAGGCCAAAACGCAGCCCGTGAACAGATACAGCCCCCAGCCGACATCCACGCGCCCGATGCCTAGACCCTTTATGACGGTGATATAAATGGCGATTAAAAACACATCTGCCATGGCCAAACGCGCCAGATGAAACAGATAGGGCTTCACGCGGGCGGTCAACCAGCCTCCGAGCAGCCCCTCAAGTGCGATCACCTTGGCGATAGGGGCGATCAGGGCCAGAATCACGACAATGAGGGCCAGTAAAATGTCGGTGTTCCACAAGCTTTGCACGCCTGACAGGACCGAAATTTCTGTCATGCCAAAGATCGGCAAAAGACCCGCGCGCAGCAAGGGGGCCGCCCAAGCGATGGGGAATAAAATCAACAGCGAGAGGTTCAAAAGGCGGGGCACAGTCATGGCCTAGAGGTGGCGATACCGCGCACAACTGTCAAGCGCGCTTAGTTTGGTCGCTCAAATCCGCTGCCCTGTCTGTCTGCTTCTGTAAGGCTTTTTGCAGCACTGCCCGATGACAAAGGCACGACTTTGCCATCATCCACTTTGGCCTCAACCAGATCGCTGTCATCGCGGCGGTCTTCGTCCATCTCATACCCAAGTTGTGGCAAGATTTCTTTGAGATCTTTCTCAAGGCGATCCATCTGGCGGTTGGCCTCCAATTCAGAGGCTTCGACGTCATTTTGCCAGCGCTGTAATTCCTGTGTTACAGTCAAGGCAAGACTGAGGTTCTCGTTGAACCTGTCCAGTTCCTCTTGGCGATGACGTAAAAATTCTTTGGCCCGTGCGACTTTGGGTTCTGAATAAACCAAAGCCAAGTCGCGGGTCATATGTGACATCTGTGCTGCCAATTCCAAAATTTCAGGCTCCAGATGACCTAAATCAGGGTGCTTGCGCATTCTGTCCAAACGGTCCCGCATGTCTTCAAATTCCGAGGATAGCGCAAATACGCCACTGCGATCTTCTGCGTGCGAAATTTGGTACGCTCTGGCCACATCATCCATCGACAGTTTGAAATCGCGGTGCGACCGTTCCAAGCGTTGGATGTGATGCACGCCGGGTAAAAAGGCGCAAAGCCCGATCAACAGCGCGGTGCCCAAGGATTGCACCCAAATACCGATAGCTAGGCTCTCGTCGGATGCGGAAATCAGGTTCAATGACAGCCATGGGATGACGCCTAGAAACGACAAAACAGTTGCAATGGTCGCTGTCAAAGCAAGGGCGATCAGAAGGCCCTGAGTTGCAAGCTGGACAATGTTGCGCAAATTGCGCCCAGCCGTCCAAGCCGGTGCTGTTTGATCTTGTATCATCATCGTTACCCCACGTTCGTTGCCCAAGAATGAAGCAATATAATAACAAAAAATCAATGTTTTATGGGGAAACTCGGGGATTGTGTCCCCACGGGAAACAAAGTTAACCAGTTCGTTACCTTAATGCTCAGGTTGCAAACGGTCTTTTTGAATATCGTTGCTCGATTATCGCAAAGTCTCGATCGGACCATCCGCCGATCCGGTGATGAACTGCTGCAAATAGGGGTCTTCGCCCGAATCCATCTCGGTGACAGGGCCGCTCCAGCGAATCTTTCCGCCGTGCAGCATCGCCACGGTGTCCGAAATGGCCCGTACCGAGGTCATGTCATGGGTGATCGTCATGGCTGTCGCGCCCATTTCAACAACGATTTCACGGATCAAATCATTGATAACGCCCGCCATAATCGGATCAAGACCCGTGGTAGGCTCATCAAAGAAAATGATCTCGGGATCAGCAGCAATCGCGCGGGCCAGTCCCACACGTTTTTGCATACCACCCGACAGTTCTGCTGGCAGTTGATCCGCCACATCAGGCGACAGGCCTACGCGGCGCAGTTTTTCAATCGCGATTTCGCGGGCCTCAGATCGCGGACGTTTAAGCGTGCCGCGCAACAATCGAAAAGCCACGTTTTGCCACACAGGAATCGAATCAAACAGCGCGCCGCCTTGGAATAACATGCCAAATTTGGCCAAAAAGGCGTCGCGATCCCCTGTTTGCGTCACGTCTTCGCCGTCGACCTTGATCACACCTTGATCGGGCATAATCAGCCCCAAAACACATTTGAGGGTCACGGATTTCCCCGTGCCAGAGCCGCCAATGATCACAAGGCTTTCACCGCGGGCAACATTCAGGTCAACACCGCGCAGGATTTGTTTCGATCCAAAGGATTTATGGACGTTTGAAAGCTCTATCATATCGAGAAAAACGCCTGTGTCAGAAGGAAGTTTGCTGCCAAAATGAGGATCGCAGCCGCCACAACTGACGACTTGGTTGCAGCGCCAACCCCTTGGGCGCCTCGGCCCGATTGCATACCGTAATAGCACCCCATAAGCGTGGCGATAAAGCCAAAGACAGCCCCTTTGGCGAGCGAAGATAACACATCAATCGGCTGCAAAAAGTTGACCGTGTTTTGCATATAGCTTGCTGGGTTGAAGCCAAGCGATTGCGTCGAGACCAGCCAGCCACCGTAGATGCCAATAATATCGCCAATACCAACTAAAAGCGGCACCGTCAAAAGCCCTGCCAAAACCCGTGGCACTGTGAGATATTTCATCGGATGTGTCGACAGCGTGACCAATGCGTCGATCTGTTCGGTCACTTTCATCGTGGCGATTTCTGCCGCGACCGATGCGGTCACCCGTGCAGCAATCATCAAGCCGACCAAAACAGGCCCAAGTTCGCGCACCATGCCGATGGCCACGATCTGCGGCACCACGGCTTCGGCAGAAAAACGCGCTCCGCCGGAATAAATCTGCAAGGCCAAAGCGCCACCAGTGAAAAACGCAGTCAGACCAACGACGGGCAAGGACAGATAGCCGACATTCAATAGCGCCGACATAAATTCGCGTGAATAAAACGGCGGTGTCACCATATGGCGCACAGTCGCCAGCGCAAAAATCACCAAGCGCCCAAGTCCCGCCAAAGCCCCAAGGCTTGCGCGCCCAAGGACCGCGAGTGGCCGTGTGATCACGCCAGGGTTCATCCGCGATACCGCCTGTTATACCGCCGCCCCAACGAGGTCAGCACTTCATAGCCAATCGTCCCGCCAATATCAGCCAAATCATCCACCGTTTGATGGGCGCATAATAGATCAAGCGAACGCGGCGTGTGATCCAAATGGGTGACATCGACTGTGATCAAATCCATCGACACGCGGCCCAAAAGCGGGCAGGGGGTATCGCCGTCAAACAGCACAGCTTTGCCCGAAATATGTCTGGTGATCCCGTCTGCATAACCCGCCGAGACTGTCGCCACACGTGAGGGCAGGTCGGCGGTCCATGCATTGCCATAGCCCACGGTTTCGCCCGCTGCCACATCGCGAATTTGGATGATCGGACATTCCACCCGCACCACAGGTTCGGCGTCCTCAAACGGCAAGCCGCCATAAAGACCAATGCCCGGACGCGTTAGGTCGAAATGATACTCAGGCCCAAGCAAAATTCCACCCGTGGCCGAGAGCGCACGCGGGGCGTTCAAACCGTCGGTCATCTTGTGAAATTCCGCCAATTGCTGCGCGTTCATCGGATGATCCGGCTCATCCGCACAGGCCAGATGCGACATGATCAACATCGGTTCCGCTGTCATCACCAGATCGCGCACGGCGTCCCATTCATTGGCTTCCATGCCCAAACGATTCATGCCTGTGTCCAGTTGCACGCCAAAGGGATGACCAGGCAGGGCTTCGAAATGGCGGGTGATCTGATCCAGCGAATTGAGCATCGGCGTCAATTGCATGTCCGCAATCATATCCGTGTCGCCAGACATATGTCCGCCAAAGACGCAAATGCGCGGGCTCGGCCCCAAGGCCTCGCGCAGGATCACACCTTCTTCAGCGGCGGCGACAAAAAAGGTTTTTGCGCCCGCTTTGGCCAAAGCCCGCGCGGCTTTGCCTGCGCCTATGCCATAGCCGTCAGCTTTGACAACCGCAGCTGTTTCAACGGTTTTCGCAGATTTTGCGTCCAATGCCCGCCAATTGCGTGCCAAAGCGCTAAGATCGATATGTAATGTAGACGTGCCCATAAACGTGTTTTGACCAGCTGGGGCGCGCGGCGCAAGCCCAAAACCACCGCTGATCAATGCTCCTTAAAACAAGATTAACTTAGTACTCTTCTGCGCCAGGCAGATGATGCTCATAGGCCAAGTTGCCAAAGCGGGTGAATTCGGCGGTGAACGACAGGGTCACTGTGCCGATGGGGCCGTGACGTTGCTTGCCCAAGATCACTTCGGCCTTCGCGTGCAGACGTTCCATTTCTTCTTGCCATGCTGCGATGGCTTCGTGGTTGTGGTCGTCCGGTTTCTCGCGCTCTTTGTAATATTCGCCGCGGTACACAAACATCACCACGTCGGCGTCTTGCTCGATCGATCCAGATTCGCGCAAATCCGACAGCTGCGGGCGTTTGTCGTCTCGGCTTTCCACTGTCCGCGACAACTGAGACAGCGCAATCACTGGGATGTTCAGTTCCTTGGCGATGGCTTTCAGGCCCATGGAAATTTCGCCGATCTCTTGCACACGGTTGCCTTGGGTGCTGGGCGTGCCGCGTACCAGTTGCAAATAGTCGACGATCAACACATCCAAACCATGGGTGCGTTTCAAACGCCGCGCACGGGCCGCCAATTGCGAAATCGGCAAGGCAGGGGTGTCATCGATATACAAGGGACAGGTCTCAAGGGTTTTCGCGGCTTCGATCAGGCGGCGAAACTCGTCCTCTTCCATATCCCCTTGGCGAATTTTATGCGATGAAATCTCGGCGGCTTCGGCCAAAATACGTGCCGCCAACTGTTCTGCGCTCATCTCGAGCGAGTAAAATCCAACAACGCCGCCCTCAATCGCGCCCTCTTTGCCATCGGGCATGACGCCCTTTTTATAGGCTTTGGCCACGTTGTAAGCGATGTTGGTCGCCAGTGAGGTTTTGCCCATCGAAGGACGCCCCGCCAGAATGATAAGGTCGGATTTGTGCAAGCCGCCCATCTTTTTATCGAGATCCACCAGACCTGACGATATCCCCGCCATGCCGCCCCCGCGCTCGTAAGCTGCATTGGCGTTGAGAACCGCTTGGGTCACGGCCGATAGGAAGGATTTAAACCCAGAATCCACTTTGCCCTGCTCGGACAAGGAATACAGCTTTTGTTCGGCTGAGACGATTTGCTCGGTCGGTTCGCGGCTTTCCAACCCGCTGGCCGCAGAGCCTGCGATCTCGTTGCCAAGCTCGATCAACTGGCGGCGAATGAACAGATCATAGATCAATTGCGCATAGTCACGCACGGCATAAGTCGAAATCGCTGAAGCCGCCAAACGCGCCAAATACGCAGGCCCACCCAATTCTTGCAGGCCTTTGTGATCTTCCATGTAAGCCTTAAGCGTCACAGGCGAGGCCAGCATGTTTTTCGCGATGCGTTCGGCGGCTTTTTCGAAAATATCGCGGTGCACAGGGTCGTAGAAATGCTCAGGCTGAATGACGGATGCAATTTTGTCATAGACATCATTGTTGGTCAAAAGCGCGCCCAGCAATTGCTGTTCGGCCTCGGTATTATGCGGCTGTGCGTCGGCGTAAGACGAGATCACCGCACCGGATTGCGCGGTCACTGCGGTGCCCGTTTCAGGCACACTCGGCAAGGCTTCAGCCGTCTCGGGCATGTCGGTGTAACCTGGATCATCAGACCCTTGCGAGTTGTTCAGCGTGGCGAAATCGTCGTTCATCCGGTGGTCTTCCTGTCATGTGCCCTATGTTATGGGCCTACCCATTTGGGCTTGGTTCGCATCTTGTAACGAGACTCGGGGGCGAGGTTCAAATGGTATGTTTTGTGGATAACTTTGCGTGCCACAGAATGTAGGGGACGCGGAAATGTTGGCGCTATATCTTGATCGCAAGCCCAATAAAAAATAAACGCCGCCCGATTTGAGGCAGCGTTTAAGCATTATCGTACTTGGGCCTGCTTGCAAAAGCCGTGGGCCTCAGGCCCTTTTGTTGGCCTCTTGCCAGTCGCGTGGCGCGTTGAGGAATTTCTCAACTTCGGCCAAGGTTTCTGCATCAAAGGATTTTTGCAATTTTGCTTCAGCCAAGACATCCCACCATGTGCACAGAGAGTGCAGTTGGATACCGTGATCGCCCAATGTTTTTTCTGTCTCTGGGAAAATACCGTAGTAGAAAATCACCGCCGTATGCCCACAGGTAGCACCCGTATCGCGGATAGCGTCGACAAAGGACAGTTTTGATCCGCCATCTGTGGTCAGGTCTTCGACCAGCAACACCCGTTCGCCTTCGGACATCGTGCCCTCGATACGTGCATTGCGACCATAACCTTTTGGCTTTTTACGCACGTAGGTCATTGGCAAAGCAAGGCGTTCTGCCACCATCGCCGCAAAGGGAATGCCTGCCGTTTCGCCACCTGCGATATTGTCAAACGCTTCAAAACCCGCATCGCGCATCACGGTGACAGACAGAAAATCCATCAGGGTCGAACGAATGCGTGGGTAGGAAATCAGCTTGCGGCAATCCACATAGGTCGGGCTTGGCAGGCCTGATGCCAATGTGAAGGGATCGGCCGCGTTGAAATCAACGGCTTTGATTTCAAGCAACATACGGGCCGTCAGGCGGGCGATTTCTGTGGAGTCAGGAAAGGAAGACGGGATCATGGCAGTGTCCTTTGGATCTTAAATGCGAATAGGTCTTGAACTGTTAGGTCTCAACCGACCAATGCAGCGGCATCATCGGGTCAAACACAGTGACGGGGCCTTCGGGTGTGGCGATGTGTTTGGGGTATGCAACGGCTGCCCCTTTGCGCAGGGTAATCGTGCCGTCATTCAGCGGCAAACCGTAGTGGCGTGGACCGTTGAGCGAGGTAAAGCCTTCAAGATTGTCCAGCTTGCCCTCGGCCTCGAACACTTCAGCCAAGATCGACAGCGTGTTGGTGGCGGTGAAACAGCCCGCACAGCCGCAAGCATTTTCTTTGAGATGATCCAGATGCGGCGCGGAATCAGTGCCAAGGAAGAAGCGCGGATCGCCAGAGGTTGCAGCCTCAACCAGCGCAAGGCGGTGTTCTTCGCGTTTGGCCACAGGCAGGCAATAGTAATGCGGTTTGATGCCGCCGACCAAAATATGGTTGCGGTTGATCACCAAGTGATGCGTTGTGATGGTTGCCGCCAGTCCCGTGTCGGCAGAGCGCGCATAATCCACACCGTCTTTCGTCGTGATATGTTCCATCACAACTTTCAGACCAGGGGTGCTGCGCCGAATTGGGTCTAGCACCGTGTCGATGAACACAGCCTCGCGGTCAAAAATATCAACATCTGCGGTGGTCACTTCGCCGTGCAAACACAACGGCAAGCCAATTTCAGCCATCTTTTCAAGCACAGGGCGCACATTGTCAAAATTGCGCACGCCGGAATTGGAATTGGTTGTTGCCCCCGCAGGGTATAATTTCACTGACTTCACCAACCCACTGGCATGGGCCGCAGCCACATCATTCGCGTCGGTATCTTCCGTCAGATAGAGCGTCATCAGTGGCTCGAAATCTGATCCCTCGGGCAAAGCGGCCAAGATGCGATCGCGGTAAGCGGCGGCATCGGCACTGCGCACCACAGGGGGCACAAGGTTCGGCATAATGATGGCGCGCGCAAAGTGGCGTGCGGTTTCGGGCAAGACGGCTTGCATCATCGCGCCATCGCGCAGGTGCAAATGCCAATCATCGGGGCGGCGGAGTGTGAGTGTATCGGTCATGCAAATCGCATAACGCTTATCCCGCAAAAGTGCTAGTGGCGGCTGCGCACATAGGCCGCCTATTTTTTGAGCGAATGGTCATAAAATGATGCGCGGCATCACCGTTTCGCCACGCCAAGCATTGAAGCAGCCCCCCTCGCAGCGTTAGCGTCGCAAAGAACGGAGACTTTGATGCTTGATGCGCCCGCCCCACAAATGCCCACACAAAACCCGCCAGTGATGCAGCGCGTACGTGGTCGTGGGCGTGTAATTTTTGGCCCGCAGGGCTTGCGGGATTTGCATCAATCAGGGTCTGCCAAAGCGATGATGCCGAAAATTCACACAGGCACGCCTGAGGTTGTTTTTTTGAATACCTCTGGTGGGCTGACTGGCGGGGATCGCCTTGAATATCACCTTGAAGCGCTCGACCAGACCACTTTGATCGGCACCTCGCAAACCGCTGAGCGTGCTTATGCGTCGACTGCGACATCTGAGGCCGCCGAGGTCAAAGTCGATTTGATCGCAGGGCAGGGCGCGTCATTGGAATGGTTGCCGCAAGAGACGATTTTGTTCGAAAAATCCCGCCTGACGCGTACAACCCATGCGACGATTGCTGCTGATGCGCGGCTTTTGTTTGTGGAATCCTTAGTGCTGGGTCGTGCCGCGATGGGCGAGACGATTCAGACCTTGCACTTAAAAGACACGCGCAGGGTGACCCGCGCAGGGCGTCTTGAATTTCTAGATCCTTTTGAAATCAATGCCGATGTTTTGGCGGGCCGCGACAGCGCTGTGACACTTGGCTACATGCGGGCCTTCGCCACCATCGGGCTGTTTGATCAAGGGGCCGAAGCCTTAGCTGACCTGCTCAAGCCACTGTCGCAACAGGGCGTAAAGACTGGTGTCTCTGGCTGGAATGGCAAACTCATCATTCGTGCGATGGCCCAAGACGGCTATCCGCTGCGTCGCTATGTGGCGCAAGTTTTGACAAAAATTCGTGGCACAACGCTGCCACGGGTTTGGCAAGTATAAGGACCGATCATGAATCTGACGCCTCGGGAAAAAGACAAACTGCTGATTTCAGTTGCTGCGATGGTGGCGCGCGGGCGGCTGGCGCGGGGGGTGAAACTCAATCACCCCGAAGCCATCGCTTTGATCACCGATTTCGTGGTCGAAGGCGCACGCGACGGCAAAATGGTGTCCGAACTGATGGAAACCGCAGCCCATGTTGTTACCAAAGATATGTGCATGGAGGGCATTTCCGAAATGATCCACGACGTGCAGGTCGAAGCCACATTCCCTGACGGCACCAAATTGGTCACCGTTCATCACCCCATTCGATAGGAGCACGCTATGATCCCCGGAGAATATATCATCGCAGAGGGCGAGATCGAACTGAACGCAGGCGCGCCCGTCACAACACTCGAAGTGTCCAATACGGGCGATCGTCCTGTGCAGGTCGGTTCGCATTACCATTTCTATGAAACCAACGCCGCTTTGTCCTTTGATCGTGATGCCGCACGCGGCCAGCGTTTGGATATCGCCGCAGGCACTGCCGTGCGATTCGAACCCGGTCAAACCCGCGAAGTGCATTTGGTGGCGCTGTCTGGCAAACGCGAAGTCTATGGGTTCAATTCTAAAATCTCAGGCGCGCTTTGAAGTCGCGTTGGGGCATAACGCTGCTTGGCGGTCTTCTGTGGGCTGGGGCTTGCATCGCTCAAGACGCTGATCTTGATTGCGACAATGCAATGACGCAGCGCGACATGAACACCTGTGCCTATCAAGACTTTCAGGCTGCCGATTTGGCTTTGAACGAAGTCTACGCCTGGGCCATGGCGCGAGCCAAAGCCTATGAAAACGGCGCAGATCTGGCCCTTCGTGATGCTCAGCGCGCGTGGGTTCCTTACCGTGACGCTGCCTGCACTGCCGAAGGGCAGCTTTACGAGGGCGGGTCTATTCGCCCGCTGATCGAATATGCGTGCATGGCCACGCTCACCGAGCGCCGCACCCAAGACATGCGCCTCGCCTATGAAGAATACTGAAGAGGGACCTCTCACATGCCTGCAAAAATTTCCCGCGCCACCTACGCCGATATGTTTGGTCCCACAACGGGCGACAAACTGCGGCTGGCTGACACCGATCTGATCATCGAAGTCGAACGCGATCTCACTGGGCCTTACGGCGAAGAGGTCAAATTCGGTGGCGGCAAAGTGATCCGCGATGGCATGGGCCAATCGCAATTGTCGCGCGCCCAAGGGGCTGTTGACACCGTGATCACCAATGCGCTGATCGTGGATTCCACTGGCATATATAAAGCAGATATCGGCCTCAAAGGCGGGCGCATTGCTGGGATCGGCAAAGCCGGAAACCCCGATACCCAGCCGGGTGTCGACATCATCATCGGGCCTGGCACTGAAATTCTGGCGGGCGAGGGGCGCATCATCACCGCTGGAGGCTTTGACAGTCACATCCACTTCATTTGCCCGCAACAGATTGATGACGCTCTACATTCTGGTGTGACCACCATGCTGGGTGGCGGCACTGGCCCTGCGCATGGCACTTTGGCCACCACGTGTACGCCCGGCCCGTGGCATATCGAGCGGATGATGCAAGCGCTGGACGGTGTGCCGATGAACATCGGTTTGACAGGCAAAGGCAACGCCTCGCAACCGCAAGCCTTGGTCGAGATGATTGACGCGGGCGCGTGCGCGATGAAACTGCACGAGGACTGGGGAACGACACCTGCCGCGATTGATTGCTGTCTGTCTGTGGCCGATGACATGGATGTCCAAGTGATGATCCACACCGATACGTTGAATGAATCCGGTTTCGTTGAAAACACTGTCGCGGCGATGAAAGGCCGCACCATTCACGCGTTTCACACAGAGGGCGCAGGTGGCGGACACGCGCCTGACATTATCAAAGTTGTGGGCGAAGAACATGTGATCCCAAGTTCCACCAACCCGACGCGGCCCTATACGGTGAACACGCTCGAAGAACATCTCGATATGTTGATGGTTTGTCACCACCTCGATAAATCCATCCCCGAAGACGTGGCCTTTGCCGAAAGCCGTATCCGCAAAGAAACCATTGCTGCCGAAGACATCTTGCACGACATGGGCGCGTTTTCGATCATCGCGTCCGACTCTCAGGCGATGGGGCGCGTGGGCGAGGTGTTGATCCGCACATGGCAAACCGCTGATAAGATGAAAAAACAGCGTGGGCGCTTGTCGGATGAAACTGGCGAGAATGACAACGTCCGCGTCAAACGCTATATTTCAAAATATACCATCAATCCCGCCATCGCCCATGGTATGAGCGCTGAAATCGGCTCGATCGCCGTTGGCAAACGCGCTGATTTGGTGATGTGGACGCCTGCGTTCTTTGGGGTGAAACCTGATATGGTGGTGCTGGGCGGGTCCATCGCTGTGGCACAGATGGGTGATCCGAATGCGTCAATTCCGACGCCGCAACCTGTTTATACGCGGCAGATGTTTGGCGCGATGGCGCGCGCGGTGGAACGTTCTGCTGTGATTTTTGTGTCTGAATCGGCGCAAGCCGCTGATGTGGCGTCAAAATACGGTTTGGCAAAATCGACCTTGGCGGTGAAAAATACGCGTAATATTGGCAAATCTGATATGGTGATGAACACGGCCAAACCGCATATCGAGGTCAATCCCGAGACCTATGAAGTGCGCGCGAATGGCGAGCTTTTGACCTGTGAACCCGCATCGGAGCTTCCGATGGCGCAACGATACTTTATGTTTTAATGGGCGTTCCTGACAAAATTTTCATGGCATTGGCCGCATCCCATAAAGATGTCACGCAATCAAACGTTAAGGGAGATCAGGTCTTTTCGCATGAGGACAATGACTTTGCCGTTCTGCGCGGCAAGGGCGTTGGGCTGCTAAAACTTGGCGTCCCACAACATACGGCTTTGTTCGAATTTTGTCGCTCTGGCGTGACCGAGGCGCAAGACGACGGTTGGTCCCAAGTGAATCTGAGCCAAATGGATATGGCCTTGCTGGCCGATTACATGGGCGCGGCATATCGTGGGGTGGCACCGCGCAAACGGCTTGTTTTTTGATGCAGCCGCTTTGCGTTGCTATGGCTCAGCATATAGCGGATTGTCGTCACGCGTTATCGATGTTCAATCATATTGGAAGCAGCGGGCTTGCCGATCCCCGCGATCCACGATTGGCTGTCGATGTCATCATGCGGTTCGATACGCACCGAAGTGACTTGGTGTCGCGCATAGAACGCGGGATCGTTCAAAATGGTTTCGGGCAATTTGGAAATATCAAAGACGTCATGGATGGAATGACTCACCACAACATTGCCAGAGAAGCCAGTAAACGTGCTGTGATTGCTCAGCTCAATAAACCGTGCCTCAAGCGTGGTTTCACGGGCGCGCAGTTCGGCGATTTTCGCACGCAGTTTTGCAAGTTCGTCAACGGGGCAATTGGGCTGGTACATGGGATGTTTCCTTCTGGAGCTACGTTTGGCGGTACTTTTGTGCCAAGATGGTCTGTGATTGCTGCCCTTTTAAGCGGTCATTCCGACGATGCGGCGCGTCACGAAAGACGCAGGCTCTTTGGTTTCAAATGTTTCCGAATTTTCCACGCGCGTGTCGAGGTCGGCTTGCAAGGCATCGGTGCTGAGCACTGCATCGGGGTCAATCGCGGGGGGCATGCTTTGACCTGCGGCGTAAATCGCAGCATCGAGGTCTTCTTCTGTCAAATCGCCCATGGGCTGCAGATCTGTAAACTGCGTGGCCCGCAGGTCGGCGGGTGCAGCGATTTCTTTGGCAGCACTGGCAATGTTGTGGGCGTCGAGAGTGGGCATATCCAACGCGGGCAGAGGAGTATTAGTCCCCTCAGCCCCCATCGTCTCAAAGATCGGAGCCTCAACGATAGGATCAAGAGAGCTGCTGTCCGCGACAGGTTCAAAGTCATCCCGCGTGCTATCCATTTTAGCCCTGTGTGTCTTTGGCCAGAGCAGCACATAGGTCTGGGGGGGCGCGCTAAACATATCGGGATTGTTCAAAATCTCGTTGGGCAGTTTGGAGGTATCCAACTGCCGTGGCCTGCGCGTTTCAATCATGGCCATGCGCGTGTCGCCCGCGACCTGCGTGGCACCGATTTCGGTCGCGGCCGCACGAATTTCATCACACAATTCAAGTTCGCGCTGGCGCAAATCGGCAAGGTTGCGACGCAGGTCGGCCAATTCGTCAACAGCGGGCAACAGGGTATGGGGCATGGGCAGAATCTCCTTACCCTCTTTTTGGGGGCGAATCGGTTAAGAAACCCCAAATTTCAACAGGCCAATTTTCAACAAAGGAGTGTGGCATGAGCCTGCAAAAATCATTTGAGGTCGTGCAAAACGCGCAAAGTGATGACATCGTGGCGTTGAGCTATGATCAGCGACTGCTGCGGCGTAAGAAATTGACGATGCTCAGCGGCGAGGCGTTCTACGTCGATCTGCCTCAGACGGTTTCTGTGATGGCGGGGCAGGGGTTTTTGCTTGAGGATGGTCGGGTTGTGACGATCCAAGCCGCCGACGAAGACCTGTTATCGATCACAGGGCCAGATATGTTGCGTTATGCGTGGCATATCGGCAATCGTCATACACCTTGCGCATTGGGGGCAGATCAGTTGGTGATCAGGCGCGATCCGGTGATCAAGGCGATGGTGCTTCAATTGGGGGCAGAGGTGCGTGACATTTGTACGGCGTTCACGCCTGAGGGCGGCGCTTACGGGCATGGGCGTACGATGGGGCATGACCATGGGCCTGCGCAGGGGCACAGTCACGACCACGATCACGATCACGACCATAGCCATGACCATTCTCACGACCACACGCACCCCAACCATACGCATCACGGGCACGCACATGAGGGGTGAGATAAACCCAACGCCTGCCACGCTTAGTGCGAATCTGGGGCTTCTCAGTTTGACGCAATGGCTGTCTCCGTCTTTTCCCTTGGGGGCTTTCGCCTATTCCCATGCATTGGAATTGGCAATCACTGAGGGCAAGGTAAATGATGCCGCGACTTTGAAGGCTTGGCTGTCGGACACTTTGGCCTATGGTGGCGGCAAGGTGGATGCTTGGCTTTTGGCGATGACTTTGGCGGGGGGCGATCCAAGGGACTTGGCGGATTTGGCCGAGGCGCTGGCTGGCACGCGTGAACGTTGGATGGAGACATCGGATCAGGGCGCGGCCTTTGTGCGCACCGTGGCGCAGATGGGCGGTCCTGAGATTGCGTCTTGCGCTTTGCCTGTGGCCGTGGGGCAAGCTGCGCGGGCTTTGGATGTTGATGCTGAAACAGTGATTGCGCTGTATTTACATAGCTTTACCGCCAACCTTGTCAGTGCAGCTGTAAGGTTCGTGCCCTTGGGGCAATCTGCGGGACAAAGCGTTTTGGCGGGGCTGCATGATCAGATTGCAGCGCAAGCGCGGGCGGCGCTGGGCGCGACTGTAGAGGGGCTGACAACAAGTGCTTTTGTCGCCGATTTAGGCGCTGCCCAACATGAAGATATGGATGTGCGGCTGTTCAAAAGCTGACACGTTCAATACCGAATTTTAGAGTTGAGGAATAAGAAAATGGCGTCAAAAAATGGACCTTTGCGGGTCGGTATCGGCGGACCGGTTGGGGCGGGGAAAACCACGCTGACGGGGGCTTTGGCCAAGGAACTGTCCAAACGCTATTCCGTGGCGGTGATCACCAATGACATTTTCACGCGTGAGGATGCAGAGGCATTGATGCGGCAACAAATTTTGCCGCTTGAGCGTATTCGTGGTGTGGAAACAGGGGGCTGTCCGCATACAGCCATCCGCGAAGATGCATCGATCAATTTGGCGGCGATTGCCGATTTGAACGGTAAAATCCCCGATTTGGATGTGATATTGATCGAAAGCGGTGGCGACAATCTGGCGGCGACTTTTTCGCCAGAGCTGGCGGATTTGACGATCTATGTGATCGACACCGCTGCTGGCCAAGACATTCCGCGCAAGAAGGGCCCCGGGTTGACGCGATCTGATTTATTGGTGGTCAATAAGGTCGATCTTGCGCCCTATGTGGGGGTTGATCTGGCGCAGTTGGAACACGACACGCAGGCCGCGCGCAAAGCCTTGCCTTATGTGATGGCATCGCTGCGCGCAGGGCAGGGTGTGGACCAGATTTGTGCCTTTGTCGAAGAGGACGGTGGCTTGGCCGGATAGGGCGCGATGGGGTTAGCCCGCAGAGTTTGCACTGTCTTTGGCATGGGCGGCTTGACGGTCGGCGATTTCCGCTTTGGCCGCCTTGAGCGCTTTCCTGAACCGCCAAGCATCGCGGGTTTTAAGAACATGGTTACACAAATGCAGTGTCAAAACGGGGCGATCTTTGGCGGTGAGCTCATTCAGAAGGCGGCGCAGATGTCCCATATGATCGTGCCGATTGCGTAAGGCGCGTGTGATGCTGCGCGTGTTCAAGTCACCATCCATCGCAGCCACAAGGAGCGGCTCAACCGCGTTCATTTCAAGCATCTCGAATTCGGGGTCAGCGCCAAAGTTGCGCAGAGGACGCAGACGGATGTGCGGGCGGTTGAAAAGCGCCGCGTGCATGGCATCCAACGCGACCTGCGGGTCATAAAGCACAAGCGCCGTTTCAGCCGCATCCACCATGTCAGGGGCAAAGCCATAGCGCGTGGTGAAATCCATGCGGCGGGTGTTGCCAAAACGGGTGTCCCATGAGGCAAGGCGGGCGTCCAATGTGGCTTGGGGGGCGATGGCGATCACTGTGGCGCCGGGGGCGGCGACGGAATAGGCACAAGCCGCATATCCACTGGCCCCAGCCCCGTAAAAGGCCACTTGGTCGAAGTCTTCGAAAAAACCATCATTCACCAGACGGTCAAAATAGCCGTAGATGTTAGGGGCGCGGAACCAATGCGATGTTGGGTCGTTGCCATGGGCGATGATGGCCAAATGAGACCAGCCATTTTTTTGCGCAAAGTGCATGCCCAGTGGCAGGCCGTCGTCGCTGCGTTCTGTGATGCTTTCATAGGATTCGAAGGTCACCAGCAGACGCGGGCTGTCGTCTAAGAACATCACGCAATGATCTTCGCCCAAAGGCTCAAAATATCCAGCTTCTTCGCCTATATCTTCGATGGCCTCGAGCCATTCATCGCGCGGCAGATCCGAAATGTCGCCGTATGGAGGGCGTGATCCATCTGTGTCGGGCGTGTGGTCCATTGCGGTGGTGTCCAATCTTTACGTGTCTGAGCGGCCTGGCCAATCGCGACTGGTCCAAGGGGTATCGGGATGGGGTTCCCTTACTCCGAGGTGTCACGAACTTGGTTAATTGTTACCTATTGATTAGGGCCTTTCGGCGACGATCAAAAGGTTTTCCCTGCCCAAATGATTAACTGTTTCTTGTGCTGAAACTGTAGGTCTATTTGGGTGGGTTTGCGCACGGATTGATAAGCAATTGGGCAAAACTTTGAAGGGGATTAAGCCCTAACCGTTCACTGAGAACACATATAGATTCGCAAAGAGACATATGTCGCCTGAACGGCAAAATGTTTAGGACAAAATGGCCCCAATAGTGACAGCGCCCAAACCGATGGCTGAAATCATCAAAGCGACCAAATTCAGTGTGACTACTTTTTGCAAACGCGCGCGGACCTCTTCGTCTGAACCGCCAAGTTTTTTCGCTTTAAGCGCTTGAACGATACAGTACACTAGCAAAGCAACGCCAGCCAACGTCAAGGCGACGCCAAAATAGATGAGCATATCCATGGTATGTCCTTTTTATATAGGTTGCGCGTCGCTTACTGCGTCTGATCACAGGGTGCAAGTTTTACCCAAGGCTTATGAGGTGCGGTCATGAGGCCAAGAGACCATAAGCTAGATGCGATAAGCGAAAACGCAACATCCTGCCAAAGCCCGCAGCCAAGCACCTGCGGACTCTTGTCATAGGGGGGCAGGGACGCTAGGGATCATTTCAAACAGAGGTCCGATGATCTCGACCAACGCATACAACCAAAAGGCCTTATCATGATGGATATCGACGACAACACACCCTCTGGTCCAGATGCAACCTACCGTGTGACCGCAGACGAGTTGCGCCAATTCGTAGAGCGTTTTGAGCGTCTCGAGATGGAAAAGAAAGACATCGCGGATCAGCAAAAAGAAGTGATGGCCGAAGCCAAGGGGCGCGGTTACGACACCAAAGTCTTGCGCAAAGTGATCGCGCTGCGCAAAAAATCCACCGATGAGATTGCCGAAGAAGAAGCTGTACTGGAAATGTACAAAGAAGCGCTGGGCATGGGCTAAGCCCAAAGCCGTGGCTCAGCGCCACGCTGGCGCTGCGTCTCAAAGCACGAGGTGACACTTTGTATCGCGTATATTTGTGCCGCATATAAATAACGTGACACAGGCCACAGGACGCGCGCGCATATGGCGCCGCGTCCTGTTGTCCGTTTTGGCGCTGGTGATCGGGTTTGGCATTGGCTTGGCCGTCTTGGGGCTGACGCCGGTTTTGGCAGGGCTTTGCCCCAAATGTTTTGGTTTTTCCAAAGTCGGGGATCATATTTACATTGAACCAAACGCAGGCGCAGATGGCAGCGACATTTTACGCCGGTATGAGGGTGCCACAGACCGTGTCGAGGCCGCCTTTGGACCAATAGCGGCTCATCCGCGTGTTTTGGTGTGTTTCACGCAAACCTGTAATGCCCTTATGGGCGGGCATCAAATGTTGGCGCTGACTTACGGGGACAAGCTGTTCTATCTTGGCCCTTATGGACACGACACTGCTATAATCGCGCATGAGCTGGCCCATGTGGTTTTGCACGCGCAGCTTGGTGTGCGGGGGCAACACAGCTTTCCTGCTTGGGTGGATGAGGGTATCGCCACCTATGTGTCAGGCGATGCGCGTTTTAATCTTGATCCTGCGACATGTGATGACGCGCAAGTGGATTTGCCGGTCGCAGATCATGACTGGCGTCGCTCTGCGGGGTTTGAGGCTGGAAAATACAGCGATCTGTATTACGGGTCAGCAGGCTGCAAAGTGGCCAAATGGCTGAAAGCGCACCCTGTGTCAGGCTTGGATGGTTTAATCGCGTCCCACCGTACCCCCTAGGTACGCAGATCGTGCCACCCGCACTTTAAGGCATCATGCTAGGGTTGGATAAAGGACACGCCAGGGATACGGTCTATCTCGTAGAGATCGTCCTCGTATAGCTCAGACAGGCGGTCCACCAAGGCGTCATCCCAGCCCGGCAGATCGATTTCTTCCTCATTCGCGTCCTCGTCCACATATTTGTCCAAAAAGGCAGACAAAATGCGACGACGTTGAATTTCGTTTTGCGGCTGATGCGTGTGCAAATAGGTGCGCAGACGTTTCATGCCCTCGCGCTGCATGATCTGTGCTAAGATATCCAAACCGCCCTCAATGGGCACCATAGGGTCAAGCCCTGCAATTTCGCGCATGATTTGTGACCACGTCAGCGGCGTATCCTCATAGGCAAAGACAGTGATCGGCACATCGGGGCAGGCGGTGCGGATCGCATTGATGAAATCAGACCAGCGGATCGCGTCCAAATCAGTTTGGCCGATAAAGCTCGCATAGCCTTTGGGGTCGGGGCAGGCCTCGGGAATAAATGTCGCTGGATTGCGCACGCCGATGTGAAACTCCATCGGGCTATGGGGGAACACGTTGCGCAGCCATTTCAATTTGAACTCGGCCTTGCCGTATAGACGGTCCCCGTGGAAAATCGCCTGCGGTTGGCAAATCACGTCCTCATAGCTCATCACAATGCGGTCGCAATCTTGGGTGTCGACGATCTCATCCAGCACCATTTGTTCCGCCTCAGGGGTGGCGCGGCTGGTCTTGACCCGTTTCATCACCTGCGGCAAGACTTCGCGATAGCGCGAGGGCGGCGGTACGATCACACCATGCTGTTCCAATATGGGCCTGTTTTTCAGCAGCCCACGCATAAGTTTCGAGCCATAAGTACAATGCGCGCCGATATGGAATGAGATGTTCATAAAAGGGTGGGGCCTCGTGTTGGCATTTGTGCGGAGATGTAAATTGTGCTGTTTATAGTATATGCGCTTTTCTGGACAGCGAAACCGGTTTCGCGTATGCGGTCTTCACAATGACCAACGAAATCACTCAACCGCAGACCGATCCGGTCCATAAACGTCGCAGTTTGGCGGGGTTGCGCTCTGTCAAACGCGCTAACCTTTGGTCTGTCGGCTCTGTTGTGATTGCCGTTTTGGTGTTGATGCCGATCGTCAGCGTGCTGTGGATCGCTTTTCATCCGACAGAAAACATCTGGCCGCATCTGTTGGCCACAACCTTGCCGCGTTACGCCATCACCACAGCGCTTTTGACCTTTGGCGTGGCGTTGCTTTCGGCTTGTGTGGGCACAGGGGCCGCCTGGCTGGTGACGATGTATCGGTTTCCTTTATCTAAATCGTTGGAATGGCTGCTGTTGCTGCCTCTGGCGATTCCCGCCTATGTCGGCGCTTATGCTTTGGTCGATTTTTTGGAATACGCTGGCCCTGTGCAAACAACGCTCAGATCTGTGTTCGGATGGCATTCGTCGCGCGATTACGCCTTTCCTGAAATCCGCTCTCTCGGTTCTGCGATCATCGTTTTGGCCGCCGCTTTGACGCCTTACATCTTTTTGATGGCGCGCTCTGCCTTTCGTGAACACTCTGGTTCGATCTATGAAGTGTCGCGCGCTTTGGGGGCAGGGCCTTTCGCACGTTTTTGGCGTGTTGGCCTGCCCATGGCGCGCCCCGCCATCGCTGCAGGCACTGCCATCGTGATGATGGAAACCGTGTCAGATTACGGCACTGTGTCCTATTTTGCGGTGCAAACCCTAACCACAGGCATTTTCTCAACATGGTTAGAGACAGGCAACGCAGGCGGGGCGGCGCAAATCGCCTCTGTGGTGCTGCTTGTTGTGTTGTTGATGCTCGCGTTCGAGAAGTCCTCGCGTGGCAAAGCCCGTTATCACAGTGGCGCACGTCATCCGCGCCCCATATCTGCGATCCGCCTCACTGGCTGGCACGCTTGGTTGGCGCTGGGCCTGTGCGCAGTGCCTTTTGTGATCGGCTTTATTTTGCCTGTCTATGTGATCTTGGGTCACGCGCTGGGCGAACCCGAACAATGGTTGGCCCCCGGTCTGATCACGGCGTTCAAGAACACACTTACCGTTGCCGGTCTTGCCGCGATCTTTACCGTCACTGCTGCCTTGTTCATGGTCTACGGTGTGCGCCTGACAGGGCGATCCTTGCCGCGTATGGTCTTGCCCCTCACCACGCTCGGGTATGCCGCCCCTGGTGCTGTTTTAGGGATCGGGATTCTGTTTCCTCTCGCCGCATTTGATAACGCCTTGGCGGATCTGATCGTGAACATCACAGGGCATGAGATCGGGCTTTTGCTGACAGGCTCTGCCTTTGCGATCATCTTTGCTTACTGCGTGCGCTTTTTTGCCATCGCGCAGGGGGCAGCTGATGCCGCGATGGGGCGTGTCGCGCCGTCCTTGCCGATGGCCGCGCGGTCTTTGGGGCAAACATTAGGCGGCACATTGCGCCGCGTTTATATTCCGTTGATCCGTGGTTCTGTTGGCACCGCTTTGTTGCTCGTCTTTGTGGATTGCGTCAAAGAGCTGCCCGCCACGCTGTTGCTGCGTCCGTTCAACTATAATACTTTGGCCACGCGGGTCCACGAAAAGGCCTCATTGGAGCAGCTGGAGCAAGCCTCACCTGCGGCGCTTTTGGTGATCTCAGTGGGGCTTGTGGCTGTATTGCTTATGGCGCGCTCTGAAAATGCGTCTGACCTTACATAAATTAATCTTACATAAAGGGCGCATATCGTGTCTGACACTCTTTCCCACATCCCCGACACCATCGCCCCTGACATTATCATCATTGGCGGCGTCTCTGGCTGTGGCAAATCCACCATCGCCTCTGCTCTGGCCCAGGAGGCCGGATATCCGTTTCTTGAGGGTGATGACTATCATCCGCCTGAAAACGTCGCCCATATGTCTGCAGGGCGCCCTTTGACCGATGAGATGCGCATGCCTTGGTTGACCACATTGGCCCGTGCTGCGCGGGATGCAGCCCTAAAACACGGTGGTGCTGTGGTCAGCTGCTCTGCCTTGAAACGCAGCTACCGTGACCTGTTGCAAAAGGAATCAGGGGGCGCGCGGATCATTTTGCTGCACGGGTCACGTGAAGCGATTCTCTCCCGCATGGCCGCACGCGAAAATCATTACATGCCGACCACTTTACTCGACAGTCAGCTCGCGACCTTGGAAATGCCAAATATCCAAGAAAAAAAGGTGTTCCCCGTCCTCGCCGAGAGCGCGCCTGAAAAAGTTTTTCAATTAGTGCAAAAAACTCTCAAAAACCCTCTTGCACCCCCCCAGCAAAATCCTTAAACGATCCCTCAATGCCCCTATAGCTCAGCTGGTAGAGCAACTGATTTGTAATCAGTAGGTCCGCGGTTCGAGTCCGTGTGGGGGCACCATTTCACCATCCGAAAATATCCAAAGTCATGTAATAAGCCCTTTGTTATAAGGGTTTTGCGATGTTCCTTTGTCCGATAGCGTTTTGTGCTGTCCGACCAGATACCCCCAGATTGGGGGTGCTAGTGGGGGTATCGGTAAATGTGTGAAAACTGGATACCCCCAGATGCCTTTAAGCGATTCCCAGCTGCGATTCTTAAAGCCTAAGGATAAACCCTATAAAGTTTCCGACTTTGAAGGGCTGTTTGTCTTGGTCAAACCAAATGGCTCTAAGCTTTGGCAATTCAAATACCGGATCAACGGCATAGAACGCCTTTTGTCGATCGGCCAATATCCTGACGTATCGTTAGCAAAGGCGCGCAAGGCCAAAGAGGTTGCGCGATCCCAAGTGGCTGAGGGCATCGACCCGAGCGAAGCCAAGCAAGAAGCAAAAGCCCTTGCGCGCGAAGCGCATGGCAACACCTTTGAGAAAATCGGCGTGGCGTTTCTGAACAAGCAACAGATCGAAGGCAAATCCAAAGCCACTTTGGACAAGACGGCCTATCACCTCAAATTGGCGAACACGGCCTTTGGGCGCAAACCGATCACAGAAATCACTGCGCCGATGATTTTGAAATGCCTGCGCAAGGTCGAGGCAAAGGGTAACCACGAGACAGCGCACCGCCTGCGCGCCCGCATCGGCTCTGTGTTTCGCTATGCCGTGGCCAGCGGGCTTGCTGAAACTGATCCCACCTATGCGCTCAAAGATGCGCTAATCCGCCCGACACGCGTGCATCGAGCCGCAATCACTGACCCGAAGGCGCTGGGCGCATTGTTGCGTGAAATCGACGTGTTTGAAGGGCAAGCGACTACGCGGATAGGCTTGCAGCTCTTGGCGCTTACTGCCCAAAGGCCGGGCGAAATCCGTCATGCAAAATGGGAAGAGTTCGACTTCCAAGAAAAGATCTGGTCGCTTCCCGCCTCAAAAATGAAAATGCGCCGCGACCACAATGTGCCATTGCCAGATCAAGCCATCGCGCTCTTGGACGAGTTGCGCATGATTACGGGCAATGGCGTCTATCTATTTCCGTCCTTGCGCTCATGGCAGCGTCCAATGTCTGAAAACACCCTAAATGCCGCACTACGTCGCATGGGGTATTCAGGCGATGAGATGACAGCGCATGGGTTCAGGGCAAGCTTCTCGACGCTGGCGAACGAAAGCGGCCTGTGGAACCCCGACGCCATCGAAGCCGCACTCGCTCACGTGGAACGAAACGAGGTGCGTAAAGCCTACAATCGCGGGCTTTATTGGGATGAACGCGTAAAGCTTGCAGATTGGTGGGCTGTTTATTTGGATGATATGAGGAAACCGGCATGACCTCCACAAAAACCAAGTCGCTGTTGGTCGAAGAAATTATAGACGATGCTTTAGGACTTTTAGCCGACTGGAAAAAGCCGACTTCAGAGAAGTCGATTGGTCCCCAATTTCCCTCACTTGCAGACGAGTATTGCGCAGATATCGAAGCCATAAAGCACGACCTTCGTGAAATGCTGGAGCCATGGTCAGAAGACAAATTGTTCAAGCGCTTTCAAACTGACAATTATAATGGCCTCAGGGAACTTCGCGATCCCAAAGGCCCTAGTTTTCTTATGGCTAAACGAATTTTGGCGCTGCAAGCTCGTGAGCCTGCATGGTTCATATCAGGCTGGCACGTCAAAGCGCTAGAGATAGAGGTTGCGCATTGGAGGGTATTTTCTAGCTGCACACTCCCCGAATTGACGCTTTTGAGTGTTGGGCTTGATTCGCGAAAGGTGAACTTTGATGCACTGTTTGAACGATATGGGCATTTGGATTCTCAAGACAAAATGCTCGTATTTCTCGAAGATCAATATGAAGCGATTGCCAATGGGCTAGTCGCGGACCCTGATGATGAGCGTGCGAAATTCAGTGTGTTGGATTTCTATTCGTGGGTGAAGCGGGAAAAGTTCAAAATCGACGGACGATTTCGGACGATGCTTCGAGAAAAGTTTTCCGATGATGGTGCTGGTGAGGTGGGAGATATCCACTTAAAAGCAACCTCATATAAGCCAAAATCGCTCCACAAGAGCAGCTACGATTTTCATGCACAGCTTCTTTTTGCAATTGCCGTTGAAAAATATGGCCTCGAAAGCCCGAAAGATATCGGGCGCGTGGCAAAGAAAATTCAGCATGACGCAGAACTTCAAGGGCAAACACCTTCGATCCGCCCAATTAGACATCTGCTAACGAGGGGATTTGAGAAAAGAGCAACCGAAGCTGCCCCCTAAACTTCAGGGAAAAGAACTCAAATCTAGGTTTATTGTTTAAAGTCAGATAGATAAAATTTGCGCTTTGAGTTCCCAAGGAGGCAAACGACGCAGGCAAACTTGATCATACCTTAACAAACAAGGATGTATCAAAATGGCCTACGCACCTTTCCCAAAAGACGGATTCGTTCGTTTATCTCAAATACTCGCGCCCAATGGCCCCATCCCCGTCTCTAAATCGACATGGTGGCAAGGGGTGAAAGAGGGGCGTTTCCCTCAGCCTCAAAAACTTGGGCCGCGCACGACCGTTTGGAAGGCCGAAGAAATTCGTGCGCTGTTTGCAGGAAATGCAACTGGTGCTGGTGAGTGAGGCTTAGCTATGAGCCGATCTTACTCACCTAACGCCCTGAAGAAGAACAGGGTGTACTCGATCCAAGACCTAGTACGCATATACAATGTCTCTGCAAATACGGTAACAAATTGGACCAAGCATGATTTGCGAAAGTCCGACAAACAGCAGCCGCACCTTTTCAGGGGAGCCATTGTCAACGCGTTTCACAAGCAGCGCCGATTGCGTTCGAAGACGAAACTGCGGCGGGGAGAGTTTAAATGCACTGGCTGCAAGCTTGCGGTGTTTGTGGAGATTGAAACTCTCGAAGAGCGCATTGTCGGAAAGGGGGCGAATATGTGTTTTGGGCGATGTCCAGAGTGTGGTGCGCATGTTCAAAAAATCACTTCGCAGGCTGATAGGGACTTTTTTGAAGCTTTACGTAATCCCAACACGACCGTGGACTCCCTACACGAAGCTATTTACGAAGACCTCGGTGGTGTTGGGAAAGTTGAAGAAATCTATCCGCCCTCAGTTTGGACGGCCAACGATCGTCTAATCTACAATTGGCAAAATTACGCAGGGCGTTACGACGAGAAAACTGTTGATCGGCATCTCAGTGCCATAAGGCTAATGGAAGAAATCTTAGGTGGAAAACCGTTTGACCAGCTCACCAACAACGATGTCGGATTGGTGCGAGAAGAACTGAAAAAGTCCTTACTCGCAGTGAATGAGCTACAACGTTCTAAGTCCACCGTCGCGCATACCGCCTCACATTTGACCGCGTTCCTCGATTGGCTTTTGAAGCAAGATGGATACAAGCGACTACCTCGTGATCTTCCAGACTACCTGAAGTTGCCCAAGTCAGTGTATTCCGCCTCATTGGATAAGAAGAAAAGAGCCTACCCAACCTTAGATGAGGCTGAAACGTTGCTTCGAGGGATGCCGGTGCGGAGCCTCAAGGACCAGCGCTCGAAAGCTATCTTTGCGATGGCATTCCTTGGCGGGTTGCGGGCAGACACGCTCGCATCTCTAAGAATTTGCCATTTTGATCCAGTGAAAAAGTTGATCATTCAGGATGCATCAATCGTGCGCACAAAGAATGGCAAAAGCTTGAACATTAACTGGTTCCCCATTCCCAAAATATTTGGTGATGTGGTGACAGAGTGGGTCAGCTGTTTAGAGGCGTTGGGCTTTGCAGGTCTTGATGCGTTGTTCCCAAGTGAAGCCATTCTCACAAGCAGAGAACATCTAGACCGCAATCAGCGCGACCCGATCATTCCTACGGGTACGAAGCATGTTGTTACAGAGGCGTTCAAAGCGGCTTGCCGGAATATCGATGTGAAGTATACGCCGCATTCTGCACGGCATACATTGGCAGCCGAACGCGATGCCCGCCCGCTTACGCACGAGCAACGCAAAGGGTGGTCCGAAGCGATGGGGCATGAGAAAGAACAAACAACTGATGTGCACTATGGTCGCCTTACTGACGAAAGGCGCACGGAGCTATTTCGTCAGATTTCTGAGGGCAAATCAGCTACAATTACGGACTTGAGCGATGAGGCGAAGATCCAAATTATAGATATGGTCCTAGAGAAAATCTGATAACTTCAGAGCTTTTTGAGTACTACTCGCCGTGGGCAACCTTTCGAGGGAATTGTTGTGCTTGTTGGCTCTAGGGCCACTTAAGAAGCGTTTCGACTTGGCTCAAAACTGTGTTGATCGCAGCGGTAGCAAGGTCGGGCGAGTATTGCCCTGTTGCGATTGAACGGCAAGCTGAATTGATCAAGGGCATAGGATTAGGCTTGGATGCGCGGCGCATGTCTGTATGAATAATGACACCCTTGCTGCGCGGTTGTAAATCGCGCGGCGAAGTCATTTGAATATGGATTTTGAGGTCGACATTATGAACGCTGTTGAGATCGAGCAAGCCATCACAGAACTTGCACAGCTTCCCTTTGATGCGCCTGA
Organism: Pacificibacter marinus; assembly: GCF_018860665.1. Taxonomy (GTDB): domain Bacteria; phylum Pseudomonadota; class Alphaproteobacteria; order Rhodobacterales; family Rhodobacteraceae; genus Celeribacter; species Celeribacter marinus_A. The sequence goes on from NZ_JAHKPK010000060.1 coordinate 204,871, forward strand.
GTTCCCTTTCGCGTTCCTAGAGGCCTTTGGCAACAAACCCACCACGCTCAAACGCCTGCGCAGCGGGACCACCAACAAATCCGATCTGGGCGGTGTGCTGCAAGCCAACAACATCCACATTGCCACCTGTGCGCAGGGCGAAGTCACCCAAACGCTCTTGGCGCTTAAAAACAGCCCCGCCACCACCAAAGGCAAGGCCAAGTTCATCCTTGCCACCGATGGCGTTGATCTTGAGGCCGAAAACCTTGGCTCAGGCGAAACCGTGGCCTGTGCCTATCCTGATTTCCCCAACAAATTCGGGTTTTTCCTTGCGCTGGCTGGTATTTCCACTGTCGCGCAAATCCGTGAAAACTCATTCGATATTCAGGCCACCAGCCGCCTCAATCGCCTCTATGTCGAGCTGCTCAAAACCAACCCCGATTGGGGCACCGCTGAGCGTCGCCATGACATGAACCACTTTATGGCGCGGCTGATCTTTTGCTTTTTTGCCGAAGACACCGATATTTTCAATTCCGACAACCTGTTCACTGCCACCATTGAACAAATGAGTGCCCGCGACTCGTCAAACACCCATGAGGTCATTGGCGAAGTGTTTCGCGCGATGAACACTAAGGTCGAGGATCGCGCCGCGTCCGACTTGCCGCGTTGGGCCGATGCCTTTCCCTATGTCAACGGTGGGCTGTTTTCCGGCTCTACGGACACGCCGAAATTCACCAAAATTGCGCGGTCTTATTTCGTGCATATCGGCAATCTAAACTGGAAACGCATCAACCCCGATATTTTCGGGTCCATGATCCAAGCCGTCGCTGATGAAGACGAGCGCAGCGTTTTGGGCATGCATTACACCTCTGTGCCCAATATCCTCAAAGTGCTGAACCCTCTGTTCTTGGACAGCCTGCGGGCTGAGCTTGAGGCCGCGCGCATGTCGAAACCCAAGCTCACAGATCTGCGCAAACGCATGTCGAAAATCAGGGTCTTTGATCCGGCCTGTGGCTCGGGCAACTTTTTGGTGATCGCTTACAAAGAAATGCGGGCGATTGAAAATGTCTGACGTCAGCACCCGTGGGACAGATTTGAGGATTTGAATAACGGAGGATTTCTGGTTCATCTTATCGATTAGGAGATCGAGATGACGAAGAAGCCCCAGACATCAAAAGACGCCGCCGACAAGGTGGTTAAGAACATCCGCCGCAAGACGCGGCAAACCTATTCAGCTGAAGAGAAAATCCGCATCGTCTTGGCGGGCCTGCGTGGCGAGGAAAGCATCTCGGTGCTATGCCGTCGCG
>NZ_JAHKPK010000006.1 GCF_018860665.1 Pacificibacter marinus
TAAGCGACTGAAACTATGCGCTGAATGTCGGAATGTTGTGGATAACTGTCGTGTCGAAAAACTTTATCAAAAATTTTGCTTCACTGTTGATGCATAAAAATAGCTATAAAAAATCAAATATTAAAAAGCTGGAAAAAATCCGGATTTTTACTAACCCTGCGGATAGACGCCAAGAAGGCCAGTCGCGTTGCCACTGGCCCTCTCGCAATTGATTGATCGTTTTAGGCGAGACGCTCGAAGACTTCGATCTCATCGTCGGGCTCGCCCTCAAAGACAGGCAAAGCCGCAAAGGCTGCGATGTGGGGGCGTGCCCACTGCATCAACAAAGTGCGCTGCAGCTTGGTTGTCGTCGTGTGGGGCCGTTCAAGCTGTGCTTCAAAGTATTCTTCCATCTGTTGATGGATTGCGCGCGCCGTTGCTGCATTGCTTGTGCGCATTGCGTGCAAGAAGACTGCGATGCGGCGCAATGGAACATCTTGTGATGTCTGGACGGGCAGGGTGCGCAGATCGTGCAGAACATCGATCAGGCGGTCTTGGGCGCGTTCGGCGTCCATATGCCAATTTGCGTAAGCTGTGTCTGAGCTGAAGTCTACATCCTCAAGATCACGCTCGGCGCTGACATATTCTGCAAGGGTTGGCAGAAGCATTGAGAAGGCACAGGTCAACCTGCGAATTCGGCCTGAATTGAAGGAAGCTGCAGAGCGCGCTGCCTCAGAGGATCAGCGTTCGTTGACCTCCCTTGTCGAAAAGCTGCTCACTGATCATTTACGCGACAAGGGATACCTGCCGCCGCCAGAGTAGCGCGCACTAAATCTGCACGGGTTTGCCGTGTCACAAGCCGCACCCCATCAGGGTGTGTTAAAGCAAGGATCAGGCCCCCAAGGCATGATCCGCGCAATTACCGATAGGTGATGGAGCGCCTCCCCGGCGTTAGGGGCAGATGAGGTTGCTTAAGCTACCTACAGTCTGTCTTTATAGGTAGCCTTCCAGCTACCATTTTGGGGATCGAGGCGCATGATATTGCGCAAAACAAGTCCCAAAACTCTGTTCTTAGAGCCACGCGATTCAATACATTCGATTGGCGTTTTTGCCGTGCCACAAGCACGGTTTTACGGCGTGTTGCCACGCCCAGTTTGAGCGCAGAGCTTTGGTCTGCGCATGAAAATTGACAAACCTTGCAAGCAAGGTCTGTCACAGAAAATCATCAAAAAAATAAGCGGCCATTTGGTGGGGACGGAGGGGCTCAAAGAAGAGGGCTGGTGTGTTGACGCGGCATGAAGAGGGTGGTGGCGACGCGTGATTGCCTTGGGTCAGGGGGGTAAAAAAATGAGTAATCCCCAGAAAACGACGTGGCACATCGGCCAAACACTGGATTTGGCAAAATCCAAACATAGGAGACTCCTAAAGATTAACATCAAGGGAATTTACTATGAGTTATCAATTTTTCCATGCCGAGACATACAGCGAGCAACCAAAACCAGTGAAAGGCGCAGCTCATCAATTCAACAGTGCGGCGCAAGTTGAGGCCGAGGCTGAGCGTGATCCGTATTATTCTGAGCATGTGGATATGCCCCGCCCTCCGCAACAATTGTCAGGCACCCTTACGATCGCAGATTTTAGGGCAAAGCGCGCGAAAATGTTGGCTGAGATGCGTGAGACGGTGACCAGTAAAACTGGCACCACTTATACACGCGCGCTGCGCAAAGATGCCGCCACGCTTTATACTGAGATCCATTTCCATCCTTTGACGTCGGCAGAATACCTTGCCAATATGGACGAGCATCTTCCTACAATTGTGAATTGGGGGAGGCGTGCGCTGGCTGATTTTAAAGCGCGTATGCCTGAGGGCATCGATTATACGTCGGTGCTTCACCTCGATGAAGGGCATGTTCACATCCACATTTTGGCGATGAATACGCCGGACCCTAAACTCGACGCAAACAAGCTTCATGCGGCAAAAACTGCGGCTGCAGCCTTCAGGGAGACACATGAATCTGATGTGATTGTGTCGCTGGAAAAGCCTGAACTGGCAAAGCGCCCTCGTAAGCCTAAAAAACCGCGCCCATCCAAAAACCGCGTCACCCAAAAGAAGAATGATGAAAAGCATGGCAAGGCGCTGAGCGCTTGGGAGACAGATTGTGCAGAAGTTGAGGCTGAAAATGCGAAACTGCTGCTTGAGTGGGAAGAGGTAAATAAGGAGCATTTGAAAGAGAGTCGCCGCAAACGTGGCCGTTCATCGGTTCAAAAAGTCTATGGCACGGCCCTCATTAAGATGCAGGATGATTATTTTGAAGCGATTGGCAAACCCTGCGGGTTGTTGCGCCACGGGCCGCGTTTGGCGCGCAAATCGACCAAACAACATACGGCAGAAAAGAAGCAAGCCAAGCGCATGGCTGATGACATGACACAGCTGGAAGCGCAGCGTGCAGAGCATGCCGTGATCGATGCAGACCTTGCCGCGCGGGCCAATAAATTGGCGGCAGCTGAAGCTGACATCGCCAAGCGGGAGAAGGCACATAAGGCCGACGTCGCCGACGCAGCGCAGGTCTTGGAGCGTGAGCATGCCGCCATCCGCCGTGCTAAATTTGCAGACAGGAAGGCACGTGAGGACAAAGCTGCAGAGCTTGCTGACAAAGAAGCCAGCATCGCCCATCGTGAAGCAGAGCTGACCGAGGCCGTTGACGCCATGAGTGAGATTTTTGAAGCCGTTGAAACGGGCGAGGCCGTGGTTGAAAACGGCAAGCTCTCCTTGCCGCGCTGGCCTGATATCATCGCGCGTATGAAGGGGGCAGATCGCAATGACGTCTCTGCGCCAATCCGCAAGCTGGTCATCGGCTTTGTCGGCCTTGTTGTGCGCTTGACGAAGCGCCAGCAGGACAGTGACGCGCCAGAACCGCAAGACGATGATGATGCGCCGGGGTTTGGTGGGTAGGGGGGGATTGGCTTGCTGGGCAGTGCGTTGCCTCAAGCTAGGCATCATCAATCGAAGAGGATACTCGGGCAATATGGGCGAATTTTGTTGAAAAACTCTTCTTGATTTGAGGACCTGTGACTGATTCAATTTCTCTACGGTAGCGGGAGATTTGGTGATGATGTGACCGAAGCAGGAAGCACAGGCGGCACTGTTTTATGAGTTTTCTCTGGAAGAGCATGTCCCGCAAGATCATCTGCTGCGGTCGATTGATCGGTTCGTCGATCTGGATGACATTCGACAATACCTAGCTGAGTTTTACAGCCATACAGGTCGCCTGTCGATTGATCCGGAACTGCTGATCCGCATGCTGTTGGTAGGCTATTGCTTTGACATCCGATCCGAACGTCGGCTGTGCGAAGAAGTCCATCTGAACTTAGCGTATCGCCGGTTCTGTCGCCTCGATCTGTCTGATCCAGTGCCAAATCATTCGACCTTTTCCAAGAACCGGCATGGGCGCTTTCGTGAGTGCGCACTACTGCGTCATTTGTTCGAAAAGACTGTTGCACGGTGCGTCGCGGATGGCTTGGTCCGCGGCCAACGTCTTGCTGCCGACGCCAGTTTGATTGAAGCGGACGCGAATAAACAGAATTCCACACCTAAGGAAGATTGGGATCGCAGCGCCATTGACCCAAATGATGCGCCGCGTGCTTTCGATTGACGATGCGATGCGAGACGCTTTCCGTAAGATGCGAAAATTTTTGATGGGCACAAAAGGTCTAACAGAAGACGAGGCGCATTCACTCATGTCTGTCGGGGTTGATTTCGGGATCATGCAGGTCGCCGATGGAAACTGGGGTGTCCATGCCATTGTCAAAAAGAGATTTTTTCTGGTCGGGCTTGATCTGTAAGCATGGCAATATAGAAAAATGTCAGCCCTTCAAGCCAAACTGCGCGGGTGAGGACGGCCCTGAAGGGGCGCTGGCCTAGATTACGTGGTCTCGCCACAAGGAGCTAATGGCCTACACTTTCCCGATCCGGTATCTTGCAAAACGCCAGATCGGGATAAATATAGCAAACTTCCGATACATAAGGGAATATTCAAGATGGAATACTGGGCGATTGGTATCGGGTGTACGCCGCTGAATGCTGGATCATGGAGTGACTAAGTCCATTAGCCAGAATGTCGACGGCATGAGCTGCCCCTTTAGGACCCATTGCTGCCACAGCATAATAAAACGGTCGGCCCAAAAATACGCAATCTGCCCCGCGCGACATGGCTCTTAACAAATCCAATCCACTGCGGACCCCGCTATCAAGGAAAATCGGCACAGTATCACCCACGCTTGCGCGAACCTCAGGCAAGCAATCAACTGGCGTTGGCAGAGCGTCACTCTGGCGGCCACCGTGGTTTGACATCCAAAGGGCGTCGGCACCAAGATCCAATGCGCCAGCTGCATCTTCCGGTGTCAGTATGCCCTTAATGGTGATCCGGTGTGGCCAGCGCACGCGCAGACTCTCGATGTCGGCGGGGCTAAAGCGTGCGGCAAGCTCGCTTTGAACCAGGCTGGCAACGCTTTGAGATCCTTTTTGTGCATAACGCGCAAAGTTTGCAAAGGTTGGAACGCCTTTGCGCAAAACCTCTAGCGCGTATCGGGGGCACATCGCCGTTTGCAGGGCTGAAGCCGCGCTGATCTTTCCGCCCGCAGGCAATCCTGCACGGCGTGCCGTTTCGCGGCGTGCGGGGCTTGGCACATCGATTGTGATCACCAAATTGCGAATTCCAGCAGCGTCTGCGCGATCAAGCAGGTTATCGCTAATCTCGCGCGACACCGTCGGGTAGAGTTGAAACCATAGGTTGCCGCGCGACAACTGCGCTGCATTTTCGATAGAAAGAGACGCGACCGTGCTGAGCACCATTGGAATATTTTGCGCCGCTGCCGCTTGAGCAATTGCGCGGTCTGCGCCGGGCCAGATCAGATCACCCAGTCCGACGGGAGCGATACCAAAGGGGTACGCGTAGTGGGTGCCATGAATGTCGACAGAGGTATCGATTTTCGATTCTGGCGATAGATAGCGCGGTGACAGATCGATTTTTTGAAAGGCCGTTAAATTTTTCGCAAGGCGCTGTTCATGTTCTGAGCCGTGTTCTAAAAACGCCCAAGCGAATTCAGGGATCCGCCGTCGTGCCTGTTTCGCAAGGTCCTCGATCCGAGGATAGCGGTCCTTAGGCGGCAAAAGAAGTTTCGTCATCATTGGCTGCTGTCCTTGTGCCGTATAGCTTGCATAGGTTTTCTTGTTGGACAAATCACGTAGCTGATCCATCGCGTGCAACAGAGCCGTCGAGTGCAAGGAACGCCCGTGCATTGCCGGACGTTAGTCGTTCAAGCACAGATTCCTGTTCAAAGGCGTCGTGAAGGCGTCCCACCGGGTCAGTTTCACGAAAGTTAAACGGGTAATCTGTGCCGATCATCACGCGATCATCGCCAAAAACCTCGACCACGCGCCGCAACATTTCTTTATCGAACGTCAAACTGTCGGCGAAGAGGGCGCGGGCCTGAATGCTGGGTGACGTTTCAAGCGCTTCGGCCACAGCAGGAAAGGTGTTAAAGCCTTGTTCTAATCGTGGAAGGAGAGCGGAAAAAGTGCCGCCGCCATGGCTTAGGGCAATCCTCAGGTCGGGTGTTTTACGAAGCAAGCCGCCGGTCAGGATGGAGGCTGCGGCAAGACCTATATCGCTCGGATACCCGAGGACCTGCTGCAAGTTAGGCGGGCCAACGAGCCTGTCCATACCTGTGGGACGGACTGCATGTACAAAGACTGACAAGTCGAGCCGCGCCACTTCTGTGAAGAATTCGGCAAACTTCGGGTCGCCGATAGGGGTGCCATTCACATTGCTACCGATTTCGATGCCTGCAAAACCAAGCTCGTGTTTGAGACGGTGTAGTTCTTTCACCGCCAAGTCTAGGTTCTGCAAGGGAACCCCGCCAAGACCAATAAACCGGCCGCGCCCCTCATGCACCATGGTTGCAATGACATCGTTGATGTAGCGGGTCAGGTCTGCCGCCACATGCGAGTCCAACCAATAACTGAAAAGCTCGGGCATCGGAGACAAGGCCTGAACTGCGATTCCACTGCGATCCATGTCTTCGAGGCGGCGCGCTGCCGTCCAGCAGGCATCGCTGATGGTGCGGTACGGGCGACTGTCGATGACGACTGTGCGGTGACAGCAATCCGAACTTTCGGTGCTCGGCCACCCAGACGGCACAGGTCCTTTGGCCCATTTGGGAAAGGTCGACGGGACTATGTGGCTGTGAATGTCGATCGCGCCATGTGCACAATGATGGCCTATTCCATTTTGATGCTGGTGGGTCATGACTTTGTTCCAATGTGATGCGCTGAGGGCGCAAAGAAATATTTGTTTTGGGCGCGTTAGGCTTTGGAAAATGCCAAAATCGGTTTCATGCAGTTCGCGTATTTAATATGGAAAGAACCCAGTGATGGGGGGCTGCAACTCGCGCCCTCATCAGGGCTGATCTTGGTGCATTATTGGCTTCAAATCCACAAGGACGGCTGCGGCTGTTTGTTCGTAATGGTGCATCAGTGCTGCGATGGCCCCCGTCGTGTCACGGTCGAGTGCAAGCTGCAACATTGTGGCATGTTCATCGCGGACATGCCGCGTGGTAAAAACCTTTTGGATTGACAGCATCCGATAACGATAGAGCCGGTCAGCCAATTGTTCACAAAATTCAAGCAATTGACGCGAGCCGCAGCGTGATATCAGCGTCTTGTGAAAGTCACGGTGTAGCGGTTCCCAATCCGGATTGCTGTCAAATGTATCTGGATCGAGCGAGCGCGGGGTGCGGGTGAGCCGATGATGTGCGATGATGAGTTCTTCATCCCACTCTGGTGTCGCATTCGCGATGGATTCACGCAGGGCTATTGTTTCCAGCCAGCAGCGCGTCTTTGTCAATTCACGTAATTCGTCAAGATGGACAGGCTTTACGAAAAAACCGCGCTGCACGCGGCTATCGACCAGCCCTTCTGAGGACAGCCGATTGAGCGCCTCGCGCAGCGGCGTTTGTCCTGCGCCGTAACGTTCTGTGAGGAGCTTCATTTGTAGTTTCAGCCCCGGAGCGAGGTGCCCCGTTAGGATGTCTGTGCGAAGCTGGTCGTGAAGCCTATCTGCAAGGCTGTTTGCCTTAAGTCTATCACGATCTGTCCTGTCGCCGTCCATTTGATGTCCTCCGTTGCGCAGCTACTTGTATATATTATTCCCTGAAAAGGTAAATATATATATTATTTATTGACGACCAATTTTATATATATTACCCATTGTTCCACAGTGATTGGCCGCCGGCATTGCACAGGGTGCTGGTTTCGCGGCTAGGGAGGATGACTGATGCTGACACTTTATCACGGCTCAACCAGCGTATGTTCTCAGAAGGTGCGTGTCGGTCTTGCTGAACTTGGGCTTAGCTATGATAGCGTTGTTCTAGACCTGCAAAGGGGTGATCAGTTCGACCCTGATTACCGGAAACTTAACCCGTCAGCCGTGGTTCCGACGCTTGTTGATGACGGGCTTGTGGTGGTCGAGTCGAGTCTCATCCTTGATTACCTAGATCGTAAAATGGGGGCAGGGCAGCTGTCACCGAAAGGCGATGTCGCAGAGGTGACAACCGCTCATTGGATGCTGCGTACACTGGATATTCATGCCGCGATCAACACACTGTCCTTTTCGACCGTCGCGCGGGATAGAATTCGAGCCAAAAAGACATCAGAGCAAATCGCGCAGGATCTTGAGCGCATGCCGGACCCAGTGTCGCGACTGAAACGTCTTTCGCTGCTTGAAGGCGGGCTCGACTCAGTTCACGTGACGCAGGCACTGCTGATATTGCACCGCGCCTTTACAGACATGCAAGCAGCGCTTGAGGCGCATGATTGGATGATGGGGGCGGCATTTTCTAAAGTGGATGTTGCTTTGATCGCTTATGTTGATCGACTCGACCGGCTTGGTTTTTCTGGCCTGTGGTTGACTGAATTTCCTGCCATCGACGGTTGGCTGCGCGCGATGCAATCGCGGCAAAGTTATGCAACAGGCATCGCTGCTTTTGCCGATCCTGTCGCCAGCGAAACTTTGCGGCAATCCGGCGCACACTATTGGCTGGACCTTGAGGAACGGTGGCTAAAATTGCCATGATCGGGACGGGAGGTTTCGGTCAAAAATCATCAAATGGGAGGAAGACAATGACTATCAAGAAATCATTATGCTTGGCGGCGCTATTGCTTGGGGTTGCCCCAGCGGCTTTCGCAGAAACACTTAAAGTGTCAACGTTTCTACCGCCAAATCACGCATTCAATCAGATGCTTACGCAATGGGGTGAGGAACTGACAGAGAAAAGCAATGGTGAATTGACCATCGAGCTGTTCCCTTCTGGCCAACTTGGACCGGCACCACGTCAATTCGATCTGGCACGCACAGGGGCTGCAGATGTGTCTGTCGTCCTAAGCGGAGCAACGCCGGGACGTTTCCCGATGGCGGAACTCGCGGGCCTGCCGCTAACTTACCCATCATCTGGCAGCATCAGTGCCGTGACATCGCGGCGGTTGACGGAGTTGGCACCTGAATATTTGGCCGACGAACTTGAGGGCACGCATGCCTTATGGATGGCGGTCACGCCGCCGCTTAAGCTGCACACGGCGTCGAAAGATCCATCCGATCTGTCTGCGTTCGAGGGAATGCGCGTGCGCTACGCTGGTACAATTTGGCAGCAGATGATTGAGATTCTAGGTGCATCCCCTGTGCCTGTGCAACCCGCCGAAACTGGTGACGCACTGTCCAAACGGGTCGTGGATGCCACCGCGTTCCCATTCGAGGCGACCAAAGCGTTCGATCTTGGCCCCGTGCTGGATTATTCGATTGAACCAGGCTTGGCCTCAGCGGCCTTTGCGGTGGTGATGAACCAAGCGACCTATGACGGTTTGAGTCCCGAGCTGAAGAAACTCGTCGATGACACCACAGGCCCCGACCGTGCCGAGGCTTTTGGCAAGATGCTTGATGAGGGAGAGGCAGCAGCTCGCGATTACATGATCGAAGCTGGCGTCGAAATGGTGGGGCTCTCGGATGATCAGATGACCACGCTCAAGACTGAGTTCGCGCCAATCTTGGATACGATGGTGAGCGAAGTCGATGCGACTGGCGCGCCCGGTTCCGCATTCCTCTCGGCCTACACGCACTGATTAGGCTGTCCTAGCTTCACAGGGGTAGGGGGTATGGCTTCCTACCCGCTCATGAAAGGGGGGCGTAATGCTTTCACAGGATCGCTTGACGCGACTTTTCCATCATATTGCCTCGCTTGCCATTGTTGTGATGATGCTGACCGTGGTGTCCGACGTGGTTTTGCGCTTTGCCTTCAACACGCCAGTGCAAGGCGCATATGACGTGGTTGGATTTAGCCTGCTGATCATGGTCTTTTTCGGCATGGCACCGGTCGTCGCAAAGCGCAGCGAAATCGTGATTGATCTTATCGACACCTTTTTACCCCCGCGCGCTCTTGGTTTTTTGAAATGGATCGCCTCGTTTGGGACGCTCGTTTTCTTTGTGTTCCTCGGCTGGTCTATGTTTGGGCCTGCACGGGATGCTTACACTTACGGGGATCGGTCTCTTGAACTTGGCGTGCCTCAGTGGACGCTTTGGGCGATCGCTTTTGTCGGCTTGGCTGGCAACATCTGGGTGGCGCTGCAGCGGTTGATCGGCAAAAGCCATGACCAAGCCGAGACCATCAGTATTTCGGAGACAAAACTATGAGTGCTTTCACTCTCGGCCTCACCGGTGTCGGCGCGATGTTTGTGCTGTTGATGCTACGTCAGCCCGTGTGGTTGGCGCTGGCCTTGGTCGGTATCGTTGGGAATATTTTGCTTAACGGTTTGCCTGTGGCCACAATGCTGGCAGGCACCGGCAGTTTCGACACGGCCTTGAATTACGCGCTTTCAGTGATCCCGCTCTTCGTGCTGATGGGCGAGGTGGCGTCTGGGTCTCGCATGTCCGCCGAACTCTTTGCAGCAGCGCGGGTCTTCACGACCGGCGTGCGCGGAGGGCTTTCTATCGCATCGATTGCTGCATCAGGCGCTTTCGGGGCGATCTGTGGCTCGTCGGTGGCGACGGCGGCAAGCATGACCCGCATTGCCATGCCAGAGATGCAAAAAGCCGGCTACAAAGACGGCTATTCTGCAGCATCCATCGCGGCAGGCGGATCATTGGGCATTCTTATTCCACCGTCGATCATTCTTGTGATTTACGGGTCGATCGCTGAGACGTCGGTGTCCCGATTGTTTGCGGCTTCGATGATCCCAGGCATCGTGTTGATGTTGCTCTATATGGCCATCTCGGTCATGCTTGCGGGGCGTGCTGGCCCACCGCCGGATGCCGAAAAGGTTTCTATGGCGCAGCGCTTTTTGGCACTTTTGCGCCCTTGGCAGTTTATGCTGGTTTTTATCGTCTCCATCGGCGGGATTTATGCTGGCGTTTTCAGCCCAAACGAGGCCGCCTCAATCGGTGCGTTTGGCGCGGTGATCATTGGCTTTCTACGCCGGACGCTGACGGTGCAGGGGTTTATCAGTGCCGTTCAGGCATCGGTTCTCATTTCCTGTGCGCTTTTCATGATCATCATCGGCGCAACGATGTTTGCCAATTTTGTTGTGCAAACCCGACTGCCAGAAAGCCTTTTGGCGCTGGCGCAGGCAGCCCAGCTTTCGCCGGTATTGGTGATGGGGTTGATCGTGGCAATCTTCATCATTTTGGGCTGTTTTCTTGAAGGCATCGGAATGGTGCTGATCACGGTGCCAGTCTTTCTGCCTATCGTGACCGGCTTTGGGTTTGACCCTGTTTGGTTCGGTGTGCTGGTGGCTGTGCTGGTCGAACTGGGTCTGATTACACCACCCGTCGGGATGAACCTGTTCATCATCAAAGCACAATGCGCGACGCTGTCGATGGGTACGGTTTACCGCGGCATCCTGCCATTTTTGATCGCGCCAGTTTTGTTGGTAATCCTGCTTTTTGCCGTACCGCAGTTGGCACTGTGGTTGCCCGACGTGCTTTATTAACAAGGCCTTTCGCGGCTGCCGATCTTGGTGGCCGCACAGAAAATCAAAGAATTTCGGAGACAACAGATGACACTTGAATGGGACGTGACAATCGTCGGCTGCGGGCCGGTAGGTGCTTATGCTGCCAATCTTCTGGGCCAAGCAGGTCTGCGCGTGTTGGTGCTTGAACGTGATATGGCGCCCTATGCATTGCCGCGTGCCGTGCATGTGGATCACGAAATGCTGCGGCTGTTGGAAGATGCGGACTTACTTGCGCCCTTTAAAGATAAACTGCTGGCCGGTGACGGGCATTTGCATATCGGGGCTGATCACGGGGTGATCCGGTACCTGAGTGCGGTGGATAAGGCTCGCGCCTTTGGTTACGCCAATGACTACTTTTTTTACCAACCTGAGCTGGAAGAAGTCCTGCGGGCAGGTCTGACACGGTATCCGAATGTGACCTTGCGTTTAGGCCAAGAGGTAACGGGGCTTGAAATCATGGATGAGGGCGCGCGCCTGACGTTGGGGGACGAGACGATCCAAACCCGCTGGGTGCTGGGAACGGATGGAGCCCGCAGTATGGTGCGCAAGGCGATCGGTGTGCAGCTGGATGATCTCAACTTCGAGGAACCTTGGCTTGTGGTTGATGCCGAGGTTGATGGACCTATTTCTTTCCCTGACCTGACGGGGGTGCCTGAGAATGCAAACCTGCAACGACTGTCGGTGATGATGTGCGATCCGTCACGTCCAGCGACCATCGTGCCGGGGCGTGGCAATCACAGACGTTGGGAATTCATGTTGCTGCCCGGTGAGGATGACGTTCAAATGTCCCAGCCTGAAACAGTCGCTGCGTTGGTCGAACCTTGGGTGCAAAATGCGCCGCACCGGATTATTCGCGCGGCCACTTACCGGTTTCATGGTCTTGTGGCCACAGATTGGTGCGTCGGTCCTGTCTTTCTAGCTGGGGATGCCGCGCATCAGACGCCGCCTTTCTTTGGGCAGGGTATGTGCCATGGGATGCGTGATGTCGCAAATCTCGCTTGGAAACTGGCCTTGGTGAGTGGGGGCGAAGCCGACACCAGATTGCTCGACACGTATCAACCTGAGCGCGACGCACAGGTGCGACATGTCATCGGCAAGGCCATCGATGCGGGGCAGTATATCTGTGTCCTTGATCCTGTTGAGGCGCAGGTGCGCGATGAACGGGTTCGAGCACAGAGCGATATCCGTACCGCGGCCGATCTGATCGCACCAATCGCGTCAGGTATCACCGGCAAAGGCGCGGGTGAGCGTTTCATCAACCCTGCTGTTCGCGATGACGGAACGCTGTTGGATTCCGTGACGGGAGGCGGCTGGGTGCTGCTTTCGCGCAGTGAGATGACAGTGACGCCTGAGGCGACAGCCGTTTTGGCGCAGCTTGGAGCAAGGCAGGTCGTGGTGAGCCGCGACATGTCAGACCCCGAAGGCCATCTTGACGCTTGGTTTAAGGCGCATCAGGCGGACCACGTTTTGGTGCGGCCAGATTTCTATACAGCGGCAGTTTCCGCAAGCGCATCGCTAATGGGTGACGAAATTGTCCGTCTCGGACGGGCCATGGGGCTCGGACAGTCCATCTCAACCAAGGTTGCCAGCTCCTGAGAGTAGTAAAAAGAAAGGAATATTAAAATGCGCTTTATCAGTTTCGAACATGAAGGCCGTGCCTCATGGGGGCGTGTTGAGGGCAGCGATGTTGTCGATCTCGGAGCGCTTCCGAACGCGCCTGTAGGTCTGCGTCAAGCCATTGCTGAGGATGCACTGAATATGGACGGGCCAGCGCCGCGTTTGTCCAAGTCATCGGTTAAGTTGCTGCCTGTTATCCCAGATCCAAGTAAGATCCTTTGCGTTGGGCATAACTACGAAGACCACCGTAAAGAAACGGGCCGAGCTGCGGTTGCGCATCCCTCGATTTTTACGCGTTTTGCGGATACTCTTGTCGGGGCGCATGACCCTGTAATCTGCCCGACTGTATCGGATAATCTAGACTACGAGGCAGAGCTGGCCGTCGTTATCGGTAAGGGCGGACGCAATATTTCCGAGACTGAAGCGATGGGCCATGTCGCTGGTTTTGCCTGCTTTAACGATGCGTCCCTGCGCGATTGGCAATGGCACACCAATCAGTTTATCCCCGGAAAAAACTTCCCCGGTACCGCGCCTTTTGGCCCTGAACTGGTGACGCCTGACGAAATCGAAAACCTAGATGCCGTTGTCGTACGCTCAATTTTGAACGGCAAAATTATGCAAGAAGCGCCAGTGTCGCACATGCTCTTTCCAATTCCTGTGATCATTGCCTATGTTTCGCAATTCACAGCCTTGTCGCCTGGTGACGTGATTGCCACTGGGACGCCGGGTGGTGTTGGCGCCAAGCGCACGCCGCCAGTTTGGATGAAGCCCGGCGACGAGATCGAGGTGCGGATCGACGGCGTGGGAAGCCTGCTCAGCAAGATCGTGGCGGAGGGTTGACATGACGTATGATTTTCCCTTCGAAGGGCTGCGCAGCGTCGAAGTTGAGACGCCCGATCTTGCTGCTGCCGTTGCTTTCTACACCGACATTTGGGGGCTGGAGGAGGCGTCGCACGATACAGAATCTGTCTGGTTGCGTGCGAGTGGTTCTGATCCCTATATCTTGCGTTTGACGCAGAGCGAGGCCACTGGCGTTCTTTCTATGACCTTTCGTGCTACGGCTGGCACTGACCTTGCGGCTCTGCGTGATCGCATGGTGGCCGCTGGCGGAACCGCCGAGGGCGAGATATCTGTGCTGCAAGATCATGGTGGCGGCACGGGGTTTGCAGTGCGTGACCCGTCGGAACGGCTTTACCGCGTCGTGCAAGGGGATGCCCAAGTCGCGCCGATTTTAGACGCGGGACGACACATGCCCGACCGGCTGGCGCACGTAAATATCAACACCTGCGATCTTGAGGCCGATATCCGTTTCCTCGAACAGGGGTTGGGTTTTGTGCTGACGGATCGCTCGAAAATGATGGGGTTTTTGCGGACCAATTCCGATCATCACTCGATCGTCCTCGCGATTGCCGAAGTGGATACGCTGAACCATATTGCCTTCAATCATTCGGATTGGGAGGCTGTTATGAAGGCCTCGGGGCGGATGTGTGACGCTGGCTTCAACATTGGCTGGGGACCGGGTCGCCATGGGCCTGGGGACAATGTGTTCCTCTACTTTATTGATCCCTTTGGAATGGTCATTGAACATACGGCAGAGGTTTTACAGGTCGACAGCACCTACAGCGTCGGCGGACCTGAAGACTGGACGTGGGCTCAAGGTCGGACAGACCAGTGGGGTATTGCGCCATCTAAGACGGAAGCCTGCAAGAAAGCGCAGCTGGCGATCCCGTTTCTCTAATTAGACGTCTTTCTGTTACCCATCATCTTAAGTCGCTGGAGGACAAGAACGCTAAGCTGAAGCGTCTGCTGGCGGACACGATGCTCGACAACGTCGTGTTGAAGGATTTGCTGGGAAAGAGCTGACGGCGAGCCATTGAGCGCCATTGGTTCGAGTACAATGGCGGCCTCGAAGTTCGCGAAGAGATGAAAGCGATTGCCAGCAAGCGGCGTTGATTTGGCTATCGCCGGATCGGTGTTCTGTTGGAACGCAAAGGCATGATTATGATACTATCACCTGACAGGGTATTGCGCAGCGATGTCCCAAGAAGGCACACGAAGCTGTATCGTATCTACATCGAGGAAAATCTGAGCGTCAGGCGGCGAAGAGGGCGCAAGCGGGCACGTGGATCACGAACGCCGATGCCGGTGGCTTTGCGCCCGGGCGAGCGGTGGTCGTTGGATTTTGTGTCTGACATGTTTGGCGCATCTCGTAAGTTCCGTATGCTGGCAGTGAGCGACGATTGCTCCCATGAGAACCTGTGCCCTCTCTCGGCAGATTTGGCTTTGCCAAATCGTCTGCCGGGCAACGGATGGCCGACACCAGTATCTCCGGCGCGAGAGTGGCACGGGAGCTGGATGCGATTGTGCGGATCTATGGAAAGCCTGTATGCTGAGCTCCCCCCTAAAATTGGACACTGATGCAAGCTGCAATTTGTAGTCTGCTGATCTTCAACACGAAGGAGATCAGATATGTCGAAACGAAAGCAACATCATCCAGAGCTTAAGGCAAAGGTCGCGTTGGAAGCGCTGAAGGGCGAGAGTGAGATGAACCTTGGTCTGATGCGCGTCATTGATAAGCCGTTCCTTGAGACCCCGTTTTACGGCGTGCATCAGATGACATGGCATCTGCGCAATGAGAACCATCTTGTGAATGAAAAACGTATCCGTCGCCTGATGCGGCTGATGGGTCTTATGCCGATCTATCAGAAGCCCAACACGAGCAAGGCCGCGAAGGGTCACAAGATTTACCCCTATCTACTGCGTGGATTGCGGGTAAATCGACCCAATCAGGTCCTCCTCTCGCACATGTAAACATGTGCTGCCGGGCAGTGGGTGCGCCGACATCACATATCTGCCGATGCGGCGCGGCTTCCTTTATCTGGTGGCCATCATGGACTGGCACA
>NZ_JAHKPK010000065.1 GCF_018860665.1 Pacificibacter marinus
CAGTCTGAGCGGACTGCCCCTCGCCGGCCATGCGCTTGCCACCACCGCTTGAATTTGCGTGCCTCTGCGCCACCGACATCAACCACGTTCAGGTCCTCGCCAAGAGCCGCAATCAAATTGTTGACAGCCCGCAGGCGAGGCGAGCGCCACAAGCGCATTTGTTCGCTATTTTGAAGCGATTGTCATGGGCCGCAAGCGTTTCGACATGGCCGACAAGGTCTGACAGCCGCAATTGCGGTGCCTCAACCACCCCCAACAGAGCCGATGCGATCACCTCGTCGGGCACTCCATCGGCAGTCTGCGTCGCTTCAACGCGCCGCAAAACTTCATCCAACGGTGCCTGTGTAACGCTATCGATTGATAAAAATTGAAATCCACGTAGAGCTGCCAACTGTTGCGCTGCGCGAAACTTTTCTGCCGCATCGCCATCCCGCCCAGCGAGACACGCTTCCCAGCCTTCGATATACGACAGCCAGACCCCAGCCATTTTTTGCAACGCAACACCATAGGAATCGGTTTTGAGGCTATGCCAAACAACAGGCCGCGGCTCGACTGACGCATACCGTTTTGGGACACGTCGCTTTAAATACCAAGTCGTTCCACGCAAGACAGGTTTTGACATACTGGCGCCCCCAACATTCGCTTTGTGTAGCAAAATGGGGTGCAAAATGGGTAGCAAATCAAGGGAGGTAAGATGAAGGCGTTGGGAATTATATGCTTAAGTATTTGATTTCATGTAAAAATTAAAATTATTACATGAGTTAAAATGGCGGACAGACAGGGATTCGAACCCTGGAGACGGTCTCCCGCCTACACACTTTCCAGGCGTGCGCCTTCGACCACTCGGCCACCTGTCCGTTGGCGCGATTTCTAACCGACCACGCAGGGGGGGGCAAGCCCCTTTCCCTATAAAATAGTGCTTTTCGCAAAAATGACGTAACACACTGTGAATGCATAGATTTTCACGGATCAATCGAGGTGAATGGCGACCCGTCGGTTCATACGACCTTTTTTCTCGATCTTGCCAATGCGAATGCGTCCGATTTCAGAGGTGCGCGCCACGTGGGTGCCACCACAGGGTTGCAAATCAACCTCTGTGTCTCCATCCCCAATACGCACCAAGCGCACATGCCCCTGCCCCGTTGGCGGCATCACGGACATGGTTTTCACGATAGAGGGATCCGCCAAAAGCTCGTCATCAGTGATCCACGTATCCGTCACTTTCAGGTCTTGCTCGATGAGCGCGTTAAGGGCTTCCTCAAGTGCTGCTTTGTCTTCAGGTGGCGCGTCCATCGCAAAATCAAGCCGACCTTTTTCTGCACTGATCGACCCGCCCGTGACAGGCAGAGGGATCACAACAGACAACAGATGCAAGGCCGTGTGCACCCGCATGTGCCGATGGCGTCGCACCCAATCAAGACGCTGGGTGACCAGCATGCCCACAGGGGGCAAGGGTGCAGGCTCTGCTGGGACCAAAATAATGTCTTCGCCATCGCCTTTGATGGATGTCGCGATGTTCAGCGCGCCGCCAGACCATTCAAGTCGCCCACTGTCCCCCGGCTGTCCACCGCCCGTGGGATAAAACACTGTGGCGTCTAGAATAATGCCGCCCTCGGGCGTATGCGCGCGGACAGTGCTTTGCGCATCTTGCAGATAGGCATCGTCGCGAAATAGGGCTGTGGTCACGTCGCATCGTCCTTTAGCTGTGAGCCATTGGTGTCAGCGTCCTGATCCTGTGTTGCGGGCTCGATCTTGGTTTCAGTGTGAAGTGTTGCTGCGCTGTTTGGGCTATTGCCATGCAAGACTTCTGGATTGCGCAGCCAAATGTCACGCTGCGCGAAGGGGATTTCGATATTCTCTTCTACGAAGCGACTGGCGATCTGGTGATTGACGTCGCTGGTGACTTTCATGATCGTAGTCACGTCCGCCAAAATCGCGCGCACTTCGAAATCAAGTGAATCGGCGCCAAAACCGATGAAAAGGACCTGCGGCGACAGGCCTGAAACGATGCCTGGTTGTGCCTCAATAATCTCGTACAAAATGGTTTCAACGCGGCGGGTGTCAGTGCCGTAGGCGACGCCAATTTTGAGTGTCACACGCCCCAAAGAATTGCCGCGCGTGTAGTTCGTGACCGAATTGGAAATCAGATCAGCATTGGGCACGATCACGTCAGTACGGTCAAAGGTCTCGATACGGGTCGAGCGCACAGAGATATCGCGCACAAAGCCCATTTGGCCGCCCACCTCGATCCAATCGCCCTTGGACACGGGGCGTTCGATCAGTAAAATGATGCCAGAAACAAAGTTTTGCACGATGTTTTGCAGACCAAAACCGATACCCACCGACAAGGCCCCAGCCACGAGCGCCAAGGCCGACAGATCGATGCCAGCCGCCATAATCGCCACAACGGCAGACAGGAACACCCCGACATAACCCGTGCCAGAAACAACTGCCTGTTGCCCGCCGCGATCCAATCTGGTCTTGGGCAGGATCGTCGAGGCCAAGGCCGCTTTGAGCAACCTTGTGAACCCGAACCCGATGGCAAAAACAATCAAAACAGTTAGCACATCAGGAATAGACAATTGCGCATCGCCCAAGGGGATGCCCTGCTGCATCAAGGTCCAAATTTCCCAAAGCTGATCGGGTCGCATGCCCCAAATCAAAGCAAACAAGGGCACAGCGCCGGCAAACAATGCAATCGAGATCAGCACAGGCACCAAGCCATCCGCCTGATCGGTGTCGCGCCGCACGATGGTGCAATAGAGGTCAGACACAAACCGCGAGGCGACCAACAATCCGCTCAGCAGCGCCAAGGATAAAACCGCAGGATAGACGATGCCGATGGCCGCGGGCATATAGCCAACGGCCCCCAATAGAACGGCAATCATCGCCGCTGGGCGCAAAATCTTTGCGACTGATCGCGTCATGAGCGCCACGAAACCACCAGAGGGGCTGCCCGCCTCCACCGGGCCCATCATCGCCTCTTGCACGCGATCCACCGAGATCAATATCTGCGCCAAGCGCAACAGCGAGAACGCCGTCAACACCACCAAAGGAAAGCGCAAAACATTCAAGCTGCCCGCGCTATACCCATCGATTTGAGCCAAATCGGCCAGCAAGGCATTGAGCGCCAGCATCAAGGCCATGAGTGTGAAATGGCCCGAGGCTTCACGCTGCTGCGTGGCGCTTAGGTCAAAGTTATCTTGGGTGGTTTCAGTCGCGTAAAGCACGCGCGTCGCCAGCCATCTTGCGGCGAAAAAGGCAAAGCCAATCTCGGGCAGTGCTTCAGAAATCGCCTGACCGCGTTCGCCCAAAACCCCAGTGATTTTAGCCGCCTGCGCCAAGGCAAGCAGTCCCAGCACAGGCACGATCACCTGTCCCAAGGACCCAACAAAATCGGACACGCCGCGGCCCGCTTGGCCGCTGACAATGCTTTGAACTTTTTGAGAGGCCAAATCCGTATATTTACGGCCGCGCAGCAATAAAAACACTGACAAAATCGTCAAGAACACAATGCTCGCGCCATTGGCTTTCAACGTGGCTTGCACGGCTGGTTTCAGCAGATTTGCAAACCCGACACGCCATGCTGTGAGCGCCGTGTCAGAAATGTCCTTGATCGCTTGCGGCCAAATGACAGGATTGAGCGGCGTTGGGCCTAGCTCCATCAACGCTTCGGTTTGGCGCGAAATCATGATGCTATCGATTTCACCGATCAACCCATCCGCACGGGTAAAGGACTCTTCGGCTTGGCGCACGGGCGCTGTCGCAGCCTCAAGCTGTTTGGCCAATTCCGTGCGCCGCACAGCGACATCATTGGGTTCAGAACCGCCCTCTTCGGGTGCAGCGCCTAATGATTTGATCTGCGCTTGCAGGGTTTGAATACGAGCAGAATTGGCGCTTTCTGCCTCAAGAAATGCGCCGCGCCATGTCACCAATGTGGCGCGTGTGTCCTCAAGAGTTGCGTTATCAGGCGCCCCCTCGCGCAACACCGTTTCGACGCCGCTGGCAAAACTGTCCCAATCGGTGTAATTTGGCGTGCTTGCGTCTTGTGCCCACAGCGAAAGCGGCAGGCACAGCGTTAAAACGATGAGGAACCGGCAAAGCAGAGTGCGCATCAGCCCTCGTAAACGTCAGGCAAAGCGCGTGGACCATGATCAAGCCATTTGGGCACAGGTAGGCCTTTTTCTTTTAAGAACTCAGGGTTGAACAGTTTCGACTGATAGCGCGTGCCGTAATCGCACAAGACAGTTACGATTGTATGACCAGGCCCCATTTCACGGGCCATTTTCATCGCTCCAGCCACGTTCACGCCAGACGACCCACCAAGGCACAGGCCCTCATGTTCGAGCAAATCAAACACAACAGGTAAGGCTTCGTCATCAGGCACTTGGTAGGAAAAATCAGGTGTGAAGCCCTCTAAGTTGGCGGTGATACGCCCCTGCCCGATGCCTTCTGTGATCGAGCCACCTTCCGACTTCAATTCGCCAGTCGTGTAATAGCTGTGCAAGGCTGCACCCATAGGGTCAGCCAAACCGATTTTCACGCCCTTAGGCTGCAACGCCATGCCAACACCCGCAAGGGTGCCGCCTGATCCAACAGCACAGATAAAGCCGTCGACCTTACCGTCTGTTTGCGCCCAAATCTCAGGGCCTGTTGTTTCAATATGCGCTTGGCGGTTGGCGGTATTGTCGAACTGGTTGGCCCAGATCACGCCTTCATTGGTTTCCCGTGCAAGTTGTTCAGCCAGACGACCAGAATAGCGCACATAGTTGTTCGGGTTCTTGTAAGGCGCGGCCGCGACCTGCACCAATTCAGCACCCGCCAAACGCAGCATGTCTTTTTTCTCTTGGCTTTGCGTTTCAGGAATCACGATCACCGTGCGAAAGCCCAAAGCAGAGCCGACCAACGCCAAACCGATGCCTGTGTTGCCGGCTGTGCCCTCAACAATGGTGCCGCCCGGTTTCAACAGGCCCTTGGCCACCGCGTCTTTGATGATATAGAGCGCCGCGCGATCTTTCACGGATTGACCGGGGTTCATGAACTCGGCCTTGCCCAAAATCTCACATCCCGTGGCCTCAGAGGGGCCTTTGAGACGGATCAATGGCGTGTTGCCGATTGTGTCGATGAGATCTTGGTTCACGCGCATATCAGGGCGCTCCTTTATAATAAGTCGTCTTGGAATATGTAGAACGAAGGTTCGCCACACTCAAGCCTCACGGGGAGATTCAAGGAAACTGTTTCGCCAATTCCACGCCAGCCGGAACAGAACCGCCTAGCAGCCCTGTTTACGCTTTGTCGCGTTTCTCAAGTTCCAGCCAAATCCCATCGCCCGAGCGCACCGTCAAATGCGCCACAGGCACCGGCGTTTTCCCTGCGACGGTTTTGATCTTATATGCGCCGACGATCATCGCCAAAAGCAATGGCCCCTCGACCATGGCAAAACCCGCGCCAGTACAAACACGCGGACCAGATGAGAACGGTATAAACGCATCGCGCAGGCACTGCTTGCCGTTGTCGGTTTTAAACCTGTCAGGGTCAAAGGCGTCTGGATCATCCCAAAACCGTTCGTGCCGCTGCACATGCCAAGGCGATAGCACAATTTGACTGCCTACAGGCACATCGCGTTCGCGAAACCGTTCAGGGCAGGTTGTCTCGCGCACCATCATCGGTACAGGCGGATACAATCGCAGGGTCTCGCGAAACACGTCTTTGGTATAGCGCAGCTTGGATAGGTCGGAAAACGCGGGATCGTTGCCAAAGGCCAGCCCTTCTGCGGCGACCTTATCTTGCACCTCGGGGTTTGCCGCGATCAACCACAGCGCCCAAGCCAAGGCGGAGGCGGAGGTTTCATGCCCCGCCAAAAAGAAAATCGCCACCTGATCGACCATTTCATCAGCTGTAAAGGTCTGACCTGTTTCAGGGTCGGCGGTGGTCATGATCTTGGTCGCCAAATCATTGGGCGCCGTGCCCGCTTTGATCTCGGCCATGCGGGTGTCTGTCAGGGTACGGATCAGGGCGCGGATTGTTTTGGCGGTGTCTTTGGTGCGTTTGCGGTGAAAGCGCGGCATCCAGCCCGGCAGCGGGATAAAGGCTGCGATGTTCAAAATCGGCTGTTCGCGTTGGTGATCTTGAAACTGGGCAAAGACATCGCGCGCGATCTCATGTTCAATCGGAATCGAAAACAGCGTGCGAAAAATCACATCCGCTGCGGCATGGGATGTCTGCGGTTCAACATCAATGGGGCCTTGCGGGCCTTCAAGCCGCGCCACGGCAGACTGCGCCGAGGCCACCATGGCCTCGAATGTGTCGCGCAACCGCCCGCCTTCAAATGCCGGATCGATGATGCGCCTTTGCCGCTTCCACGCCTCACCATTGGTTAAAAACACAGACCCCTCACCCAAAAGCGGCTTCAGACCTTCGGCGATGCGCGCAGATTTCGGGAAATCCATTGGCCGCTCGTTGAGAACCCGTTTGATCAAACTGGGCTGATTGACCAAATAGGACCGGAAAAACGGCGTGCGAAACTCGGCCATCCATGCGCGATACAGCTTGGCAGGCTGCGCCGACAAGATGTCTTTGCGAAACAATTTCACATAGTTGCGCAAAGTTGTTTTATCGGGGCGCGCAGTGGGTTTTGGCGGAATCATCGGTGACATTATAGGGCCATCTCGGTGTATGTATTGGCTGGCGTATCGATGCGGCTGGGCGTTGGCGCGTGATTTTGGAACCGCTCAGCCAAGGTTTGCGGCCCTGCGGTGATTTTGAAATAATCATAGCTGAGCGGGCGATCAAAGGCGCACAGATACTGAAAATGCAGTCGGAAGAACCTGCGTTTAAGCGTGGACCACAATTCTGGCGACAGGGCTTGAGTGAAAGCGGCTGAGATCACCAAGGGCCATTTCTGATCATCGGGCGCAACCCCCGTGACTTTGACCGGATCACATAGCGCAAAAGAACAGGGGTCGCCGGGGGCTGTGACATCAAGCCAGAACAGCTCATCACGGGTGCATAAATAGGCCAAATCACGGCGCAAAATTTTCGCCTCTGGCAGATAGCTGACCATCGGCACCACCTGCCCCAATGTCAAAAACGACAGCTTGGGCGCGGTGTCCGTGTCGCGTGCTGGCACTTGGCCCCCACGGATCAAATTGGCCAAAACGCTGACGCCCAGATGCGCGCCGGACGAATGCCCAACGATCAGAACCTCGTCCCAATCTTGCGTCATCGCCTCGGCGATATCGTCTTGAAACTCTTTGAGACGCGCGATCAATTCAGGCGGTTCAGCCCCACGCCAGCGCGCGGAATAGCCGTAATCATGCATCAAATAATAGGCGAAAAACTTGCCGTCTTTGCGCTTGAACCACCGCAAAATGCCGTAACCCAGCAAAAGCGCGGCCACGCCTGCCCCCGCTTTGAGCAGAGCAGTTTTTGCCCAAACCCCAAGCAACGCATAAAATCCCCATGACAGACCAACAGCGATGAGCAGTTGCACCAGCAAGATCAAAACAGGGTATAAGGCCGCCAAAACAGGCCCGCGTCGCAGCTTCATCAATGCACCCAAAGCGCCGGTAGAAATGTATATCCAAGCGGTGCGGATCAAAATCCAGTAGGTCTTGAAAATCCCTGCATCCATGCTCGATTGTACAATATCGGACCAAACCAGCACATCGATTTCGCTGCGAGTTTGCCTTTCGTCAATTTGCGCATCCACGGACCAGCCAAAACGTTCGCCGGACTTCGGCGATAGCGTTAAATCATAGCCGGAAATATCGGATTGTTTGGCGCCTTCCTTGCGGTAAAGCTCGCGGTAGCGCCGTGGCGGGATCGGATCATAACCGGGGATGTAAAACACCCGCCGCCGCTTAACCTCGTCATTGCCTGCTATTCCCATCTACGCCATCCGCTGCCTGAAACCACGTTTTGCCAGCATGTTAGCGTAAGTTTTAAGATTGCGTAAGCTGTATCACCCTAAAGCGCTCAACGCAGGGAATGTCTCGAGCAACCAATAGCTGAAGCGTGAAAACGCGCCGGTCAAAAGCATCACGCCCACAAAGACCAGTAACGCGCCCATGAGCTTTTCGATCAGCCCCATATGGCGTTTAAGGCGGTTCATCACCGACATGGCACGGGTGATGAAGATGGCGGACAACAAAAACGGCACCCCAAGCCCGATGGCATAAACACCCAATAAAGCGGTGCCGCGTGTGACAGAGCCTTCGGTGGCGGCAATCGACAGGATCGCGCCCAGTTGCGGACCGATGCAAGGCGTCCAGCCAAAGGCAAACGCCAAGCCAAGCACATAAGCACCAAAGGAAGATCCCCCTTGGTCGCCCGCATCAAGTCGCGCTTCGCGGTCCAAAATAGAAATGCGGAACACAGACAGAAAATGCAGCCCTAGAATGATGATCACACCGCCCGAAATACGACTTAAAAGCACCTGATTTTGCAGGAAAAAACTGCCCAAAAAGGACGCCGTGAACCCCAGAAACAAAAACACTGTCGACAGGCCCAAAACGAACATCAGCGCTGGCACGATGGCTTTGCGCGGTGCATGTTCATCGGTCAACTCGCCCATAGAAATACCCGACATATAGGCCAGATAGGGCGGCACAATTGGCAAGACGCAAGGACTGACAAAAGAGGCAATACCTGCAGCCAAGGCTATGAAAATGGCAGGCAAAAGGCCCGCGTCAAAGAGGTCGATTCCAAACATGTTTCACTCATGCCACGACGGCACGTTGATGAAAAGCGGCGCGTGGTCGCGGCAAGGTCACTTTCATGTGGTCCACCGTAACAATCGCCACCACGGCACATACAAACACGGCACATACAAAAAAGGCGACCAAATCAATTGGCCGCCTTTTCTATAAATATATCAGTATCGTATCAACCGATACTCCACCACCCTTTGCGTTTAGGCTTTGCGGGCTCGGCGGGAGCGGTCTCGACTGCAGCCTCTACCACCTCAGGTGCTGCAACAGGTTCTGGCGCGGGCTGCTTAACAACAGGAACCGCTTCAGCGACAACAGGGTCTGGACTGGTTGCAACCGGAGCAGGTTCCACCTCGACAGGTGCTGGTGCCGCCTCGACAGCCGCCTCAACAGTCGGTGCAGCCGCAGCTTCTGCTTCTGCCGCCGCCGCTTTCGCAGCTTTATCCGCTTCAATCTCAGCCTTGGTGCGACGCTTGCGCTTTGGTTTGGGCTTTGCTGCAGCGTCTTGCGTTGCGACAGCTTCGGCTGCGACCACAGTTTCTGCCGCAGGTTCCGCTTTTTTACGGCGCGTGCGCTTTGGTTTTGCCGCGGGGGCCTCTTCAGATGTCTCGGCAGCTGCCTCAACAGGCTCAGATGGCGTCTCAGCAGATGCTGTCTCAACCTCAGCAACCTCAGCGACAGGATCAGCCTTTTTACGACGGGTCCGTGTGCGTTTGGGCTTTTCTGCTGGGGCCTCATCTACAACCGCAGCATCGGCATTGGCACCAGACGCTTCAGACACCGCAGGTTCGGCCGCTTGGGCCTCGCCTTCTACAGCCTCGGTGACCTCAGAGGTCTCCGCATTGGCAGTGGATCTGTTGCGACCACCGCGTGAACGGCGGGTCCGCGTGCGTTTGGGCTTGTCTTCGCTGGTCTCGTCAGAGGCTGCTTCACCTTCAACTGGCGCGGCATCGGTGGTTGCGACATCCTTGGATTCAGCCTCAGATGAGGTTGCTTCCGCCTCACCGCTCTCTTCACCTTCGGTCTGCCCCTCAACGTGATCACTCGTTTTGCGACGACGGCGACGACGACGACGACGTTTTTTCGGTTGATCTTCTTCGCCCTCAGCAGCCGGCGTTGCAACTGCGGCTTCTTCTTGGGTCTCTTCGATCTCTTCGGCCTCGACAACATCGTCGTCGATTTCATCCATCAAAGCGGCAGAGGCAGAAATCGCCGTATGCGCGACCTCATGCACCACACGTGTGGCAGTTTTGAATTTCTCGATGGTGAAGTCCGGCGAAATCATATGCGGATCAGCCTCAAGACGCACGGCCATGCCGTAACGCGCTTCGATCTGTGCAATGTTTTCACGCTTCATGTTCATCAAATAGTTGATAATCGCAACAGGCGCTTTGAGCAGAACTTCTTTGGACCGACGGCGTGTGCCCTCTTCTTCCAATTGGCGCAAAATGGTCAGCGCCATATTGTCATCAGAACGGATCAGACCCGTGCCGTGACAGATGTGACAGGGCTGCGTTGTCGCCTCAAGCATCCCTGGACGCAGACGCTGACGCGACATTTCCAGCAAACCAAAGCCTGAAATGCGACCCACTTGGATGCGGGCGCGATCGGTTTTAAGTTTGTCTTTCAGTCGCTTTTCAACAGATGCGTTATTGCGGCGCTCTTCCATGTCGATAAAGTCGATGACGATCAGGCCAGCAAGGTCACGCAAGCGCGCTTGACGGGCCAGTTCTTCGGCGGCCTCAAGGTTGGTTTTCAGCGCTGTGTCCTCAATGGAGCCCTCTTTGGTGGAGCGTCCAGAGTTCACATCGACAGAGACCAAAGCCTCGGTCACTTCGATCACGATATAGCCGCCAGATTTCAACTGAACCGTCGGATTAAACATCGATCCGAGGTAGCTTTCCACTTGGTAGCGGGCGAACAACGGCAGATTTTCGCGGTAATTCGTCACGTTTTTCGCGTGGGTCGGCATAATCATACGCATAAAGTCTTTGGCCGTGCGGAAGCCCGCATCGCCTTCGACAATCACTTCGTCAATCTCTTTAGAATACAGATCACGGATCGAACGTTTGATCAGATCGCCTTCTTCATAGATTTGCGCTGGTGCGACTGATTTCAATGTCAGTTCGCGGATCTGTTCCCACATGCGTTTAAGGTAATCGTAATCGCGCTTGATTTCGGTCTTGGTGCGCTGCGCACCCGCCGTGCGCACGATCAGACCTGCGCCCTGTGGCACGTCCATTTCAGTGGCAATTTCTTTGAGTTTCTTGCGGTCTGCTGCGTTGGTGATCTTGCGGGAAATACCGCCACCACGGGCCGTGTTTGGCATCAAGACACAGTAACGTCCCGCCAATGACAGGTATGTGGTCAAGGCCGCGCCTTTGTTGCCGCGTTCCTCTTTGACCACTTGGATCAACAGAATCTGGCGAACTTTGATGACTTCTTGAATTTTGTAACGACGTGCGCGTGCCTTGCGACGCGGGCGGATGTCTTCATGCGTGTCATCGTCGGCGACGTTTTCGATGCTTGAATCTTTTTCAGATGCGGTTTCGGCCTCATCATCATCGTCGTCATCATTGGCGCTGTCGTCATCGGCACTCTCAGCATCGGTGACTGCCACTGTTTCAGTGTCATCCTTAGGTGTCACGTCATCTGATTGCGCCTCATCAGAAGCCGCATCAACGGGTTCCTCAACAGGTGTGTCTTGCACCGTAAAGGCGGGCGATGTGCCCTCTTCAACCGCACCATAGCTGCTGTCTGCACTGCTGTCTGAGCTGGCATCCGCGATCAAAGCATCTTCGGCGCTCAGGTCAGGTTCAACAACATCCATGCCAGAGGCTGTGTTTGTTTCAACCGCAGCTGTCGCATCTGTTTCGCCCTCAGCACTCGCAACCTCAGCCGTCGCGACTGCATCATCTGATACCGTTTCTTCGGCCTTGCTGCGTGACCGTGACCGCGAGCGGCGACGGGTGCGTGTGGGCTTTTCGTCTTCTTCCTCTTGGGCTTTCGCGTGGGCCAGTTCTTCAGCCATAAGCGCTTCGCGGTCGGCCACAGGAATTTGGTAGTAATCTGGGTGAATCTCTGAGAACGCCAAGAACCCGTGGCGATTCCCGCCGTAATCAACGAAAGCCGCCTGAAGCGAGGGTTCGACCCGTGTTACTTTTGCGAGATAAATGTTGCCAGCGATTTGGCGTTTGTTTTCAGATTCAAAGTCGAATTCCTCGACCTTGTTTCCGTCAACCACCACAACGCGGGTTTCTTCCGCGTGGGTGGCATCGATAAGCATCTTTTTAGCCATTTTATTCTTTCGGCACCCGCAATCGGCCCGTCCCTCAAAGAGGTGGGCGAGCGAAATTGGAGGTGATTGTTGGGGGCGTTGGCAATCGCGGGCAAAGGAGCGGGGACGCGAGCGCCCTCATTCAACTCTATATTTGCCTGTGCGCGTTGCATCGCGTTTCTTCTCCGGCGCACATCAAACAAAAGGTTGAGGCGCCCATTCATGAAACCCATGCGCCCTATTATCAGAGGCGTGGGCGTTGCTGTGCCGCGGGGCTTTGTCATGCCTCAGGGCGCTATCGGTCTGCGATGTAAGCGGGTGGCACACTGTCGTTTGGTGCCATGCCCAACGCTTGCTTGCAGCGAATTTGTCAAAGCACTGTGTCTGACGCGAAAGGCGTTTGGCACATGTGCATCCCTAATCAGTAGTGGTCCCTGTGGACAAATACAACATGCAATTTCACAAAGCCTGTCGTTTGCCTCTATGAGTGCCCAACAAGTAGTCTTGAGTGGTTTCAAAAAGTTAAGGCCACTTTGATTTGACGGGCTTGAAAAACAGCTCTCCCTGCAGCGCATCAAAGCGTCACGCAATAGTGTCACCACTGTCATACAACCGTCGCAGCCTCGTCGCGGGATCGTCACGAAAATCAATCAGCTATAGCGCATCCGATCGTGCTTATTGGGCATCCATTTAGCCCCAACAGGCATTGTCTTGCGTTTTTGACTTCAAACAGGACTATCATATGACACGTTTACACCTCGGGATTTCCCTTCTTGCACTGACTTGCGCTGCGCCAGCCCTTGCACAAGACATGGACCAAGCCCGTATCGAACTTGGCCCACGCCCTGCTTACTTGATCTCCACGATGGACGAGAGCCCGCTGAAAGACGCGTTGGAAGCCTGTGCCGCAATGGAACCTGTACGCACAGACTTTTCAATCGCGCACCGCGGCGCGCCGTTGATGTTCCCTGAGCACACAGAACAAGCCAACCGTGCTGGTTTCTTGATGGGCGCTGGCATCATGGAATGTGACGTTGCTTTCACCAAAGACAAAGAACTGGTTTGCCGCCACGCGCAAAACGACCTGCACACAACCACAAACATTCTTGCCACAGATTTGGGCGCGCAATGTACAACGCCTTTCACCCCAGCAAGCGGTGATACATCTGCACAAGTCGAATGCCGCACGTCAGACATCACATTGGCTGAATACAAAACACTGAACGGCAAAATGGACGCAGGCAATTCTTCTGCGACCACAGTTGAGCAGTACATGGATGCCACAGCGTCTTTCCGCACAGATCTTTACGCCACAACCGGCACGTTGTTGTCGCATAAAGACTCCATCGCTTTGTTCAAATCTTTGGGCGCGAAATTCACACCTGAATTGAAATCGCCTTCTGTCGAGATGCCATTCGACGGCTTCACGCAAGAAGACTACGCGCAAAAGCTGATCAACGAATACAAAGACGCAGGTATTCCAGCGTCAGACGTCTTCGCCCAGTCTTTCGATCTGAACGATGTGCTGTACTGGATCAAAGCCGAGCCTGAATTTGGCGCGAACGCTGTGTTCCTTGTGGAAGCCACTGACGGTTTTGACCCACAAGATGCAAACACATGGAAAGAAGACTTCACCGCTTTGAAAGCCGCAGGCGTCAACAACTTGGCCCCCTCTATTAACATGCTTGTTGTAAATGATGGCGATAAAATCGTTGCTTCAAACTATGCAAAAGCGGCGAAAGAAGCAGGTCTTGATCTGATTTCTTGGTCTCTGGAACGCTCTGGTCCCTTGGCCACAGGTGGCGGTTGGTATTTCCAATCCGTGACAGAAGCGATGAACAATGACGGCGACTACTTTGAGGTGCTCGACGCTTTGGCGATGGACGCTGGCGTCAAAGGTGTCTTTTCTGACTGGCCTGCAACAGTCACATACTATGCTTCTTGCATGGGCCTGAAATAAATCAAGCGACAGACGCTTTAAAAAATTAAATACGGGGCCTCCATTTTGGGGCCCCGTTTCGTGTCAGGTGATTAGCCTCAGGCCAAAGCCCCGTTCAGCATCCGCGCTCTAAGCGCTGACAGTTTGAAATATCGGCGAGACCAGCGTCAACGCCGCTTTCAAATCGGATGCAACCCCTTGGCCCAAATCCGGCAAGGGCGTGTTTTCAGGCCGCATATCCGGTATCTGCACCGCACGGCATCCCGCCGCCATAGCCGCGCGAATACCTGTGTCACTGTCTTCAAACGCCGCGCAATCCGATGGTTCAAGCCCCAAAGCCGCCGCCCCTTGTAAATATGGCGCAGGATCGGGTTTGTTGGCCGTAACCTCATCGCCTGCGACCACCGCCACCAGATATTTCAGCAGACCCGCCTGCTCTAGCTCGTGGCGCGCGGCAACGCCGATGGTCGATGTCACCACCGCCATTTTGGCACCCGCCTTTGCCAAGCGTTCGAACACCTCGCCCACGTAAGGGCGCAACGGCACGTTTTCACGCATCAGATCCGTTTTATGTCCATTAAAGGCAGCAACAAATTCCAACACATCCATACGACCTTGCAACCACAGTTTCGTCTTGGCCGTATTGCCCGGCAAGGATCCTCCGATCAAAGACAGGAAAAACCGCCGAGCCTCGCTGTCATCGATGTCCAAATCGGCGCAAGCCATCACAAACGCCTGCTGGCCTACCCGTTCGGTGTCCAGCAGCAGCCCGTCCATATCGAACAGATACCCCTGAGGCGTCCAGCCGTGCGGCATTTGGGGCGCGCCCCATTGGTATGTCATATTATCCAAGGTAATCAGACCTTTGCAGGCTATATTTGGCCATTTTCTCATTCAGGGTACGACGCGGCAAACACAGCTCGTCCATCACAGAGACAATAGACCCTTTGTGGCGACGCATGGTGTTGTCGATCAACATCCGCTCGAAGGCTTCCACATATTCTTTCAGCGGCTTGCCCTCAGTCGTCATAGTTTGCTGCTCGACATCATCGCCCTCGGACAACAACAGCGAGGCGATAGAGCCCGATCCGCGCCGGTTTTGCAGCACGGCGCGTTCAGCCACGTTGATCAACTGACGGATATTGCCCGGCCAAGGGGCTTGCAACAATTGTGCCGCTTCCTGTGCTGCCACTTCGCGGGCCTCGCAACCGTATTCTTCGGAAAATTGCTGCGACAATTGCGTGAACAACAGCAAAATATCTTCGCCGCGCGCACGCAATGGTGGCAGCGTGATTTTCATCGCTGCCAAACGGAAATACAGATCGGCACGCAGCGCAGATTCGCAGGTCTTGCCCTGCTCTTGCAGGTTACAAATTGCGATCACGCGGGTTTCTGGTGGCGTGCCTTGATCATCCATCCAAGACAGCAATCGCGCTTGCAAATCGGCTGGCAGAGCTTCGATATCTTCCAACACGAGCGTGCCGCCGCGTGCCTCTTCGATCAACGGAATGATTTGCCCGTCAGGATCAGGCCCAAACAAGCGCTTGGCCAACTCGTGTTCTTCGCGCCCCGCGCAGGTAAATGTCACGAATTTCTTATTGGCCCGCGCCCCGACAGCGTGCAAAGCATGGGCCACAAGCGTTTTGCCTGTGCCGGTTTCGCCATCGATCAACACATGCCCATCGGCTTGACCGAGGTCTAAAATATCTTCGCGCAGACGTTCCATCACCGGCGAGGCGCCGATCAGCTTTTTCATCAGCCCTGTGCCATCTGACAGTTCACGGCGCAGCGCGCGGTTATCAAGCGTCAAACGCCGCGCATTCGTGGCCTTTTTCGCCAGTTCCGTCATGCGATCAGGGTTGAACGGTTTTTCCAAGAAATCAAACGCCCCGACACGCATGGCCTCGACCGCCATCGGCACATCGCCGTGCCCAGTGATCATGATCACCGGCAGCCCTGAATCCACGGACATCAGCTTTTTCAAAAACTGCATCCCGTCCATGCCCGGCATTTTGATGTCCGAAATGATCGCGCCTGGATAATCAGGCCCGAGCGATTTCAGCGCATCCTCTGCACTGGCAAAGGTTTCCGTGTCAAATCCAGACAAGGCCAACCATTGACTGATCGATTGGCGCATATCTTGCTCGTCATCGACGATCGCGATCTTCATTGCAGTTGCCATGAAACCTATTCTCCTAGTCTTTCCCCTTTGAGAGCCCCCAAAGGTATTCTTGTTCTTATGCCTGTGTATGTGGTCGCTTACTGCGCGGCAGCCAAGCCCTCTTCAGACATAGGAAGGATCATTTCAAATTCAGCCCCCCCATTGCTCCAATTGCGCGCGGTGAGCCGTCCCCCCAACTCGTTGACGATACCAGAGGAAATGGCAAGCCCCAGCCCGACACCATCGCCGGGGGCTTTGGTGGTGTAAAATGGTTCAAACATCGTGTCCAAATCTTGGATTCCTGTCCCGTTGTCACGCACCAAGACCGACGCCTGCGCGCCGCCTGCGACCAAGATACCGATCTGCGGCTCTGCTACGTTTTTTGACGCGTCAAACGCATTGCGCAGCAGGTTCACCAAAACCTGTTCCAACCGCACCCGATCGCCCTGAACGATCACCGGTTCTGGCGGCAAGGTGCGGGTGATTTCCACCGATCTTTGGCGCATCTGCGGTTCCATCATCGACAGGGCTGAGGCCACGCAATCCCTTAAATCTATGGGTTCCAAGTGGTCCGAACCCTTACGCGCATAGGATTTCAACTGGCGCGTGATCGCCCCCATGCGGTCAATCAAATCGTCGATCCGCCCGAAAGAGGCCAGCGCTTCATCGGGCCGCTTTCTTTGTAGCAATAGCTTGGCCCCCGCCAGATAGGTTTTCATCGCCGCCAGTGGCTGGTTCAGCTCATGCGACACCGCCGCCGACATCTCGCCAAGCACCGCCAATTTCGACGATTGCAGCAAGGTCTGTTCGGCCACTTCAAGGCTGCGTTCAGCGCGTTTGCGTTCGGCAATTTCCCGCTGCAGCGCTGCGTTGAGCTGGCGAAGCCCCGCCGATTCTTGTTGAAAAAGCCCCGCCTGCGACATCGCCCGCCGCGAGGTCAGATAGAAAACCCCCGCCAGAAGAATGGCAAATCCCATGATTTCCAGCGCCAAAACCCCGTTCACCTTTTCGCGAACCGAACTGTAGGTGGTGAAAGACGCCATACGCCAGCCCCGAAACGGGATACGATTTTCCAGCCGCATCACCGCCTCACCACCCAAATATACTTCGGCAGGCGTTGAATTCCAATCCGTTGTCAACCGAAACGCGCGCTCGATCGCCGTGGGCGCATCTGTGACAGACAGGGCTTCGGCTTCGGTCTTGGACCGCCAGCGAGGTTCCGTTGAAAGAATGATCTGATTGTCCGAATTGATCACAATCACAGCGTCAGAAATACCCGACCAACTTTTCTCAAACTTGGCCAAATCGACCTGCACAACGATCACGCCCACCAGCGCCCCGCCGACGTCAATCTTACGACTATAAGTGAATTGATACCCGCCGCCTGCGCGCTGGGTGGCGTTGAAAATCGTTTCATTCGAACGCAAAGCATCAATGAAACTCGGCTCTTGGCGTCCATTGGTGCCCAACAACCCTCTGTCGGTGGCGGCCAC
Organism: Pacificibacter marinus; assembly: GCF_018860665.1. Classification (GTDB taxonomy): domain Bacteria; phylum Pseudomonadota; class Alphaproteobacteria; order Rhodobacterales; family Rhodobacteraceae; genus Celeribacter; species Celeribacter marinus_A. The sequence continues at coordinate 17,582 of NZ_JAHKPK010000065.1, forward strand.
AACACGTCCGCTTTCATCCAGCAACAAAATCGCCGCCGCGCCGATTTCCTCGATGTAAGAAATCAAATGTTGCGAGGTTTGTGTGTAATCATCAGTGTTCAGCGCGCTCACCAAAACGGGGTCGCGCGACAGCAAAATCGGCACGATGGATGTACGCTGTAACTCGGACAACAGGTTGCCCGAATACAGCGCTTGGCGCACTTCAGCGCGGTTGCGCGTTAAAATCGTGTGGCGTTCGGTCAACAGCAGATTCGTGACCCAAACAACCGAAATTGCTACCACAACAAAAGCCACAAGCGCCAAACGCCCGCCCCACGTCAAGGTACGCGGTCGAGCTGGAGGTTGAGGCATGGTGGGCAGCTTGTGATCATTCATAGGTTGAGTTTACGCGTGACACTGCGCGCGCTCAAGCACAGATGCTGCGCCGCCGCAGGCCTACGCGGAAATAAGCCCATGAGACCAAAACAAAAAACGCCCCCGAAACGAGAGCGCCTTTTGTGTTTATCAATGCCAAGACCCTAACCCGAAAGGGCAGTGCTTAGGCAGGCACCACTGCTGACACCAACGCGTCAAAGAACCCTTTGCCGTCTTCATTGCCGTGGGCCGCTTCAAATGCCCGCTCTGGGTGGGGCATCATGCCAAGCACGCGGCGGTTGGCCGACAAAATACCTGCGATATCATGTGACGACCCGTTTGGATTATCCGCGTAACGAAACGCCACGCGGTCTTCCGCATCCAACATGTCTAGCGTGCTTTGATCGGCGGTAAAGTTGCCGTCATGATGCGCGATTGGCACGCCGATCACTTGACCTTTTGTGTAAGTCGATGTGTAGGCACTGTCTGTTGTCGCCACAGTTAAAGGTGTGGTTTTGCAGATGTATTTCAAACCAGCGTTGCGCAGCAAAGCACCCGGCAAAAGCCCCGCTTCGGTCAAGACCTGAAAGCCGTTACAGATGCCAAAGGCATATCCGCCGCGCTCAACATGTACTTTCAACGCTTGGGTGATCGGCGAATTGGCCGCAATCGCGCCGCAGCGCAGATAATCGCCGTAAGAAAACCCACCGGGCACACCAACGACATCCAAACCCTCAGGCAAGGATGTTTCTTTGTGCCAAACCATGGTGACATCCGCCCCAGATTGACGCAGGGCCACAGCCATATCGCGGTCGCAGTTAGAACCAGGGAAGACAAGAACAGCAGCTTTCATAGCGCTTTCTCCTTAGATCGCGTGGGTTGGGCTTATGCCAGTTCGATCGAGTAGCTTTCAATAACCATATTGGCCAAAAGCTTTTCACACATGGATTTGATGGTCTCCTCAGAGGTGCCATCGGCCAGATCCAATTCGATCACTTTGCCTTGGCGCACATCGTTGACACCGTCGAACCCCATCGCGCCAAGCGCGTGGCGCACGGCGGCGCCTTGGGGGTCCAGAACACCGTTTTTCAGCATGACATTCACGCGGGCTTTCATAGTCAGGGACCCTTTCTTTCGAGGTCTAAGTCTTGCGAGGTCTAAGTCTTTGTCAGTCTAACAAGATGCGGCGGGGCCGCAGCTCAGTTGATCACAGTCGAATTGGCGGCAGGACCGTTCGTTGGCAAAACGCCCAATCGACGCGCCACTTCGGTATAGGCGTCCGTCAAGTTGCCCAAGTCACGGCGGAACACATCTTTATCAAGCTTTTGGCCAGACTCGATGTCCCACAAACGACAGCTATCAGGTGAAATTTCGTCAGCGACGATCAAACGCATGAAGTCGCCTTCCCAAACGCGGCCGATCTCGATTTTGAAATCGATCAACTTGATGCCAACACCGTACATGACGCCGGACATGAAATCGTTGACCCGCAAGGCAAGTGCGACGATGTCATCCATGTCTTGCTGAGAAGCCCAGCCGAAGGCGATGATGTATTCTTCAGGCACCAATGGATCACCCAAATCATCGTCTTTGTATGAAAATTCAATGATCGGACGAGGCAAACGTGTGCCCTCTTCGATGCCAAGACGTTTGGACATGGACCCAGCCGCATAATTGCGCACGATCACTTCCAAAGGCACGATTTCGCATTGGCGGATCAACTGCTCACGCATATTCAGACGTTTGATAAAGTGGTTCGGCACGCCAACGCTGTTGAGACCTTCCATGAAGAACTCGGACAGACGGTTATTCAAAACACCTTTACCATCCACGACAGCCTTTTTCTCGGCGTTGAATGCGGTGGCGTCGTCTTTGAAATACTGAATCAAAGTCCCTGGCTCTGGACCCTCATAGAGTGTCTTTGCTTTGCCTTCGTAGATTTTTTTACCACGCGCCATGGGGTCTCCAATAGATATGGGGGCCGGGAATCATTCATCCAGCCGCTCTAGGTGGCTCTTTAGGGCAAGCGGCGCGGCCAAGCAAGATCACGGCAGGGATTTGAACCCGCAAATCTGTTACCAAAGGGTCATAAAGGGGCAAAGGACTGCGCAAAACCATGTTCGCATCGCCTATGCAGCCCCCAAACATAAGTGCGACTTTCCCACGCGCGCGCCCATTCCCTCTTGAAGCCAAGGCCTAGGGGCGTCATATCTTAATCAAACACCGAACGGAGGACTGACCATGTCAGCATTTGATGAACGCGAATCTGCTTTTGAAAACAAATTCGCCCATGACGAAGAAATGCAATTCAAAGCCGAAGCCCGCGCCAACAAGCTTTTGGGCCTTTGGGCGGCTGAAATTTTGGGCAAAGACGACGCCAACGCCTATGCTTTGGAAGTGATCAAATCCGACTTTGAAGAAGCCGGCCACGACGATGTGATCCGCAAAGTTGTGGCAGACCTTGGGGACAAATCCTCTGAGGCGGCGATCCGCGCAAAACGCGCCGAGTGCTTGATCGAGGCAAAAGGCCAGCTTGCTGCGGGCTAAGCCTTGCGGGCGGGCTAAACGCCGCGCTTGCTGCACACAGCTGCTTTAGATCACGGCAAAACGACAAACGGCTCAGCTCTCTGGGCCGTTTTTTAACATCATGATCTGGCGTTCATTCGACGGTCTGCTACGATGAGACCGGACCGCACACCTTACCCAAAAGCTTCAAACATTTCGCAAATTCTTGCCGTGGGTTAATACTTTATTGTCAGGTCGCAGCGCAAACCTATCACCTCGGCTTTGCCCCACAGGCCCTTTGCGATTGTTGCGAAAATCCCCATCCTAAAAGACAAAACCGCACCGATTCACCACGCCATTTCGCATGACTTTCATAAACGTTATGATTTGAATGAATTTGATTCATCTGCCCAAGTCTGGCAAACAGCCCTCAAAGCCATTGCGGGAGGCTCCCCGAGCCGCACGCATACCCAAACACTGCCCGTCCTATAAAGCGCGGCCCAAACAGACCGGATTTCACAATGACTGACGCCCTCACCCGCCTGCTCAGCGAACGCGATTGGCTTTTGACCGATGGTGCGACTGGCACAGCATTGTTCAACATGGGGCTGCAATCTGGCGATGCGCCTGAGCTTTGGAATGTCGACAAGCCTGAAAACATCACCAAACTCTATCAAGGTGCGGTGGATGCCGGTTCTGACATTTTCCTGACCAACACTTTTGGCGGCAACGCCTCGCGGCTCAAACTGCATGACGCTCAATCGCGCGTGCATGAATTGAACAAAGCCGCCGCAGAAATCGGTCGCGAAGTGGCAGATAAAGCGGGCCGCACCGTGATCGTTGCAGGCTCCGTTGGGCCAACTGGCGACATCATGGAACCCACGGGCACGCTAAGCTTTGCAGACGCGGTGGAAATGTTCCACGAGCAAGCCGAGGGCCTGAAGGCAGGCGGCGTTGATGTCTTGTGGATCGAGACAATTTCTGCCCCCGAAGAATACCGCGCCGCCGCAGAAGGCGCGCGTTTGGCAGGCATGGCTTGGGCGGGCACCATGTCCTTTGATACAGCCGGGCGCACGATGATGGGTGTCACCTCGTCCCAAATGGCGAACTTGGTGGAAAAAATCGACAACCCGCCCGTGGCTTACGGCGCCAACTGTGGTGTGGGATCTTCTGATCTGTTGCGCACGGTTCTTGGGTTTTCCGCCCAAGCCACAGGTCGACCAATTATTGCCAAAGGCAACGCAGGCATCCCCAAATACCACGATGGCCACATCCATTATGACGGCACGCCTGAATTGATGGCCGATTACGCCTGTATGGCGCGCGATGCGGGTGCCACGATCATTGGCGGTTGCTGTGGCACGACGCCTGTACATTTGCGTGCGATGCGCGAAGCACTTGAAACCCGCCCGCGTGGCGAACGCCCAAGCCTTGAACTTATAGCCGAAAAGCTTGGCGGATTTTCGTCGCCATCTGACGGCACAGACGACAAAGGCCCGACACGGGACCGGTCGTCGTCACGTCGTCGTCGCACTTAAACCAAACAGGGTGATCCGCAGATGGCCATTCAACGGTCAAAACAACGACAGCTGATCCCCCATTTTGGGAGGCACGCGAAACATGTCACGCGTCAAGCGTGGCAGTTTCAACCGCAAACCTGTGCGGTTGAGCGCGATGTCGAACCGTTGCGCCATCAAATCCGCCCATTCGCCCTGCCCTTTCATCCGCTTGGTAAAACTGCTGTCGTAGTCTTTGCCCCCGTGCAATTCGCGCACGCGGTTCATCACGCGGGCCGCGCGGTCTGGCACATGTTCACGCAGCCAATCTTCGAACAAAGGGGCGACCTCACGCGGCAAGCGCAGCATGATATAGCTGGCGGCCTGCGCACCGTTTTTGGCGCAGGCACTCATGATCGCCTCAAGCTCGTGATCGGTGAGCGCAGGAATGACAGGTGCCACCATAGCACGCACCGGAATGCCCGCGTCACTGAGCATACGAATGGTTTTCAGACGCCGCGCAGGCGCGGGCGCACGCGGTTCCAATTGGCGCGACAACGTGGACCCCAAGGTGGTGACAGAAATTCCCACGTGCACCAATCCTTTGGCGGCCATGCCACGCAAAATATCGATATCGCGTTCAATCAGCGTGCCTTTGGTGGTGATCATCACCGGATGGTTGTGATCGCTGAGCACCGTCAAGATATCACGCATCACACGATCCCGTGCCTCGATGGGCTGGTACGGGTCGGTGTTGGTGCCGATGCCAATCGGGGCCACGTCATAGGATTTGGCCGTCAATTCGCGCGCCAAAACCTCTGCCGCGTCCTTTTTGCGGGTCAAGCGCGTCTCGAAATCAAGCCCCGCAGACAGGCCCAAATAGGCATGAGAGGGCCGCGCATAGCAGTAACTGCACCCGTGTTCGCAACCTCTGTACGGGTTGATCGAGCGGTCAAAGGGCAAATCGGGGCTCTCGTTGCGCGACATAATTTTGCGCGGGCGCTCGTCGACGGTCGTGGTGCGCAGGGTCGTTTCCTCGAACGGCGCGTCCCATCCGTCAATATAGGTTTCGCGGGCCAGCCGCTCGAACCGGCCAACAGCGTTGGAGGACGCTCCGCGGGCTTTTGCTTTGAGGCCCAGCGGCAGCGCCGGCCCAAGGGGAAGTGTGGAATCATATGCCATACTCAAGATGTAGAACAAAATGAGAACATTTGCCAAGCCCTTCTGTTTAGGGTAGGCCAAAATATAACAGCACAGGCTTTCACCGGTGCCGCCACAAAAGGAACTGCATATGTCTGATCAAGACGGCGATCTCATCCTAGCCGATCTCAACGATTCCGAGCTTGTCGAACAGATGATGGACGATCTTTATGACGGCCTCAAAGACGAAATTGCCGAAGCCGTGACCATTCTGTTGGACCGCGGTTGGGTGCCTTACGACATTTTGACCAAGTCTTTGGTCTTGGGCATGCAGATTGTTGGCGATGACTTCCGTGATGGTATTTTGTTCGTCCCCGAAGTGCTGCGCTCTGCGCAAGCGATGAAAGGTGGCATGGCTATTTTGAAGCCGCTTTTGGTTGAAACCGGTGCGCCGAAAATGGGCAAAATGGTCATCGGCACCGTCAAGGGCGACATCCACGACATCGGTAAAAACCTTGTGGCGATGATGATGGAGGGCGCAGGCTTTGAAATCATCGATCTGGGCATCAACAACCCCGCCGAGGACTACATCAACACCGCCATCAATGAGGGCTGCGATATCATCGGCATGTCCGCCTTGTTGACCACAACCATGCCCTACATGAAGGTGGTCATCGACCAGTTGACCGAGATGGGCAAACGTGGCGATTACATCGTTTTGGTCGGCGGTGCGCCGTTGAACGAAGAGTTCGGCAAGGCCATCGGTGCGGATGCCTATTGTGACGACGCGGCGATTGCGGTTGAGACCGCGAAATCCATGATCGCGCGCCGCCACAACCAAGTTTAATCAGGGCAGATGCCTGATCCTGACACCCAAATAACGGACGAAGCCCTGCGTGATGTGGGGCTTTTGCCATTTGGCGCGGGCAAGACCTTGGTCATTGCCTGCGGCGCCCTAGCGCGTGAGGTTTTGGCCATCATCAACCTCAATGGTTTGGATCATCTGACCCTAACCTGCCTGCCTGCGATTTTACACAACACGCCCAAAGACATCCCACAAGCCGTTGAAAACGCAATCATTGCGCATCAAGATACCTACGATCATTTTCTGATCGCTTACGGCGATTGCGGCACGGGCGGGCTGTTGCAAGCGACCTGTGATCGCTTGGGGGCCGTGATGATCGACGCGCCGCATTGCTATGCGTTTTTCGATGGCACAGATCAATTCATCGCCCGTGGCGAGGTCACCAGCTTTTTCCTGACAGATTTTCTAGCCCGCCAATTCGATGCCTTCGTCTGGACGCCGCTGGGCTTGAACCGTTATCCAGACCTGCGCGATATGTATTTTGGCAATTACGAAAATCTGGTCTATTTGGCCCAAACAGACGATGCGGATCTTTTGGCGAAAGCCAAAGTTTGCGCCGATCGATTGGGGCTAAAATTTGAACACCGCAAAACAGGATACGGCGATCTTACAGAGTTCCTGACTTCAAGATCTTAAGCGGCCAAATGCGCTGCAGCCGTCTCGTGAATACGTGCCACCATCGCGCGCACACCGTTTGAACGCTGCGCAGACAGGTGATCGTTCAGACCCAAACGGCCAAGTTCGGCCACGGCATCGGTTTTCACCACCTCAGCGGCAGTCAAACCAGAATAAAGCGCATGCAACACGGCGATCAGCCCTTGCACGATCATCGCATCTGACCCGCCCAAGAAATCAAACCGTGCCTCCGCGCCCTGCCCGTCAAAACTTGGCACCAGCCAGACCTGCGAGGCGCAGCCCTCGACCTTAGTCGCAGGCACTTGAAACGCGGGATCAAGCACAGGAAAGGCCTTGCCCATATCGATGACATGGCGGTAACGGTCTTCCCAATCGTCGAGAAATTCAAAGGTCTCTGCGAGGTCTTCAAAGGTTTCATTGGCCATGGGGATGCTCCTGTCTGATCTTGTCTTTGACATAGTGCTTTGCGCAGGCAAGGTCCAGCAGATGCCACAGATTTTGCCCGCGGCTCTTGCGCGTGAACCCTTTTCAAACGCCGCGAAGTGCGATAGCCAATGAACAGACTGTTTGAAGGATAAAGACATGCGGCGTCAGGTGATCATTTCGGTTTTGGCTTTGTCCCTTTTGGGTGGCTGTGCGCGTATTGGCGCGTCAAGCTTCAATCCGCTCAATTGGTTTGGCCCATCCGAAGAGGTCGCACTGACCGAGACGGGCCAAAGGATCAGAGTTTTGCCCACACTCGCGCCCAAGAGTGGCTATGCAGAGTTCCAAGACACCCGCACTTTGGTAACAAGCCTGTCCGATGTCTCAATCGTCAAATCCGCCTCTGGTGGCATTGTCACAGCCGTGGGACTTGTCCCCAGCCTTGGCTATTATGATGCCGAATTGGTACGTATCGAGACAGACAACCCGACAGAATTGGTCCTAGATTTCCGCCTGCGCGCCCCCAATACCGCCACCGCTATTGGCACGCCGGCGCAGCGCCGGATCACCGTCGCGCGGTCTATTTCAGCCCCCAATCTGGCAGGCATTCGCACCATAACTGTGCGCAGTGCATCAGGTGCGCGGGTCGTGCGCCGCTAAGGCTTTACATCCCAAAACGGCCGCGCCACTGTGGGCGCTTGACGACGCCATCAAGGATCTAACCCATGACGCACCCCAAGCCCCTGCCACGCAAAATCATCATCGACACAGACCCCGGACAAGACGACGCCGTTGGCATTCTGCTGGCTTTGTCCTCGCCAGAAATCGAGGTCTTAGGCATCACGGCTGTTGCGGGCAACGTGCCGCTGGCTTTGACCGTGAAAAACGCGCGCAAAGTCTGCGAAGTTGCAAAACGCGGTGATGTTTTGGTCTTTGCGGGCTGCGACAAACCGATGGCCCAGCCTTTGGTCACTGCCGAACATGTGCATGGCAAATCCGGTTTAGACGGTATTGAGCTGCCCGACCCCACCATGCCCGTGCAAGACAAACACGGCGTGGATTTCATTATCGAGACCCTGCGATCAGAACCAAGCGGAACTGTCACCCTATGCCCGATGGGACCGCTGACAAACATCGCCACCGCCTTTGATCGCGCCCCTGATATCATCGAACGGGTGCAAGAAATCGTGCTGATGGGCGGCGCTTATTTCGAGGTGGGCAACATCACCCCCGCTGCCGAATTCAACATTTATGTTGACCCCGAAGCCGCTGATATCGTTTTCAAATCTGGTGTAAAACTGACCGTGATGCCGCTGGATGTGACCCATAAAGCCTTGGTGACCCAAGAGCGGTTGATCCCGTTCAAAGACATGGGACATGTGGGCGAGGTTGTGCTTGGCTGGATGGATTTCTTCGAACGCTTTGACATTGAAAAATACGGCTCTGCGGGCGGGCCTTTGCATGATCCCACCGTGATCGCTTATCTGATCTCCCCTGATATGTTCAAAGGGCGGTTTATCAATGTCGAGATCGAAACCATGTCCGAATTGACCCGCGGCATGACCGTGGCCGATTGGTGGGGCGTGACGGATCGTGCGCCAAATGCGATGTTTATGGGCGATCTAGATGCGGATGCGTTTTTCGACCTTTTGACCGACCGCATCGCCACGCTTTAAGCCAGACAGACCCTGCCTGCCCCGACTGTGACAGGTCCAATCTAAGGTGATCCTCATGACCCAATTCGACAACAGCTACGCACGCCTGCCGGAACGGTTTTTCTCATCTGTGACACCAGAACAGGTCCCTGCCCCTGAAATCATCCTGTTTAACAACACACTCGCGGATGATCTTGGGGTTGCCGATTGGGCCACGCGCGCTGACATTCTGGCGGGCAACACTGTGCCTGACGGTGCTGAACCTTTGGCGCAGGTCTATGCGGCGCATCAATTTGGCGGCTGGGTGCCGCGTTTGGGCGATGGGCGGGCGATTTTGCTGGGCGAAGTGGTCACGGGTCAGGGCCGTTTTGACATCCAACTGAAAGGCGCTGGCCGCACCCCCTATTCGCGCAACGGTGACGGGAGCAATTGGGTCGGCCCTGTGCTGCGCGAATATATCGTGTCCGAGTTTATGCATGCCATGAATGTGCCCACGACTCGCGCATTGGCGGCCACAGCCACCGGCGCGAAAGTACAACGCGAACGGGCTTATCCAGGGGCTGTGATCACCCGCGTCGCCTCAAGCCATATTCGTGTCGGCACCTTTCAATATTTCACAGCACAACGCGACACCGAAGCCGTAAAGCTGCTGATCGATCATGTGCGCGCTCGCCATTTCCCGCAGGCCACTGGCACCATTGGCACATATGAAGCCATCATCGCAGCTCAAGCCAAATTGATCGCCAAATGGATGGGGCTTGGCTTTGTGCATGGGGTGATGAACACCGATAATATGGCCGTGTCTGGTGAAACGATTGACTACGGCCCTTGCGCTTTTATCGATGGTTATGCCGCCAATGCCGTCTATTCATCGATTGATCGCAATGGCCGCTATGCCTTTGATCAGCAATCTAATATCGCCGGTTGGAACCTCGCGCAGCTTGGGTCCAGTTTCGTGGCGCTGCTCAGCCAAGAGCTTGGCGGGCAAGAGGCGGCTGTCGAGGTGCTCACCCAAAGCCTGAACGCTTTCCCTGCGCTGTTCCAAGCTGAATGGGGCACGGTTTTTGCGGCCAAACTGGGCATTTCAGACCCTGACGATGCCGATCTGGACCTTGCGCAAGAGCTGCTGGATCTGATGGGCACCACCCGCGCCGATTTCACCAATGTCTTTGCGGGGCTAAGTTCAGGCACCGCCCGCGATGAATTTATCGACCGTGACGCCTTTGACGCATGGCACGCCACATGGCAGGCGCGCATCAAAGATCTGCCAGACGCCCAAGCCGTGATGCAATCCGCAAACCCCCGCGTTATTCCGCGCACACATAGGCTGGAACAAGCAATCCAAGCTGCCGTTGAGGGCGATTTCGCCCCCGCGCAGCGCTTGGCAAAGGTCTTGTCCACGCCGATGGACTTGGCCGAGAACGATATAGATCTCACGCGCCCCCCTGAGCCTCATGAAGTGGTGCCGCACACGTTCTGCGGCACATAAGCCATTGATAACGCTCTTATTTTGATCTGTATTTGGCGAACCACCGTTTGTTATGCGTGATGATATCACGGAAAAATGTTGCGAAAGGCGCATCGCTGTCGCGGATCAAATAGATCACCCCTGCCCCAGAGCCGATCAAGCCGCCAATTGCATCGACGATCAAATCCCACATCGTGTCTTGCAGCCCGTTTTTTTGCATCGACATGCCAAAAGTCTGGTCCATGGCGTATTCAAACACCTCCCACAGCGCGCCGATGCTGAGGGCAAAACAGAATCCAAACAAGCCAATCGCCAAGGGCGGCGCTGCAAATCGGTCGCCTTGGAACATCATAAACACGATCAAAAATCCGATCAGCCCAAAGCCCAAAGCGGACCCGCCATGCAGCACAACATCCCACCACCAATAGCGATTGTAAAAATCCACCACCTCGCCCAAAAACAAGGTGGCGAAAATGAATAGGATGATCGCGGCCATAAACCGGCGCGGCACATAAACATCAAATTTACGCGCCACAACAAATGGCACCAGCGTCAAAACAAAGGTCCCCAAAGCCAAAAACGACGCCGCATAGCGTGCCGTAAACAGCCCCGCCACAAAAGCGACGCCCAGCAACAGCCAGATGGCCTTGGTGGTCACCGTCGCCAAGGCAAAGGACAATTTGGGACGGTTCGAGGGCATATTTTGGCCTTTCACGGACAAGAGAGCATAATAAACGATAGCTGAGACCTGTTGAGGGTGCAAATGCACAGCGCCATCCCCATATTAACCTTATGGATATCAAACACAGCGATACAGCAGCCCGCACAGAAATGCGATTGGCCTCGTATAATCTGCGCAAATGTCGCGGCACCGATGGGCGGCGGGCTCCGGGACGGGTTTTAGACGTGATCAACGGGATCGACGCCGATGTGGTCGCCTTACAAGAGGCTGACATGCGCCTTGGTGCGCGCCCCGCCGCCCTGCCACACCGGATGATCGACACCCATACGGATTTCACGGCTGTGCCAGTTGCGGCCTCGCCAGTGTCGGTTGGCTGGCACGGCAATGCCATTTTGGTGCGCAAATCGGCCATGATCGACGCAGTGCACCGGCTTGATTTGCCAGGGCTAGAGCCGCGCGGCGCGGTGGCTGTCGATTTGGAAACCATGCGGGTTGTGGCGGTGCATTTGGGGCTTTTGCGCAGCTATAGACAAAAGCAATTGCACGCCATTCGCGCGGCGCTGGCCAAGATGCCAGCAAAGCCCACGGTGATTTTGGGTGATTTTAACGAATGGTCGCGCAAGGGTGGTTTGGACCCGCTCAAAGACGCCTTTGATATCATCGCCCCTGGAAAATCATTCCACGCGTCTCGCCCCGTCGCGGCGCTGGACCGGATCGCGTTGGATGCCACGTTAGAGATGCGTGACGCAGGTGTGGTGGAAACGGACCTGTCCCGCCGTGCCTCGGATCATTTGCCGATCTGGGCGGACATTGCCATAAAAGCGCGGTCAAAAACCTTGTAAATCGTGACGTTTTGCCTTTCGCCGTGCTGTACGACACAGAGTGCTACATAGACTTGCAGGTATCGTTTTCTTGACGCTTTACACGTTCACGACGTCTTACATATTGTGTCCCAAAATGAGTACCCGCGCGGGCAGCCCTTGGGACGTCTGCGGGATGCCAAGCTGAGTTGGATATCTGAATATGACACCAAGACACCCCCTAGACTATTGCACCTATGATGTGTTCACAGATCAAGCTTTCGGAGGCAATCCTTTGGCCATTGTGTTTGAGGCCGACAGTCTAAGTACGGCCCAGATGCAAGTGATCGCGCGGGAATTCAATTACTCGGAAACGGTGTTTTTTCAAACGCCAAAAGATGCAGCGCACACGATGCGGCTGCGTATTTTCACACCATCGCGGGAACTGCCTTTTGCCGGTCATCCCACCATTGGGGCCTCCGTAGCGCTTTCCGATTTGGGACATGGGCCTGATTTAATATTGGAGCTTGGCGTTGGTGCATTACCCGCAAAGGCCGAACTGGGTGCAGCCTCATTTCACGCCAGTCAACCGGTCGAAATTTTGGCGCAGCCTGACACCGTATTGGTGGCGAAAACCTTGGGGCTGTTGCAAACAGATATTGCCAAGCCCCCTGTTATGGCCAGCATGGGGGTGCCCTTTACCTTTACCGCGCTGACATCACGTGCAGCGCTGTCAAATATTGAGATTGATTTGACCGAGATGCGAATAGGCAACGCCCGCTACACCTCAGGTCGTGATTTTTCTCAAGCCGCCTATTGGCGCGATGACATCGCAAGTCTTGAGGCGGGCCATGAGGTGATACATTTGCGCATGTTTGCGCCGCTCGACAATATCCCTGAAGACCCCGCCACTGGGTCGGCGGCGGCGACTTTGGCACGAATGTTATCAGCGGACATTGGCGCACCGGTATCTTTGACCCTGTATCAAGGGCAAGACATGGGGCGCCCGTCTGAAATCAAAGCCCATGCAGATGATAACGGCGTCACCATATCTGGGGCGGCCATCAAAATGATGCAAGGCCAGCTTTGGGTATGATCTGTTTAAGACGCGCCGCGCAGGATCATACGTGCCGTACGCGCAAAGGCATCATCGAAATCTGACAGATCATAAAGCGCTTTCACATCCTCAGGCAGGCTGTCGAAGTCATCTGGTTTTTCGGCGGCCAAATGAGACGCCCCTTGCAAGGCCACAAAGAGCGCCTGTGCCAGTTCTATTGCGGCTTGTGTTTGCAGACCACGGGTTTTCACCAAACGCGCCGCGAACCGGTCCATCTGGACAGCCACAGCACGTTTGGTTTCGATCAAACCTTCGCGTGGAAGCTGTGCTTCGATCACAGTGGAAAACCGCGCCAGAAGCTTTAAAAACAAAGGGGTTTCTTCGGCGGCGATCAGCATTTCAGCGGTCAGGGCCGTGTCCATGGCCGCATGAGGCAAGACCATGGAAATGTAGTTTTCCAAGGCCACCAGATAGAGTTCGGCAAAGACTTCTTCCGGGGTTTCCACGAACATATAGACTGTGCCCTTGGCCAAATTGGCTTGTTTAGCCAGGGCTGACATGGAAAAGGCGCTAAAGCCGTCATTCACAACGAGTTCCTGTGCCGCCTGCAAGATCTTTGCGATATGTTCTGCGTTGACGGCTTCGTCATAAGCTCTTTTTGATCGTTCCATCAGTGACATCCTGCGCTCCTTGCCAAGTGAGACGCGCACATCCCTATATTGGACCATTTTTAAATTCATGCATGTCTCACATTCAATAATTCGACCGACTATCGCATGGAGTTCTTAACAAACCCTCATACCGCGACAAAAGACGCGATATTTCCTGCATTTTTTTGCTTTTGGTGAATAAGCTCTAAAACGAGGACTAAATCTGTGCGACGAAAACGCATTTAGATCATCGAAGGTGCTGAGGGGCTGGACCTTGACGTCACAGGTTTCTACAAGCCATATTTCGACAGCGCCCATACACCATCCCTGACACCACCCAAAACACCGTGAGGAGGCCCCATGGCAGACAGCATTATAAAACGCTGCGCAGGAATCGGGCTTCGGATGACCGACCAACGCAAAGTCATCGCCATGGTTCTGGACCAGTCAGACGATCACCCTGACGCCGAAGAATTGTTCGCACGCGCCACCATTCACGATCCGAAAATCTCGCTCGCCACGGTGTATCGCACAGTCAAAACCTTTGAAGAGCGCGGTATTTTGGAAAAGGTGGAGTTTGGCGATGGTCGAGCACGCTATGAGGCCGCGGGGCGCGCGCATCATGACCACCTGATTGACGAGAACAGCGGTGAAGTGATCGAATTCTACGATCCTGATATCGAAGCCTTGCAAGAAAAGATCGCTGCAAAGCTTGGCTATCGGTTGACGGGGCACCGGATGGAATTGATTGGCGTTAAACTGACGTCGGATTGAGAGTGCCGGCACACAGACCCGCGCAGAAAATATACGCAGGTCTGTTGGGTTTCATGAGGTCATTAGACCTTTTCGCGGAATCTCTGAGCTCTTTGGGATCTTATCCTGTCTCACAACACGGGGTCAGAACACAGGGCCAGAACATGGGGGCATTACACAGGCTCAGGCCGCCGCAGGTGAGGTTTTCCAAACAGGAAATGGATCAGGAAAATCTTGCCATTGTTCTGCGATAAAGTCCTCGTCTTCGACCAAGGCCGCGTCCAAAGCTGCAATCAATGCGGTCTTGTCCATATCCGCCCCGATGAACACCAGTTCTTGCCGACGATCCCCGAACGGGTCTTGCCAATGTTGCTCAAAATACTGAACGCCTTGATCATGGGTTGGCCAACGATCTTGCGGCACGGTGGCCCACCATTGCCCCAGTGGTTTCACCGTACACAATGTGCCTGCCAATGAATATTCAAGCAGCCAATCGGGGCGAGTTGCCACCCAAAAATGCCCCTTGGCACGCAACACGCCCGCCAAATCGCTTTGCAGCAAATCATAAATTTTCTGCGGCTGAAACGGACGGCGCGCGCGGTAGACAAAAGACGAGACCCCGTATTCTTCGGTCTCTGGGATGTGATCCTCAAACCCGTAAAGTTCTTTGGCCCAAAGCGGATGATCATAGGCTGTTTCAAAATCAAACAGCCCCGTGTCAAAGATACGCTCGGCCGGCACATCACTGTAATCGGTCTCGATGATCTGCGCATCAGGATTGAGCGCAGTGATAATGGTGCGCGCAACCCTAAGGCGTTCTGGCCCAGCGGCGCTGATTTTGTTCAGCACGACCACGTCGGAGAACTCGATTTGATCCACCAGTAAATCCACCAATGTGCGCTCGTCTTCTTCGCCCAGCGACTCGCCGCGATCACGTAGAAAATCCTGACTGCCGTAGTCTTTGAGAAGGTTCACCGTATCGACCACCGTCACCATAGTGTCCAGCCGGGCCACATCTGCCAAGCTGTTGCCCTCCTCATCGCGAAAATCAAACGTCGCGGCCACGGGCAGCGGCTCTGAAATGCCCGAGGATTCGATCAGCAGGTAGTCAAACCGATCCTCTTTGGCCAAAGCGCGTACCTCCATCAACAGATCGTCGCGCAGAGTGCAACAGATGCAGCCGTTCGACATCTCGACCAGTTTTTCTTCGGTCTGGCTGAGGTTTGCCCCGCCGTCGCGCACCAGATCCGCGTCGATGTTCACCTCTGACATATCGTTGACAATCACCGCCACGCGGCGGCCTTCGCGATTGTTGAGCACCGCATTGAGAAGCGTCGTCTTGCCTGCTCCCAAAAAACCGGACAACACGGTCACTGGCAGGCGCTTATCTTGTACTGACATTTTCGTCCTTTACTCTTGATGATATGTTATAACATATCAAACAGAACCAAAGTAGCAATCCCTATTATGGTTCGAATATCGATCCCAAAACACGAAAACCGTTACCGCTAACACCCAAAGTGACCTTATGTTAGCGCTCAATTGTTGACGCCTCGTTCTGGGGTGGTATCAAGCCTGTGATTGGCCTGTAACCAACCTCTTTCAAAAGGGACGCCCACATGAGCACCATCATTGATATCCTCGGTCGCGAAATTCTTGACAGCCGCGGCAATCCAACTGTCGAAGTCGACGTTATCCTAGAAGACGGCACAATTGGCCGCGCAGCCGTACCCTCTGGTGCCTCAACTGGCGCGCATGAAGCTGTTGAAAAGCGCGATGGCGACAAAGCCCGCTACCTTGGCAAAGGCGTTTTGGAAGCCGTCGCAGCCGTGAACGGCGAAATCGCTGAAGCGCTCGTCGGCATGGACGCCACAGAACAAGAAGCCATCGATGCCGTGATGATCGAACTCGACGGCACGCCAAACAAAGCCCGCTTGGGCGCCAACGCGATCTTGGGCGTGTCCTTGGCCACAGCCAAAGCTGCCGCTGACTACTCCGCTTTGCCGCTCTACCGCTACATCGGTGGGTCCTCTGCGCGCGTTTTGCCTGTGCCTATGATGAACATCATCAACGGTGGCGAACACGCTGACAACCCGATCGACATCCAAGAATTCATGATCATGCCTGTGTCAGCTGCGAACATCCGCGAGGCGATCCGTATGGGCGCTGAAGTGTTCCACACGCTGAAAAAAGAACTGACTGCTGCCGGTTACAACACAGGTATCGGTGACGAAGGCGGCTTTGCCCCTGCGATCAATTCCGCACGCGAAGCCCTTGATTTCATCATGAAATCCATCGAAAAAGCAGGCTATACCCCAGGCAAAGACATCTACCTTGCCCTCGATTGTGCCTCTTCAGAATACTACAAAGACGGCAAATACGAGCTTAAAGGCGAAGGCAAATCTTTGACCTCAGCCGAAAACGCTGACTACTTGGCGGCACTTTGTGACGACTACCCGATCATCTCTATCGAAGACGGTATGGACGAAGACGATTGGGACGGCTGGAAACTTTTGACCGACAAAATCGGTGATAAAGTCCAGCTTGTGGGCGATGATCTTTTCGTGACCAACCCTGTGCGTCTGGCTGATGGTATCAAACAAGGCGTGGCCAACTCGATGCTCGTCAAAGTGAACCAAATCGGCTCCCTTTCCGAGACCCTCAAAGCCGTCGATATGGCCCACCGCGCGCGCTACACCAACGTGATGTCGCACCGCTCAGGCGAAACCGAAGACGCGACTATCGCTGATTTGGCTGTCGCCACCAACTGTGGTCAGATCAAAACAGGCTCCCTGTCGCGTTCAGACCGTATGGCCAAATACAACCAGCTGATCCGCATCGAAGAAGAACTCGGCGCGACAGCAGAATACGCAGGCACATCCATCCTCAAGGCCTGAGGCAGGCCAGCCAGTCGTGACGCCACGACGGGCATTATTGGTGCTTTGCTAAAACGGATTGATTAGATAACAAAAGCCCCACCATTTGGTGGGGCTTTTGCTTGACGTGCTAGGCGTCAGTTTGCGTTACAAAGGCTTAGACACCTTATCCGCCACAAACGACCGGTGCTGCACCGCCAACCACATGATCGCGCAGATGATGCCAACAGCCATCACCAAAAGACCGTAGTTGCGAATAAGATCATGCGCATTGGCCGACACAATCTGCACGCCGATGGCCCCCATCAAAGTGCCTCCGCATTGAATAAGCGCCGCCGCTGAGCCTGTGTCTTTGGTCTGTTGCTCCAAAAGCAAATTCGCCCCAGGAACACGTAGCGCGATGACCGACAGCGTCGCCATGCCGGCACATGCGGCAAATATCCATTGGGATTGAGCTGCAAACACCAAAAGGCACATACCGCTCATGATGATCACGCCAAGGCACCCAAGAACGAAGGTTTGCACCCGAATATGATCCGACAGCCACATGTAAAGCATCGGCCCAAGGCCCGCGCAGGCCCCGTTGAACGCGAAAATATAGCTAAAAGCCTGCTCCGACATGCCAAAATCATCGATATAAACGTAAGCCGCCGTGCCCAAAAACGCCATCAAACACATCGGCACCAGCGAGAACAACACCCACAAATACGCGAACCGTGGGTTTTTCAGAACAAAGATCAAACGACCCCATGATTTCGAAATTGGAGCGGAGGATTTTTCCTCAATTGTTTCGCGGTACAGCGCGACAAGGCCTGCTGCAAGACAGCCAAAAAGCGCCAACACCACAAACATCGCGCGCCACGTGGTCACTTTCAGCAAAAAGGCCCCGAACACAGGCGCAACCATCGGCGCGATAATCACCAAAGACATCACCGTCGCCATAACCTTTTCACGCGCGCGCCCGTCAAACAAATCCTTGACGATGGCCGTCCCAACCACAGTCACCCCGCCCCCTGACAGCCCTTGCATCACACGAAACCCGATCAGGCTTTCGATATTCGGCACTATGGCGCACAGAAGGCTCGCTATGATGTAAATGGCGATGGCTGCAAATAAAATCGGCTTGCGCCCCGTTTTCTCGCTCAACGGCCCCCAAAACAACATCCCAACCGCAAAAGCGGCCATATAAGCGCCGAGGGTCAGGTTTATCATGGCATGGCTGGTCGAAAACCCTTCGGCCATCTGCGGCAATGCAGGCAGATACAGATCCATGGTCAGCGGCGGAAAGGCCCCTAAAATAATCAACAAAAACAGCGTTCCACGCCGCCCTAATTTTGGCTGCTCAACATTCATTCTAAAATATCCTATTTCGTTGATCTTGTTTTTCAGATCAACCTGCGCTGAGTTCTAAGCGACACATGCTGCATCGTCCAGACATCACCCACGCAACAGCAGGCGGGCCGTATGGCAGGGCACTAAGGCGGATTGGCACAATAAATCACAAGCGCGCCGCCAGCTCACAGCCCCTACGGGGAAAAATCTAAACTTTTCCCCCTAACTGCAACCCATTCAATTCCAAAAGGAAAATGACGAGGACGCAATCACGTCGTCTTGAATGGCTTGCGTCATCACGGTCCAGTCGACGGACAGGCTGTCGGAAGCGGGCAAGGTCTTAGGGGATGCGCTGAGGGCATAGAGAATGATCTTATACTCATGGCGTGCGCCTGCCGGTGAACAAGGCGGTGTGTAACCGGTAAAGCGCCCGTCTTTGTCCGACCCTTCATCCCCCACAGACGCAGGATTGCCGCGCGGCAAATCTGTGGTCTCGGGCGGGATATTCCACAGCAACCAATATTGGCTCGGCGCATCGACACCTTCAACCGTCCCCCGTGGATAATGCTGCATGATCACGGCCAAGCTTTCGGTCCCCTCGGGCACGCCAGACCACGCCAACGGCGGTGACAGTCCATCGCCCCCATCGCGCGAACATTTCATATCAGCTGGCAGATCACCACCATCAGTGATCGCAGGGCTTGTCAGTGTAAAAGTGTCTTGGGCCAAAACCGGACCACTGGCAGCAAGGCAAAGCAATATCGCAGCAAGGCTGCGGTCAATTCGGAGCATAGTCATCTGTTGGGTATCCTTTGCAAAACGCAACACTGCAGGAAAGTGGGTATAAAGATGATACGCGCGCATCACGGTTTTCCGTCGCAAATGCCCGCAGCAAGCTCCAAACAGCGATAAGGCCCCTATGCCCATGCGGCCAAAGACCTTTAAAACATGTAAAACCATACCCGCGCCAAGGTTTAAACTGTTTAAACCTCATGCCTTAATGTCGTTAAACCTTCGCCCCGTCTGGCGTGGACACCTGCCCACCGCCCACAGCCGCTGCAACCCCGGTGGTGCTTGGGCAGCTCGTCGGCAAGCCGCGCTTGACCCGCATAGCAAGGTAAGCAAAGGCCTGCGCTTCCAACATGTCGCCGTCCAAATCCACGGCTTCTATCGGCTCGACAGGACAATCAAGAGCAGCGGAAATCATCGCCATCATCACTGCGTTTTTGCGCCCGCCACCAGAGACCAAAATCCGCTTGGGCGGGCTTGGACAATGCTCCATCCCTTGTGCGACAGAGGCTGCGGCCATAGCAGTCAACGTGGCCGCGGCATCGGCGTCATCCAAGGCTTTCACTTGCGACAACACATCATGAAAGTCATTTCTATCCAGAGACTTAGGCGGCATTTTTGCAAAATAAGCATGACGCGAAAACGCGTTCAAAAGGTCTAAATCTACTGTTCCTTGGCCGGCCAAATCACCGTTTTCGTCAAAAGATTTACCTAAGCGCGCCTGCATCAAATCGTTGATCGGCGCATTGGCTGGCCCCGTATCAAAGGCCAAAACCGCGCCAGTTTCAGCCGGATTGGTCATAGCCGGATTGACCCACGTCAGATTGCCCACGCCGCCTAAGTTCAAAAAAACCAGCGGTTCGCGTGCATCAATATAACGCGCGCAGGCATGGTGGAAAAACGGCGCCAGCGGCGCACCTTGCCCCCCCATCGCCACGTCATTCGAGCGAAAGTCCCAAACAACGGGCACATTAAAAATCTGCGCCAAAACGGCGCCATCACCCGCTTGATAGGTGCCTAAGCCTCTTGGATCATGCGCAAAGGTCTGGCCATGAAATCCAATAAAATCAAACCCTTGCAATTCACTCAAGGCCTGAGCATGGGCTATTTCGATCAATTCGACCGCCTCATCAGAGGCTTTCCAAAGACCTAAATTGGCACGCAAGATTTCCTGTTCGGCCTTTGAGTAGGGACGAAAAAAGCTGTCGCCAAATTCGAAAATCGTCTCGCCATCGGTCAAGACAAGCGCCACATCGACCCCGTCAAGCGAGGTGCCTGACATGCAGCCCGCGATCCAAATTGGCTCTGCTTTGTTTTTCACGGCCATGACACTCTTTCCCTTTGGCGTTTGGCCAGATATATCAGGCATTGCTAACCCTTCAAATGGATAAAAATTGCAATGACATACCACCCCAAATCAGACTTTATGGCAGTGATGATCGAGCGCGGCTTTCTCGCCGATTGCACAGACTATCAAGGCCTTGATGAAGCCCTGAGCAAGGGTGTTGTTTCGACCTATATCGGCTATGACGCCACTGCGGCCTCGCTACATGTAGGGCATTTGCTGAACATCATGATGCTGCGCTGGTTGCAAAAAACGGGTCACCAGCCGATCACTTTGATGGGCGGCGGCACCACGAAAGTGGGCGACCCAAGCTTTCGCGCCGATGAACGCCCGCTTTTGACGGACGCAAAGATCAACGAAAACATCAACGGGATGCAAAAAGTCTTTGCGAAATACCTGTCCTATGATGACACGCCCACAGGCGCGAAGATGTTGAACAACGCGGAATGGCTGGATGGGTTGAACTATCTTGAATTTCTGCGCGACATCGGCAAGCATTTTTCGGTCAACCGGATGCTGTCGTTTGAAAGTGTAAAATCACGGCTTGATCGCGAACAATCTTTGTCGTTTCTTGAATTTAACTACATGATTTTGCAGGCTTATGACTTTTTGGAACTCAACCGTCGATACGGTTGTTTGTTGCAAATGGGCGGGTCGGATCAATGGGGCAATATCATCAATGGTATCGACCTGACACGCCGCGTTTTGGACCATGAAATCTATGGGCTGACCTCGCCTTTGTTGACCACATCTGATGGCAAAAAGATGGGCAAATCCCAAGGGGGCGCCATTTGGTTGAATGACGAAATGCTTAGCTCTTATGAGTTCTGGCAGTTCTGGCGCAATACAACGGACGCAGACACAGGACGGTTCTTGAAGCTTTACACAGAAATCCCAGTTGACGAATGCGATCGTTTAGGGGCTTTGCAAGGCTCTGACATCAATGAGGCCAAGATCATTTTGGCCAATGAAGTCACTGCCCTATTGCATGGTCGCGCTGCGGCTGAGGCGGCTGAGGCAACGGCACGCGAAGTCTTTGAAAAGGGCGGCACCGGTGATGATCTGCCAACGCTTGAATTGACCGCCGACGACATTGGTGACGGCATTTCCATCGTGCAATTGTTTGTACGTGCGGGCCTGTCTGCCACGGGTAAAGAAGCCAAACGCCTGTTTGCAGACAACGGTGCGAAAGTGAATGACGCAGACCACAAGGACGCTGGTGTTTTGGTAACAGTTGCGGATTTGGCAAGCCCAATGAAGCTATCTGCCGGTAAAAAACGCCACGCGTTGATCGTTTTAAAATAGAACTTATCGAACATTTAGATTGAATTGGGGCTGCAGTTGCGGCCCCTTTTTGCATTTACTCAACATCAACTTGCATTTACTCAGCATCAACGCAAAAGGCCCCGCAGATGCGAGGCCCTTTACATGTCTTTTCGCAAAATCGTTTAGTCTGTGACAGTCACAGAGACCATTTTGTCAGGATCGCCAATGACAGCGCCGTTTGCGCCACGACCTTTTTTGATCGCATTCACAACATCCATGCCTTCGGTCACGCGACCAACAACGGTGTACTGACCGTTGAGGTGCTGCGCGGGTTCGAACATGATGAAGAACTGCGAATTGGCGGAATCTGGGTTCTGACTGCGTGCCATCCCCACAACGCCTGTGTCGAAGTTTTCGTTTGAAAATTCGGCTTTCAAATCAGGATAGTCCGATCCGCCCATGCCCGCGCGGGACATGTTGAAATCTGCGCCGCCGGTTTTTCCGAATTGCACGTCACCTGTTTGCGCCATGAAACCATCGATCACGCGGTGAAACACCACGCCATCATATGCGCCCTCAGAGGCCAGTTTGGTGATCTGCGCGACATGGCCCGGGGCCACATCTTCGAGCAAATCGATTTTGATCACGCCATTGCTTTCGCCCGCAACAGTGATCTCAAGACCTGTCGCAAAGGCAGGGGCACTTGCGAGCAAAGCCAAAGCTGCAACCGTTGATTTAAACATCAGCAGCCACTTTCACAGAGATCATGCAATCAGGGTATTGAGCAGGCTCGCCGCGGGTGATTTTGTCGACAGCTTCCATACCAGAAATCACACGGCCATAGACAGTGTACTGGTTGTTGAGGAAGTGGTTGTCGGAAAAGTTGATGAAAAACTGCGAGTTCGCAGAATCAGGGTTCTGGCTGCGCGCCGCACCCAACGTACCGCGATCATGTGGCAGGCTGGAAAACTCTGCAGGAACGTCAGGCAAGTCAGAGCTGCCTGTGCCCGCACGGCGGATTTCAAAATTTTTGTTTTGGTTGCCAAACTGAACATCGCCTGTTTGGGCCATAAAGCCGTCAATCACGCGGTGAAAGACAACGCCGTCGTAAGCGCCTGCGCGCGCGAGTTCTTTCATACGCACACAGTGCTGTGGAGCGACGTCAGGCAAAAGTTCGATCACGACTTGGCCGTGCTCAAGCTCAACGAGGATTGTGTTTTCTGGGTCTTTGATATCGGCCATGGTGTGGTTCCTTATCTGAAAAATATATCTGTTTGGCGCGCAACCTAAGGTGCAAAACCGCCAAGGGAAAGGGCAAGTTTGCGTGAACGGCTTTGGCTGGCCTGATATGCACCCATTGACCTTGAACGCGAGGGCGGGCAAACAAGAAGAAATTCATCAAACGCCCCCGCGCAAGGATACCCACATGACTTGGAAAACGCTCGACGACATGGATTTGAACGGCAAGATTGTGCTCACACGAGTGGACATCAATGTGCCCATGAAAGACGGTCGCGTCACCGACGCGTCACGTATTGAGCGCATCAAACCGACGATTGACGAAATCGTTGCAAAAGGCGGCATGCCCGTGATGTTGGCCCATTTTGGTCGCCCGAAAGGCGCATATGTGGCTGAACTGTCTTTGTCGCATGTGTTGCCTGCGGTGAATGAAACGCTGGGCCGCGATGTGACATTTATCGAGAAACCGTCTCGCGAGGCGCTGGAGGCTTTGCCTGCAGGGTCCGTTGTTTTGGTTGAGAACACCCGATTCACCAATATGGAAACAGACAACGACCCGAAAATGGCGCAGTTTCTGGCCTCACTTGGTGACATCTTTTGCAATGATGCGTTTTCTGCGGCCCACCGCGCCCATGCTTCGACCACTGGCGTCGCGCATTTGCTGCCCTCTTGTGCTGGTCGCTTGATGCAGCAAGAACTGTCTGCCTTGGAAGCCGCTTTGTCCAAACCTGAGCGCCCCGTTGTGGCCGTTGTTGGCGGCGCGAAAGTGTCGACCAAGCTGGATCTGCTAAGCAATCTCGTGCGCAAAGTTGATCATTTGGTGATTGGCGGCGGCATGGCCAATACGTTTTTAGCGGCCCAAGGCATCGATGTGGGCAAGTCCTTATGCGAGCACGATTTAGCAGATACCGCACGCGACATTTTGAAAAAAGCTGATGAGGCAGGCTGCGAGATTATCCTGCCTGTGGATGTGACCATCGCTTGGGAATTTGCGGCAAACACCAAACATGAAACGGTGGATGTGGCCGCCTGCCCCGCTGACGCGATGATTTTCGATGCAGGCCCCAAATCTGTTGACCGGATCAATGCGGTGATCGCCGCCTCCAAGACCTTGATCATGAACGGACCTTTGGGCGTATTCGAGCTAGAGCCCTTTGGCACGGGCACCTTTGCGATGCTGGCTGAAATCGCAAAGCAAACCGATGCAGGCGTTTTGATTTCTGTGGCAGGCGGCGGAGACACTGTGGCAGCGGTGAATGCGGCGGGTGTGGCAGATAGCTTTACATATATTTCGACCGCAGGCGGCGCTTTCCTTGAATGGATGGAAGGCAAAGAACTGCCAGGTGTGGCTGCGCTCGGCTAAGCCTTTTTGCACGATCAAGACTTTTAAAGACGTCTGCCTCACATCGAGTGCAGGCGTTTTTTTTGATCTGAGCACAATGATCAAACGCATATCTTTTGTTAAAACGATGAAAGGACCAACCTGTTAGCGCCAACATATGCCCCGTTAGCGCAACCATTCCTCATGTTAGCGCGACCACAATTGCGCGAAAATCAAAGCCACGCTAATCACAGCACAGACCCATGACCAGTCCCGCCGACGGGACTCAGATGAATGAGGAATCTCCATGTCGATCCAAGAAATGACAGCCAAAATCCGCGACGGCCAAGGTTTTATCGCAGCCCTTGATCAATCAGGGGGATCTACTCCAAAAGCACTGGCGCAATACGGGATCGAACCGAACGAATACAACGGCGACGAACAAATGTTTGACATGATCCACGCCATGCGGTCGCGTATCATGCAGTCCCCTGCTTTCACCTCTGACAAAGTCATCGGCGCGATTTTGTTTGAAATGACAATGGATCGCCAAGTGGCTGGCAAACCCACACCGCAATATCTGTTCGAGGAAAAGGGCGTTGTGCCGTTTTTGAAAATCGACAAAGGCTTGGAAGCTGAAGCTGATGGCGTGCAGCTGATGAAGCCAAACCCCGGTCTGGATGAGCTTTTGGCGCGCGCGGCAAGTTTAGGTGTGTTTGGCACCAAAGAACGCTCCGTCGTAAATGCGGCCAATCCAGCGGGCATCAAAGCTGTCGTCAAACAACAGTTCGAGATCGGCGAACAGGTGATCAAAGCGGGCCTGATGCCAATGCTTGAGCCTGAAGTGACCATCACCATCGCAGACAAAGCCGAAGCCGAGGCGATCTTGCGCGCTGAAATTTTGGCAGAACTCGACGCACTTGATGAGAGCAAACAGGTGATGTTGAAGCTGTCATTGCCGACTGAGGCGAATTTCTACAAACCCTTGATCGACCACCCGCGGGTTTTGAAAGTTGTGTCTTTGTCTGGCGGCTATTCACGTGAAGAAGCCAACGCCAAACTGGCGCAAAACACTGGCATGATCGCGTCTTTCTCGCGCGCTTTGATCCAAGGGTTGAACGCCAAACAAGCGGATAGTGATTTTGATGCCATTCTCGGCACAGCAACAACCGAAATCCACGCGGCCTCTGTCGCGGGCTAAACCCACTACATATAGACATCACAAAGGGGTGCAGCGCGATATGCTGCGCCCCTTTTGCGTTTTGCACAACGCACCCCGTAACAGATTGATTCAATGACATGAATCCAATGTCAAAAAAATGAAAAAGTGATTCGAAAAGGGATTCACAAAGCGATTCGCCTATGACATAGTCTCTCTACGGATCACCCATAAGAGGTGGCCGTGGCAGTAACTACAGGTAACACCCCTATCATGGCGTCCATCCGCAAACGTCCTTCTATTGCTGTTCTGATATATACAGCCATAATCGTCACACTTGGCGGTTACTTCACCTTTGCCTCTGTGCAGGGTGAGTACGGGCTGTTCCGCCGCATTCAAATTGAGGCGGAACTTGAAGACCTACAAGCGAAGAGTGCGACACTTGCGGCAAATCTTGAAGTTATGCGCAACAAAACGTTGCGCATGTCTGACGGGTATTTGGACCTGGATCTTCTCGACGAGCAAGCGCGAGATGTTCTGGGTTATGTCCGCGCCGATGAGTTGGTCATTCGCTAAGGGTGCATCTAAAGCGTTGCAAGTTAGACTTGAGTCACAGGTTTAACTTGAAGCGCAAGCAACCAAATGATGTTGCGCACGCTTCGAAACCAAGCCGTGACTCGGCTTCGTTTTGAAACACTTTAGAGCACTCTTAGCGAACCCAATCCTCCACTGCACCCCTGTCTCAATCAACCCCACATCAATACGAATACGCATGAACCGCTTGCTATCGCTCAGGCCAGACCATAGCCTTGCATGAAATGCATAGCAGCTGCACGCAGCGCATAGTAAATTCTTGGTGCAATTGCAGGCAGAACTCTATATAATATAGTTTAACACTAAACTATATCTGCGACTTTGGAGGAGGAAGCCGTATGGCGCCCAAAAAGACCACCGCAAATACCGCGAGCAAAGCGAATGTTTCAAAAGACGAATTGCTCACGTATTACAAGGACATGCTCCTTATCCGCCGCTTTGAAGAAAAGGCGGGCCAGTTGTATGGCATGGGCCTGATCGGCGGCTTTTGTCACCTCTACATCGGCCAAGAAGCCGTTGTTGTCGGGCTTGAGGCCGCGACCAAAGAAGGCGACAAACGCATCACATCTTACCGTGATCACGGGCACATGCTGGCTTGCGGCATGGATCCAAACGGCGTCATGGCCGAATTGACCGGTCGTGAGGGTGGTTACTCCAAAGGCAAAGGCGGCTCCATGCACATGTTCTCGAAAGAGAAACATTTCTATGGTGGCCACGGCATCGTTGGCGCGCAAGTGCCGCTTGGTGCTGGCTTGGCGTTCTCTGATAAATACAAAGGCAATGACAATGTGACCTTCGCCTACTTCGGCGATGGCGCTGCCAACCAAGGTCAGGTTTACGAGACCTACAACATGGCGCAGCTTTGGGACTTGCCGGTGATTTTCGTCATCGAGAACAACCAATACGCTATGGGCACGAGCGTTCAGCGTTCAACCAAATCGCCATCCTTGTGGGAACGTGGCGCGGCTTACGGCATCGCAGGTGAAGAAGTCGACGGCATGGATGTGCTGGCGGTGAAAGAAGCCTCTGAAAAAGCTGTGGCGCATTGCCGTGCGGGCAAAGGTCCGTATATTTTGGAAGTGAAAACATACCGTTACCGTGGTCACTCCATGTCTGATCCGGCCAAATACCGCTCACGCGAAGAAGTGCAAAAGATGCGCGAAGAACGTGATCCAATTGAAGCGATCCGGTCTTTGTTGCTGACAGGCAACCACGCCACTGAGGACGATCTCAAAGCTATCGATAAAGAGATCAAAACCGTGGTCAACGCCTCAGCCGAGTTTGCCAAAGAGAGCCCAGAGCCCGCTTTGGAAGAACTCTGGACAGACATTTACGCCTAATTCGAGGGAGGAATTCACTCATGGCTATTGAACTACTTATGCCCGCCCTCTCTCCGACAATGGAAGAAGGCACACTTGCGAAATGGCTCGTCAAAGAGGGCGACACCATTTCATCCGGCGATATCATCGCTGAGATCGAAACCGACAAGGCGACGATGGAATTCGAAGCTGTGGACGAAGGCATCATGGGGAAAATCCTCGTGGCTGAAGGCACAGAAGGCGTCAAAGTCAACGAGGCCATCGCGATCATGGTCGACGAAGGCGAAGACGCATCGAACCTGAGCGCCTCTGCTCCAGCGGCAGCAGCGCCTGTTGAAGCAGCCCCTGTTGCGACGGCGGCACCTGCTGTTGCAGCGGCTCCTGCTCCTGCCCCTGCACCAACACCCGTTGAGCCTGATTACCCTGAAGGCACAGAGCTGAAATCCACCACAGTACGCGAAGCGCTGCGTGATGCGATGTCCGAAGAAATGCGTCGTGACGAAAACGTCTTCTTAATGGGCGAAGAAGTGGCCGAATACCAAGGCGCTTACAAAATCTCCCAAGGCATGCTGGACGAATTCGGCGCAAAACGTGTCATCGACACGCCAATCACCGAGCACGGCTTTGCCGGCATCGCGACCGGCGCGTCTTTCGGCGGTCTGCGTCCGATCGTTGAATTCATGACCTTCAACTTTGCCATGCAAGCCATCGATCACCTGATCAACTCTGCCGCCAAGACATTGTACATGTCCGGTGGTCAAATGGGTGCGCCTATGGTGTTCCGTGGTGCCAATGGTGCCGCTGCCCGTGTTGGCGCGCAGCACTCACAATGTTACGCCGCTTGGTACATGCAAGTGCCTGGCCTGAAAGTGGTCATGCCCTACTCGGCCGCTGACGCCAAAGGCTTGATGAAAACAGCGATCCGCGACGACAACCCGGTGATCTTCCTCGAAAACGAAATCATGTACGGCAAATCATTCGATGTGCCAGTAATGGACGATTTCACCATTCCATTCGGCAAAGCGAAAATCGAACGCGCAGGCGACGATGTGACCATCGTATCCTTTGGCATCGGTGTCGGCTATGCCTTGGAAGCGGCTGAGAAATTGGCCGAAGAAGGCATCGCGGCTGAGGTGATCAACCTGCGGACCTTGCGCCCTATGGATACCGAAACTGTGCTGGCTTCCGTACGCAAAACCAACCGCTGCGTGACTGTTGAGGAAGGCTGGCCACAAGGATCTGTCGGCGGATATGTCAGCAATGTGATCATGCAAGAAGCGTTTGATTACTTGGACGCGCCAGTGATCAATTGCACAGGTAAAGACGTGCCGATGCCCTATGCTGCGAACCTAGAAAAACACGCTTTGATCACCATCGACGAAATCGTCGATGCGGTTAAATCTGTAACCTACCGTTAAGGAGACTGACACATGGCTATCGAACTTCTCATGCCCGCGCTTTCTCCGACAATGGAAGAAGGTACATTGGCCAAATGGCTGGTGAAAGAGGGTGATACAGTCAATTCCGGTGACGTGATCGCCGAGATTGAAACCGACAAAGCCACGATGGAATTCGAGGCCGTCGACGAAGGTGTGATCGGCAAGATCACCGTCGCAGAAGGCACCGAAGGCGTTAAGGTCAACGCGCAGATCGCAATTTTGCTCGAAGAGGGCGAAGATGCCTCTGCTATGGCAGATGTTGGCGCGGCGGCTCCTGCTCCTGCGCCCGCAACTTCAGCGGCCCCCGCTGAAGCGCCAGCACCAGAAGCGGCTGTTGCAACCCCTGCCCCATCGGCTCCGGTTGCAGCCACAGGTGAGCGCATCTTTGCGTCACCTTTGGCGCGCCGCATTGCTGCGCAAAAGGGCTTGGATCTGACTGGCATTGCGGGCTCTGGTCCCAAAGGTCGCATTGTTAAAGCAGACGTTGAAAACGCAGTTGCGGCACCAAAAGTTGATGCTCCAAAAGCGGCAGCACCCGCTGCGGCCTCTGCACCAGCGGCCCCACAAAGTGCCTCTGCAGAGGTTGTTGCGAAAATGTACGAAGGTCGTGTTTACGAGGAAGTCAAACTCGACGGCATGCGCAAAGTTATTGCTGCACGCCTGTCCGAGGCGAAACAGACCATTCCGCATTTCTATCTGCGCCGCGACATCAAACTCGATGCGCTGCTCAAATTCCGCTCTCAGCTTAACAAACAGTTGGAAGCGCGCGGTGTGAAACTGTCTGTGAATGACTTTATCATCAAAGCCGTTGCCAATGCGTTGCAGCAGGTGCCTGAGGCAAATGCTGTTTGGGCTGGTGACCGTGTCTTGCAGATGAAATCATCTGATGTGGCCGTGGCTGTTGCGATTGAGGGCGGGCTGTTCACGCCTGTTTTGGAAGATGCAGACATGAAATCTTTGTCCGCTTTGTCCACGCAGATGAAAGACATGGCCAAACGCGCACGCGAGCGCAAACTGGCACCACAAGAGTACCAAGGCGGATCGTTCGCGATCTCCAACTTGGGCATGTTCGGCATCGACAATTTCGACGCCATCGTGAACCCGCCACATGCCGGTATCTTGGCGGTTGGGGCAGGCAAAAAACAGCCTGTGGTTGGCGAAGACGGCGAATTGACAGTGGCGACAGTGATGTCCGTCACCATGTCTGTTGATCACCGTGTGATTGATGGTGCTGTGGGTGCAAACCTGCTCAATGCCATCGTCGACAACTTGGAAAACCCAGTGGCGATGCTTGCCTAAGCCTTTTACAAAGGGTTTGTTTTGACCTGAAATATAAGACAGAAAGGCCACTGAAATTAGATTTCGGTGGCCTTTTATATGCAAACAGAAATGAACTGAAGACAACTGGGATTGCGATTGTGAGCTTTTATTTTAACCTGAAAACTGAAATTAGAGTCACAGAGCAAACCGTTCTGGATGCGATTGATGATCAAAACGTTCGCGTCAAAAACAATCCCTACGGCGCGGTCTATTTCATATCGGGTAAATCGCTCAGAGGCGTTATGGTCTATGAAACGAAACGCGGCTATGACATTGGTTTGAATGCTTTTTCAACGCGTGAGGACATCAAGTTGTGTCGTCACATTGTCGCGGTAATTGGGTCTCTCACACAGGCGGAAATCAAGGCCCAAGACGATGATACGCTGTTGTCAGCTAAGAGTGTCGCCAATTACGGTGGCGACGCATGGGTTAAGGCCCGTTGGCATGAGGCAAAGGCCGTGTCTTCAATGCTGAAAAATGACAACAGCACTGCATGCATTGACGGGTATCAGGTAAAATTTGGTATCTCGCGTAAAGACTTCCGAAACGCAAATGAAATTTCAAAGGCCGAGATTACGGCGATTCAAGCGGATGGGGTTGAGCTTCAAATCCTTGCAGAGCAAGACGGTATTCATCATGCTGAGCTGTTCGAAATAAAACTCCACCCATTAAGTGTTTTTAGAAAACTTACGCGATTATTGCGTGCCAAAGGTGCTGGTAAATCAAACAGCCTCGAGCACTTTGGAGTGGTGGAAAATACACGCACCCTGACGCCACTGTTGACCAAGCCGGAGCAAGCCTCACGCGTTTACTTAATATCTGCTGCGGGCGAAAAGAGATGGGTGCCCTTTGATCAGTTCACAGCACATCTGCGTGCCCTGTCACATCGGGAATTTGGTACAGGCGTTTTCGATACAACGCTCAGTGGCACTGATTTTCACAAGCTGTTCCAAAACGGATCAATTGACTAGACTTGTACAAATCGAACAAAAAGCCCCCATCAGTGTGATCTGACAGGGGCTTTTCTATTCCAAATCCAACAATTTGCAGTTTATTTTTCGCGCGCGCCGATCAGCTGGTTCATCGACACGGATGGCTGCGAACACCCAGCCTCGCCTACGATTTTGGCAGGTACACCAGCAACTGTTTTACAGTTCGGCACTTCGCTTAGCACAACAGACCCAGCGGCAATACGAGAGCATGCGCCAATTTTGATATTGCCAAGAACACTCGCGCCAGCACCGATCAAAACGCCATCACCAATTTTCGGGTGACGATCTTCGTCTTCTTTGCCTGTGCCGCCAAGGGTCACGGAATGCAAAATGGAAACGTTGTTGCCAATCACAGCTGTTTCGCCAAAGACAAGTGAATGGGCGTGGTCCAAAAACAAGCCTTGGCCAATTTTACAGGCAGGGTGAATGTCGATCGAGAACTGTTCTGACACACGCATCTGAATAAAATAAGCCAGATCTTTGCGCCCATGCCGCCACAGCCAGTTGGCAACGCGGTAGGCTTGGATGGCTTGGAAGCCTTTAAAAAACAACAAAGGCTGAATGTATCGGTGGCAAGCAGGGTCTCGATCATACACCGCGACGATATCGGCGCGCGCACATTGGCCTAGCGTTGGATCATCGGCATAGGCCTCATCAATCAGCTCACGTAAAAGTTGTTCTGACATATCCGCAGAGGCCAACTTTTGTGCGAGACGATATGCCAATGCGTCTTCCAGCGTGGTGTGATGTAGGATGCAGGCATGGACCAAACCACCCAAAAGCGGTTCAGCATCAACAGCTTGGCGCGCCTCGCTGACGATTTGCGTCCAAACGGGGTCCAGTTCTGAAAGTTTTGTACGGGTATTGGCCATCATGCTGATCCTCTTTTCTTGAGATTACTATAGATAGGCTCGAATTCCAAAACGCAAGTGAACTTGCTGCTGAATAATCGCACAAGGGCGTCAGAAAAACCAAAACCCTCGCGCCAAATGGCACAAGGGTTCTGATTTCATAATATTTTTAGCGCCAAGAGACCCGCGCTAGGCTCTGGGCAAAGAGAATTGTGCATAGTGGATTGCCAAACGGATATCACCAGCAGTGAAATCGCCACCTTCTGCAGTCAAAATCAAATCTTCGTCGCTATAATAGGTCAAAGGCGTGCCGGTGAGGCCGCGCATCCAACTGCCAGACGACAAAGACAGGCCCGCACCATACCGGTTGCTCGACCCTGAAACGCCAACAGAATATCCAGTCAGCGTCCCCGTAATGTCGCTCAAGACACGTCCCGTCACACCGTAAACGACGGCCTGTCCCGGCAGCGCAAGTGTCACAGAAGAGGTGGCACCAGCAGCAACCGTGTGATCAATTTCTTTGACCAAAAACTGCATGCCCGCGCCATTGCCAGACAACGTTTGCAGCCCCATTTGCCAAGCAGTCCCATCGAAACCGGCCCAGCCATTTTGATCCACGATATAGGCGCGCATCCCAAGTGAGACGGGAACAAAGACCCAACCGCCACTGACAAACAATGCAAGATTGCCCTCGAAGCCAGCCCAGTCATTCACCGCAGAGTTGGCAACACCGTAGGCGTCCCCTTCTTGTGGCGTTAAAGGTGGGGTATTCAGTGTGACAGACAGCAAACGCAGCTGCATCAAACCATCAAGACGCGTTAAAGCCTCGTTGACGGTGACATGTTTTTGCGCCTGTGCGGCCTGCAAAAGGGGCAGTGAAAAGCGGGTTGTATCACTCATTGATCTCAATCCTTTTGAAAAGGCCCGCGCCGAAACTGTCGGACATCTGGGCAATTTGAATGGTATAGAGGCCAGACAGGCCATCTGCGGTCTTTTGTGATGCTGCATAGGTCCAAGACGGCGACGTCACATAGTCTTCGCGTAGAACACTGCCCCCTTGCACAACTTGCACGAGGTAGCTTTCCGATGTTTCACCCAAAGGGACTTCGGACGATTGCCAGCTATCGCCATCGATGCGCGTGCGCCGAACCCAAGTGACCGATGTGTCACCCGATGCCAAATGTGAGGCACGCAAATGGGCTGGCGCATAGGGCCTGAGCCCAATGCCATCGAAGGCTTCCACAACGTGGGTGTAGCTTGGATCATCATAGGACCGTTGCGATGGACCAATACGGTAATGACGCGCGAGCCCCCTTGCGGATTGCGCAATGTCGATTTGGCGCAGGGCATCGTTGATCAATACAAAACGCGATCCAATCGGCCATGATGCAGCAAGCCCATCCGTCCCCGCCTGTCCGCGCAAACGCAACGAGATTTCATAAGTGTCAGGTCCAACAAGTGTCGCATTGGCAAACTGGAACACTTCCCAATTAGACGCCGATCCATCACCGATGGCGGCCACATTGGCCCCATTAAGCACATCAATCTCGGGCGCTGAACTCAGTTCTCCGCGCACAAGTTTCACCCGTAGCACTGGCCCACGATCCCAAATGGCAGGATCTGCGGCGCTCAAACTTGTCTGCGTGGTCCCAATTGTGGCCCAAGCCGGCAGCAACGTGTTTAGCCCATATCCACTGTCTGAACTGGACGCATAAACAGCCGCTGATCCGGGCCAAGGGCGCGCTGTTGCTGCAATATATGGTGCATAAGGCGTCTCGTCCCCTGTCAACAGCGGCAAGTCCATGAATTGCGACAGCACAGGCACAGGCGCTGAAAACGGTTGAGCTGTTACAATTTCTTCGACCATGTCAGAGGGTTCGTAGATTTCCTCTTCCACGCGAACCGCTTCGACTTCGCGGGATGTTCCAAGCGTTGCGTGATCAATGCGGTAGCGCGTTTTGCCAGCGTCGCTGTTCAACGCGATCACATCGCCAGCCCCAAGCACAAAATTAGACGGCGGCAAGGCAAACCGCGCCGTGTCCCGCGCAATCCGCGCCTCAGCCAACCAGCGTTCAACGATCTGGCGGCCTTCGGTACGCGTGAGCGCCAAAGGCAACTCAGACTGCGAGACCAAACGGCTTTGCTCGTCAGGGAACAGAGCCTCCTCGGCACGCGCGCCATAGTCGGCATCGGCATCGACAAAGGTCAGGCGGACTTTGCCTGCCACTTCAGCCTCAGGTGCCCGTGTGAGCTCCAGCGCACCATCCCTGTCCGATGACATAGCGAGTGTATCTTGCGTCACATCCTCCTGCGATTTTCCATCGCGCGACCTGAAGGTCAAAAGGCCATCGCGCTCAATCGCTTCAAACCCGAAAGCCAACATCAAGGGTTGCAGCGCGGATCGTGCGCCTGAGATTTCCCCAACTGTGTAGCCGCGCACAATGCCGTATAGCTTGGACACATCCACGCCGG
The DNA here is from genome assembly GCF_018860665.1 of Pacificibacter marinus. Lineage (GTDB taxonomy): Bacteria > Pseudomonadota > Alphaproteobacteria > Rhodobacterales > Rhodobacteraceae > Celeribacter > Celeribacter marinus_A. Next base: position 52,380 of record NZ_JAHKPK010000065.1, read on the forward strand.
TCACACCAGATCGCGCGCAAATTTCGGTCACAACATCCGACAAAGACCGTGCCGTTGAACGCCCATTGAGCCAATGCCCCTTGGCGTAATTACCACCGTCGCTCCACAGCGACGTAACCGTTGGAAACGCAGGATAGGGACGCCCATCCCAAGCCCAAACATGAGCACGCGACATATCAACCATCTGTGATCCGTAAACCTCGGAGACAGGATTGACCTCGCTTTCGGCCCAATATTCAGTCAGTGCGCGAACATATTGCAATTGAATGTAATCATCCCGTCGCCCGTTTGAATACTTGGGCAAAGAGCTTTCAGATGATTTCGCATCAATAAATTTATTAGGCTGATTGGTGCCTTTGTCTATTGCAGCACAGCCAATTTCGGTAAACCAAATCGGTTTTGATTGAGGCTCCCATAGGGTTGGCGTCTCGACACGTATACCTGAAATGCGCTCATGGTGGTCGTTTTCCCACCAACTGCGAATATCTTTGTAACGCCAAACCCAATCTTCGCCATAAGCGCCATCTTGAATCGGCGTGCGAATTTGGGCGTCGGCGTGCTCGTCATAGGCGTAGTACCAATCATAGCCCTCCCCGCCCTCAACGTTGGCTTTGAGGTATTCAAGATTGTAAATCGATCCATAAGCTTCATCCGCATGACCCTCGTCATCGCGCCAGTCAGATAAAGGCATATAATTGTCGATACCGACAAAATCGATGTTGTCATCGGCCCAGAGCGCATCCAGCGGGTAATACAGATCGCCGTTCAGCGAATAGCCGGAATATTCGGACCAACCGGCAGCATAGCTGATCTTGCAACTCGCCCCCAAAATGCCCCGCACATCGGCAGCCAATTGAATAAGCGCATCAACAGCCGGAAATCCATTCGCGCCCCGAATACGAGTGAGCCCGCGCATTTCAGACCCGATGCAAAACGCATCCACGCCGCCAGCAGCCGCACAGAGATGCGCATAATGCAAAATCATCCGACGGTATGAGGCTTCAGCCGGTCCCGAATATAACACAGCACCGTCCACGATTGAAAAATCGCTAACCTGAGCAGCCCCCATGAAGGCAGCGACCTCCGCGTCTGCGGCGGCTGTGCCATCTGTCGTGCCAGCTTGATCAGGTGCCAGCGACGTCGTGATGCGACCGCGCCATGGCAACGCGGGCTGATCATCAGCGCCACTCCACGGGTCCGTCAAACCATTTCCAGCCAATTGATCCATTAGGATGAAAGGATAGAACATCACCGCTTGCCCAGCATCTTGCAGCGCAATGATGGCTTCCATCACGGACTGATCAGAAGGCGTGCCGCCGTATATCACACGATCATCGATATCAGTGGGCACGAGGGACGCCGTTGCGCGGGAAAACCCGCCGGCCGTCCATGGTATATTGTTACCATCCACATCGGCCTGTTCCACCTTCGGCAAAAGACGACAATTGCCAACACGCAGATCATCCCCGAACCAAGACACAACCAAAGACGTCGATCCGCAATTCGGCAATTCGTCTTTTAAGGCGTCAACAGAGGTTTCAAAATCCGTTTTACTAGACCCAGAATTCAAATTTGCAGCGACCGTCTCTCCAACATCGCCTGTTAGATAAACCGGGGTGGTGGCCAAAGCGTACTCACCAGTTCCAGGGATCATTGCCACGGCATTGACCAAATGGGTCATATCGCTTTTGAACTCTGTCGATTGATCGGGGCGCATCACTTCAAAAGAGAACTGCGGCACACGATTGCCAAAGCTCGACAGATCCAAATCCTCAAACACAACATAAGCGACGCCACGATAAGCTGGCACGAGACCTGAGCCTTCAACCGCTTCCATTTTTGGGTCCGGCATTTGATCATCAGCGCCCGTATAGACCCGCATGGTCACATCTTCTGGTGCGATTTCAATGCCGTCCGCCCAAATACGACCAACGCGTGAAATCTCGCCTTCGCACAGCGCGATCGCCAATGAAATCGAATAGCTGTATTCTGTGACTTTCGGCTGCGACGATGTTCCTTTGCCACCGCCACCTGTGGTGGAAGAATTTTCTTGAAACTGCGTCGCCCAGATAACCTGACCGCCCACACGCATGCGACCATAAACCTGAGCGATTCCAGTGCCCTCAGAGGCACCGGTCAGCCGAAAACGATCAATTTTACCCGTTTCAACAACTTGACTGCCAACGCCCATGACACGTTGATCAATAGCACGCCCGATGGTCGCACCGATAGCACGTCCGATGACCACGGATGACAGCCCCAATATGCCGCCGCCAACAGAGGCCCCAGCCGCTGCCCCTACTGCAGAAAGTACAATCGTCGCCATGACTTAGCCTCCGTAATCCGGAAATGAAAAACAAGCCGCCACGCGGCGGCGCCAAGGCAATGTCAGCGCGTTTTCCACGACGCTGTGCCCGCTATAGGCGTGAATAAAGGTCGGGGCTGCACCCGCCTGCCCGACAACCCCCAGATGTTTGGCCACGCCATTTTTGCGCATCCGAATGAGCAGGACATCACCTTGATCCATCTTGGAAATTGGCTTTTGCAACAGGTGGCGTTTGGCGGCGGTGAACAGCCGTTCTTCGCGCTGCGGCTCTGACCAATCGGGCGTGTAGGCTGGCACCAGTTCTGGCTCAGTGCCGTACATTTCGCGCCAGAGGCCTCGCAGCAAACCAAGGCAATCCGTACCAGCCCCTCTGCACGAAGCTTGATGAACATACGGCGTTCCAATCCAAGCGCGCGCATGTTGCGCTATTTTGGCCCTGCTCATCATACGTTCCCCCCTGCGTTCGCGCTGTTGGCATGCATACTGCCCCCCTCATTGAGATCACTCGACACAGGATATGATGTCAGCCAGTCTTCGCCCGGGATGTGCGGAAAACCTTGAAAATTCAGAAAGTTGTTAAACTTCAAACGGCAGGTCTCGACGCGTCTATCACAGCCAGCCTCAAGGCGAATGTGATCGCCAACGGCAATCTCGGCGCGCAGACTTTCCCAAAGTTCAATCCTGCGACCGCTTAACGAAAGACGGTCATTTTTGACAACGCCAACAAGACCTTGGGCTGCGCCTGAGAGCACAACAACTTTGCCACTCTCGAACCAACGATCATCAAACCCCTCTAAGGCTGAAAACGAAAAGAGTTTTGCGTCTTTAATGGCTTCAACCGTCACTTCTGTGCTATATCCAAGTGAAGTCGTATCAAAACGGCAACCAGCCCCGCCCAAAACAGCCGAACAACTGGATTGATACACACGACCTTGTGGCTGGTTCAGAGCCTCAGTAAGCCCACGCAACTCGGCGCGAAAGCCGCCCGCAGCGCGGGTGATTTCACCAAACGACCCATTGAACTGCAACACACGTTCCGACGTGTTGGCCCAGTTGATCAACCACGCCTTAACAGCTGCACCGTCAAAACGACCCGCTTGGATGTCTGCTTTAGTCACCGCAGCGGACGACAAAGCCCCTAATGCTTCGGTGTTATCGACCGATAAGCCCGTGGATTGCTCAAGCGCGTTTGCGGTCAACCCTGTGCCTGCCGCAAAAACAAGACCATCGAACTCAAAATCTGTATCATGATCGGTGAACCCATAGGTTTTACCATCTTTTCGAATGACCGCCCAACAACGGCAGACAGTCGTCGTTCCACTTGCCAGATGGGTATAAAGCGCATCGCTATCAGACATCACACACGCACCTCCACAACAGGTACGTTTGGCACTTCACCCGCCTGAAAAGACGACACAGACGTCGCTATTCGATCGGTATCAAAGCGCACGGGCACATCAAATTCAAACCCTGCGGTGACCGAAATGCCCTCTTCTGGCGGCGTCTCAAACGTGATGAAACCTGTGGTGACATCCACATCCCAAGCAATTGTTTCTTGTAGTTCAACACCCTGCGTGCCGACCTTAACGGTTCCCAAAACCGGTTTTGTAATGGGGCGAATATAGGTGGCCGCGCCTGAGCTGTAGTTTTTATTCAGCTGAAACACCGCTGTTTCACCGTCACCAGTTCCAATCACTTGGTCCTCAAAGCTCACCTCTTGAGACGCCTTGGATGTCTTAAAATCAGACCAATCTTTCCACCGAAAGCCGTATAACTGGCCTTGGCGCGCTTCAAAAAATGCGATCAAAGCTTCGATGTCATCAAGCGACCGCATGCCCAGGCCAGCATCATAACGACGCCGCGAATGCGCCCAAGGCGTGTTGCGCTCTTCAAACCCGTTGGCCAAGGTGACAACTTCGGTGCGCCGCTCAGGGCCACCTACAGAGCCAAAGCTCAGGTTCGCCGGAAATCTTACGTTATGAAAACCCATTTGGTCCCCCTCCATCGGTGGTTCTGAGGGCGCTTTGGCCCGAAAAGTCGAAATGTCGCGTTATTGGTTGCGAGATCCGCGCCCCAAAGCTCGGCTGAGTTGCGCTGCAAGTTGCGATTGGGATCTGCTGAAACTTTGCACATCTGGTGTGGTAATGTTCATTGTAACATTCACGCTTTTGGCTCCGCCTGATGCTGCCACACCAAGTTTTCCGTCAGCCCCACGAGACAGTGGCATGATGGCCTCTGACCCCGCTTCACCCATCAAACCGGTGCCGCCGCGCATCGGAAAGTAAGTCGGGTTAGACACAACACCGCCCGTTGCAAAAGGCGTCACACGTCCTTGGGAAAAGCTGCCGCCTTTCTCAAACGGCAACAACCCTTGGATGATAGATTCAAGCCCATTGCCCAAGGCTGAGCCGACGTGATTTGTCACAGGCGTCACGGCGGCATTATAGGCCGCGTTCAACATTGACGTTCCGACGCCGCGCATGGCCTCTGCCAATGTATCACCATCGAAAACCAAACCGTCGATGGCGCGTTTTAGGCCTTTGGAAATCCCGCGTTCAAGCGTGCCAACTTCGCGCTGCGTCTCGGCAACAGTCGCTTGAAGGCGCACCATTTCTTGGTTGAACGCAGAGGCCATCGCTTCCGCGCCACCCATAGCGTCTTCCATCTGAGACAGCTGGTCTTCGAATTTGTCTAGACCGTTAATATCAGCCATTGTCTTGCCCTTTCACATCCGCCTTATGTGGCGCATCATCTGGCGCCTTGTCGGGATAGGCCTGAGTCAATTCATCAAGTCGCGCACGGCTTAATGGTGCGGACCCAGACCCCGCGCCCAGCATCAAAAGCAGCTCGGCAGGGGTTAGTGCCCAAAACTCAACAGGCCTCAGGCGCAACCCGTTGATGCCCGCGCGCATCAAAGCTGGCCAATCAAATCCACCGGTTGAAACCAAAGACATATCGCCCCCTATCCAGGCACGGTGAAGGCGCGCGCAATCAGCGCAGCCCCCACCCGTGCCGCTTCCAATGGACCACCAGAGATTTCAGCGACAAGGATGTCATCGTACCCGCCAGTCCAGCCGCCCCCGCGCAGGCCAGCAACCACAAGACGCAACACATCGCTCGTGGAAAAATTGCCTGCCTCATAGCGCTCGACCATCGCCACCAGCGTGTCTGTTTCCAAACCCGCTTCGAGTTCGGCCAAGGCACCCAGCGTCAGTTTCAAAACATAGCGTTTGCCATCCAGCGTCAGTGCCGATTCGCCTGCGAAAGGGTTTGCCATAGGTTACACCGCCGTAAAGGTCAGCTCGCCCGCAGACGACATGGACAACTCATAGGTTGCCTCGCCGTTGTGCGACCCCGCGTATTCAATCGAGGTCAATTGAAACGCGCCCTCGACGGTGCCAAAATCAGGAATGATCACCTGAAAATTGGGCACTTCACCATCGAAGAAAATCTGACGCGCACGCTCGTCGGTGTTTTCATCTTTGAACACGCCCGAACCTGAAATAGACGCGGATTTCACCCCAGCACCGCCCAAAAGTTCGCGCCAACCACCAGAGCTTTCGAGCGAGGTCACATCAACACTTTCAGTATTGAACGAAATGCGCGTCGCCCGCAGGCCTGCGATGGTTTCGAACTGACCAGCACCCGTCATATCGAGTTTGATAAGAAGATCTTTTCCGTTTTGAGCAGCCATTGCCTAAGCCCCTTTGTGAAAAATTACAGCGTTTCGCGTTAGACTTGCCTCGCAAGTTTGAGACGAAACGCTTTAGGTGTCTTCGACGCGCGCCATGAACCGAATATCGATCCTGCGCACGTCACTGTCTTGAACGCGCCGCGCTTTGGCAGACACGAAATAAAGCCCGATCAGACGGCCACGGGACAGCGTCAAATCTGCATCAACCAACACATCAGAAATCGCGGCTGCGACCCCTTTGGCGGTCAAAAAACCGGCCGTGTCTGACACAACGCTGATCACGAATTCATGCCGCGCGCCCTGGCCAGTTTTATCTGAGGCGTCGGTGACATCCTCAGGCCCAAGGCTCACGTAAAGCGAGGGCACAGTGCCTGTCGGGGCGGCATCATAGATCGCGCTGCCAACCAACCCTGCAAGGATCGCATCAGCGGAAAGCGCTTGAAAAACAGCCAATTGCAAAGCTGCGGACACGCCATAGCTCATGATGCAACCTCCTCACGCGATTGACAGACCAAATAATGCCCCTGCGCGTCCAACTCGGTCACAGACAGGATGCGAAAGACCCGTCCACCTTCGATGAAACGCTGATCTGGCTTGGGGCGTCGAGGCGATCCTACAGGTGCGCCACGCACAATAACTTTCATCGGAACACGCGACACTGTCAGAAAATCCTCCGAGCGCTCCGTCCCAGTACCGGCTTGGATCGAGGCCCAAAGGGTCCCAATCTGCGTCCATGTTTCCACATAGCCGCCCGCCCCGTCAGAGGTCCGCAAGGCCTCCTCCAGCACCAGTTTGCGATTGAGGTGAACCACTGCTGACATCAGCCACGCCCCCCGAACAACCGCACATTGCGGTAACGATCCAACAGCGCGCTCACACCAAAAGGCATCGCACCGGCACTGACGGCTGTCTCATGGCGATGCTCATAGAAATGAGCGGCCAAAAGCATCACTGCATGCGCCAAATCGGCAGGTAAATCGCCCCAAGCGGGACCAAACCCAGCCGTGAATTCGATACGCGCCTGCCCTGCAACAGGCACAGACGGCAGAACAAAACTGCTGGACACAATCCGCGGGCGGTGCGTGTCTTTATCGAGCAGATATTTGCCCACATCGATCACGGTCTCTGCGCCCAAGCGATCGACAATCACCAAGGCGGTGATGGCGCTCACCGGTGCCACTGGCAGTGTTTGCGCCCCAAGATCACGCCAGGCTGAAACGGTCCAAGCAAAGTCTCGTTCGATCAATACTTTGTCCGTGCGCGCTTCAACAGCTGCGAGCGCGGCGCGCAAGTATGTCTCAAGAACCCCGTCCTGAACCCCGTCGTCGCCAAAGCCCGTGCCCAGTCTCAAATGCTCTTTGAACTGTGCCACCGGGAGTACCGCTAGGGGTACTTGGCTTTGCTCCATTAACATCATGGTACATCTCCGATTTCCGGGTCCCCCTGCCACTTGTGATGATGGATGCGCGCCCCCGTGTTGCTCGGACGGAGGGGGAGCAGCTAGACAACACGTCAAACGAGACGCGCACCCACCGCTCGTGCCTGACCCTAATGGTCACACACGAACTCGTTCAGTCACGATCTTAAGCGACAGAGAACTTAAGCAGCTTGATCGCCGCAAAATCGCTCACATCGCCACCGACACGTTTTGTGGCGTAGAAGAGAACATGGGGTTTGGCAGAGAACGGATCACGCAAAATGCGCAGATCAGGGCGCTCGGCCACAGTGTAGCCAGCAGCGAAATCACCAAAGGCGATGGCCGCCGCGTCAGACGCGATGTCTGGCATGTCTTCTGCGATCAACACAGGGTAGCCCATGAGACGTGCAGGTTCACCTGCGGCAAGACCATCAGACCACAAGAAGCGGCCATCAGCATCCTTGAGCTTGCGCACTTGACCGGCTGTTTTCGAGTTCATCACGAAGGTTCCGTTGGCACGATATTGAGCGCCCAACGCATACACAAGTTCCACGATCGCATCCGCCGGATTGGTCACGTCAAAGCCAGCATCAGTGCCTGTCGCGACATATCCCAATGAGCCCCAAGTCCAAACATCGTTGTCAATCTGAGCATGCGCCAAAATGCCTGTTGGCTTATCGATGCCGTCACCGTTGATAAAGGCTGAGGCTTCAGAGGCGGCAAATTTGTCAGCGATACGCCCCGCCAACCATGCTTCGATATCAAAGGCAGCATCATCCAAAAGACGCTGAGACGCCTTAGGCAACGCAGACAGTTCAAACAATGGAATAGAAATACGATCAATCGTTGGCGTACCTGTTTCAGAAACAGACCCCGTCTCCGTGACCCAGCCTGTGCCCACGTCAGTTGTGTCGATCAAAACATCGTAAGATGTCGCCTCTACATTGACCACATTGGCGATGGACCGGATAGAGGCTGTGGATTTGAGAACTGATTTGATCGTCTCCGCTGTTTGCGGGTCCACCAAATAACCACCGTCGCCATTTACCGCTGTGGACATGGATTTGCCTTCAAGGGCCAGACCACGCAATGCGTCATCATCGCCAATGCGCACATAGGCGCCAAAAGCTGATTTATGAGACATATCAACCTCTTGAGATACGGAAAGGGCCGGACGGCCGAAATTGTGTGATTTACGATCAAGCATGTTCAGTCGCTCTTCCTGTTCTTGAAATTTAGATTTGATATCGGTTCGAAAGTCTTTGAGATCATTTATGAAACCGGCCAGCGCGGTCTTCACCTCAGTGGCAGGCCCGCGCGTGGTCAGCGCCGTTTTGGCCGATATATCGGACAGACCGGTACCGGCCCGAGCCTTTGTCTCGGTTTTGCTCATCCAAACAATCCTTTGTGTTTTGTTGGTTAGAGGGTGAGAGCGCTGGCCTTAAATACGAGCCAGCTGCTTGCGTGCACCGGTTAAGGCGTCCGCGAGTTCGCGCATCATGGTTTCAGCATCAAAGGGATCACCGCCCTTTTCCTCTGTCACCAATCGCGCCCCAGGAAGCATCGGAAAGGTCACCAAAGACACCTCCCAAAGTTCCAGCTCAGACAAAAGCCGTGCGGCTTTGCCATCCTTTTGGTCGCGTAGCTTTTGTGCACGCACCGTGCGATAGCCAATCGACAATCCGTCAATCGCCCCCGCTTCGATCAACGCCGCAGCTTCGCGACCTTTTTCGACATCTTTAAGCAGCCGACCTTTGACATAAAGACCACGTGCATCTTCACGCACCTCGTCCCAAATGCCGATAGGCTGCGCGGGATCATGCTGCCAGAGCATCTTTACAGACCGCCCTTTGGCCATCATATCCGCCAATGACCTTTTATAAGCGCCAGCCTGCACCATATCACCACCTTGATCGGTGCGGCCGAACACGGATGCATAACCTTCAATATCAAACCCGTCAGTGACTTTGATATCTTCGCCAAGGCGCATGAATTTATGCTCAAGCCCGTTGTCGATTTGCTTATACATTTGGTTGCTCCTCAGATTGTTCTGGCGCCAGTGCAGCATCATCCTCGCTTGGCTCCTCGGACGCCTCATCTATTGACACACCGTCGAGCACTTCGGCCTGCGCCTCATCTGTCAAAGGGGGCAATCCAAGCATGGCGCGCTTTTCATCAGCTGTCAGAAAATCAGCCTTGGCCACTCGGTTCCACTGCGCATCACGCTCAGGCGCCAGGGCTGACACTTGATCCAAATCAGGCTTCAACTCGATTGCCTCGCCTGTCATTTCAGACAGCCAATGACCGATCGCGCCCGTGACCTTATGCACCAATGGCAGCACCGTCAGGCGATAAAAGGCGCGATTGGCCTCTTGGTAATTACCGTAAGTCGCATCTCCTGGAATGCCCAAAAGCATCGGCGGCACCCCAAAGGCGAGCGCGATTTCGCGCGCTGCGGCCTCTTTGGTTTTTTGAAATTCCATGTCAGAGGGGCTAAAGCCCATCGGTCTCCAATCCAAACCGCCTTCTAACAACATCGGACGCCCCGCGTTGCGCGCCTTGGTGATGGCTTTCCATCTCGCTCAACAGGCGATCATATTGGTCCGAGCTCATCGACGATTGTCCGTCAGAGCCGCCATAAACAATCGCCCCTGAAGGACGCGCTGCGTTATCAAGCAGGCCTTTTGACCAGCGAGACGCCGAATTATGCACGTCAATCGCCGTGGCCGCCGCTTGGATCGGCGACAACCCGTAATGATCATCGCTCGGGTGGAACGATTTGATATGACACACTGGCGATTGCCCATCGATCACATCAAAGCGGTGTTTGCGATTGCCCACAGCATATTCATAGGCCACTGGCCAACCGTCTTCACCGGGCACCAATCCCATGCGATCAGAGCGCAAGACATGCAGCTCAACTGGCACCTGCCCCCAGTCGCCGACAGCTTCCAAATAGCCGTTTCCAGACAACAAGATCTGCGCATAGAGCGCCTCAAACAGGTCTGCACGACCCTGAACTGGATTAGGGCGTGAAATCAACGACAAAAGCGGATGTTCATCGAAACGCGCATCGCGATTTTGCAAGACCATCGGCAAAGCAGCGGCCGCTTCTGCGATCAGTTTCACAGACCGGAACCCTACCGGATTCCCCGTAAAGCCAACCCGTGTCAGCGTTGTCGTATCACGCTGGCTCCATGCCACACGGCCTGCGCTTGAATAAGCGATCGCAGGACCCGTGGCAGAGGCTTTCACCTCAGGCTGCGCTTGTGCGCCTCGCTTCATAAAGTCAAACACCATATCCGTGTCTCTCCTTAAACGTCTTGCAGATGCCAATCCGGCACCCCGCTATATGACGACGCTTGAACACCTCGTGCCCCACGCCTTCATGGCTCATGGTTCATCTCTCAACTCAAACTTTGGCCCTCGGGGGCCGCCGCTGGGGCTACTCCGCGAGGGCCTGGAAAGGGGACATGATCCGCAAACTCGCGCATCAAAGCCCAAACGCGGTGTCCGCGCCTTCCCAAAACTCGTCCCAACTGGCGGTCTGTGCAAAGCCTTGGTTGCATCTGCTCGCCTTCGGTAAAAACAGTTTTAGGGGATAGGTTAAAACATCTTACTAGCAGCGCGTACGGTGCTGCGCGCGCGGCGCAACACCCAAGCCCCTGCACTAGCCCAGCGTGCGAATACGCGGGCGTCTATGACCTGCCGCAGGCGCGATCATCACCTCATGGATGGCCCAGACAAGCGCATCCAAACGGTCAGGGGACCCTGAGGCTTGAAACCCCTGCGACGTCATCTTGACCATTTGATCCTCTAAGTCGCCAAGCCCACGGGTATGAAAAACCCGCCCCTGATCATACAAAGCCGCCACAGGTTCGGCGCGCGCCGCTTTGCCGCGTGTGGCCCGCACAGATTTATAAGGCACCATAGGATCAATTTGACGCAGAACGCTTTCCACCAAATCTCCCCCTTGATTGACCTCCGCCACGATTTTATCAGCTTCCCAGCGCTCAAGCGCATCGATTGCGCTCTGGGCCCAAGCCGTAGGGGATGCCGATGACATCGTTGCGTCTTCCAAAACATATGCGCGCCAATCTTGTGGTGGACCTTGCGTCACAGCCCCCACGACAATAATCCCGCATTCATCAGACCCCTTGTGCGAGGTCACAGGTGGATCAACAGCAACAACGATGCGATCAAAATCGGGTAAGCTATCTGCGCGTTCTTCTTCCAACTTCGCCAATGACCACAAGGCGCCGTCTTCCTCTTCCAGTAAAACCCCATCCAATTCTTGCCGCCCCAGCCGCGTGCCCGCATAGCGCCTGCGCACCTCTTCTAAAAACGAGGGGGCCAGATTGGCAGCGTTGGCTTCGGTCGGCGCGCGGGTGACAGTGCTGGAGTCCAAATCCAATATCTCTTTGAGAATGCTCACATTGCGCGGCGTCGTCGTCACCACTTGGCGCGGATCATCGCCCAAGCGCAGACCGAACTGCAGCATGTCCCACGCCTCGCGCGGCTTTTTCCACTTTGCCAACTCATCGACCCACGCGGCATCAAACTGCGGGCCCCGCAGCGCTTCGGGATCATTGCCAGAAAACACCATAGCCTCTGCCCCGTTGGGCCAGACCAGCGCACGACGCGTGGCGATCCATTTGGGGCGACGATCAGGGGGCGAGCAGGCCAAAATGCCGGAATCGCCAAAGACCATCACTTCGCGCGCTTGATCATAGGTCTCGCCCACCAGCGCCACGCGTTTAGCACGACCCGCCTCAAGCGCGCGCGCCCCTTCCACCATCGAGCGCACCCATTCAGAGCCCGCCCGCGTTTTACCTGCGCCGCGTCCGCCCATGATCACCCATGTGCGCCAATCGCCCTCAGGGGGCAATTGATGGTCCAATGCCCAAGCCTCGAACAAAAAAGGGAGCGCCAGAAGCGCTCCCTGATCGTTGCTTTCCAGATCATTCAAGAACTGGGTCTGCACCGCGAGATCTTCGGACGCGATCCAAGCTATCAAGGATCGCAGCCCGGGCGGCGTCAAAGTCGATGGCTCCATCAATGGTCGCAAGTTCGAGTTTTCGTCTGTCATCATCAACTTTCTGCCTTTCTCTGAGCGCCGTATCTTGGGCTTTGCGCATCTCTGCGATTGCCTTTTGAACGTCTACTCCGGTGCCCACGTCTCCGCTTTCCAATCGGCGCATGGCCGTTTCAAGCGCGTCTATGGTGCGTTCGAGGTTTCTATTTGCAGACCCAAGAATAGATTTCGGGTCAAACTCATCCCCCACAGATGAATGCAAAGTCATGTGTTACCTGCCTCTCATGCTTTCTCCGCACGAGAAACGTGAGACGGGCTCACCCCGTGAAAAACGATCGGTGAAATACGGCCCCCTCAGACCGCGCCAATGCGTTTCCACACGTCTTCTAGCATGACCAAACAATGTCACCCGACAATCAAAAAGTCAAGTTATTTAATGTTTTCAATATGTTAACGATAAGCTCGCACAGGTTAAAGAACTCTGAACGCCACCTTATCAACCCCAGTTTGCCCTTTGAAAACCAAAGAAAAAACGTTCAGGGCTTATGCAAAGATAAGCGCACGCAATACGCAAATTCGCATCTATGCTGACGCGCCATAGCTTGGCTTTGGCCAATCGGGGCCAAGCTAAAAGAGTACCCACAAGTGCAGTCATAATAAGAATGCCAATGGTCTGCATGGTTGCTCTTCTACGCGATTGGCGATTGCCCTCAATAAAGAAAGGGCGCGAAAACTTCCGCGCCCTTTTGAAATTTCCCCTAAACCAAAACTCAATTGGCGTTTTCAATCTCGCGCCATTTTGCAACATTGGCGTTGTGATCCGCTAAAGTAACGGCAAAGGCATGCCCGCCCGTGCCATCCGCCACAAAGAAGATGTACGGCGTGTCGTCAGGGTTCACAGCCGCCTCGAGCGAAGCAAGGCCGGGATTCGCAATAGGACCCGGCGGCAAGGCTGGGATTCGATAAGTGTTGTAAGGGCTGTCAGATTGCAGCTCAGATTGACGCAGCCCCCGCCCCAACACACCGTTGCCATTGGACACACCGTAAACCACTGTAGGGTCGGTTTGCAGGCGCATACCTTGGTTCAAGCGGTTCACAAAGACGCTGGCCACTTGACGGCGCTCGGTTGGAATACCAGTTTCTTTTTCAATGATCGACGCCAAGATAAGCGCTTCTTGCGGTGACGAAATCGGCAAATCATCGGCGCGATTTTCCCAAATTTCAGCAATACGGTTTTCTTGGGCTTCAACCATCCGCGCGATCAAATCGTCCACATCTGAGGCGACTTGCACCTCGTAACTGTCAGGCGCAAGCGTGCCCTCAGCAGGCACCTCATCTGCATCGACAGAGCCCGTGATGAAATCAACACCTTTGAGGCTTTCCAAGACACGCCAAACCGTTGTGCCTTCGGCCACCGAAATACGGAACCGAGTGTCAGCCGCACCGCGCACTTCAGTATATTTTTCAGGGACTTCTGTCGGCTCATTGCCTGTCACATCAGGGAAAAACTCGGCCACGCGCACATAGCTTTGTGTCGCAGGATCAAGCTCGCGCACCAACACATCCGTACGGTTCACACCGATCCGATACACGACTTCAGTACCACAAGACGAGGCACCTCCACGGGTGACGATATCGACAATCTCTTCCATCGATGCCTTTTCAGGCACCAAGAATGCCCCCGCTTTGAGCTGGCTCACCTTATCAGTGTAATCCGCGCCAATACGAAAAATTGCCCCGCTGGACACGGCGCCTTGGTCTTCCAATTGTTTGGACACCCGCGTCATGGTCGACCCCGAGGCCACCCGCAAACAGATCGCAGAGGACAAAGGCCCTTCAGCAGTATATTGACCTTTGCCCCAAGCTATTGCCCCTGCCAGAATGACAAGGGCAACAATGAGCAACGTCAGAGCGTTAGACGCGATAGCGCGCCACATTAGTCGGTCACTTTCTTAAGTACCAAAGACGCGTTCGTGCCGCCAAAGCCAAAGGAGTTGGACAAGACAACGTTGATGTCACGTTCCACTTTTTTATTGGGCGCAAGGTCAATCGGGGTCTCTACAGCTGGGGTATCAAGGTTGATCGTGGGCGGGGCAACTTGGTCACGAATGGCCAAGATCGAAAAAATGGCCTCAACAGCGCCCGCAGCCCCCAAAAGGTGGCCAATGGACGATTTGGTTGATGACATGGTCGCCTTGCTCGCCGCATCGCCCAAAAGACGCTCAACAGCCGCCAATTCGATTGTGTCCGCCATGGTCGATGTGCCATGCGCGTTGATGTAATCCACTTCGGATGGCGCGATACCTGCACGCTTCAAAGCCGCCGTCATCGCGCGAAACCCGCCATCCCCATCAGAGGCAGGTGCCGTAATGTGATACGCATCGCCAGACAGGCCATAGCCCACGACTTCGGCGTAAATCTTGGCACCGCGCGCTTTGGCGTGCTCGTATTCTTCCAATACGACAACACCAGCGCCCTCGCCCATGACAAATCCATCACGGTCATCATCATAAGGACGTGACGCCGCCTTGGGGTCATCGCGACGTTTGGTGGACAGCGCTTTACAGGCGTTGAACCCTGCAATGCCCAAATCACAAATCGCCGCTTCAGCGCCACCTGCAACCATGACTTCCGCATCGCCCCATTGGATCAGCCGCGCCGCATCACCAATGGCATGTGCGCCCGTGGAACAGGCGGTCACAACCGAATGGTTCGGGCCTTTAAAGCCGTATTTGATCGACACTTGACCAGAAATGAGATTGATCAACGCGCTTGTGATAAAGAAAGGCGACACGCGGCGCGGGCCCTTTTCCTTCAGCAAAATCGAAGTGTCGGCAATAGATGACAACCCGCCAATGCCTGAGCCAAGCAAAACGCCTGTGCGCAGACGGCTTTCTTCGTCCTCAGGTTCCCAGTTGGCATCAGTCAACGCCATAGAGGCCGCCGCGATCCCAAACAAAATAAAGTCATCAACTTTCTTTTGCTCTTTGCGGGGTAACCAATCATCGGGATTGAATGTCCCATTGGTGCCGTCGCCGCGCTTCACTTCGCAGGCGTAATTCGTGGCCAAATGGCTCGCATCAAACCGCTGGATCGTGCCAGCAGCGGATTCACCCGCCAACAAACGCGTCCATGTTTCCTCAACACCACACGCAAGTGGTGATACCATTCCAAGTCCTGTGACAACTACTCGGCGCATTTCGGCCCCCTCATTTTTAATCTCATACTCAATACACGCCCTTGGCGAGCGATGAAAGACCCCGCCGCACGTCTAACACCGTTTCGGTGCTTCGTTGTAAACCAGATATTGACTGTCATCCCATAATATCAAGTCACGTCACGCATTTTCAAACTGGAGAGACCGATTTGCCCCGACAGCGTACCGGTGCAATACAACCTGTTTTCCGATTTACATCACAATTGCGTCTGCGCGTCAGTGACGCCCTGACGGGACCGATATTTCTATCGCGGCCTTTAGGCCTCATTCTAAAATTCACTATTTTTTTTAATTTTTACAATTACTTTCAACCCACTAACCGCCCACTCGGCCCCATCTTGTCATCTTGAAAAATGGCTAATGTCTCTCAACACTGCGGCAAACTCCTATGTCAATGCCGTTGGGACTCCAGACCAAATATCAGCCGAACGCGCCTTTCGCGCGCAAATGGAACGTTATTCTCGTGAACAGCTGGTGAACCAAATTAACGCAGCAGATCTGGGGACCAACAAGGCCGCTTTAGAATCATTCATTGTGGCGCGACGGCACCTATACGACATGTCACAGGGCAATTGGACGCAAATGGCCACGCGATTTGGCGCCGACCCAAGATTTGCGTCACAAAGCCAAGCCATGAACACGTTCTTGCAAGAAACCGAATGTGATCCCTTCGCCGAGGACTCTTTAAACGACACGAGCACCAAACCTTCCGTTTTAGAACGCATCCAAAACGCAGCTTCACGCTTAACGCCGCCCTCCAAGACACCAGCACAAATCGAAAAGGCCCCTTCGTCACTTACATTTGACCCTGACAATTTCGGCGCATACATGGCACCGCGTTACCAACCGAAAACCGATAACATTATCATCCCTCAATCACCGTCTCAAAATGCGCCGGTGTATTTGGGTCTGTTCACATTTTTCGCGTCCTCCTCGATTTGGGTCTGGATGCGCGTCGGCCTCGCACAAAGACGTGCAATCCGTTACCCGTGCAACTTGCCCATCGTGATTTTCGATGGCAGTGCCCCGATATTGGGTGAGTTGCGCGACCTAAGCCAAATTGGTGCAAAACTAGAAACCGGCCTGAACGTTAAAATCAAATCCAAATTACTCATCACGATGAGCAACACCAAGCGCCAAGCCCGTGTGGCATGGAAAAATCAGCATTTTATAGGAATTAAGTTTGAAAAAGCACTCTCGGCAATCGAAATGACCGACATTTTAGATGTGTTTTCCGCACGCGTGGTTGCTTCGCATGAGATTACCGGTGGGTTTGACGCCCTTGTCGACGAGGTCTACGGCACATCTGCGACAAATCTAGCGGCTCACATGTCACACATGAATCACATTGATCGCGCCCCCCTCGACCTCGCTGAGCTCAGTGACGCCGATAAGATCGAGATTAATAGCGTATTCACGCCGCACCCGAATCCATCGCCAAGCGGCAACAATGACAGCCCCTTGCACAAACAAAACGGCCCAAATGTCACGACATAAAAAAACGGCGCCTCAACGGGCGCCGCTTCAATACCTGTTCTAAGTCTAAAACTTAGGACGCTTCAGTGATGAATTTAACTGCATCGCCGAATGTTTGGATGGTTTCAGCTGCATCGTCAGGAATTTCGATGCCGAATTCTTCTTCGAACGCCATAACCAGCTCAACAGTGTCAAGGCTATCTGCGCCAAGATCGTCGATGAAAGAGGCTGTCTCTGTCACTTTGTCTTCTTCAACGTCAAGATGCTCAACAACGATCTTTTTCACACGATCTGAAATGTCGCTCATGTTATTTCCTCATAGTTATATGGGCCCGATGCCCAATTAAAGTGGCCCTCGGGCCTTTCAAAACATCGAAATCTCCGCAAGGACATCACGACACTCTATCGCGGCGACACATTGTCCCCGCTGCGAATTCTTGGCTGCTAATAGCACAATCTTTACCAGTGGCAAATGATTTGTCCCTATTTGTGCATATCGCCTGCTGTGTTCAAGTGCCGCCCCTAATATAGACGCCGTTTGGCACCAAAATTCAGCAGAAAACACCAAACACAGACCCTGCGCCTGTTTAGAGCATCGCCATGCCGCCATTGACGTGAATCGTGGCCCCTGTGGTATAGCCAGCTTCATTCGATGCAAGATATAGCACTGACGCTGCGATTTCTTCCGGTGTCCCCATGCGCGCTGCGGGAATTTGAGTGTTGATTTTCTCTTTTTGATCGTCAGTCAATTTGTCGGTCATCGCCGTTGCGATAAATCCAGGTGCAACACAGTTCACAGTGATGCCGCGTGACGCAACTTCATATGCCAAAGATTTCGACATGCCGATGACGCCCGCTTTAGACGCCGCATAGTTGCCCTGACCCGGGTTGCCAGTCGCACCAACGATGCTTGAGATATTGATAATCCGGCCCCAGCGCGCCTTCATCATCGGACGCAAAACACCTTTACACAAGCGCATGGTCGAGGTCAGGTTCACGTTCAAAACACTGTCCCATTCATCATCCGACATACGCATGAACAGATTGTCGCGGGTGATGCCTGCGTTGTTGACCAAAATATCCACAGACCCCATGGCCTCCGCCGCCGCTTTTGGCAACGCCACGACACTGTCTTTGTCGCTCAGATTGCAGGGCAGAACATGCGCGCGCTCACCAAGATCAGCCGCCAAGGCTTCGAGCGGTTCGACACGGGTGCCCGACAGACCAACGGTTGCGCCAGCGGCGTGAAGCGCCTTGGCAATCTCGCCGCCAATGCCACCTGACGCACCGGTGATAAGCGCATTTTTACCTGTAAGATCAAACATATAGTATTCCTTATTCACAAAGAGCACCAAGCCCTCATCCAAGAGTTGGGATTAACTTTTTAGTTTTTCAATGTCAGCCGGCGTGCCAACAGCACGACACGCGATCGACTTGTCAATACGGCGGATCATGCCCGACAGAGCCTTGCCAGCGCCCACTTCAAAGATTTCAGTCACGCCATTTGCGGCCATATAGCCCACGCTTTCGCGCCAACGCACCGAGCCCATAACCTGCTCAACCAACAGCGCGCCGATCTCAGCTGGATCCGTGACAGCCGCTGCGCGCACATTTGCGACCAAAGGCACGCGTGGCGTCAGAATTTCAACTGTTTCAAGCGCTTCGGCCATGACTTTCGCGGCAGGCTCCATCAATACACAGTGGAAAGGGGCAGATACCGGCAATAATACAGCACGTTTTGCGCCCTTGGCTTTGGCAATGTCACAAGCGCGTTCGACAGCCGCTTTATGACCAGAGACTACCACTTGCCCCGGATCATTGTCATTGGCGGCTTGAACAACTTCGCCCTCGGCAGCCGCTTCAAGCGCCACCTCTTTGACCGTATCAAAATCAAGCCCCAGTAAAGCAGCCATAGCGCCCACACCAACAGGAACAGCCTGCTGCATGGCCAGACCGCGGGTGCGCAAAAGACGCGCCGTGTCAGAAACCGTCAAAGCGCCAGCGGCCGCCAAGGCCGAGTATTCGCCCAAAGAGTGACCCGCCACATAAGAGGCCTGATCAAGACCAAAGCCTTCAACCTCAAGCGCACGCATCGCGGCCAATGAGGTTGCCATCAAAGCGGGCTGCGCATTTTGCGTCAGGGTCAGCGTTTCCACATCACCCTCCCAAATCATCGCAGAAAGTTTTTCACCCAGCGCCTCGTCAACTTCATCGAAAATGGCTTTTGCCTCTGGGTATGCGTCGGCAAGAGCCTTGCCCATCCCAATCGCTTGGGCACCCTGCCCCGGAAAAACCAATGCGCGCGTCATACTCGCCCCCTTATTTGTTTCATAATAGGCCAAAAGACCGTTTTTACGGGTCTAACGATCTGCAAGCGGCGCGGCAAGCTCAAGTGAACATGGCGCGTTAGAGTTTGCAAAGGATTGTCTGCGAGCCTCAAAGCCTTGAAATGCTCTTTCCCGTTGAATGCTTCAATTTAAACGCCGCGACGAAGCCCAAAGCCCTTGCGCTCTTGGCTATGGTCCGTATAAGAGCACATCCTTTCCGCATGGATATGAACCAGCGCAGTCTCTCGTGGTCGGGCTCGCGGAAAAGGACAATGCCCCGACCTATGAAATGCGCTCGAAAATAGCACTGGAGCTTTCATGCCACTATACGAGCATGTCTTCATTTCGCGTCAGGACTTGTCCAACGCACAAGCCGAGGGTCTCGTTGAGCACTTCTCGACTGTTCTCGCAGACAACGGCGGCAAAGTCGTTTTTTCTGAGTACTGGGGCGTCAAAACGATGGCCTACAAAATCAACAAGAACCGCAAAGGTCACTACGCATACATGCGTACAGATTCGCCTTCTGCTGGTATTCTTGAAATGGAACGCCTTATGCGCCTGCATGACGACGTGATGCGTATTTTGACCATCAAAGTCGACGAGCACGCTGACGGTCCTTCCGTTCAGATGCAAAAACGTGACGAGCGCGAACCGCGCCGTGAACGTCGTTAATCGTCAGATCAGGAAAGGACCATATCATGGCCGCTAAACCATTCTTCCGCCGCCGCAAAGTCTGCCCATTCTCTGGCGACAATGCACCTGCGATCGATTACAAAGACACACGTCTTTTGCAACGTTACGTTTCCGAGCGTGGCAAAATCGTTCCATCCCGTATCACTGCAGTCTCTGCGAAAAAACAGCGTGAATTGGCTCGTGCCATCAAACGCGCTCGTTTCCTCGCACTTCTGCCATACGCTGTTAAGTAAGGGAGCTTAGACAATGAAAGTTATCCTACTTGAACGCGTCGCAAAACTCGGCCAAATGGGCGATGTTGTTGCAGTCAAAGACGGTTACGCGCGCAACTTCTTGTTGCCACAAGCCAAAGCTCTTCGTGCGAACGATGCAAACATCGCATCCTTTGAAGCACAAAAAGTTCAGCTTGAAGCCCGTAACTTGGAAACCAAAAAAGAAGCAGAAGCAGCTGCTGCGAAACTTGATGGCCAACAGTTCATCATCATTCGCTCTGCCTCTGACTCTGGTGCGCTCTACGGTTCCGTCACACCACGTGACGCGGCTGAAGCTGCTGAGGCCGAAGGCTTCACAGTGGATCGCAAACAGGTTGCTTTGAAAGCCCCAATCAAAGATTTGGGTCTTCACGAAGTTGCTGTTGTTCTTCACGCTGAAGTTGAAGCGACTATCGTTCTCAACGTTGCGCGCTCTACTGAAGAAGCTGAACTGCAAGCTGAAGGTAAATCCATTCAGCAACTCGCAGCAGAAGCTGAAGCTGAAGCTGAATTCGAAATCTCTGAATTGTTCGACGAAATGGGCGCTGCCGCTTCTGAAGACTTCGGTGATGACGATGCGCCTGCCGCAGAAGAAGCCCCTGCTGAAGAAGAGTAATCTTCCAACGCATGACGATTTAGAAAAGGCCTCGCATTTGCGGGGCCTTTTTTTGCGTTCGTTGCGATGGTTTACAGTTTTGACTTGCCCCTTGTGAGCGGGCTTTTGCCTCTGGAAAACTCTTTGCTTTTCCCTCGCGCGCAGCTGGTCCAAAATCAACAAGATTCATCAGGAGCCCATCGATGCGCATATCCCGACGCACTGTTATATTATCTGTCGCCGCCCTGCCCTTAGCGGCATGTGGCCGCAAAGAAGCCACAACATCGCGACGGGACTATAATCCACCGTTGTTCCCCAATGAAACACCGGAATTGCGCGCACTGATCAACAAATGGGCTGATTTTTATGAAATCCCGCGCGAATTGATCCACCGTCAAGCCGTGCGCGAAAGCACGCACCGCCCTTGGGCGCGCAACGGGCCTTATTACGGGTTGTTACAGATCCTGCCACAAACAGCCCGCACCATGGGACACCGCGGCCCAGCAAGCGAATTACTGGATGCAGATGTGAACCTGAAATACGCAGGCAAATATCTGAAAGGCGCTTACTTGGTGTCTGACGGCGACATTGACGATGCGATGAAATGGTACGCACGTGGCTATTACTACGAGGCCAAGCGTTTGGGGCTGTTGTATGAGACGGGTTTGCGCAGCTAATCTTGCAACACGG
This sequence comes from Pacificibacter marinus, assembly GCF_018860665.1. Taxonomy (GTDB): domain Bacteria; phylum Pseudomonadota; class Alphaproteobacteria; order Rhodobacterales; family Rhodobacteraceae; genus Celeribacter; species Celeribacter marinus_A. The sequence goes on from NZ_JAHKPK010000065.1 coordinate 74,101, forward strand.
GCGTTGGCGTACAATGGAACGGCAGAAACGATCCGGTCGCACCCTCAGCGACTGCCATAAGCGATAACATATTGGCCAAGTCATATTCTGACGTGGTCATCGGACAAACCGCGCCGCGAATAGTGCAGCCCGAGTCTAAAAACGCGTCATGGTCTGCGATAAACCTGTCAGACAGAGCGCCTGTCGCCAGACCATCCGTCGCCATATGCCACGCGCGTGTGTAACGGTCGCATTTTTCAGCCGTCCATTCGGGCGAAATCGCACTGGCCGCCACGGGCGCAACCATCAAACATAGACTAAAAAGTCGCATCAACTGTCTCGATCTAAAAATCACAAAGGCCGCCCCTATCACTAGGTGCGGCCTCAATATCTAACCTATGAGCATGGGGCCTAAAATGGCCGCCACGGCTCGCAGTTACTCAGCGTCGAGGGCTTCGACGGCTTTTTCCAAGTCTTCTTTAGAGACTTCTTTTTCGGTCACATCAGCGTTTTCAGCGATCCAGTCGACAACTTTGTCTTCAAAGATTGGCGCTTGAAGTTGCTGACGCATTTGTGGGTTTTGTTGAACGAATTCAAAGAACTGACGCTCTTGACCTGGGTACTGACGCGCTTGGGTCATAACCGCTTGTGTCAGTTCAGCATCGGTGACCTCGATCTTTTGCTTTTGGCCCATGTCAGCCAACAACAAACCAAGGCGCACGCGGCGTTCAGCCAAAGAAGTGTGCTCTTCAGTTGTTTCGATCTCTGGGTGATCGTGGCCTTCGACTTCTGGGTTTTCTTCGTGCCACAGCTGATGCGCGATTTGGTTTGCTTCGGCTTCAACAAGTGAAGGTGGCAATTCGAAGGAGACTTTGCCGTCGAGCTGGTCAAGCAAAGCACGTTTCATGATCGCGCGAGACGCGCCAGCGTATTCGCCCTCAAGGCGTTCAGTCACTTGAGCTGTCAAAGCGGCCAAATCTTCTGAGCCGAATTTTTTGGCCAATTCGTCATCGATAGCAGCATCGGCAGGAGCTTTTACGTCTTTGATTTTGCATTCAAAAACAGCAGCCTTGCCCGCAAGGTTTTCTGCGCCATATTCCTCAGGGAATGTGACTTCGACGTTTTTCTCTTCGCCCGCTTTTACGCCAACAAGTTGCTCTTCAAAGCCAGGGATGAAAGAGCCTGAGCCAAGAACAAGTGGGTAATCTTCTGCGGCGCCGCCATCAAAAGCTTCACCGTCAACTTTGCCCAAGAAGTCAAAGACAACTTGGTCGCCGTCTTCCGCTGCACCGTCTTTGGTTTCAAAGTTTTGCGCAGTTTTCGCGAGGTTCTCAAGAGCCTCATTCACTTCAGCCTCAGAGGCTTTCACAACGAGCTTTTCAAGTTTCACGTCAGACAAGTCAGCGTCTGGAATGTCAGGAAGCGCTTCGTAAGTCACGTTGACGACAACATCGTCGCCCTCTTTCCAATCTTCGCCGCCATCCATTTTCACATCAGGCTGGCCTGCTGGGCGATCGCCGGATGTCTCGAAGTGAGATGTCATCGCCGCATCAACAGATTCCTGCATCGCTTCGCCAAGAACTTTGGGACCGAATTGCTTTTTGAGCATCGCCATAGGCACTTTGCCTTTGCGGAAACCCTTCATTTCGATTTCTGGCTGCGCGTCTTTGAGCTTGGCGTTTACTTTTTCGTCAAGCTGAGCTGCAGTGATAGTGATCTGATAGCCGCGCTTCAGACCTTCGTTGAGGGTCTCGGTGACCTGCATGTTGGCGTCCTTTATTATACGTCTAGACTTTACGTCATCGTTAGACCGCCCCCAAAGGCAGCCCTATAAATCAGGGGTTCTTCTAGGGGGTCAGCTGCGCGCATGCAAGACGATTCCATAGGATCTGGGCGGAACACGACGACTGAAGGTCATTTGTCGAAGTGTTGAAAGCAGGGCACAGTCGCCATTTGGCAAAAAACGCCAGACGATTTGAGTCCCATCGCCGCCCCAAAACTGCTAAACGACCCAAAACGAAAGTATTAAAAATTTGGTACTAAGTCGTGGCTGTCTTTTATTTTGAAGGTGCCACGTTCCATACCCAACGAGGCGTAGCATGAAACACACTTTTTTATATTCTCTGGTTCTCTCCGTATCTTTTTTAAGCGCATGTGATGTTTCAACAGGCACTGTGAACTCCGGTAGCAGCGCAGGAGACCAAGCGAGTTACAATGAGTATGTCGCAAATCGTAATGATGCGATCTCAGTTTTGGATGAATTGGATACGACAACAGCGCTGGCCGAAGCCCCAGAAAATAGTACAGCAAGCCTTCAAGGCACCTATGCGATCAATTCAACTGAGTCGTTCGGAACGGCATTAGTCGGAGATATGACCATGAATGTCGACTTTGATACGGCAACCGTTTCAGGGTCATTAACAAACAATTTTTTGGACGAAGATGGCACAGATGAAAGCAATGTCACCGAACTGGATGGCAGTGTAAATTTTACGGGGTCACTTGATTTGGACCCAACTGGCGGTTTTTACGACAGCACCAATACAGACCAATGGCAGCTAGAAGCCTCTGGCGCAGGTACATTAACCGACAATGAAACGGCTGCATCAGGCGGCGCCACATATCGTCTCGACGTCGATCTTTACGGGAACTTCTATGACACTTCAGGCATCGGCGACGTTGACGGCGTAGGCGAGCTAGGCGATGTGGCGGCAGGTGGTCTTATTGAAGGCAACGTAGATGTGACCACAGATGGCGACACAGTTATTTACGACATCACCGGTTCTGAACTCTACGGCACAGGTGATGATTCAAGCGGCTTCCTTGTCTACGAGCTTGAAGACTAAAGGCCAAGATCACTTGTGCGCTCAAAGTTTTGCGCACACAAAAACAAAACATAGACAGTCAAAGCCAGACCATCCTTTAAAGATGGTTTGGCTTTATTCTTTTCGCCCCTAAATCTCTATGCCTCCAAATCACAAAATCCCCGTATATACATGTGTGATCTTTCCCGCCTTCGCACTCTTTGACCTCTGACGCCCTAGCGTCACCTTGGGTGGTTACAAAAGCTTCATTAAACCCACACAATTATTAAACACGCCATGCGTATCGATCCCCCTAACACGGGAGTACGTGATGCTGCGTTTTAAATCTGTAACGAAATCTTTTGGCGCCAATACCGCCGTCCATGCGGCAAGCTTTGTTGTCGAAAAACCGATGATGATTGGTATTATCGGGCGCTCTGGCGCGGGTAAATCCACCTTGCTGCGCATCCTGAATCGCCTCAATGATGCGACATCGGGCGAGATCACCTTTGAGGGTCTTAATGTAACAGCCCTGCGCGGCACGGCCAAGCGCAACTGGCAATCTCAATGCGCGATGATCTTTCAACAGTTTAATCTGGTGCCGCGTATGGATGTTGTGTCCAACGTCTTGCACGGCACGTTGAACCGTCGCTCGACACTGTCGACGATGTTCAACCTGTACCCAGATGCAGACATCCATCAGGCCATTTCCATTCTGGATCGCTTGGGCATCGCAGAACACGCCCCCAAGCGCGCCGAAGCCCTGTCTGGCGGGCAGCAACAGCGCGTCGCCATCGCGCGTGCCTTGATGCAAGATCCTAAAATTATTCTGGCCGATGAACCCATCGCCTCGCTTGATCCGATGAACGCGCAAGTTGTGATGCAATCCTTGCGCGACATTCATGAACAAGACGGGCGGATGGTCATCGCCAACCTTCACACCCTTGATACAGCGCGTCGCTATTGTGACCGCGTGATCGGGATGCGCGCTGGACGTATCGTGTTTGACGGCACGCCAGACCAACTGACGACAAGCATGGCACGTGAAATCTACGGTGCTGATGCAAGTTTTTCTGAGGCGACAACGTCGACCCAGATTGAAACGACCACGGCGGCACAAACTCTAATAGATGACGTTGCGGCCCTATAATTTTTCCCCTTCTGCCTCGCATGGCGGGGCTGTTTCAACCAAAGAGAGACTTCAGATGAAAAAGATCATCGCACTTGCACTTATGACAACAGCCATCTCTGGTTCAGCTTTTGCTCAAGAGATCACAGAATTCCGCATCGGCATCTTGGGCGGTGAAAACGCACAAGACCGCATGAACAGCAACCAGTGCTTGGCTGACTACGCGACTGAAGCTTTGGGCGTTCCGACAAAATTGTTTGCGCCAGCTGACTACAACGGCGTGATCCAAGGCTTGCTCGGCGGCACAATCGACATGGCGTGGCTCGGCGCATCTGCTTATGCGGCTGTATACTTGGCTGACGAAGACGTTGTTGAACCCATCTTGGTCAAAACCAACCTTGATGGCTCATTCGGCTACCACTCCATCGGTTTTGCACGCGCAGACAGCGGCATCACATCTTTGGAAGACATGAAGGGTAAAGTCTTTGGCTTTGGCGATCCGAACTCTACATCCGGTTACTTGATCCCCTCCATCGAGATCCCCCAGTCCAGCGATGAAATCACAATGGAATCTGGCGATTACTTTGGCGAAGTTAAGTTCACCGGCGGCCATGAGCAAACAATCGTTGCTGTGAACAACGGCGATATCGACGCTGGTGTGACTTGGGCTGACGGCCAAGGCGAATGGGAAGACGGCTACAACTCTGGCGCGTTGCGCAAAGCGGTTGATGCGGGTCTCGTAGACATGAACGATCTGGTTGAAATCTGGCGCTCTAAAACGATCCCAGAAGGTCCAATCGTTCTGCGTTCGACTTTGCCTGCTGATGTAAAAGAAAAAATGACCGAAGTTGTTGGTTCATTGCACGAAAATGACCCAGATTGTGCCTACAGCGTTGCAGCAGGCGAAACAGCTGGCTTCTTCCCAATCGGTCACGACGCTTACCTGTCTATCATCGCGGCACGTTTGGCTAAAAACAACTGATCCCAGTTACTTTGACATAGAAAGCAGGCCCTGAAGGTTCAGGGCCTGCTTTTTTTAGAGGAAAAAAGATGACAGATATCAGCGAAATCCAAACGCATTATATGGCGCAAGCACGCCGAAAACGGGGGTTGAATGGCATATTGCTGATCCTGTTTGTGGCACTTTTGGTTGCCGGTTTCATGACCGCAAACGATCGCAACGCAGGCGGTTTCTGGGATGGTTTGCCCAATGCTTTAGATTTTCCTGCCGATGTCGCAAGCGAAGCCATCGCGCGCGTCGCTTATTTGCCCGGCTATTTCGTTAAATACTTTCCTTCGTTGATTGAGACAATCAACATCGCAGGGGCTGCGACCCTCTTTGGCGCAATTGGCGGTCTGATGGCCTCGCTGCTGGTGACCCGCGGCTTGGCCCCTTTTCCGTGGTTGATCGGCCCGCTGCGCCGCGTCTTGGATGTCTTGCGCGCTGTCCCTGAAATTGTTGTCGCATTGGTGCTGATTTTCATGCTCGGCGGCGGCCCTATTCCTGCGATGCTCGCGATTGCATTGCACACCGTTGGCGCATTGGGAAAACTGTTTTCCGAAGTCAATGAAAACGCATCGCTCAAGCCTGTCGAAGGGCTCGCATCAGTTGGGGCAAGCTGGACCCAGCGCATGTGGCTTGGCGTGATACCGCAAGTGGCCCCGAACTATATTAGCTATGCGCTGCTGCGCTTTGAAATCAACATCCGTGCCTCAGCCATTCTGGGCTTTGTTGGTGCAGGCGGCATCGGCTATGACCTGCGCAACACTATGTCTTGGGGCCAAGGTAAATTTGACGAAGCCGCTGCCATTTTCTTGTTGTTGTTCATCACCATTGTCGTCGTCGATCAAGTGTCAAGCTGGGCGCGTGACCGGTTGACACACGGCAAATCATCACAGCGGAGGGTCGAGTCATGACCGCCAGCACCACCGATATTCACACCCAAGTTCTGCCAATATTTCAACGCAAGCGCGTGATCGCAATTGCTTGGCCATTGGTCATCATATTTTATCTGGGCTACACGCTTTTTTCTTTTGATATTCTGGGTCTTGGTGAACGTGTAAACCTACAAAACGCGAAAACCTTGGTGAGCGATGCCTATAGTTACAAAACCCATGTGACGCTCGACAATCGCAACGGCGAGACCTCTGTGTCCATCGAAGGCGAACGCAAAGGCACATACCCCGACGGCATAGCCCCCGAATGGGTCACGCTTGGGGCCGATCAAACAGCGGATACTTTGGTTGATCTGGGCGACGGGTATCTTGTGACTTTGGGCGAAACTGTACGGTTTGAAATTCCTGATTATGGCACATTTACCGCCACACCGGGCAGAACCGGCGTCAATGCAACATTTCCTGCGGGCGACCTGCCCGACTGGATCAGCGCCTCCAAAAACCGTGTAGCGATCACAACAGACGCAGGCCGCCTGAGCGTCACACGCAACCGTTCGGAAGTTTTCAAATATGCCTATGGTTGGGAGTTGTTCTTTTTCACTCTCGATAGCCCTTATCACGGTATGGGGATTGCGACATTGGCCAGCCATGCCTTTTCGGGCGAAGCGGGCGCCATCGCCAATGATTTTTGGACCAATAAAATGTGGCGTCACGGCGATGTGGCTTGGGCCTTGGTCGAAACAGTTTTGATGGCCTTCCTTGGGACGTTTGGTGCGGCCATCATTGCCCTGCCCCTTGGCTTTTTAGCCGCAAAAAACTTTACCCCTCTGGGCAGCCTGCGGTTTGCCGCGCGTCGCGTGTTTGACTTCTTGCGCGGCGTAGACGGATTGATCTGGACCATCATCCTCAGCCGTGCCTTTGGCCCCGGCCCCCTCACAGGGTCTTTGGCGATTTTGCTGACGGACACAGGATCATTCGGCAAGATGTTCTCAGAAGCGCTTGAAAACGTCGATGAGAAACAGATCGAAGGCATTTCCTCAACCGGTGCGAAACCTTTGCAGCGCTACCGTTTCGGGGTCATCCCACAGATCACGCCGGTGCTGTTGTCACAAGTGCTCTACTATTTCGAATCCAACACACGCTCGGCCACAATCATCGGCGCGATCACCGGTGGCGGTATCGGATTGTTGTTGACCCAAGCGATTGCCACACAAAAAGACTGGGAAGAAGTGAGCTACTACATCGTTCTGATCATCTTGCTGGTGATGTCGATGGACAGTCTCTCCGGTTGGTTGCGTAACAAGTTGATCAAAGGCGATGAGGGCGGTCACTAATGCCAACGGCTTTGATCACGGGGGCCAATCGCGGCATTGGGGCCGCTCTTGCAACCGCAGCTGAGGCCAAGGGCATGACTGTCATTCGAGCAACGCGCGCAGGCCAAGGTGGCGATATTTGCTTTGACCTGCGCGCCCCCGAAGATGTGCGCAGATCAATCGCCGCACTTGACCAGCCAATAGATCTGTTGATCAACAACGCTGGTATCATTGGACCAAAGCGGCAATCCACGACTGACATGGATTTCACGGGCATGGCAGAGACATTCGCGGTGAATGTGGCCGGTCCGTTGAGTGTCAGCAACGCCTGCCTGCCGCTGCTACGTCAAAGCCAACAGCCGCGTATTCTCACCATGTCCAGCCAAATGGCATGGATGGGCTACGCTAAGTCTGATCGCATCGCCTATCGCGCTTCCAAAACAGCGGTGAACAAAGTGATGCAGGGACTGGCGACGGATTTATATGCGCAAGGCATCACAGTTGGCCTGATTGATCCGGGCTGGGTCCGCACAGAGATGGGAGGGGATGACGCCGAGTTCAGCCCCCAAGAGGTGGCGCAAGGTATCATCGACGTGGCTCAGACGATAAGCCTAGAGCAGACTGGAAAGTTCTTCAAATGGACAGGCGAAGAGAGAGCATTTTAACATGGCACGTTTAAGCGCGAACACACCGTTCATTCATCCTGACTCCGACATCCATGACAGCACATTCGGCGCCTTCGTAGAAATCGGACGCGGCAGCCGTTTGGCGCATTCAAGCTTGGATGATTATTCCTATTGCGACCGTTTTGCGGACATCGCCAATACCTCTGTGGGTAAATTTTCAAACATCGCCGCTTTCGTGCGCGTTGGTGCCACGGATCACCCGATGGACAAGGCCAGCTTGCACCATTTTCACTACCGGTCTGCAGATTACTTTGACGATACAGGCCACGACGAGGCGTGGTTCGAACACAGGCGGTCGCGCCGCACAACAATAGGCCATGACACTTGGCTTGGCCACGGCGCGCAAGTGCGCCCTGGTGTCACCATCGGCCATGGCGCGGTTGTGGCAGGTGGCGCGATAGTCACCAAAGACGTGCCCCCCTATATGATTGTCGCAGGCCTGCCCGCCACACCGATGCGTCCTCGATTTTCAGATGATATTGCCGCGCGTATGATCGCGCTGGCGTGGTGGGATTGGTCGCATGACGCCTTGCGGCGCGCCCTCGAAGATTTTCGCACCCTCAGCGCTGAAGCGTTTTTAGAACGCTACGAATAACGGCACGTTCAACGTCGACGGCTATGTATCGGCCAAGGTCAATGTCACCTTATCGCCCGCAAACCATGTGCGCCCCACCTCAATCGGCACGCCATCAGTATCAACATTCACGCTGATGGTGCGCAGGATCGGCGCGTGTTCTGAAATTTGCAAATGCAAGGCCTGCGTCGCTGTTGCAAGTTTGGCATTTATCCGCGTCGAAGCCCGCGTGTAATCCATAACGCCAAACTGCGCGAGGGCCGCGGTGACAGATGAGTTATCCGTCAGAAAGCTCAACAACTCAGGAAAGCGCTCGGCGGGAAACACACTGCGAAACAAGGCAATGGCTTGATTGTCGGACAGTGACAGCCCCTCGTAGACATGCACCAAGGCCCCCTCGCCCAACTCAAGCGCTGCGCGCTCTGCTGCATTGGCGGGACGTGTTTCTCGGGACAACACGGTTTTGGCGGGGGTACGCCCTGCGGCTTTCAGGTTTTGGTGATATCGCACCCTTGGCCCGATGGGATAGTCGGTGGGTGTCGTTTGCACAAACACGCCCGATCCGCGCCGCGTATAGATAAGCCCCTCGTCTGCCAATGCCGACATCGCATGACGCACGGTGTGACGGTTGACGCCAAAGCGCGCCGCCAAAGCTGTTTCCGTCGGAAGCTTATGCCCTCTCGCATAAACACCTTCGGCGATATCGTTGCGCAGCGAGGCTGCGATGGCTTTCCAGATCGGGGTGCGTGGCGGCATGTCACTAAAACTTCACAGTAAAGGGGATTGGAATGAACGGGGCACTTCGGTAGTATTTGTATAGTTGTATAGTATATCTCAAAAGGTGTCTAGATGAATGTCATGACCGACCCAAACGCAGCTCGCAAGGCTTGGCTGGGACTGCTGGCCAAAGCGCCGGCCCGCGATCTCGCCCAACTTTGGGCCGCCCTTGATCTAAAGGCTCCGCACCAAATCTTGCGTGCCCCTGAAATCGGCGGCGTCATGGTGCGTGGCCGCGCTGGCGCCATTGGCGAAGCGTTCAATTTGGGCGAAATCACCGTCACCCGCGCCTCGATCAAACTTGAGGATGGCACAGTCGGCCATGGCTATGTGCAAGGGCGCGACAAGAACCATGCACTGCAAGCGGCGCTGATTGATGCGTTGATGCAAACCGATGCCGCCGCGCGCGTGCGTGACGGTGTTCTCACCCCACTTCAAGCGACAATGACCCAAAAGAAATCCACCCGTGCCGCCAAAGCCGCCGCGACCAAGGTCGATTTCTTCACCATGGTGAGAGGAGAAGATTGATGCAAGCCCATGTTTTAGAAGGCGGTTTTGACAATCACGCTGTTGACTCGTCTCACGCGTTTCGTGCTGTGATGACCGCGATGGCCCGCCCGGGTCAGATTGCGACACTGCAAGGTGCATTGCCTCCTGCGCCTTTGTCGAAGGCCGCTGGCGTGGTTTTATTGACGCTTTGCGACCCTGAAACGCCTATCTATTTGGCCCCAAGTCACGACACGCAACAGCTGCGCGATTGGATCACATTTCACACCGGCGCGCCCTTTGTGACGGCTGAGGCGGCGATCTTTGCGGTTGGCACATGGCAAGACCTGCCTGTGTCCGCCTTTGCCATTGGCACCGCGGAATACCCAGATCGCTCTGCCACTTTGATTGTCGAATGCGAGTCCCTGTCCAACACCGGCGAAGTCTTACGCGGCCCCGGCATCAAGGATCAGACCGCACTGTCTTTACCTAAGACCGACGCCTTTCAAACGAACGCAGCCTTGTTCCCGCTGGGCCTAGATTTCATTTTCACCTGCGGCGACCGCCTTGCGGCGCTGCCCCGCACAACGAGGGTTGGCTGATGTATGTTGCTGTCAAAGGTGGCGAACGCGCCATCGATAATGCCCACGCCTGGCTTGCCGAAGAGCGCCGTGGCGACACAGATGTGGCCGAGCTGAGTGTCGCGCAAATTCGCGAACAAATGGCGCTGGCGGTCAATCGCGTGATGGCCGAAGGGTCGCTTTATGATCCTGACTTGGCCGCCCTTGCGATCAAACAATCGCGTGGCGATTTGATAGAGGCGATTTTCCTGATCCGTGCTTATCGCACCACTTTGCCTCGGTTTGGCGGCTCAAACCCGATCGAAACCGAAGATATGCAATGCGATCGTCGCGTCTCGGCCACCTTTAAAGATGCGCCGGGGGGGCAAGTGTTGGGACCAACCTTTGATTACACCCACCGTCTTTTGGATTTCAAACTGGCAGCGGATGGCGAAGCGCCTCAGGCGCCTTCAGCGACGGCTCCGACCGAGCCAACGCCGCATATCATGTCATTTCTGGATCGTGAAAACCTGATCCAAACCGAGAAAACCAGCGAGACCACACCCGATGATTTGACCCGCAAGCCCTTGGAATTGCCCGCCAGCCGTGCGCTGCGGTTGCAATCTCTGGCCCGCGCTGATGAAGGATTTATCCTTGGGATGGCCTATTCCACCCAACGCGGATATGCGCGCAACCACGCCTTTGTGGCCGAGCTGCGCATCGGCGCTGTTGCGGTGGAAATGGACATTCCTGAACTGGGATTTGCCATCGATATTGGCGAGATCACGGTGACAGAATGCGAAACAGTGAACCAATTTCAGGGGTCGAAAACCGAACCACCACAGTTCACCCGAGGCTATGGCTTGGTCTTTGGCATGACCGAACGCAAAGCAATTTCGATGGCTTTGGTGGACCGTGCCTTGCGTTGGAAAGAACTTGGCGAAGACAATCTTGGCGCACCTGCGCAAGACGAAGAGTTCGTTCTGTATCATAGCGATAACATCCAAGCGACAGGGTTCTTAGAGCACATCAAATTGCCGCATTACGTGGATTTCCAATCCGAACTTGAACTGATCCGCAAGCTGCGTCGTGAGGCGCAAGACGCCATGTCACAGGAGGCCGCCCAATGAGCGATTACAACTTTGCCTATCTGGATGAACAGACCAAACGCATGATCCGCCGCGCGATCCTAAAAGGCTTGGCGATCCCTGGGTATCAAGTGCCCTTTGCCAGCCGTGAAATGCCGATGCCTTATGGCTGGGGTACTGGCGGCGTACAGGTTTCTGCCGCCATATTGACGCCTGACGACACATTTAAAGCGATTGATCAAGGTGCCGATGACACCACCAATGCGGTCTCGATCAGACGGTTTTTCCAAAAGACCGCAGGCGTCGCCGTGACCGAGGCCACAAAAGAGGCCAGCGTCATTCAAACCCGTCACCGTATTCCAGAACAAGACCTGCGCGATGATCAGATTTTGGTCTATCAAGTGCCGATCCCTGAACCTTTGCGGTTCTTGGAACCCTCCGAGGTAGAAACCCGCAAGATGCACAGTCTCGAAGAATACGGATTGATGCATGTGAAACTATACGAAGACATCAGCCAACACGGTGATATCGCCACGGCCTATGCCTATCCGGTCAAGGTCGAGGGACGCTATGTGATGGACCCCTCGCCCATTCCGAAATTCGACAATCCGAAATTGGAAATGGCGGGCATTCAACTGTTTGGCGCAGGGCGCGAGCAGCGCATCTATGCGATCCCGCCTTACACACAGGTCGTCAGTCTTGATTTCGATGACTATCCCTTCCAGCCGACCAAAGCCGATCACGCCTGTGATCTGTGCGGGGCTGAGGACAGCTATTTGGACGAGCTGATCGTCGATGACGCAGGCGGACGAATGTTCATGTGTTCAGACACAGATTACTGCACGAGCCGCCGCAAAAACGGCCATGTGGGCGCGCAAGGCGTACCATTTAAGGAGGACGCAGCATGACGCCCCTGTTGCAAGTTGAAAACATCGCAAAATTCTACGGCGCGCGGATCGGCTGCACCGACGTGTCCTTTGATCTTTACCCCGGTGAAGTCATGGGGATCGTGGGCGAAAGTGGCTCAGGCAAGTCCACGCTGTTGAACTGTCTCGCGGGGCATTTGACACCAGATCGTGGCGCTGTGCGCTTTGACACACGTGCTGACGGGCTGCGCGATACCATCACCATGTCCGAACCCGAACGCCGGATGCTCAGCCGCACGGATTGGGCCTTTGTCCATCAACATGCCCGCGACGGGTTGCGCATGAACGTCAGTGCCGGCGGCAATGTTGGTGAACGCTTGATGGCCGTGAATGCGCGTCACTATGGTGATATCCGCGCTGAGGCCATCGATTGGTTGGGGCGTGTAGAAATCACAGAAGATCGCATTGATGATCGCCCAACGGCGTTCTCAGGCGGCATGCAGCAGCGGTTGCAAATCGCACGCAATCTGGTGACAGGCCCGCGTCTGGTGTTTATGGATGAACCCACTGGCGGCTTGGATGTGTCGGTGCAGGCGCGTCTGCTGGATCTCTTGCGCGGTCTTGTGCGCGAGATGAACCTCAGCGCGATCATCGTCACGCATGACCTCGCCGTGGTGCGCCTATTGGCGGACAGATTGATGGTGATGAAAGACGGTCATGTGATTGAATCGGGCCTGACAGATCAGGTGCTAGACGATCCGCAACATGCCTATACACAACTTTTAGTCTCTTCCGTTTTGCAGGTGTAACACAATGATTTATATTGAAAATGTTTCAAAGTCCTTCGTATTGCACAACCAAGGTGCCGCAGAAATCCCAGTGATGCGCGAGGCATCCTTGCAGGTGGCCGCTGGCGAATGTGTGGCCTTGATCGGTCAGTCAGGTGCGGGCAAATCCACGCTGATGCGCATGATCTACGGCAACTACCTGACCGCCTCAGGTCGGATCATGATTGGCGATGTCGATGTGGCAAAAGCCGCCCCGCGCGAGATCATTCAGCTGCGCCGCCGCACGCTTGGTTATGTCAGTCAGTTTCTGCGCGTCGTCCCAAGGGTGTCGACTTTGGATGTTGTGGCCGAACCACTGTGGTCCACAGGCACCGACCGCGATGTCGCGATTAAACACGCGAAGGGCCTGTTGGAGCGTTTGAATATCCCTGAACGTCTCTGGGCGCTCAGCCCCACAACATTTTCAGGCGGCGAACAGCAACGCGTCAACATCGCGCGCGGCTTTGCCTATCAATACCCTGCCCTGTTGCTGGACGAACCAACCGCAAGTCTTGATCCGACCAACCGCGCAACTGTGCTGGATATGGTGTCGGAAGCCAAAGCACGCGGAGCGGCGATCATCGGGATTTTTCACGACCATGCGGCGCGCGATGCAATCTGCGACCGCCAATTGGATGTGACTCAATTCACCCCGGGATTGGCAGCATGAGCGGACGCCTTATCGCCATCGTCGGGCCGTCAGGCGTTGGCAAAGACAGCGTTATGGCGGCTTTGCTGGCGCATGATCCGCGGTTCAAACTGGCGCGGCGCGTTATCACCCGCCCCAGTGATGCGGGGGGCGAAGACTTTGACGGCGTGAGTGAGGCTGCATTCTTGGCACGCGAGGCCGCAGGTGATTTTGCTCTCAGCTGGCCAGCCCATGGCTTACATTATGCCATTCCTGCCGAAGTCGATCTTTTGTTGCAAGACGGATATGATGTGCTGGCCAATCTGTCGCGCTCTGTTTTGACCCAAGCCAAAACGCGCTTTGACCGGTTTGACGTGATCAATTTGACAGCCAAACGCGCGGTTCTGGCCAAGCGCTTGACCGCCCGGGGGCGCGAGACGGCAGAACAAATCGCAATGCGTCTTGATCGCGTCGCCACATTGCCCGCTGGCATAGACGCCCATGAGATCGACAACAGCGGCGCACTGTCCGACACTGTACAGGCCGTGATGACCAGCCTTTATCCGGTCAAAGCGTAGCGGTGGATTTGATGAAACATGCCATCAGAATCCTGCCCCATGACCGTGATCGCATCGATCATGAACGGGGACGGAACGACGGGCGTCACCAGCGGCGCGAGCTTGGTCATAACCGTTGTCGCTGCCTCTTTGGGCAAGCTGCCGCTCAAGGTCAGATGAAAATGGAAGTCCTCAAAGATAAAAGGATACCCCCAGTCCAGCATTTGCTGATCTTGGCGCGCACTCAACAATGCTTTGCGACGTCGTGCGATATCAGCTTCGGTCAAGGGTGCACGCAAGTGATCGAAATCTTTGACAATTGCAGCAGCAAACCCTTGCAAGGTCGCATTGGCGGCCTCAGGTCGCAAAGCGACGAACCCACGATCATCGCGCAACTCAAGCGCGCCTATATCAAAAGCGGCCTGCCCCTTGGCAAAGGTTTCGGCAACGCGGCTCACTTGATCCAAACTTGCCCCATCCGCCAATCGAAACGGCGCTTTCAGCGTGGCGTGCAGCCCGTATTTACGCGGCGTTGCGGTGATCTTCGCCACATCAACACCAGCGACATCGCAGTGCGACAGCCGACAGCCTTGTGCGCTGTCCCACCCCAACCAAGCCGCGCCAAAAGCGGCCAGATCACCGCTCGGCGTGTAAAAAATTGCATACCGTTCAAACATTTTCTTTCCTCCGCAGAGCCAACCATCTGCCAAAGCCGTGTGACATTGCCATGACAAACCATACCATTTTCGCCAATGCCAATCTTATTTTGAACGATGAAGTCGTTCGAGGCTCTTTGCAGGTCAAAGACGGGATCATCACCGATATCGATACTGGCTCAGCCGTGCCTTCCGGTGCGATTGATCTGGGCGGCGACTATCTGGCCCCCGGTATGGTCGAATTGCACACCGACAATTTAGAACGCCATCTGGCCCCGCGTCCCAAAGTGGACTGGCCGCATCGCGCCGCGATTTTGGCCCATGATCGCGAGCTTGCGGGCACTGGCATCACCACAGTATTTGACGCGGTACGGGTGGGGTCGATCATTTCAGGGTCCAGCAAAAGCTACGGCAAATACGCACGCCAAGTGACTGATGAAATTCTTGCTATACGTGCCACAGGTACTCTTAGGATCAGCCATCACATCCACCTGCGGGCCGAAATATGTTCTGAAACCTTGGTCGAAGAATTGGCTGAATTCACAGCGGACGACCGCATCGGCATTGTATCGATGATGGATCACACACCGGGACAGCGTCAGTTCAAAGACATTTCGAAATTTGAAACCTATGTGCGTGGCAAGCACAATTATGGCGACCAAGAATTCCGAGACTACGTTGATTTCCTTTACGGGCTGCAAGACCGTTTGGGCGCGTCCCATGAGGCAGCGACCGTGGCGGCCGCTGCGCGGCTTGGCGCGACCTTGGCCAGCCATGATGACACCACTGCACAACAGGTTGTCACCAGCCATGGCTACGGCGTTTCTATGGCCGAATTTCCGACAACAATTGAAGCTGCAAACGCCTGCCATGCCCAAGGTATCGCAACCATCATGGGCGCGCCGAACCTTATTCGCGGCGGGTCGCATTCAGGCAATGTAGCGGCCTATGAACTGGCGCAACTGGACCGTTTGGATATTTTGTCGTCTGACTATGTGCCCTCTGGCCTATTGATGGCAGCGGTTCAACTTGGCGAGCTTTGGGGGGACTTGGCGCGCGGAATAAAAACCGTGACGGCGCATCCTGCCAAAGCTGTAGGGTTAACCGACCGAGGATCACTCAGTATCGATCAACGCGCTGACCTTATTCGATTTTCGGTCATGGATGGCACCCCCGTTTTAAACGAAACATGGAGCGCTGGCCAACGGGTGGCTTAAGCGTTACGTGCCAGATTGCGAAACGCGCCTGTGCGCAAGAGTACAGGTCAGTCAACAGACGGATAGCCGATTGGTTTTGGCTTTTCTTGATAACTGCTTAATTGTTTTCAAATTCAGAACCAGTGCCACCTCGGCGATTTCTGAGGTGGCACTGCAACCGTTCTTCAGGCCTGTGTTGAACGGTTGCACAGACCTCTTGGGAATGTTCCGAGGCTCAGCAGCCTCACCTGCTGGATGACGCAGCCGATACATCCCATTCACAGAGATGGGGTCCGAAATCCAATGCTGCGTTTCGATCGTCGTGCCAGTGTTGGGCAAATTAAACCTGCTCTCAAAAGCCATAGCTGACACGACAATCCCACCCCAGTGGTGACGCTTGTTTTGATTAAAACGCTTCGTTGGTGACGACCTCGCCGTTAATGGCGCGGTACATTTCTTTGCTCTCGTCCCAATACCCGCTGATGGAGAGGCGTACCGTAATGGGGCCTTCTTCGATATTCATAAAGTAGAACCCGTGGTAGCCCGCAAACGGCGCAGTGAAAGAGCCGCTTTGGGTCAAACCCTCACCTCTGGCATAGGCCATTTCAAACCCTTCGGGAAAATTCACAGCGTCGTCAGATGAGGGATGCCCGTGGAAATCATAATAGACGCCATCGCCCTGCGCCTCCAACACCTGCCACGAATAGACGAATGTTGTGTCGGCGGGCATGACGAATTTATATTCAACCTCGCCGTAATCCTCGATCTGGATATCGATGACCTCGCTGTGAAAAGGCGCATCTTCAAGATGGATCAGGCCTTGCACAGATTGGTCTATCCGTTCTGCTGTCGGGTCGTAATCGCCCACATTGAACGACAGATCGCCATCAAACTGCGCGATGGTAATGGGCTTAGTGGACAAAGCGTCCAAACCGAACGTTTCACCCAATCCCGTTGGGTCAATACCGTATTCAGCAGGTAAGACAGCGATAACCAATAAGGCGCCGCCCGCAAAGGCACCAAGGGTGAGTTTCGTGGTAAGGTTCATGATGGTGTCTCCGTTATGTGGTGAAATAGCCAACCGTTTGCATGCCAAACAGGGTCAGCCCTGCGGCAAACAACACGACGTTCGCAGTTGTTGAAATGGATGGAAAATGGGGCCGATTGCGCAGCCAGGCCAAGGTCCCGAACAAGAGCGTCAGCGCGATCACTTGGCCCAGTTCAACGCCAAAGTTGAAGGCCAGCATATTCGCGATCAACCCGTCTGGGGACAGCGCAAGATCCTGTAGCTTGCTCGACAGGCCAAACCCATGCACCAACCCGAATCCGAAAACGGCAATCTTGGGGTCGCAAAATCGGATAAGGCGCAGATTTTCAAGTGCTTTATAGCAAACAGACAATCCGATAATGGCATCAATGACATAAGGATTCACCTGCACGCCTGTGAGCACGCCCGCAAGCAATGTGATCGAATGCCCCAACGCAAACAGGCTGACAAATGTCACCACATCTCGCAGCTTGCCCAAAAAGAAAATCACGCCAGCCAGATACAGCAGATGATCGTATCCAGTGACCATATGCTTGGCCCCTAAGTAAATATATGGGCCGAGGTGAACACCTGAGGCGCTTGCCAGAAACCCCTGATCTTGCGCAGCAACGCCGTGAGCCGAAGCTGTTGAGGCGATGCAAAGCCCTGCAATCAGTATCCACAAAGACAAAGCTCCGCTCGATTTACAGGTCTTCGACATAAGGAATAAACCGCCCCAAAATGATGACGCAGGTCCACAAAGTCAGCGACAGCCAAGCCACGGTTTTTGCGCCATTGGTCAGATTTTGCGAGGTCACGCCGCGGTCCATCTGCGGTTTGATCCGACGCACGAAATACGCGGTATTCAGGCCAGCAAGAACGATCAAACCCATCTTGGTCCAAAACGCATAGTTCACAAGATAGCGATCGGAATCCCCCACCACGAACAGCGCTCCAGACATCAGATTGATCGCAAAGCCAATCAGGGCAAAGCGCACAAACAGATCGACGCGCGCGATTGGCACGGATTTGGCAAAACCAACCACACGCAAATCGACCACAATCAGCGACCCGAACAGCAGGCACAGCCCAATGAAATGCGCCATTTCCAAAAACGGAAACAGATAGGCGTTGGTCATGATAAACCCGCTGAGCGCCGTTGAATTCAAGGTATCGATGACCCAGTTGAGCAAGGTATTCATATCATGTTCCCCTTAAGACCAATAACCGATGAGACGGCCAAAAATGATCGCGACGATCCATGTTGCCATTGCCAATGCAGCAAGTTTGCGATGCGCGGGCGAAACCTCATCCGTGCGTTTGACGCAGATTTGCACCAACCGCCATGTGAGCGCCAAACCGATAAAGACCAACACGATTTTGATACGGAACGCCCAGTTGAAAAACAGCTCAGACGCATTGCCGCAAAACAGCGCGCTGCCCGACAACAAATTCAGTATGAAGCCACCTAGAGCCACGCGCCAATAGGGTGCCATAGAGGTCACGGGGATGTTTGGGGCAAAGCCCAAAACACGAATTGTCAGCATCAAAGCCACACCCACAAGGGTCGCCATGCCAACCGCGTGAAGCGAGAGAACAATGGGATAGCCCCATTGGGTGCTGGAGACCGTCAATCCGACGATTGAATCCTCCAGCCAAAATAGCATTTCCATATCATGTCTTTCTGTCAACGATCGTGCCCCGCCGCGTAAGACGGCGTCGGCAGGCGGGGCAATTTAATCTGTTCCTGAATGAAAAGCGTTGAGGCCGCGATTGTGCGGCCCCATAGATTACTCTGCAGTCTCTGAGCGTTCTTCAGTCAGGTCATCACAGGCGTAGTCTTCATAGGCATCACTGGTGAGCGTGACCGTGTCTGACCCTGAGATCGGAGCCTCAAGATAGATCGGATCCTCAAACGTATAGTTTCGCGTCAAAACGGTGCCGTCATCGTTTAGCGTAAACGTTTCAGTCACGACCAATTCAGGGCTGTTTTTCACAGGAGATGGTGGGCCACCACGCGCGCCTTCAGGGCGCGCAGGCCGTTCTGCTGCATCATCATCGCCGCCTTCAGGACGCGCAGCGGGGCCTTCTCCATCACTCATGGGAGCGTTGATCCACCCCTCATCGAATCCTGTCGTGGTCACGATCAAAGTGTCATCAGCCCATTCACCCGTTGAAAACCCAGCGCGATTTGCCACGTAATCGTCCGGCATTTCTGTGCCATCAAGATAGATCGTGCGCTCAAGGTCCATAAACCCGTAAGTCATTTTGATTTGATCGTCGCCTTGCTCAATTGTGTTCACCATCTGGTCAAACCACCAATCCAGCACGATATTTGTGGCTTCACATTGATAGCGCGGGTTGTCATCCGAGGTCGCCCCCTCAACTGCGGCAGCCCCTGCTTCGGTGAGGACCACTTCGGAGCGACCACCACCACCGGGAGGTGCGCCCGCTTCGCGTACCATGGCCCAGTTGCCGTCAATGTTGGGTGTACCGTCATCGCGCTCTGTTTGGCGCTGCTCAGCTTCAATCGTGCCTTGGTCGTCAAACGTGCTGTGACGTGTCGCGACAACGCCATTTTCAAAGGTGACTTGACTCATGTAACAGGTGGTCGGGTCAGTGCGGTCCGGCGACCCTACGATGGAAATCGTACTGCCGATTTCAAACATATCCGTGGTCCAGCCATTGCGTTTGAGCAAAGATCCCGATTGCAATTCGCAGCGTAGATTGACCACTTCTCCGGCCTCATTTGTGGAATCGAAATATACATAGGCATGTGGATTCACGAGACGGATGCGTGTAATTTCGCCCGAAAGCTCAATCGTCGTGCTGGTATCGAACTGCCCACTGCTGCCGTGGTGGGCGTTGGCGGGAAGTGTTGATGCCATGAGCACAGCCATAAGGCCCAGATTGCGTAAAGTCGCCATAGTCAGAAATCCTTCAAATCTCAGTTGAACTGGCTTCGTAACCAGCCTTCCAAAATTCTACGTGCCAGCGCTAAAATTCTGTCGGTTAAAAGTGATTTTTTATTGTCAGGATAACGGCTCCATAATCGCAGGGCAGTTTGGGACGTATACTATGCAGGCGAGAACAATGTCATTCGGCCTCAAAATTATCGTAAGTTAAGGCTGTTTTACGGTCAGTGGGTTGGCGCGCTTACTCATGACTGTCCGTCGTCATATAAAATGGGGCATCAGAGCGGCTTGAGTATTGGAGGCTCTGGCTCGTTTGTGTGATTGATTATGCGGCTTGTTTCTGATGTTGCAAGCGGCGTTGTTTGAT
>NZ_JAHKPK010000062.1 GCF_018860665.1 Pacificibacter marinus
CCCTTTTTTTTCCCCCCACCTTTCCCCCCCGACAGCTGAGGCCTCGCCATCCCCCCGAACTTCTTACGCCAATAATAATAGGTCTTGTCTGAAATGCCGGCCTTACGAATTGCGCCTGCAACATCCATTCCATCATGCAAATGTACGTCAATTTCGCGCAACAACCTCAGTGCGTCTTCATCAGAATAACGTTTGCGTGCCATGTCTCTAAACTCATGTTGTCAACAAATAGTGGCACAGTTTTAGGGGGCCAAGACAAGATTTTAGCCCTCGCAATAGTCAATGAAAGTCCCGGCTTGGAAACAAGCGCTTGGCCTGATCTCGCGGGTGCATGGCGCGGGGTTGGGGGGGCGGTCTAGGAGCGTCGTCGGCCTGGGGCTGGGTGATGCCTATCGCCTCATCCATTGGGTGGCCGAGCGTGCTGAGGTGGTGTGAGACGTCTTCAACGGTTTGCGCGATGATATGCACCACAATGCCTTCGCGCTGCACCACGCCCGTGACGCGGAGCAATCGGCCGCCCATGACCGCACGGCGAAATTTCTTGTAGACGGTTTTCCAGATCACCACGTTTGATACGCCCGTCTCGTCCTCTAGTGTTAGAAACACCACGCCTGAGGCGGTACCGGGGCGTTGGCGGGTGATCACCAAGCCGCAAACAGAAATGGCTCGCCCCGCAATCGGTCCGAGCGGTACATCGGGTAGGGCGGCATGGGGTGTCAGACCGTCTATATCGGGTCGTAGCAACTCCATCGGGTGGGCCTTGAGCGACAGGCGCATGGCGACGTAATCCTCGACCACTTCCTCGCCCAGATGCATTGTCGGCAGAGTCACAGATGGCTCATGTATGCCTTCTCCCTCAATTGGGTCGTTGAACAGAGGCAGTGGTTTGGGGCCCGTGATGGCCTTCACCGCCCAAAGTGCATCACGCCGCCCCATGCCGAGGCCCGCATAGGCGTCCGCCTCGGCCAGACGCTCAAGCACCGTAGGTGAAATCCCCGCGCGCAGCCACAGCGCCTCGGGGTCGGGATAGCCATTGCCACGCGCGGCCACGATCCATGCGGCGTCTTCTTCGCGAAAGCCCTTGATTTGACGAAATCCGAGCCTGAGCGCCAGCGTGCCATCGGCACGGCGTTCCAACGTGTTGTCCCATGCGCTGTTGTTCACGCAGATGGGGCGCACCTCGATCTGATGCTCGCGGGCGTCGCGCACAATTTGGGCGGGAGCGTAAAATCCCATTGGTTGGGAGTTGAGCAAGGCGCAAGCGAAAGCGGCGGGGTGATGGCGCTTGAGCCACGCGGAGACATAGGCGAGCATTGCAAAAGCGGCGGCATGGCTTTCTGGAAAACCGTATTCGCCAAAACCCTCGATTTGAGAAAAGCAGCTCTCAGCAAAGGTCAACTCGTAGCCGCGTTCCAACATGCCTTTGACGAATTTCTCGCGCAACTGGCCGATGGTGCCCATTCGCCGAAACGTCGCCATGGAACGGCGCAGTTTGTCGGCCTCTGAGGGGGAAAACCCCGCCGCAACCACGGCAATTTGCATCGCTTGCTCTTGGAACAATGGCACGCCGAGGGTCTTGCCAAGCACCTTTGCCAACGCATCAGACGGGAAGGTGACAGGCTCTTTGCCTTGGCGGCGGTTGATGTAGGGATGTACCATGCCGCCTTGGATCGGGCCGGGGCGTACGATGGCGACCTCAATCACCAGATCGTAAAATACGCGTGGCTTCATGCGCGGCAAAAAATTCATCTGCGCGCGGCTTTCGACTTGGAATACCCCGATCGCATCGGCCACGCACAGCATATCAAAGGTCGGCGCGTCAGATTGAGGTACAGTCGCAATCGAAAATTGCGCGCCACCATGCTGTGCAATCAGATCAAAGCTCTTGCGGATACAGGTGAGCATCCCGAGGCTGAGGATGTCGACCTTGAGAATGCCAAGCGCGTCGATATCATCCTTGTCCCATTCGATGATTGTGCGGTCCTCCATCGCTGCATTCTCAATTGGGCACAATTCATCAAGTCGCCCTTTGGTAATGATAAAACCGCCGACATGCTGGCTAAGGTGGCGCGGAAATCCGATGATTTCTCTGATGAGTTTAATGGTCAACGCCAGACGCGGATTGTCCAAATCGAGGCCAAGCTCCTTGATGCGCTCGGGGTCTGCGCCGCCATTGCCCGATCCCCAAATTTGTCCCGAGAGATTGGCGGTGACATCCTTGGACAGTCCCATGACCTTGCCCACCTCCGAGATCGCGGCACGTGAGCGAAAATGGATCACGGTGGCGCATAGTCCGGCGCGATGGCGGCCATATTTGGCATAGATATGCTGGATGACCTCCTCGCGGCGCTCATGTTCGAAATCCACATCGATATCGGGAGGCTCGCCGCGATGTTCCGAGACGAACCGCTCTACCACCATTGTGATGGTCTCAGGGCTGACGTCGGTAATGCCTAAGAGGTAGCATAAGATGGAGTTTGCCGCAGAGCCGCGGCCTTGGCATAAGATGCCTTGGGAGCGGGCAAATTGCACGATGTCATGTACCGTGAGGAAATAGGCTGGAAAGTCGAGCGTTTTAACCAAGGCCAGTTCTTTGTTCATCTGCGCAATCGCGGTGTCGGGCGCGCCCTTTGGGTAGCGGTTTTTCAACCCCTCACGCGCCAATCGTGCCAAGCGATCTTGAGGCGATTCATCATCCGCAATCTCATCGGGGTATTCGTAGCTCAACTCGGACAGGCAAAAGCTCGACTTGGCGGCAATCTCAACTGTACGGCGCAGGGCGGCAGGGTGACGCGCGAACAGGCGCTTCATATCGGCCTCGTCTTTGAGGCGGCGCTCAGAGTTGGGTAGGGCGCGTGTGCCGATCTCATCGATGGTGATATGTTCGCGCAGGCAGGTCAGAACATCGGCCAATTGACGCCGTGATCCGTGATGCATAAGCACATCGCCCACGGCCACCATTGGCGCGGCGGTGCGGTGTGCGAGGGCGGCACAGGCGTCAAAATACCGCTGATCGCTGCCATCATAGCGCGGGGTCGCCCCGACGAAGACATCTGCGGGAAAGTGCTTTTTGAGAGTGGTGATTTCAGTCACGCTGTCCTTTAGCGCCTGTTGCGGCAAGGCAATGAGGCTCATTCCCACGCAGCTCTGTGCCACATCGCGCAACTCCAAGTGGCACGCTCCTTTGGGGGCACGTTGCTTGCCAAGGGTCAACAATCGCGTCAGTCGCGCATAGGCGGCGCGATTATGCGGCAAGGCGATCCAATGCGTATCGCTGTCGCGCAGGATCAGACGCGCCCCAATGATCAGTTTGGGCAGGGAGCGACCGTCGCCAAGCTCGCGGCGCAATTCCTTGAGCGCGGAATAGGCCCGCACCACACCTGCCAATGAGTTGTGATCAGTGATGGCCACGCCCGTTAGTTTCAGCGCCGCAGCGCGGGTGATCAATTCCTCTGGATGCGAGGCGCCGCGCAGGAACGTAAAGTTCGAGGTGCAACACAGCTCGGCGTAGCCGGGATCGAGAGAGGGGTTTCGGACGTTCATGCAAATTCCCCATGTACGAACCAGCCGGGATCTTGCGGGGTGTAAAACAGCCACAACCGCCGCCCTTCGCGGGTGTCCACTGTCCAATAGTCGCGCACCCCTGAGCGCCAGTTGTCATCGGGCAGCCACCATTCGGGGGCGATGCGCTCTGGGCCGGTTGCCCGCCCCGTTGTCAACGACATGCGCCGCCATCGAAATTTTTGGGGCGGCTTTGATCCGCCCGCAGCAATCGGTTCGGGAGCAAATAGGCGTAAGGGGCGTGGGCGCAGGCTGGCCCATGATCCCGACGCGGTACTATACGCCGCAGGCACGGTTTGAAAACTGCGCTCAGGGATGTGACTGTCGGCTGGTAAAAAACGGTGAATATTGTCTAGCCCAATGCGGTTGCCCAGACGCGTTATGAGATCGTTCAAATCATCCGGGTTCGAGGTCGTGGTCGAAGTGAATTGTGCGTTCAATAAACGTTCGACCTGTGTGGCCTCCAAGCGCATTTGATCAATGCCATAGCCAGCGTCCACCGTATCAACGCCGCGCGCGAATAGCGGCAAGATCCGTGCAGCATCACGCATGGGGGCTGCCAAACGTAGCTCGACCTGTTGTGCGCCTTGATCGACGCGGCGCAGGGTCAGTTGCAATTGGCGCGCCCCCATTTCTTGATCTTTGAGCTTGTCGCATAGCCGCGCCAAAAGACGATCGGTGGCCATCATCACGTCTTCGATCAACCCAATCGGGTCGGGCAGCGTCAGGCGAACGCCGTAGTGCGGGGTCTCGCCCAAGGGCGAAATGACCTCATCTTGCGCTCCCATTGCTTGATCCAGACGCAGCACCACATCGGGGCCAAAACGGCGCACAATCGTGGCGCGGGGCAGCGCGAGAAGGTCGGATATTTTGCGCAACCCAAGACGTTGCAAGGCAGTGTCCGTCTTGGCATCAATGCGTAGGGCGGCAACGGGCAGAGCGCGGATGTCGTCATGGGCTTTATGTCCGTAATGGGTGAGCGCCCACGCCGCACCACGCGTGTTGGCCGCCGCGATATGGCTGCTTAGCCCCGCACGCGCGAGGCGGTGGCGCATGTCGTCAAGCATCGCCGCCTCGCCACCAAACAGATGCGCTGATCCCGTGATGTTAAGCATCAACCCATCCGTGCCATCCAAGCCAACCCACGGGCAGTACCGCTTGCTCCACCGCGCCAACGTGTGGAGGAACTTTGCATCTGCGATCCTGTCGGCGGGTTGGCTTTGAAGGTCAGGGCAATAGGCCCGTGCATCCGATAGAACCATGCCTCGATGTAGGCATTGCGTCTCTGCCGCGTCGTTCAAGCAATAAATGCGGTCAGTGTTCTTCTCATGATGGATGAGCGCAAACGGGCGATTGTCATTGGCGGTGTGCAGCAGGCCTGCGCGCAGAACCCTATCGCTGGGCAATCTCGGAAACCACATTGATACGACGCGTTTGCGCATTCCACCTCACCGACCATGCTTTATTTGTTCCTGATTTGTTCTTTATAATTTTCCACCGTTGCAGAGTCGAGTCCTCTGCCGCATTTGCGGCATCAAAGATAGGCGCGCAATGCCACCGAGTCTGTGCGGCATTGCTACCCATCCCCTCGGGCAGCACGCAAAGGCCCATGGTTTTTCCGCTTTGAGCCGCAAGCTGCAAGCGTCGCCCTTCGGTTAAGCCAACGGGCTGCGTGACTTCCATGACGACTAAGGCGACACTGCCAGAACGCAGTGCTTCTTCGGCGCTGGCAAGCACATCCAAGTGATTTTGAGCCTGCGCCAAAAGCAGGTGCTGCGGATCAAGATAGGGGGCAATACCCACAGGATTGATCTGTTCACTCCGCCAAGCCTCTCGCACCCAAAGCACCTTACCGCCCAACCGAGCGCCAAGTGCAACGGCAAAGGTCATCGCAGACGGGCCGCAAACCTCATGGGTGCGGGATGCCATTGGGGGGAATTGAGATTCGAAAGCAGTCATGCGGGGATTATACATAAAACTGGGGCTGGGGGATCAGTCTTCATCAAAATGAATATGCGGCTCAAAATCGACCTTCGAGATTGGCGCTAATGCGGCGAAGTAGCAATCCAATCGGTTACCATTGCCACAGTTGTTCTAGCTTCCGTGCAGACGACAAAAATCCCAAGGCTTTCCGTGGCCGATTGTTTAGGTGGTTTGTATGCGATGTTGCGCTTGATCTGCGCCCTGAAAACGCCTCCAAATTTGTGTAGAGCCCGCTCAACAAAAGGACGGACAAATGAAGGCAGGCTTCACAGACGAGCAGATCATTCACTTCTCGGCATCGATTGGCATTATATCGCGCCTGAAAAGCTCCAGCAGAACGGCTTCATGATGCGCTTCAACGGAAAACTGCGGGACGAATGTCTCAACGAAATGCTATTTGGAACATTGCGCGATGTCCGCAACACGCTTGAATAATGGTAGGAGGGTTACAACTGCCGCAGACCTCATTCAGCATTGGGCAACCCGACACCGATGGAAATTTTGCACAGAAAGACAATGGACGAGATGGCGGCCTAACGCCAAAGATTTAACCCCAAGGACGCCGTCCAAAGCTGGAGGAAACTTGGGGCTCAGGTCACTTGCAAAAATTGCCGATTAGAGCTACGCATGCCGCACTTTCATGGAGATTCTATGTCCCGGTAATGTGGGGAGGCAAAGCGCCCTCCCGGTGCAAATTTAAACCAAGCTCACGCCTCGCTCTATTGTCGGTGGCGATTGGTTTTTTGCGATCTAGTTAATCTACACATTATGGCGTGGACTTAGCCTGCGCCCAGAATATGAAAGTTCACAACAATGACACGGGACTATTCCCAATTTTTGCCATCTGCGCGTTCAGGAAAGCTTCCAGCACGCGAGCGTTCTCCATTGGAAAACCTTGGTTGGAAGCCTTTCTTTAGCCAGCAAACCAGCATAGATACCGTTGCTGATATGCAGCCCGTTCGAGTGGTTGAAGTTCACAGAACAGGCCTGCATGCACTGGGCGAAGGTTTTGATGCCGTTATTCCCCCAAGGCCGGACGCGACAGTCGGTGACTGGTTGCTCTATGATCGGCAACACCCATCCAACAGCAAGGTTTTGAAACGCATGAGCGTTTTTGAGCGCCGTGCGCCCGGATCAGACCGCAAGAGGCAACTGATTGCTGCTAATGTGGATACGGTTTTCATAGTGTCTTCATGCAATAAGGATTTCAATATCGCGCGGCTTGAGCGGTATGTTGCCTTGGCATTCGACGCTGAAGTAACGCCTGTAATCTTGCTCACAAAAGCTGATCTCTGTGATGATCCTAATCGCTACGCTGACGAAGCAAGCGCAATCTCAAATCGTGTTCTGGTGGAAGTGCTTAATGCCTTGGGTGAGCAGACAATTGCCAAGCTCGCTCCATGGTGCAAGCCTGGACAAACGGTTGCGTTTCTAGGGTCGTCAGGTGTTGGAAAATCCACATTGGTCAACGCTCTATTTATGGACGGTGTCGCTGAAACGGCTGCCATTCGCGAAGATGACAGCAAAGGTCGTCACACAACGACACGGCGACAATTGCACTTCACATCCGATGGCTGCGCGGTGTTGGACACCCCTGGAATGCGAGAGCTTCAGCTTACAGATGTAGAGGCGGGGATTGCTGACGTGTTTGCAGACATGGTCGCTTTAGCGGGCCAATGCCGTTTCAACGATTGCAAACACGACACCGAACCCGGTTGTGCCATTCAAAGCGCATTGGAGCGCGGGGACATCGACACCGCCAGACTTGCACGATGGACCAAGTTGACTGCGGAAGATCGTTTCAACTCTTCCTCACTGGCCGAACGCAAATCCGCTGAAAAGTCATTTCAAAAAATGATCAACACAGTTCAACAAAAAAGCAGAAAGCCGAAAAAATGATCCGTAAGTATAAAACTGAAGACACCGATGCCCTGATTGCAATCTGGAACAACGCAGAGGCACTTGCGCATCCTTTCCTGTCGGATGACGTCAGAAACCAAGTGCGCAAAGACATGCGTAACATGTATCTCCCGAATGCCGAAACATGGGTGCTGGAAGATGACGGGACCCCAGTCGGCTTCATTGCAATGATCGACACAGAAATTGGCGGGCTGTTTCTTGACCCTTCCCAACACGGCAAGGGCATGGGCCGCCAAATGATCGATCACGTCGTATCGTTGAAAGGGCCGCTCAAAGTGGAAGTGTTCAAGGACAACAAAATCGGACTGCCGTTCTATGAGCGGTATGGATTTGAGATAACCGGTGAAGACATATTTGATGTCACCGGCGATGAAACATTCAAGATGGCTATGCCAGTCTCATAACAATCATGTGGAAGGCGCCCTAAGTTGGTGCCTTCCAAGCTCTCAGGCTTTGCCTTTAGGTGGCATTCGTATGGCTTGGGCGAGCAGCAGCAAGGTCCGTCAAGCGGGCCTCGCTGGGAAATACAGCTTGCGGCGGGCTCCGTTAATCACACCAAGCTTGTCAGGTTGATGCCGATCGACATGGGCGGCAAACTAAAAAACTGTCGCGGGGCCTTGCCGTAAGTTGCGATATGTCTGCCCCCAGCTAAATTGGCGATTGGCGCCATATATTTAGTCCATTAAGGGGGCAGATCATTTCAGATAAGGTGCAACGTTAGCCTTATCATTCGCTGCGGGTCGCCCAATTTTGAAACGCAGCTTGTTCGGTTGAACAAAGTTGCAGTGTCAGAGTCTTGATCTGGTTGGTGTCACTGCGACCTGATCTCGTGTCTTCTCCGACGGTGAGGCACATATCCTGCGCGGCGCTGGGGCTGATCACGCCTTCGCCAGAAAAGATGAAGCTTTGCACATCGCTGTCATCGCAGTCGGCCAGCTCAATCTGTGCACCGGCCTCTAAGCCCGTAACCTGCGCGCAAACGTCGAATTCGGTCATGTAAAGCTTGCCATCTGCGAAGCGGTCAATGTCAAAAATCTGATCAACCAATAACTCGCCCAACGGGCTGTAGCAGGTATGCCCTTGAAGGCCATTGGCAGGGTCGGCGTCGGCACCTTTGCCGCCCGCGATGTCGAGGCAGTAGCCGGCCTGAGTATTGTCGAGCATGTCGGTTAGATAAACCTCAACAGAGTCGGCTTGAGCTGTGCCTGCGGATAAGATGGCAGCCATCATGGTTGCTGAAAGGGTCGATTTAAACATTGTCTTTCTCCAGTTTTGATAGAGTATTTTTTGAAACGAAGAGGGCTAAAATGGCCTGCTTCGATCGAGGAAGGTTAGCGGATACAACGGACCAGATTGTCCGAACGGTTGAAATCGCATGCATTGATCGAGCATGTTGTATCATCTGTCATGGCTTGACCAATAATTGTTTTGATAGACGAACGTTGAGCGCCCGCACCATGCCAATCTGTAAATTCGGTCTGTTCACCTGCCTTGCTAAGTGCTTTGCCGAAGGCGATTACGTTGGCATAGTTTTTCCAGTCCCCGAACGTCGTGCTTGTCCAGAAATCAAGGGTCTCGCCATCTTCGGTGATCGTAAAGACAGTTTCGTCAATCGCCGGAAAGCCGGTGCGACGGTAATCGACGATACTTTGCAGTTCTTTGGAGTTCGGCAGGTACCAATCGTCATAACCGCCCAAATCCAATGCCTCACAATATGCCAGTGCCTCAGCCCATTCGCGGCGGATTCCATCATCTGATTGTTGCCACATACGTCCGGTGGCCTCATCAGTGATTGTGCCGTCTTCGTTGTCACGAAAGTCATTCACGCCATATATGCCTTCGTCCGCGCTTACGCAGCGTACGTAGTTACCCGGTGCGTCGCTGCCCGCGTTGTCGCCGGAAAAGCCGTTGTTGGCGGCTGCTGCTCCGGTGTAAAAGTCCAAGCCTGTGCCGTAAGATTTGATGTGACCGTCCGCAAAGTTGAACCCGAATGCCCCTTGGTTCAGGCCGTTCATTACGGGGCCTTTGATGTACAGTGTTGAACTCCAGTATTGGCCTGCAAACATCAAACCTTTAGGGTATTCGAAGTCGAAAACACTGGTGTCAATATAGGGCGTCGGTTCGCCTTCCTCTGGCATAAGCAACTCACCGCGGTTGTCGGCAAGTGAATAAAGCTCTTTGATCGTGGGGACACGCCAATCGTCACGACCGCCCAATTCCAAGCTGCCGCAATATGCAAGAGCGTCTGTATATTGCTTACGATCATACTCCGGTGTCTGCTGCCAGAGCATGCCCGTGTTGTTATCGATCACCGTGCCGTCACCATTGTCTGTATAAGAGGCTGGGAGGCGCGGGTGTTGAGCATCCTGACCGTAAAGGATTTCACCGGCGGCAGGGCAGGTGATTTCATTCCCCGTGAGATCAAAACAAGCATCCTGCATTGTATCGACCAAAGAGTATGTCACATTCTGCGCCGCGCTAGGCTGGGCAGAGAAGATGAAACAAACTGAGGCGAAATGCACGGCAAGAGATTTCATTGATACGCCAGATGCCATTGTAGGTAACCTTTCAGGAACGTCTTGATGTCCGATTTTTTGCATGCTGGTACGACGAAATCGTCCCAGCCGCTAAGCTCGAACGTTTAAGTGTCGATAAAACGCGACTTCACTCCAACTGGCGGCGGAACTGCGACGGTGTCATACCTGTCTGCTGTTTGAATGCGGTATTGAACGACGATTTGGAATTGAAGCCTGCAGCATAGGCCATGTCCAACAGGGTTTGTTTGGCTCGCGCTGGGTCTTGCATAGCTTGTTTGACGGCCTGAATTCGGTACTCGTTGACGAAATTAAAGAAGTTCTTTTGATGACGGGCGTTGATGACTTCGGTCAAGTGATGGCGCGGCACTGCCATTCGTTTTGCTAAGGCTGTGATGGTTAAGTCTGCGTTCAAATAGGGCCGTTCGGACTGCATGTAACAGTCTAGACGATGTTGAATGACATCGGCCAGTTCTGCACTGAGGCCTGATCTATCATAGCTTGGTTTTTCGGCGGTGAGGGCGGTGACTGCGGGTGTCGCATCAGTGCCCTGCTCAGGTTCATCAAGTGTCTCGACAGTATCTGACACCTGATCTTGCTGTAGCCCGAAGTAGCTGAGCATAAGAATAGCAATGATCAATGACACCAAGTGCAAATCCATTATACTTGGTTGGGACAATAACGCCGCCAGAAACAGGAGCAAAAAGACGCTTGTTATCCCCACAGACATCCATCGTATCCAAGCCAAGGTGAGATAACCCTGCAAGTTTGAAAACCGTTCCAATACCTTTTGGTCGTGGTCACGCAACTGCCGAAACACAGCTATGGAATATGTAATGAGCAAAGCGCAGTTGACCCCGCCAATCACACGGATTGATGTGTTAAAAGCTACACTGTCCGGGTTCGGTGGTGCTGGTGCCCATCCGCTCAAAAGTTGAAAAAGGCTGATTGTGACGAAAGGCAGGAAATGCAAGATTTGGCGTAGGGCGATCTTTTCATGCACCGCTGTAAGTGAGCTAACATAGAGCCACAAAAATGGACCATAGGTCAGTGGATAAATCAGATCGGCACTTAAAATAGGAATGTGCGAACTCGGCCATATCTGAACCGCTATTGCTGCGATCAAGGGCATGGCCATAAACACCATCCAAACCGCTAAAATCGTATCATGCAGTTTCTTGGCGCGTTTGGTCCATAGGAATACGGTGGTGAAAAGTGATTGCACGCTGCCGACGACGAGCAAGTATTCCATGTAACCTCGATCAGAATGGAAAAATAATTACAGTTTTGCAGCCTGTATCATTCACATGCAGAAAACGCAATAAAACTGACTGTTATGCTACAGGTGTTCGGCTTGAGCGATTTGATGGGCCGATATGTTGCACTTTACTCTTGTCACGATTGATACGCGCGATGAGGCATTCCATCGCTTTTTACAAAGTTGGATCAGTTACTGATTGTGCAGTCAGAAAATTTACGTTTTGGGAACCATTTTTGCATCCGATCATCGATGTCGGATGCACCTTAGCATACTGTGGAAATGCGTTGAGCCACTTCAGTCTGGCCTTTCGTCGATTTGCTAAACAAACCCAGCTAACGCTAGAACATGCCCAAGAGCCGTTGCTGAGCCGCTTGGAAATGTGCCGAAACGGCGGCTTCGGCCCCAGATAGGTCACGTTTCTCCAAGTTTTCAAGGATAACGATGTGTTCCTCAAGCGTCTTTAATGCCAAAGGCGGGGTCATAAGGCGATCGAGGCGTATAAGGCGCACATAATTTTTCAGTCGCGCAGCGGTGGTGGTCACAAGTGGATTGTGCAGGCTGGCAACCATGTTACCGTGAAGCTCTTCTTCTAGATCTTCAACTCTGTCCAGAATGGCGTCGTCAAATTGGCCAGATTTAATGTCAGAAATTAGAATTTCATGGCGTTCTTTAAGGTCCTTGAATTCGCTCATATCGCCGGTTTCGGCGTAGCGCATGGCCGCAGCGCGCTCGATAATGGTTCGAAACTGATAAGTTGAACGAGTCAATTCCAGATCCAGCTTTAGAAACTCGATCCCCGAGCGGGGGTGTATCGTCACAACGCCTTCCGTCTCTAAAATCTTCAAAGCATCTCTGAGGGGCTGAACGGCCACGTCCAGTAATTTTACGAGTTCGCTTTGAGAGACAAACGCGCCCGTTGGAATGGACTTGTCAAAGAGACCCTCCAGAACTTTCTTGTATGCGACATCGCCTAAACTAGGCGTTGAAGCATGCGTTTTGTTGGCTGCCATCTTTGTTCGCTTTGCACTGCGTGCCATTTAGATCGCCTTTTCGTTGTGACCAACCACATTGATGGTCAGGTCCGTTTTTGCGTGCGCTTGTACCGAGAAATGACAAGCATCGCTAGTGGCCAAAATGAGTCCGTAGACCATGCGGTATTACCCCTTTACAGCGCCACTGGTCATGCCTCCTAAAATGAACCTTTGGCCTAGCAAATAGATGATAACCACTGGCGTAATATTCAGCAGAATGTTGGCTGAGACGAGATTCCATTCAGAGCTAAATCGGCCAAAGAAGTTGTAGATGGATAATGTCATCGGCCATTTTCCTGAATCGTTCAGGTAGTAGAGAGGGTAGAGGAAGTCGCTCCAAACTCCCAGAAAATTCAGAATTCCGGCCGTAACCAGCACGGGAGTCAAGAGTGGCAAGACGATTAAAAAGAATACGCGGAACGTGCCGCAGCCGTCCATAGTCGCGGCTTCATCGAGTTCGGTTGGGATGGTTTCGACAAACCCGTAAATCAGAAAGATCGAGAATGGAATATTCATCGCGGTGTAAAGAAAAATCATCCCGCCACGAGTGTTAATCAATTCCAATGCTTGAAGGACCCATGTCAGGGTGAAAAAATTTACCGGCAGGGCAATGCCCATGATCAGGAAAAAATATAGAAAACGGTTGAATCGCGATCGGTGACGCGACAGGACGAAAGCTGCCATTGCCGCCAGCAGTGTCGCGAAAATCGTTGAGATCGACGAATAGATCAAAGAGTTGAGAAAGCCCTCTACGAGATTGCCCTTCTCTATTACGGTCGCAAAATTACCGAATTGTGGGACTGCAGGCAAACTCGCGCTGAGTGTGCTCGCCTCTGCACGGGTTTTGAGGGAATTCACGATCACCAAGTAGACGGGGGTGAACATGATAAGGCTGGCTGTAATGGCTGCAAGATGCGCAAAGCCCAACCGTGTTCTGCTGGATTTGATCATATCGATTTACCTATTTGGGCTGCGGTCAAGAAGGCGCACAACGAACACGCCGACGATCAGAAGAATGACGAGAAGAACAGTCGAAAGTGCCGTTCCGAGGCCATATTGTCCCTGCGAAAAAGCTTTGAAAATAACGGTGTAGACGACTTCTGTTGCAAAACCTGGGCCGCCGTTTGTGAGGGCAAACACCATATCAAACACCCGCAACCCATAGATGACGTTCAAGACAGTCACCACAGCAAGTGCAGGCATCAACATGGGAATTGTCACAAATCGAAGCCGTTGCCAGGCATTGGCGCCATCAATTTCTGCTGCTTCGTAATAGTCTTTGGGGATGCTTTGCAGTCCGGCCAAAAGAATGACCATGATGTAGCCAACACCTTTCCATGTATCGACGCCGATAATTGAATAAAGAGCAATTGAGGGGTCGACGAGCCACTTTTGAGCCAAAAATCCAAGCCCGACGGCATCCAGTCCAAGATTGAGAATTCCCTCACTCGGATGGAGGATAGACTTAAACACCAAGGCCACTATGAGGGTCGGCAGGATCGCCGGTAGGAAAATCATGATCCGGTAAAGGTTTACAAACCGTTTGATCGTACCATTCAGCAGCAAGGCAAATGCCAGCGCGAAAACTGTCTTGAAAAAGATGGTGGCGATGGTGAAAATCAGCGTGTTCTTCAGATAGAATAAATACAGCTCGTCGGGTGATAACACCTCGCGGAAGTTCTTGAGGCCAACGAAATTGATATCGCTGCGATATGCGTTCCAGTCTGTAAAGGCAAAGCCGACGCCAAGAACTGTAGGTACGATCGTAAAGGTCAAGTAAATCGTCAATGCGGGCAACGCAAAGAGCAGTGGATATCTTGAATTGTTCTTGAACCAGGGCAGCAAGCTAAACTCCTTCGATATTAAACACGTGCTTGGTGGCGGCGCCTGAAACTTTGTTGTCTTGTGCTATGCGCCTGTGTTCGGTGTTGGCTAAAGTTAGGCATCATTTATCTTGATGGCAAGTTGAAATATCAATAAGCATTATAAATATACTATATCATCAGATTTACGCTTGGTGAGCGCATCGTGGACAATGAGGGAGGATATCATGGCTTCGATTAAGTTGAGTAATGTCTGCAAGTCTTATGGCGGATTGGAGGTCATGCGAGATGTGAGTTTTGACATCGAAGACGGAGAGTTCGTCGTTTTGGTTGGTCCCTCAGGCTGTGGAAAGTCTACTCTCATTCGCATGATCGCAGGGCTTGAAGAAATTTCTTCGGGTGAGGTCATGATCGACGATAAGCAGGTTAATAATGTGTCGGCCAAAGATCGTGACATCGCTATGGTTTTCCAAAGTTATGCTTTGTACCCCCATATGAATGTCGAGCAGAATATGGGGTTTTCTCTGCGGATTGACGGTCGTCCAAAGGACGAGATTCGCAAAAAGGTGGCGGAAGCTGCAGAGGCTTTGGAGCTTACGCCGTTGCTGCGCCGTAAGCCCGGTCAACTTTCGGGCGGGCAGCGGCAACGGGTTGCTATGGGGCGTGCTATCGTGCGTGACCCGCGCGCTTTTCTGTTTGATGAGCCGCTGTCGAATTTGGATGCGCAGTTGCGTGTGCAAATGCGTGCGGAAATCACTTTGATGCAGAAAAAATACAAAACAACAACGGTTTACGTTACACACGATCAGGTCGAAGCGATGACAATGGCCGACAGGATCGTTGTGCTGCGGGCGGGGCGCGTTGAGCAGGTCGGCACGCCTTTGGATCTTTTCGATCAGCCACAAAATATCTTCGTTGCACGGTTTCTCGGGTCTCCACAGATGAACTTTATTCCGGGAGTGATCGAAGCCAGAGGAGGGCAATGCTTCTTTAAGGCAGAAGGGGTCGATGTCGAAATTGCGGCGGCTTATGCGAACCATGACGGCTTGGCTGTTCAGCTCGGTATTCGCCCGAGTCATGTCTATCGCACGCGTTTAGGCGGGGAAGGGGCGCTTCAAGCAAAGATCGCATTTTTGGAGAATACAGGCTCTGAGACGATGTTGAAACTGGACCTGCAGGGGCATGCTATTCAATGCGTCATCAATGAACGGCTGAGCGAACAGCAAGGGGATGCGATGATCGTTTCCTTTGATCCTGATTGCTTGCACTTGTTCGATGCGCGAACTGAGCAGCGCTTGGATGCTGGGGTAAAAAAATAGCTATTGACTGATTTATCTTATGTTCATACTGATATATCAAAATTTAAACTGGAGGGATCATGCATTTATCTAAATTACTCAGTGGGGCGGCTATTTCTGCACTCACTCTCGCCACGACTGCTGCGTTCGCGCAGGATGTGACGATCAGCGTTATGGGCAGCCAGAATTGGATCAACGAACCAGAATTGGAGATCGCGCGTCAGTTTGAGGCTGAAACAGGTATTAAAGTTGATTTTCAGGCCATTCCTGATGATCAGTATCACTCTGTGCTCAAGGCGCGCCTGAACTCTGGTGAGGCTGCTGATATCTTCATGGGGCAGAGCGGGTATAGTGATCTTTTGTCCTATAATATCACGGAAACGGCTGTGGATCTTAGCGCAGAGGATTGGGTGGATCGTGTTCAACCGCTGGTGCGCGAAGCCGCGTCAATGGGCGATGAATTCTATGGTTTGACATACTGGCCATCAGGGGTCGCGCCATTTATTTACAACTACAACATAGAGTTGTTTGAAGCTCACGGTGTTGAAATTCCGCGTAGCTTTGATGCGTTGCTTGAGGTCTGCGGAGTGTTCAAAGATGCTGGCATTACGCCGATCTATGAGCCTTTCGGTGATGGCTGGCATCACGTGCTGATGTTTGCGCATTCTGGCCCGAAGGTGGCAGACGCGACCGAAGGCTTGTTTGATCTGCTGAATGCCAATGAAGCTGTCTTCGAGGGCAACGAGGCAATGATCGAGAACCTTGAGCAGATCAAGACGCTCTACGATGCTGGTTGCTTTGGCGATAATGTGTTGTCCGATCTATATGCTGCTACTCCGAAGAAATTTGTTAACGAAGAGGTTGCCATTGTTCATGACCGCGCGTCCTTTTTCTCGGCTGTCCTCGGGGAGTACCCTGACTATGATGTGTCGAACATCGGCGTCTTCCCTGTGCCTTTGAGCGACAATCAATATGTTACGATCAACCCTGCAGGTCCGACAAAGTTCGTATTCTCTGGCGGTGATAACATTGATGCGGCGAAGCAATACTTGGCGTACTTGATGCGTGAAGATGTTCTTGAAACCTATATGTCCCTTCCGGGCGCGCCGTCCAACCTGCCGTTCATTGGCACGCCGAGCGGTCTGCCGGATGGCATCCAAGCGGCGATAGACGAGAGCGAAGATATGAAGCGCGTTGTGATGCAAACGGCCGTAACATATTTCAACCCGCAGTGGATGGATATCGGTCAGGATATGACAGCGATGATGACTGGCATGTTCTCGGCGAACGACATTTTGCGTAACATTGATAAGCGTCGCGCAAGCATGGCTGGCCCAGCTGGCGACCCTGCTTGGCAGTAACGCCGAACGTTACATCGTGAAATTAGGCCACAGATTTTTTTGACCGTGGCCTTTTTCATTCCATGACATCCTGCGCCCATGCCTGAACAGTTCAGCCTGCGTGGGAGAGGGTGCCATTGTTTCCAATTGATCCACAAATGGATAGTTTTAATAGGCCAAAATGAAAACTAAGATTTCAGATTTCAAGATCACACGGTTTGAATTCAAACGCGACCGTATCATCGGGGACAGTCAGGTCGGCTTTGATCGGTTCTATGGTTTCGCGTTAGAAATCAGCGATGGGGCGGGGCATGTGGGCTTGGGGTTCGGCCATGCGCTTTGGGATGCTGTGCCTCCGCTTTTGCAGCTTAACTCGATTTTTACAAACCACGTTTGGCCCGATCTAGATGGGCAAAATCCGCAAGCGCTTGTTCACCGTGTGACCCGTCCGCGGGGTGGTAATCAACGCGACGCGACTTACGGTTTTGGTGAAGCTTTGCAAATCGCGCTTTGGGATTTGGCAGCGCAACAGGCAGGGTTGCCGTTGGCCGATTATCTTGGGGGGCAACGCAGGTCGGTTCCAGCCTATGCCAGCGGGATCGAATTTCATCTTTCGGATGCAGATTTTTGTGCCTTTTTCAAGGATGCGGCAGATTGCGGGTTTACAACTTTCAAGATCAAGCTAGGCCACACAGACCCCGCTTGGGATATGAACCGGCTCGAATTGCTTCGTAAAACGGTCGGGTCGGATGCGGGTATCATGATTGACGCAAACGAGGCGTGGTCGCCGAAGCAAGCGATGATGCGTTTGGATATGTTTCGACGTGCCGGATTTGATTTCATCTGGGTCGAAGATCCGATTTTGCGCAGTGATTTAGCTGGGCTTCGGGCGCTTTGTTCCGCGACGCCTTGGACACAGATCAATTCCGGCGAATATTTGGATGTGTCGGGGCGCGCTGAACTTTTGATGTCGCGGGCGTGCGATATTGTGAACCTGCATGGCCGTGTCAGTGATGTGATGCGGCTGGGCTGGCTTGCTGCCGAACATGGGTTGCCTGTCGCGCTTGGCAATACAACGCTTGAAACCGGTGTCCATACGGCCTGCGCCTTGCCGGAGGCGACATGGATGGAGTTTGCCTTCCAAAACTATGATCACTTGGTCGATGCCCCTGTCGAAATGCGCGACGGTTTTGCCCATGTGTCCGACAGGCCAGGTCTTGGCTTTGGCTTGTCGGATGAGGCGCGCACGGTTTGGGCCGCGCCCGATCCCGTTGCGGATGTGGACATCAAAACGGGGCCTGACTGTCAGGCTCTCACTAGATTAAGGGCGTGAGCGCGAATTCAACTGCCACTTTTGGGGTGAAGACATGTCAGAACAGTCAGTGATCACGCCGCAGCGACGCGGAATGGTGGTGCGCTTACGCGAGGATCAGGTGGTAGCGTATACAGATATACATGCGCAGGTTTGGCCTGATGTTTTGGCTGCGCTCAGTGCGGCAAACATTCGAAAGTATACAATATACCTACGTCGGCCTGAGAACATATTGTTTGGCCATTGGGAATATCATGGACAGGACTGGACCACCGATCAGGCGGCATTGGATGCCTCTGCGGCCATGCAGAGATGGTTGGCGATCTGTGGCCCCATGCAGATCGGCCTGTCGAGTGACGATGACGGTTGGGCAGACATGATTGAAGTCTTCCATCTTGATTGACTATTAAGTCTGCAAGTCATGACGTTAAAATTCG
This sequence comes from Pacificibacter marinus, assembly GCF_018860665.1. Taxonomy (GTDB): domain Bacteria; phylum Pseudomonadota; class Alphaproteobacteria; order Rhodobacterales; family Rhodobacteraceae; genus Celeribacter; species Celeribacter marinus_A. The sequence goes on from NZ_JAHKPK010000062.1 coordinate 18,501, forward strand.
CTTCGACCCGCAATGATGGATCGATTTTTGAGTCTGCTTGAGCGCTCAATCTGCTTGGGAGTCTGAATGTACGACCTTAGGGATTTGTTTAGATGATCTAGAAGGCGTCTTGCTTTAGGTGGGATGTTCCGCGTTCCATAGGTGCCCGCCGCTTCTCAAATAGATCAAAGGTAGCTTCGGCTTTATTTTGAAAGATGAGAGCCCGCGCTGGCGCTGATATTTCGCGTGCGAAGGTCGTTCAGCCATGTTTCGGTAAGGCTGCGGTGTTCTTTGTTGTTGGCAACAAAAGCTTGGCCGTCTTTGCCGCATTGTATGGTAATCGAGTAAATTTTATATAGAGACAGAAGTGAAATTTATGCAGGTTTCCGAGCAGACGAGGATATATACATGCAAAATGTGCGGTTGTCTGTTGAAGGCATGAATTGTGCGTCCTGTGTTGGGCGAGTCGAGCGCGCGCTGTTGGCGCATGGCGGTGTTAAGATGGCGCAGGTCAATCTGGCGACGCAAACCGCCGAAGTCCAATTTGAAGCCCCCGCGACCATTTTGGACCTGTCTGATATATTGACGCGTACGGGATATCCTGCGCAAATCGAGACGTTTACGTTCAATGTCAGCGACATGAGTTGCGCGTCTTGCGTGGGACGTGTTGAACGCGCGCTTATGGCCTTGCCGGGTGTGGTGCGCGCAGCGGTGGATTTGGCAGCCGAGACGGTTCAGGTTGTTGTCATCGCGGGTTTGTTTTCGGAGCAAAAGCTGATCGATGCCATTAAAACATCTGGATACACAGCCGTTCTAGCCGAAGGTGATGCACGGGAGGCACGCAAGGTCGATGAAGCGCGACATTTGAAATCACAATTGATTTTGGCGCTGGCTTTGACCCTGCCTGTGTTTTTGATCGAGATGGGCGGGCATCTGATCCCCGCATTCCACCATTGGTTTGCGATGCTTGTGCCTGTGCAAATCTGGCGGTTTGTTCAGTTTGCTTTGACCTTGGTTGTGTTGATCGGCCCTGCGCGAGTGTTCTTTGTCAAAGGTATTCCAGCACTGTTGCGCGGAGGGCCTGAGATGAACACCCTTGTGGCAATGGGGGCTGGCGCGGCTTTTGCGTATTCAAGCGTCGTGACCTTTGCGCCTGCTTTGCTGCCAGCTACGGCGCGATTTGTCTATTTCGAAGCGGCCTGTGTGATCGCAACGCTCATTCTATTGGGGCGATATTTTGAAGCGCGCGCCAAAGGGCGCACGGGCGAGGCTATTCGGCATCTGGTTGGCTTGGGCGCAAAATCTGCACGAGTCGAACAGAACGGGCTTCTGGTTGAGTTGCCCTTTGAAGCTTTAAGTCTTGATGACATTATTCATGCGCGTCCCGGCGAAAAAATTGCCGTCGATGGCATTGTTGTGAGTGGCGAAAGCTATGTGGATGAAAGTATGATGACGGGCGAACCTGTGCCTGTGGTCAAATCGATCGGCGCGGTTGTGCGTGCGGGCACGATCAATGGCAATGGGGCATTGGTCTATCGCGCCACAGGTGTCGGGGCCAACACGCAATTGGCGCAGATTATTCGCATGGTTGAGGCAGCACAGGGGGCAAAGCTGCCTATTCAGTCGCTTGTTGATAAAATCACGCGGGTCTTTGTGCCCGTCGTTATGGCGCTGGCCTTTGTGACCGTTTGCGCTTGGCTCTTTTGGGGACCTGAACCGGTACTACAATACGCGTTGGTGGCGGGCGTTTGCGTTTTGATCATCGCTTGTCCTTGTGCCATGGGTTTGGCGACGCCCACCTCTATTATGGTGGGCACGGGGCGAGCGGCGGAACTTGGCGTGCTGTTTCGCAAGGGCGATGCGCTGCAGGCCTTGGGAGATGTCGCGGTTATGGCCTTTGACAAAACAGGTACGCTGACAGTAGGCCGCCCTGAGGTGAGCGATATTGTGATGCTCGCCAAGGGGGGCTCCGATGGGGATGAGGTTGATCTTTTGTCTTTGGTCGCAGCTGTCGAAGCGGAGTCCGAACATCCGCTTGCGCGCGCGATTGAGCGGGCAGCTGATGCGCGCGGTGGGGCGCGTCCTGAGGTTAAAGAGGTGACGTCTTTAACAGGATTTGGTTTGAAGGCGACCTCAGGCGGTCGTTCCGTTTTAATCGGCAATATCGCCTTGATGGAGCAAAACAGCGTTGAGACCTCAGCGTTTCAAGAGGCGCTAGATGCGCTGGGCGCGCGCGGTGTGACGCCCGTTTTGGTGGCTGTCGGTGGCGAGCCAGTGATGGTCTTGGGGATTTCAGATCAACTGCGCCCATCGTCGAAGCGCACGGTGCAGGCATTGCAACGCCGCGGCATCAAAGTGGCGATGATATCCGGCGATACGCAGTCTGCCGCGAAAGCCGTTGGGCAAATCTTAGGCGTCGATACTGTACTGGCGGGGATTTTGCCTGCGGGCAAGGCTGAGGCGCTTGTGGCCTTACGCGGCACCTATGGTCCGGTGGCCTTTGTTGGCGACGGGATCAACGATGCGCCCGCGCTGGCTGAGGCTGATGTGGGGCTTGCCGTTGGAACAGGCACTGATGTCGCGATTGAGAGCGCCGATGTGGTTTTGGTGGCTGGCGATCCACAAGCCGTATTGACGGCGCTTAAGTTGAGTGACGCTGTGATGCGCAACATTAAGCAAAACCTCTTTTGGGCCTTTTCCTACAATGTCATTCTTATTCCTGTGGCTGCTGGGGCGCTCTATCCCGGTTTTGGCCTTTTATTATCGCCGATGCTTGGCGCAGGGGCTATGGCGCTGAGTTCAATTTTTGTGCTTGCCAATGCCTTGCGATTGCGGCGCGTGAGCGGCGTGGCATAAGGGATATCTGAGGGAATTTCTCGGTTGCATCCAGCGACCAATATCTCGCAGTGATAACCATATGTACCCATTTCCCCAGTCACGATGGGGGTATTTGGTAGTGAAATAGGGCATTTTTGTGTCCGAGGCTCATTTTGACTCTAGTCACTGATTCGCCTTTCGTGTAGATTCACAGTGAGCAATTAACGAAAAAGATGCGACGCAAAAACAGTCGTGTGTTCCTTGGGGTAAAGTAAAGTAGTATTATGTTGGGCATTCAATTTTTTCTCCGCGATTCATCGGGCAATATCGAGCAGGGTACTTTGTCTCTTTCTGGGGAGTCCGAAACCCTCTCTATGAGTGGTGTTCAGGATGTGTCTTTGAACACATCTTCTGCGATGATTGCGAGCTATTCGCGCAGCGGCAGCGATTTGATCGTGACGCTTGTTGGCGGCAAGACGGTTGTGCTGGACGGCTATTTCGAGGGCGGCGATAAAGACCTGCTGCTTTCTGAGCGCGGCATGATGACTCACGTCGAGTTGGACGATATGGGTCAAGGCGAGTTGATCGCGACGTATAACGATGTCGATTTAACTGGCAAGTGGAGCGAATACGACCAGCTGGCCTTTTTGGATTTGGACCGTGTTGAGCCTGTTGTGGCTCCGTTGGCGCCAGCCCTTTTGGGGCTTGGTGGCGCAGGTGTAGCGGCTGCAGCAACGGCAGGTGTTGTCGGCCTTGGCCTTTTGACGGGCGACGGCGACGGCGATGGCGAGGAGCCCGATACAACGCCGCCCGTTGTGTCTATCACGGATGGTGTCGAAAGCACTGACGACATCGTCAATGGTGATGAGTATGGTACAGGTACTGTGACAATCGTGGGCACAGGTGAGCCAGGCAATACAGTCGAAGTGACCATTGGCGACACGACGGTTGTGACAACCGTAGATGATGACGGCAATTGGGTTGGCGACTTCGATAGCGCGGATCTGGACGAAGGCGAATACACCACTGACGTGACCGTTGTGGCGACGGATGAGGCGGGCAACAGCACGACTGTGACTGACGTTCTTGTCGTCGACACCGAAGCAGAAGACCTAACATTTGATACCGTTGAAGGTGACGATGTTGTCAATATCGAAGAGGCCAGCGATGGCTTGACGATTTCTGGTACATCCGAGGCTGGCGCCACAGTGAGCGTCGATCTGGAAGGTCAAATCGTTGAAACCACAGTGAACGCAGACGGCACTTGGAGTGTCGCATTCGATGCCGACGCTTTGCCTGCGGGTACTTACGACACAATCGTTCGGGCGACTGTAACGGATGCGGCGGGCAATGCGGCGACGTATATGCATGACGTGCATGTCGATCTTGAAGGCTCACTGACCATCAGCACTGGCACGGTTGGCGGTGACGGCACAGTGAACGGTGTTGAAATTGCATCAGACGTATCGATCACGGGCACGGGCGAAGCGGGGTCCACGGTTGTCGTAACGGTCGAGGGCGTATCGCGCACTGTGACTGTCGACGACAACGGCTCTTGGTCTGCGACATATGAGGCAGGCACGTTGCCAAGCGGCACATACGATGCGGCCGTGACGGCTGTGGCAACAGATGCGGCTGGAAACGTGGTGTCCTCTTCTGGCACATTCCACATCGATACCGAAGCTGGCGTTGCAATCGATGCAGGTCACTCAGGTGGTGACGAAGTTATCAACTTGAGCGAAAGCGCCGCGCCGATGACCTTTACAGGTACGGCTGATGCGGGTTCGACTGTTGTTGTGACGCTCGGCACATCGTCTTTAACAACTGTTGCGGGCAATGACGGCACTTGGTCGGTCACTTATCCTGCGGGCACATTGGCCGCTGGCGAATACGACACAACTTTGACAGCTGTCGCAACCGACGAATACGGCAATACGGCGACCTCTGTGACATCTGTTGGGGTTGATACTGTTGCTGGTACAGTTGCTTTGTCGACCAACCCAATCGAGGGCGACAATGTCATCAACGCTGTTGAAGCGTCTGATGGTGTTTGGGTGACGGGTACAGCCACACCTTACCACGAAGTCGAAGTGACTTTGGGGGGCGCTACACAGACTGTGACATCGACATCCGCGGGAACCTTCTCTGTCTTGTTCGCGGCATCAGAAGTGGTTGCCGGTGAATACGATACTACAGCGACTGCGACGATTTCTGACGCGGCTGGCAACACGATGAGCGTTACAACCGGTGTTCAGGTTGATACCTTTGTTGATGGTTTCGCGGTCACATCGACCACGGGCGGCAGTGACATGATCATGAACTCAGCCGAGACAGCGGAAGGTCTGACATTGTCAGGAACTGTCGAGCCGAATTCGACTGTCAGCGTTACTATCGGCGGCGCGAACTATTCTGTGGCCACGACTGCGGATGGGTCTTGGACGTTGGATGTCCCATCGGGCGCACTTCCGCGAGGTGAAGGCTCAACTGACGTCGAAGTCGTTGCGATCGATCCGGCAGGCAACCGCGCCACGTTGAGCGAAGCCGTGACTTATGACACCTTGGTCAACGAGCTGTCTATGGACAGCGGCGTTGGTGGTGATGGCATCTTTAACGGGACTGAAATGAGCACCTCTGGCGTGACATTGACAGGGGTTGTGGAAGCCGGTTCCACAGTGTTCGTGACGGTTGAGGGTGTGTCTCAACAAGCCTCCGTTGACGGGCAAGGCAATTGGTCCGTGACCTACGCGCCAGGCACTTTGGCGACTGGAGATTACACAGCCTCTGTCACCATTGATGCGACTGATGCAGCAGGCAACACGGCCACTGAAACCACCAGCTTTGAAATCGACACCATTGGCGATGCGCCGATGATCGAAGGGTTCTCCCGCTCGGTTCAAGGTGTTGACTCTGTACGCGTGCAAGAAAGTGACGACAGTGTTTCGGTCTTTTCTATCAGCGAAACAGGGCAAACGGCACAGGTTTCTGTTGATGCAGAATATGACCTTGGTTCGACCACCATGTTGGACTTTGCAGGTGAAGTCCCCAACGGGTCGCAAATCGTTGTGTCCTCTTTGGATGACGCAGGGAATACCTCTGACACGCTCTTCGTGCTCGACACTGGATCTTCGCGTCCTGAGGGCGTCTATTTCAGCGTTGATACCGATAACTCTGGATTGGGCGATTTTGATCTGGGCGCGATTGACTTGCAATTCGTCAATGGCGGCGAGCTGACATTGTCTGCGGCTGATCTGGATCGTTTAACAGGCGTTGACGGCACGCTGACAGTTCATGGCGGTGGCGATGATCGGGTTGTGTTGACAGATGACGCAACTGCAGGTGGCTCTACAGACATTGATGGTCAATCTTACGACATCTACACACTCGGCGACGACAGCGTCTTGTTCGTGGATTCAGATATCGACGTTGTACTTCCTTAAACCTACTCACTGCGAGGGCGGCGTTCTGCCCTCGCATAAAGAGAAAAAAAGGTGAGGTAGAGAGTGAAAAGAGCAGGGTTACTAAGTTGCATTCTGATTGGAGGCGCCACATTTTTGGGCGGCTGCAGTGATGGTGCGTCTGGTGTGTCAAAACTTTCAGATGTAAAACCTGTCGCCTTTATTAAGGGTTTGGCCGGTGGTCATGCGCGTGCCGAGGTCGACCCAAACGAGCCAAGTCTCAGCACTGCGGGCCGTGACGCTTCATCAGATATCATCGACGGCTTGCTCGCGCGTCAGTCCGTGTTGTCATCTTCTTCTCCATACGCGCCGGTTGCCAAAACGATGTTGGAAACCTCATCTGGTTTGGCCCAAGCCGAACTGCGCGCCTCTAAGATGCGCTCGATTGCACGTGACCAAAATTGGCTTCCCACAATTGGTCCGTCGATCACACTAAGCGCCCTTGGCGACTTAGCTGCAGGTCTCATCGTAGATCAGGTGCTCTATGACAACGGTAAGCGCAAAGCTGAACGGGCATTTGCGGCTGCCGATGTCGAAGTGTCTGCGGTGGCTCTGTCTCAAGACATGAATGATCGTCTGCACGCGGGCCTGACGTTGTACATTACGGCAGCTGAGGCGCACGAAAAGGCGGGCATGGCCGAACGTGGATTGGGGCGGATGCAAGAATTCAATCGCGTGGTGTCTGTGCGTGTGACGGGCGGACTGTCCAGCCTATCAGATCAACGGGTCATCCGTGCCAAACTTGCGGATATGGATCAAGAAGCCTCCACCCATCGCGAAGCGGAACGCGCTGCCTTATCCGAGTTTAGCGCGATGACAGGCGGGCATTATGCGACACCTCTGACGCAAGCCTATGCTATATCTGTCCCATCTACATCTTTGGTGCCGCTTGACGTTCTGCGCGCCGAGGCCGAGGCCAAACGGTCTGTTGCAGAAGCGAAAGCGGCACGCGCGGGCCTATTGCCCAGCTTAAGCGCTGGCGGCATTTTGGGGCAAAAGGACAGTGCTGAGGTCACTTTTGGGGGCACGGCGAACCTTGGTGTTGGCACAGGTGCTGAAATCGAAGCGCTCAAAGCAGAAGAACGCGCTGCCGCTGCCCGTGTCGCTTTGGCCAAAGAAACCGCAGCCCGAAAATCCGCACGTTTGCAAAACGAATTGAAAGCCTTGCTGCGACAAGAGCGCGACACAGCCGATTTGGTTCAGCAAAATCGTACCAATTTCAGATTGTTCCAAGAGCAGTTTGAAGGCGGGCAAAAAACAGTTATGGATGTGGTCGCAGTGTACGAACAAATGGTGCAAAGCGAATTGAAACACATCGATTTAAAATACGAAATCAGTTTCACGCAGCTTGAAATGGCACGTCTTGCTGGTGCTTTGGCAGATGGAGCGGACATTTGAGCCTTTTGCCAAAACTCACCTTCACCTCGACTGCGCCTGAGACGCCGAAAAACGTTTCAAACGAGGCCAAGCCGCCGCGGGGCAAAAAGATTGGTCCGTTGACCGTGCATTTTGGCGGCATGGCCAAACCAAAATCTGCTCCGAAAGGGACAGAGGCTTTAACGCCTGCGCCTCAAGAGACTTCCAAAACAGCACCGCGTCCCCAGCCCAAGCCACGCGCAAAGGTCACTTTGCCGGATGCTGTCGTTAAATCTGCGCTCAAATCCTCTAAATCTGAGGTGAAAGTCGAAGCGCCTGCTGCGGCCGAGCCACCCAAAAATGTTGAGCCAGAAGATCCCAATGCCGCTTTGAAAAAAGCAGCAGCAGAGGCTGTGCGCCGCCGCGTCAGCGATGCTGCAAAGCCCGCTGTGGCATCAAAAGTCGACACACCCCAAAAGGCGCCAGCGCAAAACGACAAGATCATTGAAAGGCCAGCCGCTGCGTCGCAGCACGACAGCGTTGCTAAGAATATGTCCGACAGCAAGGCTGTTTCGGATGTCACTAAGCCTGAGCCGCAAAAGTCTGAACCGCAAAAGCCGACCCGCGCTGCAACCACTCCTGTTTCGACACCTGAGGTGAAACTCCCGCTGCCTGATACTAAGACTGCCGCGCCAAAAACGGCTGCGCTTCCTATGCGCGCGCAAGTGGGCAAAGCCCCCGCCAAAAAACGTTCTGTTGTGACCAAACATGTGCACCGTGCCGAACTTGTTGCGACCTATGCGTCGAAACTTGGCGTGACGGCGATGGTGTCGGACATTTTGGAAGCCTTTTCTGGCCAGCCAGACGAAGACGTCAGCGTCGAGGCCATGGTCAAAGGGCTTGAGGTCTGCGGCCTCAACGCCGATGTCACCGTGTTGGCCAGCATCACGCCGAAAGCATGGCCGGCTTTGGCGAAAATGACCTCTGGTCATGTGATCCTTGTGCTGTCGCAGAAAGGCGATGTGATTACGATTTTCGATCGCAGCGCCCCAGATCAAACCGCCGAAGTGCCGATGTATGAATTCGCGCCCTTCTTTTCTGGTACTGTTGTGCGGGCGGGAAAATCACTTGCGACATTGACCAAATCCTATGCCCCTGCCGCGATGGCAGAGCATTGGTTTTGGGGGCAATTCGGCGCATTCCGCAAACAAATCGGTGAGATCGCGCTTGGGTCTTTGGTGGCCAACCTTTTGGCCGTCGCCGTGGCACTGTTTTCACTGCAAGTCTATGACCGTGTGATCCCGCACAAGTCACAGTCCACTTTGTGGGTTTTGGCGTTGGGCGCTGTTTTGGCCGTGGGTTTGGAAGCTGCGATCAAGCTGGCGCGGTCGCGCCTAATGGATGGTGCGGGGCGTCAAATTGAGATGCGTGTGCAATCAATGTTGATGGAACGATTGCTTGGGATGCGCTCAGATGCACGCCCCTCATCGCCCTCTGGCTTGTTCTCGGCGATGCGCGAATTTTCGTCTGTGCGTGAATTTTTCACAGCCTCTACCATTGGCACCGTGGCCGATATTCCGTTTATCTTTTTGTTCTTCGCGTTGGTCGCAACGATTGCGGGACCTGTTGTTTGGGTCTTGATGCTCGGCGCATTCATCATGGTTGTGCCTGGATATTTCTTTCAAAAGAAAATGATGCGGTTGACGGTCGAATCCCAAGGGGCCTCTGCCAAAGCATCGCGCCTGTTGCATGAGGCTGTGTTCGAACTCGACACGATCAAAACCCAGCGCGGCGAAGACCGTGTTCGTCGCATTTGGGACGAGCTGAACGTGCTAGGTGCTGCCAAATCGTCGGAGCAACGCAAACTTGCGGGCTTCTTGACGTTTTGGAGCCAAGGCATCCAGCAGGTCACCTATTTGTCTGCTGTGGTTTTAGGCACCTATTTGGTTTTTGCTGGCGAGTTTACAGTAGGCACAATCATCGCCACAGGGATTTTGACGTCGCGCACTTTGGCCCCTTTGACGCAGCTGTCGGGCACGATGGCGCGCTGGAGCAATGTGAAAACCGCGCTTGAGGGACTGAACGCCATTGCTCTTGCACCGCAAGACGCAGGGGAAGATCGCAATTTCTTGCGCCGAGAAGACATCGAGGGCGAATTTGCCTTGCGCGAATTGCAGTTCCGTTACGATGACGAGGGCGCGCCGACGCTGGATATTTCGGCGCTCGATATCAAAGCCGGCCAAAAGATTGCGGTGCTTGGCGCCAATGGATCGGGCAAGTCATCGATGTTGAAAGTGCTCGCAGGGCTATACGCACCGACGCGTGGTCGTGTGCTGCTGGATGGCGCAGAGATGAGCCAGATCGACCCGCGCGATATTCGTCGCAACGTTGGTTACTTGGGGCAAGATGTGCGTCTGTTTGCCGGATCGTTGCGCGACAACCTGAATTTGGGCGGGCTGGAGCGTGATGATGATCGTTTGCTCGACGCCCTTGATTTCTCTGGACTTGGCCCTTTCGTGCGCGGACATCATCGTGGCCTTGATTTGGAAATTCGTGATGGTGGCGAAGGCCTGTCTGTTGGGCAACGTCAATCGATTGGCTGGGCGCGTTTGTGGTTACAAGACCCGCGCGTGTGCTTGCTGGATGAACCTACTGCCTCGCTTGACCAGTCCTTGGAAACAGGGCTGGTAGGACGTCTCGGGCCATGGCTCGAAGGGCGCACGGCTTTGATAGCAACGCACCGGATGCCCATCGTTGGGCTTGCCGATCGCACGATGGTCCTTAAAGATGGCCGTTTGGTTGTCGATGGTCCGCGCGATCAAGTGCTGGCGCATTTGTCGAAATCCAGCGGCGGACCCAACGGCGGGCAAGGCTAATGTCCAAACTTGAAAATCTGCTCGACAAAGACATGGACCGGCCCGGCTGGATCATTCGCATCGTCGCTTTGGTGATCGTTGTGTTTATCGTCTGGGCCTCGTTTGCGTCAGTTGACGAAATTGTGCGCGCTGATGGTGAAATGATTTCATCTTCGCGTCCGCAGATCATCCAAAATCTTGAGGGTGGTATCTTGTCGTCATTGCGGGTGTCTGAGGGCGATGTGGTTGAGCAGGGCGACATTTTGGCGACGCTCAGTGGCACAGAATTTCGGACATCAGCCGAAGATTTACAAGAAAAATTGGACGCTTTGGAAGTGCGTAAACTGCGCTTAGAGGCTGAGCTGGATGATAAGGATTCCTTTGACGTGCCAGAAGCTTTGGCCGCGCGTGCCGCAGGGGTTATCGCCTCGGAACGCGCGCTTTTAAAGGCGCGGAGTGCTGATTATTTGGCGCGATCAGAAGGCGCGCTGAATGTACTTAAGCAGGTCGAAGCCGAACGTTCGTTGATGGAAGACATGCTGACACGCAATGTGGTGGCGCTGATCGAAGTGACGCGCACGCGCAAAGCCCATTTGGATGCGCAGCTAAAATACAACGAAATTGTCACCCAAGCGAACTTGTCAGAAGCCGAAGAGTTTTCGGAAACGCTGCAAGAAATCGCTTCGGTGAAACAGGCGCTGACGTTGGCCGAAGATCAATTGGATCGCACCATCATCACATCGCCGATGCGCGGTATTGTGAACAACCTGAGCCTGACCACAATCGGTGGCGTCGTGCGCCCCGGTGAAGAGATCGTACAGATCATTCCTGTGGATGAGGAGCTGTTTGTCGAGGCACGTGTGCGCCCCGAAGACATCGCGCATGTCGAACCAGGGCAGGCGGCAACGATCAAGCTGACAGCATACGACTATACTATTTTTGGCACGCTATCTGGACAGGTTAAGGTCTTGTCGGCTGATACGTTCCAAGATGAACGCGACCCCAATGCACTGCCCTATTACCGTGTGACTGTGTCTGTGAACCTCGACAGTTTGACAGAACGCCAAAGCCAGATCGAAATCCGCCCCGGTATGCGCGCGCAGGCTGAGTTGCACACAGGGTCTAAAACATTTTTGCGCTACCTGCTTAAACCTTTGTATAAATCGCGCGAGGCCTTTCGCGAGCCCTAAATGCGGTTTAGGTTGAACCTATGACGCACTCTGTTTCAGATACCCCAACCCCCATTCACGACGCGGCGACTGTTATTTTGCTGCGTAAATGCGGCGATGAAACTCGCGTTCTTATGGGGCAACGCGGCAAATCTGCTGTGTTCATGCCCGGTAAATTTGTGTTCCCCGGGGGGCGCGTTGATCCGCAAGATTATGACGCCTCAGACCCTAACTTGATCAACCCCGTTTGCCGCGCACGTCTTGCGATTGAGGCGACACCTGAATTGGCCACGGCGCTTTTGGTTGCAGCGCGCCGCGAGTTGCATGAAGAAACAGGATTGAGCCTGAAACCCTCGGCTGACATGCGCTTCATCTTTCGCGCGATCACGCCGCCCATGCGACCACGGCGTTTTGATGCGCGTTTTTTGATCTGCGATGCCAGTGATGTGCTGGATGATCTTGATGATTTTTCACGCGCCGAAGACGAGCTGGTGCATTTGCAATGGGTGAGTGTCGCCGAGGCGCTGACGCTTGATTTGCCGTTTGTGACGCGGATCGTCTTGGCTGAGGTCAACGCGCTTACCGCCATTTCAGGCCCGCCAGAAGTTGTACCGTTCTATGACCATCGTGACCCCGTTGGGCGGATCACATCACTTGGGTAACGGTGCTGTGTTGAGGTCTTGCAGCAAACGTTTGTGACGTTTCATTTCAGCTAAAAGCGCTTCGAATGTGGTTAGCCCTTTGGCCTCTGCCATTGAAAGCATTTTCAAAAACACTTTGGCTGTTGCAAGCGTGTCGCCTAGGGCCGTGTGGCGTTGCTCCGGCGGAATGGTAACATTCAAACGCCGGCAGATATCATCAAGCGAATGCGAAGCACTTTGCCCGAAAACGACAGCGGACAACAGCACAGTGTCGATCACGGGGTGGTCAAACGGTGCGCCTATCCTGTCTGCGTGCCGGTGCAAAAACGCCATGTCAAACGGCGCGTTATGGGCCACTAGAACAGAACCGCGGGCAAAGCTGTGCAGCGCACGCCCCGCAAGATCAATCTTGGGCTGACCTTGGATCATTTCATTTGTGATGTGGTGAATCTTGGTCGCTGCCATCGGAATGGTGCGCTCAGGATCAACAAGGGTATTGAGCTGTTCGTCCGGCACAATCTGTCCGTTGACGATACGCGTGGCTGCGATCTGGCAAATTTCGTCGCCATCTTCGGGCGAAAGCCCCGTCGTCTCAGTGTCAAACACCACATAGGCGAGATGTTTGAGAGGTGTCGTTGCGGTGTTGTCTGTCGTTTGTTGGGTTAATAGATCAAAGTCATAGGCAAGGCCGCCGCTTGATCCGGTTTTAATTGATGCCTGCGGGATTGGCAGTTTCACAACACGACGTGATCCGATTCCGAATTCTGGCCAAATATCGGTGTTCATGTCGTTTAAGTAGGCACGTCCAGTGATATCTGGATCGAGCATCTTTGTCGGCTCATTGAGCCAGGCCTCGAGCCGATCAATGTACAGAAGCTCTCCCATCCAACCCAAGGCAATGATCACGCCTGTGTCTTCGGTACTGATCAGCAAGGACAGTGCCTTTGCTCCGTCACGCGATAATCGCAGCGCAAGATAGCTTATGAGTGCGACCAGTTTGTCGGGATCAACATGGAAAAACAGCGGCGTGCTTTCGCTCGCGATGATGGTGATCCCGCTGTCTTTGAGGCGCGCGGTGATGGCGTTGCAGATGTCTTGCCCTGTGACCTTCATTAAGGCTGTCGTTTCACAGTCATCGCCCAAGTCGCGATACTGTTTCAACAGCGCGGAGGCGTCATGTGCAGCCTGAGCCAACGCGTCATCACATGCACGGTTTAGGGCGCGGCTTTCGGCGGTATCCCCAAGATATTGGCGGGCCATCTGAGCGGTTTGAAGCGTCGCCCCCATCTGGGCAAATTGATGAACCGCAAGCGTCCCCAGATCAAGGCGGGCTTGTTGCAGGTGATGGTCTTGCGCCAGATCATCCAGCGTCAAGACATAGGCAGGCAGCGCGTCTATATCGTTTGGCGCATGAACCAAGCGCAAGCGTGCGGATAGGAAATCAGTGCCGTTCGAAAGTCTGACAGTGGTTGAAATCACATGCCCAATCCCACCGTCCCCTGCACATAATCGCGCATAGGCCGACAGGATCGCAGCGCTGTCCAATGTGTCGAACAGACAGTGCCCAAGCCCAAGGTCGTGGTCACCACTGCACATGGCACGTGCGGCACCGTTGTAGAATACGACGCGGTGCATGCCCGACACCAGCAAGACCCCAAAGGGAATTTCAGCGGCCAAGGCCCCCAGCTTTTCGTTGGTCTCGATCAACTGCGTGGTTTCAAGCGCCACTGTTTGCGCCAAGGCTTTGCGGGTACGTGTCAGCTCATCACTTGCCGATTGTGCGGCAATGCCAAGATCGCCCAGATAGCGCGCACCGGTTTTGGTGGGCATATCGTCTTGCTCGGTATGTGTCGCGGCCAGCAACGCGCCTGATAATGCGCCGATGGGCTTGGCAATATGTTCATCAAACAGCATCCAGACCCAAGCCGAGAGGCCGAGTGTCCCAAAGCCCGCGATGATGCCAGCAAAGACAAAACCATCCAAAGCCTCAGGGTTTCCCAGTTTATTAAACCCTAGCACAAGACCCAAACAGAGAGCGGCCACAGTGCTGCTTGCCAAAAAGGCAAAGAACAAAAACATGCGCAGGCGCAAGGACCAGTGTTCAAACCTCATCGGATTCCCCTGTGTTAAATTGAGCTACCAGATCGATGATGTTTTGTGGGGCGAGGGGGGGCGACAGCACAGCGCTTGCACCCAAAGCGGCCAACTTGCGTTGAAAAACAGTGCGCGTATCTGGGGTGATCATGACCACGGGCAACTCAGCAGTGGCCGCATCTGCACGCAGGCGTTGGCAGACTTCTAGCCCGGAGATCTCGGCAAGTTCCGGATCGAGCAGCACCAGATTAGGCTGCAAGGACTTGATATGCGCGAGCGCCTGCGCGCCTGACGAGACACATGTCACGCGGTGGCCTTCATGGGTCAATATCAATTCGATCGCGGTGCTCTGTGGGGCGTTTGAACCTGCGATGAGAATGTCGATAGCGCCGTGCATGTGCATTGCCTAGATCACCTTGGTCTGTCTTATGGGGGCGACGGTTAACTTGACCGTAACCTGTCACAGGCTGCGCGCAAGACCGGATCGCTTGCACCAACAGCCAGCCAGTCTGCAGATTGTAAGGTGGTCGTGATATCTTCGCCGCGTCCCTTAAATAAATCTGCGCGTCGGTTTAATAGGCAGTCAAAGGCGGCGGGCACCACAGCGCCGCTCTGCCAGCGTGACAAAAGATACATGTCGACGACCACTGTGCCGTCCATGTCCACCGCATGCGCGCCGTTTAAGGCAATCAAACGGGTGGTGACAGGGGCAATGAATGTCCAAGGGCGCCAGACTTGTTTTTGCGTCACCTCGGTGGCGATAATCGCCTCTGGGTCGAGCGCCTCCATGGATCGCGCGCTCCAAGAATATTCGCTCCAAACTGCAAAGGCTAACATGGCAAGACCTGCGGCAGCAGGCATGGCCCAACGGGGCAGTGTGCCGCGTGTTAGCTTTTGAATCAGTAAACTAATCCCAGCAGCACCTGCACCGAGTGACAAAGTGGCGAAGAATTCTAACAGCATGTGAGGCCTTTGTTTAAGATCGCGCGCCCTGTGCGCTGAGTGAGGATTGCATAGTGCGTACGATAACGAAAGCATCGCGCAGGTGCGAGCGTTCAAAGGCGGGAATTGACGAGGGGCTGAGATAGTTGTCAGGGGCCGTTTGATTGCGCACCTGTGCGGCTTGGTGTGCCAGCCGCGCCGTTGCTATGGTGTCATAGGCCGCCATGAGATCGTCGCCGCCAGATTTGGAAATGATACCAGCCTCATTTGCCTCATCGATGCGCGCGCGGGTGTTCACAGCCAGCAGTCCACCTTGTAAGGCATAGACGCGTCCCAGATCGACGACGGGCACAACGCCTGCGTGCTTCATGTCGATATGGTTGCGATGTTCGCCGGATTTGATCGTTGCAAGACCGCGCAACAGTCCTAATGGTGGCGCGTGAGTGAGCGAATTTGCAATCATATGCGCAACAAAGATTGAATTGTCGCGGGCTGCTTCAAGCGCCTTGGCATGCAGGGGCAAAAACAGGTCTTCATCGCCAGCTATGACGCGCAGGTCAAACATGACAGAGGCCAACATCTGCGCCTCAGCATCCGGTGCGGCGATCCAGTTTGCAAAATAGGATTCCCACACATCAAGTCTTTGACACCAGCGTTCGTTCATCGCCATCATATCACCTGGACAATAAACATATCCGCAGGCATCTAAGCCTTTGCAGACGAAACTAGCCATGGTTTGAAAATAGGCCATGTCCTGATCGGTGGCGGCAGAGGCAATGATCAAACAATTGTCCTGATCCGACACACCTGTTTGTTCGCGCCGCCCTTGGCTGCCGCAAGCCGCCCATGCGAAACCCACAGGCGCAGGACCGTTTTCCGCCTGAAACATCGCGATCAATTTACGGGTGACTAAGTCGGCGATATCAGTGATTTTTCGCGTGACCACATCATGGGCCAAATGCGCGCCCACCAGTTGCATCAAGAATTCTGGCAAACGGGCTGTGACCTGCGCCATCTCTTGGATTGTATTGGCCTGGGACAGATCAAACAGCATCTGGGTTTGCGAGGATCCAAAGAACCCTGTGATATCGGTCTGCGTAACCATGCCCACCAACTGCCCTGCATCGATGATAGGCAGGTGGCCAATCTTGGCCTCCAACATCGTGTGAATAACATCGCTGCAAAGCGCGTTTGACGGCAGGCTGATGGGGTTTTCTGTCATGATGGTTGATACCGCATCATCACTGCTGCGACCTGCGGCCAAAACCTTGTTGGTCATGTCGCGCAGTGTGACCAGCCCCTTTAGCGCACCTTCAGAAATCACCGCGACGGAGGATACTTTATTGTCCCGCATCAAAAGAGCGCAGTCTTTGATTGTTAAGGATGGCGGGCAGGTGATGGGGCTTGGGGCCATCAAATCAGACACGTGCTGGGTCATCAAACTTGGTGCCGCCGCCGTGCGGATCTGTCCGCGATTGAAATAGCGCGCAAATTCAGGGTTGCGGGCAATTTCGGTTTGGAACACGTCGCGCGAAAGTATCAGTAAAACAGCATCGGTCACGGCAACGGCGGTCGTGGCGGCACGCCCAGTGCGCAAAAGCCCGCGTTCGCCAAAATGGTTTTGACGTTGCAAGACAGACAGCTGCGCGCCGTTAACCTCTGTGATTTCCACCGTGCCAGATTTGATCAGGTATAACCCGTCAAGCAAGTCATCATGGGTGTAAATCGTCTGACCAGCTTGAAAGGTCTTGCGTGAAAACTGTCCTGCAAGGTCTTGCAGACGCTCGAGCGGCAAAACGTCATAGGGATGGGCCGTTTGCAAAAACGCGATCACATTTTGCGCAGCTATATCCATTGCGTTTGTCCTTGGAAAAATGGGGTGGGGCGCATGTCATCGTTAATAAACACGCGCCCCGAGAGGAAGGTTGGGCCTGTGTGGGTCAGGCCCAACCTTATTCTTAATGGTCTACAGCTTGGCCCGCACCGCGTGGGATGCGAATGCTTTCGACCAATTCTTGGATTTCCGCAGGTGGCTCATCCGTTGCACGAGACACTGCGAAGGCCACGATAAAGTTGATCATCGCACCGACTGCGCCAAAGGATGTCGATTTGATCGACAACAACAGCGGCTCTGCGTCTGTGAATGCATTTGTCCCCGGAATAAAGAACCAACCTTTGTGCAAGAAAATGTAGACAAGCGTTACGATCAAACCTGCAAGCATACCGGCCACGGCACCCTTGTTGTTGATGCGCTTTGAAAAGATCCCCATCATCAAGGCAGGGAAAATTGACGAGGCAGCCAAACCAAAGGCCAAAGCCACCGTTTGCGCGGCAAAGCCGGGAGGGTTCAGGCCAAGATAGGTCGCAACCACGATGGCAACTCCCATCGAAATCCGTGCCGCTAACAGCTCGTTTTTCTCTGAAATACCAGGGTTGATTTGCGCCTTGATCAAGTCATGCGCCACAGCTGATGAAATCGCCATCAACAGACCCGCAGCGGTAGACAAAGCAGCCGCCAAGCCGCCAGCGGCAACCAATGCGATCACCCAACCTGGAAGGTCGGCAATCTCAGGGTTTGCAAGCGTGATGATGTCACGGTTTACAGTCAGCTCGTTGGCATCGCCGTTGACGTATTGGATATTGCCATCGCCGTTTTTGTCGTCAAACGTCAGCAGACCGGTTTTTTCCCAGTTCACCATCCAGTCAGGACGTTCATCATAAGCCACAGGCGTAGAGGCCACGCCATCAGGGTAAACGGTGTTGATCAGGTTCACGCGGGCCATTGCACCAACCGCAGGGGCCGTGAGATACAAAAGTGCAATGAACACCAATGCCCAACCCGCAGAAGAGCGCGCATCCGCAACCGTTGGCACTGTGAAAAAGCGCACGATCACATGGGGCAAACCTGCTGTGCCGATCATCAAAGACACAGTGAATAAGAATAGGTTCAATGTCGTGTCATGTTGCTCGGTGTAGGATTTGAAGCCAAGATCAGCCAAGAGGCCCTCGAGTGTTTCCAGCAAAGGTTGACCGGTCGCAGTTGCGTCTGAAAACAGACCCAAAGCAGGGATAGGATTGCCTGTGAGATGCAGCGAAATAAAGATCGCTGGGATCGTGTAGGCGATGATCAACACAACATATTGCGCCACTTGGGTGTATGTGATGCCCTTCATGCCGCCCAATACTGAATACATGAAAACGATCGCGGCACCGATGAGCAAACCCGTTGAATTGGACACTTCCAAAAAGCGCGAAAACGCTACGCCGACACCGGTCATTTGCCCGATCACGTAAGTCACAGAAGCTGTAATCAAACAGATCACCGCAACGATGCGGGCTGTTGGGCTATAAAAACGATCGCCGATAAATTCAGGCACGGTGAACTTGCCAAATTTCCGCAAGTAAGGCGCAAGCAACATGGCGAGCAATACATAACCGCCAGTCCAGCCCATCAAATAAGCAGAGGTGTCGTAACCACCGAAAGAGATGATGCCGGCCATCGAAATGAATGACGCAGCCGACATCCAGTCCGCGCCTGTCGCCATACCGTTGAGCACAGGGTGCACACCGCGCCCCGCCGCGTAGAATTCCGCAGTGGACCCCGCACGGGCCCAAAGTGCGATGCCGATATAAAGCGCAAAGGTCGCGCCAACAAAGAGCAGGTTAAGTGTAAACTGATCCATATCCTATTCCTCTACGCCGTGTTCGCGATCAAGCTTATTCATGCGCCACGCGTAAGCAAAAATCAGCACGAGAAACACAAGGATCGAGCCTTGTTGTGCAAACCAAAACCCAAGGTCTGTACCGCCAATTTTGATGCCTGCCAAAGCTGGGCGCAGCAAGATACCGAACCCGAATGAACAGACAAACCAGATGACAAGGCTGACGCCAATAATCCGTAGGTTTGCCGACCAATATGCGTTGTTTTCTGAATTCTCCGCCATTGCGGGTCCTCCCCTTTTTGTCCCTGATCTCGTTGCGGCTTGATGCTGCCTGCGAGATCGATTTACGAAACCCGCATCATGCGTGTTCCGCCTCCCAAACTGCTTGACGCTTCAGCGCCAAACAGCCCAATTGTGCCGCCCGCAAATGCAGGCGGCGTGAATGTTATGCGTCTGCCGTGGCTTGCACGTTATGAATCGACCCGTTGATAAGATCCTCGACGACGGCGGGTTCGGCGAGAGTTGAGATGTCGCCCATTGTGCTGGTGTCGTTTTCAGCGATTTTGCGCAGGATGCGGCGCATGATTTTGCCGGATCTGGTTTTGGGCAGGCCCGGTGCCCATTGGATGAAGTCCGGTTTGGCGATGGGGCCGATTTCGGTGCGGACCCATGTTTCCAGCTCTTTTTTCAAGGCCTCGGATGGGGTTTGGTCGTTCATCAAAGTGACATAGGCGTAGATGCCTTGGCCTTTGATTTCATGGGGGAATCCGACAACTGCGGCTTCGGCGACGGCGGCGTGGGCCACCAGCGCACTTTCCACTTCGGCGGTGCCCATGCGGTGGCCTGAGACGTTGATCACATCGTCAACGCGCCCCGTGATCCAGTAGTACCCATCGGCATCGCGGCGACAGCCATCGCCTGAGAAATAATAGCCTTTGTACTGCTGGAAATAGGTCTCTTGAAAGCGCTCGTGGTCGCCCCAAACGGTGCGCATTTGGCCGGGCCATGAGTCCTTGAGACAGAGCACCCCTTCGGCCTCAACCGTGGCGATCTCTTCGCCGGTTGTGGCATCCAAAATCACCGGTTGCACGCCAAAGAACGGCAGGGTGGCCGATCCGGGTTTGGTGGCGATAGCCCCGGGCAGAGGCGCCAAAAGATGCCCGCCGGTTTCCGTTTGCCACCATGTGTCAACGATCGGCGCGCGGCCTTTGCCGACGACGTCATTGTACCAATTCCACGCTTCTGGATTGATCGGCTCGCCCACGGTGCCCAGCACTTTGATAGCGGACAGATCGTATTTTTCGACGAAGGAATTACCTTGTCCCATCAGCGCGCGCAGGGCTGTCGGCGCGGTGTAGAATTGGTTCACTTTGTGTTTTTCACATACGGCCCAGAACCGCCCCGCATCGGGGTATGTCGGCACGCCTTCGAACATCACGGTTGTGGCGCCATTGGCCAGCGGGCCGTAGACGATATAGCTGTGGCCCGTGACCCAGCCCACATCTGCGGTGCACCAAAACACATCGCCGTCGTGGTAATCGAACACATATTTATGGGTCATCGCCGCATAGGCCAGATAGCCGCCGGACGTATGCACCACGCCTTTGGGTTTGCCGGTCGAGCCGGATGTGTAGAGCACGAACAGCGGGTCTTCGGCATTCATCGGACGGGGCGGGCACTCAGGCGAGGCGTGCTGCATCAGGTATTTGACGTCCACATCGCGGCCATCGATCCAAGTGGTCTGATCGCCGGTGTGTTTGACCACCAAGCAGCGCACCTTGTCAGAGCAATGCAGCAGCGCCGCGTCAGCGTTGGATTTAAGCGCTGTCTTGCGGCCGCCGCGCGGGGCTGTGTCGGCTGTGATCACAAGTTTTGCGCCGGAATCATTGATGCGATTGGCCAAGGCATCAGGGGAAAATCCAGCGAAAACAATAGAATGGATCGCGCCGATGCGCGCGCAAGCCAGCATGGCATAAGCGGCCTCTGGGATCATCGGCAGGTAAATCACCACGCGATCCCCGCGCATCACGCCTTGGGACAAGAGCACATTGGCAAAGCGATTGACCTTATCCGACAGCTCTTTGTAGGTGATGTGCTGCGCCTCGGCATCGGGATCATCGGGTTCAAAAATGATCGCGGTTTGCAGCGCGCGGGTGGGCAAATGGCGGTCGATACAATTGGCCGAGACGTTCAAAACACCGTCGGCATACCATTTGATATCGACTTGGCCGAAGTTGAAATTGGTCTGTTTGACGGTCGTGTAGGGCTCGATCCAATCTAGGATTTTGCCCTGCTCCCCCCAAAACGCCTCAGGATCCGCCACAGAGGCCGCATACATCGCCTCATAGCCCGCGCGATCAACATGAGCAGACGCCGTAAATGCGGCATCAGGTGAATAAGTCTTCGTCGTCATGATCGTCCTCCCTGACTGTGCGGTTCATATCGATTGGCCGCTACTTGCAGGGTTTTTACAGCTATTGGTGTCAAAGGTCTTGTAACTTACTGGTAGCGCTATATTTTTTTGTAAATATTTTTTCTATTGTGAGTTGTATATTGTAAATTTTATTTACGGACTGAGAAAAATATTTATTTTACAATTGCTTATGCGTGGCTCAACTGCGGTCCTGTGGCGGGCAGGGGTCTTAGGTGGGCAAATGGGGGCGCTAACATCAATTCTGACGATGGTTTTGAGGACATATTGGGGCAACACGCAATAATAGGTAAACGTTCCAAAACGACTCATCTGTAAGGGGGCTGATGGTCGCGCAAAGTCTTTGAATGGTGTCTGACGTTTGATCGTATCGGCGTTAGTTGGGGGCATTTTCCAACGGGTGAGATAAGGGTGCTTTCTTTTTTGCGAGAAGAGTTGCCCTTGCCCGTGATGCCTGTTTAAAACGGTATACCAAGTTGGAGCGGATAATGGCGCGCATGAACAGTCTGAACAGTTACGTATTTTTTGAAGCTGTCGCGAGACGTAAATCTGTCACGCGCGCTGCAGAAGAGCTATTGGTGTCCCCCTCTGCCGTCAGTCAGCAAATCAAACTTCTGGAACAGCAATTGGGCATCAAATTGTTTCGCAGAGAAGGGCGAAATTCAAGCCTGACGTTAGAAGGTGAACAATTGTTTCTTGCCAGTGCGTCAGCCATCCGCATGCTGAAAGACGCAGAGCGTCACTTGGGTAAGCAACATGAGGCGCGCAGGCTCAATTTGCGCGTGACCCCCAGTTTTGGGGAGCGGTGGCTTGGGGCGCGCTTGGCGGACTTTGTTCAAAATCATCCCGGTTGGGATTTGCGTATTGATGCAGCCCCCGATCCGACAGATTTTGATCGCGAGATTATGGATTTTGATATTCGCTATGGTCTGTCTGATTGGGGGGGATTCCATTGCAAACCGATTTTGCCTGATCAAGTGCTGCCGATGTGTAGCCCAAGTGTACGCGATGACTTGCAGACGCGTTTTGGCACTGATCCCGAAGCTCTATTGGATGGCGCGCAATTGATCGACAGTGCGCGGGCCATTTGCCAATGGGATTTTTGGTTACACCGGAATGATCTGACGGTGAGCTCGAACATCAAGTCAATTTTGTTAGATCGCTCGTCGCTTGCGCTGCAAATGGCTGTGGATGGAGCTGGCGTTGTGCTTGAATCATTGGCGGTTGCTGCCAAAGAATTAGAGCGCGGTGATCTTGTGCCACTCACGCCATCTTTGCCTGTGATCGAATTTCCAGCCTATTGGGTGGTCTGCCCTGCACGCCATATGAAAAGGCGTGCTGCGGTCACATTCGTGTCATGGATGGCGCAGCAAGCCGATGCGCATCGTGTTCTGACCGCGCGCCTTATGGATCAACACGGTTTGATATCTGATGTGATCGAGGCTCCGTCTGAAGTGTTTTGGGGATCAAAGCGTCCATAAGGCCCAAGCGTTTTTAGTGTATCTACGATCCGTCAATTACATCAATTCCACGCTCAAGCTACGACGCAGGTCGCAATCGCGTCAGCGGTTAGTCAACCTTGATCATGCGCGTTGTGTCGGATGCGGTGATCTGCGCATTCAAATCATTTCCATTTGCTTGCCAATCGCTGAGGTCGACGATGCACTTCAGATTGTCGAGCTTTTAGGGCAAATCTGACGGGGCGGAGGGCTATCGCAGGAACTTCCAAGCGCTGCGCGCAAGGCTGAGAATTGAGGGAGGAAGGCACGATGACAGGGCCATTGTGACTTCCTTTTGACAGTGTCGCGGGGGAGGACGCGTTTTACTATCTAAGGGTAGAAAACGCATGATGTCTATCATGATGACTTAACTATAAGTTTAGCTCAGCTTAATAATGGCTGAGGTAGAGCTATTTGCTTTCGGATTCTTTGGCGTATTTGTCTCTTACATTTTCGATTAGTGCATCAAGGTGAACGCTGATTTTTGCGCACATCAGTTCAGGGTCGCGGTCGCAAAAGGCTTGCATGATGTCGTGATGTTGGCGTTTGACGCGGTCGGAACTGTCCTTGCGGGACGCTGACAGGTAGCGTGCGCGCCAAAGGCGCCGCACAAAGGCACTATGCGTTTCCGCAAGAACTGCGTTCTTTGAGGCTGCTGCAATCGCCATGTGAAATTCCATATCAAGTTCGAAAAAATCGATTCGATCGATTTTGCCCTGACAGCTGTCCATGTGGTCTTGCATGGCTTGAATGCGTGTGATGTCTTCATCGGTTGCGTTCTGGCAGGCCAAAGCGCCACTGCGCAACTCAAGGGCTGTAAGGACTTCAATTACATCAGAAATCTCTTCAAAAGACGGATCTGCAACAATGGGGCTGCGCGAGGGGCGCAGCAGGACAAGACCTTCTTTGGCCAAAATGCGAATCGCCTCGCGCATTGGGGTCCGTGAGACATCCAAATCGGTGGCGTGATCGCGTTCCTTTATTTGCTGACCAGGGGCGAGGACACCTTTCAGGATGTCGCGGCGCAGCTTATCGGCGATTTGGTCTGGCAGTGCTTTATCGGTCATCGTTTCTATAGCCTACGGTAATTATGTGTTCTGGCTAGCTCAATGTTGTTGCGCGATTAATGATCTTTGGTCCAGAGAAAAGTGAATTAATTGCATTTGGTATACCAAATTTCTGTTGATTGTCGAGAACGACATCGTTAGCTTCTTTCTGGATGGTATACCATCTCGACGACAGTTTGAGGATTCTGTCGGTGAAGATAACGCGGCGGAAACGCCGATAGGGAGGACGACAATGAAATTTAAGACACTCATGACAGCGACCGCTGCTGCAACTGTACTGGCTGGCGCTGCCGATGCGCAAACACACCTGCGTATCCAGACGCATTACGCGACTGAGCACCCATCCGGCAAACTTGCAGCGCAATTCGTTGACGATGTTCAGACTATGTCTGGTGGTGAGATCACCATCGAGATGTTCTATTCATCATCTGTTGTGGCAACTGTTGAAACATTCGATGCGGCCGTTAACGGCATTCTTGATTGTGACATGACTGGTGGCGCCTACCAAACTGGTAAAGACCCAGCGTTCCAGTTTGTTGGTGACATCATGGGCGGCTACGACACACCTTGGCAGCAGTTGTCTTGGCTCTACTACGGTGGCGGCTATGACGCGGCACAAGCCCTCTACAATTCCGAAGGTATGCAGCTTGTTGGTTGGTGGCTTTACGGTCAAGAATCATTTGCCTCATCTCGTCCACTTGCAGGTCCTGAAGATCTGAAAGGTTGGAAGTTCCGTTCACCTCCAGGTCTTGAAACAGCGATTTTCACCGAAATGGGCGCAACTCCAATCGTGATGGATTTCACTGAAATCTTTACAGCGCTTGAAACTGGCATCATCGATGGCGCAGATGCGTCTGGTCTTGCCAACAACGTTGGTCTTGGTTTGTACGACATCGTTAAGCACGCAAACTACCCTGGCTTCCACTCCATGCCATCTGACCACCTTGCGTGTAACAAAGCTGTTTGGGACGGCATGAGCGAGCAAGAACGCCGCATCATGGACACGGCAATGCAAAAATTGTCACTGCACACAGCGCTTTCCAATGAAAAGCTAAACGCTGAAGCAGCTGCAAAGTTGAAAACCCAAGGCGTGACTTTGCACGATTGGTCTGATGAAGACAAAACTGCGTTCCGTACCACAGCTCAAAAAGCGTGGGACACATTTGCTGAAGGGTCACCAAAAGCTATTGCGTTGGTCGAAAGCCACCGTGGTTACCTTAAGCAATTGGGCCTGCTTTCCGAATAAGACAGGCATAATGATCTAAGATCATGGAATACTTGGGCGAGCTGAATAGAATTTGGTTCGCCCTCTCTTTCTCAAAAAAATCAAAAACTTAAATAGTGGGGTGCTAAGCACATGGAAAGCGAGAGCATATGGCTCGGCTCGATGCGCAAACCAATCCGTTTTGGAATGATTGGATTTGCCATAGCTGCCGCCATCACCTTTGCGTGGATGGCGATTCAGACTTTTGTCGCAGCAGAGCCCGTGACAATGTACGATCTACTCAGCCCGTCTGGTGTCCTTTTGGCGCAGATGATTTTGTTCACATTCTCGGGCACGGTTTTACTAACAGCCATTTACCTGTCCGACACGGTCGGTCCGATTGAATCAAAACCGCAAGGGTTCTTTGATATCTTGTCTCTGGTGTGTTCACGCATCTCGATGATTGGTGTTGTCTGTCTTGTTTTGGTGATGTTCTACGAAGTCGTCTCGCGTTACGGATTCAACACGCCAACGCTTTGGGCCAATGAAATGTCCTTATGGATGGCATCGTTTTTGTTCTTGCTTGCGGGGCTTTATGCCATGCAACAACGCAGTCACATCCGTATCTACGTCATCTATGACATCCTGCCACGCTGGATGAAGAAGATGGCTGACGTTATTTCGTTGTTTTTGATCTGGGTCTTTACCTTCGCACTTGTTTGGGGCGGCTTTGATGAAGCGAAACTCAAATTTATGCGCATGGAAACATTTGGCACAGCATGGGATCCGCCCATTCCTGCGACGCTCAAACCTGCCATTTTGATCATCATGTGTCTTGTTGCATTGCAAGCCTTGTCCAATCTCATTGCTGATTGGCACAAAGAGCCCGCCGCGCATGACGATATTGATGAGACTGAAATCGAAAATATCCGCGCGACGTTGAGGGAAGATTGATATGGAATTCTTAGAAGCCTTCGCATGGATGAAAGTGACCGATATTGGCACGCTTTCGCTCTTGCTCTTGCTTGGCATGTTTGCGCTGTTGGCGCTGGGTATGCCGCTTGGCTTTGCCTCTGCCTTTTTGGCCGTTGCAACTTTGGTGATGAAATTCGGCCCTGAGCTGATGTTCAGTGACTTTGGTCGTGGCCCGTTCAACGTGTTGGGGCAGGCCGTCTATCGACAGATGACGAACTATGTTCTGATATCGGTGCCGCTGTTTATCTTTATGGCGTCCTTGTTGGAGCGGACCGGCATTGCGCGTGATATGTATTCATCGCTTAATGTTTGGCTGGCGCGTACACGCGGTGGTATTGCTGTTGTGACCTCTGTTATGGCGGTGATTATGGCGGCGATGTCTGGGATCATCGGCGGCGAAGTTGTGCTGCTTGGTCTGATCGCTTTGCCACAGATGCTGCGTCTTGGGTATAATCAAAACTTGGCCATCGGGACGATCTGTGCCTCTGGGTCTTTGGGCACCATGATTCCGCCCTCTATCGTTTTGATTTTCTACGGCCTCATCACTGAGACCTCGATCAAAGCGCTGTTCACGGCGTCATTCCTGCCTGGTTTCATGTTGGCGAGTTTCTTTATTATATACATCATCGTCCGAGTGCGGTTGAATCCATCTTTGGCACCGCTGCCAGAGCCTGATCCCGAAGCGCCACACGGGTCTGAAAAATCGCTGATGTTCCTTGGCTTTATGGCTAAGTTTTCGATGTGGATCACAGGTGTCATCTTTGTCCGTGCGATGTTCTTTACGCTCACAGGTGAAAATACAGTGGCGGAAGGCGTTGATCCGATCTTCCTTGGGATGGTGAGTGATCTGCCCTTTATCGTGGTTGCATTTGCATTGTCTTATGTTGTGATGCGCTTCATCGTTGGCAAAGAACGGACTGATGAGGGTTGGCAGATGGGCAAAGGCTTGATCGCGCCAACTGTTGTGATCGGTGTTGTTCTTGGTTCCATCTATGGCGGCATTACGGGCATTACCGAAGCAGCGGGTATGGGCGTTATCGCGGTGTTCACTATCTCTGCGCTGCGTCGCGAGATGACCTTTGATATCGTCTACGACAGTTTGATGCGCACATTGAAATCGACAGGGACCATCATCTGGGTGACCATCGGTGCGGCTGCATTGGCTGCGGCGTACACTCTGGCCGGTGGCCCGACTTACGTTGCCAGCTTGATTTTGGGGGCTGACCTTCCAACCATGGGTGTCATTCTTGTGATGATGTTCATCTTCCTCATCATGGGGATGTTTATGGACTGGGTTGGTATCGTGCTTTTGATCATGCCTGTGTTCTTGCCCATCGTTTTGAAACTGCCAATCGAAGAGATTGGTCTGTTTGGAACGTTGGACCCTAAGAACGTGGCGATTTGGTTCGGTGTGGTATTCTGTATGAATATGCAGGTCTCGTTCCTGTCACCACCCTTTGGCCCTGCAGCGTTCTATTTGAAATCTGTCGCGCCATCGCACATCACTTTGGTCGATATTTTCAAAGGCTTCTTGCCGTTCATCGCGATCCAATTGTTCGCTTTGGCTGTCTTGATCATGTGGCCGTCACTGATTGAAGTGTTTTTGTGATACGCGCACTGCGCACAGATACCTAAACGTGCAATCTGATGTTGCAAACCTTGCCGGAGCGGCGCATCCGCTCCGGCACATTTTTGACCGATGATCTGTAACCTCCCTAAATCTCAGGCGAATTCTTATGACAACTGCCCCCATCAATACTGTTAGACTTTCAGACCGCGACAATGTCGTAACCGCTGTTCGTGCCCTTCAAATCGGCGAAGAAGGGGCTATCGAGCTGATCCCGCGTGGGCATAAAATCGCGACTGCGGACATCGCCAAAGGGGATGCCGTGCACAAATACGCGCAAATCATTGGTTATGCTGCGGTGGATATCGCCAAAGGCTCGCATGTTCACGTTCACAATCTGGATTTCCGCAACGTGGACCAAGAGCACGCTTTTGGCACCAATATGTTGCCAGCGACGCCCGTGGCTAAACCTGATACATTCATGGGCTACAAGCGCGCGAACGGCCGTGTTGGAACCCGTAATTTCATCGCCGTTTTGACCTCAGTGAATTGTTCTGCCACCGCCGCGAAAATGATTGCCGCGCATTTCACCGACGAAAAATTGGCCGATTATCCCAATGTTGATGGCGTCGCAGCCTTTTGCCACGGCACAGGTTGTGCCATGGGTGGCGATGGCACGGGCTTTGAATTTTTACAACGTACGCTTTGGGGTTATGCGAAAAACCCGAACGTTGGCGGTGTTTTGATGGCCGGCCTTGGCTGCGAAATGATGCAGATTGACTGGTTGATCGAAGCCTATGGTTTGGTGCCTGGTCCGCGCTTTCAATCGATGAACATCCAAGACGTTGGCGGTCTGCGCAAAACTGTCGAGCTTGGCATCAAAAAAGTCGAAGCCATGTTGCCGATCGTCAATGAAGACACGCGCACTGAATGCCCTGCGTCCGATTTGATGGTCGCGCTGCAATGTGGTGGTTCTGACGCTTGGTCTGGTATCACGGCGAACCCGGCTGTGGGGCATGCTGTTGATTTGCTGGTGGCGCAAGGCGGCACGGGCGTGCTGGCTGAAACCCCTGAAATTTACGGTGCGGAACATCTTTTGACGGCGCGTGCCTCAAGCGATGATGTGGCCAACAAATTGCTTGGCCTGATCGATTGGTGGCAAGAATACACATCAATCAACAAAGGCAGCATGGACAACAACCCAAGCCCCGGCAACAAAAAGGGTGGCTTGACCACCATCTTGGAAAAATCGCTGGGCGCTGCGGCCAAGGGCGGCACAACGCCTTTGAATGGTGTCTATAAATACGCGGAAACCGTCACTGAGCGCGGCTTTGTCTTTATGGACAGCCCCGGTTATGACCCCGCCTCTGTAACTGGGCAAATCGCTTCTGGCTGTAACTTGGTGGTGTTCACAACGGGGCGTGGGTCTGCGTTTGGCTCCAAACCGTCGCCAACGCTCAAAGTCGCGTCAAACACCGAAATGTATACGCGCATGTCTGAGGATATGGACGTCAATGCGGGTCGTATTTTGACCGAAGGCGCCTCTGTCGAAGAGGTTGGTCGCGAGATCTATGACGCTTGGTTGCGTATGGCATCAGGCGGGCAGTCTAAGTCAGAGGCGCAAGGGCTTGGCGATTACGAGTTCGTGCCTTGGAACGTCGGCGCTGTGATGTAATGACCTAAACGCCTCTATGCGCGAATTGCAAAGGGCCTATTGGGCGTGTCCAATGCGCGTTGCAGCTGCCTGCGTGATTTGCTGCGGCGCGTAAACTGTGTGTCGATCTTGGTCGAGGCAAAGCTGTCTATGCTTTTGTTTAAATATCAGAACAGTCAATTTAGGCCGCGTGCCTGAAGGTTTTAACGACAACGCGCTATGAACGCGTCGGATTAGGAATGCATGTATGTCTCGCTCTGTGTTGAAAACGATCGCCCCGCGCGAAGATAAAGTTGGACTTGGGGTGGCCATGATGGCGCTCGCAATTTTCTTTTTCACCTGCATCGATACTTCGGCGAAATGGCTTATCTTGGCGGGCTTGCCCGCACTTCAGGTCGTGTTCGCCCGATACGCTGTCCATTTCTTAGTGTCCTTGGTGCTTTTCCTTCCCAAAGAAGGCATGGATGCCTTGCGCACCAACAATCCTTGGAAAGAGTTCTTTAGGGCCGCGTTCTTATTTGGGTCGACGATTTGCAACTTCACTTCTCTGAAATATCTGCCGATTACCGTGACCACGACGATCATGTTTGCAGCCCCCGTGGTGGTGACGCTTTTGGCTATTCCTGTGTTAAAAGAAAAAGTCGGCATTCGCCGTGTTATCGCTGTCTGTGTGGGCTTCATCGGGGTGTTGGTCGTGATGCAGCCTTGGGGGACGGCCTTTCATCCTGCAATGTTTTTGAACATTGGTGCTTTGGCATTGGCTGCGATGTATTTTGTGATGACGCGGTTGTTGGCGGGGATTGAACGCAATTCAACGATGCAGCTTTGGTCCTCTGGTTTGGCCAGCCTGTCCCTTGCGCCTGTGGCTTTACCGATTTGGGTTTGGCCCACGCAGATCGTAGATTTTATTGTCTTGGGGCTTATTGGGATGTTTGGCGCGTTTGGCCATATCAGCGCCACCTATGCACACCGTTTGGCGGATGCGTCGATATTGTCGCCTGTTGTTTATATCCAACTGTTCTTGGCCGCCGCCGCCAGCTTTTTGGTATTTGGCACATGGCCAACGCTGTGGACGCTGGTGGGAGGCTTGATCATTATCGGCTCAGGTATCTACATCTGGCAACGCGAGAGAACCAAGATGGCCTAAATACAAAAGCGGGCCGCATCGTAACGACGCAGCCCGCTTCAGGGAGGAACTGTTGTGTGGTTTAGCCGCGCCCGATGTAGGGCATGTTGGTGGCCATAACGGTCATGAACTGTACGTTCGCGCCCTCTGGCAAAGTCACCATATGAAGCACAGAAGTCGCAACATTATCGACATGCATCACCGGTTCGATTTCGATCGACCCGTTGGCTTGCGGCATGCCTGTGGTCATGGATTGCGCCATGTCTGTTAGGGCGTTGCCGATATCGATCTGGCCACAAGCGATGTTGAATGGGCGACCATCAAGGGAAAGCGTGCGGGTCAGGCCAAGAACGGCATGTTTCGACATCGTGTAGGGCGCAGAACCGATGCGTGGCACGTAAGATGACACCGATCCGTTGTTGATGATCCGACCGCCTTGTGGCGATTGCTTGCGCATCAAGCCAAAGGCGGCGCGTGCTGCGATGAATGCACCGCTGACATTCACATCCATCAGGGTGCGGAATCCATCGACGGACAACTCATCCACTGGTGCGCCTTTCATGCCGACACCTGCATTGTTGAACAGTGCGTCAACGCGGCCCCATGCGGTGTAAGCTTTGCCAAACTGTGCCTCGACTTCGGCCTCGTTGGTGACATCGCATGGCAAAACCATCGCATGCTCGTAACCTTCGGCTGTCTCATGCAAGGGTGCTTCGCGGCGTCCCACGAGACCTACTTTCCAACCAGCGTTCAAAAAAGCATGAGCAGTTGCGCGTCCAACGCCGCTGCCTGCGCCTGTTACAATAATTGTTTGCATTTCAAGGTGCTCCTAATGGTTGTCGCGAGGCAAATCTTGCCCGACTTTTTGATAGGCTGTCGCCAGCTCTAAACAGCCGCCGTCAGACAGTTGCCCGACGTTTTTGCGGTAAATTTCTTGCCATGGTGTTTGATTGCGCAGTTCTGGCGGGGTCCATGCATCGATGCGCGCCTGCCATTCGGCGTCGTCTACCATCGCGTTCAGAACACGCGCATTCAGGTCAAGTTTGACCATGTCGCCCGTGTTCAAATGGGCCAAGCCGCCGCCAACAACACTTTCTGGCGAGGCGTTCAAAATGGATGGGCTTTCAGATGTGCCTGATTGACGGCCATCGCCCACGGTTGGCAAATGATTGATGCCTTGACGAATGATCGCGTCTGGAGGCTGCATGTTCACAACCTCGGCGGAGCCCGGATAGCCGACACAGCCGACGCCACGGATGAACAAGATGCTTTTCTCGTCGATTTCTAGGGCTGGATCGTTGATTCGGTTGTGGTAATCTTCCGGTCCTTCAAACACCACAGCGCGGGCTTCATAGACGCCTTCGTTGCCGGGTTCTGACAGAAACCGTTCGCGGAAATCTTTTGAAATCACCGAAGTTTTCATCAAGGCGCTGTCAAACAAATTGCCTGAAAGCACCATGAATCCTGCGTTTTCACGCATCGGCGCATCATAGGTTTTGATTACGTCGGTGTCTTCTGAGGCCAAACCGTTCAGGTTTTCGCCCATCGTCTTGCCTGTGGCGGTCATCGCCCCTTGATGAATGCGACCAGCCTTTTGCAGCTCGGCCATCACAGCCGGCACGCCGCCTGCGCGGTAAAAACTTTCGCCTAGATATTTGCCTGCGGGCTGCATGTTGACCAAGAGCGGCACATCAAAACCGACGGTTTCCCAATCTTTCACATTCAATTCGACACCGATATGGCGCGCAACGGCTTGCAAATGCGGCGGCGCGTTGGTGGAACCACCGATGGCAGAGTTGGTGACAATTGCGTTCTCGAATGCTTCGCGCGTCATGATGTCAGAGGGTTTAAGGTCTTCCAAAACCATGCCAACAATGCGTTTGCCCGTCTCGTAAGCCATGTTCATACGCTCGCGGAACGGCGCAGGAATGGCAGAGTTTCCGGTCAAAGACATGCCCAATGCTTCGGCCATCGCATTCATCGTGGAAGCCGTGCCCATGGTGTTGCAGTGCCCAAGCGAGGGGGCAGATGAACAGGCGCGTTCAATAAATTCTTCGTAATCAATCTTGCCTTCAGCGAGCAATCGGCGGCTTTCCCAGATGATCGTGCCCGAGCCCGCGCGTTCGCCTTTCCACCAGCCGTCCAACATCGGACCGCCGTTCAAAGCGATGGCGGGAATATCAACCGTAGCCGCTCCCATCAACATCGCGGGCGTGGTTTTATCGCAGCCCGTGGTCAAAACAACGCCATCAATTGGATAGCCATGTAAGACCTCGACAAGGCCCAAATAGGACAGGTTGCGATCAAGTGCGGCTGTCGGGCGCTTGCCTGTTTCTTGAATCGGGTGGACAGGAAATTCCATCGGGATGCCGCCGCCGTCACGGATGCCAGCTTTGATCCGATCCATCAAAAACACATGGATTTTGTTGCATGGCGCAAGGTCTGAACCAGATTGCGCGATACCGATAATCGGGCGTTCGTCTTGCAGCTCTTCGACGGTAAAGGCCTGATTTTGATAGCGTTCTAGATAGAGCGCCGTCATGCCTGGGTTGTTCGGGTTATCAAACCATTCTTGTGATCTGAACCTTTTTCCTGCCCTCGTATTGCTCATCTTTTGCCCCTCCGTCGTGATTCCTTGACCCGAAAATAGGCCACGTAATTATTGTTGCTTTGCATAGCATCGCGATTTGGTATACCAAATGCAAGAGCAATTATGGATGACACTTGCGTCAATTGAAGATCGGGATATCAAATGAAACGACTGGCTTTGATCGCGGCAATTTATCTTGCCCCTACCGCTCCACTGAGTGCAGACGAAATGCTGCAATCGCAAAGTCAGGTTGAAACCTGTCTGGCAACGCAGATGCAAAATGGCAGTCCCGTCATTGCCTGCGTAAACGAAGCGCTTGGAGCTTGTATTCAGTTCACAGCAGATGCGCCGCAAGCTGCATTGCAGTGTTTTCTTGAGGCGCAAACAACATGGACGCAGTATATCAGCGCGCGCATGGACCTTGTGTTAGAGAAAGGCGGCGAAGATATAGCCGCTATCGCTGGCATCGAAGTGAAATTCGATCTGTTGCAAAACAAATTGCAATGCCAGCGGATGACAGAGCTGTCGATGTTGCAAGACGCACCGACCGAGCAGACGCAAGTCGCAGCGGCACGTTGTGATGCGACGGCCAACGGGTTGGTCTTTGCCAAGCTGTTCGCACAATCTGAAAATTTGAAATGATTAAACGCCGTAGATTGAAATAAAGGATCTATTTATGCTTGAGCAACCTGCAAAACTGAAAATAAAACGACTGAACCCGCGCCCCAGTCAGGCACAGATCGATGCGTTTCAAGGTGTTCCCACTGGTTTTGTCGCAGATGCTATGGACGGTATTGGCGCGATGCATCACAGCATTCAGGCACTGGGCGTTGCTGAAGGTCTGCCTTTCGTAGCCGCAGGGCCTGCATTGACTGCCTATAATGGTCCGGGGGATGTTCTGGCAACACTTGCTGCGTTGAGCTTTATTCAAGCAGGGGATGTTCTGGTGGGGAGTGTTGATGGCTTTCAAGGCAGCGCCACTGTCGGGGATCGAGTCATCGGCATGGCTAAAAACTGCGGCGCTGTGGCCTATGTTACCGATGGTACCATGCGTGATTTTGAAGGCGTGGCCAAGGTCGGATTGCCGTGTTGGTGTACGGGGCTGACCCCCAATTCACCTATGATCACTGGTCCAGGCACGGTTGGATTTGGCGTTCATGTTGGCGGGCGCCAGGTTGAGACAGGCGATATGATCGTTGCCGACCGTGATGGTGTGGTTGTGGTGCCTTTCGCCGAAATCGACGCAGTGATCGCGCGCCTTGTCGATATTAAAGCGCTTGAAGCTGAGCTTGATCAAAAGGTCGAAGAGGGACTGAAAGTGCCGCAAGACATTCTGGATATGCTCGATAGCGATCAAGTAAAATACGTCGACTGATGCAAAACGCCGCCCCATGCAATATGTTGGGGCGGCGTTTTTATGGTTTGAAACGGCGTGTTTATTTTGCGCCTTTTCGGACGGCTTCGGCCAAATCAAAGCCATTCATTTTTGCGACATGATCTGCCAGATGCGGCACATAATCGGCACCGTGCCCGTTGGCTTCGACATAGGTGTAATAGGATTTCACCGCTTCGCCGACAGGGTTCAATGTGCGTGTGCTGGAAGCCATAGCGGAGGCATAATGCACGTCTTTTGAGGCGTTGGTGATCGAGAACTTATGGATGTCCATGTCACGTCCAACAGCGCATCCCATGAAGGTTTCAAAGAATCCGTTCGACAAACGCGATGCACCGATCACATCATTGATGACCTGCGGTGTGACACCCGATTTGACGCCAATGCTGAGGGCTTCGGCATAAAGGGCGGCATAGCCCATGGATATGAAATTCATGATGAGTTTCATTTTATGCGCCGATCCCACAGGGCCCACGTGGTTGATGATCCCCGCCCAGCAGTCAATGATGGGCAAGACCTTGGCAAAGATCGCATCATCGGCGCCGACCATGGCATCCAGCATGCCGGCTTCGGCTTCTTTCGGCGTGCGACCCAAAGGTGCGTCGACCATGTGCATTCCTGCGGCTTCCAGTTCTTCGGCCAATATGACCGTCGAGGTTGGGTTGGCTGTGCTCGAATCCACAACAATCAGTCCTGCCTTACCGCCAGCCAAAATGCCATCGTCGCCGCGAATGACGGCTTCAACGGAATCACTGTTTGGCAGGCACAAGTGAATGACATCGCACAACGCTGCCATTTCTTTGGGGCTGGTGATTTCGACGGCCCCCTTCGAGACAAGATCATCAATGGGTTCGCGGTTGCTATTGCCCTTAATGTACAGCGGGTAGCCGCCTTTAAGAATATTGGCCGCCATACCGTGGCCCATCAAGCCGACACCAATAAAGCCTACTGTTGGTTTCTCTGTCATCGTTTCCTCCTCCCAAAGGATCAGTGAAATGGATCGTCGTAATATTCGCTTAAAGCGAGGCTGTGATGCCGCCATCGACGAATAGTGTATGTCCGTTTACGAATTTCGATGCATTGGACGACAAGAACACAGCCGCGCCCACAAGCTCTTCGATCTGGCCCCAACGTCCAGCCGGTGTGCGTTTTTCCAACCATGAGCTGAACTCAGGATCCGCCACAAGCGCCGCATTGAGTGGCGTGTCGAAATACCCCGGTGCGATGGCGTTGCAGTTCAATCCAAGCGGAGCCCAGTCTGTGGCCATACCTTTGGTCAGGTTGGCAACCGCGCCTTTTGTGGCGGTGTAGGGGGCAATGCCGGGGCGCGCGAGCGCGGTTTGAACAGACGCGATGTTGATGATTTTACCGGTGCCGCGTTTGATCATGTGCACGGCGACGGCTTGGCCAACATTGAACACAGATGTCACGTTGGTCTTCATCAGCTGTTCAAATTTATCTGCGGGAAATTCATGCAATGGTGTGCGGTGCTGCATGCCTGCATTGTTGAACAAGATATCGATAGGGCCGTGGTCTGCTTCAAAGCCGTCAACTGCAGCAGCAACGCCAGCATGGTCTGTGACGTCAAACGGCAGAGTGAAAACAGTGTGGCCCTCGGCGCGCAATTCTGCTGCTGCGGCGTCAAGTTTGTCTGCGCCACGCGCGTTGAGGATCACTTGCGCCCCTGCTTCACATAGCCCGCGTGCAAGCGCGAAGCCGATGCCCATTGACGAGCCAGTGATAAGGGCGGTTTTTCCGGTGAGATCGAACAGTTTCATAAGGGTGTGATGTCCTTTGAGTGAGTTATTATTTGTAAAGTTGCAACTTGGTCTTGATGCTCCTCAAAAATGGTATACCATTTTGAGGGTTATGCAAGGCATGTGCGAAGTCCGTTTTTGACTTTGCAAGAGAGGGCGCTCATGGAAAACAATTTTACGTCGGTTGTTACAAAATGCTGATTTTTCTAAGCGCAGTCTTTTTCCTTATTGTCACACCTGGACCTGGCGTTTTGTCGGCCGCAGGTGTGGGCGCTGCTTTCGGGTTCCGTGTTGGTCTGCGTTATGTCGTGGGCTTGTTCATTGGCTCAAACCTTGTGGCATTGGCTGCCATTTCAGGCATCGCCGCTGTGCTGTTGTCCCAACCCGCCGTGCGCACAGTGTTATTGGTGTGCTCAGTGGTTTATCTGACGTATCTCGCAGCCAAAATTGCTTTTGCAGGATCGAAAATAGCCTTTATCGAGGCCCAAAACGCGCCCGGCATAAGGCAAGGAATTCTATTGCAAGCTATCAACCCCAAGGCCTATAGCGTCAATATCGCGTTCTTTTCGGGCTTTGCATTTATTCCCGACAACTTGATTTTGGAGGCGGGCGTCAAGCTTGCCTTAATCGCGATGCTGTGGATACCGATTCATCTGGGCTGGCTCTATGCAGGGGTTGTTTTGCACCGGTTGGATTTGGCTGAAAAGACCCAGCGCAGAATCAATTACGCCATGGCGGCTTCCATGTTGTTGGTCGTTGCACTGGCCATACTTTCAATGCGCGGGATAGGGTGATGCATCCTTTGACCTGCGCCATGACAAGGACTTTCATATGACAATTCAATCTGCTCTCAAGGCGCTTGAACGACTTTTGGGAGATCGTTTGGTGACGTCTGACGCCGTGTGCGCACAGCATGGCGAGAATGAAACATACTTTCCCCATACGCCGCCTGATGCCGTTGTTTTCCCTGAGAACACCGAAGATGTGTCGCAGATCGTCAAGCTGTGTAACACCCACGCCTGCCCGATTGTGGCTTACGGCGCAGGGACGTGTTTGGAGGGTCAACACTTGCCAGTCCAAGGTGGTGTGACGCTTGACTTCTCTAAAATGAACAAGGTTCTAGAGGTGCATGACGAGGACCTCACCGTCACGGTTCAACCCGGATTGACGCGTGAAGAGTTGAACACGCATTTGCGCGATACGGGGTTGTTCTTTTCTGTTGATCCCGGTGCGAATGCATCGATTGGAGGCATGGCCGCGACGCGCGCCTCTGGTACGACGGCTGTCAGATACGGCACCATGAGTGACAATGTTTTGGCGCTCGAGGCCGTGATGGCCGATGGGTCAATCATTCGTACCGGCACAGGCGCACGCAAAACGTCGTCTGGATATGATCTCACCCATCTGTTGATTGGGTCCGAGGGCACGCTCGGCATCATCACAGAACTGACCGTCAAACTGCACGGTGTCCCAGAGGCGATGTCCGCTGCGACCTGTTACTTTGATAGCATCGAAGACGCTGTGAATACTGTGATTTTGACCATTCAATCGGGCATTCCGATGGCGCGTATCGAGTTGTTGGATGACGTTATGGTGCGTGGTTTTAACATGTATTCTAAAAGCGATCTGCCTGAGAAACCGCATCTGTTTGTTGAATTCCATGGCTCACCTTCATCTGTTGCCGAACAGGCGGAAGGCTTTGGCGATATCGCAGCCGAGTTTTCAGCGCAGGCCTTTTCATGGACGTCTAAAGCTGAAGAACGCACAGCCCTTTGGGCGATGCGCCACAAAGCCCATTACGCATCACGGGCGCTAAGCCCGGGCAAGCATTTGATGTCCACCGACGTTTGCGTGCCGATCTCACGACTGGCCGAAGCCGTGATGGAAGCCAAAGACAGCAGCCTGCGTTTGGGGTTGACCTCGACACTTGTCGGCCATGTTGGAGACGGAAATTTCCACTGTGGCATTGGTGTCGATCCTGAAGATGCAGAGGAACTCGCGCGGGTCAAAGCCTTCAGCGACAATCTGTGTGAGCTTGCGCTTCGCCTTGGTGGCACTGTGACTGGCGAACACGGAATTGGCCTTGGCAAAGCGAAATATATGGAGGCCGAGCATGGGCCTGCTGTTGCATTTATGCGTGCCGTAAAAACTGCGTTGGACCCCAATAACATCCTGAACCCTGGCAAGATTTTTCCTGCCGTAGATCTGTGAAAGTAAATC
This sequence comes from Pacificibacter marinus, assembly GCF_018860665.1. Lineage (GTDB taxonomy): Bacteria > Pseudomonadota > Alphaproteobacteria > Rhodobacterales > Rhodobacteraceae > Celeribacter > Celeribacter marinus_A. Next base: position 56,954 of record NZ_JAHKPK010000062.1, read on the forward strand.
TATGATACCTTTTTCAAACCCAACGCCTGACGCCACATTCGTAGGCCGCGTTTGGCGCCCAAATATCGGTCCTTGTGTTGTTGTCTTGCGCGGCGATGCGGTGATCGACATCACGTCAAAAGATGCGCCCACCATGCGCGATCTTTTGGAGCGTGACGATCTGCTTGCTTTCGTGCGTGCGGCCAAAGGCGAAGTTATTGCGACATTGAGTGATGTTGCTAAAGGCTCTGTAGAAGGTGCGGGCGACACGGCGTTGCATTTCTTGGCACCGACTGATTTGCAGGCGATCAAAGCCTCTGGCGTCACCTTTGCCGAAAGCATGGTCGAGCGCGTGATCGAAGAGCAGGCCGCAGGCAATGCAGATCGCGCCGAAGAAATTCGCACGCGCGTCAAAGCCCGTATCGGGGATAGCCTGTCGGGTATCGTGCCGGGGTCTGACAAGGCGATGGAGATCAAAACGATCTTGCAAGCCGAAGGCCTGTGGTCACAGTATTTGGAAGTGGGCATTGGCCCTGACGCAGAGGTTTTCACCAAATCGCAGCCTATGGGAGCCGTAGGCTGGGGCGCTTCTGTTGGTTTGCATCCGATGTCGAGTTGGAACAATCCCGAACCCGAAATCGTTTTAGCTGTCACATCGACGGGTAAAGTTGTGGGCGCGACCTTGGGCAATGACGTGAACCTGCGCGATGTTGAAGGGCGCTCTGCTTTGCTTTTGGGTAAGGCCAAAGACAACAATGCTTCCTGTTCCATTGGGCCTTTTGTGCGTTTGTTCGATGATGACTTTGACATGGAAACTGTACAAAACGCCGAGGTGGATTTGAAAGTCACTGGCGACGACGGCTTTGTGATGGATGGGCGGTCTTCAATGAACAAAATCTCGCGCACGCCGCAAAGCATTGTCGACCAAACCATAGGCCGTCATCATCAATACCCCGACGGCTTTTTCCTATTTCTTGGCACGCTGTTTGCGCCGGTCAAAGATCGCGACACCAAGGGGCAGGGCTTTACGCATAAAATGGGCGATGTGGTGACCATTTCGGAACCTACGCTCGGGGCGCTCACCAATACGGTGCGCCTATCAACGGAATGTCCGGCGTGGACGTTCGGCACATCAGCCTTGATGCGCAACCTCGCCGCACGCGAACTAATTTAGTAAAACTGGGAGACAGGTTATGAAAATTCTTATTGTTGGAGGCGGCGGTTTCGTCGGTCAAAAACTGGCATATTCACTCGCCGCGCGCGGTACTATGCGTGGGCAAGCGATCGACACGCTTGTGTTGGCGGATGTTGTCGATCCCGCGACTGTTGAGGCGCCTTTTGCGGTTGAAACAGCCACATGCGACATCTCGGATGCGGCGCAAGTGAACCAACTGATTTCCGAAGATGTTGATGTCATCTATCTGTTGGCCGCCATTGTGTCGGGCCAAGCTGAAGAAGATTTAGATCTGGGGATGCGCATCAATATGATGGGCACCTTGAACGTACTTGAACGTTGCCGTGCTTTGCCGCACGCGCCTGTGGTTGTGTTCACATCCTCGGTCGCTTGTTTCGGTGGCGATCTGCCGGATGTGATTACGGATCAGACTTTGCTCAACCCGCAGACATCTTATGGTGCGCAAAAGGCTATCGGCGAATTGCTGGTCAATGACTATTCCCGTCGTGGTTTGATCGATGGGCGCGGCTTCCGCTTGCCAACGATTTCAGTACGCCCCGGTAAACCCAATCGCGCGGCTTCTGGATTCATGTCGTCGATTTTCCGCGAACCTTTGAACGGCATTGCGTCCAACTGCCCTGTTAGCCGTGACTTCCCGCACTTCTATCTGTCGCCACGTAAATGCATCGAAAACCTGATCAAAGGGGCTGAAATCCCTGCCGAAGACTTTGGTCCAAACCGCTGCATGACCATGCCGGGGCAGAATTTGACCATCGGTGAAATGATCGATGCGATGACAGCCGTAGCAGGGCCTGAGCCTGAAAAACTGATCACCTTTGAGGCCGACGATGCGGTCTGGGCCATCGCCAAAGGTTGGCAGTTTAAGTTCGAAACCAAGAAAGCGCTCGCGCTTGGCTTGACCGCTGACGAAAGCTTTGAAGACAACATTCGTTACTACATCGAAGACGATCAACCCAACGCGTGATCGACTTTGTTAAAGGCATAGACATGAAAAAGGGCGCCCAAGTGAGGCGCCCTTTTTTGATGTGTTTGATTGGCCTAATTGACAGGTGTTAACAGATCTGTACCAGCAAGATGTGCCGACACATTCGCCAGCTGCAATTCTGCCATCGCACGGCGTGTTTCAACTGTTCCTGATCCTTGGTGTGGCTGCAAAACGGCTGTTTCTAGCGCATAGAACCGCTCGTCGATTGTTGGTTCATCGTTGAACACATCAAGGCCGGCACCGGCGATTGAGCCATTGGCCAAGGCTTCGATCAGAGCCTCTTCGTCAATAGTGCTGCCACGTGAAATGTTGACAATCACACCGCGTGGGCCAAGGGCCGCGATGGCTTCGCGTGAGACATATTTCTCTGTCGCTTTGCCACCAACAAGGGCGATGACAAGATAATCGACAGCAGAAGCCAAAGACACCACATCCGCATGATATGTCCAACCCGGCGTCTGTTTTTCAGAACGCGCATGATAGTGAATATCCATTTTGAACGCCGCCAAACGGTCCGCAATATCACGGCCAATCCGGCCAAGCCCGACGATCCCAACAGAGGACCCCGACATTTTGCGATTCAGCGGCAAGGTTTCGCCCGCAGCCCATTTTCCAGAACGCACCAATGCGTCGCCTGCCACCATGTTGCGGGATTGAGCGATCATCATGCCGACGGCGATGTCCGCCACATCATCGTTCAAGACATCCGGCGTGTTCGTCACTTTGACGCCGCGCGCAGAGGCATCTTCAACATTGATCGCATCATAGCCAACGCCGTAGTTTGCGATGATGCCAAGGTTTGGCAGCAAATCCATGACAGCCCCATTCAAGGGATTGTGGCCTTTAAATGCGATCGCTTTGACTGTGGCCCGTGATGCCTCAGACAGGGTCGCAACATCGTCAGGAGACCCTGCAAAACAGGTCGCATGGGCTGCTTGTAGGCGGGCACGTTCCTCGTCTGAAAAAGCTGCGCCAAGGATAAGAAGTGGTGTGTCGGTCATTTGGAATGCCCTTTCAAAAATTTATAGTAGGCCACGAATGCGGCGGATGGCTTCGATGATGTTCTCGGTTGAGTTCGCATAAGAAAAACGCAAATATCCTTCGCCCCAAGCGCCGAATGATGTCCCCGCAACGGTCGCGACACCTGCATCGTTCAGGAATTTATTTTGTGCTTCGACAGCAGTCATACCCGTGCCCTCAATGTTGGCAAAGGCATAGAATGCGCCAGCGGCATCAGGGCAGCGTACACCAGGCAGGGCGTTGAGGTCACGCACGATGACTTCACGCCGCGCATCGAATTGAGCGACCATGCTGTGCACAGCAGTTTGCGGTCCATTCAATGCTTCCATCGCCGCAAATTGTGTCGCGGCATTGACACAAGAATGATCGTTGATGCACAGGCGCGTGACGTGATCGACCATAGAGTCCGGCCAAACGGCATAGCCAATGCGCCAGCCTGTCATGGCGTAAGTTTTCGACCATCCATCCAGCATGATCAGTCGATCTCTGATTTCGGGATATTGCAAAAGACTGACATGTTCGCGCCCGCCATAAAGCATGTTGGAATAGATCTCATCGGACATCAACGCCACATGGGGATGCTCTAGCAGCCCCGCGACCAGCTTATCGATTTCCACCTTTGGAGCCACGCCGCCTGTTGGGTTGGCGGGGCTGTTGATGATGATCAATCGTGTTTTGTCGGTGATTTGGGCAAGCACGGCTTCGGCGGAAAAGGCAAACCCGTTTTCTTCTTTCAGCGCCATAGGCACAGGGGTCGCCCCTGAATAGTTGATCACGCTTTCATAAATTGGAAAGCCGGGGTTGGGGTAAATGATTTCCACGCCAGGTTGGCCGAACATCGTGATGGCAAAAAACATTGTCGGCTTTCCTCCGGGGACAACGACAATATTTTTCGGATCGACCTCGACATTATGACGACGGTGCAAATCTGCGACCACAGCTTCGCGCAGTTGCGGCAGGCCGTTTGCAGGCGTGTAGCCGTGATGCCCGTCACGTAAGGCCTTGATACCCGCTTCGACGATATTTTCAGGTGTTTGAAAATCGGGTTGGCCGATTCCAAGATTGATGATGTCGCGCCCTTGCGCCGCCAAGTTTTGAGCGCGTGCTAAGACTTCGAAAGCGGATTCTGTTCCAAGCCGTGACAAGCTGTCGGCAAATTGTAGTTGAGCCTTCATACCGCGATCCTCCCTTTGCGTCAGCCGAAGCATCGGACGCGAATTGTGCATATTGTGCGTTGCCATATGAATATGCATTTTGGTATACCAAATTCAAGCAATCAGTTTGCGTAACGCGACTTTGATTTTAAAATTTCACATAGATGGGACGGAACATGAGCGGAATTAAACAAACAATTGGCGTGATCGGTCTTGGATCGATGGGGTTTGGCGTGGCACAATCTGCTCTGCGCGCTGGGCACACCGTTCACGGTTTTGATATCAATCCCGCGCAAGTCGAGCGTTTTCAGTCACTTGGTGGTGCATCAGGGACGATAGAGGACGTGGCTGGCGATCTTGATGCCGTGGTGATCATTGTTTTAAACGCAGCGCAGACTGAAACCGTTTTGTTCGGGCCAAATGGAATTGCCGCAAAACTGCGCAAGGGGGCTGCGATTTTGTCGAGCGCCACTGTAGCGCCTGATTTTGCACGCGATATGGAAAAACGTTGTCAGGATCTCGGGCTGCTGTATTTGGATGCACCAGTGTCCGGTGGCGCAGGTCGCGCCGCGACAGGTGAGTTGTCCGTGATGTCATCGGGCAGTGCAGAGACATATGAAGCCCTCGCGCCAACGCTTGATGCGATTGCCTCTAATGTCTTTAAACTGGGCGATAGCGCGGGCGCAGGCTCGGCGATGAAGGCGGTGAATCAACTGCTGGTTGGCGTGCAAATTGCCGCCTGCGCAGAGGCGATGACCTTTGGCATCTCGCAAGGCATTGAACCTGAATTGATGATTGATGTGATCAGTAAATCTGCGGGCACCAGCTGGGCGCTGGAAAATCGTGGGCCTAAAATGGCCGCGGCTGATTATACTCCCGCGAGCTTGATCAACATTTGGCCAAAAGACCTAGGGATCGTGCAAGATATTTCGCGCGGGTCACAGTTTGCCACGCCGATCGCGTCAGCCGCTTTGCAAGTGTATTTGACGGCACAGGGTATGGGGCTGGGGCTTGAGGATGACTCGGCCATCACCAAAGTTTACGCCGCTCAATCCAACATTACATTGCCGGATCCAAAATCATGAAACCTGTTTTAGGCTGTATTGCAGACGATTTCACTGGTGCGACGGATTTGGCGGGCTTGCTGTCTCGTTCTGGTGTCGCTGTTCGATTGCGGTTGGGCGTGCCCAGCACGCCACCCACAGATACTTCAGCGTTTGAAGTGATTGCACTGAAATGTAGAACCGCGCCCGTTGATGAAGCCGTCGCCGAATGTCGCGCAGCGCTGGCATGGCTAAAGGCAGCTGGTGCAGAGCGCTTTTTTTGGAAATACTGTTCGACATTCGATTGCACACCCGAAGGCAATATAGGTCCCGTGGCTGAGGCTTTGATGGCTGATATAGGTGCGAAGCAAACGATTTATTGCCCCGCATTTCCAGAAAATGGGCGCTCTATTTATATGGGCAATCTGTTTGTCGGACAGCAGCCTTTGGCGGAAAGCCCAATGAAAGACCACCCGCTGACGCCGATGACAGATAGCAACTTGATGCGATTGTTGACGCCACAAGTCACCAAGCCTGTTGGCCTTGCCGCACAGCGTGCCGTGGCGAAAGGTACGGAAATGCTGCGCAGCGAACTTGCAGCATTGCGGGACGAAAAGGTCGCGCATGTTGTTGTCGATGCTGTTGCAGATGCCGACTTAAGCACCATCGCCGAAGCGTGTTGGGATATGAAGCTGATGACGGGGGGCAGTGCTATCGCAATGCCTTTGCCGAGCATCTATGTCAAACATGGGCTTTTACCCAGTAATGCGCCTGCTGCCGTCAAGCCTAATTTGCCTGATGAAGCTGTCATCCTGTCTGGCAGTTGTTCCAAAATGACACGGGCACAGGTGGCTGCTTATAGTTTGTTAGCGCCTAGTTTCCGCCTTGATCCGATTGAATTGGCCGAGCACGGGGTAGGTGCAGCCTTGCGCTGGTTGGCAGATCAAGATTTGACAACGGCTCCTTTGATTTATGCTTCGGCTGAGCCAGATCAGGTACGTGCTGCGCAAGACGCCTTGGGAGTTGCACGCGCGGGGGCAATTGTCGAAGAGGCTTTGGCCGAACTTGTTATTGCCGCCCGTAATCAAGGCGCAAGACGCATTATTGCGGCGGGTGGTGAAACCTCTGGGGCGATTGCCTTGGCGCTGGGCATTTCAGACTTGGCCATTGGTGCAGAAATCGCTCCCGGTGTGCCGTGGTGTTATGCTGTATCCGATGGACATGATATTGCTATTGCATTGAAATCGGGCAATTTTGGCACAGAAACATTCTTCGCAGATGCTTTGAACGCATTGGAGCAATCATGACCACAGAATCGCGTTTACGTGAACAGATTTGCGTTCTTGCCAAGTCGATGTTTGATCGCGGCTTGACCGGTGGTAGCACAGGCAACATTTCTGCACGCACGCAAGACGGCGGGCTTTTGGTGTCGCCAACAGGCACGAGCTTTGGGCGTCTTGATCCGGCCACGCTTAGTCGGTTTGACGCAAAAGGCGTGCTGATTGGTGGTGATCAACCAACCAAAGAAATGCCCCTTCACTCGGCGTTCTATGACACGCGTTCATCGGCGGGCGCTGTGGTGCATTTGCATTCGTGTCATTCGGTGGCCTTGTCTATGTTGCCTGATGTTGATCCTGATAATTTCATCCCACCTGTGACGCCATATGCGATTATGAAACTGGGAAAAGTCAAATTGTTGCCGTTCTTTTTGCCGGGTGATCCTGCGATGGGGCAGGCCGTGCGTGGACTTGCGGGAAAACGCTCAGCGGTGATGTTGGCCAATCACGGACCTGTGGTCGCGGGTAAGGATATTGAGGCGGCCTGCAATGCGATTGAGGAACTGGAAGAAAGCGCTAAGCTTGCGTTTATGCTGCGCAGCATGAAGACCAATATATTGACGGATCAGCAGGTTAAAAATGTTGTCCAAAAATTTGATGTGGAGTGGGATGCATGAGATTATCTGCCAATCTAGGCTTTCTTTGGTCGGATCGCTCGCTCCCCGATGCGATCCGTGCGGCGAAGGCTGCGAGATTTGATGCGGTGGAATGTCACTGGCCTTATAATACTGAAATAAAGGACATATCGGATGCACTGGCAGAGACAGGTTTGCCAATGCTTGGCTTGAACACCAGTCGAGGTGACACATCAAAAGGCGAAAATGGACTGTCGGCTTTGGTCGGGCGTGAGGCTGACGCCCGCGTGGCCATCGACGAAGCATTGGCTTATGCATCTGCGTTAAATGTCCCGAATATTCATGTCATGGCAGGCTTTGCATCTGGGCAGGCTGCCCATGAGTTTTTTGTCGAGAATCTCACATATGCGTGCAAAAATGCTGCGCAGCATGGCATCACAATTTTGATTGAACCTTTGAATAAATATGATGCCCCAAATTACTTTTTGTCGACCACTGAACAGGCGAAAAAAGTGATCTGGGACGTAGGCTTGCCGAACCTTAAACTGATGTTCGATTGCTACCATGTGCAGTTGATGGAGGGCGACATTGGGCACCGCTTGGAAGCTTTGCTGCCACTGATTGGCCATATCCAATTTGCGTCTGTGCCCGATCGTGGCACGCCCGATCATGGTGAGTTGAATTACGCACATGTTTTTCAAGTTATTCGTGAACTTGGTTACATCGCGCCACTTGGTGCTGAGTACAAGCCGAACGGCGATACAGATGCCTCTCTAGGGTGGATGAAAACACTTTTGACCTAAGCCGCCGTCGGAGCCAAAGTCACAGGCCGCGTTTGAGCCAAGTGTCCATGAGCGATCGAATTGGGTTGAACTTGATTTGAAACACGGCTTGAGTGTGATTCAAGCAACGGTTTTTGCATCCACTTTTATGGTGCAACTATTGTTTTTGAGTTTTCGTGTGCTCGGTGTAGTTAGCGCTAACAATTGAGCTTGCGAGCAAAAATAGCTTGTGGACGGACTATTTAGGGACAGACAAACATGCGCGAATGGTGGCGGGATGCCGTAATTTATCAGATTTATCCACGGTCTTTTCAAGACGACAACGGTGACGGTGTCGGCGACTTGAAAGGGATCACGCGCAGATTGGATTATGTGGCGTCCTTGGGTGTTGATGCGATTTGGTTGTCGCCATTTTTCACATCGCCAGACAAAGACATGGGCTATGACGTGTCCGATTACACCAGCGTCAATCCGCTGTTCGGCACAGTCGAAGATTTCGATGAACTGGTCGCAAAAGCGCACGCGCTTGGTTTGAAAGTGATCATCGATCAGGTCTTGTCGCATACGTCTGATCAACACCCTTGGTTCATTGAGAGCCGCAAGGACAAAACCAATCCAAAGGCCGATTGGTATGTCTGGGCTGATCCGAAAAAAGATGGTACGCCGCCCACAAACTGGCCGTCTGTCTTTGGCGGGTCCGCATGGATGTTTGACGCGCGTCGTCGCCAGTATTATCTGCACAACTTCTTGGTCTCGCAGCCTGATTTGAACTTTCATAACCCTGAGGTTGTCTCGGCTTTGATCGACGCGATGCGGTTCTGGTTGGAGCGCGGCGTTGACGGTTTCCGTCTGGATACCGTGAATTTCTATGTGCACGACAAGAAACTGCGCGACAATCCTGCGTCAAATTGGGACAGCTTTCCGGGCAATCCTTATGAGGCGCAAACGCATCTGTTTTCCAAAACCCAGCCTGAAAACATCGAGGTTTTGCAGCGGATTCGCGCGTTGATGGATGAATTCGATGATCGCATGTTGATTGGCGAAGTGGGCGAAGACGGGTTGCGCCAAGTCGAGGTCATGGGCGAATACACCTCTGGCGGTGATAAATTGCACATGGCTTATTCCTTTGCCATGCTCAGCCACGACCATCATCCAAATCATTTCAAAAACTGCATCAATGAGTTCTTGAACAAGGCGCCTGATGGCTGGCCTTGCTGGTCCTTTTCAAACCACGATGTGCAACGCCATGTCACGCGTTGGGCCAACACGCCCGAGCTACAAAACACGGTGGCGCGCCAAGCGATCAATATGTTGATCAGCTTCCCTGGTGCATTGGGCATCTATCAAGGTGAAGAGCTGGGGCAAATTGAAACAGACATCGAATTCCATGAGCTGCGCGATCTGGGCTACATCGATTTTTGGCCTGATAATAAAGGGCGCGATGGCTGTCGCACACCGATGGTTTGGGATGCGTCTGAGACTCATGCAGGCTTCACAACCGGTGATCCGTGGTTGCCTGTCAAAGCCCCACAAATTGCGAAGGCTGTGTCAGGGCAAGAGGCTAAGAACGACAGCGTACTGTTGGCATATCGCACGGCGCTGGCATTCCGCAAAGATCGAGACGAGCTTCGTTTTGGTGAGACCTCATTTCCAAGTGTCGCTGATCCGCTTTTGGCCGTGAGCCGAACTTTGGATGATGTGAGACTTGTTGGTATTTTTAATCTGTCTGACACCGCACAGTCTATACCTTTGGCTGGGGATGCAAAACAAGTTGGCGAAGCGCATGCAGATGTCGTGGGAACAACTTTGAAGTTGCCCGCTTTCGGCTTTGCATTCTTTGAAACAACTAACGCAGCTAAGGTCTTTGGCTAAAGAAAAAACATTATGTGATGGACCTTTGAGGATTTGCGCAACAATATTACAAATATCTGAATGATTGCGTTGCTCTGTTTGCTTCAGAGGATTTGTGTCGGAAACCTGTAAAGAAAGATCGTTGATACATGCCAAACCCAGATATCCGAACCGATGATCTTAGAGCTGCCTTGCCTCACGATGTGGCGCAAGATCTTATTTTGGCTCGGTTGACTGATCCTTTCGGGTTTCTTGGCTTGCGGGCGCATGCAGACGGGTTTGCGTTGAATGTTTTTGTACCTGACGCGGATCGATGCATTTGTTTGACGGGCAAAAAAACGCGCATAGAAATGGCACCTGTGCCTTTCGCACCGGGTCTGTTTTGCGTTTTGTTGCCCAAAGATGTGCCCTACCAAATCGAAGCCCAATTTGGTGAAGCGCAGTGGGTGTTTCATGACCCTTATGCTTTTGGCAGCAGTTTGACGGCAGATGATCTTCACTACTTGGGTGAAGGCTCGATGAACCGCATTTGGGATGTCTTGGGCGCCACGCCGATGTCTCATGAAGGTGTGGATGGCGTGCGATTTGCAGTTTGGGCGCCAAACGCACAGCGCGTTGCCGTTGTCGGGGATTTCAACATTTGGGACAGCCGCAGACATGGAATGCGCAGGCTTGGACAATCGGGGGTTTGGGAGCTTTTCGTGCCGGCGTTAAAGGCAGGTGAAGTCTATAAATATGCGATCCGTGGCGCGGATGGGCGGGATTTGCCACTCAAAGCCGATCCAATTGGATTTGGTTCAGAGCATCCGCCGAAAACCGGATCTATCGTGCGTGAGATCAAAACCCACGATTGGGCCGATGACGCGTGGATGAGCACCCGCGCCAAGGCGCAAAACATTGACGCGCCGATTTCAATTTATGAGGTCAATCTGGCCAGTTGGAAGCGCGCGGATGGCAATCGTCCGCTGTCTTATATCGAGTTGGCAGATCAATTGGTTGATTACGCAGCCGACATGGGGTTCACTCATATCGAATTGATGCCGATCACAGAACACCCCTTTGATGGCTCTTGGGGCTATCAACCGATTGGCATGTTTGCCCCGACAATTCGCCACGGCACACCAGAAGAATTTCGCGCGCTTGTCACGGCTGCGCATGGTAAGGGTCTTGGGGTTTTACTTGATTGGGTGCCTGCGCATTTCCCAACAGATGAACACGGCCTTGCGCAATTTGATGGCACTGCGCTGTATGAACACGGCGATCCGCGTGAGGGGTTCCACCAAGATTGGAACACACTGATCTATAATTTTGGCCGCATCGAAGTTGCCAATTACATGCGCTCTAATGCACTGTATTGGTTGGAAGAGTATCACCTTGATGGATTGCGTGTCGATGCCGTGGCATCGATGCTTTACCGTGATTATTCGCGCAATGATGGTGAATGGGTGCCCAACAAAGATGGCGGGCGCGAGAATTATGAAGCCATCGCATTCTTGCAGGGCGTGAACACGCTGGTCTATGGCGAAGTCCCCGGCATCATGACTGTGGCCGAGGAAAGCACGGCCTTTCCGAGAGTGTCGACACCGGTGGATCACGGCGGACTTGGGTTTGGGTTCAAATGGAACATGGGGTGGATGAATGACACCCTGCGTTACATGGAAGAAGACCCGATCAACCGCAAATACCACCACCATTTGCTGACCCATTCTATCAGTTATGCCTATACAGAAAATTTTGTTTTGCCGATCAGCCATGACGAAGTGGTGCATGGCAAAGGGTCGATGATTGATAAAATGACCGGCAATGCGTGGGAACAATTTGCCAACTTGCGTGCGTATTATGGGTTCATGTGGACACATCCGGGCAAAAAGCTGTTGTTCATGGGGCAAGAGTTTGCGCAGCGCAAAGAGTGGAACCACAATCAAAGTTTGGATTGGCATCTACTGGACGCGCCTGCACATGCGGGCATCCAACATTTGGTGCGCGATCTGAACAAGCTCTACCGCTCTGTGCCTGCGCTGCATGTGAATGACACGCGCCCCGCTGGTTTTGGCTGGATTGAGGGCGCAGATGTTGAAAATTCCATTTACGTTTACGTGCGCCACGGCAAAGCGGGCGATCCGCGTGTTGTGACGATTTTGAACATGACGCCTGTTGAACGCACGGGGCACCGCGTTGGCTTGCCCAGCGGTGGGTACTGGCGCGAGGCGATTAATACTGACGCTGAAATTTACGGCGGCGGGGGGCGTGGGAATCTGGGAGGAGTCCAAGCCCAAGACATTGAATGGATGGGCCAAGCCCACTCTGCAGAGCTGACATTGCCACCTTTATCGGCAGTGATTTTAATTGAAGGGGAGGAGACATAATGAAACCGACACCGAACCAGCGCTTGTCGAACCGCGCGATGGCATTTGTGCTTGCGGGCGGACGTGGCAGCCGTTTGAAAGAGCTGACAGACAATCGCGCAAAACCTGCTGTTTATTTTGGCGGCAAAACCCGTATCGTCGATTTTGCACTGTCCAATGCGCTCAATTCCGGCATACGCAAAATGGCGATTGCAACACAGTACAAAGCCCACAGTTTGATCCGTCACTGTCAACGTGGTTGGGGCTTTTTGCGCGCGGAACGCAATGAATATTTGGATATTTTGCCCGCGTCACAGCGTATTTCCGAAGAAAAATGGTACTTGGGGACGGCTGATGCGGTCACGCAAAATATCGATATTATAGATAGTTATGGTGTTGATTTTATTGTTATCTTGGCTGGAGATCATATCTACAAGATGGACTATGAAATCATGCTGCAACAGCATCTTGATCAAGGGGCTGATGTGACCATCGGCTGTTTGACTGTGCCGCGTATGGAGGCCTCTGCTTTCGGTGTGATGCATTGCGACGCAAAAGACCGCATCACACAATTCTTGGAAAAACCTAGCGACCCGCCTTGTATTCCGGGGGATCCGGATCACGCTTTGGCGTCTATGGGTATTTATGTGTTCCGTTGGGATTTCTTGCGTGAAATGTTGCTTGAGGACATGAACGATACAAATTCGAGTCATGATTTTGGCAACGATATTATTCCCAAAATTGTCAAAGGTGGCAAAGCCATCGCGCATCGATTTGAAGACAGCTGCGTCACAAGCGGGCTTGAGGTCGAACCATATTGGCGTGATGTCGGAACGATTGATGCGTTTTGGCAGGCCAATATCGACCTGACGCAATTTACTCCGCCACTGGATTTGTATGACAACACATGGCCGATTTGGACCTATTCCGAAAGTGTGCCGCCCGCAAAATTCATTCATGACGAAGATGATCGCCGTGGTATGGCTGTATCCTCTTTGATTTCGGGGGGCTGCATCGTTTCAGGATCTGAAATTCGTGAGTCTCTGTTGTTCACAGGCGTGCGCAGTCATTCGTTTTCGTCCTTGGATCAGGTGGTGGCCCTGCCTTATGTTCAGGTCGGACGGCAAGCCAAGTTGAGCAAATGTGTCGTAGATCGCGGCGTGATTATTCCTGACGGTCTGGTCGTGGGCCAAGATCCGATTGAGGATGCAAAATGGTTCCGTCGCACAGACGAAGGCACTGTTTTGATCACGCAGTCGATGCTTGATAAACGGGCATCCGTGTTGGAGTGATGAAAATGCGCAATGTTCTGTCAGTGACCTCTGAATGTGTTCCCCTCGTGAAAACGGGGGGGCTTGCGGATGTGGCGGGGGCTTTGCCTGCAGCTGTGGCGGCCCATGGATGGGACATGCGAACGCTTTTACCTGCCTATAAGGGCCTGATCAAAAAGGCAGCTGCGCGCAAGGTGTTGTGGCAAATGGATGATCTGTTCGGCGGGCCAGCACGGGTGCTGCAAGGCAGAGCCGGGGGCAATGTTATTTTGCTGCTCGATGCGCCGCATTTGTATGACCGCGAGGGTGGCCCATACGGGAACCCGACGGATTTCGTTGATAACGCTCAGCGCTTTGCCGCGCTTTCTTTTGTCGCCGCACAGATTGCCCGCGAGGGTTTAAGCGATGGGTGGCGGCCACAAGTTGTACATGCTCATGATTGGCAAGCGGGCCTTGCACCGAGCTATCTAAAATACGGTGCGCCATGTGATGTGGGCACTGTCATGACGGTGCATAATATCGCGTTTCAAGGTCTCGCGCCTGCGGCGATGCTTGGGGCGTTGGATCTGCCTTTGGCGGGGTTCAATTCCGATGAGTTGGAATACTGGGGGCAGATCAGCACGCTCAAAGCGGGCTTGGTGCACGCCGACGCAATAACGACTGTTAGCCCGACATATGCGGCAGAATTGATGCGGCCTGAATTTGGTATGGGATTAGAAGGCGTTCTGGCGGCGCGCTCAGGCGAGCTGTCTGGTATTTTAAACGGCATTGATGTGGACGTTTGGAACCCCGAAACGGACCCAGAGATCACGCCTTATTCTGCCAAATCGTTGGCAGGCAAAAAGAAAAACCGTGCGGCGCTTATGGCTGAGTTTGGCCTGTCTAAGACCAATGGTCCTTTGGCGATTGTGGTCAGCCGATTGACCTCGCAAAAGGGCATGGATTTGATCGCAGGCGCTGCGGATACGTTTATCGCAAACGGCGGCGCTTTGGCCATTTTGGGCAGTGGTGACCCACAAATCGAAGACGCGCTGCGGTTGTTGATGCGCAACCATCCCGGCAAAGTGGGTTTGCGGATAGGTTATGACGAGGCGCTGTCGCATCGGATGTTTGCAGGTGGTGATATTGTCTTGGTGCCATCCCGATTTGAACCTTGCGGCCTGACGCAACTTTACGGATTGCGCTATGGCACAGTGCCGGTGGTCGCGGCGACAGGGGGCTTGGCGGATTCTGTGGTGAATCAAAACGTGGCGGCATCCCAATTGGGCGTTGCAACAGGCTTTCAATTTCATCCTGTTGATCAATTGTCGTTCGCCTATTGTTTGAAAAGCGTCACTGAAGCCTTTTCGAACACATCAGACTGGACACGGCTGCAAAAGCGCGGGATGAACCAAGACTTGGGCTGGGGCGCTTCTTCTGCGACCTATGCCGCCCTTTATGAACGAGTTGCCAAGTGATCTTTGATCTCAAACACGATCTGCCGACTAAGCTTAAAAACCATTCTATGTCAGCAGGGCGACCCAGCCCTATCGGGGCCACCTATGACGGGCAGGGCGTCAATTTCGCCGTATTCTCTGAACATGCTGAAAGGATCGATCTGTGTTTGTTTTCGGATGACGGCAAGCATGAGATCGCGCGTATTCCGCTATTGGAGCGTGATGGCGACGTCTGGCATATCTATGTCGCGGGTTTGAGCCCCGGTACGCGTTATGGTTACCGCGTTCATGGGCCGTATAAGCCTGAAGAAGGTCACCGGTTTAACCCCAATAAATTGTTACTCGATCCCTATGCCAAGCGCCTGTCAGGTGATTTGATTTGGGACGATGCAATCATGGGGTATACGATCGGAGCTAAGGAGAACGACGTCAGTTTTGATACTCGGGATTCAGCACCTTATGTGCAGCGTAGTGTTGTTGTGGATCCGAGTTTTCAGTGGGGCGATGATCGTCATCCTGAAACGCCATCGTCAGACACAGTGATTTATGAGGCCCATGTCAAAGGCATGACGGCTGAATTCCCTGATCTGCAAAACACGCAGCGTGGTAAATTTTTGGGCATGTCATCCGAACCTGTTTTGGAGCATTTAACCAAACTTGGCATCACCACGGTGCAGCTTATGCCTGTGCACGCGTTCTTAGACGATAAGTTTTTGCTAGAGGCTGGCCTGACCAATTTCTGGGGCTATCAGTCGATGGGATTTTTCGCGCCAGAACCACGCTATATGACCCAAGAAGGCATCTGGGAATTTCAAACCATGGTGCGCAGGTTTCATTCCGCTGGCATCGAGGTAATCTTGGATGTGGTGTACAATCATTCGGGCGAGGGCAACGAGTTTGGGCCAACGCTGTCATTCAAAGGTCTCGACAACAAATCATACTATCGTTTGTCCGAAAATGAACGCCATTACATCAACGACACAGGCACCGGCAATACGTTGAACGTGCGCCATCCGATGGTGTTGCGTATGATCATGGACAGTCTGCGCTACTGGGTCGAAGTCATGCATGTCGATGGGTTCCGCTTTGATTTGGCCACTGTGCTGGGACGCGAAGCTGAAGGGTTCAATCGCAAGGGCGGGTTCTTGGATTCGCTTGGACAAGACCCCGTGCTGAGCAATGTGAAATTGATCGCTGAGCCTTGGGACATCGGCCCCGGCGGTTATCAGCTAGGCAATTGGCCGCATCCGTTTTTAGAGTATAACGACAAATTTCGAGATGACATGCGCAAGTTTTGGCGGGGCGATCAGGGCATGATGCCTTTGATCGGTCGCCGTCTTTTGGGCAGTGCGATGACCTTTGATCATTCTGGGCGGGCGGCAACCAGTTCGATCAATTTTGTCACCTGTCACGATGGTATGACCCTGCGCGACACCGTCAGCTACAACGTCAAGCATAATGAGGCCAATGGCGAAGACAATCGCGACGGCAAAGACGACAATTATTCGGACAACATGGGCGTTGAAGGCCCCACGGATGATCCCGCCATCAATGCCGCGCGCGCCCAACGCCAGCGTAATTTCCTAGCCTGTTCATTCCTGTCACAAGGTACGCCGATGATTTTGGCTGGCGATGAGATTGGCAACACGCAAAACGGCAACAACAACACCTTTGGCCAAGACAACCCCATCGGTTGGGTCAATTGGGGGGATGCAGATGAAGGCTTGCTCGCTTTTGTTCAAAAGCTGACAAAACTGCGCCGCGATCACAATGTTTTACGCCAATTGCGGTTCTTGCACGCGCGACCACGTCTCAAAGATGGCAAGCCAGATGTGTTTTGGCGCATGCCCAATGGCATGCCGCCAACCCGTGCCGAGTGGGAAAGCCCTGAGACCAAAACCATTTGCACCGAAGTGCGTACATCTTACGGCACGCCTGAATACCGTGCCTCTGACGATGTGCTGTTTTTGGTGATCAACAATGATGGCGATGTCGAAGTCACATTGCCTCCATGTGCTGATGATATGACATGGGAATTGATTCTTGATACATCTGCACCCGATGCGGGTGCGCAATGCGTCACGGGCGATAACGCACTCATTCGGGCCGCTTCGGTCTGTGTCTTCGCGCTGATGCCTGCCACTTAATTTTGCTAAAGGATTTCTACGATGACGAAAAAAACGATCAATACCGCACCGATAGAAGGTCAAAAACCGGGAACGTCGGGCTTGCGTAAAAAATGCCGTGTTTTCATGACAGAGCATTACCTAGAGAACTTTGTCCAAGCCATTTTTGATGGCATTGGCGGGGTTCAAGGCAAAACCTTGATCGTTGGTGGCGACGGGCGTTTTTACAACGACAAAGCCACGGAAATTATTCTGCGCATGGCTGCGGCCAACGGAGCGGCAAAAGCCATCGCAGGGCAAAACGGTTTGCTGTCAACGCCTGCTGCGTCGCATTTGATCCGGTCGATGAAAACGGACGGCGGCATCATCCTGTCAGCCAGTCACAATCCCGGCGGCCTCGATGAAGACTTCGGCATCAAGTTCAACATGGCCAACGGTGGACCAGCGCCTGAAAGCGTCACAGACGCGATTTTCGGTGTGACCAAATCGATTAAAGAATACCATATCTTTGAGGGTGGCTCCGTTGATCTGTCCGTGATTGGCGCTGCAACTCTTGGCGATATGCAAATCGAGATCGTTGATCCGGTCTCGGCCTATGTTGATTTGATGCAAAGTCTGTTTGATTTTCCCGCCATTGGCAAAATGATCGCGGGCGGCACGGCCATTCGCTTTGACGCGATGAATGCCATCACGGGACCATATGCTTCTGCGATTATCGAAGACCTGTTGGGGGCCGCCAAAGGCTCTGTCGTGCATGGCACACCACTGCCTGATTTCGGCGGTATGCACCCTGATCCCAACCCGACTTGGGCCCATGAGTTGATGGATGAAATGATGGGGGAAAACGCACCAGCTTTCGGTTGTGCTTCTGATGGTGACGGCGATCGTAATATGATCGTTGGTCCCAATTGTTACGTCAGCCCCTCTGATAGTCTTGCGGTGATTGCCGCCAACGCCACCGTGGCACCGGGGTATGCTGGGGGTCTCAAAGGCGTTGCGCGCTCAATGCCTACGTCGGCGGCTGTGGACCGTGTGGCTGATGCGCTTGGCATCGCATGTTACGAGACGCCAACAGGATGGAAATTCTTTGGCAATCTGATGGACGATGGCCGCGTGTCTTTGTGTGGCGAAGAAAGCTTTGGTACAGGCTCTGATCACGTGCGGGAAAAAGATGGTGTTTGGGCTGTCCTGATGTGGCTTAACATCATGGCTGCTACAGGCAAATCTGTGCCTCAAATCATGCAAGATCATTGGGCCAAGTTCGGTCGCAACTACTATTCACGCCACGATTTTGAAGCGATTGAAAGCGACAAGGCCGATGCGATGATTACCGCGTTGCGCGGTGCTTTGGCGGGTCTGAAAGGTCAAAGCTTTGGTGCGCTCACAGTCGAGGCGGCGGATGACTATTCCTACCTTGATCCGGTGGATGGCAGTACCTCTGCGCATCAAGGTGTTCGGGTTGTGTTTGAAGGTGGCGCGCGTTTTGTCGTGCGCTTGTCTGGCACTGGCACAAGCGGCGCAACGCTGCGGCTCTATGTTGAAAAACTGGACTTGAACGATTTCGATCAAGACCCGCAAGACGCCTTAGCTGATGTTCTCAAAGCGGCACATACGATCATTCAGATTGAAGAGTTCTCTGGCCGTACGGCGCCAGATGTCATCACATAAGCTGTTGTAAATACGTTAATATTCGAATGAAGAAGAGCGCGCTCACACTCAGGTGTTGGCGCGCCCTTAAATTTTAGATCTCGAAAGAATTAAACTTCGAGAGGCTTGTCACTACGTGTCCATGCGAGTGGTTTGAACACTTCGTCAACAGGTGTTTCTGCGACGTGGTTGATGTAGTTCGACATGGTTTTTTGAGCTAGACCCAAGATCACGTCAAGCACCGCGCGGTGGCCATAGCCTGCGTCGAAGAAAGTTTGCATCTGTGCCTCAGATACGTTGCCGCGTGCGCGAACCATTTGAACAGTGAACGTGCGCAGAGCTTCGAGTTTCGCAGTTGGCAGCGGCGTTTCTGTGCGCAGTGCTTCTGTGATCTCATCAGACACTTTCATCATTTTTGCGATGCCTGTGTGTGCTGGAACGCAGTAGTGGCACGCGTGCTCAACGTTGATCGACTGCCAAACAACTGTCAGCTCATCCGCATCAAAGTCAGTTTCAGTGAAGAGTTTGTGAAGGATTTGGTAGCCTTCGTAAGCTTGTGGGCTTTCAGCCAAAACTTTGTGCAAGCCTGGCAGGCGGCCGAACGCTTTTTGTGAGTTTTCCAAGAAAGGCTTGGACGCTTCTGGAGCCGTTTCGAGGTCGTGTGATGGGAAGTTCAACATCTGAATATCTTTCATAAAGTTTGTATATTGCATCTTTATGCTTTATTGAGTGATCACTCAAGTATATAATTGAGCAATCGTTCAACAATTGGTGATCCAATGCCCCGCAAACCGAATTATGACAGGACTGACCTGATCAACCGCTCCCGTGATCTGTTTTGGCAACGCGGCTGGGCGGGCACCTCTTTGAAAGATCTGGAAGCTGTTTTGCACATGAAGCCCGGCAGTTTTTATGCTGCCTTTGGATCCAAAGACGCTTTGTTCGAGCTTGCTATGGCTCAATATGCAGCGGATGGGCTGGCGCGCATCAATGCGTTGGTTGAAAAACATGGCGCGCTCAAAGCGCTGCAACGCTTTCCTATGATGGCCATAGACAATGACGATGCGCCCGCGAAAGCCTGTATGTTGTCCAAAACTTTGTTAGAGCTTCAAGCGCACAAGCACCCATTGGCAAAAGAAGCCAATCAGCATCTGCTGCGTATGGAGGGCAGTTTTGCCGACCTCTTTGCACAGGCGCAATCATGTGGTGACATTGATGATGCGCATGACCCCAAAGTGCTTGCACGGCGATATCAGTCGGACCTTTTGGGTTTGCGTGTATCTGCCGAGCGTGAAGGTTGCGATGCGCGCGCTATCGCAACAGAGATCGCCGACAGCTTGGCGCGTCTTTGACCTTCCAGATGCATGCCGTAGAAAATGCGAAGGATGGCGTGGGCAACGCTCTGCGTCGCTGCGCGTGATGTCTTTGTGTCTCAACCATGACGGTTTAAAAATCACGCTTTTTAGATTTTACAAAAGGTTTCCGGCAAAGGATTGAATTTTTGCGCGCGGCAAGTTTAAATTGCTATGGTGGAAAATAGGGAGAGGTTTCATGTCTGATAGCGGTATAAAGAACATGGAGCAATTTGCCGCGATCAGTGGGATTTCCAGACCGACCGTTTCCAAATATTTTAATGACCCCGATAGCGTACGCCGATCTTCGCGCGAACGCATTGAAGCCGCGATAGATAAATATAATTATCGACCCAACATCTATGCGATGAACCAAAACAGAGCGATGACCAAAAACATTGGTATCGTTGTGCCTCTGTTGTCGGATACGTATTTTGCCGAAATTGCACGGAACCTTGAACAGCATTGTATTGACGCAGGATATCGGCCGACGATGTTCAGTTCGCACGGCGATCCAAAGTTTGAAGTCGAAATCCTCGACAACCTCCGTTCGCTCAAACCCGCGGGTGTGTTGATTGCGCCATTAGGCCGCGCGTCAAATCGAGATGTCCTTGAAAAATTCTGCGAAGATGTACCGACGCTCATATTTGATAGTAAAGTCGGAGAAATAGGGATCGAATTTGTTGGCTCTGACAATGTGCAGTTTGCGAGAGACATTACAGATTACTTATGTCGTTCGGGTGAGCCGCCGTGCTTTTTTGAGATGAAGACACCTGCGAACCCGAATGCGCACCGTCGCCGCCAAAGTTATTTAGATGCTATGGCTTCGTTCGGGTTCGAGCCGCAGGTGATCTCTATCGAAGGAGAAGGCTGGGCTTTTGAAGAAATCGGGTTCCGAGGTGCGAACGATGCCTTGGCCCGTAAGCTGTTTTCAACGAACACCATCTTGTGCAGCAATGACCGCTTGGCCATTGGCTTTTTGACAGCCTGTTACGAAAATGGACTTTCTGTTGGCCGCTCAGAAGGGGATGCGATTCGGGTTGCGGGGCAGGATGGTCATCGGCTGACTCGCTATACTTGCCCCCCATTGACAACGGTTTCGCACAACTATGAAGCTGTCTCATTACAGGCGGCAAAGGCCTTGTTTGCTGCTATTGATGGCGAAGAAAATCCTTGGAAAAGCACGCGGATAGAAGGAAAGTTGATCTTGCGTGCGTCAGCTTAGCTGCCATATATTTTACGCGCGTAAAATATTGATTGACGCGAGCATAGTTTATCCCCTACCTTGATTGGACTACATCTAATCAGGGAGGATTTCAGATGTCTTTGAAGAATACACTTTGTGCGGCAACCGCGCTTACACTGGTCACGGCGACTGGTGCGATGGCGGCAGACCCCACAGCAACAATCACCATCGCGACAGTAAACAACGGCGACATGATCCGTATGCAGGGCTATACAGATCAGTTCACCGCAGAAACTGGCATTGCCGTTGACTGGGTGACATTGGAAGAAAATGTTTTGCGCCAACGCGTCACAACTGACATCACCACCAAGGGTGGCCAGTTCGACGTTATGACAATCGGCATGTATGAGACACCGATTTGGGGTGCAAACGATTGGCTTGTGCCACTGAACGACCTGTCAGCTGAATACGACGTTGACGATATCTTGCCAGCAATGCGCAATGGCCTGTCACATGACGGCACACTTTATGCAGCACCATTCTACGGCGAAAGCTCAATGGTTATGTATCGCACAGACCTGATGGAAGCTGCTGGTCTAGACATGCCAAAAGACCCAACTTGGCAGTTCATCCGCGAAGCGGCTGCAGCCATGGATGACCCTGCAAACGACGTAAACGGTATCTGTTTGCGTGGTAAAGCTGGTTGGGGCGAGGGCGGTGCCTTCATCACGGTCACAGGTAACTCATTCGGCGCGCGCTGGTTTGATGAAGACTGGAACGCTCAGTTCGATCAACCTGAATGGTCTGACGCTCTGAACTTCTACGTTAACTTGATGAACGACTACGGTCCTGAAGGTTACGCGACAAACGGTTTCAACGAAAACCTGTCTTTGTTTAACCAAGGCAAATGTGGCATGTGGATTGACGCGACTGTTGCGGCATCCTTTGTGACTGGCGACGATTCAACAGTGAAAGACTCTGTCGGTTTCGCTTTGGCTCCAAATGCTGAAGGCATCGAGAAGCGTTCAAACTGGCTTTGGGCATGGGCTCTTGCGATCCCAGCAGGTACACAGCAAGAAGCTGAAGCGAAGACTTTCATCGAATGGGCAACATCTAAAGCCTACATCGAATTGGTTGCGGCAAATGAGGGTTGGGCAAACGTTCCTCCAGGTGCGCGTACATCATTGTACGAAAACCCAGAGTACCTGAAAGTGCCTTTCGCGCAGATGACTCTGGACTCAATCAACGCTGCTGATCCAAACAACCCAAGCGTCCAGCCGGTTCCATATGTTGGTATCCAGTTTGTTGCTATTCCTGAGTACGCAGGCATGGCGACTGAAGTAAGCCAAGAATTCTCTGCGGCTTATGCTGGTCAACAGACTGTTGAGGAAGCGCTTGAGAAAGCTCAAGCGATTACCAATGACACTATGGAAGCCGCTGGCTACCGCTAGGAGCTCCTCCTGATCGAAGGGCGGGCGCTGAGTTCGCCCTTCGATTTATTTGGTCTCCCCCCCAGTTTGCTTTTACGACTCAAATTAGTGTGCTCGCCATAATTCAGCGCGCTCGCGAAAGGTGAAGTTTCCAATGGCTACCAAAGCATCCCGTTCCGCTGCTCGTATTATGATGGCCCCTGCCGTTGTCCTTCTTTTGGGATGGATGCTGGTGCCGCTTATATTGACGCTCTGGTTCTCGTTTACAAAATATCTTCCGATGCGTGGCGATAGCATCGAACGTGGCCTTGATTGGGTCGGGTTTGACAACTACGCACGCTTCTTATCATCCAGCGCTTTCTGGCCCTCAGTTCAAACCACTCTCGTTATGGTGGGCGGCGTTTTGATCATCACATTGGTGTTCGGCATTTTGCTCGCAATGCTTCTTGATCAACCGATTTGGGGGCAGGGCATCGTCCGTATCCTCGTGATCGCGCCGTTCTTTGTTATGCCAACAGTGTCCGCACTGGTTTGGAAAAACATGATGATGGACCCGGTCAACGGTATATTTTCGCATCTGTGGCGTTTCTTTGGGGCCGAACCGATTGCCTGGTTGCAAGACGCGTCTCTGACCTCAATCATTATGATTGCGTCATGGCAGTGGTTGCCTTTTGCGACACTGATCTTGCTGACGGCGATCCAATCTCTTGACAGCGAGCAACTCGAAGCCGCTGAAATTGATGGTGCTTCGCCTTTAAGCAGGTTTTTCTATATCGTGCTTCCGCACTTGGGGCGTGCCATTACGATTGTGACCCTCATCCAGACGATCTTTCTTTTGTCGATCTTTGCTGAGATCTTTGTCACAACCGGCGGTGCTTTTGGGACGCGTACACTGACATTCCTCATCTTCCAACGTGTCATCGACAGCCAAAATATCGGACTTGGATCCGCAGGCGGCGTCTATGCCATCATCCTAGCCAATATCGTTGCTATCTTCTTGATGCGCATCGTTGGCAAAAATCTAGATTAGTAGGGGCAGACATATGGCACGTATGACATCAACACGTCGCAAGATCATTACGACCGCCGTGGCATGGGCTATCGGCTTAGTGATCTTCTTTCCAATCTTCTGGACCATTCTCACCAGTTTCAAAACCGAAGCTCAGGCGATCAACGACCCGCCTTTGTTTTTCAACTTTGACTGGACGCTGGAAAACTATATTTCGGTTCAAGAGCGATCTGATTATCTTCGTTTCTTGTGGAACTCGGTGGCCATTGCTGGCGGATCAACTCTGCTTGGCACCTTGATAGCCATACCTGCAGCATGGTCCATGGCCTTTGTACCTTCTGTTCGCACGAAAGATATCCTTCTGTGGATGTTATCAACGAAGATGCTTCCTGCGGTTGGCGTTCTCTACCCGATCTCGTTGATTTTTGTTCAGTTCAATCTGCTGGACACAAAGCTCGGTCTGATTGTGGTGCTTATGCTGATCAACCTGCCGATCATTGTATGGATGCTTTACACATATTTCCGCGAGATTCCGGGGGAAATTCTTGAGGCCGCACGTATGGACGGCGCGAAATTGCGCCAAGAGCTTTTTTATGTGCTCACGCCTATGGCCATTCCTGGCATCGCGTCGACCTTGTTGCTCAACTTCATTCTGGCTTGGAACGAAGCCTTTTGGACGCTCAATCTGACTGCCGCCAAAGCGGCGCCTTTGACAGCCTTTATTGCCAGCTATTCTAGCCCTGAAGGTCTGTTCTTCGCGAAGCTCAGTGCGGCCTCTACAATGGCGATCGCTCCAATTCTCATCCTTGGCTGGTTCAGCCAGAAACAACTTGTCCGCGGCCTGACTTTTGGCGCGGTGAAATAAGGAACCTTGCTCATGGGACAAATCGAACTCAAACAAGTGACCAAAAGCTTTGGCAATACCCAAGTCATTCCGCCACTTGATCTCACCATTCACGAAGGTGAATTCACAGTCTTCGTCGGACCATCTGGTTGCGGCAAGTCAACCTTGCTGCGTTTGATTGCAGGATTGGAAGACATCTCGTCTGGCCATATCGAAATTGACGGCACGGATGCGACGTCATTGGTGCCTGCCAAACGCGGGCTGGCGATGGTGTTCCAATCTTATGCGCTTTACCCGCATATGTCGGTGCGCAAAAATATCGCATTCCCGTTGAAAATGGCGAAGATGGATCAGGCTGAAATCGACAAACGCGTCAATGCGGCTGCCGAAGTTCTGAACCTGAAAGACTACATCGATCGTCGCCCAGGTCAGTTGTCTGGTGGTCAACGCCAGCGTGTTGCCATTGGCCGTGCGATTGTACGTGAACCTTCAGCTTTCTTGTTCGACGAACCGTTGTCAAATCTTGATGCGGCTTTGCGTGTGGGCATGCGTTTGGAAATTTCCGAACTGCACAAACGCCTGAAAACTACGATGGTTTACGTGACACACGATCAGGTTGAAGCCATGACAATGGCCGACAAAATTGTGGTTCTGCAAGCCGGTGTGATCGAACAGATCGGCAGTCCGCTTGAGTTGTATCGCACGCCGCGCAATGTCTTTGTTGCTGGCTTTATTGGGTCACCTAAAATGAACCTGATCACAGGTGAAGAGGCGGCCAAATACGACGCGCATACAATCGGCGTGCGCCCTGAACACATCGATGTTGTTGATGGCGAAGGTGAATGGAACGGAACTGTTGGCGTGGCTGAACACCTCGGTTCTGATACATTTTTCCATATTCATAACACAGGCTTAGGTGAAATGTTGACGGTCCGTGCCATTGGGGATGTTAGCCTCAAACACGGTGATAAAATTGGATTGAATCCGCGTAAAAATGAAATGCATCGGTTTGATGCCGCGGGTCTAAGGATTGCGTGAAATGAAGCTCAATAATGCCAACCTCGACGATCTTCCTAAAGACGTCTTGCGTCCAAACTATGATCGCAACGCCCTCACGCCGGGCATTGTCCACATCGGGGTCGGTAACTTTCACCGTGCGCATCAGTCGTGGTATTTGCATCGGCTGATGCAGCAAGGTGAGGCGCTCGATTGGGCTATCGTTGGCGCGGGGGTTCGGTCTTATGACGCCGATATGCGCGCACGACTTGCAGCGCAGGACTATATGACGACTTTGATCGAATTGTCTCCACAAGGGCAATCGATGGAAGTGGTTGGTTCGATGATTGATTACGTGCAGATCGAAGATGGCAACGGGGCGTTGATCAACCGGATGGCGCAGCCTGACATTCGTATTGTCGCGCTCACGGTCACCGAAAGTGGCTATTATATCGATCCCGTCACCCAAGCCTTTGATACCGCACATCCCGATATCGCTTATGATGCGGAGCACCCTGACGCCCCGCGCACGGCATTTGGAGCGATGGTTGCAGCTTTGAAAATGCGCCGCACTGCAGGCACAGGTCCGTTTACGGCGCAAAGCTGTGACAATCTACAAGGCAATGGCGATGTTTTGCGTCAAACCATTATTGGCCTTGCGCGCCTTCAGGACCCTGATTTGGCCGATTGGATTGGAGAAAGTTGTAGCTTCCCGAATTCGATGGTCGATTCTATTGTGCCGTCCACTGGACCTGCTTTGATTGAGGCCGCGCGCGCAGCGGGCGTTGATGACACAGCTCCTGTGAGCCATGAAAATTTCCGTCAATGGGTGATAGAAGACGATTTTTGTGCTGGTCGCCCCGCGTGGGAAAAGGTTGGCGTGACCTTTACAGATAACGTGCATGCCTTTGAGACGATGAAAATTCGCATCCTGAATGCGGGTCATCAAGTTATCGCCAATGTGGCAGAGGTTCTATCGGTTGAGACGATTTCTGACTGTATGGAGCATCCGCTGATCGCTGGGTTGTTCGAAAAAGTTGCCCTAGACGAGGTTGTTCCGCATGTCGAGGCCGTTCCTGACATGACGCCAGAGAACTATGTCACTTTGATCAAGTCTCGTTTTTCAAATTCAAAAATCCGCGATACGACTCGTCGCGTGGCTTATGACGGCAGTGCGCGCCACCCCGGTTTTGTTTTGCCATTGGTGCGCAAAGCCATCGACAAGGGCACACCGCTAGACGGCTTTGCCTTGGTCGAGGCCGCTTGGGCACGCATGTGTCAGGGCACACGTGAGGACGGCAGCCAGATTGAGCCGAACGATCCAATGTGGGACGCACTTCATGCGACGGCTGAAGTCGCGCGCTTGCGCCCGCAGGCTTGGCTTGATCAACAGTCAATCTATGGTGATTTGGCGCAAAACCCTGCATTTGCAGCGGCTTTCGATCATTGGTTGGGCATGATTTGGAACGATGGACTGAGCGCGGCTTTGGCAGCCTATTGTGAGGTCTCTGACGCCGGAGATTGTGATGGCCTAAGAGCATGACGACCTTTCAGGCTGATGTTGAAGCTGTTTGTGCCATGGCGCGCGCAGGATCGACTGATAGCGGCAGAACCGTGATCGGTATCGCAGGTCCGCCCGCGTCAGGAAAATCAACTTTGGCCGAAGCTGTTGTCACTGCGTTGAATGATGCGGCCAAGGGGGATGTCCCGTTGGCCGCACTCGTGCCTATGGATGGCTACCATCTAGATAATGCTATCTTGAAGGCCAAAGGGCTTTTTGACCGTAAAGGTGCACCAGAAACATTTGATGCGCATGGGTTCTGTGCCGCTCTTGGCCGTTTGCGAGATCAATCCCACGAGCTGTTCTTTCCGCGGTTTGATCGCGGAATAGATATGTCGGTTGCGGGGGCACTTTCCATCCATCCCCAAACGCCCATTGTCGTGGTCGAGGGCAATTACCTTTTGCTCGAATCCGCCCCTTGGTCGTCGTTGAAAGATCTCTTTTCTGCGACTGTTTTTGTCTCTCCGGCACGTGAGGTCTTGCGTGCCAGGTTGCTGCAACGCTGGATTGATCATGGACATTCGCCTGAGGCTGCATTGCAACGCGCCAGCGGCAACGATCTGCCCAATGCTGAACGCATTTTGGATGAAAGCGTGGCGGCTGATTTGATCTTGCATCAAAGCGATCTTGATTGAGAAAGATCATCAAAGACGCAGGAATGTCGAGACATACGTGTCAACATAATCCGCTAAACTGGCTGAGATCGCACCATAGTGCTCAAGCGCTTCAATTTCACTAAAATGGAAAAATGTAGCTGAAAATGGAACGACTATGCGTCCCTTTCCAAAAGGGGTTTGGTGGAGCCTAGGGGAGTCGAACCCCTGACCTCTTGCATGCCATGCAAGCGCTCTACCAACTGAGCTAAGGCCCCTGAAACCAGTGCATTCCGCGCTAAATTGGCGGGTCTGCGGCGGGCTATATCGCCCTGCCGCGTTAGGTATTGCGACTCAGCTTGGAGTTCAAGCAAAAAGTCGACTTAGACGCGATTTTACTCGTCGTCGTCCGAGGCAACGTCAGCGATTTCATCGAGTGAAACGTTGTCGTCATCGTCGTCTTCTAGCAAGTCATCATCGATATCGATGTCTTCATCGTCATCGACGACCAACAGCTCGTCCACTTCATCGACTTCATCTTCGACAGGCGCTTTTTTCTCGGCTGCTTCAACGCGCGATTTATTGTTCGCGTCAAAGGTCACCACTTCGCCAGTGTATGGCGAAACAATTGGGTCCTTGTTGAGGTCGAAAAATCGTTTACCGCTTGTGGGGCAGAGGCGCTTTACGCCCCATTCTTCTTTGGGCATGACAATCCCTTTCGTCGTGTCGTTCCATTTCGGAGATGACGCGCCATGCCATATCAATTGGGGCGTGTCAAAGGCTTTTCGGGTTTCAAGGTGTTTTGGGTGTGGTCTGTTGGCTTGCGCGCAGGTATTCTTGGGCGAAGGCCCACATCAGGGCTTGGCACACCCCTTAGCCCCTCAGACAGGCGCGCGACAATGGATCAAGCAATCTTAGATGGCGACCCCCCTGTATCCGTCGTGTTGCGACGCTCGGCGCGCGCACGCAGGCTGTCTTTAAGGGTGTCGCGTTTGGACGGGCGTGTGACGCTGTCTTTGCCTCCGCGCGCCAGCGAACGGGCGGCGATGGCTTTTTTACGCGAGAAAGAAAGTTGGATTCGCGACAATCTAGAACAGCTGCCTGTGGGACGTGTCGCCTCGATTGGATCGACTGTGCCGTTCCTTGGTCAAGACGTGTCGGTGGTCGTGGGAACTGGACGCGCAGCCCGCCTTGAGGGGGACAGGTTGTTGGTGCCAAATGCGCCCAATATGGTCGGTCCACGGATTGAAGCGTTCTTAAAATTGCAGGCTAAAACCTATCTGCGTGCAGCCTCTGATAAATACGCCAAAGCCTTGGACACAGATTATGCGCGTCTGACCATTAGAGACACTCGATCGCGTTGGGGGTCTTGTACCAGTGACGGCAATCTTATGTATTCTTGGCGACTCGTGATGGCGCCGATAGCTGTGCTTGATTATGTCGCCGCTCACGAGGTTGCGCATCGCTTGGAAATGAATCACTCTGACCGATTTTGGACGCATGTCGCACGGGTTTGCCCAGACTATGCGATGCACCGTGACTGGCTGCGTACCGAGGGGCAAGTTTTGCATGCGTGGCAGTTTAAAGGCTTAGACGGTTCAAACGGCGCTTAATTGGTCACGCTTGACGCTTTTGAACCGGTGAAAATAATAGGGCAATTGACGTTGTCTTTCTTTGTGATCACATTGATCCAATGATGATTCAAGCTCCAAAACCCAATGAAACCGCATCGTCGGCACATGATCGCGTCTACCGGACGTTGCGCACCCAAATTATGCACGGGGAAGTGCGCCCCGGAGAATCCATGACCCTGCGCGGGATTGGCAAAACCTTTGGGGTGTCTATGACGCCCGCGCGTGAAGCCGTGCGTCGCCTTGTGGCGGATGGCGGGCTGTCTTTGTCATCGTCGGGTCGCGTGAGTACACCCGAGCTGTCCAATGAACGCCTTGAAGAACTCGCCTCCATTCGCGCACTTATCGAACCTGAATTGGCTTCGCGGGCTTTGCCGCGGGCTCACTTGGCGTTGATTGACCGGCTGCAGGCGATCAATGCCTCAATCGCTGAATGCGCTGCAAAGCACGATGATGTCGGCTATATCCGCACCAATCTTGAATTCCATCGCACGCTTTATTTGCGTGCTCAAGCGCCTGCGATGTTGGCCATGACTGAAACCGTCTGGTTGCAACTGGGGCCGACCATGCGTGCTATGTATTCACGGCTTAATCGTACCGAGGTGCCCCATAATCATCGTCTTATCGTGGCCGCTTTGCGCGCTGGTGATGAACCTGGGCTGCGCCTGGCCTTGCGATCTGACGTGACGCAAGGATTGCGATTGCTCGCTGTCTGACGTGAGCGTCTTTGTTCAACGACTGTCATAAAAAATATAATGAGATCCCAATGGAAAATGCACGCTTTTTAGAAATGACTGAACTCATGACGCCGGAAATGGCGAATTTTTCTGGCAAGGTTCATGGGGGGGCTTTGTTGAAAATTCTCGACTTGGTTGCCTTTTCATGTGCCTCACGTTTTTCGGCCAAATATGCGGTGACCTTGTCTGTGGATCAGGTGGTGTTCAAGGAACCTATTCATGTGGGCGAATTGGTGCATTTTCGTGCGTCCGTAAATCATGTGGGGCGCTCATCGATGGAAATCGGTATGCGGGTCGAGGCGGAAAACATTCGCACCCGCAAAGTGCGCCACACCAACAGTTGTTACTTTACAATGATTGCGGTGAATGAAGATGGAAAACCGGTTGCAGCACCTCAGTTCCAACCGATGACAGAGCTGGACCGTCGTCGCTGGCACGCTGCTGAGTTGCGCAAGGAATTGCGCAAAGAGCACGCTGCGCGATTGCAAGAAATCTCAGAGATGAGCAAATAAAACACAGCTCTAAACGCAAAAAAGGCGCCGCTTGGGCGCCTTTTCATATTGTCATAAGTCGATTTTACGCGTGGATCGCGCCATCGCCCAAGGCCAGTGCGGCTTCGCGCACGGCTTCGGAATAGGTTGGGTGCGCGTGGCATGTCATCGCAACATCCTGCGCCGAGCCGCCGTATTCCATCGCAACGCAAATCTCATGAATCATGTCGCCAGCTGATGGTCCGATGATGGCAGCGCCCAGCAAGCGGTCAGTGTCCGCATCCGCAATAAGTTTCACGAAACCGTCGCCTTGGAACACAGCCTTCGCACGGGCGTTGCCCATGAATGAAAATTTGCCGACTTTGATCTTGCGACCTTCGGCTTTAAGCGCCGCTTCGGTTTTGCCAACAGTTGCGACCTCTGGCGATGTGTAGATCACGCCGGGGATGACGTCGTAGTTCACGTGGCCATGTTTGCCCGCGAGAACTTCTGCGACGGCCATGCCTTCGTCTTCAGCTTTGTGTGCCAGCATAGGTCCGACGATAGCGTCACCGATGGCATAGATGCCAGAAACGTTTGTGGCCCAATGTGCGTCGGTTTTCACCTGACCGCGCTCTGTGAATTCAACGCCAGCTTCCGCTAAGCCAAGACCATCTGTAAAGGCTTTGCGACCTGTGGCAACAAGAACGACATCTGCGTCAAGCACGTGCTCTGACTCGTCTTTCTTGAGTTTGTAAGACACTTTGGCTTTGGTTTTATTGGCTTCAACACCTTGAACAGCCGCGCCCATGATGAATTGCAGGCCTTGTTTTTCAAGCAATTTCTTAAACGTGCGCTGGACGTCTGCGTCCATGCCGGGGGTGATTGCGTCCATGTATTCCACAACGGTCACCTCGGTGCCAAGACGTGCGTAAACTGAGCCAAGCTCAAGCCCGATAACGCCCGCGCCGATCACTGTCATTTTCTTAGGCACTTTTGGCAATTCAAGCGCACCTGTGCTGTCGACCACAACGCCTGCGTCATTGTCGACGGTGATGCCAGGCAATGAGGACGGAACCGAGCCTGTCGCGACAACAATGTTTTTCGCCTCATGTACCTCGTCGCCGACTTTCACTTTGCCCGCCGCAGGGACAGAGGCCCAACCTTTGATCCAGTCGATTTTGTTCTTTTTGAACAAGAATTCGATGCCGCCAGTGTTTTGGCCAACAACGTCATCTTTATAGGCTTTCATCTGGTTCCAGTCGACCGATGGCGATTTGCCTTTGAGGCCCATCTTGGCAAAGTTGTGCTCTGCTTCGTGCAGATGATGCGTCGCGTTGAGCAGCGCTTTGGACGGGATACAGCCCACGTTAAGGCAAGTACCGCCAAGTGTCTCGCGGCCTTCAACCACGGCCGTTTTCAGACCGAGCTGCGCACAGCGGATTGCAGAAACATAGCCGCCAGGGCCAGCACCGATGATGATTACGTCGTAGGAAGCCATTATGGTTTCTCCTAGATAATGGGGAGCGCAAGTCTCAACCCATAAAGTTAGAAAAATGAGTTTAGAAAAGTCGGGCGGACCGAAGCCCGCCCGTCTGATTTTACAGATCCATCAACAAACGACGTGGATCTTCCAGCGCTTCTTTGACACGCACGAGGAAGGTCACGGCGCCTTTGCCGTCGACGATACGGTGATCGTAAGACAGGGCAAGGTACATCATCGGACGGATCACAACTTGGCCTTTGATCGCCATAGGACGGTCTTGGATTTTGTGCATTCCCAAGATGCCAGACTGTGGAGGGTTGAGGATCGGAGACGACATCAAGGAGCCGTAGACACCACCGTTGGAGATGGTGAACGTGCCGCCTTGCATTTCTGCCATGGACAATTTGCCGTCACGGGCGCGGGCGCCTTTTTCTGCGATCGCTTTTTCAATACCCGCGAAAGACATCTGATCGGCGTCACGGATCACAGGCACAACAAGACCTGTTGGCGTGCCTGCGGCGATGCCCATGTTGACGTAGTTTTTGTACACAATGTCTGTGCCGTCGATTTCGGCGTTGACCTCAGGCACTTCGTTCAAAGCGTGGATACAGGCTTTGGTGAAGAAGGACATAAAGCCCAATTTCACGCCATGCTTTTTCAAGAACAGGTCTTTGTACTCGTTGCGCAGCGCCATCACTTCGGTCATGTCGACTTCGTTGTAGGTGGTGAGCATCGCAGCGGTGTTTTGTGACTCTTTCAAACGGCGCGCAATTGTTTGGCGCAGTTTGGTCATTTTCACACGCTCTTCACGCGCTGCATCCGCAGGGGCAGAGGGCGCACGTGGTGCTGCTGCCGCAGGCGCAGGGGCTGCTTTGGGTGCTGACATGGCTTTGAGCACATCGTCTTTCATGATACGGCCATCTTTGCCGGTGCCGGAAACAGACGCTGGGTTTACACCGTTTTCAGCCATCAGTTTGTTGGCAGATGGTGCATTTTCAATGTCTTTGCCTGATGTTGCAGCAGCAGGAGCCGCAGCCGCAGGGGCAGGGGCAGAAGCGCCGGCACCAGAAGAAATCACAGCAAGTTTTGCAGTGGCATCAACGGTGTCGCCTTCGGCAGCCACGATTTCTGTCAAAACACCAGCCGCAGGAGAAGGCACTTCGACAGAGACTTTGTCGGTCTCAAGTTCACACAGCATTTCGTCTTGCGCGACGGTGTCGCCGACAGCTTTGAACCATGTGGCCACGGTGGCCTCGGTCACGGATTCGCCAAGTGTCGGTACCATAACATCAACAGACGATCCGCCAGCGGCGGGGGCTGTCGCAGCAGAGGCCGCAGCAGGGGCAGGCGCGGCAGCTTCGCCAGCGTTCAAGGTGGCCAGCAGGGCATCAACGCCAACTGTTTCGCCTTCTGCGGCTACGATTTCGCCGAGTGTGCCCGCCGCAGGGGAGGGCACTTCGACGGTGACTTTATCGGTTTCTAGTTCGCAAAGCATTTCATCGACGGCAACGGCGTCGCCTGGTTTTTTGAACCAAGTTGCTACGGTGGCCTCGGTGACGCTTTCGCCTAGGGTTGGGACGCGGACTTCAACAGACATTGGATTACCCTTTGATATTCAGCGCGTCGTTCACGAGCGCCAGTTGTTGTGCTTTGTGTTGGGATGCGAGACCAGTGGCTGGTGACGCGGAGGCGTTGCGACCGGCGTAAACCGGACGGGTATGTTTGGCTTTGATGCGGGTGAGAACCCATTCGATGTTTGGTTCAACGAATGTCCATCCACCTTGATTTTTTGGTTCTTCTTGACACCAAATGACTTCAGCACCTTTGAAACGTTCGAGTTCCTTGACCAAGGATAGAGCTGGGAAGGGGTAGAATTGCTCAAGGCGCAGGATGTAAGTGTCGTCTTTGCCAGCGGCATCGCGTGCTTCAAGAAGGTCGTAGTAGACCTTTCCGGAACAAATCACGACGCGTTTGATTTTGTCGTCGTCTTTAAGTGTGATGTCGGATTTACCTGTCCGGTGGCCTGCATCCGCATCATCCCATAGGACACGGTGGAAGGACGACCCATCGGTGAAATCAGCGGCGACAGAGGTTGCGAGTTTGTGGCGCAACAATGATTTCGGTGTCATCAAGACCAGTGGCTTGCGGAAAGACCGGTGGATTTGGCGACGCAGAATGTGGAAGTAGTTCGCTGGTGTCGTACAGTTGGCCACGATCCAGTTGTCTTGACCACACATTTGCAAGAAGCGCTCGAGACGGGCAGAGGAGTGCTCCGGTCCTTGACCTTCATAGCCGTGTGGCAACATCATAACGAGGCCAGACATGCGCAACCATTTGCTTTCACCAGACGAGATGAATTGGTCGAACATGATCTGCGCGCCGTTGGCGAAGTCGCCGAACTGGGCTTCCCACATAACCAATGAGTTTGGTTCTGCAAGCGAGTAGCCGTATTCGAACCCAAGAACCGCGTATTCAGACAACATGGAGTCGATGACTTCATATTGTGACTGACCCTCACGGATGTTGTTGAGCGGGTAGTAACGATCTTCGGTTTTTTGGTCGATCAAAGCTGAGTGGCGGTGTGAGAACGTGCCGCGTGTGGAATCTTGGCCTGCAAGACGCACAGGATAGCCTTCGGTCAAAAGCGATCCGAACGCCAAAGCTTCGCCAGTTGCCCAGTCAAAACCTTTGCCCTCTTCGAACATTTTGGCTTTGGCATCCAACTGACGCGTCACGGTCTTATGGATCGACAGGTGATCAGGTTTGGTCGTCAAGGCCTTGCCAACTTCTTGCATAGTCTGTGCAGAAATAGAGGTTTGCCCACGCTGGTATTCATCGCCTTCTTTGTTGATGTGCGACCAACGCCCATCCAACCAGTCAGCGCGGTTTGGTTTGAAGTTTTTGCCAGCTTCAAATTCATCATTTAGATGCGCTTGGAAGGCGGCTTTCATATCTTCGATCTCGCCCTCAGGGATGAGACCGTCTTTCACCAAACGCTCAGTGTAAAGCTGCAAGGTTGTTTTATGCTTTTTGATCGTTGTGTACATCGCCGGGTTGGTGAACATCGGCTCGTCGCCTTCGTTGTGACCAAAGCGGCGGTAGCAGAAAATGTCGATGACCACGTCTTTGTGGAACTTTTGGCGGAACTCGGTCGCCACTTTTGCCGCATGGACAACAGCTTCGGGGTCGTCGCCGTTCACGTGGAAAATTGGCGCCTCAACGACCAATGCATTGTCTGTTGGGTAGGGGCTGGAGCGTGAGAAATGCGGTGCAGTTGTGAAACCGATTTGGTTGTTCACAACGATGTGGATGGTACCGCCGGTTTTGTGCCCGCGCAGGCCTGATAGGCCGAAACATTCCGCGACAACGCCTTGGCCTGCAAATGCCGCATCGCCGTGCAGCAATACAGGGATCACAGATGTGCGCTCAGGATCGTTGTTCTGATCGGTTTTCGCGCGCACTTTACCAAGCACTACAGGGTTCACCGCTTCTAGGTGTGATGGGTTTGCTGTCAAAGACAGGTGCACAGAGTTGCCATCAAATTCGCGATCCGAGGACGCGCCGAGGTGGTATTTCACATCGCCAGAACCGTCCACGTCCTCAGGCTTGAACGAGCCGCCTTGGAATTCGTGGAAAATCGCGCGGTAAGGTTTGGACATCACGTTGGACAAAACAGACAGGCGGCCACGGTGCGGCATGCCGATGATGATCTCTTTAACGCCCAAGTTGCCGCCGCGTTTGATGATTTGCTCCATCGCGGGGATCAAGCTTTCGCCACCATCAAGGCCAAACCGTTTGGTGCCCATGTATTTGACGTGGAGGAATTTTTCGAACCCTTCAGCTTCGACCAGCTTGTTCAGAATAGCTTTGCGGCCTTCACGGGTGAACTGGATTTCTTTGCCGTAACCTTCGATCCGCTCTTTCAACCAACCCGCTTGTTCGGGGTCGGAAATATGCATGTATTGCATCGCGAAGGTGCCACAGTAAGTGCGCTTCACGATGTCGATGATCTGACGCATGGACGCCATTTGCAGCCCCAACACGTTATCGATGAAAATCGGGCGATCCATGTCAGCGTCAGTGAAGCCGTAAGATTTTGGATCAAGCTCGGGGTGTGGCGTATCGGCCTTCATCTTGAGCGGGTCAAGATCGGCAACCAAATGGCCGCGAATACGGTAGGCGCGGATGATCATCAGCGCGCGGATTGAATCCAGCACAGCACGTTTGACTTGCTCGTCAGAGACCTCGACGCCTTTTTCAACGGCTTTGGCTTTGATTTTTTTCTCTGCTGCCGCTGGTTCTGGCGCCCATTGGCCGTCCATGGCTGCGGTCAGATCATCGTTTGGCACAGGCGGCCAATCGGCGCGGCCCCATGAGGGACCAGCTGCTTCGGCCTGTGCATCCGCAGGCGCGTCGCCCAAGCTTTGGAAAAACTCTCCCCAAGCCGCGTCAACAGAAGACGGGTCGGTGGCGTAGCGGGCATACATCTGTTCGAGGTATTCCGCATTGTGGCCTTGCATAAAGGAAGACGCGTGGAAGATGTCGTTGTCGCTTTGGTCTGACATGAGGATGACCTTGGTTTGGGTGTCTGTGCGGTTTGGTTTCTGTGTCGTGTGATGCACATATTAACATGCGTATCGTTTTATAAAGCTGTGCCTGCGCCCTTAAAGTCAAAGGCGCAGGCGTTTTTTTAGCGCAAGGCCAGAAATTAGGCTTTGATCGCGGCCATAACAGCTTCGCCGAGTGTCGCAGGGCTATCCGCTACAACGATTCCAGCGGATTTCATGGCTTCGATTTTGCTTTCCGCATCACCTTTACCACCCGCAACAATCGCGCCAGCGTGGCCCATACGACGGCCGGGAGGGGCTGTGCGGCCAGCGATGAAGCCAGCTGTTGGTTTCCAACGACCTTTTTTGCGCTGCTCGGCAAGGAATTCTGCGGCTTCTTCTTCTGCGGAGCCGCCGATTTCACCGATCATGATGATGCTTTGTGTTTCGTCATCGTCCAAGAACATGTCGAGGATGTCGATGTGCTCAGACCCTTTGATGGGGTCGCCGCCGATGCCCACAGCTGTGGATTGGCCAAGGCCCAGATCAGATGTCTGTTTCACAGCTTCATATGTGAGTGTGCCGGAACGGGACACAACGCCCACAGACCCACGGTTGTGGATGTGGCCTGGCATGATGCCGATTTTACACGCATCAGGTGTGATAACGCCTGGGCAGTTTGGTCCGATGAGACGAGATTTGGACCCTTCCAAAGCGCGTTTCACTTTCATCATGTCCAAAACAGGGATGCCCTCAGTGATACAGATGATCAATTCCATCTCAGCGTCGATCGCCTCAAGGATTGAATCAGCGGCAAAGGGAGGAGGCACGTAGATCACGGAAGCGTTTGCTTCTGTCACGTGGCGTGCTTCGTGAACGGAGTTGAACACAGGCAGGTCAAGGTGGGTCATGCCGCCTTTGCCAGGTGTCACGCCGCCAACCATTTTGGTGCCGTATGCAATCGCTTGCTCTGAGTGGAATGTGCCTTGTGAGCCTGTGAGGCCCTGACAGATCACGCGGGTATTTTCGTCTACGAGAATGGCCATGGTATTATCCTTTCACCGCTTTAACGATTTTCTGCGCGCCGTCTTTCAGGTCGTCAGCAGCAATCACGTTCAAACCGGAGTTTTTGATGATGTCTTTGCCAAGCTCAACGTTCGTGCCCTCAAGGCGCACAACAAGTGGAACCTGCAAGCCAACTTCTTTCACAGCCGCGATCACGCCTTCTGCGATGACATCACAACGCATGATACCGCCGAAGATGTTGACCAAGATGCCTTTGACGTTTGGATCAGAGGTGATGATTTTGAAAGCTTCTGTCACTTTCTCTTTCGTCGCGCCGCCACCAACATCAAGGAAGTTGGCAGGCTCTGCGCCGTACAACTTGATGATGTCCATAGTGGCCATCGCAAGACCAGCACCGTTCACCATGCAACCGATTTCGCCGTCGAGAGCGATGTAGTTGAGGTCGTGCTTGGATGCTGCGAGTTCTTTTGGATCTTCTTCAGTCTCATCACGCAATTCAGCCACGTCTGGGTGGCGGTACATTGCGTTGCCGTCGAAGGACACTTTCGCGTCGAGCACTTTAAGATCAAGTGATTTCTCAAGAACGATCAGCGGGTTGATTTCGAGCATCTCCATGTCTTTCTCTGTGAAAGCACGGTAGAGGTTGCCCATCAATTTGACACATTGTTTGACCTGCGCGCCCTCGAGGCCCAAAGCGAACGCGACACGGCGGCCGTGGAATGCTTGGTAACCAGACGCTGGGTCT
This sequence comes from Pacificibacter marinus, assembly GCF_018860665.1. Taxonomy (GTDB): domain Bacteria; phylum Pseudomonadota; class Alphaproteobacteria; order Rhodobacterales; family Rhodobacteraceae; genus Celeribacter; species Celeribacter marinus_A. Next base: position 95,313 of record NZ_JAHKPK010000062.1, read on the forward strand.
ACAGAGAATGACAAGATTTTCTCAGGTGTGTTGGCTGCAACTTCTTCGATGTCCATGCCACCCTCAGTCGAGCACACGAAAGACACGCGAGATGTTTGACGATCAACGAGCAAAGCCAAGTAGAGCTCTTTTTCGATGTCTGAGCCATCTTCGATGTAGATGCGGTTGACTTGTTTGCCAACAGGGCCTGTTTGGTGCGTGACCAAAGTCTGACCCAGCATTTTTTGAGCTTGCTCGGCAGCTTCTTCAACGGAGAACGCCAAACGCACGCCGCCTTTTTCGCCAGCTTCCGCTTCAACGAATTTACCTTTGCCGCGTCCACCTGCGTGGATTTGTGCTTTGACGACCCAAAGTGGTCCGTCTAGTTCACCCGCTGCTGCTTTTGCATCGGCCGCATTCAAAACAGCCCGACCATCAGAAACTGGTGCGCCGTATGTGCGAAGCAATGCTTTCGCCTGATACTCATGAATATTCATGAACGTGTCCCATCCTAAGTTTTATTCTCTCAAGACATGACACACACCATATGGGTTAAGGAACAGTTTTTTCCCGATAGAAGAGTGATAAGCGGTTTTTTGAGTGTTTTGTGATCACACGCTTGAATGGTGTGATCACAAATATCCAATTGATCCGAATCTATCCTTGAATTTCTTTGCGTGCTTGGCGGATTCGCTGCAATGACTTGCGAATTTTCCAATTTTTCTGTTCGGCAAGCAAACTTAATGCGGTGCGTTCGGCCAAGTCAAAATGCCCGCGGTCCATCGCGTCTTGCAACAGTTTCAGTTGATACATTGGAACAGACTTGCGGGCGCGAATGGCTTTATAAAACTCTTGAGGGGTCAATCTGCCCTCTAGCGCGGGTTCAAATATGGCTTTGAGCAAGCCCAAGCGACGCATGACAGGCGGGATTTTATGCGTAAAGTGCGGGCAGCGTAATCCGATAGTGTTGGGGCCGCGCAAACGTGCGAAATGCTGGGCATCGATTGATTCATACGGATCGTAAAACAGATAGGCCTTAGCGGCTGTCGCCAAGCCAATGGCGGCATCTTGATAGGGGGCTTCGCGATCATTCCACAGCTCGATGCGGCGCGCATATCGATACCGCGTTTCAAAAGGGGCCAAGCGTTGTGCCAATGACGACTGTGGTGCTGTTGCGACCACTGTTGCATTCGGCGCCAATCCCGCAAAGACGCAAGCGCCAAAACCGCCTGATGAGGCACCGTAGAGCGAGACCGCTGGATAGCTTTTGAACAAGCCGTCGTCGCGCAACATTTCGAGTGCGGCATGTAGATCGGGTTGTTGGTAAAATCCGTTGCGTTTGTTCATGACGCCAAGACAGCCCCACCCCCGCTTTGCGATTAACCCATAGGCCCAAGGCAATCTTGGTTCTGTTTGGTCCTCGCTGATCGACGCATGGTTGTCAAAGCTGACGACCAGACGGTCCTTTCCGGGGATATACACCAAAATTTGGTCTTTCAGCTCGACAAAAAAGCCACCTTGCTTTTCTTTGGCCAAAGCCTGCGCTTTGATGTCATCGAAAACGCCTAAATTGGTGACGATTGGCATAAGTATAATTCCTCAACGCATTGGCTTTTTGCCTAAAATCAGACGACCAATTTGGTTAAAATTTACGATCTTGATGAGGGGAAATAAAGGTCTTTATGGCCGCTTGATAAGATTGGTTTACGCATGCGCGCCGTTGGCACAAAAAAAGCCCGCACATAACGCGCGGGCTTGTATCGTTTTAAAATGTCGACATCTTATGCCAAAGAGGGATCGATTTCTTTACAAGCTGCTACGAGGCCTTTGACCGCGTCGACAGATTTGTCGAACATGACTTGCTCTTCTTTAGACATTTTGATGTCGATGACGCGCTCGATACCGCCAGCGCCGATCACTGTTGGTACGCCAACGTAGAAACCGTCGAGACCAAATTGACCGTCGCAGTAAGCTGCACATGGCAAAACGCGTTTTTGGTCTTTCAGGTAGCTTTCCGCCATTTCAATCGCAGATGTTGCTGGTGCGTAGAACGCGGATCCAGTCTTCAACAGGCCAACGATTTCAGCACCGCCATCACGAGTGCGCTGAACGATTGCGTCCAGTTTCTCTTGTGTGGTCCAGCCCATTTCTACGAGGTCAGGGAGCGGGATGCCGCCAACTGTGGAGTAACGCACAGATGGAACCATTGTGTCGCCGTGACCACCAAGAACGAACGCTGTGACGTCTTTCATGGAGACGTTGAATTCTTCTGCCAAGAAGTGACGGAAGCGTGCGGAGTCAAGAACACCTGCCATGCCGACAACTTTTTCAGTTGGCAGGCCTGAGAATTCTTGCAAAGCCCAAACCATTGCGTCGAGCGGGTTTGTGATACAAATAACGAATGCGTTTGGCGCGTGGGCTTTGATGCCTTCGCCAACAGCTTTCATCACTTTGAGGTTGATACCCAAAAGGTCATCGCGGGACATGCCCGGCTTGCGTGCAACACCAGCCGTGACGATACAAACGTCTGCGCCTGCAATGTCAGCGTAGTCTGAGGTGCCGCTCATGGCAGCGTCGAAACCCTCGGATGGGCCTGCTTCTGCGATGTCGAGCGCTTTGCCTTTGGCGGCGCCATCATTGAGGTCGAGCAACACGACGTCGCCGAGTTCTTTGAGGGCTGCAAGGTGCGCAAGTGTGCCACCAATTTGGCCTGCGCCGATAAGGGCAATCTTTGGTCTAGCCATGGAATGTGTCTCCGGACAGTTGGTAAGATTGGCCGCATGGGTAATCATTTGTGTGCCGTCGCGCAAGTGCGCTGCAGTGCAGAGCTATGGGTGTTTTTACTGGTCACGCCGCTTTCATGGCCCTAACGTGCCACAAAATCAAAACAAACAGGCCCAAAACATTATGCATCTGGATTTATATTTTTTCGCGTTTGCAATACCCGCAGTCGTGTTTGCAGGTATGTCAAAAGGTGGGTTTGGGTCCGTGGCCTCCTTTGCCGCGACGCCGTTTTTGGCACTGATTCTAACACCTGGCCAAGCCATAGGACTGATGCTGCCCTTGCTGATCGTCATGGATGTTACTGCAATCAAAGTGTATTGGCGTAAGTGGGATTGGCCGATTGCACGGACTTTGATCCTTGGTGCTGTGCCCGGCATTTTGCTTGGCGGGGCGTTATTTGGATTTGCAAATCCTGACGTCTTTCGATTTTTGATTGGGATTGTTGCGATTGGGTTCGTGATCTACCAGTTGGCAAAATCCCGAGGCTTGGTTCCGACACCTAAAGTCAAAATGGGCGCGCGTGGCGGGATATTTTGGGGGGGTGTTGCAGGTTTTACCAGTTTTATCAGTCATGCCGGTGGTCCACCTGCTACGGTGTATTTATTGTCGCAAAAACTTGAGAAAACCACATTTCAAGCCACAAGTGTGCTCGTCTTTTGGGCAATAAATGCACTTAAATTCATTCCTTATTTCGCCTTAGGCATTTTTTCACCAGAGACGTTCAAAGCGGATTTTCTTTTGATCCCCGCAGCTATTGCAGGTGTGTTCATAGGGGCATATTTGCACAAAAATATCTCTGAAAAGTTATTCTTTGGAATAACTTATGTTTTTTTGGTGGTGACTGGTGCAAAGCTTATGTTTGACGCCCTGCTCTAAGCGTGCGCCGCGCGAGATGAGCTTGCGCGGCCAAGGTTCCAACATCATCGTTTGCTGAAGCTGTCGTGTCGTTACGAAGATCAAACGCCTGATCTGAGGGCGCTGTGGAAAAGACGCGTGCTGCCCGAGATATGCTATTTGTGCCATTATGCTGGGTTATGAGCCATCAAAAGGCTGTTATTATCGAGGCCTCTTGATGCGTAGATTTTGATGCGCAACGCTTTTGCTTTTTTTGGGGGAGAGAGAAACGGTTATTCTGCGCTGCGGAAATTTAGGGCTTGCGTAATGGTTCCATTTAATGCCTTCTTGCGCAACAATATTGCGCAACGGAGGAATCAATGGCCGAAGCAGCCCATACATCAGCACGCCCATATCGTTCGGCACTTTATATCCCTGCAGACAAAGAACGCGCATTGGAGAAAGCCAAGGGGCTTGCTTGTGATGCAATTCTATTCGATCTCGAAGACGCCGTAGCGCCGAGTGAAAAAAAGGCTGCTCGTCAGATATTAAAGGCGGCCCTCGCAGGGGGCGGTTATGGCGTGCGTGCCAAAATCGTGCGGGTGAACGGGTTTGATACCATTTGGGGCCGTGATGACGTCGCAGCCTTTGTTGGCGCAGATATTGACGGAATTTTGCTGCCAAAGGTGGAAAGCGCCGCCATGGTCGAGGCACTGGCACAGGCGATTCCAGATGTGCCGATTTGGGCGATGATGGAAACACCGCTAGGCATGTTGAATGCCGCAGAAATTGCCGCACATCCACGGTTGGCTGGGTTTGTTATGGGCACAAATGATCTGGCAAAAGAGCTGAACGCACGCTTTAGGGCCGACCGATTACCGATGATGGGCGGGCTGCATTTGGCACTTTTGGCTGCCAAGGCTTACGGCCTTGTGGTGTTGGATGGTGTGTACAACGCCTTTAAAGACGACGATGGGCTGACATTTGAATGCAATCAGGGCCGCGATATGGGATTTGATGGCAAAACCTTGATCCACCCTGCGCAACTGGCCGTGGCCAATGCTGCCTTTGCGCCAAGTGCCGAAGAGATCGATTTGGCCGAACGCCAGATCGCAGCATTCGAAGCATCTGAGGCAAAAGGCGAAGGGATTGCGGTTGTGGATGGTAAGATCGTGGAAAATCTTCATATTGTGACGGCGCGGGCCACGTTAGATAAGGCGCGTGCGATCACAGCAATGGAGTAAGCCATGATCCTTATAATTCTCGGTGTGCTGCTATGGAGCGGCGCGCATTTATTCAACAGATTTGCGCCTGATGCACGGGCAAAACTAGGCAGTAAGGGCAGAGGCATTGTGGCAGTTCTTTCGATCCTTGCCATTGTCTTGATGGTCGTCGGATATCGCAGTGCTGATGGGCCTGTGTTTTGGGGGCGGACTGCGGCGCTGGTTGGCGTTAATAATCTGTTGATGCTTTTGGCTATCTACCTTTTTGCTTCAAGCGGCGCGAAAACATGGATCACGTCTAAAATTAAAAACCCGCAATTAACAGCTGTGAAAGTCTGGGCGCTAGCGCATCTGTTGGTGAATGGCGCGCTGGAAGACATTGTGTTGTTCGGTGGCATGATGGCTTGGGCGGTAGTGACCGTGATCGTGCTGAAGCGCAGCGGTGTGGTGCCTGCGCCTTATGTGCCTGTTGCTGCCAAAAAAGAAATCACCGCTGCTGCAATGACCGTTGTTGTCACTGTTGTTGTGATGGGGATTCATGCGGCGCTTGGCGTGACACCTTGGGGCTAAGGAGCTGATTATGAAAGCTTATCGACTTTTGACGGCCGACGACACCTCTGAGTTTTGTCACAAGGTGACTGAGGCATTGAGTAAGGGATGGGATCTCTACGGAGATCCCGCCTATGCCTATGATGCGGCGAACGGAACAATGCGGTGTGCCCAAGCCGTGACCAAAGATGCCGAGGGAGACTATTCCCGCGACGTCAAACTGGGGGCCCTTTAACCGAGGGGCCTCGCATGCGGAGCTTGTACAGATGAAGACCAATTCGGGACGTTTCTTTGAGGATTACGCGGTAGGCCAAGTGATCGAACACGCCGTGCCGCGCACTTTGTCTGGGGGGGAGCGGGCGCTTTATCACGCGCTTTATCCCGCACGTCACGCATTGTATTCATCTGACGAGTTCGCAGAAAGTTGTGGCTTGATGGCCGCGCCGATGGACGATTTGATCGCCTTTCATACGGTATTTGGTAAAACGGTCCCAGATATCTCGCTTAACGCTGTGGCCAACTTGGGCTATGCCGAAGGGCGGTTTTTGAAACCTGTTTTTGCTGGCGATACCCTGCGGTCTGTGTCCGAAGTGATTGGTGTTAAACAAAACTCGAACGGCAAATCAGGTGTCGTTTGGGTGCGTACCAAAGGCCTTAATCAGCATGGTGAGACCGTGTTGGAATTCGTACGCTGGGTCATGCTGCGTAAGCGCAACCTTGATGCCCCTGCGCCCGAGACGGTTATCCCGCAACTGAGCAGCGTTGTTGACCCAAGTTTGCTTGCATTACCTCAGGGGCTTGACTTTCTGCGTTATGGTTTTGGTCTCGCGGGCGAAGAGCATCGTTTTGCAGATTATGAGATCGGCGAAAAGATCGATCATGTGGATGGCGTGACGATTGAAGACGCCGAGCACATGATGGCGACGCGGCTTTGGCAGAACACCGCGAAGGTACATTTCGATGCGACCAACCGCGCCGATGGCAAGCGTCTTATATATGGGGGGCATGTGATTTCCATTGCGCGGGCCCTGTCATTCAACGGTTTGGCAAATGCGCAGATGATTGTGGCGATCAATGGCGGGTCTCATGCCAACCCCTGTTTTGCGGGCGATACGGTACGGGCGTGGTCCGAAGTGTTGGATAAGGCCGAAACGCGCGCCCCAGGTGTTGGTGCTGTACGATTGCGTTTGGTTGCTGTCAAAGATGGTGCGCCTGAGTTTGCCCTGAAAGATGAAGTGGGGAAATACCACGAAGGCGTTCTTTTGGATCTTGATTATTGGGCACTTATGCCGTTGTGATGAATCAAAGTGGGGTGGAATGTCGCTTCACTTTGCAGGATTCCATTTGCTTTTTTGAGTGCGAGGCCATCTAAAACCAACAATAATAGTCGGAAAATTTGTGACCGCATTTTGTGATCACGACAAAATATTTGTGATCACATAGGTGAGAAATCTGACTTTTTTGCCCGAAATAGGGCGAATTTTATACTGAGTTAGCGCTGACAAAGGATGACTCTGTCCTAGAATTTGGTACAACGATCCGGAAACGTCGCAGCATCATTCGTAAAAGGAAAACGCCATGGCTGATGTGAACCGAGGCAATCGCCCTCTGTCGCCCTTTATGATCGGGCCATATTATCGCCCGCAGATGACTTCAATTTCGTCCATTATGGTCCGCATCACGGGCATTGCGTTGCTCGGAGCGGCGCTATTGGTTGTGTGGTGGCTTTTGGCTGCTGCAACATCTTCATCATACTATGATGTGGTCAACGGTTTGCTGACCTGCTGGTTTGGCGATCTGATTATGTTCGCAGCAACTTGGGCGCTTTGGTTTCATGTGCTTGGCATGGTGAGACACGCGATTTGGGACTTTGGATACTGCATCGAAGTTGCGATTTCCGAAAAAATGGGTTGGGGCATGTTTATCGGTGCTTCCATCCTGACCGTCATCACAGCGATTGTGGTATAAGGAGAGCCCATAATGTCATTTATCACTGATCGTAAACGCGCTGTAGGTCTTGGCGCTGGTGGCCATGGGGCCGATCACCACTGGCAACGTATGGTTGCCTCTATCTGCTTGGCTATTCTTGTTCCGCTTTTTGTTTTTACATTCGGCTGCGCGCTGGGTGGTACATATGGTGATGTCACCGCGTATTACAGCCGCCCGTTTCCTGCGATTGTTGCAGGGCTGACATTGATTGTTGGCATCCCACATCTCATGCGCGAAGCAAATGTCGCCGTGGAAGATTACGTCGGCGGAACCAAACGCCAACTCACAATGATTGCTGTGAGCGCGTTTTCCTACACGCTTCTGGCCACTGGCCTTTTCGCCCTCGTCAAACTCGCGCTGTAAGGAGCACACCCCATGGCAGCAGCTTATGAATATGAAACACACGACTACGACGTCGTTGTGATCGGCGCTGGTGGCGCTGGCTTGCGTGCGACCCTCGGCATGGCCGAGCAAGGTCTGCGCACCGCTTGTGTGACCAAAGTTTTCCCAACCCGTTCGCACACTGTTGCCGCACAAGGTGGTATCGCCGCCTCTTTGGGCAACATGGGTCCAGACAGCTGGCAGTGGCATATGTATGACACCGTCAAAGGGTCTGACTGGCTCGGTGATACAGACGCTATGGAATACCTCGCCCGTGAAGCGCCCAAAGCGGTTTACGAGCTTGAGCATTACGGCGTGCCATTCTCGCGCACAGAAGAGGGCAAAATCTATCAGCGTCCATTCGGTGGTCACACCACTGAATTTGGCGAAGGCCCGCCCGTTCAGCGCACCTGTGCGGCCGCTGACCGTACCGGTCACGCGATTTTGCACACGCTTTACGGACAATCTTTGAAGAACAACGCTGAGTTCTACATCGAATACTTTGCTATCGACCTCATCATGTCTGAAGACGGTCAATGTCAGGGTGTTGTATGCTGGAAGCTCGACGACGGCACCATGCACATCTTTAACGCTAAGATGGTTGTTTTGGCGACAGGCGGCTACGGCCGCGCTTACTTCTCAGCCACATCTGCGCATACCTGTACAGGTGATGGCGGCGGTATGGTCGCTCGTGCTGGCTTGGCTTTGCAGGATATGGAATTCGTGCAGTTCCATCCAACGGGTATCTACGGCTCTGGCTGTTTGATCACTGAAGGCGCGCGCGGCGAAGGCGGCTATCTGACCAACTCCGAAGGCGAACGCTTTATGGAGCGTTATGCGCCAACCTATAAAGACCTTGCCCCACGCGATTACGTGTCACGGTCTATGACCATGGAAATCCGCGAAGGTCGTGGTGTTGGCGAAGAGGGCGATCACATCCACCTCAACCTGTCACACTTGCCACCTGAAGCGCTTGCTGAACGTCTGCCTGGTATTTCTGAATCCGCGAAAATTTTTGCGGGCGTGGATGTTACTAAGGAACCGATCCCTGTTTTGCCAACGGTGCATTACAACATGGGCGGCATTCCAACCAACTATTGGGGCGAAGTGCTTAACCCAACCGCAAAAGATCAAAACGCTGTTGTGCCAGGTCTTATGGCTGTGGGCGAAGCGGGTTGTGCCTCTGTTCACGGTGCGAACCGTTTGGGGTCTAACTCTTTGATCGATCTCGTGGTCTTTGGCCGCGCTGCTGCGATCAGAGCGGGCAAAACCGTTGACGCGGATGCACCAAATCCAGTGCTCAACCAAGCCTCTATCGACAAAGCCTTTGACCGTTTCGACGGTCTGCGCAATGCGAATGGTGCTATCAAGACTGCTGAATTGCGCCTTGAGATGCAAAAAACCATGCAAGCCGACGCGGCTGTGTTCCGCACAGACAAGACGCTGAAAGAGGGCGTCGAAAAGATGACTGCTATTGCGGGCAAAATGGGTGATTTACAAGTCACCGATCGTAGCCTTGTGTGGAACTCTGACTTGATGGAAACGCTGGAACTTGCCAACTTGATGCCAAACGCGATGGCGACCATCGTCGGTGCGGAAGCGCGCAAAGAATCTCGGGGTGCGCATGCCCATGAGGATTACCCCAAGCGTGACGATAAAGACTGGCGCGTGCATACAGTCGCGCATGTTGATGGCAATAAGGTTGAACTGTCGCACCGTGAAGTGGTCAAAGCACCTTTGTCCACCGAAGCAGACGGTGGGATCAGCCTCGAGACCATCGCACCAAAAGCGCGGACATTCTAATGCTGCGGGCTGTTGGTCTTATCACACTCACCTTTGCGCTCAGTGGATGTTTGTCCACTGACGCCTTGGTGGAAGCTTCCGCTCAATCGGCAGCCAAAAGCGTCATCAAGTCTGTGATTGCAGACAAATTGCCTGGCGTTGATGTCGATGACGCGGTGGACTGTGTGGTGGACAATGCCACAACAGACCAAATCGTTGATATTGCCAAAGCGGCCGTGACTGGCATTGATGACAGCACAGTCAGCACTGTTACATCGATTGCGACGCAGCCAGATACAATCTCGTGCATCGCGCAATCGGAACTGAGCAGCTTGCTCGGATAGGAGAGATTTATGGTACAACTAACTCTGCCGAAGAACTCAAAGATCACCACTGGTAAAACTTGGCCAAAGCCCGAGGGCGCGACCAATGTACGCAAGTTCCAGATCTACCGTTACAATCCAGACGCGGGCAAGAACCCAAGCGTGGACACATATTTTGTCGATATGGACAAATGTGGTCCGATGGTTTTGGACGCGCTGATCAAGATCAAAAACGAAATCGATGCAACACTCACATTCCGCCGGTCTTGCCGTGAAGGCATCTGTGGCTCATGTGCGATGAATATCGACGGCATCAACACTCTGGCCTGTATTTACGGCATGGATGAGATCAAAGCGGATGTGAAAATCTATCCTTTGCCACATATGCCAGTGGTCAAAGACTTGATCCCAGATCTGACGCATTTCTACGCGCAGCATGCCTCGATCATGCCTTGGCTCGAGACCAAAACCAACAAGCCAGCCAAAGAATGGCGTCAATCCATCGACGACCGCAAAAAGCTTGATGGCCTTTATGAATGTGTGATGTGTGCCTGTTGTTCCACATCTTGCCCATCTTACTGGTGGAATGGTGATAAATACCTCGGGCCAGCAGCGCTTTTGCATGCTTACCGTTGGATCATCGACAGCCGTGACGAGGCAACAGGCGAGCGCTTGGACGACTTGGAAGATCCGTTCAAACTCTACCGTTGCCACACCATCATGAACTGTTCCAAGACTTGTCCAAAGGGTTTGAACCCAGCGAAAGCCATCGCGTCTATCAAAGGTATGATGATCGAGCGGACCCACTAGAGCGGTTAAAATACATAGATTTTGAGAAGCCCTGCATATTGCGGGGCTTTTTTTATGCGTGCCCTTTGTATGTCTAGCAATATATTCCGTACCTTGACCCCAAGGGGCTGCACGGACATTGTGCCGGAAATAATTGGTGAGGACTGGTATGCGCGACTCTATAGGAATTCGATTTTTGATTGTGGGTCTATTGACCCTTTTGATGTTTATCCCTTTGTTTTTCGTTTCGGAAATTGTGCAAAGCCGTAAATATTATTCCGAAGATACCCTGCGCGACGTCGGGCGCGAATGGGGCGGTGAACAAGTGATCTCGGGGCCCGTGTTGGTTGTGCCTGTTGAAGAAACGGTTGATCAAACGTCTTCTGAACAAGTCGTCGATCCGATCACAAATGAAGTGAAGATGGATGAAAATGGCCAAGCCATTTTCAAGCAAGTCACGCGCCGTGTAACGGTGAAACGCGATCCTATTTATGTCTATCCAAATGCCTTTGATGTGAAAATTGCGACTCAAACCCAAGTGCGGCACCGCGGAATTTTCAATGTGCCAGTGTACCAAGCTGACATGACCGTTGCCTTTGATTTCCCAACCGATTTGATCGTGGATATGGCTGTGAACGAAGAAGTCATTCTATGGGATGACGCCGCGATGGTGGTCGATATTTCCAACAATGCCGCATTGCGGGGGGTGGCTGTGCTGACCATTGATGGCAGCGCATACCCCCTTGAACCCATTGCCTCGTCAGAGCGCCGTGCGGGGATCACAGCGGACATTGGTGACCCTCGCGAGGGGACATCCTATGATTTGCACCTTGGTCTCAATGGCGCGCAATCGTTGATGATCGCACCCGTCGGGCGTCAAACATCGGTCGCGGTGACTTCCGATTGGGCCAGTCCGAGTTTCAGCGGGGCATTTTTGCCAGATGGCTCTGACATTTCTGATGCAGGATTCTCGGCACGTTGGACCATTCCACATCTCGCACGTACCTTGCCGCAATTGTCTCGTGATAACTATACAAGCACGCTGCGACGCGACATGGCCTTTGGGGTTGAATTTATAGAACCCAATGATTTTTATCAAAAATCCTACCGCGCCGCCAAATACGCGATCCTGTTTATTGCGTTGACGTTTTTGACGGTATTGCTGATTGAAAAAGGCACCAAACGCCCCGCGCATCCGGTGCAATATTTGCTCATTGGTTTGGCGCAATCCATTTTTGTGTTATTGATGGTGGCCTATTCCGAGCAGTTTGGTTTTGCTATTGCCTATGCTATTTCCGCTGGTGCGACGATTGTCTTGCTGACCTTCTTTGGGCATTTCGGATTGAACCTTGGCAAGCGCACTGCTGTTTTGGCGTTGATGCTTTTGGTGCTTTACGGCGTGCTGTATCTGATTTTGCAATCCGAAGATTTCGCATTGTTGGCCGGTGCGACACTCGCCTTTGTAGCCTTGGCTGCGACGATGTACTTTACACGAAACGAAGATTGGTACGGGCCTGAGGGCAAAGGTATGTTTGCCAAAAAAGTCAAAGTGCCAGCCCCTGAAAGTATCGAAGCAAAAGCTGCCCGAACGGCGGCTGCGAAGGCGGCTGAGGCGCAAAACTAGTCCCGCCTTCCAAAAAATAGAGTTAGAGCCGCCAAGCGATTGGCGGCTCTTTGCGTTTGACCAAAGCATTCAGCAAAAACGTTCAACGCCCACAGTTTGATTGTCAGCATAACGCGCACCGTGTGCCCAACCGACAGGCATGATCTGTTCGATCTGGGCAAGGTCTTCATTGGTTAGGCTCAATGTCGCGGCTGATAACCAATCTTGCAGATGCTCTTTTGTGCGCGTCCCTGGAATGGGGATCACCATGTCGCCAGCCTTCATCGTCCATGCGAGCGCGAGAGCCGTGACACTGATGTTTTTCGTCTCTGCAAAAGCACGTAAAGCGCGCACATGTTTCATATTGGCGGAAAAATTGGGTTCTATGAAGCGTGGGTTCACACGCCTGAAATCATGGGCCTCAAAGGTGCTGGGCGTCAAATCAACCGAGCTGATGACACCGCGTCCAACCGGTGAAAAGGGCACGAAGGCCACGCCAAGTTCAGCACAGGTTTGTAGCACACCCAGTTCGGGTTCACGCGACCAAAGCGAATATTCGCTTTGAACCGCGCGTACAGGCATCACAGCATGGGCGCGACGAATGGTTGTGGGGGCCACTTCGGACAATCCCCAGCCGCCAATCAGGCCTTCTTCAATGAGCTTGCCCATACTTTCGGCAACTTCTTCGATTGGGCGTTCTTGTTCGCGGCGGTGGATGTAGAACAGCTCGACGTGATCACGGTTCAGGCGCGTCAAAGATGCCTCAAGTTCACTGCGCAAGTAGCCTGTTTCATTGTTGATGCTGCGCGGCGGGCCCGGCACGATGGAGGCTTTTGTCGCCAAAGTGATGTTCCGCTTGGCGCCGACCTCTTTGAAATAACGGCCTATAATGGTCTCAGAACGGCCCATGCCGTAAATATTGGCTGTGTCCCAAAAGTCGATGCCCGCCTCATCGACGGCTGCCAGTGTTTCCATGCTGACCTCGTCATCCGCCGGTCCAAAGAACCCTGCAAAGCTCATCGCTCCAAACCCAAGTGCGCTGACCTCAGGGCCTGTGTTGCCCAGTTTGCGTTTTGGCATTGTCATTGGAAAATCCTTATTGCGACTGAAAAAGGTCGCCCAATGGACGACCTCGATATTTTAGATGATGTAATCGCGAAGCCAAGCGACAGTTATGCAAAGGCGGCTTGCAGTGCGATTTCAACCATGTCGCCGAACGAGCTTTCGCGCTCAGATGAGGGCAAGGCTTCATGTGTGATCAGATGATCCGAGACCGTCAAAACAGCCAAAGCGCGCACGCTGTGGCGCGCGGCCAGATTGTACAGTTCGGCGGCTTCCATTTCGACGCCTAAGATCCCGTGGCGGATCATGATGTCATTCAAATCAGGGCGTTCGTCATAGAACACATCCGACGAATAGATATTGCCAACATGTGTCGTCGTGCCTTTGGCGCGCGCCGCTGCCACGGCTTTCTCTAGCAGGTCATAATCGGCGCAAGGGGCGAAATTGATTTCTTTGAAGATACCGCGTGATGGCGTTGACAGCGTAGACGCGGTCATGGCGATGATCACGTCACGGATGTTCACCGCCTCTTGCATGGCGCCACAGGATCCGATGCGGATCAGTGTTTTCGCACCATATTCTGTGATGAGCTCGTTGGCATAAATCGACAAGGACGCCATGCCCATGCCGGACCCGTGAATGGTCACGGGATTGCCTTTATAGGTGCCCGTGAACCCGAACATGCCGCGCACTTCGTTGACCAGTTTCGGATTGTCCAAGAACGTCTCGGCAGCCCATTTGGCGCGATAAGGATCGCCGGGCAGCAAAACGGTTTCGGCGATGTCGCCTTTGGCAGCGGAAATATGTGGAGTTGGCATCAAAGCACCCTTTGTCTGGAGATGTGTTGAGTATAGCTTTGAAATGTCTATGCGCTAGGGGTTACCTTGCGCACCTGCTGTCCGAACACGCTACAGGATCAACCAGACCAACGATATCAAACATAATGCGGTTCAGTTCGAAGTCTTTGGGGGTGTAGACACGCGCGACCCCCATTTCCAGAAGCGCTTTTTCATCAGCTTCTGGAATGATACCGCCAACGATGACCGGTATGTGCGATAAACCGTTTTCTTTCATCTGCACCATGAGGTCCGCCATCAATGGCATATGTGAACCTGACAGGATCGACAGACCAACAACATGGGCGTCATCACGGGCGGCGGCGTTAACGATTTCCTGCGGCGTCAGTCGAATGCCTTCATAGGTGATGTCCATGCCGCAATCGCGGGCGCGGGCCGCGATTTGTTCGGCACCGTTGGAATGGCCATCAAGGCCAGGTTTGCCGACAAGAAATTTTAGCTGGCGTCCCAAGGATTTGGATACTCGAGCCACGCCTTCGCGGATGTCATCTAACCCCTCGGTGCGATTGGAGGCACTTATGGATACACCTGTCGGACCACGGTACTGGCCAAAAGCCGCACGAACCATATCGCCCCATTCGCCTGTTGTTGCGCCAGCTTTGGCGGCTGTAATTGAGGGCGGCATGATATTTGCGCCAGACTGCGCGGCCTCGCGCAAAGCGGCGAGCGCTTTTTGTACCTTTGGTTCATCTCGTTTTGCGCGCCATGCGTTGAGACGTTCGATTTGATCGGCCTCTGCATGAGGATCAGATTTCATGATAGAGCCGTCGCCTGTGGTCAAAGGCGAAGGCTCTCCTTCAAGCCATTTGTTGACGCCGACCACTGTGGTGGAGCCGGTTTCAATATGGCCAATGCGGTCGGCGTTGGCCTCAACCAGGCGTGATTTCATGTATTCGATCGCGTCAATTGCGCCGCCCATGGCGTCCAACGTGTTCAGTTCCGCACGTGCGCCGTCTTTTAGGGCTGAGACCTTGCGTTCAATCGCAGGGTTGCCGTCGAACAGATCCTCATATTCCAACAAGTCGGTTTCATAGGCCAGAATTTGCTGCATGCGCAAAGACCACTGCTGGTCAAAGGGGCGCGGCAGGCCAAGCGCTTCGTTCCAAGCGGGCAGTTGCACGGCGCGTGCGCGTGCGTTTTTACTCAGGGTGACAGCCAGCATTTCGATCAAAATACGGTAGACATTGTTTTCGGGTTGTTGCTCGGTCAGACCCAGTGAATTGACCTGAACGCCATATCTAAACCTGCGAAATTTCGGGTCTTCTATGCCATAGCGTGTTTGGGTGATTTCATCCCACAATTCGACAAAGGCGCGCATCTTGCACAGCTCGGTGACAAAGCGAATGCCTGCGTTCACGAAAAACGAAATACGCCCAACCATCGCCGGAAAGGCCTCGGCGGGAACTTTGCCCTTAAGGTCGTCAAGCACAGCGATGGCTGTGGCGAGGGCAAAGGCCAATTCTTGCTCTGGCGTGGCTCCAGCTTCTTGTAAATGGTATGAGCAGATGTTCATCGGATTCCACTTGGGCATATGGGCTTGCGTATAGGCCGCTATATCCGTGGTCATCCGCAATGAGGGGCGCGGGGGGCATACATAGGTGCCACGCGACAGGTATTCTTTGACGATGTCGTTTTGAACTGTGCCTTGCAGTTTAGATACATCGGCGCCTTGTTCTTCTGCGGCTGCGATATAAAGCGACAAAAGCCATGGGGCTGTCGCGTTGATCGTCATTGACGTGTTCATCTGTTCCAGCGGGATATCCTTGAACAGCATTCGCATATCGCCAAGATGTGAGATCGGAACGCCAACCTTACCGACTTCTCCTTTGGCCAGTTCATGATCGCTGTCATATCCCGTCTGTGTGGGCAGATCGAATGCGACGGACAGCCCCGTTTGTCCTTTAGACAAATTGCTGCGGTAAAGCGTGTTGGACGCCTTTGCGGTCGAGTGTCCAGCATAGGTTCGGAACAGCCAAGGTCTGTCTTTTTGCGCATTGGTCATAAGGAATCTCACTTTGGATGAAACTATATTTCAACATTTGTATATTAGCAGCAAGAATAAGCCAATTGAAAATATTGCGCTGCGGCAATTTCATTTTATATATTAACTACAGTGACTTGTTTATTATGTGAGAGGTTATGATAATCGTTGATTGCAAATTTTTACTGAATTTTTGAATTTGAATAGTTATTAAATTGCAAAAATTACAACAAAATAGTTGTATTGTTACTTATTGAGTCATACTTCTGTATCAGAGAGGTCGCGATTCTGCGATGCGGCATTGAGCAACCCTCCCTAAAAGCCCACTGGGGGAGAGGCCGCACCCAGCACTGTCTGGTGGCCGAAAATATGAAGAGGAAACAGATATGGCACTTGATGAAACGCGCGGGGGGACTCAGTATGAAGCCCTAGAAAAAGATCTTTACGAACTTGGTGAAATGCCCCCATTGGGCCATGTCCCCTCAACGATGTACGCATGGGCGATCCGTCGCGAGCGTCACGGTGAGCCTGACAAAAGTTTTCAAGTCGAAGTTGTCGAGACACCTGAAATTGAGGCCCATGAGGTGCTTGTTTTGGTGATGGCTGCTGGCGTGAATTACAACGGTGTTTGGGCTGGTCTCGGCGTTCCGATCTCGCCGTTCGACAGCCATGGTGCAGACTATCATATTGCTGGATCAGACGCGTCAGGCATCGTGTGGAAGGTGGGATCTAAAGTTAAAAACTGGAGCGTTGGCGATGAAGTTGTGATTCATTGCAATCAAGACGATGGGGATGATGAAGAATGCAATGGTGGCGACCCTATGTATTCTCCGACACAACGGATTTGGGGCTATGAGACACCTGACGGGTCTTTTGCGCAATTTACGCGTGTGCAAGCGCAGCAGCTTCTTAAGCGACCAACGCATCTAACATGGGAAGAAAGCGCGTGCTACACGTTGACGCTCGCTACAGCCTACCGCATGTTGTTTGGTCATGCGCCGCATGACATCAAACCGGGACAACATGTGTTGGTTTGGGGCGCGTCAGGTGGACTTGGGTCTTACGCGATCCAATTGGCCAAAGCGGCTGGCGCCCATGCCATTGGGGTGATTTCTGACGAAGACAAACGTGATTTTGTGATGTCGCTCGGCGCAAAGGGCGTGATCAATCGCAATGATTTCAACTGCTGGGGCCAGCTGCCCACTGTGAACACGCCAGAGTACGCGGCATGGTTCGGCGAGGCGCGTCGGTTCGGCAAAGCCATTTGGGACATCACGGGCAAAGGCAATAACGTCGATATGGTGTTTGAACATCCTGGCGAAGCAACGTTTCCAGTGTCGTCATTCGTTTGTAAAAAGGGTGGCATGATCGTGATTTGTGCAGGCACATCGGGCTTCAATTGTACCTTTGATGTGCGCTACATTTGGATGCATCAAAAGCGTATCCAAGGCTCGCACTTTGCACATCTTAAGCAAGCTGCATCGGCCAATCGGTTGATGTGCGAGGGGCTGATTGATCCTTGCATGTCAGAAGTGCTGCCATGGAATGAAATTCCACAGGCCCATATCAAAATGCGTCGCAATGAGCATAAGCCCGGAAATATGGCAGTGCTGGTTCAATCGCCAAAAGCTGGTTTAAAGACCTTTGAAGACGCTTTGAACGCGAGGTCTATGACTTAAAGTAAAGGCGCATATTTCATCTTGATAGGGCCCGTGTTCTGCACGGGCCTTTCGCATTTCTTGAGTGTTGTCTTTGTGCAACTCTAGGTTGCTGCTGAGTTTTGCCAGCCATCCTATCCACAAATTAAAATTATAGACAGAATTGATTTTTTTTTGTCAATATTCCCCAATAGTTATATGTCTCAGTGCCTTAATATTTAATGCCTCCCTATTTTGGGGGAGGGTGAATCCGCGAATTTTCACATATGACGACACATGCTAAAGTTGAAAGAACAACAGAAACACCAACGGATGAGGCTTTACATGCGGAACGATTGGATACTTGATGTACTGACAGACCTTCGGACTTTTGCCGAACTGAACGGGATGCCAGCGACTGCAGATCAGCTTTCAGATGCCTGCCTCGTGGTTGCCGTTGAGCTCGCGAACAAAGGTGCCGAGGCGCAGCTAGATCAGGCATGTACGCATGAAATCGACGTTAGAAAACTTTCTGGAGGCTATCCCGCAAGTTAACACATTAGAGCATTTTCAGGCTGCGACAGAAGAGTTGCGAGATAAGCTTGGGCTTGAACATGTTGTTTATCACTGGGTCAATAGTGTTGGTGAACGCTTTGGCGCAGGCACCTACTCCTCCGAGTGGGTCGATCGCTATCTTGAAAAAGACTACCTGCGAATGGATCCTGTTATTTTTGGGTGCTTCCAACGATTTACTCCCGTGAATTGGAAACAGCTGGATTGGTCCACAAAGGCGGCGAAAGCGTTTTTAGTGGAAGCGATCGACTTCGGAGTGGGGAACCAAGGTTACACCATTCCGATCCGCGGGCCACACGGACAATTTGCGTTATTCACTGTTAACAATACGGCAAGTGATGCGGATTGGGAGGCATTCATCGACGCATATGGCCGTGATTTGATCATCGTTGGTCATGAGTTCAACAAAAAAGCGTTGGAATTCGAGGCAGGCGATACTGCTTTGCCGACCCCAAGCCTGTCGCCGCGTGAACTGATGGCAATATCCTATCTAGCCAAGGGGCTTTCCCGTGCCCAAGCAGCACAAGAAATGGGGATTTCTGAGCATACATTGCGTGTCTATATAGAAGCCGCGCGACACAAACTCGGAGCGCTAAATACGACCCATGCCGTAGCACGTGCATTGTCGACGGGCGTGATTATCGTCTAACCCAGCACCGATCAACGCCGCATCGGCCTATTTACTGTTGCACCAATCCATAGGCCGCCGTGCGCAGCAAACATCGCTTGATAGGCCATCCGCACGCTGTACTTAGCATCTGGTCACCTGCGCGGCATAGCTTCAGACCAACGAACGGTCACAGGAGCAAACCCATGTTGCGTTACATTTACGGCGACTCACTTCATCAATTCCCTTATCTGCGCGACACGATGTTCAAGGATCGTGCCGATCAATTTAAGAACCGTCTGGGCTGGGCCGTGACCGTAAATGCGATGGGCCACGAACGGGACGAATATGATGATCTCAATCCTCTTTATGTGATTTGGCAAAACGCAGATGGCAGCCACGGCGGATCGATGCGTTTCTTGCCGACGATTGGCAACACAATGGTCAACGATCACTTTTCACACCTGACAGATGGCGTGCGGATCGAAAGCCCGTTGATTTGGGAATGCACGCGGTTTTGTTTGGCTCCAAGGGCTGAGCGAAACGTAACCGCGGCCCTCACCTTAGGGGCGGGCGAAGTTATGGATGAATTCAAGTTGGATCATTTCGTTGGTGTGTTTGATCCACGTATGGAACGCATTTATCGCCTTATGGGACTGTCACCGGATGTGATTGGTCGTGCGGGAGAGGGGCGCGAGGAAATCGGGGTCGGCCTTTGGGAAATGCGGCCTGATGCCTTTGCGCGGACATTAGCCAAATTGGGTGTGGATCGTGCGACATCAAAGGCATGGCTGCGTCGTGCTTTTGCGCCAGCAGGCGATGCCCCGCTGCATGCCTATGCATGAATTGACACAAATGTTCGATCTCACTGGCACCTTGCGCGCGGTCCCTATAGGGTCTGCGCATGTCAAAAAATGCCATCATATTCTCGAACGATCAGGCCGAAGCCTTTGATGCCATCAGCGCAGTTTTAAAGCGCGTTGGTGTCGATTTGGATGATGGCTTGATCACACCAATGGTTGAGGGGCAATCCAACGTTCGAGCCATCATTGGCAAGGCTGGATCTGGTAAAACGCTATTACTTTCTCAGATGTACAAAGCTTTGGATGACGCTGGCGTTGATATTGTGTCTGGGGACTACGAGGGCAAAAAACGCCCTGATCGTCGGACGCTCGCCATTTTAGCCCCAACCAACAAAGCGGCATCCGTGCTGCGCAATCGTGGTGTGCCGGCGACGACGATTCACCGCATTTTGTACACACCGGTTTATGATCCCGATTATGAAAAGATAGCAGAATGGCTGGCTGGCGAAGCGGACCGTCCAGAGATGGAAGGTCTTGGCCCTGATGCGTTGGATCGTGCCTATGCTTTTTACCAAAATAACAAATCAATCCCAGGCGCCTTGGCTGCCGCTGGCCTGCGGGGATCCGATTTTATCACGGGCTGGAAACGCCGCGAGGACCCGCTTGATATCGGTTTTATCGATGAATCTTCGATGCTCGATAAAAAGCAATTCGAAGACCTTCAAGATATTTTCCCGACGCTGGTGTTGTTCGGTGATCCGGCCCAGCTTGCCCCTGTGAACCAAGCCGGGTCTATGGTGTTTGAACAACTGCCAGAACCTGACGTTCATGTGTTAAGCCGAGTTCATAGACAAGAAAACGATAGTCCTATTTTGGATTTGGCCCACGCTTTGGCTGACCCTGCTCTGAGCTACGACGATTTTGAGCGCATGGTGGAAGACGCGTCAAAACGCGACGATCGCGTGGTTTATGCTCAGCGGGTTGAAAGCGATTTGATGGCACGCTCGCCAGCTTTGGTGTGGCGTAACGCAACACGAATTCGTCTGATCCAAGCGTTTCGCAATGTTTACGGCGCACCTGCCGACGAATTGTTGGCAGGTGAACCGCTGATTTGTGATGGTATCGAGTTGCCAGCAAAGCATCGTAAAAAGCGTCTTGATTTAGAAGCGCGCGGTTTGATCAAAGGGGCGCAGGTCGTCTATTTGGGGCCCGGTCGCAAGCCAGGATTTTCGCGCTTGCATGTGATGGGGGCACAAGACCCGAATATTTCTGCGGCCTCTATCGTGAAAATCGAATTTCCGGATGAAGAAGAGCCGTTTATTCCCTTCGCTGCGCGTATGGGGGCGGCATTTTTACATGGTGCCGCTGTCACGATTCATAAGGCTCAAGGGTCGCAATGGGAAAATGTGCAAGTCTTTGCGCCTGATATTTTTGCGGCCTCTCGCGCTGGACGTATGGAGGCGGGCATTCCATTGTGGAAACGGCTCACTTATGTGGCGATTACACGGGCAGAAAAGCGTTTGTTTTGGGTGACGCGTGCGCGTCTGGCCAAACCTGAAAACCCTTTGAATGTGAGTGATCTTAAAGCGTTAGAAGCGGCGCCGCTGACATTGCAAATGCAAGACGACGACACACTGCTTTAACGTCTGATCAAGCGGAAAATTTCTGACGCGCCCCAGCCGGCAATCCCCGCCAAAAGCAATGACAAAAGACCGTACATTAAAGCGTTATTATGGGCGAGATTGTACAGCCAGCGTTCGATGCCGACCTTTTGCACTTGGATTTCTGTACTGTAATCGTCCAAGATCAAGCCGTTACGCGCCAGTAAAATACGTGTGACATAGGCACCTTCAACAAGGTTTGCAGGCAGAGCAATTGACGTATTGAACAAGGTGTTCTGGTTGAGTTCGACGCCCGCGTTGGCACGGCGATACAGGCCATTTGCAGTGCGAATTCTGATCAAAGCTTCGCGCGCTGGCAATCCGCGCCGCTCACTCAAAATTTGTTCATCGGCGGTGATTTTCCACAAAGCATCTGTCGCGGGAATGATAATATCTTCAACAGGGCGCGTTGCGGCAACGCTGTAAAAGCTGGGGGCATGGCCCAAACGTTCGCGCTCAACATTCACCCAAATACCAAACCGTCGCGCTTTGCGCAGGATAGTTTCCATCTTTTTGGGGCCTGTCACAGTGACGATAACGTCTAGATCACTGTCTGTTGGAATGGCGGCTTCGCGCTTGATCGCACCAAAAATGAGTATTTCAGATCCATCAAAATTTGCCGTGATAGACACACGGTTTTGGCTGAGATCTGCGACGACCTCTTCAGCGGCGAGCCATAGAGGGGCCAGCGTCAGGGCCAGTGCTAGGACAAAACCACGCATCATATTACCCCGATAGAGTAAAGTTCGCTGGGCGGAATAAGCAAATCTAGCCCCAATTTCAAACAGACGATCAAAACCAAAAGCGCGAGCATAATCCGCAATTGTTCTGCCTTTAGGCGCAGGCCAATTTGCGTGCCGATCTGTGCGCCGATAACGCCCCCAACCAACAAGATCAAGGCAAGCATCATATCAACGGTGTGGTTGGTATAGGCGTGCAACATAGTGTTGAAGGCCGTGACAAAGATGATCTGGAACAAGGATGTACCGATCACAACTTTCGTTGGCATGCCAAGAATATAGATCATGGCGGGGACCATGATAAAACCACCGCCAACGCCCATGATCGCGCCAAGCATACCGACGACGACACCCACAACCACGGGGGGGATGACGGAAATATAAAGGCCAGAGGCGCGGAATTTCATCTTAAAGGGCAGGTTATGGACCCAAGTATGCTTTGTGCGCTCACGTCTTTGGCCCGGACGGCCTTTTGCACGGCGCAAGGCGCGGATCGATTCAACCAACATAAGCGCGCCGATAATGCCGAGGAACACGACGTAGCACAGGGTCACAAGCAAATCGACTTGGCCGAGAGCTTTGAGCAGGTTGAAAATTTGCATCCCTATGGCCGAGCCAATCAGGCCGCCAATCAACAGCACCCAGCCCATGCGCAGATCAACTGTTTTGCGTTTGAAATGCGCAAGCACACCTGAGACAGACGAGGCGACAATTTGATTGGCTGAGGTGGCCACAGCCACGGCAGGAGGGATGCCGACAAAGAACAAGAGCGGGGTGATCAGAAACCCACCGCCGACGCCAAACATGCCTGATAAAATTCCCACAATTCCACCCAATCCCAAAAGGACAAATGCGTTTACCGAAACTTCGGCAATGGGAAGAAATATCTGCATGGGCGGTTTCTCACAGCTTAGTTGGCTATGGATGCAACGGATTTGCGCTGACGTCAAATAGTGTGACGGCATAAAATGCAATATTCGCGCCAAAAAGCTCGCATTTCTTTGATGTGCTGTAATTTAGCCTATCGTTCTTTGACATAGGGCGTGCCACCCGCGCGGGGCGGGATGGCTTTGCCGATGAAGCCAGCCAAGATAACAACAGTCAAAATATAAGGTAGGGCCTGCATGAATTGCACGGGGATCACAAAATCACCAATGGAAATGGATTGGTATCGGTTGCCAACGGCCTCCAAAAACCCAAAGATCAATGTGGCAGACAGCGCGTACCAAGGTCGCCATTTTGCAAAGATTAGGGCTGCAAGCGCGATGTAGCCACGCCCAGCAGACATGTCTTTAACAAAACCTGCAGCCAATGACGCCAGATAGGTGCCAGCCAAGCCACATAACACGCCTGCAATGATCAACGCCATATAGCGCAAACGCACAACAGAAATGCCAGCAGTGTCCACCGCGCTTGGATTTTCACCAACTGCGCGCAAACGCAAACCAAAGCGGGTGCGGTACAAGACCCACCATGACAAAGGCACGGCAATAAGTGCGATATATGTTAATGCCGTGTGTCCAGAAATCAGCTCGCTATAGGTCGGACCAAACACAGGGATTTTGGACCACGCGTCAGAAAACGGCAGAGTCCATTCACCAAAACGCCCATTGCCAGACAAAGGCGGCGTGCGCCCGCCAAGTGCGAACCAGCTTTGTCCTATGACTACAGTGAGGCCGGCGGCCAAGAAGTTAAGCGCCACGCCTGAAATCAATTGATCGCCCTGAAAGGTGATCGAGGCCAAGCCGTGTATCATTGAAAACACCAATGAAGCTGCAACGCCGGCCAAGAGGCCTAGCCATATTGATCCCGTTACATAGGCGACGGCACCGGACATAAAGGCGGCGACCAACAATTTGCCCTCAAGTCCGATATCAACAATGCCTGCACGCTCTGAAAACAGTCCCGCAAGGCAGGTCAACAACAGCGGAGTGGCAAGGCGCACGGTACTGTCAAGAATTTGTAAAACGGTCAAATAATCCATGATCACGCTCCCTTCTTGTTTTTGCGCAGCGTCAGAAATAGTTTTTCCAACGGGGCGCGTACCATATTATCCAGCGCGCCTGTGAACATGATCACAAGGCCTTGGATCACGATGATCAATTCGCGTGGGATCGCTTCCCAAAAGGTCAATTCTGCGCCGCCTTGATATAAAAAGCCAAACAACAAGGCTGCCAAGACGATACCGATGGGGTGGTTCCGTCCCATCAGGGCAACGGCGATGCCGATGAAACCCGCGCCTTCGGGGGCGTTGTCGATCAGGCGTTCTGCTTCGCCCATGACGTTGTTGATCGCCATCAATCCGCACAAAGCGCCAGAAATCATCATTGCGATGACGGTGATGCGTACAGGGTTGATGCCTGCATATTTAGCAGCAGATTCAGATTCGCCAAAGGAGCGAATTTCATAGCCCAAACGGGTCTTCCAAATCAAAACCCAAAATCCGAAAGCAGCCAAAAGTGCGATCAGAAACGAGATATTCGCCGGCGCGTTCTTGTTAAAATTGATGCCAAACGGTGCAAGCATTTCATGAAAGGTCGGCAAATGCGCGCCCGCTGAAAAGCCTGCGCTTTCTGTCGACATTGACCCCGGAACCTTGAGATAATTCAACAAGATATAGCCAACGAAGGCTGAAGCGATAAAGTTGAACATCATGGTCGTGATCACGATGTGCGACCCACGTTTGGCTTGTAAATAAGCAGGGATAAAGGCCCAAGCTGCGCCAAAAACGGCACCGCCAACCATGGCCGCAGGCAATGCCAGCGTCCAATGTGGCCAATCGATGGCCAGACAGACCAAAGCCACGCCAAGACCGCCCAGCATCACTTGGCCTTCGCCACCGATGTTGAACAATCGCGCGTGATAGGCCACCGCAATCGCAAGGCCCGTAAAGATGAAATTGGTGGTGTAATACAACGTATAGCCTAAGCCGTTGGTCGACCCAAACGCGCCTTGCACCATAGTTTGGATCGCAACAACGGGATCTTTGCCAATGGCCAATATTGTCAGGCCAGAGAAAAAGAATGCCAGCAAGATCGAGATCAACGGGATAAGGACGGCATCCGCCCATTTTGGCATGGCTTGCATGTTACGCGCCCTCGCTCAGTGTGGCGTCTGCGCCGTTGTTTATGCCAGCCATAAGCATTCCAAGTTCTTGCTCATTGGTTTCAGATGGCAAGCGCTCGCCCATGATATTGCCGTCGAACATCACCGCGATACGGTCGGACAGGGCCATGATTTCATCCAGCTCAACCGAAACCAGCAAAATCGCTTTGCCTTGGTCGCGCAGGGCAACGATTTGTTGGTGAATAAATTCGATAGCGCCAATATCGACACCGCGTGTGGGCTGGCCGATCAATAATAAATCTGGGTTGCGCTCGATTTCGCGTGCCAAAACGATCTTTTGTTGGTTGCCTCCGGAAAAACTTTTGGCCTCTAGTTTTTCGTTCAATGGCCGCGTGTCAAAACGCTCCATTTTTTCATGCGCAATTTTTTTGATCTTGGCATTGTCCATGATCCACGCATTTTTCTGGTACTCAGGATCGTGGTGATAGCCAAACACGATGTTTTCCCATGCCGCGAAATTCAAGATTAGGCCTTCGTCATGGCGATCTTCGGGCACATGAGCGATGCCGCGTGCGCGACGGGATTGCCCATCCGATGCTTTGCCGGTCAAATCAAGTTCTTGCCCGTTTACACGGATCACACCAGTGCCAGTTTGGTATCCACCTAGGACCTCTAAAAGTTCGGTTTGACCATTGCCTGCGACGCCAGCGATGCCCAGAATTTCGCCTGCGCGCACGGTCAAATCGACGCCCTTCACCCGTGTCACACCGTGGCTGTCCACGACGGTCAGCTTCTCGACCTCTAAAATCGGCGCTCCCGGTGTGGCGGGCGTTTTGTCGACTTCCAGCAGAACTTTGCGGCCAACCATCAGCTCGGCCAGTTGTTCAGGCGAGGTGTCGGCGGTGCTTACAGTCGCGGTCATTTCGCCCCGACGCATCACGGATACGGAATCGGTGACATTCATGATTTCGCGCAATTTATGCGTGATCAAAATGATGGTTTTTCCCTGTGCCTTGAGACCTTCCAAAATGCGGAACAGATGGTCCGCCTCGGCAGGGGTCAAAACGCCGGTGGGTTCATCAAGGATCAAAATATCGGCTTGGCGATAGAGCGCTTTAAGGATCTCAACCCGTTGTTGGTGACCAACAGAGAGATCTTCGATCAAAGCGTCAGGATCGACAGAAAGTTCATATTCGTCAGAAAGCTGTTTCAAAAGTTTGCGGGCTTTGCCAAGGGAGGGCATGAGCAGTCCACCGTCTTCTGCGCCCAGAACAACGTTTTCCAAAACACTGAAGTTTTCGACCAGCTTAAAGTGTTGAAAGACCATGCCGATGCCTGCCGCGATGGCCGCTTGACTGTCGGTAATCTGCACCTCTTTGCCGTTGATCAACACTGTGCCGCTGTCAGCTTTGTAAAAGCCGTACAGGATCGACATAAGCGTAGATTTCCCCGCGCCATTTTCGCCAATGATGCCGTGGATCGTGCCTTTGCGAACAGAGATGCAGATATCTTTGTTCGCCTGAACAGGGCCGAATGCTTTGGAAATACCGCGCAACTCGATGGCCAGCGGCGCAGTGCTGGGGGCAATTGGGGCGGCAGGTGTCTGCCGCCCCTCATGGGTTGTGGAAACCATTCTATCCAGCCTTAGTAAGCTGGGCAGGCAGAGTCGGACATGTAATCGTGTACAACGATTTCACCCGAAATGATTTTTGCTTCGGTCTCGGCCAAAGCCATTTTCATTTCTTCTGTGATGAGAGGGGCGTTGAATTCATCCATCGCCGCAGAAACACCGCCGTTTGCGAGACCCATAACATTAAAGCCTGGCTCTAGGTCTGTCCCTTGTGAAAAGGCTTCAAAGACTGCGTTGTCGACGCGTTTGACCATAGATGTCAAAACTTTACCTGGCTGCAAGTAGTTTTGGTTGCTGTCAACACCAATGGCGAGCATGTCTTCGTCTGCTGCTGTTTGAAGTACACCAAGACCTGTACCGCCGGCGGCTGCAAAGACAACTTCAGACCCTTGGGATTTTTGAGCGCGTGTGAGCTCTCCGCCTTTTACCGGATCATTCCAAGCCGCAGGAGTCGTACCTGTCATATTAACGATGACTGTGCCCTCAGGTTTCACGGATTTAAAGCCTTGAGCATAACCACATGCAAATTTGGAAATCAGTGGAATATCCATGCCGCCGATGAACGATACCGTGTCGCCTTTTGCCGCATATGCAGCTGCAACACCGACGAGGTATGAGCCTTCGTGTTCGCTGTAGACAACGGATTGCACATTCGGCGCGTCCACGACCATATCGATGATGGCAAATTTCGTGTCAGGGAAATCCGCGGCAACAGCTTCGAGTGCTGTCGCAAAGCTGAAACCAGCCATGACAATTGGGTTGTAACCGCTTTCGGCGAAACGACGTAACGCTTGTTCACGCTGTGCGTCCGACGACAATTCGACATCGCGGTATGTTCCGCCAGTTTCCGCAGCCCAACGTTCCGCGCCATTGTAAGCGGCTTCGTTGAAAGATTTATCGAACTTGCCGCCGAGATCGTAAATGATCGCGGGATCTGCCATTGCGGCTCCGGCGGTGAGTGCCAAAGTGGCAGCAGCGCCAAGAAAGGATTTCATCAGGGTCATGGTCGTCTCCCATAGTGTTTATATTGGAACCTGCGCAAAGGCATGTCCGAAATAGATTGTGACATGTCTGATGGACATGTCCACAACAGCGATTAGATCACTGGTGTTCACCTTTGAATTAGGGCGTTTTGCAAAGAGAGGGTCAACAGAAATTTTACCATTTGGTCCCAGATTGGGTGATGTTTGCCAAAACATTGGAATGTTGACGTAAAGTTACGCCCGTTCAAATGGCTTGGAAAAAACAAAAGCGTCAATTTTGGTCCCATCTGGGGCGGCGTAATAGGCGCGACGGCGACCAGATTCGGCATAGCCGTGAGACAGATACAATTTTATCGCAACGGTGTTTGTCGTCGCCACTTCCAAAAAAGAAATATCAGCGCCGCGTCTGCGGGCTTCGACCTCATATGCCTCAAGTGCAACGCGCCCCAAGCCGCGGCCTTGCGCATTGGGATCGACAGCCAATGTCAAAAGTTCTGCCTCTCCCGCAACCACACGGCCCAAAGCGAAAGAAGGGCCATCGCCGCAGGTGAGAAATACATCCGCCATAGACAAAAGCCCCGCAAACTCGGTCTCGGACCAAGGGCGGGGCAGTGTAAAGCTGGCTTTGTGCAGCGCCGCGAGATCAGCGTGCGACAGGGAAAGCGTCATGGGTCACGCTGCGACGGGACGCACTTCCAAAACTTCTGGAATATAGTGGCGCAATAGGTTTTCAATACCCATTTTCAGCGTCAACGTAGAGGATGGGCAGCCCGCACAGGCGCCTTGCATGTGCAAATAGACAACGCCTTTGTCGAAGCCGTGGAACGTGATGTCACCCCCATCTTGTGCCACGGCAGGACGCACGCGGGTGTCGAGCAATTCTTTGATTTGGTTCACAATGTCGCTGTCTGGGCCGTCATGCGCCGCGTGCCCCGCAGGGGACCCGCTTTCGCCTTCCATTACCGCATCGCCGGATTGGAAATGTTCCATAATAGCGCCGAGCAAGGCAGGTTTGATGTGATCCCAATCTGTCACATCATCTTTGGTGACTGTGACAAAATCATTGCCAAAAAACACGCCTGTTACATTGCCAACCGCAAACACGCGTTTGGCCAGCGGGGAAGAGGCCGCCGCTTCCGCTGTGGTGAAATCTGCTGTGCCTGTTTCCAAAACGGTTTGGCCGGGCAAGAATTTCAGTGTCGCTGGATTTGGTGTGGATTCGGTTTGAATAAACATGATCGGCTTTCCTTACTGCGTTAGTCGGATATGGGCCTTCTGAGTGGAAAAGTCAATATTTGGAATCATTCTAAACGACTGGTGCGATGAGGGCGCAAACAGTCGCATGCGCGCCCAAATAAAATGGCTTTACGTGATCGATTCCAAACGCTCTTTTGACATCTCGCCCGGCACCAATGTCATAGGAATCGGCAAAAACCCTGCCTGCTTGGTCATCGAGGCAATGAGTGGACCAGGCCCGCTTTTTTCAGTACCAGCCCCCAAGACGAGCACGCCGATATCGGGGTCTTCTTGTATCTGGGCCAAGATTTCGGTCACAGCTTCGCCTTCGCGGATCACCAGTTCGGGGTCGATGCCTTGACGGTCGCGCATCCATTTGGCGAAAACTTCGAAATGGACGATGATCCGTTCGCGGGCTTCTTCGCGCATTATATCTGCGACGCCAATCCAGTGATTGAACTCATCGGGCGGAATCACCGACAAAATGGTCACACCGCCACCAGTATTGGTCGCACGCATCGCAGCAAAGCGCATAGCGTTTAGGCATTCACGACTGTCATCTAAGATCACAAGAAACTTGCGCATGGTCTCTCCCTTAAGCTGCACTGTCCAGCAGCAGTTTGCGCAATGATGGCTGAGGTCGCGCGCCAGTGCAAGCATTGGCTGACAAAAGAACACCCTCGACACTGGGTCGAGGGTGTTTGCTATGTCATCGAAGGGGACTGTTCGATGTAAACGCATCCTGCACCTCGAGGGGGCTTGGCGCAGATATACAAATGGGTGATGCGTTTATCGCCTGAATAAACATGTATTGCCTCAGTTTTATGACGATTCTTATGTTCATTTCAGCGATAGCCATGTGCCTTGCGCGTGATTCATTGGCATTGCGTGTCAAAGTGAGTTTTTAGACAGAGTTAACTGCATTGTGATTTGCGAATGCCGTCCATTGCGTGGTTTTAAACAGAAAAAGAATTCAGGACCCGCCATGACCCATTTGAAAAAATCTGTGCTTACAAAACGAAAATTTATGGGGTTGATTGCATCAGTCCCTGTGCTGGCCACGCCTTTTTTGGGCTCGGCTGCGGTGGCCCAAGAAATTTTGACGCAGGAGCAAGAGGCCGTTCGGCGCAATATTTCCAGCTTTCGAACCGTTGATTGGCGCGAACACTTTGATGATTTGGGCAAGGGTGTGATGGTTGCGGACACTGTCAGTCGTGCTTTGCATTTCTGGACGGCGGACAGCAATGATGGGACAGATGGTTATAGGCTCTACCCGACCTCGGTGCCAATTTCGGAAGAGTTAACACGCCGTGGCTACACATCCGTTATCAAAAAAGTAGAAGGGCCGACTTGGACCCCAACGCCATCGATGCGCGAACGTGACCCAAGTTTGCCTCTTGTTGTGCCTGCTGGACCCAAAAACCCGTTGGGCACCCATGCTTTGTACCTCAGTTGGCAATATTACCGTATTCACGGCACGCATGATACGCGCAAAATTGGACGCAAGGCGTCTGATGGGTGCATCGGACTGTACAATAATATGATCGCGGACCTTTATGCGCGCGTGCCTGTTGGAATGCGCGTGCGGGTGATCTGAGGTCGCTCATTCCCCGTGAAATGCAGGAACACTAAAACGCACAAAGAAAAGGGGCCAATGAGGCCCCTTTATCGTTTTTAGCCTAAAACGTAGCAGGCGTTAGCGCACAAACCCCATGATATCAAAGGTCTTGTCCAAAATCGGATCCGCGATGGCTTTGGCTTTTGCCGCCCCTTTGGCCATGATGCGATCGATCTCGGCAGGATCATCCATGTACCGCTGCATCTCGGTTGAAATCGGGCTGAGTTTTGCAACAGCCAAATCTGCCAAGGCAGGTTTGAAACGTCCCCAACCAGCGCCCGCATATTCTGCGACGACAGCCTCGTTGGTCATGTCGTTCAACGCCGCGTAGATGTTGACGAGATTGCGTGCCTCTGGACGGCCATCTAAACCTTCCAGTGTTTCCGGAATGCCATCAGGATCAGTTTTGGCTTTCTTGAACTTCTTCGCAATCTTATCGGCATCATCGGTCATGTTGATGCGTTCCATGTCTGACTCGCCGGATTTAGACATTTTTTTGGTCCCGTCGCGCAGGTTCATCACCCGCATCGCAGGACCTTCGATCACGGGGATGGTTTCGGGAAAGAAATCCACCTTGTAGTCGTGATTGAATTTATTGGCGATGTCGCGGGTCAGCTCGATATGTTGTTTCTGATCATCGCCGACAGGTACATGTGTTGCGTGATAGACGAGAATATCTGCGGCCATCAAAGACGGGTAGGCGTAAAGCCCCAGCGACGCGCCTTCAGCATTTTCGCCAGCTTTGTCTTTGAACTGGGTCATCCGGTTCATCCAACCAACACGCGCCACAGTATTGAAGAGCCACGCGAGTTCGGCATGGGCTGACACGCGGGACTGGTTGAACAAGATCGATTTGTCAGGGTCTATCCCTGCAGCAAGGTAGCCTGCTGCAACTTCACGCGTTGCATGGTGCAGGTCCTTTGGATCTTGCCAAACAGTGATCGCGTGCATGTCTACCACGCAATAAATGGTTTCAAACTCACCGCCTTGCATGTCTACGAAACGCTTG
The DNA here is from genome assembly GCF_018860665.1 of Pacificibacter marinus. GTDB lineage: Bacteria > Pseudomonadota > Alphaproteobacteria > Rhodobacterales > Rhodobacteraceae > Celeribacter > Celeribacter marinus_A. The sequence goes on from NZ_JAHKPK010000062.1 coordinate 127,012, forward strand.
ATCGCGCCCAAGTAGTTGCCAAGGGTGAGGCCGCCCGAAGGTTTGATTCCCGAAAAAACACGGGGGGTAAAGGCTGGCTTGTCCATTTGGAACTCCGTCACTGGATTATTGAGTGTCCTTGGCTTACCTATGCAGAACATTAGCGTCAAGGAAGCCAAAGCATATGTCCGACCAATCCCCGTTCAATCGCGAAGAAATGCCGTTTAACGCCCTGCCGCCTGCGGTTGTGGCGTTGGTTTTGCTCATCGCAGGTATCGAGCTATTGTTCCAAGTCGGGTCTTACGGGATCATCGGCGGCCCCGAAGCCATCGGTTGGCGGGTGGCCGCAATTGAAGACTACGGGTTCTTCGATGCGGTGTTCGAGGCCATGCGAGAACGCAATATTTGGCCGATGGAACATATGATCCGCTTTCTCAGCTACAGCATGATCCACCTGTCATTGGTTCACGCGCTGATGGCTTGTGTGTTCATTCTGGCGTTGGGCAAAATGGTTGGCGAAATTTTCGGTAATGTCGCGTTTATCATCGTCTTCGCCGTTTCCGTTCTCGCCGGATCGCTAGGCTACGGATTGATTATGAATTCAAGCGTGCCTCTGTTGGGCGCTTATGCGGGCGCTTACGGATTGATCGGATCTTACACGTTCATCTTGTGGATCGGTCTTGGGGCGATGCAAGAAAACCAATTGCGTGCCTTTTCTTTGATCGGGTTCTTGCTGGGGATTCAGCTGGTCTGGGCGCTCATCTTTGGCAGTGATCCCACTTGGGTCGCTGATCTGTCCGGCTTTGTCGCTGGGTTTTCCATATCGCTTTTGTTGGTTCCCGGCGCGTTTCCACGTATCTTGGCGAAACTGCGCAAACGCTAATGCCTGCCAGCGCGGCGTTTAACCACCGCGCTTCATTGATGATTTTATATCGCGCAGGTTCAGCGCACCAATGGCTTGGCCAATGCCAAAATAGCTGGTGATGCCAAGGGCGATCAAAATCACCGTGGCAATCAGGCGCGATACATCGAACACTGGCGCAAGTGCGATTTGAACGACATACAGAATGGCCCCCATCGCGAGCGCCGAGATCAAAATGCGTGGGGCGCGATAGCGCAATTGTTTGTCGGCGGCAACGTTGTCGCCCATGGATTTTTTCCCCATCCACAGCAAAACAACCATGCCCCAAGCGGCCAAAGAGGTCGCAACCGCCGCCGCGAGATAGCCAATCCAAAACGACAACCCAATGGCAGCCACGGCATTGACGACCATAGAATACAACGCAAAGCGAAAGGGCGTTTTAGTGTCTTCGCGGGCGAAATACAAAGGTTGCAAAACCTTTTGGATCACAAAGGCAGGCAGACCCAACCCGTAGATGGCCACAGCAAGCGCCGTAGCTGCGGCGTCTTCAGGGGTAAAAGCACCACGTTGAAACAACACACCGATCAAGGCTTCAGGGATGACAATCAAAGCCACCGCAGCTGGAACGGTCAGCAGCAGAGCAAATTCAAAGGCGCGATTATAGGCCGCGCGCGCACCTGCACCATCACCTGCGGTCAAGCGTCGTGACAGGTCCGGCAGCAAGACCACACCAATCGCAATTGCAACCACCCCAAGCGGTAATTGATACAAACGATCTGCAAGGTTCAGATATTGCAGCGCGCCGTCTTGTGAAAACGAAGCCACCTGACGCCCGACCAATAAATTGATCTGCACAACGCCACCCGCCAAAGCTGCGGGCCCTGCTAAGATCAGCAATTTTTTTAATTCTGGTGTCATACGGGGCAGGCGTGGTCTGATGGAAAATCCGACCTTGGCTGCTGCGCCCCAAACGATGGCCAATTGAGCAGCCCCCGCCACAGGGACGGCCCAGACCAAAGCTGTGGCCACATCAAACCCGATGAAATGCGCGAAAACCATCGCTGTCGATAGAATCACATTGAGCATAACTGGCGCCGCCGCGGCCGCTGCAAAGCGCCCCGTAGCGTTCAAAATTCCAGAGAACAAAGCGCCAAGTGAGATGAACAACACATATGGAAAGGTAATGCGTGCGTAATGTACGGCCAGATCAAAGCGTGTATCGCCAATAAAGCCAGCGGCCATGGCCGAGACCATGATAGGCATGAAAATCATCGATAGAACCGTCAACACGGTTAATATTCCCGCCAAAGCCGACAAAGTATCCTCGGCAAAGGCGCGGGCGTTTTCATTCGCTTCGACTTTTTTCGAAAACATCGGCACAAATGCGACGTTCAAAGTGCCCTCTGCAAAGAACCTGCGGAACATGTTGGGCAAGGAAAAGGCCACAACAAAAGCCTCTGCTGCGGGACCAGCCCCCAAATAAGCCGCGATCAACGCATCGCGCACAAAGCCAAGCACGCGACTCATCAAAGTCCAACTGCCAACGGTCAAAAAGCCGCGCATCAAACGGACAGGTTTCATGCGTCGCTCGCGCGTTTTGCGCCTTGCTCGATGGCTTCGCGAAGTTTCTTTTCTAACGAATTGCGCTTGCTTTCAGAATGGATTTTCATACCAAACATATCTTTCACATAGAATACATCTACGGCTTGTGCGCCGTATGTTGCGATCTGCGCGGTCGCGATCGAGATGTGATTGGACGCCATTGCGCGGGTTAAATCATGCAGCAGACCAGGCCTGTCACGGGTATCCACCTCAATGATGGTGAAAATTTCCGACCCTTCATTGTCGAAAATGATCGACGTCGGGACCCTGAATTTACTTTCGCGTTTTTTGATTTTATCGCGCGACACAAGTGCATCGCGCGCCACCACTTCGCCCATAAGCGTTTTGGTGATCATCTGTTTCAGGCGGATCAAACGCGCCTGTTCATAAGGATGCCCATCGGCATCTTGCACCCAAAACGCTGCATTCGCATATCCGTCTTTGGTGGTATAGGTGCGCGCGTCAACGACGTTTGCCCCTACAAGTGCTAAAGCGCCAGCAAGGCGTGAGAAAATGCCGGGATGGTCGGTCATGGCGAAACAGGCGCGGGTCGCATCGCGATCTTCGTCGGGTTTCAATTCGATTTTGATTTCGTCGTCTTTGATGTCTTGCATCAAATGCGCCAAAACCACATGCACAGAGGTTGGCATACCTTGCCAATAGGGACCATAGTGACGATTTATTTCGGCACGGCGCGCCGTTTGGGACCAGTCTTTGAGGGCTTCACGCAGAGCCTTTTTGGCATCGCCTTCGCGGGTTTCGCGATTGACGGCCTCTAGCCCGTGTTCCAGTGCATCCGCCGTTTGCGCGTGTAGATTGCGCAGCAAAACGGCTTTCCAATTGTTCCAAACGCCAGGGCCGACGCCGCGAATATCGCAGACCGTGAGCACAGTCAAAAGGTCAAGACGTTCACGGGTTTTGACGGCTTTGGCAAAGTCGCGCACTGTGCGTGGATCGGATATATCGCGCTTTTGGGCAATGTCTGACATCAACAAATGATACCGCACGAGCCATTCAACGGTTTCGCATTCGGCAGGTTTAAGCCCCAAACGGGGGGCCACTTTGCGCGCGATTTGCGCGCCGATGATAGAGTGATCTTCCTTACGACCTTTGCCGATATCATGCAGCAGCATCGCCACATAAAGTACCTTGCGATTGATGCCGCGCTTTAAGATGCCTGAGGCCACGGGGAGTGCTTCGATAAGTTCGCCACGTTCGATTTGTGCAAGGTTCGACACGACTTGGATCGTGTGCTCATCCACAGTGTAGCTGTGGTACATATTGAACTGCATCATCGCCACAATGTGCTGAAACTCTGGCATGAACGCGCCAAGCACACCCAGCTCATTCATCCGCCGCAACCCTCGTTCGGGGTTACCATGTTTGAGCAAAATATCGAGAAACATCTTCTTTGCATCGGCGCGGTTGCGAAACGCGTCGTCAAACAGGTCTAGGTTCGCTGAAATAAGTCGCATCACATCAGGGTGAATCAGGTGACCTGTGCGTAGAGATTCCTCAAAGATGCGCAGCAGATTAAGCTTATCCGCAAGGAACGCCTTGGGGTCATCGATATTCAACCTGCCGCCATGGATGTAGAAGCCGGCAACAGTTTTGCGTTTGCGTTTGAAAAGACGTTGCAGGGCTGGCTCTTGTTTGACGTGCTGTTCTTCAAGTGCGGTTAGGAAAATGCGAGTCAATTCACCGACGCGCGTGGCGTGGAGAAAGTAAAACTGCATGAAATGCTCAACTGCGCGCCGGCCTGAGTGGTCGATAAATCCAAGACGTTCGGCAACTTCGACCTGAAGGTCAAAGGTCAGTTGGTCCATCGGGCGTTTGGTGATCAGATGCAATTGATTGCGCACGGCATGTAAAAAGGTTTCCGCCTCATCAAATTGGCGAAATTCGTCCTGCGTAAAGACGCCGGCTTTGACCAAATCGATTGTATCGCTTACGCCGTGAACGTATTTCGCGATCCAGAACAAGGATTGCAAGTCGCGTAAGCCGCCTTTGCCTTCTTTGATATTTGGCTCAACCACATAGCGCTGCCCGCCTTGCTTTTTATGGCGCTCGGCGCGTTCGGCGAGTTTGGCTTCGGTGAATTCGCGTGCTGTGCTTTTAAACAAGTCATCGCGTAGTTTTTGCTGTAATTCTTCTGTCAGCGCGCGGTTGCCTGCCAAGTAGCGCACTTCAAGCATCGCGGTGCGGATGGTGTAATCTTCTTTACCAAGCTGAATGCAGTCACGGATCGTGCGTGAAGAATGCCCAACTTTGAGATGCAGATCCCAAAATATATAGAGCATACTTTCGATCACGCTTTCGACCCAGCCAGTGATTTTATGTGGCGCGAGGAACAACAGATCGACATCTGAATGCGGCGACATTTCCGCGCGGCCATATCCCCCAACTGCTAAAACAGCGATGTCTTCGCCGGTTGACGGGGTCTGGTTCGGATGCAGTTTGGTTTGCGAGACATAAAGAACTGTGGTGACAATGCAGTCTGTCAACCAAGCATAGGCGTGGGTCGCAGGGCGCGCATTGCGCGGCGCCTGCATGATCGCGCTTTCAATCGCAGCGCGGCCCTGTTCACTGGCCTTACCCAAAATACGCACTGTTTGGCTGCGCACATCAGAGTAGCTTGAGCTCGCTGCAAAGGCGTCCTCAAGTGCGGCCTCTACGGCAGCCGTGTCGAAAATCGCCGTAGGGGCGCAGATGATACTGTTCGGCGGTGCCGGAACAAATGTGGCTAGGGCTGACTTAGAATCCAGCGCCGCCAAAGGCTCTTGGTGCGGGGTCAATCTCGATTACCTGATTGTTTTGAATGGTTGCGACGGACAGGCCGCGTTCGTTTGTGCCATCGCTTTTAAGGCGGAAGATACCGTTCACGCCAACAAAGCCTGACCCGCGTGTCAAAGCCTGAGCTGTCAGAGCTTGCGAATCGCCAGATTTGGCCAAGGCACCAATGGCGGCTATTCCATCATAGGCGAGGCCAGCAAGGGCGTGTGGAGCTTGGCCGTAGGCTGCGGCATAGCGATTAGAAAAGTTTTGTACGAGGCGCTGATCCGGGATTGCGAACCAACTGTTTTGCAATCCGGGCAGGGACACTGCTGAGGCTGGGAAGTTCCAGCGCTGCAAGCCGATGTATTGTGTGTCAGGTGACGTGATGCCGTTCTCTGGCAGCATCTGCGCCAATAGTGGCATCGCGCCGTCATTGCCTGAAGTAAAGAACACTGCGTCAGCGCCGCTAGAACGCACTGTGCTTGCAATGGGGCGAATCGCGGCAACAACCCCTTCTTGGCTCAACTCAAAGCTTTGTTCGCCTGCCAGCGTTGCGCCATTGCGGGCGATCGCACCTTTGATGGCTGTTGCTCCGACATTTTCTGCGGGGCTTTGCGCGTTGACCACCACAATACGACGTTTGCCTTTTTGGGCTGCATATTGCACGAGACGATTGGCGGTGTTGTCAAAAGTCGCCCCTAAAATGAATACGTTGCCGCCCGCCACGTCTGTGTTGTTTGAAAACGATAAAACGTTCACGCCAGCGTTGGCCGCGGGGATGCCTGCCAATTTTGTTGATCCGCCATAGACTGGGCCAAGAATGATTTTCGCACCGTCAGTGATCGCTCGAGAGGCCGCAGCAGAAGCGCGCTCAGCTTGCCCGCCCGTGGGGTAAACGCGTAGATCGATTTGGACGCCATCCAAGTCAGCCATCGCCAATCGAGCTGCGTTTTCAATAGACTGTGCTAGCGCGTTGTCTGTTGCTTGATCTGAGTTAGAGGGAACCAATAGAGCCACAGGGATCGGTTTGCTGGTGTTGATGCTTGGTCCACCATTGGGGCTTGGCATCATGCTTGGGTCACAGGCCGCGAGCGTCATGATCGACAAAACGGCAGTGATGCGAGTGATTGACTTGCGGGCGGTGCTCAGAACAGCGAACATAGGGGAACCTCACTCCTGTCGGTGGACAGCTTTTTAGGGACAACATTAATTGGTCGCAGACTATGCGACCTGCCCCAAAGAGTAAACGCCGCAAAGACTTGGAAACCCCTTGGACTTCGAGATAAAGCACCTTCCCGCCGGTTTGCACTTTGTTGCAACCCCTATTGGCAATGCCCGCGATATTACCTTGCGCGCCCTTGATACCTTGGCTTCTGCCGATGTTTTGGCCGCCGAAGACACCCGCACTTTGCGGCGTTTGATGGATATGCACGGCGTCCCTTTGGGGACACGCAAAATGATTGCCTACCATGATCAAAACGGCGCAAAAGCGCGCCCGCGCTTGTTGGCACTGATGGCCGAGGGCAAATCTGTCGCCTATGCGTCCGAGGCGGGCACGCCGCTTGTGGCCGATCCGGGATTCGTTTTAAGCCGCGAAGCTTTGGCGGCTGGACTTTTTGTGACCTCTGCGCCAGGGCCTTCTGCGATGATTGCGGCTTTGACCATCGCGGGACTGCCTTCGGATCGGTTCTTGTTTGCAGGGTTTCCGCCCTCATCTGCTGGTGCGCGCAAAACATTTTTTACAGAATTTGGCCCTGTTCAAGCCACCTTAGGATTCTACGAAAGTCCAAACCGCATTTACAAAACGCTAACGGAATTGTGCGAGATATATGGAGCGACGCGCAAAGTCGCCATTTGCCGCGAAATCACCAAGAAATTCGAAGAGGTGATAAGCGGCACTTTGGGTGAGCTGTGCGAAAGTTTGAAAGATCGCGCGTTCAAAGGCGAAATCGTTTTGCTGGTGGCGCGCGCCGAAGCGGTCGAGGCCAGCGCCGAAGATTTAGACACGGCCCTAGATGCGGCTTTGGCTGAGATGACTGTGAAAGATGCCGCGGCTGCGGTGGCAAAGGCGCTGGGCATGCAGAAACGCCATGTGTATCAACAAGCACTTGAGCGATCAAAGGCGCTGAAATCGAAATAGGATAACGCTTAAATGCTACGCGAAAAAAGCCTGCCAAATGCCCGACGCCGTATGCGCGGCGCGCTTGCCTATCAGTCTGGTTTGCAGGCAGAAAATGCGATCTGCGCGGATTACCTCAAGCGCGGATATGTTTTGAGCGAGACGCGTTGGCGCGGGCGGGCAGGTGAGATCGATTTGATCTTCACCAAAGATGAAGCTTACTTTTTCGTCGAAGTGAAATATTCCGCAACCCATGCGCAGGCGGCCCAAAGCCTATCTGCGCGGCAATTGATGCGGATTTGCGCCAGTGCAGAAGACTATATTTCACAAACGCCCAAAGGATTTTTGACTGATATGCAGATTGATGTCGCCCTTGTGGACAGGTCTGGCGCGCTCGAAATCTTGGAAAACGCAACAATTTGACGGTTTTCGCATCGCTTCACAGCCCTTGTGCGGTGCGCCCCATTGAATGACGTCGCCCGCTGGTCCATCTATTAAGAAAGTTCCTGTGAGGAGACAAAGCCTTGTCCTTAAAAGTCGCCATTCAAATGGACCCAATCGGTCCCATCGATATCACCGCAGATAGCACGTTTCGCATCATGCTAGAAGCTCAAGCGCGTGGGCACGAGCTGTTCTATTACACGCCTGACAAACTTGCTTTTCAAGAAGGCAAAATCACCGCTCGCGGTTGGCCCGTCACCGTTCAAATGGTTGAAGGCGATCACTATACGCTGGGCGATGAAATCGAAGTGGATCTGTCAACCTATGATGTCGTTTGGCTGCGCCAAGATCCGCCTTTTGATATGGGTTACATCACCTCCACGCATCTGTTGGATATGATTTCTGAGACCACCTTGGTGGTGAATGATCCGTTTTGGGTGCGCAACTACCCCGAAAAGCTGTTGGTGTTGAATTTCCCTGACCTGACGCCGCCCACCACCATCGCGCGCGATTTGGACACGATTAAAGCGTTCAAGGCCAAGCATGGCGATGTGATTTTGAAGCCCCTGTATGGCAATGGCGGCGCTGGCGTGTTCCGTCTTGGGCCTGATGACAAAAACCTGTCGTCCTTGCATGAGCTGTTCTGCGGCATCAACAATGAGCCATTGATCGTGCAAAAGTTCTTGCCGGATGTTTCTGCTGGCGACAAACGTGTGATCTTGGTCGACGGCGAACCTGTTGGTGCGATCAACCGCGTGCCGCAAAAAGGCGAAACGCGGTCCAATATGCATGTTGGCGGACGACCTGAAAAAATCGGCTTGAGCGCGCGTGATTTGGAAATCTGTGCAGCTATAGGCCCGCTTTTGCGCGAAAAAGGTCAGATCTTTGTCGGCATCGATGTGATCGGCGACTACCTGACAGAAATCAACGTGACCTCACCCACCGGCATTCAAGAACTGGAACGTTTCGATGGCACCAACACAGCCGAAAAACTGTGGCAAGCGATCGAGGCAAAGAGGTCCGCATAAATGTTGTTTCGCCGCCGCGATGTGTTGAACTTTTGGCTACGCACCGTTGAAAAACGCAAATTGGCGTGGCTCCCGACTGTTGAGGTGCAGCGGCAAAATTTTGAACTGCAAGCCTTGGGGTTCCCGCGCGAGCGGGGCCTCAAAGACGAAACCGTGAAAATTGGCGGTATATCGTGCCGCAAGCTGACACCAAAAGACGCCCGTGGCACGCTTTTGTACCTGCATGGCGGCGCTTACATTATGGGGTCGCCCGCGACGCATTGCGCGCTTGCGGGCACCATTGCGGCCAAGACCAAGCTAGAAGTCATTTTGCCCGCATATCGTCTTGCGCCTGAGCATCCGTTTCCAGCCGCATTTGATGACGCCTGTGCCGTTGCCCAAGCGTTAGAACCGCTGTCGGATCATTTGGTGATTGGCGGCGACAGTGCTGGCGGCGGATTGACCTTGGCTGTGTTGTCGCATTTGTGTGAAACGGGGCATAGGCCGCGTGCTGCATTTGCCTTTTCGCCTTGGACGGATTTGAGTTTCAAGGGCAGCACACTCAGCACAAACGCGCAAACAGATGCGATTTTGCCAGTGGAGCGCATTTACGAGGTGCGCAAACACTATCTGCACAATGGCGATCCTCAAGACCCGCGCGCCTCGCCGCTTTTTGCTCGGTACAAGAATGCTCCGCCTGTGTTCATGCAATGGAGCGACAGTGAGATTTTGGCCGACGATGGTCGTCGCATGGCTGCGCATTTGCGGGCACAGGGCGGTCTTGTGGTGTCGAAAGAATGGCACGATTTACCCCATGTTTGGCAGCTGTTTCATGACCGCTTGAACGAGGCCGATGCAGCCCTGCAAGACCTCTACGCCTTTATCGATGATCAGTTTAAGGCACCTGACACGACACGATAGCTGAGTGCTTCGGCGATATGCGGGCGACGCACATCGTCCGAGTGATCGAGATCAGCAATGGTGCGCGCGACCTTCATCACGCGGTGATAGCCGCGCGCAGATAAGCCCAACTTTTCAGCCGCGGTGTTCAACATCTCTTTGCCCTCAGTGTCAGGCATGGCCAAGGCGTCCAGCATTTGCCCTTCGAGTTCTGAATTCGTGCGCAATCCTGTGCCTTCCAGTCGCGCCAATTGAATGTCGCGTGCGCGGGTCACGCGCTGTGCCACGACTTTTGAGCTGTCACCCGAGGGCGGCAATTCTAGGTCGGTAAACTGGACTGGCGGCACCTCAAATCGCAGGTCGAAACGATCCATCAAAGGTCCTGAAATGCGACTTAAATAGTCGGCCCCACATAAAGGCACTTTGGCGCAGGCGCGCTCGGGGTCTGGTAGATACCCACATTTGCAGGGGTTGGCCGCAGCAACCAACATGAATCGCGCAGGGTATTTGATATGCGCGTTGGCGCGGGCCACCATGATCTCGCCGCTTTCAACAGGCTGGCGCAGGCTTTCCAAAACGCCGCGCGGGAACTCTGGAAATTCGTCCATAAACAAAACACCATTATGCGCCAAAGACACTTCTCCAGGTTGCGCGCCGCGCCCGCCACCGACGATTGCCGCCATCGAGGCTGTGTGATGGGGTTCGCGAAACGGGCGCGCGCGACTGATGCCACCTTCGCCGATTAAGCCTGACAGGGAATGGATAATAGAGGTTTCAAGCGCCTCGCTGGCGCTGAGGGGCGGCAGGATCGAGGGCAGGCGTGTCGCCAGCATCGATTTGCCCGATCCAGGTGTGCCCACCATGAACAGATGATGTTGACCAGCAGCTGCGATTTCCAAAGCGCGCTTTGCTTTTTCTTGGCCTTTCACATCGCGCAGGCATTTGATGTGATCGGGCATGGCAATTTCGCCGGGATGCGCTTGCTGTAATGGCATGTCGCCGATCAAATGTTTGACCAGTTCCATCAATTGATTTGCGCCGTAAACGGGTGTCGCGCCGACCCAAGCGGCCTCGGATTGACAGGCCTTTGGGCACAACAGATCGCAGTCCATTTCCGCCGCTTTTAACGCCGCAGGCAGTGCGCCGGAGACCGCAACAAGCGTGCCGTCAAGTGATAGCTCGCCCAAAGACAGGCAGGTCTCGACCCGCTCAGGGGGGATGACACCCGTGGCTGCGAGTACGGACAGAACAATAGGTAGATCAAAGTGCGATCCAGCTTTTGGCAGATCAGCGGGGGACATGTTTATGACGATTTTCTTTGAGGGCAGTGAAATTTGCATCGACGATAGGGTCGCACGCACCCGTTCGCGGGCTTCTGAGACGGCTTTATCGGGCAGGCCCACGATGGTGAAATTCGGCAAGCCGGGGGCCAGCGCGCATTGGACCTCGACGCGCTGTGCCTCTATCCCTTCAAATGCGACGGTAAATGTCCGCGCGATCATCAATGACCTCCTGCTGTCATGTTTCTCAATCTAAGCATGTCGCGCTTTGATTGGGGCACTTGCTTTCCTTAAACGGGGTAGCGCGTTTAAGGTTAGTAAATGGTTAACAGGAAGCTGTTTGGTCTGCCTTAATCGGCTTCAGGCCATGGTTTGGGATCTGTTCCAAGGTCGTAAGGAAATGGATCATAGGTGACTGCGATACCGTCTGCACGCCACGACTTGAACGCGGAATCTTTCAAATGTGTACGCACGTAAGCTGCCAGACGATCTGAGACCGGTAAGTCATAGCCCGCAATACGTGCCGCCACGGGAGCATAAAAGGCATCCGCAGCAGAATAGGCGCCAAACAGCCAACCTCCTGAATATGCGCCTTTTGTGGCAAAGCGGTCAAAGGCGTGACCAAGCATATCTTCAAGGCGTGCAATGTCAGCTTTTAAGGCATCGGAAATGTCAAAGTCACGGATTTGTTTGAACAATTGCATCGGGCAATCAGTGCGCAAGGTTGAAAATCCAGCATGCATTTCGGCGACAAGCCACCGTGCATAAATGCGCGCTTCGGCGTCTTTGGGCCAGATATTTGCATCTGGATGGCGTTCTGCCAGTGTTTCAACGATTGCGATGCTTTCGCCGATGACCCAACCTTCTGGCGTGCGAACGGTTGGCACAAAGCGTGCGGGGGCAAGTTTGGCCATCTCTTGCTTCATTGTTCCGCTGTACAGCCCGAGCATATGGACATGTACGTCGATTCCAAATTTTTCAAACAGCAGCCAACCTCGTAAAGACCAACTTGAAAAGCCTTTGTCACCAATAAATAGATCGTATGTCATGAAACACCTCCTGCGGGTTGCAAGCAGACTAACGCAGGTGTGAGTTTTGCTAAAACAAGTATTTTAGATGGAGCGCATCACGGGATATGATTGATCCTATGCGCAGACCAATTTGGTGATTGTGATGTAGCGCGGGTGATTGATGTGATCGATAGGTTGTCGATTTTATGACCCAAAGCCTCATAGGCTGAACAGCCCAAAGCGCGTTGCAAAACCGCCAAAATGACGCCCATATGCGCCACGACGATCGCATCCCCTGTGATCGCATCAAGGCCGCTGTAGACCCGCGCCGAAAAGTCATTCCAGTTTTCGCCACCTGGAGGGGCGTGCGGCCCAGGGTCTTCAAAAACACGACGGGCCAAGGCAGCGTCAAGCGCTTGGATTTGTGACCATGACAGGTTTTCCCAATCACCAAAATGCGTTTCACACAGGCGGGGATCATGCGGCAAACGGGGCCGCGTGCCTTGGATCGCATCCGCCGTTTTGATCGCGCGATCCAAAGTAGAGGACACAATAGGCACATCGGCGGGCAGGGCGTTTTCCAAACGCGCAATCGCAGCGGTGTCTGACAGGTCAGCGGGCACATCGGTCCAACCTACAAATGTTTTCACATGCGTTGGCCCATGGCGCACCAGCCAGATTCGGCTCATGTGCTGGCCTCTTGTGTCAGCGCCTTGGGCATGTCGCCTTTGAGTACAAAAGGCAATCCGGCCATCACGCCCACCACGCTACTCGCGTGCTCAGCGAGGCGTCGGTTAAGTCGGCCTTGTTCGATCCGAAATCTTCGTGCCAATTTGTTTTCGGGGACGATGCCTTGGCCAACTTCATTTGATACAATCACCACGGGGCTGGCGCAGGTTGACAGCGCGCCTAGCAACGCCTCAGTTTGCTGGGCAATATCGTGCTCTGCCAAAAGGTGGTTGGTCAACCAAAGCGTTGCGCAATCCAGCAAGACGATCTGACCTGAGGGAATATCACGTAAAACGCTATCTACCTTAAAAGGGGCCTCAAAGGTGGTCCAAGTCTCGCCGCGATCCAGTTGATGTTGTGTAATCTTGTCGCGCATCTCGTCATCAAACGCCTGCGCAGTGGCGATGTATATGCGCGGTAAGGGACTGGAAAAACATATTTTTTCCGCCAAGTGAGACTTGCCAGAAGATGCGCCGCCAAGAATCAAGGTGATATCTGCACACATAGTTGTGACTCTTTTTGTCATCCAAAATCCGTTGCCATGCGTATCACTTGTAACATCGCTTCGCAAACGGTTGAGCGAGACAGCACAAAAGGACAAGGGTGATATGGGACGCATTGATTCATCATACGACAACGGGTTTACACGCAAGTCGATGAAAGCAGAAATGCTCGATGCAGATACCGAACACGCCTTGGCGGTCGCATGGCGTGATCACCGTGACGAGGCGGCTTTGCACCGGTTGATTTCAGCCTATATGCGCTTGGCGATTTCGCAGGCATCTAAGTTCAAACGCTACGGCGCGCCGATGCCTGATCTGATACAAGAGGCGGCGTTGGGTTTGATGAAAGCGGCTGAGAAATTCGACCCCGATCGTGGTGTGCGCTTTTCGACCTATGCGGTGTGGTGGATCAAAGCTTCTGTTCAAGATCACGTTATGCGCAATTGGTCGTTGGTGCGCACAGGGTCTACATCTGCGCAAAAATCGTTGTTTTTCAACATGCGCCGCGTGCAAGCGCGATTTGAACGCGAAGCTTTGGCCGCTGGTGCGCCCATAGAAAACGCTGATTTGATGCACAAAATTTCTGCCGAATTGGGCGTGCCCTTGCGCGATGTCGAGGCAATGAACGGGCGTTTGTCTGGCTCTGATTTTTCATTGAATGCCACACAGTCGAGCGACGAAGAAGGTCGTGAATGGATTGATACCTTGGTTGATGACGGGGCGACGACATCTGAAACCGTTGAGGACAATCACGACCAAGCGCAGCTAAAGGTTTGGGTCAAGGACGCCATGAGCAAACTAAGCGACCGTGAAAGATATATTCTGACGGCTCGGAAACTCGCAGATGAGCCACGCACGCTGGAAAGCCTTGGTGATGAGTTGAAACTGTCGAAAGAGCGCGTACGTCAGGTTGAGGTCGCGGCTTTTGGCAAAATGCGCAGCACGCTTGAAGGGCATGGCGAGGCGTTGACCGAATTGCTGAACTAGGTGTCGGGACTCATGCGACTTGAGTTTGCGTATCGGCAGGCTTAAACCTTTGGAGGTCAGCCAAAGGGGCCTATTATGTTGAACGGCAAAAGTATTCTTCTCATCATCGGTGGTGGGATCGCGGCGTTTAAGTCGCTGGATCTGATCCGCAGATCGCGCGAAGAGGGCGTGCGGGTCGTTCCTGTTTTGACCAAAGCGGCCGAAGAATTTGTGACGCCTTTGTCGGTGTCGGCTTTGTCGGCTGAAAGGGTCTATCGAGACTTGTTCGACCTGACAGATGAGGCCGAAATGGGTCATATCGAATTGTCGCGTGCGGCAGATTTGATTGTTGTTGCCCCTGCGACGGCAGATTTGCTTGGCAAAATGGCGGCTGGGCTTGCGAATGATCTGGCCTCAACTTTGCTATTGGCGACAGACAAACGCGTGCTTGTTGCGCCGTCGATGAATGTGCGCATGTGGGATCATCCCGCCACGCAACGCAATGTGGAGATGCTCAAATCTGATGGGATTTTGTTTGTGGGGCCCGATGAGGGTGCAATGGCCTGCGGCGAATTCGGACATGGTCGATTGTCTGAAATCCCTGATATTATTGGTGCCATTCGCGCGACCCTTACCGATGGACCACTAACTGGCAAGCAGGTTTTGGTCACATCCGGCCCGACGCATGAACCGATCGATCCTGTGCGCTATATCGCCAATCGGTCGTCTGGCGCGCAAGGCACCGCGATTGCGGCCGCGCTGCGTGATCTTGGCGCCGATGTGATTTTTGTCACGGGGCCAGCCGATACACCACCGCCTTTGGGCGTCCATGTGATCAAAGTCGAAACTGCGCGCGAGATGAAACAGGCCGTCGATGCCGCTTTGCCAGTGGATGCGGCTGTTTTCGCAGCAGCCGTTGCCGATTGGCGGATGGCGATGCCCGCAACGTCGAAAATCAAAAAACAAAACGGCGCTTTACCCGACCTGAAATTTGCAGAGAATCCAGACATTTTGGCTGAGGTTTCACGCTCGAAAAAGAACCGCCCCAAATTGGTTGTGGGCTTTGCCGCCGAGACAGACAATGTGATTGAAAACGCCACCTCAAAATTGGCACGCAAGGGATGCGATTGGATTGTGGCCAATGATGTCAGCCCTGAGACAGGCATCATGGGCGGGTCCGAAAATGCCGTGACGCTGATTTCAAACGGCAAGGCAGACATTTGGCCGCGTATGGGCAAAGCGGACGTGGCGCGCAAACTGGCGGATCGCATCGCGCAGGAGCTGACAACATCATGAAGGCTCTGATCAAAATCAAATGGTTGGATGGTGCTGATAAAGACATCGCCTTGCCCAAACACGAAACCGCGCAGGCTGCCGGTGCAGATGTACGCGCGAACTTCGCGCCGGATCAGCGCGTTGCGGGTGTGACATTGGATGCTGGCGCTCGCGCGTTGATCCCGACGGGATTTGCAATGGAAATACCTGCGGGGTTTGAAGTGCAAGTGCGCCCGCGTTCGGGATTGGCGCTCAAACACGGAATTTCCATGGTCAACACACCCGGCACTATTGACGCTGATTATCGCGGACCTGTTGGGGTTTTGTTGATCAATCATGGAACTGAGCCGTTTCACATTGCTCACGGCGAACGTATCGCGCAGCTTATCGTCGCCCCCGTGGTGCAAGGCGATTATCAGCTCAGCGACGTATTGGACGAGACCGAGCGTGGCTCTGGTGGCTTTGGTTCAACTGGGACAATTTAAGATATGGCCTTCGTGCTCCTCCTTGCGACCGTGCTTTGGATTATTGGCGTGGTGATGAAAGTGCCTGTTTTTGCGCGACTGATGATGATTGGAATGCTCTATGTGGGCGTTTTGATTGCAGTTACTGTGTTGCCGGTTGATAACGGTCTGCGTGTGACCCTTGGAGGCGGCTTCAAAGAATGGGCGCTTTTGGGAGGCATCGCTGCGGTGATCGCGCTTTATCGCGCTGGGTTGAAATGGCTGCATGCGCGGGCCAATAAAAACGCACCGGCTCAGCCCGAAACTGACGCGAAAGCCCCCTTCAAAGATGTCGAACTTGAACGCTATATGCGCCATATCATCTTGCGTGAAATCGGCGGGCCGGGGCAGCGCAAACTCAAAGATGCACGTGTTTTGGTGATCGGCGCAGGTGGGCTCGGCGCGCCTGTGTTGCAATATCTTGCGGCCTCGGGGGTTGGCGCCATTGGTGTAATGGATGACGATCATGTGGATGCGTCGAACCTGCAACGGCAAGTGATCCATGTGGACAAGAACCAAGGCATGCCCAAAGTGTTTTCCGCCGAACAAGCCATGCGGGCACAGAATCCTTTTATCGCGGTGAAACCCTACAATCGGCGCTTTGATGACAGCTGTTCGATGCTGCTGTCCGAGTATGATCTGGTGATCGATGGCTCTGACAATTTCGACACGCGGTATTTGGTGAACACGCATTGCGTAGCCGCTGGTGTCCCGTTGTTATCCGCCGCGATTACGCAGTGGGAAGGGCAGATCAGCCTTTATGATTCGGCAAATAATACGCCTTGCTATCAATGTGTTTTCCCCACGCGGCCTGCTGACGGAATGGTGCCAAGCTGTGCCGAGGCTGGCGTGGCGGCCCCCTTGCCGGGTATATTAGGGACAATGCTCGCTATGGAGGCGATCAAGCATATCACTGGCGCTGGTCAGGGGCTTGGTGGACGCTTGATGATCTATGATGCGCTCTACGCCGAGACCCGCGTGATAAAGACAAAAAAGCGCGCTGATTGTCCGATTTGCGCTGGCTGAACCCTTTTACTTTACCAGCGTCGGGCATAGCTTGATCTCAAAGGAGATCCCTATGACAAACCCGTTTCTAACGCCGTGGACCACCGCGTTTGACCTACCGCCTTTCGCTGATATTTCCGACGCTGATTTCAAACCCGCTTTTGAGGCTGGTCTTGTCGAGGGCCGCGCCGCGATCAAAGCGATTGCCGAAAATACAGATGCGCCAACATTTGAGAACACCATTGAAGCAATGGAAAATTGCGAGGCGCTTTTGTCGAAAGTCTTGGGCGTGTTTTACGGGATTGCAGGCGCTGACAGCAACGAGATACGCGAAGAATTGCAGCGGGATTTCGGTCCGATTTTGGCGGATTATTCATCTGAGATCACGGCGAACACTGCGCTTTTTGAACGTATCGAGACTCTTTGGAATACACGCGAGGACTTGGGTCTGAACGATGAACAAATGCGGGTTTTGATGCTGACACGCCGCAGTTTTGTACGGTCTGGCGCGCAACTGTCGCATGATGACAAAGACCGCATGGCCAAGATCAAGTCACGCCTGTCGACGCTTGGGACTGAGTTTTCACAGAACCTTTTGGGCGATGAATCAGACTGGTTCATGGCATTAGAAGACGCAGATCTGGTTGGCCTGCCAGACTTTGTGATCGATGCGATGAAGTCGGCAGGGGCGGCCAAGAAACTGGACGGGCCATGTCTGACCACATCACGGTCTTTGTTCGTTCCATTTTTACAATTTTCGCCACGTCGAGATCTGCGCGAGGCGGTGTTCCACGCATGGAAATCACGTGGGGCTCGCGGCAAAGACAATGACAATCGCGGACACGCCGCCGAGATATTGAAGCTGCGCGAAGAGCGGGCGAAGCTGTTGGGCTATGAAAGTTTCGCCACCTATAAGCTTGAAACCCAGATGGCTAAGACGCCGGACGCGGTGCGCAAATTATTGATGGAAGTCTGGACCCCCGCCAAAGCCGCCGCCGAAAAAGACGGTGCGATTTTGGAACAGATGCTGCATGCAGATGGGTACACAGGCCCGCTTGAACCATGGGATTGGCGGTATTATTCCGAAAAACGCCGCAAGATCGAACATGATTTGGACGAGGCAGAACTCAAGCCCTATTTGCAACTAGATCGAATGATCGAGGCAGCCTTTGCCTGTGCAACACGGCTGTTTGGTTTGGCGTTCGAGCCGCTTGATGCGACGCTTTACCACGAGGATGTGCGCGGATGGAACGTCACGCGGGATGGTGAACATATTGCCGTTTTCATGGGCGATTACTTCGCGCGGGCTTCTAAACGTTCGGGCGCGTGGTGCACGGCGATGCGGTCGCAAAAAAAGCTGGGGGGCGATACAAAACCCATCGTTTTGAACGTCTGTAACTTTGCCAAGGCTTCGGGCGGAAAACCGAATCTGCTGTCTTACGACGATGCACGGACGCTGTTTCACGAGTTCGGCCATGCGCTGCACCAGATGTTGTCTGATGTGACTTATGAAAGCATTTCAGGCACGTCTGTGGCTCGGGACTTTGTGGAACTGCCAAGTCAATTGTACGAGCATTGGCTGGAAGTGCCTGAGGTATTGCAAGAATTCGCAACACATGCAGACACCGGCGAGGCGATGCCAGCGGACATGCTCAAACGATTGTTGGATGCGCAGACCTATGATCAGGGGTATACCACCGTGGGTTATGTGGCTTCGGCTTTGACGGATTTGAACTTTCACGACGGCGATGCGCCAGCTGATCCGATGCAATCGCAAGCCGAGACTTTAGATCAATTGGGGATGCCGAAAGCGACCACGATGTTTCATGAGGCTCCGCATTTCCAGCACGTCTTTGCCGGTGACGGATATTCATGTGGATACTATTCTTACATGTGGTCCGAAGTTATGGATGCAGATGCATTTGATGCGTTCAAAGAAACGGGACCCTTTGACGCAAAAACGGCAAATCTGCTAAAGACACATATTTTGTCTGCGGGCGGATCGGCGGACCCTGAGCAACTCTACACGGCCTTTCGGGGGCGTATGCCAGGGCCTGAGGCCATGCTCAAAGGGCGCGGATTGGCGTAACGCCTGATTGGCACGCGGTGCATCAGGCGTCGCGTGCCACGTCTTTGTGGATGATCACATCGCAATTGGGGATAGCGGCACAGATTTTGGCTTTTAGCGCTTTGCCAATTTCATGGGCTTCGCGCAGGGTTTGCTCGCCGTCCAGTTCGATGTGTAAATGCACAAAAACTTTTGATCCAGCCATACGGGTTTTAAGGTCATGATACCCACGCAAGCCCGGATGATTGGAGGCAATTGTTTCAATCGCGGTGATGGTCTCAAGCGGGGCTGCGCGATCCATCAGCGCGTCTAGCGCGGATTTTCCAATACGCAATGCACCGATGGCAAGCATGCCAGCGGCCCCCAAGGCCACGACGCTGTCTATGCGATGCAGGTCATAGGCAGAGGCCGCAATCAGTGCGATGATCGCGCCGATATTTGGAATCAGATCACCAACGTAATGCAGGCTGTCGGCGGCGACCACTTTGGACCCTGTGCGCTTTGCCACACGCCGTTGCCACAAGACCAATGCTGCAGTGAGCATGATCGAGAGGATCATCACGGTAATGCCACGGGACTCATATTGCATTTCGATAGGCACGGGTGTCAGTAGGCGCTGCATGGCTGACCAAGCGATAACGGCGCTTGATAACAAGATAAACCCAGACTGCCCAAGAGCCGCCAAATCCTCAGCAGAGGTGTGGCCAAAGGTGTGCTCGTCATCTGGTGGCCGTGCGGCATAAAAGATCGCCATCAACCCGCCAAGCGCCATGACCAGATCCAATGCGCTATCGACCAAAGAGGTGGCGATCGACAACGCTCCGGTATGTTCGAACGCCCAATACTTGGCCAAAACCAAGATCAAGGCGACGCTGACTGAAGCCAATCCAGCGGAAATGTTTAGGCGGGTGTGTGCGTGCATGCGCTATATTATGGTTTTAGAAGCTTTAGGAAAGCATAAGTTTTTCGCGGACCCGCGCCCAAGCGCGATCGGCAAAGTTGTCTTTGCTTGGCTCAAGGCAATGCAGTTCCAAAAACCAATGAAAATAGCCCTCAAAGTCGAAATCTTTCATGGTTTCGGGGCCGAACTCAATTGCTGCACGCAAATCAGCCACCGTTTTGGGCGTCAATGTGGCGTGCCAGTAATCAGATTTGGCGCAGGTGATAACGGGCTTGCGCTGCATCAAAGCTTCAAAGCCTGTGGTTGAATTATGCGTGATGACAACGCGTGAGGCTTCGATCAAATCATGGATCGAGGCGTCTGTGGTTTTGACATTCGGATAGTCTTCGCAAGTTTCCAAAATCCGTCGCCGAGTTGCTTTTGACTGATGTGGGTGAGGCTTGACATAAACCAAAGCGTCTTTGTCGTAGGTCGAGGCGGTTTCAATCATTTGCTCGATGGACAAATAATTATGCCGCGGATGAACTGGGTCAGTCGGTTGGCAAAAAATCGTTGCAGTCGCCAAACGCAGCGGCGCGTCCATGCGGGGTTCTTGACTGAGCTTTGAAACATTTTCGCGCAGCATATACCCCGTGACACCGTTGAAGAAAAAAGCGGATTTTTCCGCATCGATATCTTCGCTTGAATATCGTGCAAACCGCAAAGAGCTGTTCCAGCCATGCCCGATTTCATCAAAGTACCAAAACCCCCATAGATAGGACGGAAAGGCATGTAAAATTCCGGCCCCGTACATCGCAGGACCGCCCACGATGATGTGCAAATGGGATTGTTCTAACAGCCCGCGCGAGGTGCGGCTGTTGCCTTCGACCAAATAGGGAGACAGGCCTTTTTGATTGAGTTTTCGAGAGAGCTTAGTGAAAAAGTCATGCTTGTTCTCAACGAGGGCGTTCAACCAGCTGCCATAAGCATGGATGACAGCGGATTTGTAACCCGCAGGAATATTACGCGCTGACAATGGTGATTTGAGCTGTTCCATAGTGCCTCCTAATCGCACGCGCGTTTATTCAAGGATCTCATCAGCGTCGACGCCCCAAAGCCCTGTCTTGCGCAGCCAACCTTTGTGACCGCCAGCCGAGGCTTTGCACCAGTCAATATTACATTCCAACAATCGCAAAACAGCGCCTTTTTCGGCTTGCGCGGCTAGTCTGCTTGATGGGTCGGGGCGCACATGCAGGTCCACGGTCTCATGTTGAACAAGTGCCGTGCGCACGCCTGAAATCAATGTGTAATGTACCCATCCTGTAGCGTCCTCAAAGTCACGCACGCGACGCCAGTGACCATATTCTGCAATCACTTCCAAAGGATAGCCGCGCAGCTTAAACACCCAATCGATTCTATGGCTGAGTGAAGGCCCGCGTCGCGCGTTGGCTTCTGTTGCTTTAAGCGACACAAATCGGGGCAAGGGAAGGTTGGTGACCGATCCGCGTTCACTTGTATCTTTGACTGGGGTCGTAGGTTTTGCATTTTCAGGTGCTGGAGTCTTAGAGGCGGGCTGGCCTTGTTCGGCGGGCGTTGCGGGCGCGTCTTGAGCAAGGGCTATGTTGGGTAAGCTGGTCATGACGATGAGCATGCTTGTGAGCGCGATTATCGCATGGTTCCGGCAAAAGGAACCAACGTGGTTTGATGCCACTAAAGACCGAAGAGTGATTTTTTTCACGTGGAATTGACCCGACTTTTGCCCCGAACAGATGAGGTGATACCTAGATACGATGTGTCACACATTCAAGAATTTCATGCTTGAACCGCGATGACCATACTGTGCCAGCACTAGGGAAAAAAGTGAAGGTGACTAAACAGCTCAAGGCGTCATTTTTGACCATAAGTAAAAATCAAAAGACATCTGCGTATGGTTTGTTAAGGACGCCACTATTTTGAGCGATGTTTATTGCCTTTGGTCTTGGATGAATGTGCCGTTTTTCAAGTCCTTCATCGCTTGGCGCAGCTCGTCTTGTGTGTTCATCACAATTGGTCCGTGCCATGCGACAGGTTCTTGGATTGGCTGGCCTGAGATAAGTAAAAAGCGAAGGCCTTGCGGGCCTGATTGTACTGAAATTTCATCCCCTGTGTCAAAGTTCACTAAGGACCGGTTGCCAGACATGTCGCGGATGTTGATTTCTTCGCCGGCAACTTCTTTTTCAACACGCACACCGTAGGGCGTGGAGGCATCGCGAAAGCTGCCAGTGCCTGCGAAAATATAGGCAAAGGTGTTGGCATAAGTATCAATAGGCAGTGTTTTGCGGGTGTTGGGCGGGATTGAAATATCCAAATATAGCGGGTCAGCCGCGACCCCATCTACAGGACCGCGCTTGCCCCAAAACGACCCTGTCACAATCTTGACCACTGTGCCGTCGTCGTCGGTTATGATCGGAATATCAGGCCCTTGAATGTCTTGATACCGTGGCGCGGTCATTTTTAAGCTGGAGGGCAGATTGGCCCAAAGCTGAAAGCCATGCATCTGCCCCTTTGGGTTCGCGCGCGGCATTTCTTGGTGCATGATACCAGAGCCTGCGGTCATCCACTGCACCGATCCCGCGCCTAGAACGCCACGATTGCCAAGGCTGTCGCCGTGCTCAACTTCGCCGTCTAGAACATAAGTGATGGTTTCGATACCGCGATGCGGGTGCCACGGAAAGCCTTTTTCGAATTTCACAGGGTCGTCATTGCGAAAATCGTCAAACAACAAAAACGGATCAAACTCGCGGGGTTTGTGAAACCCAAAGGCACGGTACAGATGAACTCCAGCACCTTCCATGGTGGCTTGGGCTTCGGTGATCGATTTTACAGGGCGAAAGGTCATGATGAAACTCCTATGTTGAGATCACCTTAACCAAAGCCGTATCTGTGCGATATTCGGTAAAAGGACACCGTTCATGTGCGAAAATACGCAGATCAGCTACGTAAGTTGGGCGAATCTAAATATTCGAACAGTGTGCGCCCCGAAGGGCGCTCTGTTTCATTTCTTGTTGGAGCCATAGACATTGGCCGGCCCTGGAAACGCCCGTGATTTGACCTCGGCGGCATATTCCGCGACGGCGTCGTCAATCGCTTCTCCCATGGCGCCGTATTTTTTGACAAATTTGGGCACCCATTCATTGAGCCCCAACATGTCCTCCATCACAAGGATTTGACCGTCACAGGTTTTGGACGCGCCGATCCCAATGGCAGGCACCTCGATCGCACTGGTGATCCTATCGGCCAGTGGTTCAACGACCCCCTCGACCACAATGGCAAAAGCACCTGCTTCGGCCACAGCGATTGCGTCATCAATATGAACCTGCCATGTGTCTTCGTCGCGACCTTGGGTCTTGAACCCACCCATAGTGTTTGTCGATTGCGGTGTTAATCCGATGTGCCCCATCACAGGAATGCCTCGTTCGGTCAAGAATTTGACCGTCTCGGCCATACGCGCGCCACCTTCAAGTTTCACCGCTTGGCATTGCGTTTCTTTCATGATTTTTGCGGCGTTGTGAAACGCCTGCGAGGGGCTTTCTTCATATGAGCCAAACGGCATATCGACGACGATCAGCGCGCGTTTGGTGCCGCGGACCACAGCTTTGCCATGCATGATCATCAATTCCAAAGACACGCCAACGGTGCTTTCCATCCCGTGCATCACCATACCAAGACTATCGCCGACCAGTAGAAAGTCGCAGTATTTTTCAGCGATGGCGGCAGTGTGTGCATGATAAGAGGTGAGCGACACGATGGGCTCTCCCCCTTTGCGGTCACGAATTTGTGGCACGGTCACGCGGCGGATCGTTTCGGTTTGGGTGGACATGATATGTCTCCTTTACGTGCGGCTGGCGCCGACATTAGCTGGGGTCGCAGACCCGTTGATCAATAAGTAGCACATCGCCAAAGGTGACCGCGAGCAAGATCACCACGGGCGCTGTAATCTTTCCTGTCGGCACCTCAAGGCTTGCCGCATCACGCACATCGACGCTTTGCACTGTGGCGCGGGGTTCACGGGCGATAAAGGCACGAATGTCGTTTTCCAGATCAGCCGCATCGCGACCATCTGAGGCCTCGTAATCGCCATAAGCCAAAGCTTTGTTCAAAATCAGTGCGGCTTGGCGATCCTCAGGGGACAAGCGAACATTGCGCGATGACATGGCCAGACCATCAATTTCGCGCACTGTCGGCACGCCAATGGCTTCAATAGGAATGTCGAGATCGCGAACCATCGTTTTGATGACCAACAATTGCTGATAATCTTTCTCGCCGAAAAACGCCTTGTCCGCTTGGGCAATATTGAACAGTTTCGCAACGATTGTGCAGACACCTTTGTAGTGATCTGGGCGCAAAGCCCCCATCAACATATCCGCGAGCTGTTCCGTTTCGACTGTGGTTTGCGCTGATGGATCGTACATTTCCTCAACCGCTGGCGCAAAAACAGCGTCGACACCTTCCGCCTCAAGCATGGCGAAATCGCGTGCCTCGTCACGGGGGTAGGCGTCCAAGTCGGATGGATCGCCAAACTGTGTCGGATTGACAAAGATCGTTGTTATTACACGGTTTGTCTGGGCTTTGGCCGCGCGCACCAATGTCATGTGGCCCTCGTGCAGATATCCCATAGTGGGCACCAAGCCGACGGTTTCAGCGTTGGCGCGAAAGCCTTTTACGGTGTCTCTCAACTCGGCTTTGGTTCGGCAAATTTTCATCGCACTGTCTCCTCGCGACATAATCTTGCGCGGACAGTAGCGAGCTTGTGGCACCTCGGCAAGCGTCGGTGGTTGCTGTGTCTCAAGGTTTTAAATGGCTCGATAAACATGGTAAATTTCTTATATTGTCCTTAGGTCAACCATGGTTTTGCCATGTTTGGTTGCCAAATTGTCGATGAATTATGTATTTTTGCGGAGACTGTTTTCATGTTTCAATCTAAAGCGAGCATTGCAGGGGTCGCTGTATCTGTGGTCGTTGGTATCATCTTGGTGGTGATGCAAATCAACATTTCAACCTCTGTTATGGGCTCCGTATCGGGAGACATGTCAGGGGTCTCGGGGACCGGTAGTTCATATTATAATGGTCGGTCAGAGGATGATGTGCTCGACCCAACACGCATTATCGCGCCCAAAGGCGGCAACGGAAAGTTGGCGGAATTGGAAATCATTGATGACAGTATTCCGAGCGCCGAAATTATTATCGATGATGGAACCGGCAATGTGGACTTTGAGGCAAAGGTGCCTGATGAACCTGAATATGTTTTGAGTGACGATGCAGGGGTTGTCGAAAAAGTCGTTTTCTTCGCCGGTGTAGTCTGGCGTTGGATTTTGGGGGATCGTGGCGAAAAAGAAGACAGTTATGAAATGAGCTGCAAGCCCAAAAAAGGCGGTGGCAAAGTCTGTACGATCATCCGCTAAAGCCCGCAAACTTAAGCGTGACTTAATCTTATGTAAACGGCGTGTGATCAGATGATCCGCGCCGTTTTTCTATGTGCGTTTCGGGTGCATGCAAGAATTGCATTAAACGTGTCCCGCCTGCTCAAGTATTTGGATGCATCCATAAGGGACGGGCCACAGCATATTTGCACCGCCATGCCCAGCATGATGTGAACACATCGTGCGTAGTGCGACAGATCGCCTCGTGAACGCTGTCGTGTTCAGTTTGTGAACACATATGTGGTCGCCCAAAACCCACCAAATAAGGCCAATGCGGTCAGGCGAACCCAATGTGATGTGCGTCATATGAATTTCGGGGTTCGATTTTGGACGCGGTAAATATTTGTCAGTCCATTTGCCTCTTGATAACAAACGCGTGAGAGGAGCGTGAACAGTGTCGAATCAAACTGTGAACAAACGACATTATTGCGAGGGCCTATTGGGCTCTGCTCTGTCTTTTGTCGCACACCAGTCGGCGGTTTTCTGTATCCTTTTGGTCGCATTGGTTCTGTCAGGTACAGTTCCTCAAGGTTTTATGCGATCTGCGGCGGATGACGGCATGATGCTTGTGCTGTGTACGCCGAACGGCCCGACTGAGGTCTGGATGACGGCTGACGGAGACATCCAAGAAAAGGCTCCCATCGATCACACGACTTCGGAGCAAATGGACTGTCTTGCGGTCACGTTATCTTTGGTTTTGGTGCAATCATGGCTGGAAACGCTTGTTAATCCTGCCGAGTTTTCACCTTTTCGCACAACGTTTATTGACCAGCGCCGCGCCCTTGTTGTCGAGCACTCTCCACTTCAACCGCGTGCCCCTCCGAAATTTATCTAATTATTAGAGATGCTTCATTCCCGCTTCGGTTCTCTTGATACAGATCTTTGGTCTGCATCAACATCAACCGTGCGCGCATAGATATCATCTTTACAAGTCATTCTTTCCTTTTCGGACAAGGTCCCATTTCACAAAGAATAGGGGTGTCTGAACTGAA
>NZ_JAHKPK010000017.1 GCF_018860665.1 Pacificibacter marinus
ACGAACCCGTCGAAGGCCATGATGGACATGGTGTCGCGGAACCGGCACCTGGATTGAACATCACTGAGGCAGGTCACGCACACCACTAAAATGACTTTCCGACCGGACATGTGACGTGTCCGGTCGGATACCTGAAATTTGCCTTATTTCACCACAACCCCCAGCGCCACCATCTCGGCGCGGGCTGTGGCTTCGGTGCTTGCATCAATGGCGCGGCAGAGGTCTGTGACAACTGTGGTTTTGAACCCCAGTTTTGCCGCGTCTTGGGCGGAATAGTTCACGCAATAGTCAAGGGCGAGTCCGACGATGGTAACGCTGTCGATGCCCCGGGCGCGCAGGTAGCCCTCTAACCCTGTGGGCGTTGTTTTATCGTTCTCGAAAAACGCGGAATAGCTGTCTATGGCGGGGGTGTACCCCTTGCGGATGATCAAATCGCCGTGGGTGCGCAGGTCTTTGTGAAACGCGGCACCTTGAGTGCCTTGAATGCAATGATCGGGCCAAAGCACTTGGGGGCCATAGGGGGCGTCATAAGTGGTGAAAGGGTCGGCGTTATGGGTGCTGGCGAAAGAGCTGTGCCCCGCAGGGTGCCAATCTTGGGTCAGAATCACAGCACTGAAGTCATCCATCAAAGCATTGATTCCTGCGACGATCTCATCGCCGCCAGTGACTGCCAATGCGCCATTTGGGCAAAAATCGTTTTGAACATCGATGACAATCAGGGCTTGGTTTTGAGGATGCATAGGGGAACCTTTCTTGAGTTGCTTTAGTTGGTACGCCAATGGACCGCGAGGTCAAGCATAGAGCCATATTTGCCGCAGGCCTGCGCGCGCGGCGCACTTGATCTGAGCGCATTTGGGGCGTATTGAAACGCCATGTTTACAGTTTGCGCCTTATATCACTTCACCCGTTTTGAAACCCCCGCCGACATTCAAGGGCCTTTGCTGGACCTATGTCAGGCCGAGGGGATCACCGGGTCTTTGCTGCTCGCACATGAGGGCATCAATGGCACCGTGGCTGGACCGACGCCGGCTGCGATTGACAAAGTCGTGGCGCATATTCGTGCCCTGCCAGGCTGTGCCGATTTCGAATTCAAGCTGTCGACGGCGCAAGATCAGCCCTTTGGCAAAATTAAAGTGCGATTGAAAAAAGAGATCGTCACCATGGGGCAACCCAATGTCGATCCGCGCGCGGCTGTGGGCAACTATTGCTCGCCTGAGGAATGGAACGAATTGATTTCGGCGCCTGATGTGGCGGTGATCGATACGCGCAATGATTACGAGGTCGGCATCGGTACGTTCAAAGGCGCGATTGACCCTAAAACGCCGACCTTCCGCGATTTCCCGAAATGGTGGGAAGAAAATAAAGACCGCTTTCACAACAAACGCATCGCCATGTTTTGTACTGGCGGCATTCGGTGCGAAAAATCGACCAACTATTTAATGCAGCAAGGCGTGGAAGACGTGTTTCACCTCAAGGGCGGCATCTTGAAATACTTGGAAGAAATGCCCGAAGAGAAAAGTCTGTGGGAAGGCGAATGTTTCGTCTTTGATCAGCGCGTGTCCATCGGTCACGGATTGACCGAAGGCCCGCATGAATTGTGCCACGCCTGCCGTCGCCCGATTTTGCCCGAAGACAAAAATCGCCCCGAGTTTGAAATGGGCGTCTCGTGCCACCAATGTGTCGATGAATTTGACGAAGACCGCAAAGAGCGCTTTCGCGAGCGTCAAAAACAGATGGCACTGTCTCGGGAACGGGGCGAGCGTCATTTGGGTCGCACGCGACTGGCTTGATAGCCGCTCTGCTGAAACACCTGAACTTGTGCGGTTTTCACATGTCTTTCGGGGCTATGTTTTGCGTGGCCGTTTTCAGTGTTGTGTAGCCAGTTGCCATGAAAAGCCAAGACATGTGTGAGACAAAAGCTTAAGTCAATTGTACTGCCAAGGGCGCAAATTCGCGCCAACGACAGTGCCTCGGTCGCGTCTTTTGGGTAACTGTCATAGCTTTGAATATTATGCGGCGTGCAGGATCGCGTATCCAAGATGACATCATCTGTGTTGGCGGGGATGAAGCCTAATTGATAGCACCAGAAACGCTAGAATCGGCTCTCAAACATCTCGCAGAGAGGGTGATTCACAACACAGTTAGGATGTCCTTTTTACTGCTTTAGACCCTATTTAATCGCAAAAACGCAGTGATAACTGGGATCGGTCCTGCGCTGTGAAACGGGGTTTTATCCTGCAGGAGGAGCGGCTTCGACCCGTGGTTACGGTCGGTCCAAAACACCCATGTCGGTGAAGCCGCATTCATCAACCATTTTCAGATAGGACGCTGAAAACCCGCTCAGTGAAAAGACGTGGACGCGGGTGTTGTTCATCATCACATCCATTTGGTTGTTGCGTTTCATTGCCAGCAGCACCCATTGACTATGGGCCTGCGGGAACCGCGCCTCGGCGTGTTGAAACCCTTCGGCGTCGATGTATTGGATGATGGAGCCGTCGATCACATCCTCGTCGTCAAAGTGCAGATAAAGCGGCGCGTCCTGCTTCAGCACCGTGCTGTGATGTCGAATGGCGTGGTCGCTGATCATCAGTTCGGGGAAATAGTCAGGCGGGCCCGCGTCGCCATTGCTGATCGTCAAAACCGCGCTCATATCGCCGTCACCACCTGTCACCATAGTACAGGTGCGGCGCAGATCTTCGCCTGTATCCACCTCGTCGACCATGACGCGCCAATCACCAAATTCCCAGTAGTCGCCTTGGGCAACCCCCACGGATGGCAGCGTTAAAGTGGTGCAAATGATCAGCAAAACAGCACGTAAAAAGGGGGGCATGAGACATCTTTCAAGTAAGGACACACGGCTGATAGCACGCAAAGGTATGCAAAATGTCTACGCGAGGCAAATCACCGTCGAACCATAAGCAAAAAAAATGCCTCTGCTGATCATGCGCTCTTGTAATCTAGCCCTGACACAGCTTGCCAAACCCACCGCCCGCCTGCTTTAACCATCTTGCATAAAGGGAGCTCTGAGATGGTCGATATCGCCACACGCGTTTACAATCACAAATGGAAAATCGACCCCATCGTGCGGTCCTTGATCGATACCGATTTCTACAAAATGCTGATGTGTCAATCGGTGTTTCGCAACAAACCCGACACCCAAGTCACCTTTTCCCTCATCAATCGCGCCAAAAACATCCGTCTTGCGGATATGATCGATGAAGGCGAACTGCGCGAACAACTCGACCATGTGCGCTCCCTCTCTTTGTCGCGGGGCGAAAGCACTTGGTTGCGGGGCAATACATTCTACGGCAAACGCCAGATGTTCCGCCCTGATTTCATGGAATGGTTCGAAAACCTGCGCCTTCCGCCTTATCACCTCGAAAAAATCGATGGCCAATATGAGCTCACTTTTGAAGGCTCTTGGCCCGAGGTCATGCTGTGGGAAATCCCTGCTTTGTCTATTCTGATGGAGCTGCGATCTCGCGCTGTCACCGGCCATATGGACAAGTTCGAACTGCAAATCCTATACGCCCGCGCCATGACCAAACTGTGGGAAAAGATCGAGCTGCTCAAACCCCATGACGGCCTGCGCATCGCTGATTTTGGCACCCGTCGCAGGCATTCTTACCTGTGGCAAGACTGGTGCGTCCAAGCCATGGGCGAGGGGCTGGGCGATAAATTCGTGGGCACCTCTAACTGCCACATCGCCATGAAAAACGACCTCGAAGCCGTGGGCACAAACGCGCATGAGCTGCCGATGATCTATTCCGCCTTGGCCCAAGACGATGCCGCTTTGGCCCGTGCGCCCTATGATGTGCTGTCCGATTGGCATGAGGAGCACGATGGCAACCTGCGCATCATCCTGCCCGATACCTACGGCACCAAAGGCTTCCTTGCGGGCGCTCCCGATTGGCTTGCGGGCTGGACAGGCATCCGCATCGATTCAGGCGATCCCGCGACGGGCGCTGAAAACGCGATCAACTGGTGGAAAAGCCGTGGAGAAGACCCGACCCAAAAACTGGTGATTTTCTCAGATGGCTTAGACACCGATAAAATCATCGAGTTGCACAGCCAATTCGCTGGCCGCGTGCGCACGTCTTTCGGCTGGGGCACCCTGCTGACCAACGATTTCCGAGGGTTAACCGAAAACAACGCCCTCGCGCCGTTTTCGATCGTGTGTAAAGCCGTGGAAGCTAACGGCCGTCCAACGGTGAAACTCTCCGACAACCCGAACAAGGCCATGGGCCCCGCCGATGAAGTCGCGCGCTATAAACGGGTATTTGGGGTTGGGGAGCAGGTCGCGCAGGATGTGGTGGTTTAGGTAGCTAAATTATGTCAAGCTTTTCCAAATACGCAGCCAAAGCATAGACTAGGCAAAGTGCTACAATGCTTATTAGGAATGGAACCAGAATTGCTGATACATCTGAAGCAGTATCTTGGATTGAAAATCTCGCGTTTATGCCATTTTCTTTATTGACCTGAATTTCCAAAATCTGTGGCCATCCGAATACAGCGAAACCTGAGCATGTAATGCTAAGAGCGAATACCATGTTGGTTGCCCTAGCGACATATCTCCTTACGCTGGGGGTATGGAATATATTTAGGAGAAGTAGGCCAACACAGCAAAGCAGAATCGGCATTAACCCAGCGAGTATAGCTTTAGCCTCAAATGTTTCTATCGCGGGATGCACATGATTTGGCTTTGCGTATAGCAAAAACCAGTACCCAACGGTAAGCGCAGCCCCAACAATAGATATTGTTAGGCCAATTCTGCTATTTTTTTCATCCGAGTTACTGCGCATTTTTCTCTTATCTGTAAAGCAATTTTCCAAAACGCGCCTGAAATTAGAGTTAGTGTCATTATCGTAATGAGACTTCCTAGGTCTTGGACCGTTATTCCGCCCGACATAGCCGTAACAAAAACCATAAGGTATACAATGCTAACGCTGAAGGCTGCTGTTCCTAGTGCTGCGAAAAGAGCTGGCAACCACAAAGGTACCTGAGTGGTCTGTCGAGTTTCGATCGGCCTGCGAGCTTGTGCAGCTACTTTTTCAAAGCTGACGATCTGAACATGATTGGAAAATCTACGTATTTCCAGTTTTGGCTCCCCGAAAACATAGACTTTTCCGCGGGGCGCAACTGTAAATTTTTTATTTATGTGGCGAGGTTTTTGTGGCGTATCGATGTGTTCAACTAAAGCCATAACTATCCTCCCCTAATACAAAACCGTTTTCTCCAAGTGAGCTTTTCACGAACTTCGCGGCCACCTTGGATTTTTTCTTAGCCTTCTGAAGTTCCTTTAATAGTTTCTCAATGTCATCGTCGTCAAGCGAAAGAGTAATTTCGTGGCTATCGGAACCTTCTTCAGAGCTTAAGTAGTGAATTTTAATTGATTGAGTCACTATCCCGCCAGCTATTGCTTCCCTAGTCTTGTCAAAAATTGGCCGAATGTCGGTGAGAATAAAGGCATTTGTAAACAACTTTGGAAAATCTGTGCCTAAGTGTAAAGTTTTTGCAACTAATTTAACGTCATCGCTGCTTGTCAAAGATGTAAAAACGGATGCTTTTTGTTCAAACCAAGCTTGCGCTTTCTCATCAACACTATTGTACTTCAATGAACTGATAATATCAGCGCAAACAACCTCGACACTTCGTCGTTCTATTCGTGACATTACCGCAAGCGCAACCAACTGACTGGCAAGTGCCTTTGCCAGATCATCGTCCTTAAAAAACTTTTGAAGCTTATTAACTAAGCTGCCAGAGCGAATAGAAGGTTTATCGCGGCTTGACAAAAATGCTTGAGCTTCAACTTCAAATGAATCTACTGCTCGGTCCGCAATTAGCTGCAATGCGTCGCCACTGAGAAGTCCATATTTTGGTTCACTCATGGTTTACTCTCTTCATTTGCGTACCTATTTGAATCAAGCTCTCGCTGGAGTGTCAAGTTTTAACGGCAATGTACTGCCAAATTGCTAATGTTGATCTCGGATCACTCCACCCGCCCACGCAACGCCTTGATCTCTCCTCGTTTCTTCTTGCCGTCCAAACGTCTGCGCACCGATCCTTTGGTCGGTTTGGTCTTGACCCGAAACTTCGGCCGCTCAGTGGCTTGTTTGATCAGCGCGACAAGGCGCTCGCGGATCAGTTCGCGGTTGCGGACTTGGGATCGTGACTCATCGCATTGCAAAATGATCGCGCCGTCTTTGGTCCAGCGGCGGCCTGCCAATTTGCGCAGGCGGATTTTGATAGCGGGGGGCAGGTTGGGGGATCGTTCGGCCTCGAACCGCAGTTCAACAGCCGAGGACACTTTGTTGACGTTCTGTCCACCGGGGCCAGAGGCGCGCATGAAGCTTTCAGATAACTCCCAATCGGCCAGCTCGATGGTCTCGGTGATGCGCAGTGACATGGGTGTGGTCCGTGGGGTTGTGGGCAGCACGTATGAGCGGTGAGGCTGCGATAGGTATCCGTGACACCTTTAAAACATGTAAAGTGGCACAGGGTCAAACCGTGTAACTTTTACAAACACGCGCCACAAAGGCGTGCAAGTTTATCAAACAGGGGGAAAATCTAAAAGGGTTGCCTAGATAAGACAACCCTTCGAGAATTTAGGAAATGGGCCAGTTAGGTTGCCCAATTGAGAGTGTTTCGTCTACAGGATTGCCTCTAAACGGCGGCCCTCTCAACTGTCTTGACCTCATTCACCGTAATAACTCTAGACACTGGTCCACCTCCTTTCGATTGTTTGCCGATAGGGGTATCGTGGCATAGATTTGGTATATGGCAAGTAAAATTATACGACATCTGTGTGAAGGCGACGTAAAATAATGCGAAACGGCACCAGTGCGATCAGCGCAAGCGTAAGCTTTATACCCCAATCTGCAAGGGCCAAAGACACCCAAAGCGGGGCATCTGTGCCGAAAGTCAGCAGGGGAACGCTGTCCCATGCCCAGTTGATCTCCATGTCTGAATTTTCACCAAACCATTGAATAGACTGAGAAAAAGCGATTGAGAAAAAGATCGCAGTGTCCAGAGCGGACCCGATAACAGACGACACCAGCGGCGCTTTCCACCAGTTACCTGCACGCAAGCGATTGAAAACAAACACGTCCACAAGCTGTGCGATTAAAAATGCAGCAGCAGAGCCAACAGCGACACGTAACGCGACAGCAGAATAGGTGTATCCATCACCTTGCAGGGTGATTTGGGTGCCAATAAGCGAGCAAATGATCCCTGCAATAAAGCCCGCAAAGATCACTTTACGCGCAGCATTCGCGCCATAAATGCGGTTCATCAGATCGGTCACAAGAAAGGCAAAAGGATAGGTGAAAGCTCCCCATGTGAGAAGCCCATCAAGGATGAGAAACTGAACGAGGATATTAGAGGCCACAACGATGGCGGCCATGGCAAGAATGCCAGGTAGGATATGCTTCATGATAAATTCCGTTTTTTATCGAAGGTGACGGCAACTCGGCCTCGGATGAGGCGATGCGGGCAGATACCCTTTAAAAATAGGGAAATCAAGTCTAATCGGTGACGCGGTATTCGACAAACTCGGTGACTTGGAAGGGTTTGAAATTGTCGTCTGAAATCATGGTCAAACGGATACTCGTGCCGTCATGCCATACGGCGATGCCTTCTAGATTGTCATGAGCGCCAAGACCGGATTCAAGCAAAGTGATTTCATTGGTTAGATCTGTATCTTCCATATCGAACCGCCGCACACGTGATGAAAACCCAATGCCACGGAACCAACGTTCGAGCAGGTAAAGCTTACCATCAGGACCTATATCCATCCCTACAGGCAGGTAGTTTCCGCGCCTTGGAATGGAAGAGATGATGTCCCATGCCTTGCCATCAAAGCGGTAAAGGGGAAAGGGAACAGTCTCGCCCCCTGATCTTTCCGGCACAGTCAATAATTCGCCAGATTTGGTGATGGCGAGCGCTTCAAGTGACGAGTTTGATTGTAGTTTTTCAAAGGCTGGATGTTGTGGCATGTTTGTTGCGCGACTGGTATTTGACGCGTATTTCCACACTCTATGCTTTCCTTCGAAGCTGACATAAATCTGTCCATCGTCTGCAATGGCCAAGCCTTCGGAGTCTTGTAAGACGTACCTGAGTTCATCCTGCGCTTCGCCCTTTAAGCCCAGTAGATTTGTGGTGATGGCATCCGTTATCACGCCCATAGTGTCGCGCAAAAACTGACCTGTAGCGATACTGCCATGATCTGACAACGCGGTAAAAGACGTGCCGTCTGCCGTCACTTCCAGCCCCGAATACCCGCCGTGCAACGCGTCATTCGATGTCCAAAGGTATGACCCGATGTATTGTGTTTCAGCCAATAAGCTTTGCGTAAAACTGGCAATGAAACCTAGCGCGAGGAGAGAACTGCGGAGCATTGAGACGGCAATGTTGCAAGCGTGATGGGCGCTTTGGGTTGCGGTTTGGGGGCGTTGGGGTCTTTTGGCTTTGGGGGTGGAGGATTGAGAATGTTGTTCACCCAATCTTGCGCATCCGCACAGCCATCCCCCTTGGGTGGTGGCGCTTGATTGACGCAAGATTTATCCCCTTTGGGGCAATTGAGGCGGACGTGGAAATGGTAGTGATGCCCATACCAAGGTCGAATTTTATTGAGCCAAGCGCGATCGCCTTTCTCGTCTTTGCACATTTGAACTTTGGCGCCCGGAAACACGAAAATGCGTGCGACACGAGGATCACTTGCTGCAGCTTTGAGAATGTTGTGGTGCTGTTCTGTCCACTCATCGTTGACGAAAGCACCTGCAGATTTGCGCATAGAGATAGATGAGATGTGTTCGCGGTCATTGACCGTAAGCATGAGATGCTTGGGCGCACGCATCCAGATATCGGCATCCAATCCAATTTGGTGACTTGCGTGCCCGGTTAACATGGGGCCGCCACGTGGTTGGCTCATATCGCCGATGTACAGACCTTCCCAGCCGGGTTGTGCGGCAGCTTTGCGTGATAGGTCTTTTAGGTAATCGATCAAAATCGGCTGGCCCCAGTTGCGGTTGCGCGACAGGCGCATGGCTTGCCATGTCGGGCCCGTTTCTGGCAGTTGAACCGCGCCGCCGACGCAGCCTTTCGCGTAACTACCAAAGGATTCAGCGTTCTGTTTTGAGGCGGTGGAAACATGACCAAAAAGGTCCTTGGCCAATCTGTGATCACTGGACGACAGTTTGACGGCATGCGTTTCTGCTTTGGAGGGATCGTCTTCACCTCCACAGCCTGCAAGTGCTGCACACAAAAGAAAACCAATTACTTTGAACTGCATCAACCTACCTCTTCTCCATCGGGTTTGACCCAGACTAACAGCACCAACCCGATAAGGAAAAGCGCGATCAGCGGGGTTATGCCCATACGTTGCGAATTGCTGACTGTTGTTGCCGCGGCGATCAGTGCTGGTGCTAAAAAAGACGTCGCTTTGCCTGATAAAGCAAACAAACCGAAGGCTTCGGTCATGCGTTCAGGGTCCGCTTGGCGAACCATCATTGTCCGGCTGGCTGATTGGATGATTCCGCCAACTGCGCCTAAGCCCACGCCGCAAATATAGAACGCTATATCTGGAATGCTGCTGCTTGCCGCCACAGGGATGAACAAGACACTGTCGGGTGTGATCGAAATGATCCCTGTGCAGATAACCATCAAGACCACGATGGAAAAAATGATGACAGGTTTAGGGCCATATTTCCTATCTTGGTAACCGCCAACATAAGTAAACACCGCGCCAGACAAGACAGCTAAAATGCCAAAGACGCCGACATTGACCACGGACCATTCCAGCACACCCAATGCGTAGACGCCGCCAAAGGCGAAAACACCGTTCAGCGCGTCGCGGTAAAACATTGAGGACATTAGATAAGCAAAGAGTGATTTGCGTGATGGCAGACTTTTGAGTGTCGCACCAAGGCTTATTAGGCCAGTTTTGACTGCTGCGGCAATGTGGATGCCGCTGCTTTTCGGTTCGCGGACCCATAGAAAAAACGGGATCATCGATATGATAAACCACAGGGCCACGTAGGGGCCAACAAAGCGGGTGCCCTGGCGTAGGTCTGGATTCAACCCAAGCAAAGGAGCCTTGTTTAAAAGCGTGACGCCATTGCTGTTCTCGGCAAAGAATAACAACATGATGATTAAGGCAACAAATCCGCCGACATAGCCCCACGCCCATCCGTCGCCTGACACTTTGCCGATTTCTTCTTTTGTGCCGAGACTGGGCAAAATGGCGTTGGTGAAAATCGTAGTGAATTCGACCCCTATCATGCCAAGTATAAAAAATGTCAAAACCGTGATTGTTGGAAAATCGTCCGGTGTTGCGACCCAAAGGCCTGCCGCGCCAACGGTATAGCAAGCACTGAACAACCAAATCCAAGGCAAACGCCGCCCCGTGCCATCGGCAATGGCACCTAAAATTGGCGCGAGGATTGCAATCGTAAGTCCCGAAATCGTTAGACCCATGCCCCAAATGGATTGTGCCTGCGCGCGGGCGGAGGCTTCATCAAGGCCGCTTGCGCTAAGGTGTGCGATGACTTGCTCGGCAAAATAGGGCCCAAAAACAAAGGTAATAATCAATGTATGATAGGGTTGTGTTGCCCAATCATACATCATCCAGCCCTTGATGCGTTTGCTAAAGCTCACGTTTTCCATGCCCAATCCCCCGATCATTGTTGATCGAGATAGAACAGGCAAAACCAAAGTTACGCAACGTCTAAACGCTAAGGCGCGTTACCATGTTCTTAATCACGGGCCGGTGGCCAAGGGCGCGTTTTATCTGCGTCTGCCCAAGCTTGCACCCAATCGGGCAAAGGGCTTTGTTTCAGATCAGGATCCACAAGTTTGAGCAGTTCAATCGGCGGCACCATTTTGCCGTTTTTCACAGCCGCGCCACGGATCAGAATATGGTTGGCGCAGTCTCCATTCGCGAGCCACATCGACTGCTCTATATAGAAAAACTTGTCATCAAACCCTACCGGACGTGACCGCATTTCGATCTTTTGAAACATGGTGATCCGCTTGCGATATCTGACAGAGGCACCTGCGACGACGGTGCCCAAACCTGCCGTCTTGCTTGCCTTTGCCGTGCCATTGCGCAACGCCATGGGAATACGGCCAAGATCATAAATCGTTAAGGTGCGCCCGTTATTAAGCTCCCACCAAAGATCTATGTCGACGGGCAAGCAATAGTGATGCGACACATGGGTGTCCCATAGCCCAAGCTTTGTGGCCTTGCGAAACTTAAAAAGATTAAAGGCGATGCGTAAAATTGGATACATATGCACAGCCAATACAAGGCTGGTTGAAAAAATCAATGGCGACGTGACGGTACGATTGTGATGCCTATGCCTTGCGAAGCTTGACTCAAAACCTTAGGTGTAAAACCACACGAAACATAGGAAATGATCCATGCTCTCACTCATCCAAATTCTACTTATGATCCTCGGCGTCGTTAAATTCGTCATGATCGTTCACATTGCGATGAGTTGGTTGATCAATTTCCAAGTACTCAACCTGCGCCAGCCTTTGGTTTATCAAATTTGGGAAGGCCTTAATCGCTTGCTTGAGCCTATGTATTCACGCATTCGTCGCATTTTGCCGGATATGAACGGTCTCGACCTTGCGCCTTTGATTGCGTTCTTGGGCATTTACGCGCTCGAGATCATTATTCGCAATAACGCTCACATCCTTGTCTAAGTCGATCTGGCCTTGAGACCCTGCGCGTGACGTGCGATTCTGCTACCAATCAATAAGCAGCAGGATCACATGTCACAAACGCAGACTCTTTTGTCTTCGGTCTTTGGGTTCAGTGCCTTTCGCCCTGGCCAAGAAGAAATCGTTGATGCTGTCACCGCAGGTCAAAACGTGCTGGCAATTATGCCAACCGGCGGCGGCAAATCGCTGTGCTTTCAGTTGCCTGCCTTGGTACGTGATGGTTTGACTGTTGTGATTTCACCTCTGATCGCCTTGATGCGTGATCAGGTACAGGCGCTCAAAGCTGTCGGTGTTGAAGCCGGTGCTTTGACATCAGGCAACACCGACGAGGAAACCGACGCTGTATTCGCTGCTCTTAGCGAGGGCCGCCTCAAACTGTTATATATGGCACCCGAACGCCTTGCCTCTGGTGGAACTTTACCACTTTTGCGCCGGTCCAATGTTTCGATGATCGCCGTTGATGAAGCGCATTGTGTCAGCCAATGGGGTCATGATTTTCGCCCTGATTATCTGCGCATCGGTGATTTGCGCCGCGCCCTAAATGTGCCACTTGCGGCCTTCACCGCCACTGCCGATGCGGAAACCCGAGAAGAAATCAACACGCGGCTGTTTGATGGTGAGACGCCTGAAGTTTTTTTGCGTGGTTTCGATCGACCAAACATTCATTTGGCTTTCGCTGTTAAAGACAGTCCACGTGCGCAAATCCTGAATTTCGCCAAAGCCCGTAAGGGCCAATCGGGCATTGTGTATTGTGGAACGCGAGCCAAAACCGAAAGCCTTGCCAAAGCGCTCAACGATGGTGGGCAAATGGCACTGGCCTATCATGGTGGTATGGATCGCGATTTGCGTCGTGATGCTGAGCGTCGGTTTCAGCAAGAAGACGAATTGATCGTGGTCGCCACAGTGGCCTTTGGCATGGGGATCGATAAGCCAGATATTCGCTGGGTCGCACATGCCGACCTGCCAAAATCTGTTGAATCCTATTATCAAGAAATCGGACGCGCTGGGCGCGATGGCGCACCTGCGGAAACGCTTACATTGTTCGGCCCCGATGATATCCGCTTTCGCCGCACACAGATTGACGAAAGCCCCTCGCCAGTTGAACGTCGTGCTGCAGATCATGCGCGGTTGAACGCTTTGCTGGGCATTGCCGAGGCGCAGGTTTGTCGCCGCCAAAACTTGCTGTCTTACTTTGGCGAAGACCCTGAGCCCTGTGGCACTTGCGATCTGTGCGATACGCCACCTGACCTGTTCGATGGTACAGTGGCCGTGCGTAAAGCTCTGTCGGCTGTCTTGCGCTGTGATGAGGGCTTTGGGGTTGGGCATTTGATTGATGTGCTGATCGGCAATTCGACTGATAAGGTGAAGCAGTGGAACCATGACGCCTTGACGGTGTTTGGGATTGGTAAGGAATACGACAAGCGGCAATGGAATGCGATTTTCCGCCAAATGATGGGAATCGATTTGGTGCGGCCAAACCCTGATCGATTTGGTGCGCTGTTTATGACTGAACCCGCCGTTCCGATTTTGCGCGGTGAGGCCAATGTGACGCTGCGCCGTGATACGCTGGCGAAAGCCAATCGCGGCGGGCCTGTTGCCAAAGCGCTGGTGTCAGATGAAGACGCGCCCTTGTTGTCAGCGCTCAAAGCCAAGCGTCGTGCGCTGGCCGAAGACGCGCGCGTGCCTGCCTACGTGGTTTTTGCGGATCGCACCCTGATTGAGATGGCCGAAGTTAGACCTAAAACCCTTGATGATATGGCGCAAGTCGGTGGCGTTGGGGCCAAAAAACTTGAAAAATACGGCGATGCATTCTTGTCGGTTATCTTGGGGGCCGAGCCGGCAAAAATTCACCCGTCACGCCGAAAGCTTGCAGCCAGCGGAGGCGGTGATCTGTTTGATCAATTGCAAGGCGTTCATGATCAACTGGCGCGCGGCGCTTGCGGAACCTTAAAGCCTATGACGATGACCTCGGCACAACTGTCTCGCATTGCATCGTCACGCCCACGAGATATCAAAGCCTTTGAAAAACTCGTTGGTCCTCGCCAGACCGAGCGCTTTTGTGACGCTATGCTTGAGGTTATTCAAAACGCATAAGTTATTCACCGGCCATGACGCTTGTTTGGGCGTTGTACTGAACAGATGCGGACTCTTCGGGCAAAATTGCCCGACAATGTACAGGTTTATAGTGTTGAATTTGATCGATTATCGCGGCCTTGCGTAGGGGTTTGGTCATATAGTGATCCAGTCCTGCGGCTAAAATTTCTTGATCGTCCCCAGCCATTGCGTGCGCCGTCAGCGCGACAATCGGGATGTGATGTCCATTGGTGAGTTCGATCGCACGAATGGCACGCGTCGCTTCTTTGCCGTCGACCCCGGGCATAGAAATGTCCATGAAAATCATGTCAGGATCGAAACTTTCATAGAGTTCAATGGCTTCGCGTCCATTGTTGGCAAATTGTAATTCAATATCAAGATCTTTGACCATCTTACCAAAGACCAATTGATTGGTCTTGTTGTCCTCAGCCGCAAGAATGCGCATTAGGCGACCGTTGGGGTCTTCGGATTTTGTTTTGACCGGCAGCAGTTTAGACAGTGCAAGGCAAA
This sequence comes from Pacificibacter marinus, assembly GCF_018860665.1. Classification (GTDB taxonomy): domain Bacteria; phylum Pseudomonadota; class Alphaproteobacteria; order Rhodobacterales; family Rhodobacteraceae; genus Celeribacter; species Celeribacter marinus_A. The sequence continues at coordinate 14,329 of NZ_JAHKPK010000017.1, forward strand.
GGTCAGCACGCAGTAATGGTTTTTGCAATGTGCTTGTATTGTCATGCTCTAGGGCCGCTGCAGACACAGGGCCGGAGGTCATAAGCAACACGGGCGCAGTTACGTCTCGCGCTCTGATATTGGCAATCAATCCCCCCAAGTCGGTGTCTGGTAAATTGTTGTCGAGCAGGTAAATATCTCCATCAAGTGGTGAAGCGAGCAGGGCTTCGCCAGTGTCAATTGGCGTGACATCGAATCCAATCGCGGTGAGTTGCTTTTCCAAAATGGCGCTGTTGGCACTGATGTGATCCACAATATATGCACGGTGTATCCACGCGGGGAGTTCTGGCACATCTTGTACAGTTTCAACCACATCCATCGTGCAGTGAAATCCGAAACAAGAGCCAACGCCTTGCTCGCTGTCGACCCAAATATCGCCGCCCATGAGGGTGACCAGCTGTTTGGTGATCGCCAACCCGAGACCCGTACCTTCGAATTTTCGATTGCGTTCGTCTTCAACTTGATTGAACTCACCAAAAATATGTAAGCGCATTTCAGGTGCGATGCCGATGCCGGTGTCTTCGATTGAGATATGGACGCGTTGGCTTTTTCCGTCATCTTCGGGCAGACCGACAACGCGTATAATGACGTGGCCTCGAGCTGTAAATTTGACGGCGTTGCCGACGAGATTTGTCAAAATTTGGCGCATACGCCCTTGGTCGCCGATAAAAGAGGTGGGCATGAACATATCGTAGTCGACGATCAAATCGATGTTCTTTTGTTTGGCGACAGGTTGCAGCAACACGATCACATCTTGGATGCAGCGTTCCAGATCAAATGGATGTGGGTTCAGCGATAGTTTTGACGCTTCGATTTTGGAAAAGTCTAGAACATCATTGATCAGGCTGAGCAGAGCCTCGCCAGAGTTTTTGATCGTGTCGACGTAGAGTTTTTGTTCTTCAGTCAGGTCTGTTTCGCTCATGAGGGCGGCCATACCAACCATACCGTTCATCGGGGTGCGAATTTCGTGGCTCATGTTGGCGAGAAAAGCTGATTTGGCGCGGTTGGCAGATTCAGCTTTGCGTGTCGCTTCTTTAAGGCGTGCGGCATATCGTATGGAGTCGGTGATATTAAGGCCAAGCGAAACCATATCACCATCGGCAGACCGTCTATCGACCAGTTTGACGAATTGATTGTTCCAAAGCCTAATCGTATGAGGTTCACGGGCTGGGGCGCGCCAGCGTTGCAAGGCTTGCTCGACAAATTCTGAGCGGCTCATCTCGCCGATATCGACGATGCCTTCTTCAACAGCAAGACTCAAAATTTCGGAATATGAAATGCCTGGCCGCACATCTTCTAGCCCATCAAAAACACTTAGATAGGCTGGATTGGCTGCGATCATAATGTCGGAAGGATCAAAAACGGCAAAACCGTCTTTGATGGTTTCAATCGAATCCCACAGGCGGCGTTCGGCGATATGCACAGCGTTGTTGGCGCGTTCTAGGTCTTCCATAACCTGAACTTTTTCGGTTTGAAGCACCGCCGTTTCTTCGCGTTTGACGATGATTTCGTCAGATAAATTGCGTGCGTGATTTGACAGCTTTTTATTGGCGTTAAACAACTCTGCCTGTTTGAGCTCAAGCAAGCGCTCGGCTGCCAAACGCGCGCGACGTTCTTGCGCAAGTGTGTCGATTGACATGTGTGAACCTCTTCAATCCCCGCCACGAACGTTTACGTGGGCTTTGCGCCAGATTGGCGGAACTGGGTGAAAAGATTGTTAACGCATTATGGAAAATGCGAGCGACCTGTGCTGGCGCTCGCATTGAAAGTCATTATTGTGTCGGTTTGACCTTTTTGACGAAGGGCGCGGGGTTCTTTGGGTCAGCTTGCGTCAAGGGCGCGCGCCCTGTGTCCGTCACGACTTCTTGGCTGTCGCCCTCGATCACTATGGCTGTGACCGGCCAGCCATAGCCCGCACCTGTGTCGATATCGATGCGGTTGCCATAGTGCGACGGCAGGTTCACAGCCGTGTGGCCATGCACAACCATCCAAGGTAAATCGCCTTCATAATCGAGCCAGCCTTTGCGGATCCACATCAGGTCTTCTTCGGTTTGTTCCGCAAGTGGCACGCCGGGTTTCACGCCTGCATGTACGAAGAGATATTTGCCCCATTCATAGTAGAGCGGCAGACCTTCGATGAAATCGAGATGCGCTTTGGGGACGGCTGTTTGCGCGGCTTTGAATGCGGCTTCGAATTCGTAATCCACGGTTGTGACGCCGTAAGACGCCAAGGTTGTGTTGCCGCCGATGCGTGGATTGAGAAAGGACAGCTCTGGCGGCATATTGTCGTCAAAGGCGGTCATGTCGCGCACGAAGCGGGTGAACAGGCGATCGTGATTGCCGCGCAACGCGATCCACGGCTCACCGCGTGCCATACCGTCCATCATATATTCGATCACGTCGCGACTGGCAGGACCGCGGTCTGTGTAGTCACCTAAATGAACGATTTTGGCCGTGGTGTCACCGACACGTTCCATGTCGGCTTTGATACGCGCATGAGCCGCTTTGAGTTCCAAGATGTGGCCATGGATGTCTCCGATTGCATAAATGCGCATATTTTAACCCTTTGTCATGTGAACGTCATTCGACGCTATAAAAAGCGAAGGGCCGCTGGAATGTCCAGCGGCCCTTGCTCATATCGTGTGATTGTTTTGTAAATGCTTACGCTTTGAAGTGCAGCGGGCGCACGTGCTGGAACAATCCGCTGTCTTTGAGCGCTTTTACAGTTGTCGCTTTGATTGGCGTGTCCAAGAAAGTCACAGCAATCGCGTCGCCACCTGGGGCTGTGCGGCCCAAAGTAAAGTTGGCGATGTTTTCGTCGTGCTCGGCCAAGAGTGTACCGAGTTTACCAAGAATTCCAGGGACATCTTGGTTGGTTGTGTAAAGCATGTGTTCGCCAACTTCAGAGTCGATGGTGATGCCTTTGATCTGGATGAAACGTGGCTTGCCGTCAGAGAACACAGTGCCCGCGATAGTGCGGTGTTTTTCGACAGTTTGGATGTCGAGTTTGATGTAGCCGTCAAACGACCCTGTCGCGTCTTGTGTTGTCTTTGAAATTTGGATGCCGCGCTCTTTGGCGATCACAGGGGCTGAGACCATATTCACGTCAGGGTTTGCCGCTTGCATGATGCCTGCGATAACCGCCGCTTCCAACGCTTTCAGGTTCATTTCCGCTGCAACGCCGTCGAATGTGACGTTGATTTCTTTGATCGCCTCGTCCGTCACTTGACCGATGAAAGAGCCCAAATTTTCAGCCAAAGTGACCCAAGGGCCCATGATTTTGGCTTCTTCAGCTGACATAGATGGCATGTTCAAAGCGTTCTCAACAGCGCCGTCGAGCAAGTAGTTGGACATTTGTTCAGCCACTTGTAGCGCCACGTTTTCTTGTGCCTCAGAAGTCGACGCGCCCAAGTGTGGCGTGCAGACAACATTTGGCAGACCGAACAGAACGTTTTCTTTGGCAGGTTCAACTGCGAACACATCCAAAGCTGCACCAGCAACGTGGCCGGATTTTAACAACTCAGCTAGCGCGTTTTCATCGACCAGACCGCCACGCGCACAGTTGATGATACGTACGCCTTTTTTGGTTTTCGCCAAGTTTTCAGCAGACAAGATATTGCGTGTGCTGTCTGTAAGCGGCACGTGCAATGTGATGAAATCAGCGCGTGCAAGCAGGTCTTCCAGTTCAACTTTCTCGACGCCCATTTCAACAGCGCGTTCAGCGGACAAGAAGGGATCGTAAGCGATCACTTTCATTTTCAGGCCACGTGCGCGGTCGCAAACGATGCCGCCGATGTTGCCTGCGCCGATAACGCCGAGTGTTTTGTTGGTCAACTCAACGCCCATGAATTTGGACTTTTCCCATTTTCCGGCGTGTGTAGATGCAGACGCTTCTGGGATTTGACGTGCAACAGCGAACATCATCGCGATGGCGTGCTCGGCTGTTGTGATCATGTTGCCGAATGGCGTGTTCATCACGATCACGCCTTTTTTGGAAGAAGCTTCTTTATCCACGTTGTCTGTGCCGATGCCTGCGCGGCCAACAACTTTAAGGTTGGTGGCGTGCTCCAAAAGGCTTGGGGTCACTTTGGTGGCTGAGCGGATCGCAAGGCCGTCGTATTTACCAATGACGGCAGCGAGGGCTTCTTTGTCTTTGCCGAGCGCGGGTTCGAAATCAACTTCGATGCCGCGGTCACGGAAAATCTGAACAGCGGTTTCAGACAAGCTATCGGATACGAGTACTTTGGGTGCCATGATGTGAGGCTCCTACATTATATAAATTCTGATTTGGGAAAAGGCGACCAGGGCCATTGGCCGCCTTAGAATTGTCCTGCAAGCTATGCGGTCAAACGCGATAGCTTATTGTGCAGCGATCTCAGCTTCGAAAGCCCACTCGAGCCAAGGTAAAAGCGCCTTGATGTCAGAGGTTTCAACTGTGCCGCCACACCAGATACGCAGACCAGCTGGCGCGTCACGGTATGCACCAATGTCCAAAGCAACGCCTTCAGCTTCCAAGCGTTTCGCAACGGCTTTGGCAAAGGCTGCACCATCTTGAATACGTGCGTCTGTGAACTTGAGGCAAACAGAAGTTGTGGACGCCGTCGCAGGGTCGGATGCAAGGTTTGCAATCCAAGGTTTGGCTGCGCAGAAATCCCAAATCGCTGTCGCATTTGCCGTTGCGCGATCGATCATACCTTTGAGGCCACCGATGGATTTTGCCCAGTTCAAGGCAACAAGATAGTCTTCAACGGCCAACATGGAAGGCGTGTTGATCGTCGCACCGGTAAAGATACCGTCGATCAATTTGCCACCTTTGGTCATGCGAAAGATTTTTGGCAGTGGCCAAGCTGGTGTGTAGCTTTCCAGACGCGCAACAGCACGTGGAGACAAAACGATCACACCGTGAGCAGCTTCGCCACCAAGTGCTTTTTGCCACGAGAATGTTGTGACGTCGAGTTTGTCCCAGTCTAGATCCATAGCGAAAACAGCAGATGTTGCATCACAGATTGTTAGACCTTCACGGTCAGCCGGGATCGCGTCAGCATTTGGAAGGCGCACGCCGGATGTGGTGCCGTTCCAAGTGAAAACAACGTCTGTGTTGAAATCGATTTCAGTGAAATCAACGATCTCACCGTAGTCAGCGACTTTTTCGTCGGCGTCGATTTTCAACTGTTTGACAACATCGGAAACCCAGCCAGCGCCGAAGCTTTCCCATGCAACCATGGTGGCTTTGCGTTCGCCCAAAAGGGACCAAAGCGCCATTTCAACAGCGCCCGTGTCAGAGCCAGGAACGATGCCGATTTTGTAATCTGCGGGGATGCCCAAGACTTCACGCGTAGTTTCGATCGCGTCTTTGAGTTTGGATTTGCCAACGGCAGCGCGGTGCGAGCGACCAAGGGGCGCATCAGCAAGCATGTCCAAAGAAAAATTGGGGATTTTGGCACAAGGGCCTGAAGAAAAACGCGGGTTAGCCGGCCGCGTGGCCGGAGCTTGAATAGCCATTGCTGGTATCCTTCCAGATATAAGCCTCTCGTTGGGGAGAGGTGTCCCGCAGACGCGTTTAATCCTGATTCTTGTTTCATGCAACGAAATTATGCGCCTCTACGCGTTTTCGTCCACAGGTGGTTAAACGTTCGCTAACAGGGGCGATGCTTATGGCTCTTTCAATGACTGAGCATATACAGTTTTCAGACCATCCACGCCTTGTGATGTCGCGGGGCCAGAGGTTTTCCATATGACTTCGCCAGTGGGTCGCACCAAAAGCACGCGAATGTCATCGCGCCCGTCAAAGCCCAAAGGTGTGTTCACTTTGCTTGCATTTTCATAAAGCGTGATCGTGCGGGCACGAAGCGATGTGTCGACGATGCCAGAACGCATACCATTATCGACAACAGGGCTGATCAGGCGCGTTAACGAGCCAACGACAGGCAGTTCTACAAATTCAGGGCCTATATCTGGATCAAGGTTCAACGCGTTGACCCAGCTGTCCACATCAGGTTGTTGGCCGCGTTTATAGGCGATGAACACAATCGTCGGATTGCCCGGAAAGTCAGCGGGCAGACTGTGGGTTTTGCCGTTGAGATCTTCGGAGACAAAAGACGGGAAACTCTGCGCGAAAGCAGATGTGCTCATCAATGCTAGGCTGAGGTATAGGGTGGTTAAAAAGCGCATGATAAATTCCTTTTTCTTACGCTTAATACGTCTGGCGTGTCGATATGGATCACAGTCTTGGCAGAAGGCGTCAGTCATGCGATAGGGAGGCACACGCAAAACACTCGGATCATTCTCATGTATATCGTCACGCTCCTGACCTCTCCTGCCAAACCGTCTTTGTCTCGTGAAGCTGTTGAAGCCTTGCGCAATGCATGGGGTGGCGGCGATGCGCAGTGGTTGGCTGTTGGCGAGGCGGCTGAATTTGTCATCGGGGAAATGCCAAGCAATCTTTGGGACGTATGGCAAGCCATGCAAGCCGAGGGCGTTGATCTGATCGTTCTGCCCATGGAGGGTCGCAAAAAGAAAATGCTGCTGGCCGATATGGACAGCACGATGATTCAACAAGAATGTATTGACGAGCTGGCCGCAGAAGCTGGCGTCGGGCCGCGCGTGGCGGAAATCACTGCCAAAGCGATGAACGGCGAGTTGGATTTTGAAGGTGCCATCGACGAACGCGTTGGCTTGCTCAAAGATCTGCCGGAAAGCATCATCGACCATGTGCTGAAAACGCGTATTGAATTCATGCCCGGCGGCAAGGCTTTGGTGCAAACAATGAAGGCCAACGGGGGCTACGCTGCTTTGGTCTCTGGCGGGTTCACGGCGTTCACTGCGAAAGTGGCATCAGAGCTGGGGTTTGACGAGAACCGCGCCAATAGGCTTGAGGTTGCGGATGGCAAGCTCACAGGCAAAGTGGTCCGTCCTATTCTGGGCCGCGAAGCCAAGTTAGAAGCCCTCGATGAAATTACAGCGCGTTTGGGTATCACACGCAAAGACGTTTTGGCCGTGGGCGATGGCATGAACGATTTGTTGATGCTTAAAAATGCGGGCACAGGCGTGGCGCTTCACGGCAAACCGGCGCTGCAAGAGCAATGCGATGTGCGTATCAACCACGGTGATTTGACAGCGCTCTTGTACGTGCAAGGCTATTCCAAAGCAGAATTCGTCTGATGTTTGAAGTTACGCTCGACTTGGTGATGATCCTTGTCGCGGCGGCTTTTGTGGCGGGCTTTGTCGATTCGATCGCTGGCGGTGGTGGGTTGATCACGCTGCCTGTGCTGCTGTTGTGCGGCGTCTCCCCGATCACTGCGCTGGCTACCAATAAGGTTCAAGGTTTGTTTGGCGCTGGCATGGCGGCGCTGACCTATGCGCGCGCTGGGCAAGTGGATTTGCGCAAACAGATGCGGCTCGCCTTGTTGTCTGGGGGCAGCGCTCTGATCGGGGCTGTTTTGGCCAGCAGTTTGCCCACAGATGTGATCCGGCTGGGGTTGCCATTCTTGCTGATTGCAGTCGCGCTTTTCTTTGCATTTAAGCCCGGTTTGGATGATGTGGACAAAAAGCAACGTATCTCGCCTGTCGTATTTGCCGCAGGATTCGTCCCTTTTATCGGTTTTTACGATGGTATTCTTGGGCCTGGCACAGGCGCGTTTTTCATGATCGGTTTCGTCAGTCTTGCGGGGTATGGCGTCTTGCGCGCCACGGCGCACACCAAACTGTTGAATTTCGCTTCTAATGTGGGCGGGTTGATTGGCTTTGCAATTGTTGCCAAACCTTTGTGGATACTGGGTCTCGTTATGGGAGCGGCGCAGATTGCGGGCGCTTATTTGGGGTCCACTTTGGCGACACGCATCGGGGCGCGCTTGATTAAGCCTGTGTTGGTTTTGGCCTCGACGGCATTGGCTTTACGGTTGATGTGGGACTGGTTCTAGGTCGACCAATCACGTTTCAGCGAATTTCTGCCAAGGGGTCTTTCACAAATCGGCAAGAGTGCGTTACTGTAAGCATAGAAGTTGAAAACAGGCCCAAGTCGCCTTTAAGCCATACAGATAGATGGCACGGGTGACTGGTATACAGGCCGCGCAAGACAGAGGCAGCGAGAATTCAATGAGCTTTTCAATCCATAGATTAATTTTGGGCGCAGTTTTGACTGTGGCCGCTCTTGGCGCGCAGGCCCAAGAAAGCACAAACACCGTCGGCAACAACACCGATTGGTACATCTTCGAGGAAACCACGCCGTCCAAGCAATGCTGGGCCGTGTCCAAACCCAAAGAGACCGTGAACACCGACAGCGCTGGGCGGATCAAATCCGTAACGCGGTCTGAGATTTTGCTGTTCGTGTCCTACGCTTTGACCAATGGCGTCAAAGGCCAGGTGTCCTTTATGGGCGGCTATCCTTTTGCCTCCGGGTCTGAAGTCACCATGGAAATTGGCGGCTCTGAGTTCTCATTGTTCGTTGATGGAGAAACAGCTTGGGCTGCGACGGCAGAAGACGACGCACGCATTGTGGCGGCGATGAAACGTGGGGCCACTGCGGTGCTCACTGGTCGGTCCGCACGCGGAACCATTACAAAAGATACGTTTTCCTTGCTCGGCTTCACCGCATCTGTCGAAGAAGCAAACAAACGTTGTAGCTAAAACCAGTGTCAAAACCTCAACTTTCAAAGGCTCCCAAACGGGGGCCTTTTTCATTTGTCTTTCATGATGGCCAAGAATCTTGTAGATGAGCGGCTTCATAAGATGAAAAGAGACCTGCCATGCCACCTATCGCACCGATCACTCAGGACGTTCTGACCATTCCGCGCAAAGACCCTGTGGGCGATAAGATCAACTTGGTTGGTCTGACACGCGAAAAACTGCGCGATGTGTTGATCGAACATGGCACCCCAGAAAAGCAGGCCAAGATGCGTGTCGGGCAAATCTGGCAATGGATTTACGGTTGGGGCGTGCGCGATTTCGACGATATGACCAATCTATCAAAATCCCTGCGCGAAGATTTGAAAGCCGCGTTTGTGGTTGCCGTGCCTGAAGTCGTCACGAAACAGGTGTCCGAGGATGGCACGCGCAAATATCTTGTAAAGATCGCTGGAGGACATGAGGTCGAAGTTGTCTACATCCCCGAGACAGATCGCGGTACGCTCTGTGTCTCCTCTCAAGTCGGCTGCACGTTGACATGTTCTTTCTGCCACACTGGCACGCAAAAGCTGGTGCGTAACCTTAGCGCTGGTGAAATCATCGGCCAAGTGATGGTGGCGCGTGATGATTTGGGGGAATGGCCAGAACAAGGTGCCAAGAACACCGAAACACGGCTGTTGTCGAACATCGTTTTGATGGGCATGGGCGAGCCTTTGTACAATTTTGAAAACGTGCGCGATGCGATGAATATCGCGATGGACCCTGAGGGCATTCAACTGTCCCGTCGTCGTATCACCCTGTCGACCTCTGGCGTTGTGCCAGAAATTGCGCGCACTGCCGAAGAGATCGGTTGCCAATTGGCGGTGTCATTCCACGCCACCACGGACGAGGTGCGCAATCAATTGGTGCCGATCAACAAACGCTGGAACATCGAAACTTTGATCGAAGCTCTGCGCGCCTATCCGCGTGTGTCCAATTCCGAGCGGATCACCTTTGAATATGTGATGCTGAACGGCGTGAACGACAGCGACGAAGATGCCTATCGGTTGCTTGAACTCATCAAAGGTATCCCTGCCAAGATCAATTTGATCCCGTTTAATGAATGGCCCGGTGCGCCTTATAAGCGCTCGTCCAACAACCGTATTCGCGCCTTTTCTGATATCATTCATGACGGTGGATATGCGTCTCCTGTGCGTAAACCGCGTGGCGAAGATATTATGGCGGCCTGCGGTCAGTTAAAATCAGAGACCGAGCGGGCGCGAAAATCGCGCAAACAGATTGAATCTGAAGCGGGCCTGTAGGACGCTAACCTCAAATTAACCATACCTGCGCCAACCTTGGGCATGGATTGGATACAGATCAGATTCGATGAGGACCTTGCCCGCTCAGTCGAGCGTGCTGCCTCTCGTGTGGATATGCCTGTGGGCAGCTACATTCGCGATGTTTTGGCTAAGGCGAGCCAGCCTTGCCATCCACAACTTGCGTATGCAGGGCCACGTAAACCACTCGGATTGCGGGCTTACCTGGCGCATGACTTTGCATACGCCCAAGATTGGGAAGATTTGCAAGAAGGCCTGCGGGCCAAAGGTTATGAGCTGGCAGAACGCGGCGGTGGCCTTGTGTTGCGCACCGTTGAAGGCGAACGCCTGTGCAAGGCCTCGGATATCGGTCAGCCATATTCAGCTTTGATGAAGCGGTTCGGCGCGCCCTTTCCCAATCATGCGCATCAGCACTTAGAAAAACGGCATCTTGGTCAAATGACACTGGGATTTTAACCAATACTTTAATGGATAGTGCGAAACGTATGCCTATGGAAAAAATGACACTTCTTCTTCCCGAAAACACAGCAGAAATGCTACATCTTTTGTCACGTGAGACAGGTCAAAATATTGGTGATCTGGTACAGGAAATGGCCTTGGCTCGTTACATGAGGCTGGCGTTGAGTGGATCGGATGCCGCCGTGTCCAGCCCTTCGGAACCTGTTTTGGCTGAAACCATACATCGCTAACAGTTGATACATTTAGGCGCCCGCATCAAGCGAGCGCCCTAGATGAAAATCAATCGCGATCAGGCAGTGATACACGCGTCTCATTGGCACCTTGCCAATCATCGATGGCCTGTACAGCCTCTTCGGCCGTTTCGACAAAACGAAACAGGTCAAGGTCTTGGGCAGAAATGGTGCCAGCATCGGCCAGAGCTTCCCAATTGATGATCTTTTCCCAAAACGTTTTGCCAAACAGCAAAAACGGCACACGTTGCATGCGGCCGGTTTGAATCAATGTGAGCGCCTCGAACATTTCATCCAATGTCCCAAAACCGCCGGGAAATACGGTGATCGCTTTGGCACGCATCAAAAAATGCATTTTCCGAATCGCGAAGTAATGAAAATTGAAACATAGATCAGGCGTCACGTAAGCGTTCGGCGCTTGCTCGTGCGGCAATACGATATTCAAACCAATGGACACGCCGCCAGCATCTTGTGCGCCGCGGTTGCCTGCTTCCATTACGCCTGGGCCACCTCCAGTGACGATCACATCTTCACGGTGGCCGTTCTTTTTGGAGCGTTCCGTCATGATGCGCGCAAATGCGCGCGCCTCGTCATAGTATTTTGACAGATCAGAAAGCGTTTTTGTACGTGCTTTGTCTTTCTTTGACGGCTCAGGAATGCGTGCGCCGCCGAACAAAACGATCGTACTTTCAACGCCGTACTCTGCCATCATCATCTCGGCTTTGAGCAGTTCAAGTTGCAATCGAACGGGGCGTAGCTCGTCGCGGCACATAAAATCTTGATCAGAAAATGCCAAAGCATAGGCAGGTGCGCGTGTTTGTGGCGTGTCTGGAATGTCTTTCGTGGTTGCAATATCTTGGTGACTGTCGCGTAAAGGGTGGCGGCGTGTATGTGTCGTGTCGCTTTTATCGGACATCTCGAATTCCTCAATTGGGGCGTCAAATTTTCTCGTGCGGCGCGGTCTACAATTCAGCTGTGCGTTGCGCGCGGACCTCCAAGCGACTATAGCCACTTGCAACAGATGTTCCATGACCACTTGGGAGACAAATATGTCCAACGCTCAACTTGAATCCGCCATTGAATCCGCATGGGAGGCTCGCGACACAATCACCGCAGCCACCACAGGCGAAACACGCGATGCTATTGAAGATACACTTGCAGCCCTCGACAGCGGTAAATTGCGTGTTGCAGAAAAAATGGAAAACGGCGATTGGCACGTCAATCAATGGGCAAAGAAAGCTGTTTTGTTGGGCTTTCGTATCAAAGACATGGAGCTGCATGATGGCGGACCGCAAGGGTCTGGCTGGTGGGATAAAGTCGACAGCAAATTCAAAGGTTGGGGCGCAGCTGAATGGAAAGAGGCCGGTTTTCGCGCTGTTCCAAACTGTGTTGTGCGCAAATCTGCTTATATCGCACCCGGTGCGGTATTGATGCCGTCTTTTGTGAATCTTGGCGCTTATGTTGATGAAGGCACTATGGTTGATGCTTGGGCCACTGTTGGGTCCTGTGCGCAAATCGGTAAAAACGTTCACCTGTCCGGCGGTGTTGGCATCGGTGGTGTGCTTGAGCCAATGCAAGCTGGTCCGACCATCATCGAAGACAATTGCTTTATCGGCGCGCGTTCTGAAGTCGTTGAGGGTTGTATCGTTCGCGAGGGTTCCGTTTTGGGCATGGGTGTCTTTATCGGCCAGTCCACCAAAATCGTTGACCGCGACACTGGCGAAGTTACCTACGGCGAAGTGCCGCCATACTCAGTTGTCGTCGCAGGCTCCATGCCATCCAAAAACGGCGTGAACCTGTACTGTGCTGTGATCGTGAAACGCGTTGATGCGAAAACACGATCCAAAACAGGTATCAACGATCTGTTGCGCGACTAAAACCCAATATTCAAAATGCGCCCGTCGACCCGTGCGGGCGTATTCTTTTTGTCGATATAAGGCTGCACCATGACTGAAAAAGTGAAAAAACCGTCTCGTCAAAAAGTCTATACGCTTTTGGTTGAGGTGGGCCGTAAAGCTGACGATGGTCTACCCAAGAATGCGACAGGTGGCGCGTTGATGATTTATGCGTCAGGCGTTGATGAGGCCGAAGCCGTGCGTGAAACAGTTGCGTTGCTAAAACAAGCTGACCTCGCGCCTTTGGATGTCACGGGCTATGGCACCTTGGAAGAGCGCTTGGCCGAAGGTCACGACATTTCTGACGAGGAAGCTGCTTTGATGCAGCGCGCTTTGGATGAAAATTCGGTCGTAGTCGCGCAGATGACACCGTTTTTCGGTGACGAGCCGCGCGACCTTGATCTGTAACGCTTACCTGTTGCCGAACCACTTTCTGTAGATCCGATCATAGGTGCCATTTTCGCGCAACTCCAACAGGCTTTGGTTGATTTGCTCGGACAATGGTGAATTCGAAGGCAACGCGATGCCATAGTTTTCGGCCAAGAACACCTGCCCAACAAGCCGCGCGCGGTTGTCGTTTTGCGAGTTTACATAATAGGCTAATATCGGCGCATCAAACACGACCGCGTCGATTGTTTCGGTCTCGAAGGCTTGCAGCATTATTCCAACGTCAGAAAACCCAGAGTATCCTAGATCACGTTTGTCCAAAAACTCAGCTGCGGTTGATCCCGTAATTGTGCCTACGTTTTTACCGTAAAGGTCATTGATGTCTGACACGTTGGCTTGGATCGCGCCCACTGTCATGGCAGCCGTGATTTTCGCCACGAATACAGAGACAAAGAACAGCGACGAAATGACTAAGAAGACGCCAAATAGGCGGCCCAAAGGTGTGCGAGGTTGGCGTTCTTCAAAGCCGCCGTTTACGATTAAGTTGAGCGCCCACCAAAAGGCTGGAAACATAGCTTCGCGTGCGTTCAGATCAAAATAGTCTTGATGCCGTCGCTCAAGATGCCACATCAACATGCCGCCCCCTAGCAACAAAGCGAAAGCGCCAAAAATTGCGATCACCAAGTCTTTGGAAAACAACAACTGCCAAACCGATCCTGTGTTTGGGTCGGATGGGGCCATAATTTGCAGGCCAGCTTCAAAAATCGGTTGAGAGAAATCCAGAACGGCTTCGCGGCTTGCGGTGATGGAAATATTGGCAATGGCCGCGTCTGCGCTGCCGTCTTGAACAGCGTTCAGCATTTCGCCAAAACTCTGAACGCGGTTGATCGTGTAAGTCCAATCAAGATTCTTTGCGACCTCATCAAGAAGGTCCATCGAAAAGCCGGTATCTTGACCGTTCTCGACCATTGAAAACGGCGCACGTGTCACTGTCGTGACAGTCAAATTTTCGGCGCTTGCAATGCTGATTTCAAAAAAGCAGACAGCGAGTGCACAGAGTAAAGTAAAGTATTGTCTCATCGTGTCCCCCAACAGGTCGCATATGGCATATTCATACGCAAAAAGGCAATTGCACTTTAAAGATACCTGTCCGAAAGCAAAGCTGTTGCCTCATGTTCATGCAGCAATCTGGGCGTTGAGGCCTGTAAGTGCGTTAACTGGTTTGTGTCTAGGTGCGATAACCGTGTGCGTGAATGGAGATCGATGTCGCGGGTGTTATGGCGCGCTGTGAGCGATAGCACGGAAATACCAGCGACTTTAAACGCGCCTGAATTTTGCAAAATCAAGTGATAACGTGTGGCCACTGGAGCGCCACTGACCTGCGAGTGTGGAACAAATGGAGCGATGTGTTCGGCCCTAAGGCTGACGCTTTCGCATCCAAACTGGTATTCGGTGTCAATGCCGCCGGTCAGGATGTGAGTATCCTTTGAAACAGACAGGGTTTGGGTCAAGTTTTGGAAAGGCTGGCGCAATTCTACGCAACGGTAGCTGCCAAAGTTCGGAACTTCGGATTGGATCAGTGCGACAAGCGGGGATAGATCTGAGTCTTGTGTGACAACCAGATCTCCATGTGCCAATTTTTCAATCGGCGTTGGGCCGTTTTCGGTGTCAACAAGCGCCCCTGAGGACAGGCCAGAAGCGTAGCCCAGTTTTTCCACTTGATCAGAAACAAACAGCGCTGAGACGGCTGGCGTGATAGATTGACAGTCCTTGCCAAACAGAACCCGAGCCACATCATCCATTGGTATCGCATAGGCCGTTTTGATTGTTTTTGAGTAGATCTGCCCCGTGGCCAAATCTTCAGCGGACAGCCAACTGCGCTTTTGATACGCATCCCAAGCAAAACTGATCCGAATGGGCGTGTCTTTTTCGCAAGCTGAGAGATCAAGCGAGGGCATTATCAAGTTGGCGCCTTGTTCATTGGCAAACCAAAGCCGTCCGTTGGGACCGAGCACCATATGCAGAGATCGCCTGTATTCGTGCCAGCGTTCATAATCTATCAAGTCAAGCGGTTGGTTGAATTGGTCAGGGAACAGGGTTTCCACCACAATCGTCCCGCGCGGCATAAGGCATCGCGGAATGGCGCCCGTAAAGGCGGTCTTTTGCAATCCATTGGGATTAAAAATTGTGTGCTGACCACGCGCCTTTGCGCCAATCCAGCTCACTGTTTTTTGCGTCCGTTTTGGACACCGCATGCGGTGTTCGGACTCGTTGCCTGTATCATACTCGCGCCTCACATTTGAAGCAGACCGCGCACCACAAAATCAACTCACATGTGTGAATATTAAACTCGAAACCTGTTTTGACCACCTCCGGTTTTCCGGATGTACTGGTCAAGTCTGCCCATTTTTTTACAGGAAAGCATGCTGTTAAGGTTTTGTTAACCTTTTCATACGCCGAGAGGAAGGTTCCTAAAAAGATTGTTACCATTACGCCACAATCTTAAGATTGCTCACGGGCCATGGGCGCGCTAACCATATGGAAACTAGGAGCGCCAAGATGACAATCGATCCCGTAGACCTCACCGCAGCTTTGATCCGCTGCCCTTCCGTGACGCCACTTGAGGCGGGCGCGCTCGTTTTACTGGAAGATACGCTATCAAAAGCTGGCTTTTCATGTACGCGCGTTGATCGAAATGGAACCCCAAACCTATTCGCACGATGGGGCGACAAGGGTGCCGACAAATCGCTTGGCTTTAACGGTCACACAGACGTTGTCCCCATCGGGGACGAAAAGGCTTGGACCAAAGATCCATTTGGCGGCGTGATTGAAGACGGAATTTTATGGGGTCGCGGTGCCACTGATATGAAGTCTGGTGTGGCCGCCTTTGTCGCTGCGGCTGTCGATTTTGTAACTCAAACCCCACCGAAAGGGGCAATCATTATCGCGATTACCGGTGACGAAGAAGGCGACGCGCATGACGGCACGGTCGCTTTGCTGGACTGGATGGACAACAATGATGAACGCATGACCGATTGCCTTGTTGGCGAGCCGACCTGTCCTGAGGTCATGGGCGAAATGATGAAAATCGGACGCCGTGGGTCGATCACAGGGGTTTTTACCGCACAGGGGCAGCAAGGCCATGTGGCCTATCCGCATCGCGCAAAAAACCCCATTCCGGCTTTGGCACGTTTGATCGACCAGTTGTCGACTCATGCCTTGGATGAAGGCACTGAGCACTTTGATCCCTCGACCTTGGCTGTCACAACTTTTGACACGGGAAACGCCGCAACCAATGTGATCCCGTCGATATGCAACGCAACGGTCAATATTAGGTTTAACGACGCGCATACTGCAGTTGAACTTGCCAAATGGATGGCAGCAAAGGCTGCCAAGGTGAGCGAAGAAACGGGTGTCGACATCACGCTGGAAACCAAAACTTCAGGCGATAGCTTTTTGACACCTCCAGAATCGTTTGTTGACCTGCTGTCAAAGGCGGTAGAGGCGGAAACAGGGATGGTTCCTGTGCTGTCGACGTCAGGGGGGACATCCGATGCGCGCTTTGTGAAAAACCATTGTCCTGTTGTTGAATTTGGTTTG
The DNA here is from genome assembly GCF_018860665.1 of Pacificibacter marinus. Lineage (GTDB taxonomy): Bacteria > Pseudomonadota > Alphaproteobacteria > Rhodobacterales > Rhodobacteraceae > Celeribacter > Celeribacter marinus_A. The sequence goes on from NZ_JAHKPK010000017.1 coordinate 30,880, forward strand.
GTGGGTAAGACGATGCACCAAGTTGATGAACGGGTTCCTGTTGATCAAATTCACACGCTTAAAAACATTTATTCTCGTTTGATCCGAGATTATTTCGCATGACTGCTTCAATTGAAATTGCGTCGGATATTTCCGATTGTTTGGCATTGCGCTTTGCCGTTTTTGTACATGAGCAGAACGTCCCTATGGATGAAGAGGTGGATGATCTTGATGATCAAAGTGTTCACTTTATCGCCCGTGATGAAAACCAAACACCCGTTGGCACTGCGCGCATTTATGAAGTTGGTGACATTGGCAAAATCGGCAGGGTTTGTGTCGCAAAATCGCATCGCGGTACAGGACTGGGGGCAAAACTGATTGACGCCTGCCTTGCTGAATTGGCCAAACGACCGCATCTGAAGCACGCCAAACTTGGAGCGCAAAATCATGCGATCAAGTTTTATGAGAGGTTCGGTTTTGTCGTTCAAGGCGATGAGTATATGGATGGCGGCATTCCCCATCATGACATGGTGGTCGCACTGTGAAACCTAGGCCGATCATCATTGTGAGAACCCGTGTCTGGACACATTAAAACCTGCTTGGGGCGCTTACCGTGTGCGTCTCCTGAAGCCAACATTCATACGTTGTGGACACGCTCGACAATTTAAAATGCCATCAAACACCAACACGCCGCACTCTTTGAGTGTGGTGAAGCACAGCATGGCGTGGTAGTTTCATCTTATGAAAATTATCCCGACAAAACAGGCGATCCTTGATTGGGTCACTGAGCACCCGACCAAAGCCGCTAAACGCGATATTGCCAAAGCCTTTGGCATCAAAGGTGCTGCACGCATCGACCTCAAGCGCATCTTGAAAGAGCTAGAGGCCGAGGGCCATTTGACCAAACGAGTCAAAACCTATCGCGATCCAGATAAATTGCCGCCTATATCTGTTTTGGAAGTCTTGGCGCCGGATGCCGATGGCGATTTGTTTGCACGGCCAATGGAATGGACCGGAACAGGCGCTGAGCCACGTATTCTTTTGATGCAAAAAGACGGTGACTTGGCTCTGGGCGCAGGCGAACGCATTTTGGCAAAACTGCAAGTGGTTCAAGGTGAAGATTATGCCTACTTGGGACGTCTGGTACGCAAAATAGGCTCTAATCCTGAGAAAATTCTGGGAATTTTTCGAAAACAATCTGAAGGCGGCCGCGTTGTTCCCATCGATAAAGGGGCTGGCAAAGAATGGATCGTAAGCTCTGGTCAGGATAACGGCGCTGAAGACGGTGAATTGGTCGAGGCAGAGCAATCTGGTCCCAAAGGCCGTATGGGCCTGCCGCGTGCTCGGATCGTTGCGCGCCTTGGTGATCCAACTGCCCCGCGTGCGGTGTCGTTGATTGCGATTCATCAACACAACATTCCAGACGCTTTCCCCGATGATGTGATCCAGATGGCGGATAACGCCGTGCCTGCCGGTATGGACGGTCGTGAAGATCTGCGCGATGTGCCCCTTGTGACGATCGACCCGGCAGATGCACGCGACCATGACGACGCGATTTGGGCTGAATTAGACACTGACCCGGCCAATGTGGGCGGGTTTATTCTTTGGGTCGCGATTGCCGATGTTGCCCACTATGTGACCTCTGGGTCCGCGCTAGATCGCGAAGCCCGTTTGCGCGGAAACTCGACCTATTTCCCTGATCGCGTTGTGCCGATGTTGCCGGACCGTTTGTCTGGTGATCTGTGTTCCTTACATGAAGGTGTGCCGCGTCCTTGTATTGCTGTGCGGATGAAAATTGATTCCAAGGGGACTAAAGTTTCCCATGAGTTTACGCGTGGCTTGATGCGCTCGGCTGCGTCATTGAATTACGCTGAGGTGCAGCGCGCCCGTGATGGCGCGCCAAATGAGGCGTGTGCGCCGCTGATGGAAACCGTGATAAATCCGATTTATGAAGCCTATGAGGCGCTTAAATTGGCTCGTGCTGCCCGTCAGCCGCTGGAGTTAAATTTGCCTGAGCGTAAGATCGTTCTGGGCGAAGATGGCAAAGTGTCATCCGTCGCAATTGCAGAGCGCCTTGATGCGCATAAATTGATCGAAGAGTTTATGGTCTTGGCAAATGTTGCAGCTGCCGAAGAGTTGTTCTTTAAAAATCGGCCGCTTTTGTACCGTGTTCATGAAGAACCATCAGATGAGAAAATGGAAGCCTTGCGCGAAGTTGCATTGGGATCGGGTCTCAATTTGGCCAAGGGTCAGGTGTTGCATACATCGCATTTGAACCGCCTTTTGGCACAAGCCGCGGGCACAGATCATAGCGAGCTGATTAATATTTCAACATTGCGTTCGATGACACAGGCTTACTATCACCAACAAAATTACGGACACTTTGGACTGGCTTTGCGGTCTTATGCACATTTCACATCGCCTATTCGTCGTTATGCCGATTTGATTGTTCACCGCGCTTTGGTGTCAGCTCATGGCTGGGGTGACGACGGGTTGAGCCCGCAAGACATTCAATCACTTGACGAGACGGCCAAACAGATTTCGGACACAGAACGCCGTTCTATGGTGGCCGAGCGCGATACAAATGACCGCTATTTGGCGGCTTACTTGAGTGAACGTATTGGCAATGAAATGACAGGGCATATTTCAGGCATTCAGAGCTTTGGTGCCTTTATCAAGTTGGATGAAACAGGGGCAGATGGGCTGGCACCTGTGCGCAGTATGGGGGCTGAATTTTTCCATTATGATGCAGACACGCAGACGCTTATGGGCGCTGATACAGGGATTACATTGTCCATAGGGCAAAAGGTCGTCGTGCGGATTGCAGATGCGGTGCCAGTAACGGGCGGGCTTGAGCTAGAAGTCTTGGCGCTGGATGGTATGCAGATGCCGCGCAGCAACCGGCGTCCGCGGGGCAAGCCGGCAGGGCGTAAGCACGCGCGGTCAAAAGCGAAACGAGATAAAATTCAAAAGAAGGTCACGCGCAAGAGACGCTAGCGACAAACCGCCAAGGGTTTTCAACGGCCTTTTCGCGAACCCCTGAATCGCGTTAGGTTGAGAAAAATAATGGAGTGGTGGCTATGGTGCGTTCGCGTTTATTTTCAGTTGTTTGTGGTCTCATTTTGGGGTGCAGTGCTGCCGTGGCACAGTCCAGCCCTATGGGTGGGTTTGCCCCCGCAGGGTTAAGTACGGAGTTTCAAAGCGTGAATCAAATTTCTGCCACACAAGACGCCGCTTTGGCGCGTTGGATTGACGGATTTAAAGCGCGTGCGCGGCGCGAAGGTATTTCTGACACCACGCTCAACCGTGCTTTTCGCGGTGTGAAATACGACGCCAGCGTGATCGCAAAAGATCGTCATCAATCAGAGTTTACCAAGCAAATTTGGGACTATCTTGACAGTGCCGCTTCACCTGTTCGGGTGAAAAATGGTGTGGCAGCCATGCGCAAACACGCCAGTACGTTGAACGCGATTGAGGCCAAGTACGGTGTCGACAAGCACGTCGTTGCCGCTATTTGGGGGCTTGAAAGCGCCTATGGTGCGACGCGTGGCGATGTGCCTGTGATCCAAGCGCTGGCCACCTTGGCCTATGACGGACGCCGCGGGCGTTTCTTTGAGGCGCAACTGATCGCGGCGCTCCAAATTTTGCAATCGGGTGATACAAGTCCTAGCAATATGAAGGGCAGCTGGGCCGGTGCGATGGGGCACACGCAATTCATTCCAACGTCATTTTTGGCCTTTGCAGTCGATGGCACCGGTGACGGAAAACGTGATATTTGGTCAAATGATCCGACGGATGCTTTGGCGTCGACTGCCGCATATCTTGCGCGCCATGGCTGGACCAAGGGGCAACCTTGGGGCGTCGAAGTGCGCCTTCCTGCTGGGTTTGACTACAGTCTGGCCAAGCGGGACACAAAACGCGCTCCTGCAGATTGGGGCAAACTTGGCGTGCGTGGCACCGACGGCAAGGTGGTTCCGAATTATGGGCGTGGCGCGATCTTGTTGCCAGCAGGTGCGTCCGGTGCGGCCTTTATGATTTTTGACAATTTTGCTGTGATCGAGCGCTACAATAAGGCGGACGCCTATGTGATAGGTGTCGGGCATTTATCTGATCGTTTGAACGGTGGCGCACCAATTCAGGCCAGTTGGCCGCGTGGATATCAGCCGCTGTCGTTCAATGAAAAGAAGCAAATGCAGCGCATTTTGAAACGTAAAGGGTTCTTGGATGATAAAGTGGATGGCCTGATCGGGCCCAACACTGTTAATGCCATTCGCGATTTCCAGCGGTCCATTGGCATCACTCAAGATGGGTATCCATCACAGGTGCTTTTGAAACATCTCAAGTAATCTTGCAGGAGTTTCGCATCACAGGTGCGGTGCGAACTCCGCAACCACAGCTTCATAGATGTGTTTTTTAAACGGGACAATCTCGGCGACCAAATTGGTAGGTGCGGACCATTTCCATTGAGCAAACTCAGGATGTTCTGAGGCGATGGAAATTTTATCATCGGTGCTGTTGAAACGCATCAAGAACCAAAGTTGTTTCTGTCCGCGATACTTGCCTTTCCAAACTTTGCCGATCAGGTGGTCAGGCAAATCATAAGTCAACCAGTTTGATGTCTGAGCCAACAAATCGACATGTTCTGGGTCGACTCCGGTTTCTTCCCAAAGCTCACGCAAGGCAGCCTCTTTTGCGTCTTCGCCTGCATCAATACCCCCTTGTGGCATTTGCCACGCACCAGGAGTGTCGATGCGCTCACCCACGAAAATATCGCCATCTTTATTCATGAGCATAACGCCCACACAAGAACGGTAGGGCAGGGAAGTGGGATCAAGTGTCATGGTGAGACGTCCGTCAAAAAGAGAGATGCGGGAGCGATAACGCCCCCGCAGATTACATTAGTTGCCGCCGATAGCAGACAGGCCGCGCAGCAAGTCGATGGCATATGAGAGTTGGAAATCCTCATCGCGCAGCTTTGCGGCAAGTTCCGCTTTTTCGCGCTCGGCTTCGATCTGCAAAATTTCATCTTCGGTCAAACTGTCGTTGTCCAAAGACCCACGCAAATCGGCTTCGGTTCGTTGAGCCCGAGTGTTCTCGACCTCATCCGTTTCTGGGGCACGTGGGGGTTGTTCAACGATGATGTCAGGTGACACACCGAGCGCTTGAATGGAGCGGCCTGACGGCGTGTAGTAGCGCGCAGTGGTTAAACGCATCGCGCCATCGGAACGCAGTGGCATCACTGTTTGCACAGAACCTTTGCCGAAAGATTTTGTTCCAACAACAATCGCGCGACGGTGATCTTGCAAAGCGCCCGACACGATCTCTGACGCAGACGCCGAGCCACCGTTGATCAAGACAACGATCGGTTTTCCTTCGGCCAAATCACCTGCATGTGCGTTGACACGTTCGCTTTGCTCAAGGTCGCGACCACGGGTTGAAACGATTTCGCCGGTTTCCAAAAACGCGTCGGAGACCATGATCGCCTGATCCAGCAAACCACCGGGGTTGTTGCGTAGATCGATAACGATGCCGTTGACATTGTCCATGCCGCCCAGTTCTTCGACACTTTTCTCTAACCCGTCTTTGAGGTTGGGATAGGTTTGATCGTTAAAGGTCGTCACGCGCAGCACGACAGAATTGCCTTCAACACGTGCACGTACAGCGGTCAATTTGATCACATCACGAATGATGGAAATATCGAAGGGTTCATCGATGCCTTCGCGGGCGACCGTGATGATAATTTCCTCACCAACTGGGCCACGCATCAGCGCGACAGTGTCATTCAGGGTCATCCCCAGCACGCTTTCGCCATCCACTTGGGTGATAAAATCACCGGCCTCGACGCCAGCGATATCAGCAGGGGTGCCATCCATAGGTGAGACGACTTTGATAAAGCCCTCTTCTTGCGTGACTTCGATGCCCAAGCCGCCGAAAGATCCAGAGGTCTGTACACGCATCGCGGCGGCGTCATCTGGCGACAAATAGGATGAATGTGGATCAAGCGATGACAACATGCCATCAATCGCAGATTCAATCAATTTTTCGGAATCAACTTCTTCGACATATTGCGCACGAATGCGTTCGAAAACATCGCCAAAAAGATCGAGCTGCTCGTAGACGTTAGAGGTCTTCGATGCCTCTTGCGCGATCAACGGGCCTGCGAATTGTGTCGACACAAGCGTGCCTGCCAAAACGCCAACCACGCCAGCCATCAAATATTTTCTCATACGTCTTTCCTCTTTTCAGCCCCGTAAAAGGGCTTGTGTTCAGCAAAGAACCCAAAAGCTAAGTCTCGTAGCTTATTGCGTAAACCACTCATTTGGGTCTACGGGTTCCCCGCCTTCTCTCACTTCTATATAAAGCGTCTCTGTTAGTCCTGCGCCAGTCCCTTGTGTTGCATTTGTGACAAAGGCCTCAAGATCAGGCGTCTCTCCAGCCATCAAACCGACAGCAGACCCCGCTGGAATAACCGAGCCAATGTCACCGTACACTTCTTCTAGTCCAGCCATCACCAGTAATACGTCATTTCCTGGTTCAAGTATGATCACGTTTCCGTAGTCCAAAAAAGCCCCTTGATAGCGGATGGTCGCGGGCCAAGGGGTGACCACCAGCGACAAAGGTCGCGCGGCCAACAGCCAGCCGGGGCGTTTGACCCCCGCCGCGTCGGGTTCATTAAATCCGCGCAGCAAACGACTTTGTACCGGTAAAGGCCATGTGCCCTTGGCGGAGTCCAAATCCGGCAGGGTCGATAGCCCATCCACCACATCCATCACAGCAAGGCTGGAGGCAAAAGCTTCGAGTGTTTCTGAGCCGTTGATTAAATCTTGCACGCGTTCGGGGTCCGCTACAAAGCGGCGCGGCAAATCTGTGCGCGTTGACATGGCTTGGCTGAGATCTGTGCGGGCGGTTTGAACCTCTTTCAACCCAGATTCTAGAACGCTCAAAGCCTCGCCTTGCAACTCGCGCAGGATTGACACCTCTTGCAGTCTTGTGCGCAATTCTTCGGCTTGAGCCTGCATCGTAGGCGTGACAGAAGCCACTAACATGCCTGCGCGGGCGTGACCAATTGGGCCTGTTGGATGCACAAGCGCCGCAGGGGACGCATCGGGGCGTAAATTGATCAATACACCCAATAGGTTGGCGACCTGACCACTCTCGTTTTGAAACACTGCCTCAATCTCGGCCTCGCGCAATGCCGCCTGTCTTAGACCGGCCCGCATGGCCTCAAGCCCACTCTCATAGGCTTTGATGACGCTGGTGAGCGCCTTGACCCGATCCGTGGCGGCATTGGCCGCGTCAAGTTGGCTTTGGGCGGCGGAAAATTGCGCCAATGCAGCCTCGGCCAGTGCTGCTGGTGACGCGTCTTGGGACTGCGCAGCACTGGCTGCACATAGTCCCAAAATCAGCCCAAAAGCACGCCAGGTTTTCATCGTTGGATTAAGCTTTCGCCAGTCATTTCGGCAGGTTGATCCAGCCCCATAAGATCCAATAATGAAGGCGCCAAATCGGCGAGCCTGCCACCTTGGCGCAGCGTTGCCCCATCAGGTCCGTTGAACAGCGCCACAGGGACAAGGTTCGTTGTGTGTGCTGTATGTGCGCCGCCTGTGACAGGATCGATCATCGTTTCGCAATTGCCGTGATCGGCGGTGACAATCATCGTGCCGCCAACGCGTTTCAGTGCTTCCATCACACGACCCAAGCCCGCATCAACAGCTTCGCAGGCTTTCATAGCAGCACCCAAATCGCCGGTGTGCCCAACCATGTCGGGGTTGGCGTAATTGGTGACGATCAAATCATAGCCAGCATCGAGCACTTCTAAGAATTTCTCGGTCACTTCCGGCGCGCTCATTTCTGGCTGCAAGTCGTAAGTCGCCACTTTCGGCGATTGCGGCATGAAACGATCTTCGCCCTTTTCAGGGGTCTCTTTGCCGCCGTTCAAGAAAAACGTCACATGGGGGTATTTTTCGGTTTCGGCCAAACGGAACTGACGCTTGCCTTTTTTCGCAACCCATTCGCCAAGCGTATTGACGAGCGCTTTTTTAGGATAAGCCGTTTGCATATAGGCGTTATGGGCGCTGGAATATTCGACCATACCCAGCATGGCGGCGAAGTCTGGACGATCGTCTGTCTCAAAGCCGTCAAAATCAGGTTGCCCCAAAGCGGCCAAAATTTCACGGGCGCGGTCTGCACGGAAATTCAGGCAGAAAAATCCGTCGCCATCTTCAACGCCAGCGTAATCGCCAATCACCGTCGCTTTGATAAATTCGTCGTTCTCGCCGCGTGTATAGGCCTCGGTAACTGCATCAATGGCTGTGTCTGCGGCCTGCATACCAGTGGCGTTGACGATGGCTTCATAGGCTTGAGACACGCGTTCCCAGCGATTGTCGCGATCCAGCGCAAAGTAGCGCCCAATCACAGTGCCGATGCGCACGCCTTTGGGTAGGCCATCAATCAGTTGTGGTATAAAGCTGTCAGCGGATTTCGGCGCGACATCGCGCCCATCGGTGATCGCGTGCAACACAACAGGAACACCGTGACTGGCAATCGCTTTGGCCGCCGCCAGTGTGTGGACGATGTGACCGTGAACGCCACCGTCTGAAATCACGCCCATCAAATGCGCGGTGCCGCCTGTTTTTTTCAGTGTCTGCGCGAAGGCGACGATTTGAGCGTTTTCAAAGAAAGAGCCGTCTTCGATGGCCAAATCAATTTGCCCAAGGTCCATCGCCACAACGCGGCCGGCACCAATGTTGGTGTGCCCAACTTCCGAGTTACCCATCTGACCAGAGGGCAGACCGACGTCTGGACCAAAGGTGATTAAAGCCCCTGTGGGACAGGTCGACATCAGGCAGTCATAGGCAGGGGTGTTGGCTTGCGCGGGGGCATTGCCCTCGATCTCGTCGCGTTGGCCCCAGCCATCAAGAATGCAAAGAACGACAGGTTTGGGTGCGGACATGAGAGGCTCCTCGGGTTTCACTTGGGCCCTTCTAACGCGCTGGCGGGCTTTGGTGAACCTCTACTGACAAAACGCGACGAAAAATCGCCGATGAAAGTGTCTGTTTCAATCCATGCAACCCGTCTGGCGGGTTGTTTTTAAGTCCGATGATACGGCGCGCCTGCCAAAATAGAAGCTGCGCGATACAGTTGTTCGGTCAACATCACCCGTGCCAGCATATGCGGCCAAACCATTTTGCCCAAAGATATTGAAAAATCGGCCTGCGCGCGCAAACTGGGATCGATCCCATCAGCGCCGCCAATGACAAAAGCGACGTCTTGACGCCCAATGTCGCGCCAATCGCCAAGCTTGCTTGCGAATTCGGGCGACGACAGGATCTTGCCACGCTCATCCATCGTGCAAATCAGCGCGCCACTTGGAATGGCGCGGCTGATGATTTCAGCCTCGGCCTTCATGCCGCCGCCTTTTTTATCTTCGAGTTGATGGATAGATAGCGGACCAAGCCCCAAGGCCCGTCCGCTTCTATCAAACCTTGTGGTGTAATCGTTGATCAGAGTTGCTTCAGGGCCGTTACGAAGCCGTCCCATGGCGCAAATATGAACCCTCACGATGTGTAACCCTTAGGATTCGGGGCGCGCGGACATCAAAGCTGTCGCTTCATCAGATGACAGCCACATTTTTTCAAGCTGATAGAATTCGCGCACTTCAGGACGGAAAATGTGGACGATCACATCGCCTGCATCCAACAAAACCCAATCGCCTGCGGCTTTGCCTTCAATGCGTGAGAAGATTTCATGTTCGATTTTGAGGCTTGAGGACAGTTTTTCAGCCAATGAGCCAACTTGACGCGCCGAGCGGCCAGAGCAAACAACCATGAAATCGGCCATGGAAGATTTGCTTTCCAGATCGATGGTCACGATGTCTTCGGCTTTTTCAGCCTCAAGGTGGTCTGTGATAAAGTCGAGCATCAGTTTTCCGCCAAATTTTGCGTCTGATGTAGTCGGTGTCGCGTCAGTCATGGAAGACCCTTTGTAAATCGCCACTGAGTGCCGGGCGCTAGCTTTTTCAATCTGTACCACCGACAGCGCGAAATCTCAACGCTGGAGAATGCCGTTGCGGCTCACTCTCGAATAAGGCGCGCCCGCACGGGGTAAGCGCGGGTTTCTATAGTGTCGCGGTGGATTTGGAAAGGGGTGTCGATCTATCCGCGGAGCATAAATCATCAGGTGTACGGGCTGTGTTATTTCATGGGGGCTGTCGTACAGTGTTGCGCTAAGGCATGCAGGTCTTTTTGTTTTGAGTGCTTGTCAGGCGACAAAATAGAAACGTCATACAGCCCACCTTAGCTAAAATCTGTATCTTATCTTGCGAGACTCAGTGCGAATCTATATGTGAACTTCCATGATTATCGTTTTTGATCTCAATGAACACGATCGCCTTTATGGTCGTTTCTACGGCGCATCGCTGGCTGTCCTCGCTCGTTCGCGGGCTTGAGGGTCTTTTACGTGCTTATCCTATGAAAGGATGAGTGCGATACAAATACGACAATTTTCTATTCCAATCCCCACTCATAATCCACGGAGAGCGATATGACCGCCCCGAAGACACTCTATGATAAAATCTGGGACGCACACGTAGCCCACGAAGCCGAAGATGGCACAACCTTGTTGTACATTGATCGTCACCTCGTTCACGAAGTGACCTCGGCACAAGCCTTTGAGGGCCTGCGCATGACGAACCGTACAGTCCACGCACCTGATAAAACAATCGCGGTTCCAGATCACAACGTTCCAACAACGCTTGATCGCGCTGATCCTGCGACAATGACCGAAGAGAGCCGCATCCAAGTTGGTGCGCTTGATACAAATGCGAAAGAATTCGGCATTCACTACTATCCAGTGTCTGACGTGCGCCAAGGTATCGTACACATCGTTGGTCCCGAGCAGGGTTGGACTTTGCCGGGCATGACTGTTGTGTGTGGTGACAGCCACACGGCGACACACGGCGCATTCGGCGCGCTGGCCCACGGTATCGGCACATCAGAAGTTGAACATGTTCTTGCGACTCAAACGCTGATCCAGCGTAAGGGCAAGAACATGAAGGTGGAAATCACTGGCAAGTTGAAGCCCGGTGTGACCGCGAAAGACATCACCATGGCTGTGATCGGCGAAACTGGCACCGGTGGCGGTACTGGCTATGTGATCGAATACACAGGCGAAGCGATCCGCAATCTGTCCATGGAAGGCCGCATGACGGTTTGTAACATGGCGATTGAAGGCGGTGCACGCGCGGGTCTCATCGCTCCAGACCAAACCACATTCGACTATGTCAAAGGCCGTCCACATGCGCCAAAAGGCGAACAGTGGGATGCGGCTTTGGCGTGGTGGAAGACACTCTTCACTGACGAAGACGCTGTGTTCGACAAAGTTGTGACACTTAAAGGTGAAGACATCTCGCCTGTTGTGACTTGGGGCACTTCTCCAGAGGACGTTCTGCCAATCACTGGCGTTGTGCCTGCGCCAGAAAGCTTTGAGGGCGGCAAAGTGGACGCGGTGCGTCGCTCTATCGCTTATATGGGTCTCGAAGTGGGTCAAAAGTTGACGGACATCGAAATCGACACCGTCTTTATCGGGTCTTGCACAAACGGTCGTATCGAAGATTTGCGTGCCGCCGCTGAGGTTCTCAAAGGCAAAAAGATTAAAGAGGGCATGCGCGCTATGATCGTGCCTGGGTCTGGTCTTGTGCGTGCACAAGCCGAAGAAGAAGGCCTTGCTCAGATTTTCAAAGACGCTGGTTTTGAATGGCGCATGGCGGGCTGTTCAATGTGTCTCGCGATGAACCCTGACCAACTTGCGGAAAATGAGCGTTGTGCATCCACATCCAACCGCAACTTCGAAGGCCGCCAAGGCTACAAAGGTCGTACACACCTTGTCAGCCCAGGTATGGCTGCCGCAGCTGCGATCACCGGTCGTCTGACCGATGTTCGTGATTTGATGTAAGGAGAAGCACCATGGAAAAATTTCAAACACTCAATGGTGTTGCGGCACCTATGCCACTCGTCAACATCGACACAGACATGATCATCCCAAAGATGTTCTTGAAATCGATCAAACGCACAGGTTTTGGCGCGAACCTCTTTGATGAGATGCGCTTCAACCGTGATGGTACCGAGATTGCAGACTTCGTTCTCAACAAACCTCAGTATCGTAACGCGGAAATTCTTGTGGCGGGCGACAATTTCGGGTGTGGCTCTTCACGTGAACACGCGCCTTGGGCGATCGCTGACTTTGGCATCAAATGTGTGATTTCCACATCTTTCGCTGACATCTTCTACAACAACTGCTTCAAGAATGGCATCTTGCCAATCGTCTTGCCGCAGGATCAGGTTGATGTGTTGATGGAAGATGCTGAAAAAGGCTCCAACGCACGCATGACTGTAGACCTTGAGGCGCAAAAGATTACGACCTCAGATGGTCAAGAGATTGCGTTCGACGTCGATGCGCATAAAAAGCATTGCTTGCTTGAGGGCCTAGATGACATCGGTCTGACGCTGGCGAAAAAAGCCTCTATCGAAACCTTTGAGGCATCGATGCAGCAAGAGCGCCCTTGGGTGTAATGCGCTGGTTTTTAATATAGCCCTAACGGGTATGTGAGACACGACAACGGCGGCCCTAGGGCCGCCGTTGTGCGTTTGGCGATCAAATATCAACCAAAAGGGCTTGTCCCTTATTCTGTGGTCATTTCTTCGCCCAAGGCGACGCTGAGCTCCATGTCAGACACTTCGCCGCTGGCATCCGTATCCATTGCGAGGAAGGTTTCTTCTGTCACGTCAGGGTAGGCTGCTGCGACTTCTGCAAAGGAGTAAGCGCCGCTTCCGTCTGTATCTTCGATTGCAGCTTGTGCAAAAAGAGGGGCTGCGAGAAGAGATGTCATACCGAGGGTGAGTGCGATCTTTTTCATTTCGTTTATCCTTTTATTAGGTATGCGCCGAACTGGCGCGGTTCACAGTACTGAACGACATTGTGCCGTTGTTGATAGAGATGATCGAAAGGAATGATTCTTTCAACCCATTGAATACAAAGAATAAAAGCGAATTTATGCCGATGCAGATAATTGCCTATTGCCAGCAAGAATTCGCAAACTGATGGAGCGTTCGAGGCTATGAAAAAGTGGAAATTTGTCCAAGTCGGCGGTGTTTTGCGTGGTGTTTCGGCGTGTTTATGCTTTTTTCTAAGTGCTGAAAGGACTTTGGCGCTTTGGGCAAAGACCTGCTGATCCTGACAGTGTTCAAAATATGGAATTTTTTTATGAAAATTTGGGTGACAAGTCTGTCTCGCTCCCATGCGATTCACCATAATTTTGGTGAGCAGACTTGCTCTGTTAGCATGGATAATGATGCAAAATCGCACCGCTTTGTCCACGAAACGGCCTTAATTTCATCGTTAACCTTAACCGTGGGTTGATGAGTAAGGCGAAAGAAGGCAAAAATTGGGCAAGATTGAGGCAGTTCGCCATTATTGGCACAATCAAAATGGAAAAAGTGTGTGGCATCGTATCACGCACGGCCAGTTTGAAGGGAAATGGGCAGTGTTGAACCGTGTGGTCGGCGCATTCGTGCGCTCTATTCTCGTCGTGGCGTTGATCGCTATGCCGTCGTTCTTGCTGCCAAACGTGTCTTCTGATTCTGCTCAAGTTGTTGCACTTGTCGCGCTCTTTGGTGCAGCTCTCACATTTTTCGAATATATTTCCGCCTACCCAGGTTTGGTTGAGTTTCGCGACGCCCCACCGTTCAATCGGGTGCGGTTCTTGTCACTTTTCGTGACGATTTTGTTGCTGACGACGATTTGCAACGGTATTTCATCTCCCACAATTGTCAGTGAGTTCGTGACCGTTGTGGGGGCGTTGATCGGCTATGTTCTTGATTTCCCGTACTCGCCTGTCCGTTTAATGGTGCAGGCTTTGCCCGAAGGTACTGCAGCGAACCATATCACTTTGATGCGTGTTTGCGCTGGAGTGTCGTATTTGATCTCGCTTTTGTCGCTGACAATTTTCCTTCTTCTTTTACAGCGTCGCCGATGGCCTTCAAAAGCAGGATCTTTCAACGTTTGGGTCAACCTTCCGACTTTTGATCCGACGGCTGGCGGCGATGTGGTGGCGCGGCTGAAACGTGACGCACGGGTGAACATTATTCTTGGTTTTGCATTGCCGTTTGTGATCCCCACGGTGGTACATTCGGCCTCTAATCTGTTTGGCGCGATGGCAGTGGGGAATTACCAATCGATGATTTGGCTGGTGGCCGCTTGGGCTTTTTTGCCGTCCTCTTTGTTTATGCGTGGTATTGCGATGGGGCGTGTGGCCAATATGATCGAAGGCAAGCGTCGCCAAACCTATGCTGCGGCCGACCTTGATCATATACCGGTGTGATTCGCGCTGGGCTGATAAGTCTTTTTTGTTTTTGCCCCTTTGTCGTGGCCGCACAAGACATGCTGCGGATCGCGACTTGGAATGCTGAGCTATCGCGCACAGGACCGGGTGTTTTACTGCGTGATATTTTGTCGGGCGAGGATGCCGAAGTACTGTTCGCTGTCGATCATATTTTGAAAACAACACCTGATGTTTTGGTGCTCACTGGGATCGATACAGATTTTGAGGGGCATACGGCGCGCGCCTTGGCCGTAGCGTTGACCCAAGCTGGGGTTGCCTATCCATATGTGTTCTCCGGCATTAGCAATGCGGGTTTGTTCACGGGGCGTGACCTCGATAAAGATGGGCGCTTGGGGCAAGCCAAAGATGCGCAGTCTTATGGCGACTTTCACGGACAGGGCGGCCTCGCCGTTCTGTCGCGCTTGCCGATCGCAGCCGACGACATCATAGATTTTTCAACGTTGCTATGGCGTGACGTACCGGACGTGCGCTTGCCTGACAATTTCTATGATGCGGGCGATTTGGATGTGTTGCGGTTGTCTTCGACAAATCACTGGAATGTGCCTGTCATGTGGGGTGAGACTTCCATTCATATGTTGGCGTTTTATGCTACGACGCCTGCATTTGACGGAGACGAGGACCGTAACGGTCTGCGCAATGCTGATGAGGTTGCGCTTTGGCGCCACTATTTGGATGGAAGGCTCGATACGCCCGCTCCAGATATACCTTTTGTCGTGATCGGTGATGCCAATTTGGATCCGCAGGATGGAGAAGGGCGCATTGAAGAGATGCAGGCGCTTTTAACCGACCCAAGACTACAAGACCCACAACCGCGTTCAGCATATGCCAAAAGCATCGCCAATGAGACACATACTGGCGATGCCGCATTTGACACGGCCGATTGGGACGACCCTATGCCTGGAAATTTGCGCGTTGACTATGTGTTGCCCTCCGCCGATCTCAAGGTGATCGACGCAGGGGTGTCATGGTCATCGGCTTCAAACAGTGATGGCGCTTTGTTTCGGCACGGCCTTGTTTGGGTCGATATTGCACGGCAATGACGCACGCATAACGGTGCTTAGATCAGTGCGTTCAAAATCGGGCACAAGGCGATTAAATTTATCTGTGCCAAGTTCATGAGGCACATCCCAAAGATAGCGCATCTCGGACAATTCGCGTGCCAATTCCCAAAATGGAGAGGTCAATTTCAAGGCCCACCATGGAAATTTCGAAATATGCAAAGGATGCCCCAAAGCCTGTTCAAGTTCGGCCTTTAAGTCTTGAAGCGTAAAGTTATAGCCGCCAAAGGTGATGTCTTCAAACTGACCTAGCGCATCACGTTTTTCTGCAAGTAGCACGGCGGCACGCGCCCAGTCTGGCAAATAGCAATAGGCGTGCATCGTGGTGCTTTCACCTGGCAAGGTGATCTTGCCTTTGCGAATGTCTTTCAACACCACCAATCGCATCACATCATCACCGCCATCTTGCGGAGTGATAAAGTCACCACCGCGCAGTAGAATTGTTTGGACGCCTGATGCCTCGTAACTGCGTTCTAGGATTTCCCTGATCTTGCCTTTGCGTGTCTGTGGTCGGTGGGGTGTTGTTTCATCCCATGTGCCAGCGGAGTTGCCGAAATTATAGACATTCGCGGGAATGATTACAGTGGCGCCTGTGATGGTTGCAGCCTCTATAACTTGCTGTGTGATGCGCGGAATGATGTCTGCCCAATTGTGATAGTCGGGTGGATTCAGTCCATTGACGATGACATCAGCGCCTGTGGCTTGTGCAGGCATATTTCCAAGTTTGCGATCATACAGGCGGACGTTCCAGCCTGCTTGGCTAAAGGCGTCTTTTGCGTGGCGTCCAACTTTTCCGCGGGCACCAAGGATGAGGACTGTTTGCGTCATGTGTGTCTCCGTGTTTGGGATTTAACACCACATTGCTTGTTCTTATGTGAATTGAAATTGCATTGAATCTTATATTCGGTATTCATATATGAATGGATAATCGCCTTGCCTCACTTGATTGGACGCTCATACGTGCCTTTGTTGCTGTCGCGCAGGGTGGCTCGCTGTCGGCCGCTGCGCGTGATTTGCACTGCAGTCAGCCAACAATCGGGCGACAAATCCAAAGCCTGCAAGACGCCCTTGGAGTGATCTTATTTTTGCGACGTCCAAAAGGTATGGTGCTGACCGCTGATGGCGAGCGGCTGTTGCCTTTTGCGCAGCAGATGATGGAGGCTGCGGGGCGGTTTTCTATGGCGGCCACTGGTGCTGACACGCAGAAAGCGGGCACGGTGCGCCTGACCGCATCTGTGTTTGTTGCGCATTACGTTTTGCCCAGAATATTGGCTGAGCTGCGTCAGAAGGAACCGCTTATTCAAATCGAACTTGTGCCTTCGGATGCCTCTGAAAATCTGTTGTATCGTGATGCAGATATTGCCTTACGCATGTATCGACCAAGCCAGCTTGATATCGTTGCGCGTCATTTGTCGGATATCGAAATCGGCATTTTTGCGGCCAAATCTTACATTGATCGTCGTGGTTGTCCCGACGACCCAAAGGATCTTTTAGCGCATGATGTGATTGGCTATGACCGTAATGATTTGATCATTCGCGCTATGAGGCAATTTGGTTGGGATGTGTCCCCAAATGACTTTGCGCTGCGCTGTGATGATCAATCGGCGTACTGGGAGTTGGTGCGCGCGGGGTGCGGTATCGGATTTGGGCAGGCCTTGGTGGCGCAAAGCGATCCTAATCTGGTGCGTCTGTTTGATAACTTACCTATTCCAACGCTGTCGCTTTGGATCGCGGCCCCCAAAGCCGTGCGCCACACACATCGGGTTGCGGCGGTTTGGGATCATTTGGCTTCAAGTTTGAGCGGATAAAAAGGCCGTTCCTTGACCTTCGTCGCGTCGTCGGGTAGGCGAAACCAACGCTTAAACACAAGGAAAATGCGATATGAGCACGCCATCTCTTCTTATTCTGCCCGGTGACGGTATTGGCCCCGAAGTGATGGCCGAAGTCGTCAAAGTCATCGACTGGTTTGGTGACAAACGCGGTCTAAAATTTGACGTGTCTCACGATCTTGTTGGCGGTGCTGCCTATGATGCGCACGGTGCACCTATTTCCGATGCGACCATGGAAAAAGCACAAAGCGTTGATGCCGTTTTGCTTGGTGCTGTTGGTGGTCCGAAATACGACGATCTTGATTTTTCCGTCAAACCTGAGCGCGGCCTTTTGCGCTTGCGTAAAGAAATGGATCTGTTTGCAAACCTGCGCCCTGCGCAGTGTTTCGACGCTTTGGCTGACTTTTCGTCATTGAAAAAAGACATCGTTGCCGGTCTCGATATCATGATCGTACGCGAATTGACTTCTGGCATCTACTTTGGTGAGCCACGTGGTATCTTCACAGAAAACAACGAACGCGTAGGCATCAACACACAGCGATACACTGAAAGCGAAATCGAACGTGCCGCGCGTGCTGCATTTGAATTGGCCATGAAACGTGACAAGCGTTTGTGTTCTATGGAAAAAGCCAACGTGATGGAATCCGGTATCTTGTGGCGCGATGTCGTCAACGAAGTTGCTGTGGATTACCCGGAAGTTGAAGTGTCACATATGTATGCCGACAACGGCGCGATGCAATTGGTGCGCGCCCCTAAACAGTTCGACGTTATCGTGACCGACAACCTGTTCGGCGATATCTTGTCTGATTGTGCTGCGATGTTGACCGGCTCTCTGGGCATGTTGCCATCCGCGTCTTTGGGTCTGCCGATGGCCAATGGTCGCCCGAAAGCGATGTACGAACCCGTACACGGTTCAGCGCCTGACATCGCAGGCCAAGGGAAAGCCAACCCAATCGCATGTGTGCTCTCATTCGCGATGGCTTTGCGCTACTCGTTTGATCAAGGCGATGAAGCGACACGTCTGGAAAAGGCGATTGAAACTGTTTTGGCGAATGGCGCACGCACTGCTGACTTGCTCGGCGAAGAAGGCGTAACCGCTGTATCCACAACTGAAATGGGCGATAAAATCATCGAGGCGCTGACAGCGAGCCTGTAAATCAATCGATAGTATTTCAAGCCGAGGCATTGGAAACGATGCCTCGGTTTTTTGGTGCCAGACAAATCGTTGTCAGTCGAAAATGTCAAAGATGTCCTCGGCCACATCCATCAGCCGATAGGCGATAGATTTCTTTCTCTTGCGCGATTTGTTCCGGTCCTTAGACTTTTCCTTGCTGCGCTTTGGCTTGGCTTTATGCGTGCCTTGCACAGTAAAGGGGTCGATCACGTGATCCGTGCGCAAGGATTTCATTCGCCGCAAAGGCGCGCCACATGACGTGCATTGCAGCTCGTGTCGCGTTTTTCCAGCAAGTGTTAAAACAGTATGCGTGCCACAGTAGCAGCAGGTGGCGGATTTATGGGCGTTTTTCATATGTTATATTTGGGACGCTATAGCTGCCTCGACAAGTGCAAAAAGTATGGGTACCAAACTGATGACACCATCGGTTACCGCTAACAAAAAACGGAAAGACAGCTCATGAATATATCCGGCGCATTTTACGCTTTGTTCGCATTCGCAGTTTTTGCGACCCATGACGCTGTGATCAAGTATCTTGGCGTATCTTATTCGCCTTTTCAGATGATCTTTTTCTCAACGATGTTTTCCTTTCCGCTTGTCACTTTTATGCTGATGCGTGACACGGCATCGGGTCACTTGCGCCCTGTGCATCCTTGGTGGACAGCGCTGAGAACTATGTGCTCAACCATCAATGTCATGTGCGCGTTCTATGCGTTCACGGTATTGCCGTTGGCCCAAGTCTACGCCATTCTTTTTGCAACGCCGCTGTTGATCACGATGATGTCTATTCCAGTTTTGGGAGAGCGTGTTGGCCCGCACCGCTGGGGTGCTGTCGTTGTTGGTCTTATCGGGGTATTCGTTGTGCTGCGGCCCGGTTCGACAGAGTTTACACTCGGGCATGCTGCCGCTTTGACCTGTGCCTGTCTTGGCGGGTTGGCGTCGATTATCGTGCGCAAAGTCGGGCGTGAAGAGCGCACCGTTGTGTTGATGCTGTATCCTATGGTTGCGAACTTTATCATCATGGGGACGCTGATGGTGTTTACGTACAAGCCGTTGCCGATCAACGACCTTGGCGGTATTGGTGCTATCTCTGTCCTCGGGTTCACGGGGGGCGTGTTTTTGATCGTCGCGTATAAGGCGTCTGAGGCTGCTATAGTTGCGCCGATGCAGTATTCTCAGATTATCTGGGCAACGATTTTCGGTTCGCTGTTCTTTGGTGAGTCCATTGATTTGGTCACAATTCTTGGCGCAAGTATCATCATCATGTCTGGTCTTTATATCGTGTTCCGAGAATCGCAAAGCGGGACGTCGAAAAATACTCCTGTATTGCGTACGCGCTCACGTGCCTCATCGGCCGCGTCGTTTCGGATTTCGCCATTCTTGCGTCGCAATAAACCAAAATAAAGTACATTGCAGCGCTAACATGTTTCGTTGCGCACAGGATAGACCGCGCACCTTGCAACAAATGCACAACTGGGCGTGCGTAGGGTCACAAAATTGCTTGTTGAATTTAAGCCTGCGATTATGGTCTATTTGTGCAACTGTACAAAGGACATGCGATGCGCCACCCTCATGAAACGCCCAACGATGCGGCGATCCTTGACGTCATTACGACACAGCTTTCGCTGGAAGGTCCGCTTTTGCCCATGCTTCATGCCTTGCAAGAGACTTTCGATCATGTGCCGCAATCGGCTGTCCCCCTTCTTGCGCAAACGCTGAACATCAGTGCCGCAGAAGTGCATGGCGTTGTGTCGTTTTATCATGACTTTAAAGAAGTCCCGTCTGGTCGCCATATCGTGAAAATTTGCCGTGCTGAAGCCTGTCAAGCTGTCGGGGCCAACGCGCTTGCAGATGCGACACTCGAAAAACTTGGTGTCGCATGGCACGGCACCACCGCGAACGGCGCTGTAACCATTGAGCCTGTCTATTGTCTTGGTCTTTGCGCTTGCGGACCTGCCGCCATGGTTGATGGTAAAGTTGTGGGACGTGTGGATACCTCTAAAATGGATCAAATTTTGAGCGAGGTTGGCGCATGAAAATTTACGTTCCTGCAGACAGTGCAGCCAAATCGCTTGGTGCGGAAGCGGTGGCCGATGCTATCGTGCTTGAGGCCCAAAGCCGTGGATTGGACGTCGAATTGATCCGCAACGGATCACGCGGTATGGTTTGGCTTGAGCCCTTGGTCGAGATCGACCGGGGTGAGGGGCGCAAAGCCTACGGTCCGATCGAACCTAAAGATGCGGCTGCTGTTTTGGATGACACATTCGCATCACTCGGTGCGGTTGAAGATATCCCGTTTTTCGCCAAACAAACGCGTTTGACCTTTGCGCGTTGCGGTTTGATCGATCCTTTGAATCTGAACGACTACAAGGCAAATGGCGGGCTTTTGGGTCTCACGCGTGCCCTGTCCATGACGGGCAAAGACATCGTTTCTGAGGTCACAGACTCTGGTCTGCGTGGACGTGGCGGGGCTGGCTTTCCAACAGGTATCAAATGGAACACAGTGCTGGGCGCTGAAGCCGATCAAAAGTACATCGTCTGCAATGCGGATGAAGGCGATAGCGGCACGTTCGCGGATCGTATGCTGATGGAAGGTGACCCTTTTTGCCTGATTGAAGGTATGATCATCGCCGGTCTCGCGGTGAACGCCACTAAGGGATACATCTATCTGCGCGCCGAATATCCTGACGCCATTGAGGTGATGAACAAAGCCATCGCGATTGCGCAAAGCGCGGGCGTTTTGGGTCAAAACCTGCTAGGGTCAGAGCGTACTTTTGAATTGGAAGTACGGGTTGGCGCGGGTGCATATGTCTGCGGCGAAGAGACGTCTTTGTTAAATTCGCTTGAGGGTAAGCGCGGCGTCGTGCGCGCCAAACCACCGCTGCCTGCGCTTGAAGGACTGTTCGGTAAGCCTACGGTTGTAAACAACGTGCTGTCCTTGGCGACGGTTCCTGTGATTTTCGAGCGCGGCGCGGCCTTTTACAAAAATTTCGGCATCGGGCGCTCACGCGGTACGACCCCTTTGCAGATCGCGGGCAATGTGGCACGTGGCGGATTGTTCGAAGCCCCCTTTGGTATTCCTTTGGGCGAACTGGTGAATGATGTTTGTGGTGGTACCGCCTCTGGCAAACCCGTGAAAGCCGTGCAAGTTGGCGGGCCGCTTGGGGCTTATATGCCGCCCTCTGATTTTGACACATTGATTGGCTACGAAGAATTTGACGCCGCGGGCGGTTTGATCGGTCACGCAGGTGTTGTCGTGTTTGACGAGACCGCTGATATGCTGTCGATGGCGCGCTTTGCGATGGAGTTTTGCGCCGTAGAAAGTTGTGGTAAATGCACCCCTTGCCGGATCGGATCTGTGCGCGGTGTTGAGACAATCGATCGTATCGCCGCTGGTGATAGCGCAGCGAAAGAGCTTTTGACCGATCTTTGTGATACGATGCGAGACGGATCACTTTGTGCGCTAGGGGGCTTTACGCCTTATCCGGTTATGTCGGCCCTGACGCATTTCCCAGATGATTTTGACCGCAAAGCGGAGGCCGCAGAATGAAAGATTTTGTAATCCCTTGGGACGGTGTTGATGGCAACGGTATTCAAGATGACCGCGATATGGGCACGCCAGCGAAATCTGGCGCGCCTGTCACTCTGACCATTGATGGGTTCGAAATCACGGTGCCAACAGGCACATCCGTGATGCGCGCCGCCGCTGAAGCTGGCATCACCGTGCCCAAGCTTTGTGCTTCCGACAATTTAGAAGCCTTCGGGTCTTGCCGCCTGTGTGCTGTTGAAATCGAAGGTCGTCGCGGTATGCCAGCGTCTTGTACGACACCGGTGGCCGATGGAATGATTGTTAAAACCCAAACGCCAAAAGTGCAGAAGTTGCGCAAAGGCGTGATGGAGTTGTATATCTCTGATCACCCACTCGATTGCCTGACCTGTGCGGCCAACGGCGATTGTGAATTGCAAGACATGGCCGGCGTCGTGGGTCTGCGCGATGTGCGCTATGAGGCGGTTGAGACGCATTTCGCCACGCGCACCGCATCGGGTCCAAACCCGAAATACATGCCCAAAGACGAAAGCAACCCGTATTTCACCTATGAGCCTTCCAAATGTATCGCTTGTTCACGTTGCGTGCGGGCTTGTGAAGAGGTGCAAGGGACTTTCGCGCTGACAATGGAAGGTCGCGGGTTTGATAGTCGCATTTCTGCGGGCACCAAGCTTGATGATTTCATGACGTCTGATTGTGTCAGCTGTGGCGCTTGTGTCCAAGCCTGTCCAACTGCGACCTTGCAAGAAAAATCTGTGATCGATCTTGGGACGCCGACCAAATCTGTTGTCACCACCTGCGCTTACTGCGGTGTTGGCTGTTCGTTCAAAGCCGAGATGAATGGTGACACTTTGGTGCGTATGGTGCCTTACAAAAACGGCAAAGCGAACCGAGGTCATTCTTGTGTCAAAGGCCGCTTTGCCTATGGCTATGCCAACCACAGCGATCGCATTTTATCGCCGATGATCCGCGACACGATCGAAGAGCCGTGGCGCGAAGTGTCTTGGGATGAAGCACTTGGTTTTGCCGCCAATAAGATGCGTGGCTTGCAAGAAACTTATGGTCAGAAATCAATCGGTGTGATCACTTCGAGCCGCTGTACAAACGAGGAAACTTATTTGGTGCAAAAGCTGGCCCGCGCTGTCTTTGGCAATAACAATACAGACACATGCGCGCGCGTGTGCCATTCGCCGACGGGGTACGGGTTGGGTCAAACTTTTGGCACATCCGCAGGCACGCAGGATTTTGACAGTGTCGAGCACAGCGATGTTGTAATCGTGATCGGCGCCAATCCGACCGACGGCCATCCTGTGTTTGCCTCGCGTTTGAAAAAGCGTTTGCGCCAAGGGGCTAAGTTGATCGTTATCGATCCGCGCCGCATTGATCTGGTGAAATCACCGCATGTCGAAGCGGCCCACCATTTGCCGCTCCGCCCCGGTACGAACGTCGCAGTCGTGACGGCCATCGCGCATGTGATCGTGACCGAAGGCCTGATGAATGAAGACTATATTCGCACCCGTTGTGATTGGGATGAATTCCTTGACTACGCCACTTTTGTGTCTGATGCCAAGAACAGCCCAGAGGCCACAGCGCTTTTGACCGGCGTCAATGCGCAAGAGCTGCGCGCGGCGGCACGTCTGTTTGCGACAGGCGGTAATGGCGCGATTTACTATGGCCTTGGGGTGACAGAACACAGCCAAGGGTCAACCACAGTAATGGGCATCGCCAATCTCGCGATGCTGACTGGCAATATCGGCCGCAAGGGCGTGGGCGTGAATCCGTTGCGCGGTCAAAACAACGTCCAGGGCGCTTGTGATATGGGGTCGTTCCCACATGAATTGCCGGGTTATCGCCATGTGAAAAACACCGACGCACGCGATGTGTTTGAAAGCCTTTGGGGCGTGACAATCGATCCAGAAGCGGGCTTGCGTATCCCGAACATGCTAGACGCCGCCGTCGATGGCACGTTCAAGGGCTTGTACTGTCAAGGCGAAGACATTTTGCAATCTGACCCGGACACCAAGCATGTGGCGGCTGGACTGGCTGCAATGGAATGCGTGATCGTGCATGATCTATTTTTAAACGAGACTGCAAATTACGCGCATGTATTTTTGCCGGGGTCTACGTTCTTGGAAAAAGACGGCACTTTCACCAATGCAGAACGTCGGATCAATCGCGTGCGCAAAGTCATGGCGCCACGCAATGGGTATGGCGATTGGGAAGTGACGCAAATGCTGGCCAACGCCATGGGCGCGGGCTGGACTTACACACATCCTAGCGAAATCATGGATGAGATCGCAGCGACAACCCCTTCGTTTGCGGATGTGACTTATCAGTTGCTTGAAGACAAAGGGTCCGTGCAATGGCCTTGTAATGCGGAACACCCTGATGGCATGCCCTTGATGCATGTCGACGGGTTTATGCGCGGTAAAGGTCGGTTGATGATCACCGAATATATTGCAACGGATGAACGAACAGGACCACGGTTCCCGCTGTTGCTAACCACTGGGCGGATATTGTCGCAATATAATGTTGGCGCGCAAACGCGGCGGACTGAAAATGTCGCATGGCATGGTGAGGATGTACTGGAAGTGCATCCGCATGACGCCGAAGTGCGCGGTATCTCGGACGGGGACTGGGTGCGCCTGACCTCGCGTGCGGGCGAGACCTCGCTGCGTGTGACGCTGACGGACCGTGTGTCGACGGGGGTTGTATACACCACCTTCCACCACCCAGACACGCAGGCCAATGTGATCACCACTGACTATTCAGATTGGGCGACCAATTGCCCTGAATACAAAGTGACAGCGGTACAGGTCAGCTTGTCGAACGGTCCAAGTGAATGGCAAGAAGCTTACGCATCGCAAGCGGCGCAATCGCGTCGTATCACGCCTGCGGCTGAGTAGCAGGTGCGAGCGTCATCGCGACATATATCTGGGCATAGCTTGGCGGAAGAGATTGCCATCGCGATTAGCTTCAATGGCACAACGCAAGCCGTTATGATGGCGAGTCCGCAAGATCTGGGAGACTTCGCTTATGGCTTCGCCTTGAGCGAAGGTTTTATCGCCAAGATGTCTGATGTTGAGCGCATTGAAATTGCCGAACATCCAACGGGGCTTGAAGCGCAGCTTTGGTTGAACGCGCAGCAGGCCGAAGTGCTAAGCGCGCGGCGTCGATACATGTCGGGGCCTGTTGGTTGTGGCTTATGTGGCATTGATAGCTTGAACGAGGCGCTGCGGGTTTTGCCGACGTTGGCGCAAACGACAGGTCACTTGACATCTTTCGATGTCGAGCAAGCGACAGATCAACTGCGCAAACAGCAGCCTTTGCATGACCAAACGCGTGCGGTCCATGCCGCTGGAATTCTTGTCGCGGGCAAAGGCATCGTGATGGCGCGCGAAGACGTGGGGCGTCACAACGCGCTTGATAAGCTTATTGGTGGTTTGTGCCGCGCAGGTGTTGATCCCGCAGGTGGCGCTTTTGTGATCACCAGTCGGGCGTCTGTGGATATGGTGCAAAAAACGGCCATGGCAGGATGCCCCGTTTTGATTGCTGTGTCGGCGCCAACGGCTTTGGCTGTTGATGTCGCTGAGGCCGCAGGCGTGACATTGGTTGCCTTTGCGCGTGCGCAGAATTTCGAAATTTTCTCACATCCAAATCGTATTGAAGCAGGACCCACAGATGTCACCAGATAGTATGGTTCGTATGGCCAATCAGATTGCTGCGTTCTTTAAGACGCAGCCCAAAATCGATCAGGCCCAAGGTGTGGCTGATCATCTTTCTGACTTTTGGGAGCCTCGCATGAAAGCTCAACTGGTCGCATTTGTGGCTGATGGCGGTGTGGGACTTGATGATCTTGTGGTTGAGGCCAGCAAGCGCCTTTGACGCAGAAAATGCGGGAATCGTCCGATGCTGTGTTTGGTATATCTGTAAATACGGCGACATTTTTGCGGCAGTGTTTTGAGCAATACCCTGATATTTTCGCGTGTTTTTTTGGCACATTGAAAACTTGACCTAAAAGTCACCTAAATTCAGCGCTGGTCTAAGGCTGCGCTCTTGAACCGTATGCCCTCTCGACGCAATGCTGACGTCAAGTCGGGTAAAGATGCCCCGCCACAATGATGTGGCAGACCTTCATATATTTGCTCTCTTTGAGAGCGCAGCAACGGCGCTGCACGTGACCTTTTCTAAAGGTCAGGGATGCGGTGCCGAGTTTATGAAACACCTCGTGTCCCAACGTGCAAAAGCAAAAATGGGACATGGGTACATGACACAAAAACTCAAACTGGTCGTGGTCGGAAACGGCATGGCACCTGGTCGGATGCTAGAGCATCTTCTTGATGCGGGCGACGCCTATGACGTGACGATCTTTAATGCAGAGCCGCGTGTGAACTACGACCGTATTATGCTGTCGCCTGTTCTGTCTGGCGAGAAATCTTTTGATGACATCATAATTCATGATGAAGCTTGGTACAAAGACAACGGCATCACGCTGCACATGGGTGCGAAAGTGTCCAAGATTGATCGCGAGGCCAAAACGGTCACATCCGAGAATGGCATCACGGAAAGCTATGACAAATTGGTCTTGGCGACAGGTTCTGATCCGTTCATCATCCCGTGCCCCGGTCATGATCTTGAAGGAGTGTTGGCCTACCGTGATCTGGATGACACGAATGCCATGCGCGATGCGGCGGGCAAAGGTGGCAGTGCGGTTGTCATCGGTGGGGGCCTTTTGGGCCTTGAGGCTGCGGCAGGTCTAAACATTTTGGGCATGGACGTGACCGTGTTGCATTTGATGCCAACGTTGATGGAGCGTCAGCTTGACACGGCGGCTGGTTACTTGCTTGAGAAAGAGTTGGAAAGTCGCGGGATCGACATTCGCTGCAAATCCAACACCAAACAAATCATCGGGGAAGATGGCAAAGTTTGTGGCGTTGAACTGGACGACGGCACGTTGATCAAATGCGATATCGTTGTGATGGCTGTCGGCATTCGCCCGAATGTTCAACTTGCCAAAGACGCGGGCCTTGAAGTGAACCGCGGCATCGTCACAACCAACGGGATGCAAACTTCTGATCCTGATATTTTATCAGTGGGCGAGTGCGTTGAGGTTGGCGGCATGGTGTACGGTCTTGTTGCGCCGCTTTACCAAATGGCAAAAGTCGCGGCCTCTCATTTGATGGGTCCATCTGATGCGGGGTTTGTGCACACAGAAACCCCAACCAAGCTCAAAGTCACAGGGTGTGATCTCTATTCCGTGGGTGATTTCGCCGAAGGCGATGATCGTGAAGACATCGTGTTGCGCGATGCGAAAAGCGGCACTTACAAACGCGTTATCATCCAAGACAACAAGATCATTGGTGCAGTGCTTTACGGCGCTGTCGATGACGGCGGCTGGTACAATGAGATGCTCAAGTCCGGCGAAGATATCTCGGACATGCGCGACACGTTGATCTTTGGCCAAGCCTTTCAAGGTGGGGGTGCCGTTGATCCATTGGCTATGGTTGCGAACATGTCCGATGACGCGGAAATCTGTGGCTGTAATGGCATCACCAAAGGCACGATCGTGTCGAAAATTAACGCCATGGGTCTGACCACTTTGGCGGAAGTGCGTGCGCATACCAAAGCTTCGGCCTCTTGTGGCACATGTACGGGCCTGGTTGAAAATGTCATGGCGCTGACTTTGGGCGACGATTTCAAATTGCCTGATGTTGAAACCATGTGTGGCTGTACTAAGCATGACCACGGCACTGTGCGCCGCATGATCAAAGCAAAGGAACTGAAAACTATTCCTGCGGTGATACAAGAGCTTGAATGGAGCACGCCGGAAGGTTGTGCCAAATGTCGCCCTGCCTTGAACTACTACCTCGTGTCTGATTGGCCGGGTGAATATGTGGACGATCAGCAATCGCGCTTTATCAATGAACGCGTGCATGCGAACATCCAAAAAGACGGCACGTATTCCGTTGTACCGCGCATGTTTGGTGGGATCACCACACCTGACGAGCTGCGCGCGATTGCTGATGTGGCCGATAAATTCAGCATCCCGACTGTTAAGGTCACGGGCGGTCAGCGGATCGATTTGTTGGGCGTCAAAAAAGACGATTTGATCCCTGTGTGGAAAGACCTCAACGATGCAGGCATGGTCTCGGGCGCGGCTTACGCCAAAGGTTTGCGGACTGTGAAAACCTGTGTGGGATCGGATTGGTGTCGTTTTGGGACTCAAGATTCCACTGGACTTGGCATCAAGCTTGAGCGTCTGCTTTGGGGCGCTTGGTCCCCTGCGAAACTGAAACTTGCTGTGTCTGGTTGCCCGCGCAACTGTTCTGAAAGCACCTGTAAAGACATCGGCATCGTTTGTGTCGACAGTGGATATGAAATTCTCTACGGCGGCGCTGCGGGGTTGCACATTCAAGGTACCACCAAGCTTGGCAATGTTGAGACAGAAGAAGAAGTTCTCGAATACTGTGGGGCACTCACACAATATTACCGCGAAACAGGTTTTTATCTTGAGCGCATCTATAAATGGGCGGATCGCCTTGGATATGATCACGTGAAATCTGTGATCTATGACGATGCTGAGCAACGCAAAGCCTATTATGAACGCTTTTTGTTTTCCCAAACCTTC
Source organism: Pacificibacter marinus (assembly GCF_018860665.1). GTDB lineage: Bacteria > Pseudomonadota > Alphaproteobacteria > Rhodobacterales > Rhodobacteraceae > Celeribacter > Celeribacter marinus_A. The sequence continues at coordinate 59,493 of NZ_JAHKPK010000017.1, forward strand.
GCACAAGTTGACCCATGGGCGGAGCGGGTTCAGGGCGCTGAAGCGCATGAATTTTCACCACTGGCCGATTTTTCTTCACGCGAGGCAGCAGAATAATGACCGTTCAAGACAACCAATGGATTGCGATCGGCGCACTCGACGATATCCCACGCCAAGGCGCGCGCAGGGTGATTACAAATGCAAAAACCATCGCGATATTTCGCACCTCGCAAGACGCAGTCTACGCGCTAGAGGATCGTTGCCCGTTTAAAGACGGTCCTCTGAGCGCGGGGATCGTCCATGGCACAACCGTGTCTTGCCCGCTGACAAACTGGGTCATCTCTTTGGAAACAGGAGAAGCGCAGGGTGCAGATGTTGGCAAAACAGGCGTGTTCCCCGTGAAGGTTGAGGGGGGGCGTATTTCCCTCTGCCTTGAAGAAAAACAATTGCAAAACGCTTAACCCAATCGAAGGAAGACCACATGGCATATGTGCAACCAGCCGAGTTCGCGGCGAAGATGATCGAAGCCGGCGAATCTAAAATATTGATGTCCACCAAAGACACATTGATCCGCTCCTACATGGCGGGCGCGATCCTTGCGCTCGCTGCGGCTTTCGCGGTGACCATCGCCGTCAACACTGGTAACTTTCTTGTCGCCTCGCTGTTGTTCCCTGTTGGGTTCTGTATGCTCTATCTTTTGGGGTTCGACCTATTGACAGGCGTGTTTACCCTCGCGCCTTTGGCTGTGATCGCCAAGCGTCCAGGGATGACGTGGAAGGGTGTGTTTCGCAATTGGGGTCTTGTGTTCTGTGGCAACTTTGCCGGTGCTTTGACCACGGCTGTTTTCATGGCGATCATTTTCACCATGGGCTTTAGCCAAGAACCAAACGCGGTTGGCCAACGGATCGGCCAAATCGGTGAAGCGCGGACTTTGGGTTATGCGGCGGCCGGCGGCGCTGGCTTGTTGACAGTCTTCATTCGTGCCGTGATGTGTAACTGGATGGTCTCGACTGGTGTCGTCGCCGCGATGATGTCCAGCAGTGTGTCTGGTAAAATCATGGCGATGTGGATGCCGATCATCGTATTCTTCTACCTTGGTTTTGAACATTCAATCGTCAACATGTTCTTGTTCCCATCAGGCATTATGTTGGGCGGTGAATTCACTTGGGCTGACTACTTTATCTACAACGAAATTCCCGTTGTCTTGGGAAACCTTGTGGGTGGTCTGACCTTTGTTGGCGGCATGATCTACGCCACACATTTTAAGACCTCTCCTAGGCGTTCTGTTGCGGGATCAGTCGGCACACCTGCTGAATAATAGATACCAACCCAGCCTGAATACGGGCTGGGTTCACTTTGTGAAAGCTGGTTTCTGTGCGCGATACTCAAACAACTGCCTCTTCCCTTTCGGTCAGTATTGGTCAGGCTACTTCAGCCGGACGCAAAGTGCACAATCAAGACTTTCATGGCGCGCTCGTTCCAGACGAGCGCGCGCTTTCATTTAAAGGCATCACTATTGCCTTGGCTGACGGCATATCGACATCTGATGTGTCTGCCGTTGCCTCTGAAACAATCGTTAAAAGCCTTTTATCAGATTACTACAGCACGCCTGATGCATGGACGGTCAAAACCTCTGCGTCACGGGTGATTTCAGCAGCCAATTCATGGTTGTATGCTCAAAGCCGTTTTGCAGGTTTGGCTGATGCGGATCATGGTCACGTCTGCACGCTTGCGACGATGGTGCTTAAAGCCAGAACAGCGCATTTGTTTCATGTGGGTGATAGCCGTATTTGGCGTCTTTCGGGTCTAAGTTTGGAACCGCTTACCACGGATCATCATGCATCTTTGGGTGCTGGTGAAACCGTGCTGTCGCGTGCGATTGGCGCTGCAAGCCGTGTTGAAATCGACTACCGTGTCGAGCCTATTTCGCAGGGGGATGTGTTTCTTTTAACTACGGACGGCGTCCACGAACATTGGACTGCGCGCACAGTGGCGCAACGTATCGTTGAGACTTCAACCTTGGATGGCGCAGCAGAACAGATCATCAAAGATGCATTGGAGGCTGGCAGCAAAGACAATCTTACCGTGCAAATCGTGCGCATAGATGACCTACCCCCATCGGATGAAACCCAGTTTGATGAAACGGCTCGAACCTTGCCTATTCCGGCTTTGCCGCGTGAAGGCAGTGTGCTGGATGGTTATAAAATTTTGCGCGAGCTGCACGCAAATCACCGGTCCCATATTTTCCTTGCCAAGGCGTCAGACGGTGAAGTCGTCGCTCTGAAAATTCCCGCGTCGGATTTGAAAGACGATGCTGATGGGTTGCGGCGATTTTTGATGGAAGACTGGATCGCGCGCCGTTTAGACAATGTTCATGTCTTGGGCGCGCCCGCCTCACTTGGGCCACGTTCGAGTCTATATGTGGTGACCGATTTCATCGAGGGTCAGACCCTGCGCCAATGGATGCAAGACAACCCTAAACCCAGTTTTGAACAAGTGCGTGATATCTTGGAGCAAGTGATCCGAGGTCTGCGCGCCTTTCACAGGCGTGAAATGTTGCATCAAGATCTGCGACCTGAAAACATCATGCTGGACTCCGATGGTGTTGCTAAAATCATCGACTTTGGATCGGCCTATGTTGCGGGCGTCCAAGAGGCAGCCCCAATGCGTGAAGATGATGGTATCTTGGGGACCCTGCAATATACCGCGCCGGAATACTTTTCTGGCGAACAGGTGAGTTGGCGGTCTGACCTGTTTTCTTTGGGGGTGATTGCCTACGAAATGCTGACTGGCGTTTTGCCCTATGGGACACAGGTCGGCAAGGTGCGTAACCCGCGTGATAGAACGCGGCTGCGATATCGCAACGCTCGCGATGATGCCCATCCGATGCCTGCGTGGTTGGATGAGGCTTTGGCCAAAGCGGTTCACCCCGATCCTGCGCGTCGCCATGATGCACTGTCTGAATTTGCGGCCAATTTGCGCTCGCCTTCGCTGCGTTACACCGCACGCCGTCACATTCCGTTGGCTGAGCGCAATCCCGAACGATTTTGGAAAACTCTATCTGGAGGCTTGGCCCTACTGTGTCTCGTCCTCGCCACTTTGGCCTTTCAGTAGGTCCATTATGAAAGGAGCATCCTATGCTTTTGAAAGAAGACGTGACCGTTCAAATTATTGAAGCCAAAAAGACAGCGGGTCTCACCTGGGAAAGCATCGCAAATGCAATTGGTATGAGCCCAGTGTTTACACATTCCGCTTGCATGGGCATGAACGCATTTCCTGCGGATAAAGCCGCAGAGCTGGTCAAGTTTTTAGGTCTCACTCAGGACGCTATATCCGTTTTGGTCGAAAGTCCGACTAAAGTCTGGGAGCAGGCGGTTCCGACAGATCCGTGTATCTACCGCTTTTATGAAATTGTTGGCGTTTATGGTCCGACGCTTAAAGCGCTCATCCACGAAGAGTTCGGCGATGGCATTATGTCCGCAATTGATTTTGAAATGTCGGTGAAACGCGAAGCAAACCCAAAAGGCGATCGCGTTAAAATCGAGATGTCAGGTAAGTACCTGCAATATAACGCATGGTAAAATTTCTGGGTTGAGGGCATCAGGGGCGCGCTTGAGCTGGCCCCAGATGCGCCAAAGAGGCTGGCTTTGCACTGACTTTGGGACTAAGTCTGTTTGATATTCATAATGCGGCACATCAAGTTTTGTATCCGCTGAAATTGAGGTTCAAACAGGTGTCTGACAATTTGTCACGGGCCAACGATTGCCCCAAGCGTTTTGTGTTTTTAGGGGCTTCTGGGCGCATAGGTCATCTTTTGCGGTCGATATGGCCAGACATCACCGCCTCTGATTTGCGCGTTGATTGGCAGTTTAGATCCGCACAGCCCACCATTCCGAATGCGCTTGTCTGGTCCGATTTGGCCACATTAGAGCCATTTTTAGATCATGCAAAATCTGTTGGTGGCTTGGATGGGCTTTTTGTTTTTTTGGGGGCCTCGCGTACTGGTGATAAGGCAGACGCCGATCAAATGGCGATCAATGTCTCGCTTGTGGACCAAGCCTTGAAGGCTTCCGTCGCTGCCGAAATTCCTCGCATTCTCATCGCCTCGTCATCTGCCGTTTATGGCGGGGGGGAGGGGGTGCCTTTTGATGAGAGCAGTGCCTTACATCCGGTAAATGCATACGGGATGGCCAAGCGAGATATGGAAGCTCTGTGTCTCTCGCGCGCGGCGGACTATGGTATCGAAGTTTGCTTGCTGCGTATCGGCAATGTCGCGGGCGCGGATGCCTTGCTTGGGCCCACTGAAGGGTGGCAGTCAGGTGACGCGCCAAGGTTGCTTGATATATTTCCAGACGGAGACGGGCCGCGCAGATCATATATTGGACCTGAAAGCCTAGCGGATGTCCTTAGGTGTCTGGCGTTGCAGTCACAGCCTTTGCCGCAGGTGATCAATGTCGCGGCACCTGTGAGTGTTTCTATGAAGGCGTTGTTGGATGCTGCAGGCGTCGATTGGAAACCGCGTCCTGTTCCCGCGTCGCCTTTGCAAGACATTGTGTTGGATTGCGCGCGCTTGGCAACTTTGTCTGATATCAAGGTCTCAGACGGTGCAGCAAATGTTCTTGTTGCACAGTGGCGCCGCGCCTTGGAGGTTCTATGACGATAGGGAAAAGGTTATTTGATGTGGTCTTGGCACTGATTTTGTCGATTCTTCTGGGAGGGGTGATTATCGGGTTGGCTCTTGTAATTTTGATAAAAGAGGGTCGCCCAGTTTTTTATCTTTCGGAACGGATGAAGACTCCAACCCATGGATTTAGGCTGATCAAGTTTCGCACGATGAAGGTCGTCGCGCACGATAGCGGCGTCTCAGGGGGCGACAAAATCAATCGCGTCACGCCGTTTGGCCGCTTTTTGCGCAGGGCGCGTTTGGACGAGTTGCCTCAACTTTGGAATGTATTGCGCGGGGATATTTCATTTGTGGGACCGCGTCCGCCTTTGCGTGAATATGTCGAGCGATTTCCCCAAATCTATGCGCAGGTGCTGATCACGCGCCCTGGTATAACGGGGCTGGCGTCCGTGCGATATCATGCCCACGAAGAAATGCTGTTGGCGCGTTGTACAACGGCGAAGCAGACGGACGAGATCTATGCGCGGGCCTGTGTTCCCCGCAAGGCACGCTTGGATTTGATTTATCAAGCCCACCAATCTAGGTGCTTTGATCTGCGTATTATGATTGAAACCATTTGGCCGAAATTACGAAAGTTTTAACGAGATCAGTGCTATTTAGAGCACTCCAAAAGGTTGTGTTTAAAAAACGCCCAATTGTTTATATGTTGAGCAAAAACTTGTGTTTTATCTGGTTCTACGGCAAAATCATTAGATATTTGCACAAGCGATTGTTTGCAAAATTAAGAATGTGTGAGAGTTTATGTTAATACAGGGTCTGACGACGTTACCAAGACATGTAGTGCGCGGCATCTTGGTGCTTTCAGATACGTTTTTGATCATAGCTTCTGTGTTTCTGGCGTTTACTTTGCAAGGTGATCTCGCCAAGTTGTTGACGCCTTTATTTGCATACGTATTCATCCTTGAAATGACGCTCATAGGCGCCGCGATCGTGATGCGCTTAAAGCTTCACTGCATCAAACTTGTGATGTTCAATTCCAAAGATGTATCCAAAATCGCGATTGCAGCAGGGTGTTTGAGTCTGCTTTTTGCAACATGTGCGGCCTTGCAAGGGGTGACCGGATTGGTCGCCAAAACGCTCATTTTTGGGACTGCATTCTTTTCTGGAAGCGTTGGCGCGCGCGCTGCGATGATTGCGATTTTATCTTATATGCGTGATCGAAATTCAAACCGCCAGTCTGTCGCTATTTTTGGAGCGGGCGGCGCAGGCATTCAATTGGCATCGGCTTTGCGCCAGTCTCACGTCATGCGGCCGGTGATCTTTTTCGATGATAATCTACACTTGCAAGGTATGGCTATCGGCGGCATTCCCGTACTAGATGCAAAGCGGATGAAAGCCAGTTTGGCGTATCACAAGATTGAGATGGTTTTGATTGCGCTGCCCGAAAGTGCAAAAGAACGACGCGCTGTAATCATTGAACAATTAGAGCGGATTGGTGTCAAAGTGAGGGCTCTACCCCCTTTCGTTGATATGCTGGCTGGGCGCGGCAATGAGGCCTTGTTCCGAACTGTTGGCGCTGACGAAATTTTGGGCCGTGATGCCGTCGATTTGGAAACTCCTGAAATTGCTAAAACATATGCTGGACGTGTCGTGATGGTGACGGGGGCTGGCGGGTCAATCGGTTCCGAATTATGCCGCCAAATTCTAAACTGTCGCCCAGCAAAGATCGTTTTGTTCGATCAAAGTGAATTCAATCTTTATCAAATCGATTTCGAATTGCGTGACCTTGCTGCGCAACACAAGGTTCAGCTCTCGACATATTTGGGGTCTGTGACCGACCCCGTGAGAGTGCGCCATGTTTTGACGCAAGAATGAGAGTGCGCCATGTTTTGACGCAAGAAAATGTTGAAATTATTTTCCATGCGGCGGCTTATAAACATGTCCCAATCGTTGAGGGAAACGAATTAGAGGGGGCAAAGAACAATGTCATTGGCACCAAGGTTGTTGCTGAAGCGGCGGCTGAGGCCAATATCGAACGCTTTATTTTAGTCTCTACGGATAAAGCGGTAAGGCCCACCAATATTATGGGGGCAACGAAACGTATGGCTGAGTTGGTCGTGCAGGATTTGCAAACACGCGAACCACAGGTAAAGTTTTCCATGGTGCGTTTTGGCAATGTCTTGGGGTCGTCTGGATCGGTGTTGCCCCTCTTTCAAACACAGATCGAGGCTGGCGGTCCCGTGACTGTCACTCACCAAGAAGTCTCGCGGTTCTTTATGACGATTTCCGAAGCGGCGCGATTGGTTTTATTGGCGGGGGCCTATGCTGAAGGCGGTGATGTCTTCGTTCTTGATATGGGCAAACCACAAAAAATCATGGATATCGCGCATCGAATGATCGAACTCTCTGGACGCACAGTTAAAACGCCCGGCTCAGCAGAAGGCGATATCGAAATTATCGTGACTGGGTTGCGCCCCGGTGAGAAGCTTTATGAAGAACTTTTACTAGATCACGACAATTTATGCGGGACACCCAACCCAAAAATTCTGCGTGCAGAAGAGGCCATGCTTGGACCGTCAGAGGTCGCTAGCATGTTGCGTGAACTCAACGTCGCGATCAAAACCGCCAATGCGGCACATTTGCGTAAAGTCGTGCGCGAACGCGTTGACGGATATCACGAACCGCAGGGGGCCCCAGCACAGCAATATCAAGTGGATGAGATCTAGTCCGAAAACTATCGTGGGCATAAGGCGCGTCGGGTCTTTCGCAATCTATGAGGCAGTGCATTTTCTTATGATTTGTGTTTAAGGTTTTTCTGACAGCCTGAGCAGTGGGTCTATTGCTGCTTAAAAGACACGCCCGCAAATTGATTCATGGTTAGATGGTGCCGCTTGGTCCTGTGGGATACATTCGAGTGGGTGTTTGATGAAACTTTGATATGATGTCTGCAACTTAAGAAACGGGTGGAACAGTGTCTTTGAAGCTTAAAAAAAATGTGTTTGGCCTTGGTTTTGCGGCCATGTGTTTTGTATCCACAAGTTCGGCTCAAGACCTGTCAACGACGCGCCTGAATGTGATGGGGCGTCAAGGAATCGTTGAAATGCCGACCGCAGAAGTTGCGCCGGACGGGCAGCTTGCTCTTAGCTATTCGAAATTCGGAAAGATCAGCCGCACGACATTGACCTTTCAGATCACGCCACGCCTATCTGGCAGCTTTCGGTATTCTGGCATTGAGGACTATAGCGAGTCATTCGACACCTATTGGGATCGCTCATTTGATCTAAGCTACTTGTTGATGAACGAGGGCGCATACCGTCCCGCTGTCTCTGTTGGCCTACAAGATTTCATGGGAACAGGATTACTGAGTGGCGAGTATGTCGTCGCGACCAAATCGATTGGCGATAAGCTGCGGGTGACTGGTGGCTTGGGCTGGGGCCGACTGGGCAGTTACAGCCCGCTTGGATTTTCGTTTGGCGAACGCGATACGTCATTCATCGAAACTGGCGGGACACTTAACTTTGGTCAATGGTTTCAGGGTGAGGCAGCTGTCTTCGGCGGTCTGAGCTATCAGTTGAACGAAAAAATGACATTATTGGCTGAGTACTCGTCGGACGCCTATACCAAAGAGGTCGAACAAGACGTGTTCACCCACAAATCCCCGATCAATGTCGCTCTTGATTACAAACTCGGTCAAAACACATCCGTCACAGCATTCTTTTTACATGGCGATGCTGTTGGGTTGCAATTTTCAACGGGGCTCAACCCGAAAAACCCGAAGGTGGCGGGCGGGATCGAAACTGCGCCACTTCCCATCCGTCCTCGACCAAGTCGCTCGGCTGACCCTATTGGTTGGTCCGGTGAGTGGGTCGCTGAAGTTGGCGATGCTAGTGGCATTCGGTCTGCTTTGGCAAAGGCCATGGCGGATGAAGGCCTGGCGCTTGAAGCTATGTCTTTGACGACAACACGGACAGAAGTGCAGTTCCGCAATGAACGCTATGGCGCTCATTCACAAGCTTTAGGGCGTTTGGCACGAATCATGACGCGGGCTTTCCCGCCATCTGTTGAGACATTCGTTTTGACCGAAACGCTTGATGGCGTTCCTATTCATTCAACGGTGCTACCGCGTTCCAAATTGGAAGCCTACGAATTCTCCCCTGCGCGCAGCATGCTGGATGCCGCGACATTTACCGATCCACTCAGCTTGCAGGGTGATAATTTGGTCGCACATGAAGGCGCCTTTCCAAATACGCTTTGGTCAGTAGCACCTTATGTGGCTGTTTCGGTTTTCGATCCGCACAGCCCAATACGTTTGGACTATGGTGTTCGAGGGCAAATCAACTATGAAATGGCCCCTGGTCTCACACTTGACGCGGCAGCGACCTTGCGTGTTTCAGGTGACATCTCGGAAGAAGAAGATGATTATGATGATTCCAATATACCGCATGTGAGAACGAGTTCGCGCGAATATGATAACCGTGTACAGCTCGAAAAACTGACGGCGAATTGGTACAGTCGGCCTGCCCAAAACGTGTTTGGTCGTTTGACGGTTGGCTATCTTGAATCTATGTACGGCGGTGTCTCAGCCGAGGTGCTTTGGAAGAAACCGAGCAGTCCCTTCGCTTTGGGGGCAGAGCTTAACTACGCCGTTCAGCGTGATTTTGAAGAGACCTTTGGCTTTCGCGATTATGATATCGTGACAGGGCATGTGTCGGCTTACTACGCCTTTGAAGGTGGGTTTCATGGGCAACTTGATGTGGGCCGGTATCTTGCTGGCGATTGGGGGGCAACGGTGTCTGTCGATCGAGAGTTTAACAATGGCTGGCGTGTTGGGGCTTATGCGACTCTTACGGATGTACCATTCGAAGATTTTGGTGAAGGGTCTTTTGATAAAGGCATTCGTATCACTGTGCCATCGGCGTGGTTTGCTGGAACGCCAACGACAGAAACAAATGATTTCGTTATCCAATCTTTGACCCGTGATGGTGGTGCCAAGCTGAATGTCGACGGTCGACTGTATGACCGCGTGCGTGGGATGCAAGGCGCAGAAATCGAGTCACGTTGGGGGAAGTTTTGGAGATGAGCATATTTAATCAATACGCTGCAAAACTGATGTCAGCTTGTGTTGTTTGCCTGTCTCTTGCTGCTTGCGGCAATGACGTTCAGGCGCGCCGTGGCGCGGATACAGTTAAGGAGTTGGCTGTTCTTGCCAAGTCGCGTCTGTTGGGTGGAAAAGCCGTACCTGCCGCGCCTGCGGATCCCGTTGAGATGATCGACTACGCTTTGCGGGCTGTTCCTGATGCGCCGTTACAATTCATCTTGATGGAAAAAAGTGGCGGATTTGCTGTGTCGACCGTTCAGGGGGTGAATGGCCGGAATGTGACGTGGATTTCTCCTGATCAAAAGTCGATCACACTGAAGACGGGTTTGTTGACGGCGACACGCGGCTTTGGCGGTGATGTCATGTCCGTTGAACAGGGCGGCGCTGAGCGACTCGTATCTGGGCATAGATCAGGACAAGTGCAAAAGACCTATCGATTTTTGAATGGTTCGGACCAGACCGGACGGTTCGTCGTCAATTGTAATGTTGTCGTAGGCGGTACGGATCACGTTTCATCGGGTGAAATATCTGCGACGACGCGCGTGATGACGGAATCTTGTCAGTCCGAGGGCGGCACTGAATTCACAAATACCTATTGGGTAGACACGTCTGGACGTATGGTTCAATCTGTCCAGTGGGCAGGTCCTGATGTTGGCACAATCGTCTTTCGGCGCCTCCGCTTTTAGACCAGAATTTCATCAAGACAAATGACAGAATTCATAAGGGCCTGCCATATGTGGGCCCTTTGTTGTTGGAAGCGGCAGGAATCAAGACAATAAAAAACGGCAACCTAAAAAGGTCGCCGTTTTAAAACTTATTAGGCGCGTGCCTGAACTTACTTAGAGTTCAAAGCAACTGCGACTGCTGCTGCACCGAGCAAGAGCAATGCAGCGTTGCCGCCGAGAGAACCCATGGAAGAAGAAGAAGACTCTTCAACAACAACAGGTGCTACTTCGATAACTGGATCGGAGTAAGCGCCAGCCAAAGAAGCGGACGCAGAAGCTGCAACGATAGTTGCCGCAAGGATAACTTTTTTCATAACCAAATCTCCATCAAGAGGTATTCACTCGACCACTCGGTCAAGCTCCACAAAGATGTGGCATATTCTTTTACACATATAAACCCCAAACTTCTGTTGGCTATGTCGTGTGGGGGGGGGGTAGTGGCACAGATAGCACAATTTTGGCGATTTGGGGCCAGTATTTGCTTAAGTTGATGCGAAACGCAAAAAACTCCCCGTAACTGAAAGACCCTATATGAAGAATTCAACACAGATAACGTAACAGATTCTCTGTGGACAGCTGGCTGTGTTTCGGGCAATCGAACGAGAAGAATAAAGGATTTCCAAATGATCAAAGGTCTGATCTGGCTTATCGTTGCGTATAGCCTCAGTCAATTCTATCGTGCATGTCTTGCCGTTTTCGCGCCCGTTTTGAAAACCGAAATTGGTTTGCAAGCCGATCAAGTGTCAACAGCATTGGGGATTTGGTTTCTCATTTTTGCAGCCATGCAGATCCCTGTAGGTTGGCTGTTGGATCATCGATCGCCGCGTAAATTCGCATCAATTTTGTTGGCAATTGGTGGCGGTGGCGGCGCATTGGTTTTTGCCATGGCTCAAGGACCTTGGGGCATTTACATCGCGATGGCGTTGATTGGAATCGGGTGTTCGCCAGTGCTTATGCTATCCCTTTATATTTTTGCCCGTAGCGCACCCGCCGATCGTTTCGGGACCTTGGCGGGACTTGTTGTTGGACTGGGGTCGCTTGGCAATCTTGCAGCCTCCGTGCCGTTGTCATGGGCGATGGCGCTCATCGGATGGCGGGGGGCGTGTTTGGTCTTGGCTGGAATAACGGTTTTCGTTGCATTGGCGCTGAGCAGATTCGTACAAGACCCCCCCGCAGTAGATCATTCCAAAACAGAAGGTGGCACAGGGTTGCGCGATCTTTTAAAAATCTGGTCGTTGTATCCAGTCTTGGCGATGGCAGCAGTGGCCTATGCCCCAGCTGCGGGGTTACGCGGCAGCTGGGCGGGAGGCTACTTGTCCGATGTGTATGGCCTGACGTCCGACGGTATTGGTCGTGTGACATTTTTCATGGCTTTGTCGATGATTGCTGGCGCACTTGCATTTGGCCCGTTGGACCGGATCATCCGCAGTCGAAAACGTATCGTAGTGATTGGAACTTTGGCTGCGTTGGTTTGTCTTGTCGTACTTTGGGTCGGCGCAGGATCACAAAGCGTTTGGCAGATTTCGGCTTTGCTGGTTGGTGTTGGCTTTTTTTGTTCAGCTTACGGTCAGATTATGAACCACGGACGGACACTTGTTCCTGCGCATCTTACGGGGCGTGGAGTGTCGTTGATAAATTTATTTTCCATCGGAGGTGTTGGTGTGTCTCAAATCGTAACCGCCCGCCTCTTTCGAGCAACCCTCACAGATGACGCGACGCCTTATCTGGGATACACATCTGTGTTCGCATTCTTTTCCCTCGCGTTGGTCGTGGGGACAGTAATCTATTTGTTCAGCTCTGACACTATAAGTAAGTCCAATACATGACCAATTCGCAAACTGCTCCGATCAACGTTGTTCTAATGAATGACACATCCTCGCGGTATCATCATGGCTGTGCGTTGGTGATGCGTAATTTGCGTGATGGATTGGAGACGCGAGGATGTACGATTTTAGCGACGTCATATGCGCGTCATGATTGGCAGAATGATCCTAGTTTTATCGCTACACTGAAGGACGCGCATTTGGTTGTCGTGAACGGTGAAGGCACGCTGCATCATGGCAAAGATGCTGGGGCGGCACTCTTGAAAATCGTAGACCGCCCTGAGCTGAGCGAGACGCCCGTTGCGCTGGTGAATGCCCTTTACGAAGCCAATCCGGATGAATGGGGTCGGTGGCTGTCTAAATTTAGGATTTGTGCTGCACGCGATAGTGTTTCACTGGCTGCAATGGAAACAGATATTTCGCATGCCGTTTCTAAACCTGATTTGATGTGGTTGCCTGATTTGTCGATGGCGCAAGGTGCGCGGCCAGTTGGCGGCCAACGTTCAGGGATTATCGTCGGGGATAGTGTGAAATGGAATCGTCGGCGTGACTTGGTACGATTGACGCGGCGACTGAAACTGGATCAGTTCATTCCGACAAAGACCCTCAGGTCGCGAGTTTGGCATATGCCTGTTGTGCGGCACCTATTGTACTGTGTTTACAACGGTGTGCTGCAATTTAATCAACCGCGATTTACCATGTCGTCCGATACCGAGGCGTATTTGGCGCAATTGGCAGCATGTGAAGGTCATATCACTGGAAGGTTCCATGCGGTCTGCCTGTCGATGATAACGCGCACTCCTTTTCTCGCTCTATCGTCTAACGCTTCAAAAATTGAACGCTTGCTGCAAGATGTGGGTCTTGGCACTGATCGGCTTGTGCGGCCTGATCAACTCACCTCTTTGACACGTGCGGATATCGTTCGGCCATTTTCAGACCAAGAAACGCAAGCGATAGATGCCTTTTTAGAGCGAGCGAGCCGAGAATCTGATGCATTGTTCGATGGATTGGCAGACTTGGCAGGCGGGAAACTGAATTTGGACAATGAGGAACAAAAATGAGGTTGTTGTTTGCAAAGCTCAGGAATGACGAAGCCTACCTGACTAGGCATGCGTGCCTCATCGATGGATTAAGTGCGAAGCTAAAAGGCAGGCGGGTTGCCATTATAGGGAACGCACGCGCGCTTGGCAGAGTTGGCGCTGATAAAGGCTACGGAGCAAGCATTGACGCCTGTGATATTGTTATCAGATTGAATTCTGCGCCTATGCCCTCGTTTGAAAGTCATGGACACAAAACGACTATGATTGCGATGTCGACGCCAGTTGCTCAATCTGTACTGGAACAGCGTGAGCCGGAAATGGTGCTTTGGATGACACCAAAACGAAAACGCTTACCTCGCAGGTTGATTGCGCTTGGTGAACAGTTCTTTTTGTATCCCGCCGCTCGCAATGCAGCGTTGGCGCACCGTCTTGGAGGCCGGCCGACAACGGGCGCAATGGTGATTGATCTCGTTTCCCAAAGTGACGCTGGAACAATAGAACTGTTTGGTTTTGATTTCTTTTCCAGTCTATCTTTGTCGGGGCGTCGCGACGCGCGTGAGGTGAAACACGATTTTGATGCAGAAGCGCAATATGTCAGTGAGCTTGTGAAAACAGACCCACGGATCACACTTCACCCTATGGAATAAGGGGCATCAAGGATTCTGCCTTTACAATTCCGCACAAATTGCTATCTCCCAGTGCTGTCATTGGACATAAGGAGTACCCCTAATGGGTTATAAAGTCGTCGTCGTAGGTGCCACAGGCAATGTGGGTCGCGAAATGCTGAACATTCTGGCTGAGCGCCAGTTCCCTGTAGATGAGATCGCTGTTTTGGCGTCCCGCAAATCTATGGGCACGGAAGTGTCTTTCGGCGACAAGACCCTGAAGACCAAGGACCTTGCGACCTTTGACTTTACCGGTTGGGACATGGCTTTGTTTGCTGTGGGATCTGAAGCGACCAAAGAATACGCGCCGAAATCGGCTGCTGCTGGCTGTGTTGTGATCGATAACTCATCTTTGTACCGCTACGATCCGGATATTCCGTTGATCGTGCCGGAGGTGAACCCAGACGCGATCACAATGTATTCCAATAAGAATATCATCGCGAATCCGAACTGTTCGACCGCTCAGATGGTTGTGGCGTTGAAGCCACTGCATGATCGCGCAAAAATCAAACGCGTTGTAGTGTCGACTTATCAATCCGTGTCTGGCTCAGGCAAAGACGCGATTGACGAGCTGTGGGATCAAACCAAGGGCATGTATGTGCCTGGCCAAGAAAAGCCGGCAAAGGTGTACCCAAAGCAGATCGCCTTTAACGTTATCCCGCAAATCGATGTGTTTATGGATTCCGGCGACACCAAAGAAGAATGGAAGATGATCGTCGAGACCAAAAAGATCATCGACCCGTCTATCAAAGTCACAGCGACCTGTGTGCGCGTGCCTGTATTCGTTGGCCACTCTGAATCTATCAACATCGAAACCGAAGAGTTCTTGGACGAAGACGAAGCGCGCGATATCTTGCGCGAAGCACCAGGCATTTTGGTGGTCGATAAACGTGAACCAGGTGGCTATGTCACGCCCGTCGAATGTGTTGGTGATTACGCCACATTCATCTCGCGTATTCGCCAAGATGTGACTGTTGAAAATGGCCTGAACCTATGGTGTGTTTCTGACAACCTGCGCAAAGGTGCTGCTTTGAATGCGGTGCAAATCGCTGAGCTGCTTGGGCGTCGCGTGCTCAAAAAAGGCTAATCACACCTAAGGTGATGACTATACTCTTAACAAAAGGGCGCTTATTGGCGCCCTTTTTTGTGCCGATTTGATTTTGTTTCCTGCACTTTGTTTAAGGTTATGGCGTGTGAACGCTTTGGGCATAGGGCCAAGACCACGTGGGGGCCTATATCGTCAGCGAAGACATGCGAGATCGTCCAGACAAATTCCCAGCGCGTGTCGAGTTTGAGAACAAACACATCGTATAAGCGCCATCCTGAACATCGGCAATGAACCGCCCTTTTGTAATGTCAGTTGATCTCATGGCTTGCGATTAAAGCACTGTCATAGAAGAGTTCCTTCAACCCATCGGAGGAAAAAATGACCCCCAAATCCATTTCAAAGATTTTCGCCCTCACTGCCGCAACTGCACTTGTGCCCAGCGTGGCATTAGCTGATCTGTTTAAAGCACGCAGCGTGGTTTCTGAGGCCACGATCTATGTGCAAGGTGCGAATGTGACCCGCGCGGCGACTGTCACGCTTCCCGCAGGACAGCATCAAATCACTCTTCTCGATATTCCGGTCGATTTCGGAACGCTTGAGGCCGATAGCTTACAAACACGTGTAAGCGCCGGTGTGCTCGGTCAGGTTTCAGTTGCAAAAGAGACCTTGGAAGAACGAGATATTTTGGCGCGCCTCAGTGGCCTGCCTGAGTATACGGCTTACCTTGAGATCAAAGACAAGCTGACGATAGCTAAGCAAGACGTTGAGGCCATTGAGTTAGAAGTGACAGCCGCCGGCGATGCGTTGCTGTTTATCAATGGGCTTAAAGCTCCTGAAAGCGCAACTGCCGCAGATGTCGCGGAATTTTCTCGGATGGTTCAGGCGCAATCGCTTGAGGCGCGTTTGGCCGCTCAAGATGCAAAGGTGCGCGCTCAAGCGGCATCTGAGGCAGTTCAGGACTTCGAACTGGACCTAAAGGCAGCTGAAGCGGAACTGACAAAATTTGCCCCCCTTACAGGCGATCGTTTGCGGGTGACGTTTGATCTGACGCTTGCGACTGCGGGTGAGGTGGATATCTCGCTGTCATATTTCACTACTGATGCCAGCTGGGCACCGGCTTATAAGGCTGACCTCGATACCGTCGAAAATACGTTGAATTTGGAACGGTCTTTGGTCGTGCTGCAAAACACTGACGAACCTTGGATAGATGTCGATCTGAATGTGTCGACGGATATGCCATTTCAGGATGTTGCACCAAGTGAGTTACGTGAATATATTCGCCGTATCATGGATCCAATGCAGCCGCGTGCGGTGCAAAAAATGGACATGCAGGCAGAGATGGCGGTGTCTGAGCCTATGATGAGTGCAGCACCGGTTTTTGCTGAAGATGTTGCAATGGTCCAAACTTATGGTCTCAGTCAGACCTATGCCTATCCACGCCCTGTGACGTTGCTGTCGTCGGATGCAGCCCATACCGAGTTGGCGATGGATGCAATCGCACTCACACCTGATCTCACAGTGCGTGCTGTGCCGCTATATAATGACGCGGGCTATTTGGTTGGTGACCTGATCAACGATAGCGGCGAAGCGCTGCTGCAAGGCCCTGCCAAACTGTTTCGCGATGGCGTTTATATCGGGACGCATAATCTACAGACCGTTGTCGATGGTGCCGAATTTGAAATGCCTTTTGGGCGCATCGATGGTGTAAAAATCGCACGCGTTGTTTTAGATCGCAACGAAGGTGACCGTGGTTTTATCTCTAAATCCAATGAAACCAGCAGCAGTGTGCGTCTTGATGTCGAAAACCTGACCACCCGCGCTTGGCCAATCGAGGTTCTGGACCGTGTGTCTGTATCTGAACAAGACGATCTTGTTATTGATTGGAGCGCCTCGCCTATGCCTACGCAACAAGGTGTGGATGATCGTCGTGGTGTGTTGAGCTGGCGTTTTGATCTGCCGGCAGGTGAAATCAAAAGCATCACAGTCGATGAAAACTTGCGTTGGCCAGAGGGAAAAACTCTGCACTAGGTCACACAGAACCATACCGTATGATGCGGCATTATTCGGCGGCGCTCTGTTTTGAAGTGTCGCCGATTCGCGTTGTATAGGCCTGATTTCAGGTGAGCCACAGATTTGCCACAGTGCTGCCACCCATTCGGCACGGCTCTGAATCAATGTTAACTATGACTTCGGGGGTGCGTCGAATTTTAACTATCGCAGATGAAGAACTTATGTATTTGTTTTTGCTTTATTAATTGTCATGTTCCGAACCTAAGGATGCTAAGAAACCGTAGTTGTTTCAAATTCGATTGAAGGTTTAATACGCGTATTTTGATGTTTGTGGTCACATGTCTTTAAGGGTTCCGGGGGCTCGGAACACAGAGGATGGAAACATGATCGACACAAACACACGCACCCGTCAGGCCATCGATACCGCATATGAATTCGGCGGCGCGATTGCTCTTACGTGGGACGCTCACGTGGCCAAAACGACCTCGCGCCATGCCAATCACAATCTGACTTCAGAAGCGCGCAACGCGAATGTGATCGTTCTTGGCGGTCACCGTGACGATGGTGATTTTCGCCCAGACCTCGGCGTGCGTTTCGCAGTCGCTGCGTAACGTTTCGACGCATTCAGGGCCTTTGGCCTAAAATAAACAATTGAAGGACGCCAAATGATTGATTTTATCGCCAAGGCCCGCACAAACCGCATTATCGCTTTGAACCTCAGCAGCAAAGGGACCGAGATGTTCTTTCCTGAGGATGATACCGCCACACGAATTGGCGAGGTTAATACAGGTCGCCGCGCAGTGACACATGTGTCACGATCAATGCGTCTGCGCTCTCAGTCAGTTCAGACTTCAGCAATGATCGAAGCGCCGCGCTCAGACATGATTGCGAACGGTCAAACGGACCAAGCACCTCAAGACGTCTTTGTTCTGACTAAAGAGTTTGCGATCGCTGACGCAGAATGTGTTGCGGCGTAAGGCACTTAGATTGGGATGAACGATTTCGAACCGGTGTCATATTGATGCAGCGACCCGTCGCCAATGTCGTTCCAAAGCCCGTGCAATGTAAGGCTACCGTCTTCAACGGCGCTTTGCACAAATGGAAAGCTCATCAAATTTTCAAGCGACACAAGCACGGCTTCTTTTTCAAGGGCGCTCGCCCGGTCAGCTTCGGGTAAAGATGAAACACGATCATAGCCAGGGCGCATGATGTCCATCCAGCGTCCGATAAAGGATGATTTTTCTTCAAGCTCTGGGGCAAGGCCCGCGCACATATCATGACAGCCTTTGATGCCACCACAATTTGAGTGGCCCAAAACAACCACATGCGCCACTTTGAGTACGCTCACCGCATATTCGACTGCAGCCGATGTACCGTGGTGATCGCCATCTTGCGTAAACGGCGGCACCAGATTGGCGATGTTGCGGTGAATGAAAAATTCGCCTTGGTCTGCACCGAATATAGATGTCACGTGAACGCGCGAATCGCAGCACGAAATAATCATCGCACGAGGACGTTGTCCCTCATCCGCCAGACGACGATACCAAGCTTTATTCTCGGTATATGTCGTGGCTTTCCAGCCAACGTAACGCTGAACCATATAGGTTGGTAGGTGTTTGACATATTTCATTTGTGCGCGTCCTCTTGAAAGTGGGCGTTTGTATTCGTTCAAATGTAGAGAAATTTTGAGTGGCATTCGAGGGAAAAACCACTTGGACTAAACCTTTTCTTGAGGCCTTTGCGTCAATGTAGGGATATGGCGCGTGGGGGCGTGCATAACATTGGGGTGTTATAATGGTGGTGAAAAAACTGCGACCAAAAGGGATCGTCCATGTGGACAAAGAACGGCTAGATCAGCTTTACGCGCAACTCGGTGATTCAGGGGCTGACGGTGTCGTTTCGCGCGCGATGGAAGAACTCGCCGTGCGTTTGGCCAAAGTCGACAGTTGTTACAAAAAGGGACAATTAGAAGACATGAAAAAAGCCGCGCGATCAATGATCGCTATTTCCGAACAAATCGGAATGGAAACCTTTGCCAATGTCGCCGCAGATGTGAACACGCTGGCGACAATGGATGACGGAACTGCTCTGGCGGCCACTGTCGATCGGTTGATGCGCATTGGGGAAAACTCCCTTCTGGCTGTTTGGGATTTACAAGGCGTTTCCGTTTAGGCGGGGCGAGATACGAGGGTTTTGGATCGTCCATTGGCGATCCGGCTTGCAGGTGGCGTTGGATAGGTTAGGCTGAGTTGAAACACTCACAAGAGCTTGCCCAATGCCACTTTTTTTTGCTGAAGCCTCATCCGCCTCAATCCCGCTGCACCTCGTTTTGAGCAGTGAGACTGATAGATTTATTTCAACGCGACCTGACCAAGAGGCCTCATGGCTGAGGGCGAATGGATTCACAGGGGCCGCAGGGTCTGTGTGCGTGATACCGTCTGCAGATGGTGTCGCGGCGGTTGTTGCCGGACTTGGGTCTGAGGCCGATCTCAAACGAACACGTTTTGGCCTTGCCGATATCCGCAGTAAACTGCCCGAGGCCACGTATCAGTTGATGACAACGCTCACGGGGGCACAGCTTGATGAACAGGTTTTAGGCTGGCTTTTGGCGGGGTATGTCTTTGATCGTTATATTAAAAAATCGCCCCCTCGTGCACAGTTGATCGCCCATGAGGGTATCGATGCCGCACGGTTGGAAGCGATTGCACAAGGCGAGTTTTTAACGCGTGATCTGATCAACACGCCTGCGTCTGATATGGGACCAGCGGAACTTGAAGAGGCTGCGAACGCGCTGGCAAAAAACTTTGACGCGCAGTTTTCAACCATTCAAAGCGAAGCGCTTTTAGATGAGAACTTTCCAATGATTCACGCTGTTGGGCGCGCCTCTTCGCGTGGGCCACGTTTGATCGATATGCGCTGGGGCAACAAAGGTCCTAAACTTACATTGGTTGGAAAAGGTGTGTGCTTTGATACTGGCGGGCTAAACCTTAAGCCTGGGTCATCTATGGGTTTGATGAAAAAGGACATGGGGGGCGCTGCTACTGTGTTGGGTTTGGCGCATATGATTATGGCGCTTAATGTGCCCATTCAGTTGCGCGTGTTGATCCCCGCTGTTGAAAATTCCGTGTCTGGTAATGCGTTTCGCCCGCAGGATATTTTGACATCCCGCAAGGGTTTGACCGTTGAAATCAACAACACAGATGCCGAAGGACGTCTTGTTCTGGCCGATGCTTTGGCCTTGGCGGATGAAGAAGACACCGACTTGATTATCTCGATGGCCACCCTGACGGGGGCCGCGCGTGTGGCTGTGGGGCCCGATCTGTCGCCCTTCTTCGCCACACAAGCGCAAGACGCGGCCTTTGTGGCCAAAGGGGCCGAGGCCGCAAGCGACCCCGTGTGGCAATTGCCGTACTGGGAACCCTATGAGAAGATGATCGAACCAGGCATTGCTGATCTCGACAATGCACCTGCTGGCGGCATGGCAGGATGTATCACAGCCGCATTGTTTTTGCGTCGGTTTGTGACCAATACGCCGCGCTATATGCATTTTGATGTCTACGGATGGTGTCCATCGTCCCTGCCGGGGCGCCCGAAAGGCGGCGTCGGCATGGGCGCGCGTGCGCTATTGGCTGCTTTGCCTGATCTTTTGAACCATGACTGATCGCCGTTTAACCCCTGCCAATGACCGTGTGGCCCTGAAGGGATTTGCATTGCAGGGCCAGACCGAAGTTGTGGCTGAGGCGACATCCGTCACCAAGCCAGTGGCAGATTTGCGCGATGTCCCGCAAGGTGCGCGCACGCGCCAATTGGTGTTGGGCGAACAGTTTGATGTGTTGGAACGTCACAACAGTTGGACCTTTGGGCGTGCAGCACGCGATGGATATATGGGCTATATTGCCGAAGGGGACCTTGGGTTTCCTTTTGCGCCAACCCACAGGATTTCCGCGCGTGCTACGCATTTATATCCTGAAGCCGATTTTAAATCTGAGGCACGCGAAAGCCTGTCCTTTGGCTCCCGTATTTGCGTTGTGGATGAGCGTCACAAATTTGTTGAAACCGACACGGGGCGCTTTGTGCCCAAAGCCCATGTGCGTCTTATTGATCGACCCTTTTCTGACCCTGTGACCGTGGCGCAGCTCTTTTTCGGAACCCCCTATCTTTGGGGGGGGAATTCCAGCTTTGGCGTCGATTGTTCCGGTTTGGTACAAGCGGGATTCACGGCTTGCGGTTTGGGCTGTCCGGGCGATAGCGATCAACAAATGGACTTGGGGCAGGCCGCCACTGGCGCATATGAGCGCGGTGATTTGTTGTTTTGGAAAGGCCATGTCGCGCTTTGCGTTGACGGTGAAACGCTAATCCATGCCAGCGAGCATTATATGGCTGTGGCCTACGAGCCGATTTTAAAAGCGATCGCGCGGATTCAAGCGCAGGGAAATGGGGCCGTGACGGCGCATCGTCGCCTGTAGCGATCAATCGACTGAGCGGATCAGTTTGCGATCAAACACGCGCAGCACATTGCGCAGCTCGTGTCCCCGTTTTAAAATCTGCCCGTCCATACCGATGACAGAATACATGCCTTGGCGGCCGCGCAGCTTGGGGCGCTTTTCGATCCGATACATCGGATGTTCCGCTGTGCGCCGAAAAACGGAAAACACTGCGACGTCTTTTAAAAAGGACATACCGTAATCGCGCCATTCGCCAGCGGCAACCATTTGCCCGTACAGGCCCAGAATCGCACCGAGCTCATGCCGGTCGAAGGCAACCTTATCGTATGCGTTCTTGGTGTTCGGAAAGGGCGTTGGTGTCGTCATTGTTCAAGATTGGGCGCAAAAAGACAACAAATCAAGAGATTGCCTGGAGCTTGGTCGTTTTTACAAAAATGGCTGCCCTAGTATTGCCACAAAAAAAACCGTGCCTTTCCTTGTTCACTTCCTCTTTTAGCCTGCATTTAAAGGCAAAACTAAACACAGAGCGAGAACGCTTACCCCGGGGTCGCGGTTTAACAGCCCCCACCCAGTTCGCGATCTCGGGGATCTCGCTCTAAGTTATTGTGAAGTCGAGGCAGGCAATCCTGCTTCGGCTTTTCATTTTTCTGCATCCCTAATGTGTGATGCGGTATTAAAAACCACATATGACGACACCATTGGACAGGCGACATCATGCCTAAGCTCACCGAGTTTGGCATCTGGCAGATTTGTGAGTTTTGTTTCAAATTAATTCTAGTAGGGTTCACAGTATGTGATTGGACGTCATTCGCCCTGAATGATCCAACAGCCTAAGTCAAAGAGTTCACAGGAGATCTACAATGAAAAAAATTCTCACGGCATCTGCCGTTCTAATCAGTCTTTCTATTGGCGCTGTCGCACATGCTGAAGTTGAAAACCAAGCGGTTGCAGATCGTATGGCGGCCATGAAAGCTATTGGCGGTTCAATGAAAACGCTCGGCGATATGGCCAAAGGGGCGACCGAGTTTGACGTGGCCGTAGCGCAGGCCGCAGTTGACACATTGGAAGCACAGTCCGAGGCGTTGCCAGCGCTGTTTGAAGCCCAAGAAACCGATCCAGAAAGCGAAGCCAAGCCAGAAATTTGGACCAACTGGGATGATTTCGTGGCCAAGTCGAATAGCCTCAACGCAGCTGCTGCGGCGATCACAATCACGGATGCTGCATCTGTGGGTGCAGCATTGGGTGCTGTCGGTGGTTCGTGCAAAGATTGTCACTCAGAGTATCGCATGTAAGCGGCTCTTATAGTTTCAACTATGACAATTCTCCGTCCGCCCGTCCAAATCGATTATGGTAACGGGCGGGCGGTAGTCATTGTTTATATCATCCCAGAGACAATCAGCGCACTGGACCTTAAGGTTTAAAGTGATCACTATCGTTCGAGACATACACTTGTTTAAAATGTTTCAAAAAGGTCCGATGAGATGATCCCAGGGTTTGCATACCGAAAACGGTTTTCCGATCTGTCAGAGCAGGACATCCTTGCGCTTGCGATTTCGTCAGAGGAAGACGACGCACGCATTTACAGGACTTATGCGCATAATCTGCGCGAAGAGTTTCCAAACAGCGCTGCAATTTTTGATGAAATGGCTGTTGAAGAAGATGGTCACCGATCCGCGCTGATCGAGTTGCACCAAAAACGGTTCGGCGATGTCATTCCTATGATCCGCCGCGAACATGTGTCCGGCTATTATGCCCGTAAACCTGTTTGGTTGATTGAAAACCTGTCCTTGGATCGCATCAGATCTGAGGCCCGCGGCATGGAGCAAGCAGCCGAAGCCTTTTACCGCAAAGCTGCGACGATGACCCAAGATGCGGCCACACGTGATCTGCTAGGACATTTGGCAGCTGCAGAGGCTGGTCATGACGAAAAAGCGGCAGAACTTGAGGCCACGCATCTGGGCGGCGACAAGCGCTCAAGCGAAGACAGTGACGCGCATCGCAAGTTTATTTTAACATGGGTGCAACCAGGCCTTGCTGGCTTGATGGATGGATCTGTTTCGACTCTCGCGCCAATTTTTGCCACGGCTTTTGCCACGCAAAGCACCCACACCACTTTTCTTGTTGGTTTGGCGGCTTCTGTGGGGGCGGGCATCTCAATGGGCTTTACCGAAGCCGCCTCCGATGATGGTCAGCTCTCTGGGCGTGGTTCGCCGATCAAACGTGGCATCGCCGCTGGCGTTATGACGACTATTGGCGGGTTAGGACATACTCTACCTTATCTTATTCCAGACTTTTGGACGGCGACCGTCACCGCGTTCTTCGTTGTGTTTGTTGAACTTTGGGCGATTGCATGGATTCAAAACAAATACATGGAAACCCCATTCATGCGCGCCGTTTTCCAAGTCGTTTTGGGCGGTGGCTTGGTCTTTGCCGCTGGTGCTTTGATTGGGGGCGGGTAAGGTTGACCCAAAGGAGACCTCTGTGACTGATACGCCTGATAGCTCTGAGCCTAAGACGCCTAAAATCTACATCGACGCTGATGCCTGCCCTGTCAAAGACGAGGCAGAAAAGGTGGCGACACGCCATAAAATTCAATGCCTTTTGGTTTGTAATGGTGGCTTGCGGCCCTCGCAAAACCCTTATGCCGAAATGATTTTTGTACCTGACGGACCTGATGTGGCCGACATGTGGATCGCGGATCGTGCGGGCGTTGGTGATGTCGTTGTCACCGGTGACATTCCTCTGGCCGCGAAAGTCGTCGAATCCGGCGCGCGCGTGATCAAGCACAATGGTGAGCCGCTGACCAAGGCCAATATTGGCAATGTGCTGGCGACGCGTGATTTGATGGCCGATCTGCGTGCTGCGGATCCGTTTCGTCAAGGCGGCGGAAAACCGTTTGCCAAAGCGGATCGCTCAAGATTTTTAGATTCATTGGAACGTGCCGTGCAGGCGGCAAAAAGGGATATCGTATGACCGTTGAAACTGTTGTTTTTGACATTGGCAACGTGCTGATCGAATGGCAGCCAGAGCGCCATTACGATAGCGTGATTGGGGAGGCGCGCCGCAAAGAAATGTTTGCTGCCGTTGATCTGCATGCCATCAATGACGAGGTTGATCGTGGCGCGCCATTTCGTGCGACCATTGAAAAAGCGGCAGATGACTACCCCGCGTTCAAAACCGAAATCTTGATGTGGTATTTCGACTGGATCAAAATGGCAGCGCCCGCAATTCCGCACTCGGTGGCTTTGTTGCGTGCCCTGCGCGCCAAAGGCATTCGTGTGATCGCACTGACAAATTTCGGGATCGAAAGCTTTGAGTTCGCTGAAACCAAATATCCGTTCCTGACCGAGTTTGACAAAACCTATGTGTCTGGCCGCATGGGCTGCGTCAAACCACATAGTTTGATTTACGAAATGCTAGAGGCGGGTGAACAGGCTCAGCCAGATCGTTTGCTTTTTGCCGATGACCGCCAAGAAAATATCGACATGGCCGCCAGTCGAGGGTGGCAGACACATCTGTTTACTGGCCCGCAAGGCTGGGCTAAGCGCTTGGTGGATGAAGGTTTACTGACGATGGAAGAGGCCGGTCTTTAACGTACGGCTTGGGCGAGGCGTTGGCCCAATGGCACTTCTTTGATCGGCAAATGGATCACTGCAGAAAATATGCCGACGCCGATGCCAACCCACCACACGGCCGTGTAATCGCCGTAGATGTCATACAGGCGTCCGCCCAACCACACGCCCAAAAACGCGCCCAGTTGATGCGAGAAAAACACGATTCCGTACAGGGTTCCCATGTAACGCAGCCCATAAATATGCGCGACCAACCCTGATGTCAGCGGCACGGTGGCCAACCACAAAGCGCCCATAGCCAGTGAAAAAATCAACACAGACGCAGGCGTGATCGGCAAGGCGATGAACAAGATCGACGCAATCGCACGCAATGTGTAGATGCCGGTCAGCAGGTACTTTTTGGGCAATCGATTGCCCAAGTAGCCTGCAAACAAAGTGCCCGCAATATTCGCAGCGCCAATGACCGAAATTGAAACTGCACCAAGGGTCGATGTCGACCCGATGCCAATACTGGCGAGCAATCCCGTGGGATCAACCGCGCCACACATTTCGGTCACGAGCGCAGGAAAATGCGCTGTGACAAAGGCCAATTGATAGCCGCACGAAAAGAAGCCCAAAAAGATCAACGTATAGCTTGGGTCTTTGAAGGCTTTCTTCAAAATTTGACCCAGGCTGTCGTCAAGCTCGGTTTTGGTGGCCATTTGCGGTGAACGCATAAACGGCAGCACCAAGAGCGAGGCCAAAATAGCCACAGCAAACAAAAGAAATACGTCTTGCCAGCCCATAAAACTCAACAACCAATCCGCAAGCGGCGCGCCAAAAACTTGGCCCGCCGACCCCGCAGCCGTGGCAATCGCCAATGACATAGATCGGTTCTCGGCTGAGGATGCACGCCCCACAACCGCCAAGATCACGCCAAACCCCGTGCCTGCTATGCCAAAGCCAATCAGCGTTTCAAACAGTTGATGCGCTTCAGGTGTGATCGCGAAAGACGACAATACCAAACCTGCCGCATAGGCAATTGCGCCCAGTATGATCGCTTTGCGGTCACCGATGCGTTCGGCTAGCGCGCCAAAAATTGGCTGACCAATGCCCCAAAACAGGTTCTGAATCGCAATGGCCAGCGAAAATTCAGCGCGCGGCCAGTTGAATTCGGCGGCAATCGGGATTTGAAAAACGCCAAAAGAAGCGCGGATCGAAAAACTGATCAGAATGACAACACAGCCCGCCAAAAGAACGGGAGTAAATAAGGGCGTGCGTGTGCTGGACATAGATGTCTCCTTTGCGCTCACTCTATCGTCATTTCTATTGAGAACGTCAAACAAATGATCTGCATGACGCCCATCATCTTTTCTTATGAGATTGCGCGTATTATGGATGTGCCATGGATAGTTTGACTCAGATTTATAAAGCTCGTGTTGCCGCTGGAACGCTGCGTGCGGATGTCGCACAAGAAGCAGTTTTGCCGCTGTTTGATCGATTGCAACATGATTTGGCGACGGCGCCCGTTGGCAAACGCGGATTGCTGTCTCTGATTGGCGGGCGCAAAAAGCCTGATCCCATAAAAGGCCTGTACATTTGGGGTGGCGTTGGGCGTGGCAAGTCGATGTTGATGGATCTGTTTCATGAACATTCTCCCGTACCTTCACGCCGCGTTCATTTTCACGCCTTCATGCAAGACGTGCAGGCGCAAATTTTTGAGGCACGTCAAAAAGGCATCGCGGACACGATTGTACCCGTCGTCGATAAGGTCGCTGAAGAGGTGCGTTTGCTGTGTTTCGACGAAATGCAGGTCACTGACATCGCCGATGCGATGATCGTGGGGCGTCTGTTTGAAGGACTGTTTGCGCGGGGTGTGACTGTTGTGACCACTTCGAACCGTGTGCCAGATGATCTGTATAAGAACGGCCTCAATCGGCAGCTCTTTTTGCCCTTTATCGATATCATTAAAGACAAGTTAGAGGTGCATCATCTGCATTCTCCAGTCGATTACCGTCAGGGGCGTTTGACGGGCACGCCCGTTTATTTCAGTCCGATCAATGATGAGACACGTGCGACGATCAATGAGATTTGGACAGATCTGACTGGTGATGCATCTGAAGGGCTGACGATTAAAGTCAAAGGCCGCGACGTGAAGCTGCCGAAGTTTCACAACGGTATTGCCCGCGCGACGTTTTGGGACCTGTGCGGTCAGATGTATGGTCCAGGAGATTACTTGGCGATTGCAGACGCGGTGAAGCTGTTGATTATTGAAGACATCCCGCGTTTAGGACGTGGCAATTTCAATGAGGCCAAGCGGTTCGTGACTTTGGTTGATGCGCTATATGAGGCAAAAGTGCGCGTGGTCGCCAGTGCGGTTGACGCGCCCGAAAGCCTATATATCGAAGGTGCTGGCGTGTTCGAATTTGAACGTACAGCCTCGCGTTTACGCGAGATGCAAGACAAAGACTGGGCAACAGACGACGCTCATTAAGATGGCGCTGTCTAAAGTCGTGCGGTTTTAATCAGCCGTTTTCGCGCAAAACCGCACCGGCAAGATAAAGCGAACCGCAGATTAAAATCCGCGCATCGGGATCCGTTGCTACAATAGACCGAATGGCCTCAAAAACGCTGTCGCTTTGTGTCGCTTTCATACCAACATCTTGGGCGACTTTTGCGGTCTCCTCAGCGCTGAGTGTGGCAGCTTCACCAGGGATCGACACGGCGATGAGCTGCTCGGCATGACGCGCTAGCGGGCGCAAATACCCACCAATGTCTTTGGTGTTTAGCATACCGCAAATCAAATAGGTGGTGCGGGGCTGCAAGCGATCCATGGCTTCCGCAAGGGCAAGTCCTGCGGCGGGGTTATGCCCGCCATCCAGCCAGATTTCGGCGTCTACTGCGGCCTCAATCAACGGGCCTGTCTTGAGACGCTGCATCCGTGCAGGCCACTGCGCGCCTGTGACGGCAGCCTCTAGGGCAATATCACCCATATTAAGATGGCGCAGCGCTGCAAGGGCCATGCCGGCATTTTCAACTTGGTGTTTGCCAATCAGATTTGGCAAAGGCAAATCGCGCAGGCCTGTTTCGTCTTGAAAAACCAACCGTCCATGCTCTTCAGTAACATGCCAGTGTTGACCATAAGCCAGCAAGGGCGCGCCAAGGCGCATGGCTTGGCGCTCGATCACCTCCATCGCGGCCTCAGGTTGTGGGCCGACGATGCAGGGTACGCCGCGTTTGATAATGCCGGCTTTTTCACTGGCGATGGCTTCGATCGTGTCCCCCAAAAATTGGGTGTGATCGATAGAAATCGGTGTGATGACAGTCAACGCGGGCGTGTCGATGACATTGGTGGCATCCAAGCGCCCGCCAAGGCCCACCTCAAGCAAAGTGTAATCGGCTGGCGTGCGTGAAAAGGCCAAAAGGCCTGCGACAGTTGTGATCTCGAAATAGGTGATGGGTTCGCCGCCATTGGCGCGTTCGCATTCTTCCAAGATGTCTTGTAATGCGTCTTCGGAAATCAATTCCCCTGCAAGGCGAATACGTTCGTGAAATCGCGCCAAATGCGGTGATGTATAGGCGTGTACCGATTTGCCAGCGCCCTCAAGTCCAGCGCGGATCATCGCTTGCGTCGATCCTTTGCCATTGGTGCCCGCGATGTGGATCACAGGGGGCAGCTTGGATTGGGGGTTGTCGAGCGCGTCAAGCAAGCGCCAAACACGGTCCAGAACAAGGTCGATCACTTTGGGGTGCAAAGACATCAGACGATCGAGGATGATATCGGAACGCATAGTTGGACCTGCGATTGTAATGTTGGGGGGCTCAGCAATCACAGCGTGCTGGGCGCTGGTGGAGTGGGCGGCGGTGTCGCCACCCGTCCATGATTATTCAGCTTTGGCTGAGTCCGCTGTGTCAGTGGGTGCTGCCAATTCAGCTACCTCGGTTGGGGCTGGTAAATCCGCCACAACAGCAGGGGGCAGACCACCGAGCATACGCAAAATGGTGACCAATTCGTCTTTCATCTTGGTGCGATGGGTCACGCGGTCAAGCATACCGTGATCCAAAAGATATTCAGCGCGTTGGAACCCTTCGGGCAGTTTTTCACGGATGGTTTGCTCGATCACGCGTGGACCAGCGAAACAGATCAGCGCGTTCGGTTCAGCGATTTGTACATCGCCGAGCATCGCGTAAGAAGCCGTGACGCCACCAGTTGTCGGATGGGTCAGCACAACGATGTAGGGCAGGTTTGCTTCTTTCAGCATCTCAATCGCAACAGTCGTGCGTGGCATTTGCATCAGGGATAGAATACCTTCTTGCATGCGTGCGCCGCCAGCGGCCGAGAACATCACAAATGGACGTTTCAGTTCAATCGCACGTTCGACGCCAGCGATAAACGCATTACCGACATACATGCCCATGGACCCACCCATAAAGGAAAAGTCTTGCGCTGCTGCGACGATGGGCGTGCGACCAATCTCGCCTTCTACCACAAGCATCGCATCTTTTTCGCCCGTGGATTTTTGTGCGGCCTTCATACGGTCGGGGTATTTTTTCTGATCTCGGAACTTCAGCGGATCTTCGACAACGGCGGGGACTGCGATTTCCGTAAAGATACCGCCATCAAACAAAGCCCCAAAACGTTGGCGTGGCGTGATGTGCATGTGATGGTCACAGTTGGTGCAGACGTTTAAATTGTCTGCCAACTCACGGTGAAACAACATGGTTCCACACTCTTTGCATTTCGTCCAAAGATTATCGGGCGTTTCTTTGCGCGAAAAGAGAGAGTTGATTGTCGGGCGGACGTAGTTGGAAATCCAGTTCATGCGTAAGCCTTTGGCCGAAGTCTGTGTTAGCCCTCAAATAAGCAGCAATGACGGGAATTGCAATCAACGCTTAAGCGCAATACGCGCGGTGAGCCAAGTAATCAGCAAAATAAGGCCTTCAAAGCACATTAAAATAGGGTCTGAAAAGGCAGTGTTCAGATCAACGTCACGCGTCCAAAGGCCAAAGCCAGACAGAACCCCAGCAACAGGTGCTATGAAAATCACCGTCATGTTGTTGATAAAATGTACCGCAATGGCCGGGCCAAGAGTGCCACTGCGTGCTGTCAGATCGCCCGCGACAAGGCCAAAGAGTGTGGCCCAGACAACGGGAAAGAGTGCAGAAAGGCCTTCAACATCGCCAGATATATGCCCCAGTCCAAAAATCAGTGCGCTTAAAGCCATACCCTTTGCATAAGACCCTGTCGCACCAATCAGCTGTGTCTGTAGATATCCGCGGAAAAAGAGTTCTTCTGCAGTGACCTGTATGGCGAGGCCGACCAATCCCAGTGGTAGCCAAGTGAGCCATAATCCTAACGCCAGTTGGCTTTGAACCTCCATAGATGATTGCGGGGCTGGAACCAACATCATCACAATTGTGAGGCAGAACATCCATTTAACTGTCACAGAAAACTGACTGCGTAACAGCGGGGCAGGGCCTGTGAGATCGCGCAGAGTGCGATTGGAAAGTTTTTTGGCGAAAATGACCGTTGCCAGAATTAGTATAGCGAAGCTGGATAAAATAAGAAACAGCCCGCCCTGCGATGTGCCGATTTCGATACCTGTTGGAGTAAGTTTTATCGCCGACAGTTCGGGCGCAAGAGATCCAATCAAGCCCAGCGCCAAAGGCGTTACAAGGGATACAACTAAAAACGTAGCGACAAGCGCCACAACTATGCGCCAATAGGCTCGTTGTCTGAGCGCAGATGCCACCATGTCCGCGTATGCGTTGTACTTCATCACTTGTCCTTACAGGTTGACTTTCAACGGACATAGCAGCCGCACTGGGGCTCGCAAAGAGTTGGGGTGACAAATGTTTCACCGCTCTTGCGAGCTTATGGCGTGAACTGTATCTGAACACGGTGAGTGACGGAGTGGCGGTGTATGTTGATGAATAAAATAGCTTTGGCTTTGTGTCTGTGTACTGTTTTTAGCGGGTGTCAGATGACATTACCTGACCTCGGTGGTGGCGCGATCAAAGGCCAGACCTCGGTACGCTTGGCGTCTTCAAATTTCACTGTCACCGCACCTGATGGGTTTTGTGTTGATGAAACTTCGGTCAAAGACACTGTGAAAACGGGTTTTGTTTTGATGGCTGATTGCGCGGCTTTGCGCGGAAAAAAACACAAAGTCGACCAATCGCGATCTGTACTGCTTACAACAACGGTCGCGGCTCCGCTTGAAAATCCTGAAAGCGTGACTCCACAGGCGTTGCAAAAATTCTTTAGCACAGAGCAGGGGCGCGCCGTCCTGTCGCGCAACGGAGATGCCGTGACGGTCTCTGCGAGTATGGAAATTGTGGATGATGATACCTTGATTTTGCACATTCGCGATTCGTCACCTGTCAACATTGACGGACTGTCTCAAGATGACTGGCGCGCCTTTACCGTCATTCATAATCGTTTGGTGACGCTGTCAGTCACGCCGTTTGTGGGAGTTACTGCCAGTAACACAAGCGCAAAAGCGCTTGTGATCCAGCTTGCGCGCCTATTGCTGGCTGAAAATGTAGCGCAATAGCGCTCGATTGTTGCGAAATGCGAGCCAAAGTCTAGTATTTTGTCGCGTTTGTTGAGATGAAACCTTTATCTGTCAGATTGATCTGAATCGCGTTGTTTCCCGTTACAGAAACATCCTAAGCAACACAGACATCCTTGACGATACGGATATAACGGAACGAACATGACGACTTTTCGAGCACACGAGTATAGGGCATTTTCAGACATATGAGTTCGCGCATTGGAAATTACATCGAGCGGCTTTTGAATGCAGCTGCCTTAAAGCGTTGGTCCAAGCGGGCGAACAAGGTTAAATCCATTGGCTTGGGTGACTTGCGGGCTGTGCGCGGCCAAGCACGCGATTTGCGGATGCAGTTGGATCGGTTCATTTTTGAAGCTGAAGGGCGTTTGGCGCTGCCGTTTATCGGATCAAATGCAATGCAATTGCCACTGTATACAGATTGGTCGTATCGGCCCGAAATTTGGCGCGGGCCCATTACACCCTTGGGCGCATCGTCAGTATTGACGAAAGCGCGCATTGGCAACGAGGGGACTATGTTCCACGATTGCCGCGTGTCCGAACTGACATATAGGCAAGTGCGCAATGTTTCTGATATGGATCTTGCGCCTTTTGGATTGCGTTTAGACGTGTTTCGTTTCGATGGCAGCTTTCTATCGCTGGCGATCGACTTGCCTGCCGAAGTGTGTGACGGCTTAAGTAGACGCCATATCTTACGTCTTGATTGTGCTATTGATTTGGAAGCCCCTATCGAAGTTTTTGCACGGCTGAACGTAAAACACGGACCAAATTTGGAACAGGTGGTGCGTGAAATCCCATTGAATAGTGATGATGTTTTCGCAGAATTCGATTTGGCCTATACCAAATTGAATGAAAAACGGGTTGAGAAAGTCTGGATTGATTTCATTTTTGAAGATCCCGAAATGAACCAGATCGTTTTACGCGATCTCACACTTTCACGCCGCCCTCGCGCAGAATTATAAGGACATGGTGATGAGTAAAATTGAACTGGTCAAAACACGTTTGCATGGTGGTATTTGGGAGGGTGAATTGCACGTCCCAGAAGACATTGAAACCCTGCCAGCGCTTGAGGTGACTCATCTCGATCAGCCGGTTGGGGGGCATGTGTTGGACGAAGACCCTGATCGAGCCGGGGTTTGGTTCTTTCGTGTTGCTATCCCTGCTGAATTGATCAGCGATGGAGTGCAGGTTTTCTTGATTTCCAATTTGGACACAGGCGATCAGCTGGCAAGTTTTTCCATCATTGCAGGCGAAGCGTTAAGTGATGATATTCGCGCAGATCTGGGGTTACTGCGTGCAGAGCTTGATATGCTTAAACGCGCCTTTCGCCGACATTGCTTGGAAACGAGCGACAACTGATTGTACCCCGTTGCGTTTGTCGCAGTTTTGACGCCGCGTTGTGCGTGACAACGGCTGACGCATGCGTGAACCTTGGCGCTTAGGGAGACAGGTATAATGACACAGTATCCGCATCTTTTGGCACCACTTGATCTGGGGTTCACCACCTTGCGCAATCGTACCTTGATGGGGTCGATGCACACAGGGTTGGAAGAGCGCAAAGATTGGAACGCGGTCGCTGCTTTTTATGCGGCAAGGGCCGCAGGTGGCGTTGGCTTAATCGTCACGGGTGGAATGGCACCTAATTCTGAGGGTGGAGTATATCCCGGGGCCGCAGGGTTGTTTTCAGACCAAGACATCGCAAACCACCGAACCGTCACAGATCGCGTCCACGCGCAGGGCGGTAAAATTGCGATGCAGATTTTGCATGCGGGGCGTTATGCTTATGGTCCCAATTGTGTGGCCCCATCACCAATCAAGTCGCCAATATCGCCATTCAAGCCGACCGAATTAGACGCCGTAGGGATCGAAAAACAAATCACTGATTTCGCGACGGCTGCACAGCGCGCCAAGGCAGCAGGCTATGATGGGGTCGAAATCATGGGCTCTGAGGGCTATCTGATCAATCAGTTCCTAGTCGCGCATACCAACAAACGCAGCGACGCTTGGGGTGGATCATACAAAAACCGAATGCGCTTTGCCATTGAGGTGGTCAAACGGGTGCGTGCCGCAGTCGGGCCTGAATTCATTTTGATCTATCGCCTGTCGATGATAGATCTCATCCCCAACGGATCAACGTGGTCCGAAGTCGTCATGCTCGCCAAAGAAGTCGAGGCCGCAGGGGCGACAATTTTAAACACAGGCATTGGTTGGCATGAGGCGCGCGTGCCGACAATTGCCACCTCTGTGCCGCGCCGCGCGTTTTCTTGGGTGACTCAAAAGATCATGGGCGAAGTGTCTATTCCAGTTATCACATCGAATCGTATCAATATGCCTGATGTCGCCGAATCCGTTTTGGCCGAAGGCTGCGCTGATATGGTGTCGATGGCGCGTCCTTTTTTAGCTGATCCAGATTTTGTGGTCAAAGCTGCGGCTGGTACTGCGGATGAAATCGCGCCTTGCATAGCATGTAATCAGGCTTGCTTGGATCACACCTTTGGCGGCAAGCTGACGTCGTGTTTGGTCAATCCGCGTGCCTGTCACGAAACAGAATTGACCTATGACCCCGCCAGTGAGGTCAAAACAATTGCCGTTGTTGGTGCTGGCCCTGCCGGTCTGTCTGCTGCACTGACGGCAAGCGCACGTGGGCATAACGTGACGTTGTTTGATAAGTCTGCAACCTTGGGCGGGCAGCTGAACTTAGCGCGTCAGGTGCCGGGTAAAGAAGAATTCCATGGGCTTGTTGCATGGTATGAGACCATGGTCGCACGCTCTTCTATCACGGTAAAACTTGGGACTAAGGCGGAGCTACAAGACCTTGCCATGTTCGACGAGGTGGTGGTTGCCACAGGCATCACGCCGCGTGACCCGCAGATCAGCGGGCAGGACACGCATTCTAATGTCGTCTCTTATACCAAAGTTCTGCAGGGTTCTGTATTCGTTGGGGCCAAGGTTGTGGTGATCGGCGCTGGTGGAATCGGTTTTGATCTGTCTGAATTTTTGACCACTGATACCAGCCCCACCTTGGACTTAGACGCGTGGAAACATGAATGGGGCATTACAGACCCGCAGGTGGATCGTGGCGGATTGTCATTGGATGGCCCCCAGCCAGAGCCACCCGTGCGACAGGTGACGATGCTGCAACGCAAAGCGGAAAAGCCCGGCAAGCGACTTGGGAAAACCACAGGTTGGATTCACCGCGCGACGTTGCAAATGAAAGGCGTGCGGATGATGGGGGGCGTGTCTTATGATGAAATCACGCCGAGCGGTATTTGGATCACCAAGGCAGAAGAACGTCAATTTATTGAGGCAGATACCATTGTGATGTGCGCGGGCCAGCTGCCAAATCGATCTTTGGCCGATGAGCTGCAAAGCGATGGGCATCGCGTGCATGTGATTGGTGGGGCAGATGTCGCGGCAGAATTGGATGCAAAGCGTGCCATTGATCAGGGTGCCCGACTGGCCGCGATTCTATAGGTAAGCTAAAGATTTGTTTGCCATTTTTAATGGCATGCCTGTGTTTCCAGATTTCAGACGATACCAACATCAACACGCTATTGTCCCGCCGCGGACCTATTGTTGCCCAATTTGGCCTGCATACAGGATTGGAACGAGCGCAAGTATGTAGGTAGCACACCAATGGATCGATTGACTGAAATGGAAGCCTTTGCCACCGTTGTGGACCAAGGTGGTTTCACAGATGCGGCAAAAAAGATGGGGATTTCAAAATCCGCAGTCTCTAAGCACGTTTCATCGTTAGAGGCCCGACTGGGTGCACGTTTGCTAAACCGCACAACACGCCGTGTAAGCCCTACAGAAATTGGTCTGGCTTACTATGATCGTGCCCGCCGCGTTCTAAATGACGCAGGCGAAGCGGACGCTTTGGTCACATCGATGCAATCCGCGCCGTCTGGCCTGTTGCGTATATCTGTGGCGACGGACTTTGGGGTCAATCACCTCTCGCCAGTTCTCGGCGAGTTTTTGACCGAGTTCCCTGACATCACCGTTAATATGGTGCTGAACAATCGCTACGTTGAACTGATTTCCGAAGGTTTTGATATGGCCGTTCGCATTGGAGAGCTGGAAGACAGCACCTTGCGAGCACGCAAATTGACAGAAACCACAAAGCGAATGGTTGGCAGCCCCGCGTATTTTGAAAAATATGGGCGACCTGAGAAAATTGACGATCTAAACGATCACAAGCTTTTGCATTACTCAAACCAATCGAATTCTGCGGTATGGAAATTGACCGCGCCGTCTGGCGAAAAACGCCAGGTGCGCACGGCGGGCTGGTTGACTGTGAACGATGGGCAATCTTTGCTGAACGCTTGTATTTCAGGACTCGGCATCGCTTACTTACCGTCATTCTTATACGCGGACGCTTTGGAAAAAGGCCTGATCGAAGAGGCCATCCCTGAATTGCCGGCAGAGGTCCAAGGGGTCTACGCTGTGTATCCTCCGGGACGTTTTACCCAGCCGAAAGTGCGTGCGTTCATCGACTTTTTGGCACATGCGTTCGCAGATAAAGGTCCAGAAAACTGGAGCTAAATCAGATCAATTTTTGAAACTTTAGGGGGTTGAGGCCAAAACGGCTTCAACCCTTCTGTTTATGTTACGCCCTTGCTCTGTGCTGTTGTTCGCGCGTGGGGCGAGATACCCAATGCCCTGTGCAGAAACTTGGCGTGGGGGCACGCCATGGCGGTTCACCAATCTATCGCGAACCGAACTGGCACGTTTTCGCGATAGAGTAATGTTGCCCTCTAGGCTTCCCACAGCATCGGTATGACCAACCAAAACAATGTGCGCATCGGGGGTTTGCGTCAAATATGCGGCTAGGGCTTGCAAGGTTTCAAAAGGACCGTCGCCAAGCTGCGACGAGCCGGTTTCAAACGCCAAATCATCCAGTGCTACTGATCCGTGCGCGGAAAATTCTTGCGCAAGGGGGCCAAGGGTCTGTGTGACCAGTGTTGTGTCTATCGTCTCGAATGGGGCATTCTCGACAATTGACAGGTCCGTCGCGCCGGTCTCTGGCGTGATCTCAGTGATTTGTAAAAAACCTGCTGTGCGCGCGCGACTGGTCACAAGTGCTACAACACGGCCTTGTGGGGTTGCGGCCAATAGATACTGAAAATTCCCAAGATCCACGTGCATATGCGGTTCTGGCAGCAGGTCCAGAAGATATCTAAAATCGAAACCGCCACATACTGTATCTGCGCAAGCAAAAACGCTTTGATACCCCTGTGATTCCAGCTGCTCTTTAAGGGGGGCGATCAATTGAAATGGTGTGAGGCTTGTCGACGAAATCGTATAAGCCGTATGCACGACGCGTCCTTCGGCGGATAGAAACGGCGTCTCAGCACCGGAAAAAGTGGCACTAGGCAATGGCTGCACTGTTGCGACTTCTTCGCGCTGGGCGGTGCGAACCATATTTGCGGGGACGTTTAAGTCCAATGCTGCCAAGGGCGCGGCAGCGAAGTATATAGTGAAACAGGTCAAGTAGGCAGATCTGGCAATAGGTTTTGAGTGTGCAGGCATAGGTTATAATGTCCTCTTTCGCCTGTAGTGGTAATGACCGATTTCACGCATTCCAAGAGAAGAATACAAAGCAATGGCGGCTGTGTTGGCGCGCGTGACCAGAACGGAAATCGTGGACGCTCCGTTGATTTTAGCCCAATCAGCGGCATGGTTCATCAGCGCATGGGCTAGGCCACGCCGTCGAAATGCGGGCGCGATCTCCAGAGCATGAAGAACAGAAATGGACCCTAGAGTGGCGACAAAGGCCGTTCCTGCTGGCGCATTTTGATCGCGGGCTAACAAGGTTGTCTTTGGAATTCGAACACGTTTCATTACGTTGATCCGTGCAGAGCCAATGCCTCCGAGGGCCCAGATATCGCGCTGTGCGGCGATTGGGGGCCAGCTGATATAAGCCGCTTTAGGGTCTGATTTGGCAAAACTATCGACAGGGGCAGCAAGGCATAGTGTTGGGTCTATGATATCGTAACTGCGCTGTTCTAGCATTTGATCGAAAGCACTCTCTGTGTCGCGCAGTTGAAACAGCGCATCGCGGTTGGCCGCAGTAAATTTGCGCTCAATAGAGTCTAAAGCAGAGACGTCAGGCAGAGTATTGGCAGTTGCAGCAGACACACGGCTTCCGCCTCCTGCGCCTTCACGCCAAATGAATGGCCCGAAAGCGGTTCGTGAGGCGGCAGGCCATGAGGCCTCAAGCACTTGCCAAAGGTCCGCCTGCGTCATCACGCGCCGTGATCTGGAAAAATAGCGATGAGTTCTGCCATAGCTTTGGACACCTCGGCTTCGTCTGCGCCACGGATCACGATGTTTGTTCCAAAGGCGCCGTCTTTTTGAAACGGGTAAGACCCAATAGACAAATCAGCATATTTTTCAGCCAAGCCGCGCAAGGGGTCTGCGACGATGCCTTCACCGCGTTCAATTCTGTAGGTCTGCGATGTCAAAGGCGCGCCGCCGGTCAACGTGGGCAAGACAGAGGCCACCATGGCTTCGAATATTTTGGGCACGCCAGCCATGACATGAACATTTTCAATTTTAAACCCTGGCGCGATAGACACGGGATTGTCGATCAATGTTGCGGTGTCTGGAATGCGTGCCATACGCATACGCGTTTCAGTAAATTCCGACCCTTGCGCTATATAATGTGCTGCCATGACGTCATAGGCGTCTTGGCGTACGTCAATGCCCACACCAAAGGCTTCGGCCACACAGTCAGCAGTGATGTCATCATGGGTCGGACCGATACCGCCAGAGGTAAACACGCTATCAAACCCCTGCTTTAGAGATTGAATTGCCTCGACGATCGCCTTTTTGTCGTCTGAGACAACGCGGACTTCTTTGAGGTCAATCCCAACCTTGGTCAGCTCATTGGCGAGGTGATACATATTCGCATCGCGTGTGCGCCCAGATAGAATTTCATCGCCGATAACAAGCATGGCTGCGGTTGGGTTGGGCATAAGGGGTTCCTTGAGTGTTCCTTGAGTCAGGTGTCACTAAGGTATAGTGCTTGCCCATGCGCTTTCAAACCCCTCTCGTTCCTGCCGTTCTGCTAAAACGCTACAAACGCTTTCTTGCGGATGTACGATTGAAAGATGGCACTGAAGTCACGGCTCATTGCCCGAACCCGGGGTCGATGATGGGCATGTCTGACGCTGGTCTAAAGGTTTGGGTCGAGCCCAATGATGATCCTAAGAAGAAGCTCAAATACGGATTGCGCTTGATTGAAAAAGGCGGGGCTACGATTGTCGTCGATACTGGGATCGCCAATAGGGTGGTGAAAGAGGCCCTTTTGGCTGGATTAATCTCTGGTTTGGAAGGCGATGTACGATCCGAAGTGCCCTATGGGGACAAATCGCGCGTCGATTTTTTGGTCGAAAAAGATGGCCTTAAAACATGGGTTGAAGTGAAGTCGGTTACCCTGTCGCGCCAAGCAGGCCTTGCCGAATTTCCCGATAGTAAAACAGCGCGCGGGGCCAAACATCTGGGGGAGCTGGCTAAGCGGGTTCTGGCAGGCGACCGCGCCGTTATGTTGTATTTGGTCAGTCGTGATGATTGCGACCGGTTTGCGCCAGCTGCCGATATCGATCCGGTTTACGCGGCAGCTGAAAGTGACGCGAAAGATGCTGGGGTAGAGATCATGGTGTTGCGTATCCGCGTGTCTCCCCATGAAATCACATTGGACCCGAGGCCCTTAGATCACAAGTGACACCTACACTCTGGCACTTTGGTGCCTTTGGCCTTATATCACCCGCATCGCAATCAGGAGAACGATGTGAACGACACGCATCATGGCCGCATCACCAAAGATGGCATTCGCATATATGAGCCCACTGACTACGCAGGCATGCACGCCTCTGGTCAGGTGGCCGCACAGATTTTGGACGAAGTTGGAGCACTGGTGCAACCGGGCGCGACCACTGGCGAAATTGACGCCTTTGTGGAACGCCGCGTGGTTGAACTTGGGACCACATCTGCCACCATCGGATATAAAGGTTACGCGCACGCTTCGTGCATTTCGGTCAATCACGTGGTGTGTCATGGCATTCCAGGATCGAAAATTCCTGGACGTAAAGACGATGTCTTGCTCGATGGGGATATCGTCAATATCGACATCACAGTCATCAAAGATGGCTGGTTTGGCGATACAAGCCGGATGTATGTTGCAGGTAAAGCTAAAAAATTCGCAGAGCGCCTTATCACTGTGACGCATGACGCTTTGATGTTTGGCATCGATGCGGTCAAACCGGGCAATACCTTTGACGATATCGCAAGCGCGATCCAAACCCATGCCCATAAAAACCGTATGTCAGTTGTGCGCGATTTTTGTGGGCACGGTATTGGACGGGTATTTCATTCTCCGCCCAATGTTTTGCATTACGTCCCTGCGCGTCGTGCGGGCGAATTGGCGCCTGTTTTGGAAGAGGGCATGATCTTTACGATTGAGCCGATGATCAACATGGGACGCCCTGAAACTAAGGTTTTGAAAGACGATTGGACCGCGATCACCGTTGATAAGAAACTCACGGCGCAGTTTGAACATTCGATTGTGGTGACTGCCACAGGAAGTGAAATTTTTACCTTATCTCCGGGTGATGTTTATTTCCCAAAATTCTGATGGGAAAGCTGGATTGCTAACGCATATATGCGTCATTCAACCAGCGTCTCACTTAAAAAAGAGGGCCGTCCCAATCGCAGGGCGGCCTTTTTTCATTTATAGACATGCAACGCAATTCCAGCTTGCCCATTGCCATTAGCGCCTGAGCAATGCAAATTTGAAGTCACCCTATTCAGGAGAGACCCATGAGCGAAGACCACGCCCGCCACGCCGCTAAAATGGCAAAGAAGAAAGTCGCCCGCGATAAAATAATGGCAACCAAGACAGGCGAAAAAGGTCTGATCATGGTGCATACGGGTAAGGGCAAGGGGAAATCCTCTGCCGCGTTTGGCATGATTTTTCGCTGCATCGCCCATGATATGAAATGTGGCGTTGTTCAGTTTATTAAAGGCGGTATGGAATGTGGTGAGCGCAATTTGATCACCGAACGCTTTGGCGATATTTGCGAGTTCCACACCATGGGCGAAGGCTTTACATGGGAAACCCAAGACAAAGCCCGCGATATTGAGATGGCGCAAGCCGCTTGGGCCAAGGCCAAAGAATTGATCCGTGACGAAAGCAACCGTATGGTTTTGCTTGATGAGATCAACATCGCGATGCGCTATGATTACGTGGATGTGAATGAAGTTGTTGCCTTTTTGCAGGCGGAAAAACCGCCGCTGACCCACGTGGTGTTGACGGGGCGCAACGCCAAAGACGGACTGATAGAGGCCGCGGATTTGGTGACGGAAATGGAGTTGGTCAAACACCCGTTCCGGTCCGGTGTGAAAGCGCAAATCGGGGTGGAGTATTAAGGCGATGTTTGCGCGTGATCATATTGAATACGAAGCGCTGGAATTGCCGGATCGCATGGATTTAAGCGACGCAGAAATGCTGGAAAATGCCAATGCGTTTTACGACAGAATGAAACGCCGTCATACAGTACGTGACTTCTCAGATCGCGCAGTGCCACGTGAGGTGATCGAACAATGCATTCGCGCAGCTGGGTCGGCTCCATCAGGTGCAAACCATCAACCTTGGCACTTTGTTGCGATTTCTAATCCTGATTTGAAACACCAAATCCGTTTGGCCGCTGAAGAGGAAGAAAAGCGATTCTACGATGGTGGAGCCAGTGATGAATGGATCAAAGCGCTTGAACCGATTGGCACAAGTGCGGACAAACCGCATCTTGATATTGCCCCGTGGCTGATTGTCATTTTTGCGCAACGCTGGGGGCACTTTGATGATGGTACACGGTTTAAAAACTATTACGTGCCTGAAAGCACAGGCATCGCCACTGGATTTTTAGTGTCTGCATTGCACCATGCTGGCCTTGTGTCATTGACCCACACGCCCAATCCTATGAAATTTCTAAACGGTCTTTTGGGGCGACCTGAGTCAGAAAAACCAATCATGATTTTGGCGGTGGGGCATCCTTCTGATGACGCTCAGGTGCCCAAAGTTGCCAAAATGAAAAAGACTTTGGATCAAATTCTGACTGTTGCGGATTAGCTTGTCTGGGTTCGAGAAGCAAATGAACTTGCGATACGTTTTCGATAGAAGCGTTATAATGACGCTTCCACTTTGAAATTTTCCGGAATCGTATCGCGGCCTTCGAGCACCAGATCAATCAATCGTTGGGCCGCAAGCGGTACGATACCAAAGCCGATTTTGAAGCCGCCATTGAACACATACTCACCCTTGCGATCAGGGTCAGCGCCCATCATCGGCGCGCGGGTCGCTGCCCGAGGGCGCACGCCGGCCCATCGTTTTAGAACGGGCGCATCTGACAGCTGCGGCATCGCCGTAATGGCGCGTGCTAAAAGGTCATCGGCCAGTTCATCTGTGCTTTGCGGATTATCGAAATAACGTTCAGAGGTCGAGCCGATGGCCAAAGTGCCATCACCGTGCGGAATGATATGCACGCCACCAGTGAAAATTTGTGGCGCGTTTGGCAAGTCATATTGCAACAAAATCGCTTGGCCTTTGACGCCGTTCCCGACCTCATGACCCAAACGTTTGCTCATTTCGTTGAGTCCCCACACGCCTGTCGCATGGATCACTTTACCTTTTGGCACCGCATGCGCGACGATCTCGCCGCCCTTTGCAGTCACGGCTGCAGCCAGCGCCGTACAGGCACGAGCAGGGTTTATGCGTGCAGATAAAGTATCGTGGACAAGCCAGCCTGTTGGTGTGTCTGGTGCCCATCCTTGCGCGTCTGTCACAGGAATGACCCGCCACTCTGCCAGACCGCGCCATAGGGTTTGCGCATCGCTGGTGCGCAGATGGGCCAGCTCTAGCTGGTGGTCGTTTGGTATGGCTTGCAGGCGTCCCAAGTTGCCATAGCCAGTGGATAGCCCACTAGTTTGTTCAACCTGTGGCCAATAGCTGCGCGACAGCAACAGACTGTCCAATTGAAACTCTTTCACAGCGTCCCACCGTTCCGGTGTATGCGGGGCCAATGCGCCAACAATGCCGCCTGATGACCCAAACCCAACACCGTTCGGGTCAATTACCTGCACCTTTGCGCCGCGCTTCAGCGCCTCAAGTGCTGCCGTTAAGCCAAACGCACCTGCGCCATAAATTGTGATGTCTGCACTGCACATAGTGGATTTTTGCTCATTGAATTTCGCCGACCACGCGCGCATGGTCGGGCCATATTTTTCTTATCTAAGACATCCTATGACCAACCACCAGACAGCAGCCATTAAATGGCGTGACGGGGTTATCCCTGTTTCAACACAATTTGATGATCCGTATTTTTCCATTGGCTCTGGGCTGGAAGAAACACGTCATGTTTTCTTGGCGGGAAATGATTTACCTGCGCGCCTGAAAGACGGGTTTCATGTGGCCGAATTGGGCTTTGGCACAGGGCTTAATATGCTGGCCTTGGCGTTGATATGGCGCGGCGATGAAACGCTTCGATTTACGTCGTTTGAAGCATACCCAATGGATGCTGATGATATTGAAACAGCACTTAGCGCATTTCCCGAAGCAGCTGCTATTGCGGGTCCGTTTTTAGATGCATGGCGGACAGGACTCCGCCATTTTCGGGTCGGAAATGT
The DNA here is from genome assembly GCF_018860665.1 of Pacificibacter marinus. Taxonomy (GTDB): domain Bacteria; phylum Pseudomonadota; class Alphaproteobacteria; order Rhodobacterales; family Rhodobacteraceae; genus Celeribacter; species Celeribacter marinus_A. The sequence continues at coordinate 102,758 of NZ_JAHKPK010000017.1, forward strand.
AGACGTGGATGTTGTCGTTGGTGATGCGCGTGAAACACTTGAACACTGGTCTGGCAAAGCAGATGCTTGGTTCTTAGATGGATTTTCCCCTGCTAAAAACCCTGAGCTTTGGAGCGCAGATATGATGACACAGGTCGGCGCGCATACAGCTTCAGATGGAACCTTTGCGACCTATACGGCGGCGGGACATGTGCGTCGTTCATTGACTGCGGCTGGCTTTGATGTTGAACGCGTCTCAGGTTTCGGCAACAAGCGGCACATGAGCCGCGGGACTTTTATCGGTATACCTTTAGGACAAACAGCATGAGTTCATCGCAACTAATGAAACAAAACTCGACCATGGGCATTTGGATCATGGTTATCACCATGTTCATTTTCGCCATGCAAGACGGGCTGTCACGCCATTTGGCCGATGAATATAACGTCTATATGGTGTTGATGGTTCGTTACTGGTTTTTCGCGGGCTTTGTGATCATGTGGTCCGCACGTGCGCGGGGCGGGTTACGCGCTGTGGTCCGATCTGCTCAGCCGAAATTACAAATTTTTCGCGGCGCGCTCTTGGCGTTGGAAGTGATCGTTATGGTGATCGGTTTCGTTAAACTTGGGCTTGTGGAAGGCCATGCGATGTTTGCCATTTATCCTCTCTTGATCACGGCCTTGTCGGGGCCGATCTTGGGCGAAAAAATTGGTTGGCGGCGTTGGGTGTCGGTGGCCGTGGGGTTCGTGGGGGTTTTGATAATTTTAAAACCGAGCGGAGGTGTCTTTGCACCTGCAGTCATATATCCACTGGCCGCAGCAGTCATGTTTGCGGTCTACGGATTGCTCAATCGCTATGTGTCTCGCAAAGATGCTGCTTCGGTGACGTTCTTTTATACGGGGGGGTCTGGTGCGGTTGTAATGACGTTGATCGGCGCGTGGTTTTGGGAGCCTATGACCCCTGCTGATTGGGGAATGATGGCGCTGCTATGTGCCTCTGCCACTTTGGGGCATTATCTTTTGATCCGTGCCTATGAACTTGCCGAAGCTTCGGCCATTCAGCCCTTTGCCTATCTGCAACTGGCGTTTGCCTCGGTCCTGGGCGTTTTGGTGTTCGGTGATGTGATCAGATTGAACGTGGCGGTTGGTACAACACTTGTGGTGGGCGCAGGGGTTTTCGCACTCGTGCGCGCACAAATGGTGGCCTCACGCGCTAAACGATAACCTGTGTTTACCGCGCTTTTAGATCTTTGGACAAAGTGATCGGTTGCGCGCTGCCGCTTAGTCTTGCGCGATATACAGGCACACTTTCGGCGACACGCATGACATAGTTACGTGTTTCACGAAAAGGGATGTGTTCGATCCAATCGATGACATTCGTATCGTTTGAGCGTGGATCGCCGTAGCGTTCAATCCAAGCATTCGCCCGTGAGGGACCAGCGTTGTAACCTGCCGCAATCAAAGGAATATTATAGCCGTAATCCTCTGTCAGCTTAGCCAAATACTCGGAACCAAGGCGCACGTTGATTGCTGGATCATACAGATCATCTGTTTCGAAATTTTCCATTCCAACACGTTCGGCCATGGCCTTTCCGGTGTTTGGCATCAGTTGCATAAGTCCCGCCGCGCCGACATGTGAGCGTGCTTTGGGGTAGAACTCGCTTTCGCGTCGCGCAATCGACAAGGCCAATTCAGGTGGCACGGGCAGGGTGTTTTTCTCAAGTCCTTGTAGAGGGTAATAGGCCCGATCTAACACGACGCCTTGATCGGCGGCGAACTTGGCGACAAGTACCGCAAGATATGGGTCTGTATCGAGCGCGAGATCGCCCAACTGGCCCAATTCTTGCGGAGTTAACGCCTCGCCAAGATGACGCATAAATCGTGCCGCGAGAGGAAGATCATCTGCCTCATACAAAAGCAGCGCCGCTTGCAGCACACTTGACCCCATAAACGTGGCCTGCGCGTATGGCGTAAAGCGCGCTTCACTTACAAGTTTCGAATCCATTGGAAGGCCTGCGCGCTCTGCCGCCAAAAGACCATAGAAAGACGTTTGAAATTGTGCCCCAAACGCATAGGCAGCGGCTGCGTCATCTTTGGCGCCCATAGCTTCTAACGCGCGCCCTTCCCAATACCCGGCACGTCCCAATGAAATTGGCGTGCTCACTGAAATGCGAAAGCGATTAAAGTGATCCAAAGCCCGCGCAGGGTCGTTCAAATAACGCAGGGCGATATAGCCTGACAGCCATTCAAGATCGGCATAGTGGTCTTCGTCTGGGCGCAGATAGTGACGAGAGGCGGCGGCATAGGCGATTTTAGACTTGCCATCGCGCATCATTTGGCGCGCCAAGGACCGCCTGCGATCCCCCCAACGTTCTGGTTCTCCCAGCGCTTCGCGGCTGGTGGAATGTTGCAGCATCCATGTGACGGCGTCGTCAGCCCCATTGTTCTTTGCGCGCCAAATAAAACGCTCATAGCTGAGAACCGGCATGCCGCCCAATGCGTTAGGCACGGCGTTGATGGCTGTGTTCATGCCTGTTTTGTCTTCGGCGACGGCTTTGATCGCCCCAATCAATTTGTCCCATCCATCGGGCAAAAGCGGTGCGATGCGCAATGCTTCGTCGTAGTTTCCGGCCCAAAGTGCGCGCTGCATGCGAGCTGTGCTATGGTCCGTGACTATGTCTCCGTAGCGATCAATCAAGATTTGTGCCTCTGTCGCAGACAAGGGCAATTCGCGCCAAGTGATCACAGCTTGTGCAGCCGCATCACCTTTTGCATCGGTCGCTTCATAAGCGTCAATCAACCGCAAAGCACCTTGCGCGGTGCTTGGTGGATAGGCCGTCAGATAGTCAATGATTTGGCGCGGATTTGCATCTTCTGGAATCGCGGCTTCGCCTTTTTGCGCCAGTAAGGGTAAGCCCGGCCAATCGGCATTGTCGCGTAAAAAGGTGCGGTAGTCATCAAAGGTGCCGATGCCAGCGCGCAGTCGATGCCATTCAATAATGTCTTGCCCAAGCCCATTTACCTGAGATTTTGCTTTTTCCCAGTTGCCAGAGGCACGAAATTTATACGCAGCACTCAAGGCATCCGCATCTGTCGATTGCGCAAAGGATGGCGAAGATAGTGCCATAAAAACAGCTATATAGATGGCTCGCATCATTGTGGTATTGTGCCTCTCGTGCTCGAACTTTTTGTCCGTATTGCCACAAAGGTAGTGTGTATGCCTCAAGTCGCAATACACAATCTTGGCATTCCTGTCGAAGACGGCTAGTTTCCGCGTGAGATCAGGGGCGATTCAGTCCCGCGCGGGCGATGGTCGCCCAACTTACAGACGAAAAGGAGCGCACAATGTTTAAAGGGTCATTTCCAGCCCTGGTGACGCCGTTGAAGGACGGCTCAGTGGACTTTGACGCGCTCAAACGTTTGGTTGAGTGGCACATTGATCAAGGCTCCAACGGCCTTGTCCCCGTGGGCACCACAGGCGAAAGCCCGACTTTGTCTCACGCTGAGCACGAACAGGTTGTCGAGGCAGTTGTTGCAAAAGCCGCGGGCCGCATTCCAGTGATTGCTGGCGCAGGGTCTAACAATACGGCGGAGAGCATACATCTTGCACGCCATGCTGCATCCGTTGGTGCCGACGCTGTTTTGGTGGTTACGCCATATTACAATAAACCAACCCAAGCGGGTTTGATCGCGCATTTCACCGCTATTAACGATGCGGCTGATATTCCGATCATCATTTACAATATCCCTGGTCGGTCCGTCGTGGATATGACGCCAGACACTATGGCTGAATTGGCAAAGTTGCCGCGTATTATTGGCGTTAAGGATGCAACCGGCGATCTGGCGCGTGTGCCAGCCACACGAATCACTTGCGGCACTGATTTTTTGCAAATGTCTGGCGAAGACGCGACAGCTTTGGGATTCAACGCTCATGGTGGACTTGGTTGCATTTCTGTAACTGCGAATGTGGCGCCAAAGCTGTGCAGTGACATGCAGGCCGCGACGTTGAAAGGCGACTATGCGACCGCCTTGGCGATCACGGATAAACTAATGCCATTGCATCAAGCGATTTTTGTCGAGCCAGGTCTATGCGGCGTGAAATATGCGATGTCGCTTTTGGATCTGTGTTCTGACGAAGTGCGTTTGCCGCTTTTGCCAGTGGCAGATGAAACCAAGGCGCAGATCAAATCCGCGCTTGAATTTGCTGGATTGCTCTAACGCTAAATTGCATTGAGTTGTGAAAGGGGGGCTTTGGCCTCCCTTTTTTTAATGTTTAATGTTTAATGGTCTGTTGGCCTGCGCTTTTTCAAAGTGTCCAACTGGTTGCGCCGCACATGGCGCAGCACTTCCATCAGCAAAGCGGTCATCATGCCGATGTTCAGCAGACCGTTCGTGGCGCACATGCCACTGAGCAGCCGCCATTCGACTGGCAGCAGCAAATCGCCAAACCCCAGTGTTGTGAACGAAACCAGTGCGAAATAGAGGGATTCTTCGAATTGGATGAACACCCCGAGCACGCGAAAGGCGAGGGCCCAAATCCAGACGCCCGCGGTGATCATCCACAGCACAGCGATGACCGCACCCGCCAGAACCACGGCCAATTTAGGGCGGTGAGGTTCCTTGACCAACCATTTATGCGCGCGGTTTAGAATGATTTCAAATACCAAAAAACCAAGCGTCGCCACGGCAACGGACAGCAAAATAAGACAGGTGCCGACGAAAATTTGTATGAACATGATCAGGTAACCTCTGATTTTGCCTGAATATGACAGAGCAAGCCTGCGCGGGCCAGTGGACACTGTGCTGCGGATGTCCTATTTGATCAGGATTATGGCAAAGAAACAGACCGCAGAAGAAAAGAACTACAAGGTGATCGCCGAGAATCGGCGCGCACGCTATGACTACGCGATCGAGAGCGATCTCGAATGTGGCGTTTTGTTACATGGCTCTGAGGTCAAATCTTTGCGCACTGGCGGATCAAATATCGCAGAAAGCTATGCTGCAGTTGAGGCGAACGAGTTGTGGTTGGTCAATTCCTACATCGCGCCCTACCAACAGGCGATGTTCCCGCATGAAGAGCGGCGTAGACGTAAGTTGCTCGTATCTAAGCGTGAGTTGTCCAAGCTCTGGCAGGCAACGGGGCGTGAGGGCATGACGCTCGTGCCGCTCGTGATGTATTTCAACCATAAAGGGCGGGTCAAAATTAAAATTGGCATCGCCAAAGGTAAAAAGAACCACGACAAACGTGCCTCAGATGCCAAACGTGATTGGAATCGCCAAAAGTCACGTTTGCTACGTCACAATTCCTAAACTGACGCTTGTGCCCTTCCTTTGTGGGGGACTACCTTGCGATTTCTCCCCTAGGTCTGTGCTTTTATTCTCCTTTAAGGATTGAACACCAAGGCGAAGGGCCTGCTTTGGCGCTTCGTGATTGGCCGGGATGGAGAATGATATGGAACACCTTCTTATACAGTTGATTTTTGGTGCCGCAGGCGGAAATGCCGTTGGCAAACTTGTGCCAAAGCTGGATCTTGGAACGCTTGGAAATTCGGTCGTTGGCATCGTTGGTGGCGGCATTGGTGGGCAGCTTTTGAATAAGCTTGGCACAGGCGGTATAGGGATGGCGACTGGTGGCATCGATGTTGAAGCGATCATACAAAGTTTCGCAGGCGGCGGTGTCGGTGGCGGCGCGTTGATGGTTGTAGTTGGTTTGCTTAAATCACAGATGCGCAAAGCCTAGCTGTGGTTCAGGCGACTGATGATGGTCGCATTGAAATCGCGTCTTTGTAAGGTTTTGATCTGAAGTCTGCCATTTTGGCACAGAATCATACCTTTGGTAGGTCTCGCGCCTTGCATGAAATGAGGCAGAGCGTTATGCGAAGATATACCAATTCAAAGGCCGAAAAATGCCCCATAGCGATCCGAAAACGCTCGTGTCGACGACTTGGCTCGCCGAACGTGTAAAAGACCCAGATTTGCGTCTGATTGATGCGTCATGGTATTTGCCTGATATGAACCGAGACGCCAAAGCCGAATATGTGAACGAGCATATCGCGGGCGCACGGTTTGTCGACATCGATGATGTTTCCGATGCGCGCTCGACCTTGCCGCATATGCTGCCGCCCGCCGAAAAATTCATGTCGCGGATGCGCGCGCTTGGTGTCGGCGATGGACATCAAGTTGTGATTTATGACGGCTCGGGACTATTTTCAGCGCCGCGCCTTTGGTGGATGTTTAAATATTTTGGCCAAAGCAAAGTTGCTGTTTTGGATGGCGGCTTGCCCAAGTGGAAAGCCGAAAAACGCCCCACAACCACTGAGCCACCTGTCATTCGTGACCGGCATATGGTTGTCGTTGAGCAAAGCGATTTATTGCGCGATGTAACTCAAGTGGCTTCGTCGTCGAAGCTTGGCGATCACACAATTATTGATGCGCGCCCCGGTCCCCGCTTTCGTGGCGAGGCTCCAGAGCCGCGCGCGGGTCTGCGGGTCGGTCATATTCCAAATGCGCGCAACGTGCCGTTTGGCAACCTATTGCAAGCCGATGGCACCTTGAAACACCCAGGCGAACTGCGCCTCGTGTTCGAAGCCGCCGGCGTCGATTTGACCAAACCTGCGATTACATCCTGTGGATCAGGCGTGACCGCAGCAATTTTGAGCCTTGCGCTTGAGCGGATCGGAGTAAAGCACGCGCTTTATGATGGAAGCTGGGCGGAGTGGGGCATGTACGGCGACCTGAAAGTCGCAACAGGAGAAGCATGATGCTGAACAACTTGAACCCTCAATTCCCTGATCCAATCATGCAGTTGATCACGCTGTGCCGCGAAGACACGCGTGATACGAAAATTGATCTTGGTGTTGGCGTCTACAAAGACGGCACAGGACAAACGCCGGTGATGCAAGCGGTGCGTGCCGCCAGCAAAAAGGTTTGGGACAATGAGACCACCAAGGTCTACACAGGCCTGCCTGGTGATCCCGCGTTCGGTCAGGCTATGCGTGAACTGGTTTTGGCTGACAGTGTCGATGCGGGTCGCGTTGGCGTTATCGGGACACCAGGTGGCACTGGCGCGATCCGTCAAGCGTTTGAATTGGCGCGCTTGGCGAACCCCGATGTAACCGTGTGGACATCGAACCCGACATGGCCGAACCACTTGGCTATTTTGAAATTCATGGGCATTCCAAACACGGAATACGCCTATTTCGACGAAGTGTCTTGTCGCGTTGATTTTGACGCTATGATGGATAGCCTAAAAGACGTTAAAGCAGGCGATATGGTGTTGTTGCACGGCTGCTGTCACAACCCAACAGGCGCGAACCTGACGCTTGAACAATTCGGGCTTGTGGCTGATTTGATCGCGGACAAAGGCGCGTTGGCGCTGGTCGATATCGCCTACCAAGGGTTCGGCGACGGTTTGGAAGAAGACGCAGCCCCCACGCGTTTGTTGGCGTCCAAATTGCCAGAGATGCTGATCGCCGCGTCTTGTTCCAAAAACTTTGGGGTCTATCGCGAGCGCACGGGGTGCTTGATGGCAATCTCGGAAGACGCGTCCATGACAGCCAAAACTCAAGCGAACATGAACTACTTGAACCGTGTCGCATTTTCATTCCCACCAGACCATGGTGCGCGCTTGGTGACAACTGTTTTGACAGACGAAGAACTGACAGCACAGTGGAAAACTGAGCTTGAAAACGTGCGTTTGAGCATGCTTGGCTTGCGCACGCAGCTGTCAGACGAGCTGCGCCAGCGGACCAATTCTGATCGGTTTGATTTCATTGCGAAGCACCGCGGGATGTTCTCACGTATTGGTGCGACACCTGAAGAAGTGATGAAAATGCGCGAAGATTTCGCGATCTACATGGTGTCTGACAGTCGGATGAACATTGCGGGTTTGACGCCAAAAACAGTGCCATTGCTGGCCGAGGCGATTGCAAAATCTTGCAAGTGATATTGCAGCACCACACTTGACGTGAAAAGGCCCCTTTGTTGTGGGCCTTTTTTATGTGCACAGTCTTAGGTCTCGGCGAAACTATAGGGTCTTTGTCGTTAGCCGGATTGAACTTTCTGCATCTGCGCATCGAAAGCTTTCCATGTGAGAGAGGCCTTATTGCCTGCGATCCCATGATAGTGAGATTTGCCGCTCGAATTGGGCAGGCCTGCCCAAATTTTCGCAAGGTTGTTCATGAAATCATGTCGTTTCATCCTACCTGTCTGAAATTCAACCAGCCCAGCGTCGGCGAGCAGGACGTCAGATAGTGTATCTTGCACGTTTGGTGTGAACAGGGTGCTTGTTGGGACCCCTACCTGTGCAACCACCCGCTTTAGGGTCTTAGGGATGAATTGATAGCGGCCGATGGCATGGGGTTGCCCTGGCGTCGCGTCGATCCAAGCATAGATTTCATCGATGGTCATTTGTGTGGGACGTTTTTGCGGACGTACTTTGGCACCGTGTTGCACGGCGTCATAGCCATCGCGGTGCGATTCTGCTTGACCGATGATGTGCCGAATTTGTGCAACTGATGTCGTGCCGCTGGGACGCAGATATGAGGCGCGCATGGCGGCCGTCATCACATGCGTTTGCTTGGGGAGTGCGACGGGAAGGTTGACTTTCGTTGGCTTGGCGACGGGGTCAGGGCGCGGGGGCAGAGGGGCAAAGAACCCTAGATTGGCGTTGGTCGGGACAAGGCTCGGGCTTTGCGTCGAGGCAAGGAAAAGCGGTTGAGCACTGCCCGTTGGCGCAAGCACGCCTCGGTTTTGGAAAAACAAAGATCCACCGATCATCGTACTGGGTTCGGCGATGGCTGACCCCAAAGCTACGAAAAGTAAGATGTGAGCGCCAAGCGCACGGTAGATAAAAGTCATTCTGACCTCCTTGTAATGGCAGCGTATCCCAGCAAACGGATGCGGCGAACAAAGAGACTATCGGTCCAATTTATTTAGAATTGGTTGAGTTTGGGGAAATTCCGTACCCCAAAGCAAAAGGCCCGAGCAGTGATGCCCGGGCCGATCAAGATAATATTGAAAGGGATTATCCTTTGTAGAACTCAGGGTATGCTTCCATGCCGAGCTCTGCTTTGTCGAGACCGAGGACCTCAGCTTCTTCGGAGACGCGGATGCCGCCGAATGCTTTGAGGACCAACCAGACAACCAATGAGGTGATGAAGACAAAGGCGCCGATGATGATGATGCCCATGGCTTGTGTGACAAAAGATGTGCCGTCGTTTGTGATTGGAACAGCCATTGTGCCCCAGATACCAGCAACCAAGTGTACTGGGATCGCGCCAACAACGTCATCAATTTTCAATTTGTCGAGCAGTGGCACTGTGTAAACAACGATGATACCGCCGATGCCGCCGATGACCAAAGACATGAACAAAGATGGAGCAAGTGGTTCAGCGGTGATGGATACGAGACCAGCAAGCGCGCCGTTGAGAACCATGGTGAGGTCAACTTTGCCGTATTGGATTTGTGTCAGGATCAAAGCAACAACCGCGCCGGCAGCAGCCGCCATGTTTGTGTTTGCAAAGATGCGAGACACGTCAGTGATATCGCCAACAGTCCCAGCAGCCAATTGTGAGCCACCGTTAAAGCCGAACCAACCGAGCCACAAGATGAATGTACCCAATGTTGCGAGCGCCAAGTTGGAACCAGGCATTGGAACAGTTTTGCCGTCTTTGTATTTGCCGATGCGTGGGCCGAGAACGATAGCACCTGCAAGTGCCGCGAAACCGCCTGCTGCGTGAACCAATGTGGAGCCAGCAAAGTCAGAGAAGCCCATTTCAGACAAGAAGCCGCCGCCCCACTGCCAAGATGCTTCGATCGGGTAGATAACGCCGGTCAAGATCGTGGTGAAGATAAGGAATGGCCACAATTTGATACGCTCAGCAAGCGTACCAGAAACGATGGACGCAGTTGTCGCACAGAACATCAACTGGAAGAAAAAGTCGGATGCGCCGGATGCGTAGTCGAGTGATGCGTCTGCAGCAGCAAGACCAACTGGCTCAAGTGAGGTAATGGCGAACCATGGGCCCATGACGCCTTCGATAACCCATTCGCCCGGGTACATGATACCATAGCCGATGAGCCAGTACATGATGGACGCAATCGCGAAGAGAGCGATATTTTTGGTGAGCTGTGTTGTGACGTTCTTAGAGCGTACAAGGCCTGCTTCGAGCATAGCAAAGCCAGCGGCCATCCAGAACACCAAGAAGCCGCCAATAAGGAATAGCATCGTGGTTAGGATGTAGGGGGTGATGTCAGGTGCGGCTTCCGCGGCGTCCTGAGCGAAAGCCACAACGGGAAGCACAGAGGCTGCCAGTGAGGCTGGGATGAGTTTGGTGAGTTTCATGTATGGTGACCCTTTTCGTCTCAATCTTGCGCGCTTAAATTGCGTCGTCGTTTGTTTCGCCGGTACGGACGCGAACAGCGCCTTCCACGTCGAGAACAAAGATTTTGCCGTCACCGATTTTATCGGTTTTGGCAGTTGTCGCGATGGTGTCGACAACTTGTTCTGCCATGGCATCCGCCACAACAACTTCAAGTTTCACCTTCGGAACAAAGTTCACGGCGTATTCTGCGCCACGGTAGATTTCTGTGTGGCCGGACTGAGAGCCAAAGCCCTTAACTTCCGTTACCATCATCCCACGCACACCAATGCTGGTGAGTGCTTCGCGGACCTCTTCAAGCTTGAATGGCTTGATCGCTGCGATAATTAATTTCACGTTTTTCCCCTTCCGATTAGTCGGGTGCTGTCAGCTCAGACAGGCACTGGCCAAGAAAGACGCTGTTAAGGGGTTGTACACAAGCGAGGATGTGCCCAATTGTGAGTCGAAAACAGGCAGGGGTGATTAATAATTATACATTTTAATCGCGTTGATTAATAAATAGGCAAAAAATAAAGCAAAGTTCGAGGCGCGATTCCCCCTCAACATTCGTGAGACGCCTCTATACTGTGCAAGCAACATACAAAAAACGATTGAGCAGTGACATGGCAGGACAAGGTGGCACAAGCCGCGGCGGTGGCAAAAAACGGTTGGTGGCGGAGCGCAGGTATCCCGCAGCATCACAGGCAAAACCGAAAGCTAAGGCAAAACCTAAACGCGCAACCCCCAAACGCAGACGTAAAGCGGCACCAAAACGGTCGTCCAACATTTTTGTGCGCGTGATCGGGGGCATGATCCGTTGGGTGCTGCGCTTGATTTGGCTGATTTTCTCGCGTGGTGCTTTGGCGGGGGCCGTTGTCTTGGGTCTCGCGATTTTCTATGTGTATACCACGCTCCCACCGTTCTCAGAGCTTCTTGATGGCCGGGCACGCGGGTCTGTGACGCTGACGGACCGTGATGGCGCGGTGTTTGCTTGGCGCGGCGAACAGTTCGGGGGACAGATAACTGCCGATACAGTCTCCCCACACCTCAAAAATGCGATCGTTGCGACGGAAGACCGGCGTTTTTATAAGCATTTCGGCCTATCGCCGCGCGGTATCGCGTCAGCTGTAAAGATCAATCTGAGCGAAGGGCGCGGGCCTTTGTCGGGTCACGGTGGCTCAACGCTTACGCAACAAGTGGCGAAACTACTGTGCCTTGGGGTGCCCTTTGATCCCAAAGAGTGGAAAAGCCAAACTGAATACGAAGCGGACTGTCGCCAAGGTAGTATCACACGCAAAGCCAAAGAAGCCGTATATGCCATGGCGATGGAAGCGCGTTATTCCAAAGACGAAATTCTTTCAATCTATATGAACCGTGCCTATCTAGGGGCTGGCGCAAATGGGTTCGAGGCGGCTTCTGAGCGTTATTTCGGCATATCAGCCGCTGACGTGAATATTGCGCAAAGTGCGATGCTTGCAGGGCTTTTGACAGCACCTTCGCGTTATGCACCCACCAGTAACCTTAAGCGCTCGCAGGAACGCGCTGGTATCGTATTGCTGTTGATGAACCAACAGGGTTTTATTTCGGACGCTGAACGTGCTGAGGCCAAAGCGAATCCTGCTGAACTGTCGGAGGCCGCACAGCAACGAGCGGGCGGATATTACGCCGACTGGGTGATGGGCGCTGGTCCTGACTTTTTGACACGCGAAACCACTGAGGACGTCATCATTGAGACGACCTTTGATCCTCGCCTGCAAAACGCTGCCGAAGAGGCGCTGACATGGGTGTTTGACAACAAGGTACGCGAAGGGTCCAAAGCCCAAGCTGCGATTGTGATCATGAGCGCAGATGGCGCCGTGCGTGGCATGGTCGGCGGGCGTAAATTGCGCGGCATCACAGGCGCGTTCAACCGTGCCACACAAGCCAAGCGCCAGCCAGGGTCAGCGTTCAAGCCATTCGTCTTTGCCACGGCCTTGGATATGGGCTGGTCATACGACAGCCCGATCTTAGACGAACCTATTACGGTGAACATCCCCGGCTCTGGTCCTTGGTCGCCACAAAACTATGATCGTAAATTTCACGGCATGGTGACTGTGACTGAGGCGCTGCAAAAAAGCTTTAACATTCCAGCGGTAAAACTGGCGATGGATGTGGGACTTGAGAATGTGCGCACCGTGGCGCAGATGTTCGGTATTGAAAGCGATCTCGCACAGGGGCCAGCTTTGGCGCTCGGCGCATCAGAATCGACACTGCTGGAAATGACCGGTGCATATGCGGGTATTTTGAATGGTGGGTCGTCTGTAACCCCCTATGGATTGCGCTCTTTGCGTCTGAAAGGCACATCGGACGAGATCATGGGGCAAGATGGCGGTCTGGGTGAACGCGTCATCACGCCGGCTGCGGCTGAGCAACTCATTTATATGATGTACAACGTGGTTCAAAATGGCACTGGCACCCGCGCCCGTCTTGATGGTGTCGAGGCCGCAGGTAAAACCGGCACAACCCAGGCTGCGCGCGATGCGTGGTTCATGGGGTTCACTGCAGATTACGTTGTGGGCGTCTGGATGGGGTATGACGACAATTCGCCTTTGACTGGGGTCACAGGCGGTGGCTTGCCTGCTGATATCTGGCACGAAACCATGAAGCGTGTGCAGCAAGATCGGCCTGGAAAGCCTCTGCCAATGTTACGCCCCTCTGTGCCGCCGCAGATTCCAGCGAATTCCAGCCAGAGTGTATCCAATAGTGGCGCCCGTCAAAATAACGACAAGGCTCAGAATGTGTTGGGCGATATTCTGTCGTCTATATTTGGCAAAAAGAATTGACGCATCCGTGATGCACGCGGTCTAAAATGAAAAACGGCGCGCCCTTAGGTAGGGGTGCGCCGTTTGAAATGCATTAACCTTGGCTGAGCTTATTTAAGAGCTGCTGTCAGTCTATCGATGCTGCCACCGGCTTTATCCAACATTGCACCGATTTCAGCGCGCTCAGATTTCAGAAGTGAAATGCCTTCGATCGTCAGGTCAATGAATTTACCCGTTTTGTCAGCCACGATGAATGAGATCGCAAAGGGCGATTCGCCACGCAAAATAGCTGTGCAGGACACCTCGTAGATCGAATTGATCTTTTGTGTCTTGTTCACTTCAATCTTGCCGCCGATGAACTCGCGAAAACGCGATCCATATTTGCGCGAAATGTAGCCTTGAAACGCACTTGTAAACGCACTCAATTGCGCTGCTGACGCTGAGCGTGCAGAGGGCCCAAGCACCGAGCGGGCGATGTTCGGGGTGTCAGCGTAGTTGACCAAGACACGCTCAAAGTCAGCGAACATGCCAGACTCGGATTTGCCTGAGTTGATGATCGTATTGATATCGCTCACAGCCTTGGTGATCAGTGCTTCAGCCTGAGAGCTTGAGAACGCAAACGCCGCGTGTGGCATGGCGATAAGCAATGTTAAACCAGAAACTGCACCAGTCAAAAAGCGACGGCGGCCAAGATCGGAGGGGCGGGAAGGAAATAGGTTATTCATAAAAATCCTCGTAAAGATCGTAGGAGGGGTTATCCACAGGTGCAGAGTCATCTTGCGAAACTGGTGTGCCAAGTTCGAAGCGGCGTCTATCGAGATATGACAAACGCAACTGCGCATAGCCATCTGCACTGTCATATATCACAGACTCGTAGAGATCAGAGTAACGATACCGCGTGTCAACGATGTCCGCTACTTTAAGACCGGTTTTGATGTTTGATGCTTTGGGGGCCAGCACCGTGCCTAGTGGATCAAGCGCGATGTCGACGATTAGCCCGACCATATCGCGGTTGGTCGAGGGGCCATAAACAGGCAGAACAATGTATTCCCCTTCGCCAAAGCCCCAGACATGCAAAGTTTCACCGAAATCGCTGTCGCGTTTATCAAGCCCAACTTCGGAGGCTGGATCGAAAAGCCCAGCAAACCCAAGTGTCGCATTCACAGCGAAGCGTGCCGTGTTGTGAAGCGCATCCACAAGTTTGAACTGAAGCAGATTGTTGACCACAGTTCCAGGCAAGCTCAAGGTGTCAGAAACATTGCTCAGGCCTTTGCGCACAGGATCAGGCACGACCGTTCCGTAGGCGACCGCGACAGGTTTGATCACACCACGATCTAACTGAATGTTAGACTCATATGTCGCGCGGTTTTGCGCTTCATGCGGGTCGTTTATGCCCGTTGCCGGCGTGTGGGATGCACAGGCAGACAAGGTGAGCGCGGCGACAAAAATAAGGGCAAGCTTTTTCACTGATTGATAATCCAGTTTAATGCGTTGGCAGCACAAAAGCTGCTGAGTACAGTTGCCAGATAGTCCTTATTTGGCAGAAGCCCAATATTAACATGTTTCGCAATAAACTCCTGTGACACAGAATCAACAATGTGCGGCGAGATATTATTCGTTTTACAGCAACTTTCCGCACAAAGTTACAAAAGTGGGCTAAAAACACCCAATGTCTCAAGACAGTATGCGCCAAGGTAAGGAAGAACTCGCTCAGGTCTGTAATCGATCTCGCAGTCTTTTTGTCGCAACAGGCATTTTTTCGATTTGCTTGAATGCGTTGATGTTAACAGGCCCGCTGTTCATGTTGCAGGTATACGATCGCGTGTTGGGGTCTGGTTCTGAGGCAACGCTGGTCGCGCTTATTGTGATTGTCGGCTTTTTGTATGTGATGATGGGTCTGCTTGACGGGGTGCGTTCGCGCGTGCTGACGCGGATCGGGGCACTATTCCAGTCTGATCTTGAACAACGCGTTTTCAGAGCCTCCCTGCGTCGATCTGCTATCGAGCAACAACAGCCAGGCAGAGCCAATCCCATGGATGATTTGACAGCCATCCAGCGGTTTTTGGCATCCCCCGTGATGGCTGCGGTATTCGATTTGCCGTTTGTGCCGCTGTTTTTGTTCGGCATCGCTCTGTTCCACCCCTATTTGGGATATCTTGCTGTGGGCGGTGGTTTTGTTCTGGTGCTCGTCACCTTAATCAACCGCGCAACGTCAAAGCATCCACAAAGCATTGCCACCCGCGCCGAGGCCGCATCGTCACAGATGGCAAACCGCCTTGGTTCTGAAGCCGAAGCTGTTCGGTCGCTGGGTATGGAACGTGCTGCTTATGATCGTTGGTTCAAATCTCGCAAAGTGGCGATGAGCCATGCTGTCCAAGCCTCTGACCTGACGATGAGTTTCTCGGCGATGTCCAGAGCTCTGCGTTTGTTTTTACAATCGGCGATGCTCGCATTGGGCGCATGGCTGGTGCTGCAACAGGAAATCTCTGCAGGCGCGATGATCGCCAGTTCGATCTTGCTCGGACGGACCTTGCAGCCTATCGATTTGATGGTCGGCCAGTGGAGTGCGGTGCAGCGTGCCAATCTGGGCTGGTCAAACCTATCCGAATTGCTTGGCTCTGTTGGTAAAGAGCCGGCGCGCACAGAATTGCCACGTCCAAATGCCAATTTGCATGTACTGAATCTAACCGTGATCCCCCCCGGTCAAGCACAAGCATCGTTGCGGATGGTGTCTTTCAAAGTTGAGCCGGGCGAAGCCGTTGGTGTGATTGGTCCCTCAGGCGCTGGCAAGTCCACGTTGGCGCGCGCTATGACAAGTGTGTGGTCTCCCACTGGCGGGGCGATCCGTTTGGATGGTGCTAAGCTCGATCAATACGATCCAGATGTTCTGGGCAGCTATATTGGGTACTTGCCGCAACGCGTTCAGCTGTTTGATGGCACCATTGCCGAAAATATCGCCAAACTTGCCTTTCAACCTGATGGAGCGTCTGTGGTCGCCTCCGCTCAAAAAGCCGATGCGCACGCCATGATTCTGTCTTTGCCCAAAGGGTACGATACGCCAGTATCTTCAGTCGGGGGCTTGCTGTCAGGCGGCCAATTGCAGCGTATCGGCCTTGCGCGTGCCTTTTATGGCAATCCGGTTTTGGTGATTTTGGATGAACCAAACTCAAATCTGGATAACGATGGATCGGTTGCGCTGAACGTGGCCATCAGACGGCACAAAGAAGAAGGCGGTACGGTTATGATCATGGCGCATCGTCCCTCTGCGATTCAAGAATGCGATAAGCTATTGGTGCTTGAAAACGGCGCATTACGCGCGTTCGGTCCGCGTGATGCCGTGCTCAATGAAATGGTCAAAAACAGTAAGGATATTATGCGCAAGCCGGGTCCGGGGGGCGTACGATGACCCAGAACCTTCCAACCGAAATTGAGACCGAAAAACTGTCCGCTGCAGATGTCTTGAATGCCGCCAGCGCCGCCGTGCCTGAACCTGATCAATGGTCCGTGCGTGGACCTTTGATCGTTGGGTTTATATGTATTTTGGTGCTGTTTGGCGGCTTCGGGCTTTGGGCCGTTTTGGCACGTATCGACGGGGCTATTGTCGTTTCAGGACAAGTGCAAGTTGAACAGAATCGTCAAGTTGTGGCGCATCGCGATGGTGGTGAAGTGGCTTCTGTTAAAGTCTCCGAAGGTGACCTTGTCGAGGCGGGGCAACTTTTGCTGCAAATCAGCGGCCGCGAACTCGTTAGTACATTGGCTATCACTGAAGGGCAATTGTTTGAGGCAATGGCCCGTGCCGCGCGATTGCAAGCCGAACGGGATGGGACAGATGAGATTGTTTTTGCACCCGAGTTGTTGGATCGGGCGCAAACCGACAACGACGTGGCGCGGTTGATTGCTGGCCAGCTTGACTTGTTTACAGCACGCCGCCTTACGGCTCAAAAAGAAATTGAACAGCTTGGCAAGCGCAGAGCGCAAATCACAGCACAAATTGCAGGGTTTATGGCGCAGCGCTCGGCTTTGGAACAGCAACTGGCCTTGATTGACGAAGATTTGGTGTCTCAGGAAGCATTGTTGAAGCGCGGCCTCACGCAGCAAAGCAGCGTAAATGCCTTGCGTCGCGAACAGGTTGGCACCGCAGGGCAAATCGGGTCGCTGACCGCGGCGATGGCACAGGCTGAATCTCAAGGCACTGAGACAGAATTGCAAATTCTTAAGCTGAGTTCTGACCGCCGCGAAAGCGCCATCACCGCGTTGCGAGATATCCAAGCGCGCAGTTTGGAATTGCGTCAGCAGCGCGAAAACCTGCAAGAGCGTCTTAAGCGGCTTGATGTGCGCGCGCCACTATCCGGTGTTGTGTATGATTTGTCGGTCTTTGGTGCTGGCGCAGTGGTGACGTCAGCCCAGCCGTTATTGTTCATTGTGCCTCAAGATCGTCCTTTGGTTGTTGCTGCGCGGGTAAGTCCTATCCATGTTGATAAAGTCTACCCCGGGCAACCGGTACGTTTGCGCTTTTCCACCTTTGACAGTCGCACCACGCCTGAAATAAACGGATCTGTGACCAAAATATCCGCTGATGCTTTCATCGATGATGCCACACGCACAAGCTACTATTTGGTGGAAATCCGTATCAATGAAGATCAAAGAAGTCTGCTGCCTGCAGGTTCTGTTCTTATTCCGGGCATGCCAGTAGAAACATATATGTCAACGGGCGAACGTTCGCCCTTGGCTTATTTGACAAAACCGCTCACTGATTACTTTGTGCGCGCGTTCCGCGAAGACTAAAAACACTATTAGAGTTAGGACCAAGACTATGACCCATCCCATCGAAGCAAAATTGACTGAGCTTGGCCTGTCGCTGCCAAACGCGCCTGCGCCCGCTGCGAACTACGTTCCTTTTGTACAGGTCGGTAATTTGGTACATATTTCTGGTCAGATATCCAACGGACCAGATGGTTTGATCACCGGTAAACTTGGCGCTGATCTCGACGTTGAACAGGGGGCCGCTGCGGCACAAATATGTGCCTTGTCACTTTTAGCCCAAGCCAAAGCAGCCACAGGCGGCGACTTGTCCAAGATCAAACGCCTTGTGAAATTGGTTGGTTTCGTCAATTCGACGCCTGACTTTATCGATCAGCCTAAGGTCATCAACGGCGCGTCTGATTTGATGGTTGAGTTGATGGGAGATGCTGGCCGCCATGCGCGCTCTGCTGTGTCCGCTGGTTCACTTCCTTTCGGTGTTGCCGTTGAAATCGAAGCAATTTTCGAAGTTGTTTAAATGAAGATATCTCTTCCAGATGCCTTTCTAAAATCACCAATCGCGCATCGTGCTTTGCATGATGAGACCAAAGGACGTGCAGAAAATAATTTGGCAGCGATTGAGGCGGCGATTGAAGGCGGCTTTGGCATTGAGATCGACATTCAGCAAAGCAAAGACGGTCAAGCGATGGTGTTCCACGACTATCACCTAGATCGCTTGACCGAAGCCACAGGGCCGTTCGCGCAACACACAGCAGCTGAGCTTGGCCAAGTACGTTTCCGATCTGGCGAGGTCGGAGTGCCGACATTGGCTGCTGTTTTGAATCATGTTGCTGGCCGTGCGCCGCTTTTGATTGAAATAAAAGATCAAGATGGTGTCATGGGCCCCAAAGTTGGACCGCTAGAACGCGAGGTGGCGCGCTTGTTGCAAAGCTACGCTGGTGCGGTTGCGGTGATGTCGTTCAATCCTCATGCGGTCGCGGTGTTGGCCGAGGTAGCACCGGGTATTCCGCGGGGCCTAACCACATGTGGTTATCCGCCCCAAGATTGGACGTTGCTGAGCGAGGCGACGCGGGTCCGCTTGCGTGAAATCCCTGATTTTGACAGGGTCGGGGCAAGTTTCGTGTCGCATCAATGGACGGATCTGGCCTCGGAACGTATTCAAGACTTGAAGGCGGCCGGTGCTCATATTTTGTGTTGGACCATTCGTTCCGCAAGCGAGGCGACTGATGCAGCACGTTATGCCGAGAATATTACCTTTGAAGGCTACGTTCCCGCTTGACGATGGCCCTATACGGTACAGGTTATAGGCGCAGGAGTGCGCTATGAGTGATCAGATTGAGATTTTTGTTAGCGGTAGTATCGCCGAATTTGACCCAAGCGATTGGGATGCTTGTGCTGTGCGTCTTGCCCAAGGGTCACCGCAACCTCTTGATCCTTTCACCACCCACCGTTTTTTGACGGCGCTTGAGGAGTCTGGCTCTGTTGGGATGGGCACGGGATGGGCACCACGCTATCTGGGCGCGCGCCAAAACGGTCAGCTTATTGCGGTGGCGCCCCTTTATGCGAAAGGGCATTCTCAAGGTGAATACGTGTTCGATCACGCCTGGGCACAGGCCTATGAAAATGCGGGTGGAGATTATTATCCAAAACTGCAAATTGCTGTGCCGTTTACGCCTGCCACTGGCCGCAGGTTTCTGTGTCGCGCAGGTTATGACGCAGTAGGCCAAGCGGGCTTGGTGCAAGGTGCTGTACATGTGGCATCAGAGCAAAACTTGTCATCGTTGCATATTACCTTTTGTACTGAAGATGAGGCCCGTGTTGGTCGCGAGATGGGGCTTTTGCACCGGATCGGTCAGCAGTTTCATTGGGAGAATAAAGACTACGCTGACTTTGACGCCTTTTTAGCTGACCTGTCTGCGCGCAAACGCAAATCCATTCGCAAAGAGCGCAAGCAAGCGCAGGGCTTTGGTGGCGAGATTGTCTCGCTGACAGGCGATGCGATTCAATCCGAGCACTGGGATGCCTTTTGGGAGTTTTACCAAAACACAGGCGCACGTAAATGGGGCACGCCTTATTTGACGCGAGCCTTTTTCGATTGCTTGCAAGAGACCATGCGCGACGATGTGCTTTTGGTGTTGGCCATGCGAGACGGCGTTGCCATCGCCGGTGCGCTCAATTTCATCGGTGGCGATACCTTGTTTGGGCGCTATTGGGGCTGCACGGAACATCACGCCTGTTTGCATTTTGAGTTGTGCTACTACCAAGCCATCGATTATGCGATCACCCATGGATTGGCGCGGGTCGAAGCCGGTGCGCAGGGCGAACATAAGTTGGCGCGCGGGTATCTGCCAAAGACAACGCATTCACTGCACTGGATTGCGGATGCTGGATTTGCGCGCGCGGTTCAAGACTATGTCGATGCGGAACGCGAGGCCGTAGATCAAGACACGGAAGTCTTGACAAGCTACGGTCCGTTTAAGCGCACAAATACAGAGGACGACCATGACTGACCTTATGGAGACGACTGAAATACATGCGAAAATTCCAGCGGGTTGGCAGCTGGCCGAGGTGGGCGATGCCCTGACCAAAACTTTTCAGTTTGCGAATTTCATATCCGCATTCGGCTGGATGACACAGATGGCGATGATCGCAGAGAAAATGAACCACCACCCAGAGTGGCGTAATGTCTACCGTACGGTTGAGGTCACTTTGACGACCCATGATGTCGGCGGGGTGACCGCAAAAGACATCGCTTTGGCACAGAAAATGAACGAGGCAGCAGGCAATGCTTGATACGATTCTTTCCTATACGATTTACCAAGACACCACGATTGGCGACCTTATGTCGGTTGATGCTTTGATCAGCTTAGGTAGCTCAGTTTTAGGGGCGTTGCTTATGCTCTTGGCTGGCCTTGTCGTGTCGCGGGCCGTGTCGCGCCGTGTACGTGGTATTGGGCTACGGTATGCGGCGTTGGATGTGACGTTGTTTAATTTTTTGGGCAACATCGCGCGTTACTTGATTTTGCTATTTACTGTGATGTTTGTGCTCAACACCTTTGGCATTCAGACGACCTCGATTGTGGCCTTGATCGGTGCAGGTGGTTTGGCGATTGGTTTGGCGTTGCAAGGCACGTTGTCGAATGTTGCGGCTGGTGTGATGATCGTCTTTTTCCGTCCGTTTAAAATCGGTGACTTTGTCGATATCGCTGGCACTGCTGGGACAGTTAAAGACATCACGCTCAATTTTACTGAGCTGGCCGATCTGTCAAATGTGCAAATCATTGTTCCTAACGCCCAAGCTTGGGGCAATATCATCACAAATTATTCGACCAACAATACCCGACGTGCGGAATGGGTTTTTGGGGTTTCATATGGGGCCAACCTGAAAGTCGCAGAAAAGGCAATTCGTGATACTATCATGGCAGACCCACGGTCGCTGACAGACCCCGAGCCGTTTATCCAAGTGAACAACTTGGGCGATTTTTCGGTGGATTTCTTGGTGCGCGTTTGGGTGCCATCGGCGGATTATTTTCAGTATCAAGCTGATATGAAACGTAATGTAAAAGAAGCTTTAGACGCGACTGGTATAGAAATTCCATTCCCGACGCGGTCTGTGTTCAACACCTCAAAATAGGGGATCAATACCTCAATAGGCGCCCGACAAAAGTGACGGGCGCCTGTGCTTTTGTTCGATAGCTTACAACGCGTCGACGACGCTTTCGCCAGCAGAGATATTGCATTCGCCGGCATTGTCTTCCACTTGCAGCACGGTCACGACACCGTCCTCGGCCACAAGGGCGTAACGTTTAGAGCGGTCAATCAAGCCTGCAGGTGGTGCAGAGAACTCAAGACCAAGTGCTTTGGTCAAAGTAGATTCTGCATCGCCAAGCATCGCGATGCCAGCGGCTGTCGCACCCGTCGCCTCGCCCCACGCGCCCATCACGAAAGGGTCGTTGACCGAGATGCAGATCACTTCATCTACGCCTTTGGCTGAGAGAGCATTCTTTGTGCGAATGAAGCTTGGCACATGTGCTGTTGAGCACACGCCTGTGTATGCGCCGGGCAGGCCAAAAATAACGACTTTACGGCCCTTGGTTTTGGTGCCCAATTCAACGGCTTCTGGGCCATTCGCACCCATTTGCAGCAGTGTGGCGTCTGGCAGTTTATCACCGATCGAGATTGTCATGACATGTCCTCTATGCGTTTTCATTTCTTGTCTAAAGATATAAGGTTCCTACAACATTAGACCAGAAGAGAAATCACATGTCCCATTATATCGTTGTCGGCGCAGGCCAAGCCGGTCAATCCATCGTGACCACATTGCGGGGGCAGGGATTCGATGGCCAAATTACTTTGATCGGCGATGAGAGGGCCATTCCCTATCAACGCCCGCCTTTGTCTAAGGCGTATTTGCTTGGCGAGATGGAGCTTGATCGACTGTATTTGCGTCCCGAAGCGTATTACGCCGATGAGAATATCACGTTGCGCACATCAACGCAGGTGACTGATATTGATGCCGCCATGAAAACGATCACGGTTACCAAAGATGGCATGAGTGAAACGCTGACCTATGACGCTTTGGCCTTAACGACGGGGTCTGCACCGCGTCGTTTGCCTGCCAAAATCGGCGGGGATTTGGACGGGGTTTATACCATGCGCAGTTTGGCTGACGCCGATGCGATCGCGCCTGAATTTGTCGCTGGCGCATCCGTGCTGATTGTTGGTGGGGGGTATATCGGTTTGGAAGCCGCAGCTGTGGCGGCTAAGAAAGGCCTCAAAGTGACCTTGGTGGAAATGTCTGAGCGCATTTTACAACGCGTCGCCTCCAAAGAAACCTCGGATTATTTCCGCGCATTGCACGAGGGCCATGGCGTGCGCATTCTTGAAGGCATAGGTCTCAATCGCTTGACGGGCGCGGGTCGCGTTAGCAGCGCAGAACTATCAGATGGCAGCACCTTGGACGTCGATTTTGTTATCGTTGGCGTCGGCATTATTCCGGGCACGCAGCTGGCTGAGGCCGCAGGTGTCGTAGTCGATAATGGTATCAAAACCGATCTGTTCGCACGCACTTCTGATCCATCGATCTATGCAGCGGGTGATTGTGCCTCTTATCCTGAAAATGGAACGCAGGTGCGGTTAGAGAGCGTGGGCAATGCTATCGATCAAGGGGCTATTGCTGCGAAAAACATGCTTGGTCTGAATGTGGAATATGCGCCGAAACCTTGGTTTTGGTCAGATCAATATGATGTGAAATTGCAGATTGCGGGTCTGTCTGCTGGGCATGACCAAGTTGTTGTGCGCGATGGTGGTGCCATGCGGTCGCATTGGTACTATAAAGACGGGGCTTTGATTGCGATTGATGCCATGAATGATCCGCGTGGCTATATGGTCGCCAAACGTTTGATCGAGAGCGGCAAGTCTGCTGACCCAAGCTTTGTTGCAGATCCTGCGTCTGATCTTAAAGCGCTACTCAAAGCCTAATGCGGATCGTTGCTGGAACATATCGCGGGCTTGCTTTGGCCGCTTTGGGAAAAGGCGATACGGGGGCGCACCTGCGGCCCACAACTGACCGTGTGCGTGAGAGCCTGTTTAATGTCTTGGCAGGTGGTAAATTTGGTGATGCTTTGACCGATGCGCGCACGCTTGATTTGTTTGCAGGCACGGGCGCGCTTGGCCTTGAGGCCCTGTCACGGGACGGTGAATGTGTCACCTTTGTCGATGATGGACGTAAAGCCCAAAGCCTGATCGAACAGAATATTGCGATTTGCAAAGCGGGACCGAAATGCAAACTCATCCGTGCCGATGCCACGCGCTTGCCTCGAAATCCTGATGCGCCCTATGATCTTGTGTTTCTTGATCCGCCTTATGCGAAAGCCATGGGCGAAAAAGCGATGGCTGCTGCGCTGGCAGGCAATTGGCTCACAGCACGCGCACTTGTGGTTTGGGAAGATTCCGCACCTATCACTGTCCCCGATGCGCTCAACTTGTTGGACACACGAACATATGGTGACACCAAAATCAACTTTCTGGAGCCAAAATGAAACAACCGAAATTGGTCATTTTTGACTGCGATGGCGTTCTTGTCGACAGCGAACCGCCTACATTGGCATTGCTTCGTGATGATCTGGAACTCTACGGTTTGACGCTAACAATGGCGCAGGTGGATGAGGACTACATGGGCGTTGCGATGGTCGATATTGCTAAAAAGGCACGCGCCAACGGGGCGGATTTGCCAGACGACTGGGTGGCTGCAATCTATACCAAGATGTTTGAGCGGCTCAAACAAGGCGTGCCCTTGATCGCAGGGATTGAGCGTACCTTGGACGCTTTGGACGCCGCAGGCATTCCCTATGCTGTAGGGTCCAACGGGCCTATGGCGAAAATGGACATCACACTCGGCGCGCACCCTGCGCTGTTTGATCGCCTTAAAGGGCGCATTTTTTCTGCACATGATTGCAAGGCGGGGAAACCTGATCCTGAGTTGTTTTTAAAAGCGGCCGCCTTTATGGGGATTGAGCCAAAGGATTGTGCCGTGATCGATGACAGCGTTGCTGGGGCCACGGCAGGTTTGCGCGCTGGAATGCGAACGCTTGGGTTTGACCCGAACGGCGATGGCACGCATTTGACCGCCATCGGTGCAGAACATTTGGCGCATATGGATGACTTGCCATCAATGCTTAAACTGTAATGTTCAGATGTGTCCCGATGTGGCTTTAAAGGGCATGGCTTTATCCGTCACGCGACTGGAGTATTACGAAAAGTGACCTCTAGGTCAGTGGCAACCTGTCTAATGCGACAACTGCCAATGTTGCTGCGAATCACATAAGAATTTCGAATAGGAACCAAATATACGTTTGAGAAATATATGAAGCTCGCCCGACTTACGAAATACCCAGTCAAAAGCATGACGGGTTACGATCTCGCCATGGCGACCGTAGGGCCGTTCGGAATCGACCAAGATCGCCGCTGGGCTGTGATTTATAGCTCGGGCATCGCGGCCACGCGCCGCGAATTGCCAGCCTTGGCCAATCTTCATGCAGTCTGTACTGACTTAGGGATTAGCTTATCTTTTGACGGCGAGCGTATTGACGTACCTTGGCCCAGCGATGCACCGACCAATGCGTTCGTGTTTTCAACAGAAATCAAAAATGTGCAAGATGCTGGGAATTACGCTTCCCACTTTCTGTCCTCTGCGCTCGAGCGTGAAGTTCGCTTGGTTTATATGCCGGACGACAGCGTGCGTGCGGTATCTGGTGCCTATGTGAAGACGCCACATTTCACGGGATTTTCTGACGGATTTCCAATCTTAATCACCACAGCGCCGTCTTTGCAGGCTTTGAATGCTGAATTGGCGTCACCTGTCGAAATGCGCCGTTTTCGATCAAATGTCGTGATCGATGGTGATTTTGAACCTTGGGCTGAAGATGAATGGCGTTTGATCCGCATTGGCTCGACAGTGCTGCGTATCGTCAAGCCATGCGAACGCTGTATCATGGTCACGCAAGATCCCTCTACAGGTATTCAACCGGATGCCTATGAGCCCTTGGCCACGCTACGGCGCCTGCATCGTGCTTCAAATGGTAAAATCATTTTTGGACAAAACGCAGTGGTCGAGGTTGAGGGCGCAATGAAGCTTGGTGATGAAGTCGAGGTTTTGGAAAGCGGGACCTCCAATCTGATATAGCCTGTTCAATTTTAACGAAGCCTTAAGCATATCGCGCGACAGTCTCATTATGGGATTTGTTCATCGTACAATAAGGCTATTCTTCGTTCTCGCAGTCTTAAATGGATGTGCGGTGGACAGTCCCACCTTGGGCTATGGCCGCGCTGGCGCGCAAATTGTCGAGGTGGGTGGTAATACCTTTAGGGTCTACACAGAACTCAATGGCAATCGAGTCGAAGCCCATAGGGTAAATGTTATTTTCCCGCCGCCTTCGCGCTTGATGATTTTACAGCAAGCTCATGAGGCAATTGTTCAAGTCACCTCCTGTGATATTAAAAAAGGATCGCTTATTGGTGATCAGGCGATGGTCAAAGCTATTCTGATCTGTCCATCCGCCTAGATAAGCGTTTCCAACAGTCTGCGTGCCGAATTCGATTTTGGACGCCATAGCCCGCGATCCATGGCTTCAATCATCCGTTCCGCGATTTCTTTAAGCGCTGGTGCGTTGTGCTTCTCAATAAAGTCGCGTGTGTCGTCATTTTCAATAAACGCCGCATGAACCATATCGAAATGGTGATCTTTCACCGCATGGGTTGTGGCCGAAAAGGCAAACAAATAATCCACAGTTGCTGCAATCTCAAACGCGCCTTTGTAACCATGCCGTTTGACACCATCGATCCATTTCGGGTTCACCACACGTGATCGCACAACACGCCCTATTTCTTCGTCCAAGGTGCGAATGACGGGACGTTCAGGTCGTGAATGGTCGTTGTGATAGATAGGGCGATCTTGGCCTTGCAAACGTGCCACAGCAGCCGCAGCGCCGCCTTCGAATTGGTAGTAATCGTCACTGTCCAAAAGGTCGTGTTCGCGGTTGTCTTGGTTGTGCACAATGGCTTCGACTTGGCTCAAGCGAGCCTCAAATCCGGTTCGATCTTTGACGCCTTCGCGCCCTGCGCCATAGGCATAGCCCCCCCATTCCAAATAGGCATCACCAAGGTCATCTCGGCCTTCCCAAAGGCGCTCGTCAATCATCGCTTGAAGTCCCGCGCCATACGCCCCTGGTTTGGACCCGAACACCCGTGCTGTGCTTTCTCCATCACGTGCGCGTGCGGCCGCAGGGTTTTGATCTGCGTCTTCATCAAGGGCTTGCACAGCGCGTGCAGCACTGTCGACCAAGGCGATCAATTGTGGAAAGGCGTCACGGAAAAATCCCGACACGCGTAGGGTCACATCGACGCGTGGACGCCCCAAAACGCCTGCTGGCAAGATTTCAAATCCTGTCACGCGACGCGACATCATATCCCATTTCGGCTTCACGCCCATCAACGCCAAAGCCTGCGCAATGTCGTCGCCGCCGGTGCGCATATTGGCCGTGCCCCATGCGGTCACCAGCATCGCGCGGGGCCAATCACCGTGATCTTGCAGGTGACGCTCAATCAACATATTGGCGGATTTCCAGCCGAGCTTCCACGCTGTTTGTGTGGGCACAGCGCGTGCATCGACAGAAAAGAAGTTCCGCCCTGTCGGCAGCACATCCAACCGTCCACGCGTTGGCGCACCACTTGATCCAGGTGGTACAAAGCGACCTTCAAGACCAGTCAAAAGCCCATTGATTTCTGCAGGACCGCACGCCGTTACCATTGGCAAAACATTGCCATGCAAATGATCCAAAACCAGCTGGGAAGCTGGACCAAAGGCGTCCAATTCTTCGTCTAAAAGATGTGCGGCGTATAGCTCAAGGCGCTCAACTGTATCGCCAGTGCTGCGCCACGTATCCGTGTCTAATCTTGCCAGAACATCTGGTTTAGGCCCTGTCCAAGGGGCCGCCATGTCACAATCCAAAGGATCAAAACCAAAGCCAAAATCAGCCGCCATTGCGCGTATGAAAGACGCATCTTGGCCTTTACCGTCCCCACGCGGCACACGCACCAAAGCCAAAGCCAAATCGCGCGCAAGGCGGCCTTTTGGCGCTTGGCCAAAGATATGCAAGCCATCGCGGATTTGCGCTTCTTTCAGCTCACATAAGTACGCGTCTAGCTTGGCCAGATCACCGTCTTCGTCGCCTGTCATGCCGACATCACGGTCCAGCCCTGTCACAGATGACAATGACAAAATTTCTTTGCGCAATTCGCCAATGCGGCGCGGATCGACGCCAGCGGCCTCAAAGTATTCATCGACCAAGGCTTCTAAATCTCGCAAGGGTCCGTAGGTTTCCGCACGCGTCAAAGGCGGCGTAAGGTGGTCGATGATAACGGCCTGCGCGCGGCGTTTGGCTTGGGTGCCTTCTCCGGGGTCATTGACGATAAACGGATAAAGATGCGGCATCGGTCCCATCACGGCTTCGGGCATACAGTCTTTGGACAAAGACGTGGCCTTGCCGGGCAGCCATTCAAGATTGCCATGCTTGCCCATATGCACCAAAGCGTGCGCTCCAAAGGCGTTGCGCAAGTAGAAATAGAACGCGAGGTAGTTATGCGGCGGCACCAAATCTGGCGCGTGATAGGTTTCGGTTGGGTCGATGTTATAGCCCCGCGCGGGCTGGATGCCGACGACTGCGTTGCCAAAGGTCAAGATGGACAGCGCGAAAGCTCCATCCGCGAAAAACGGGTCCGTTTCCGGCGCGCCCCAACGCGCTTCGATTTGATCGCGGACGGTTTGGGGCAGAGCATGATAGGCACTTAGATAGTCTGCAAGTGCAAGCTTTTCGCCGCCTGTGCGCTCAGCACGATCCGTCAACCAATTGGTCGGTCCCGCAAGAATACTTTGCATCAAAGCATCGCTGTCGGTGGGAATGTTATCCACCATGTAGCCAGCTTGTTTGAGGGCAGTCAAAGTGCCAATAGTGGCCGCTGGTGTATCAAGGCCGACACCATTGGCAAGGCGCCCGTCTTTGTTTGGATAGTTGGCAAGGATCAGAGCAACCTTGCGATTGATCGCTGGCGTATGACGCAGGCGGCACCAGTTGGCCGTTAAATCTGCAACAAAATCGATCCGGTTCTCGTTGGCTTTGTAAGTCGCAATCGGACATTGCGTGGCCTCATCAAAATAGGCTTCGCCTTTGAACGACACAGCGCGGGTGAGCACACGTCCATCGACTTCTGGCAAGGCCACATTCATCGCGATATCGCGGGCTGATAAGCCTGTTGTTCCTTCGCTCCATGCTTGTTCGGAAGATGAGGATAGAACCACCTGAAACACTGGCGCGCCATTGGCAAACTCTGCGGCCAGCGGATTGGCCGCGCTGGTGCCTTCTGGCGTTCCAACGGCGAAAGACGTGCAGTTTAAGATAGCACTTGGGGCGGCGTCAGTGAAAAGAGTTTCCAGCGTGGCGACAGAAATTGGATCTTTGAGCGAGGCCACAAAGACAGGCAATGGGTTGAGGCCGCGCAATGCCAAGCTTTTGACCAAACCGTCGATAGGCGCAAGCCCTGCACCTTGAACAAGGGCGCGGTAAAACACGATTGGCACGACGGGGGCATCAGGCGTCCAGTCTGCTTTGATTTTATCTAAGTCAGTCAAGCCTTGGGCGGGCCAATACAGACCGGCGCGCAACAATGGCTTGGCAGGTTCTGGCAGTGCGCCCCCCTCGATAAGTGCCTGTGCATAGCGCAAAAAATGACGAGCATTGTCTGTGCCACCTTCGGTCAAATAGGACCATAGCGCATGGTAGTGTTCGGACGGGATGGTCGACAGGGCCGCGAGTTCCGCATCGGGTTTGTCATCGCCGGGCAGAGCAACAAAGGTCACGCCGGCCTCATGCAATCGCGCGGCGTATTGTTCGACGCCGTATTTCCAATAGCCCGTGCCGCCCAAGACCCGCGCGATCACCATGCGGGATTTCGTGGCGCAGTCATCAAGATGCAGATCGACCGACATCGGGTGACGCAAATGCATCATCGAGGCCAACCGCAGACTGGGCCCGTCGGGCAGATTGCTATGCGCCAAAGATAACATCGCCAGTTCGGTATCGGCAGCCGAGATGACCACCAAATCGGCAGGAGTTTGGCTGAGATCGACAGCCTCGGTGCCGTCATCGACGGAACCAGCGGTGGCAGCAAGAAGGTGCATCTTGGACGTCCTTTGTCGTATTCTCTTGTTTCATGCGCCGCTTTGCGGCATCAGCGGGACAAATCAAAGAGGTATTTTCATGGATTACGGTAAAACTGGAGCAGCCAAAGTGCGCAAGAATTCACCGAAACATAACGAGCATAACGCCAAAGGGACGTCTAAAAACCCTTTTAGCGTTAAAGAAACCAAGGCCGAACTTTTGGCCAGAATGAAAGCAGCTGCTGAGGCCAAAAAGGCGCAATGAATTAGGTGAGCGTTTTTTGCATGAAAACGCTCACGCCATTGTCCGCGTAGTCGCCAAAGGCACCTGAGCGCTCAAAACCAAAGCGCTCATAAAGGCGCACCGCAGCCTCAAGTTCGTCACCGGTTTCAAGCTTGAGTGACACAAGGCCTTCCTTTTTTGCCGTGTCCTCAATCGCGCGCACGATGGCCGCTGCGATGCCTTTGCCGCGACCCGCTGGTGAGGTGAACATAGATTTCACTTCGCCGTAACCGCCAGCATCGTCGCGACAGATTTTGAAGGCCCCTACACCTAAAACAACATCCCCTTCGCGCGCTGTAAAAAAACGCACGTCCTCGGCTGCTAAGGCATCCGTCGGCAGGGCGTGATTGTGTTCTTCATCATAAATTTCCGCCTGCAAAGCCTGCGCCTCAGCCAAAAGGGCTGAGGGCTGAGGATCAAGCGGGTTGCCAAGTTCAACGATAATCACAGATGTACCTCTATGCGCAAAGGGCGGCTTCAATCGCCGCACGGTCAAGGCCTGCGTGACCAATCACAACAAGGCGGGTGTCACGCGGCGCATCGCCAAAAGGCTGATCAAAGTAGTGATCCACCCGTGGGCCAACTGCCTGAATGGTCAAGCGCATCGGTTTCCCAGAAACCGCAGCAAAACCTTTGAGGCGCAAGATACCATGGGCCGCTATCACGGATGACACCTGAGCGGCAAAACCTTTCGGATCGGTCACCTCGTTGCGCGATACGATGAAGCTTTCAAAAGCATCATGGTCGTGATCGTGGTGATGATGGTCATGATTTTCTGCTTGATCGTTTTCATGTTCGTGATGATCGTCGTGGTCATGATGGTGGTGATGCACCTCATGGCGGCTCGACAAATCCGCTTCAGCACCGATGCCTTGACCCAACAAGACATCAATCGGCAAAGCGCCATGGGTGGCGCGCACGACTTGCACGCCTTTGCGGGCTTCAGATTTGAGTTTAGCAACCAAAGCATCGGCTTGAGCGTCCCCTAAAAGATCGGCTTTGTTCACGACAATCATATCGGCGCAGGCGATCTGATCTTCGAACAGCTCGGACAAGGGGGTCTCGTGATCTAGATTCTCGTCCAGCGTGCGCTGCGCATCGACGGCGGCAACGTTATGGGCAAACAGACCCTCGTTTACAGCTTTGCCGTCAACCACGGTGACGACGCCATCTACAGTGACGCGCATGGAAATCTCGGGCCAGTTGAACGCGCGCACAAGCGGCTGCGGCAAAGCCAAGCCAGAGGTCTCAATCACGATATGATCTGGCGCGTTTTCACGAGCCAAAAGCTTTTCCATCGTCGGGATGAAGTCATCAGCGACAGTGCAGCAAATGCAGCCGTTCGACAGCTCCATGATATCGTCTTCGGTGCAGGTTTCGTCCCCACAGCCTTTCAAAATATCGCCATCCACACCCAAATCACCAAATTCGTTGATGATCAAAGCGATGCGTTTACCGTTGGCATTGGCAAGCATGTGACGGATCAGCGTGGTTTTCCCAGCGCCAAGAAAGCCAGTGACAACAGTGGCAGGAATTTTAGCGGGCATATGTGCCTCCATTCATGAAAACGCCGAGGCGATGAGGCCCCGGCGTATGCATGATTACGATGTGAGATTAAGCGGCGTTGAACAGGCGTGGGGCAGCAAGGCCCGACGTGCTCAGGTGCTTCTTGATCGCTTTGGCTCCAGCGAGGGCAGCCAGATCAACGAAAGGCTCAAGCGCGATGACGAGCATATAAGCCGCACCAAACGTGCCGACGGATGCCAAAACTTCGGACCCAAAACCTTGACCGTATGTGACCCAGAAACCAACCCATGCAACAACACCAGCTTGGTATGTTGTGGACAGCGCCAAGGCTTGTTTATAGCTCACGTCTGCATAGGCAGTGCCCGGTGCGATGATGCGATCTGCAACCATTTTGATCGCCAACAAAGGCACGACCAAAGTTGTGACGTTCATGCCGTATTGTGGCAAATCGATTTGAGCGAACAAAAGACCTTGGATCAAAAGACCCAGCGCCAAACCAATCGCAGCGGGCGCTGCGCCAAGGATCAAAAAGATCGTAGACCCAAAGATGAAGTGCACTTCAGACACACCCACAGCGTGATGTGGTAGCACTTGGAAAAAGATGAAAACGGCGATGGAGGCGACCAAAGTGCGCGCGGCAAAGGACATAACGCCAGTTTCGCGGATCGCTTGGGCGGCGTGTTTGGCGGTAAAACCCGCAGTGCCAACAGCTGTTACAACAGAAAGCGCGAGTTTTGCGCCTGTGACGAGACCTGGCTCGATATGCATAGTACAGTCCTTCCTTAGCCGTCATCCCCGACGGCTGGTTGATATAAGGCCACGGCTGGTCTCCTGGCTTGCGGGTCAATGTGCGCTCGCCGCCTTCCCAAACCCGTAAGGTCCAGTGGCAGTGTTGGCGTGCACTCACCGCATACAGTCGCGGGGGCGGCTGTGGATTCGAGCCCCGACTTGGGTCACTCTTACCACATTCCCATTTCTCCCCAGCACGCTTGGCGTGACGATAGGGGAACCATAGCCCGCTTATTTGACGCAAACTCCCCCCTTGGGTCAAGGCGATTCCCCTGATACTTTTGGATGACTTCACGCTGTGCCCCTTGTGCATCGCAATATCTTGTGGATAACTTGCGCCAAAACTCTATATTTTGGCGCATTCCTGTTGACAGGCTCAGGCAGCGCTAGGACAGTTTTTATCAACAGAATCAAATACAGACCCAGATAAGGCCCCACGTGCGCTTCAACCGACTTCGCCTCAATGGCTTTAAAAGCTTTGTAGACCCCACCGATCTTGTGATCGCTGAGGGGTTAACGGGCGTGGTTGGGCCGAATGGCTGTGGCAAGTCAAACCTGCTCGAAGCACTGCGCTGGGTTATGGGGGAAAACCGTCCCAAAGCCATGCGTGGCGGCGGGATGGAAGACGTGATCTTCGCTGGGGCCTCGTCGCGCCCCGCACGCAACTTTGCCGAAGTTGCGTTGACCATCGACAATTCTGAACGTCTTGCGCCCGCTGGCTTTAACGAGGCCGATACCGTCGAAATCACCCGCCGCATCACCCGTGACGCGGGCTCTGCCTACAAGGTGAATGCCAAAGATGTGCGGGCGCGCGATGTATCTATGTTGTTTGCCGATGCCTCCACCGGTGCGCATTCGCCAGCGCTGGTGCGTCAGGGGCAAATCTCTGAGTTGATCAACGCCAAACCCAAGGCGCGGCGTCGTATTCTGGAAGAGGCAGCCGGTATTTCCGGTCTCTATCAACGCCGCCACGAGGCCGAGTTGAAACTCAAAGGGGCCGAGACCAATTTGGCCCGTGTTGATGATGTGCTGGAACAGCTCGCGTCCCAAATCGCGTCGCTTGCGCGTCAAGCCCGTCAAGCCGCGCGATATCGCGAGATCGGCACTGAGCTGCGTCAAGCCGAAGGTACACTGTTTTACCGTCGCTGGCGGGATGCAGACCTCGCACGGGCCGAGGCCGAAGAGATTCTGCGCAGTCGTTTGAAGCAAGCCGCCGAGGCGGAAAAACTTACACTTGGCGCTGCCAAACAACGTGCTGAGAAAGAAGAGATTCTGCCGTCCTTGCGCGAAGAAGAGGCCATAGCCGCCGCGGTGTTGCAGCGACTTACCGTGGCGCGTGATCAACTGTCTGATGAAGAAAAGCGCGCGCGGGCCTCTATCGACACATTGACGCGGCGCATCGATCAACTCGTCGCTGACATGACCCGCGAAGAACAGCTTAACCGTGACGCAGGCGAAACGATTGAACGCTTGGAATGGGAAAAGCGCGAGCTGTCAAAGGCCGCTGAAGGTCACGAGCCTAAATTGGATGAAGCGTCACTCAGCGCCGCAGAGGCCAACGAAATTCTGCAAGATCGCGAAGCACAGCTTTCTGAGATGACTGAAGACGTGGCGCGTTTGGCGGCACGGCATCAATCTGCGATGCGTCTTGTCGAGGACAACCGCAAAACACTTGATCGCGCGCGCAGTGAATCGGATCGCGCCCGCGCGTCAGTGGCCGAGGCAGAAGCCACCTTAGCCAGTTCCGCTGAGGCTTTGACGGCGGCGACGACAGCGCAAGAAGAGGCGACATATCTGGCCGAAGAGGCAGATGCGGCCCTGATTGAAACTGACGAGGCGCGCGCTGATGCGCAAACCCGCGAAGCCTCAGCCCGTGCAGCGCGTTCAGAGGCCGAAGGCGAGCTTGGGGCCTTGAAAGCCGAGCTTGCAGCCCTGTCTAAAATGCTCGACCGCGATCAGATTGCAGGCACGCAAGTGTTGGATTTGGTCAAGGTTCAGGCAGGGTATGAGAAAGCCTTGGGCGCGGCCCTTGCGGACGATCTGCGCCAACCAACCATTGAAGCCTATCAGGCCTCTGGTTGGGTCACTTTGCCCGATTACCCTGACGAGCAAGACTTGCCCATGGGTGCAGAGCTGTTGTCAGATTATGTCACTGTTCCAGCCGTTTTGGAACGCCGTATAGGTCAGATCGGCTTGGTCAAAGCCGAAGACGGTGCGCGGCTGCAGGCTGATCTGGAACCTGGTCAGCGGCTTGTGTCCATTGAGGGCGATCTGTGGCGCTGGGACGGGTTCCGCGCGGGTGCCGAGGATGCGCCATCAACAGCCGCTTTGCGATTGCAACAGCTCAACCGCTTGGAAAATCTGAAACAAGAAACCGCCGCGGGCGAAGCAAAAGCTGCTGGAGCCTTGCAGGCGCATGAGCATTTGAAAGCTGAGTTGCAACGATTGTCCGAGGCGGATCGCATTGCTCGCGAAGCTCGCCGCAATGCGGATCGGGCATTGTCAGATGCCGCGCGAGCCTTGTCGCGGGCTGAAAATGATCGCACTTTGGCACAGGGCAAGGTCGAAAATCTTGGGCTGGCCGTGGCGCGCCACGATGAAGAAGCGCTGAGTGCCGATTCGCGTTTACGTGAAGCAGAGAGCTCACAACGTGAATTGCCTGACTTGCAGGCTGCGCGTGATGCGATTGAAAGCGTGAAAATGGCGGTGGAAGCGGCGCGTATCACGATGATGTCCAAGCGGTCGTCTTATGATGAAATTCGTCGTGAAGGCGAAGCGCGCACCCGCAGATCCCAAGAGGTCACCAAGGAATTGTCTGGCTGGCGTCATCGTTTGGAGACCGCAGAAAAGCGTGTCTCAGAGCTAAACAATCGCAAAGACGCGTCTGAGCTTGAATTGGAAGATGCCATCGGTAAACCAGACGAGATCGCCGAAAAACGTGCCATCTTGATGGATGACATGGACGAAGCCGAGATGCGCCGCGCCAAATCTGCCGACATGCTGGCCGAGGGCGAAGATGCATTGCGTGCGGCGGTTACAGCAGAACGTGAAGCTGAGCGTTTGGCCTCTGAAGCCCGCGAAGCGCGTGCAGCGTCTGAGGCGCGTCGTGATGCAGCACGCGAAACCACAATGGCCGCCGTTGAACGCATCCGCGAAGAGCTGGACAGCACGCCTGAAAAGCTGCTCGAAGAGCTGGCGATTGATCCTGACACCCTGCCCACGGGCGAGGCGATTGAGGTGGATGTGAACCGCCTGAAACGTCTGCGTGACAGCTTGGGCGCCGTGAATCTGCGGGCCGAGGAAGATTCCAAAGAAGTGCGCGAAGAGCATGACAGTTTACAGGCCGAAAAGCTTGATTTGGAAGAGGCGATCAAGACATTGCGCAGTGGTATCGCATCGTTGAACAAAGAAGGACGTGAGCGCCTTTTGACCGCCTTTGAAGAAGTGAACACAAGCTTTTCAAGCCTGTTCCGACACCTGTTTGGTGGCGGTGAGGCCAAGCTGATGCTGGTTGAAAGTGACGATCCGTTGGATGCGGGGCTTGAGATCATGTGTCAGCCGCCCGGCAAAAAACTATCGACCCTGTCGTTGCTGTCTGGCGGCGAACAAACTTTGACGGCTATGGCGCTGATCTTTGCCGTGTTCTTGGCCAATCCAGCGCCAATCTGTGTGCTAGACGAGGTCGATGCGCCGTTGGATGATGCCAATGTCACGCGTTTTTGCGATATGCTTGACGAAATGACGCGCCAAACTGATACACGCTTTTTGATCATCACCCACCACGCGGTCACCATGGCGCGCATGGATCGCTTGTTTGGGGTGACGATGCAAGAACAAGGTGTGTCGCAATTGGTCTCGGTCGATTTGAAAAAGGCCGAAGCGCTGGTTGCTTAATCGCCTTAAAGCTTTTGGATGCGGTCTGTTTTATTGATGATACCCGCTTGCGTGATCTTACACAAAACGCCGCGCAGGCGTAGGTCGATGTTTTCTGGCTTTACGATCCAGTCTTTGGCGTCCGCACCATAGCGGACCTTCCATTTGACGCAGGCGTCATTGAACAAATCCGTTACTTCAACCACAGCTGAGCCAATTTGAAGCTGTTGTCCAACGGCGAGGTTTTCTGCAGACGTGTCGATATCCGCGATGATCGTATCGCCGGGATGCAGCCTGTCTTGAACCACCAACTCAAAGACGCGCTTGGGCAGGATCGAGACTTGGATACGCGGATTGGGGCTGCCGTCTTCTAGCCGGGACCAAGGATGTTTGAGCCAACGTTCATCTTTGATGCCGCCCTCAGGCGATACTTCGATGTGCTCAGGGTACTCACGTTTTCCAAAACTTGGGCGTGTGCATAAAATATCGATGGCCACGTTGTCTTTGGGGGCGGACAAAATATGTGGCAGTGCGGCGTCAAGGCCGTCCATGGTCATCATCACAATGCTCCTAGCAAAGCTGCTGTTGGCCACGCATCGGCAGGTAGGCCCAAACGTTGTTGCTCTGCCTGCACGGCGGCACGGGTTTTTGCGCCCAAGATGCCGTCGACTTTGCCCACATCATGCCCGTGTTTTTTGAGCTTGGTTTGCAGGTTTTTCATCTGCGCATCAGAAAGTCCCGCATCAGGATTTCCCGCCTTATATGCAGGGGCCCCTTCCAGACGGGTGGCAAAATAGGCAGCAGTGGTCACGTAGACAAAGCTTTTGTTCCACTCAAAGTAGACATCGAAATTTGGATAGGCCAAGAAGGCAGGCCCCTTGCGGCCCATGGGCAATAGAACTGACGCTTTGAGGTTGGATTTCCCAAGGCTGCCTGTGCGGGCAGAGACGCCCATTTTGGCCCAGTCGCCCACGGAAATTTTATGATTCAATCCGGTCTTGGACCAGTCGAGATTGCTTGGCACTGTGATCTCTTGCAGCCATGGTTCGCCCGCACGCCAGCCCAGACCCTTGAGCATCTTGCCGCCTGACATCAGCGCATCAGGGGCGGAGGTTTTGAGGCTTACATGGCCGTCGCCATCGCCATCGACACCATTTCGCAAGATGTCCTCGGGCAGCATTTGCACCATTCCAATTTCGCCAGCCCAAGCGCCTTGGGTGCGTACAGGGTCAAAATCTCCGTGTTCATAAAGTTCGAGTGCGGCGAAAATCTGCGGCTGGAATAGGTCAGGGCGGCGACAGTCATGGCCTAACGTTAGCAACGAATTGAGTGTGTTGAAATTGCCTTGTACTTGGCCGTAATCGGTTTCCAACGCCCAAAATGCCAACAGAACGCCACGCGAAACGCCGTATTGTTGTTCAATTCTGTCGAAGACGGCTTTGTACTTGCCACGGTAAGAGGCGCCGTTGCTCATCCGGTTTTGACTAATCACAGCGCGTGAAAAGTCGATGAAGTCTTTTTTGAACACGCCTTGCGACCGATCGGCCTTGATCACGGCGGGGCTATGGGCGGCGTTGGCAAAGAACTTATTGACGGTGCTTCTATCGTGCCCCATGCGCACAGCTTCGGCTTTGACGTTGTTTACAAAGCTGGAAAAAGACCCGCCGCAAGGCACGTTTGCCAAAGCGGGCGAGGCGCATGTCAGCGCAAGAACGAGAGGGAGAAAACGCATAAGATCACCTGTTATCAATTTGGACCATTCACCAATTTGGCTCACCCTAACGGCGGAATGTGACAGGCGCAAATGCGATGGGTTAGGCGAGCAAGAAAACGCTCCAGAACGATAAGAGTAAGCTGGCCAAAAGCAGCACGCCCCATGCAAACCACAAACGCTGACACGCAGCACGGATGTCAGAAGCTTGGGCTTGTTTGCGGCCCGTTTCGTTGACCCAATCATAGTGCTGCATCTCGCCATGATAGGCGCGCGGGCCAGAAAGTGCGACATCGAGAGAACGCGACAGTGCGGCTTCGGGCCAGCCAGCGTTGGGGGATCGGTGTTTGGATGCGTCTTTGGCCACGGCGCGGAGCGTTGCAAAGGATTGCCCGCCCAAAGGTAGCAACAAAAGCATCGTCAGGCGCGCTGGAATAAGGTTGAGCAGATCGTCAAACCGCGCGGAGGCCCAGCCAAAGTCTGAATGTTTGGGCGTCAAATACCCGATCATGCTATCGGCCGTGTTGACCATTTTGTAGATCATCAGGCCGGGCAGTCCGCCGACCAAAAACCAAAACACAGGGGCGACAATGCCGTCAGAAAAGTTCTCGGCGGCGGATTCAATCGCAGCGCGTGCCACGGCGCCAGCATCCATATCTTTGGTGTCGCGTCCGACAATCATGGCCACGGCGTCACGCCCGTCTTGCAACGAAGTTTCCAAACCTGTTGCGACAGCTTTGACATGTTGGATCAAAGATTTATGTGCGACCAAGATTGCAGCTATTAGGATGTCTAGATAGGGGACGGTGGCGATTAACGCGCCTATCGCGCCGCTCAAAATGATAAGCGTAATGAGTACGAGTACGCCCTTGGTTTTGCGCAGCACACCGGTATTAAACCGTAGATCGGCCCAGCCAATCAAGCGGCCCATTAGTACGGCGGGATGCGGCAGGCGCGACCAAAGCCATTTGGGTTCGCCAAAAATAGCGTCCAGTATCAAGGCGCAAAACAATGTAAAAGCCGTCGTCAAAGGGCTGCCTCTAATTGGTTCCATCTATCAGGGGCTGGCAGGCCCAGGCGAAGCCATTTGTCCGAGTATGGGAATATCCGCGTCCAGACTTTGCCCTGCGCCAAGCGTTCTTGCCATGCCCGTGCTTCATCAACTTCATACAGGCGAAACAGGGAAGTACCACCAAGGGCTTTGGCGCCTTGTCCTGTCATCAAAGCATCCAACCGATACGCGTCTTGCGCCAAACGCATTCGCGTAATCTTGGCCCAAGCCTGATCGTTCAATGCAGCGGCACCGATATGCAACGCGGGCCCCGACACGGCCCAAGGGCCGATCATGGTCGACAATTTATGAATGATGTCGGGATGCGCGATAGCAAAGCCAAGACGTAAGCCAGCCAAGCCCCAAAATTTACCAAAACTTTTAAGCACTATGGTATCGTTTTGTGCGGCCCGCGCGATGTGGCTTTGGTCAGGCGCGATATCGCAAAAGCTTTCATCAATTACCGTAAAGGGCGCAGTCATCTCGTCAGCGGACCAGAGCCGCCCTGTGGGATTGTTAGGATGCACCACGACTTGAACAGAGCCTATGTCACGGCCAACTTGCCAGCCGTGCGCATCAAAAGCACCAGCATGTTCATTATAGGTCGGCTTTTGGATCGAGACATTTCCGCGGGGCCACAAAGACGGGATGCGCGCGATCAGGCTGGATGCGCCGGGCGCAGGTAAAATCGCGGCCTCTTTGGGCACATTCCAAAATGTACGGGCGGTTTGGATCAGCGCATCTGTGGCGGCAGCGTCGGGCAAGGCCGTCCAAGCATCGGCGGGGAAGGCCCCAATGGGATAGGGCACGGGGTTGATGCCCGTTGATAGATCCAACCAGTCGACACGTTCACCGCCAAACCGCGTGGCTGCGGCGTCGAGGCCGCCCCCGTGGTCGCGGTGCTTGCTCATGCTTTGTCAGCCTGTGAAGGGGTAGGCTCAACCGGAAGTGGCAAGTGGCGGGATACGAAATGGCCCTTTACGCCGACGGGCCATGTGCGAAAGGGAACTTGGCCTGTGGCTGATTGCGCATGAAGTTCCGCAAAGTCGGTGATCGCCTGTGCGTCCTCGGGCGTGCCGTCAAAACTGCCCAAAGAATAGCCAATTTTGGCGCGGCCTGCGTCATCTAAGCCTTGAATGATGACGTTACAGGCGCGTTCGCAACCCATCGTGCAAGACACGCGGCGGGTTTCCACTTGCGCCGTTTGCGGGCATGTTTCAATCGCCTGTGCCAGCATATCTCCGTCTGTTTCAACCACTTGGCGGTCGTTCCAGTCGCTGCGTTTGCAGCCTTCGCATATTGTGATCCATGTCTTCATGGTGTCTCTTTTGCCGCCTGTCGTGATGAGTGCAAGTTAAAATACAATCTTTATCTGTTCTTTAAGACAGGTTCAGGTGCATTGACCATAGTCTTAAGCATTCGTTACTTTAGAGTATCGAATCCTTCAAAGGAAAGCTTTGAGGGTGAGATGCAGGACATTGGGTCCAGGGGTGACTATGCAAGTTCTAATCGTAGAAAGTAATCCAGATTTGGGTATCGTTTGGCAACGACACCTAGAGCGCCATGGCGTGAGCGTGGAGTGCACTCTTGGCCAAGCCAGCGCGATTGAGTATTTGCAACTGAATTCAGTTGATTTGATTGTTCTTGATTTGGTTCTGGAAGACGGATCGGCTTTCGCTGTCGCAGATTACGCCAACTACCGATACCCCGACACGCCTGTGATTTTTGTGACCAATTCGACGTTTTTTTCGGACGGGTCCATTTTTCAACACATGGCCAACGCTCGCGCATTTATAACATCCGAAGTCGACCCCGCCGACTTAACGGCGATGGTCGAACATTATGGCCGCCCTACGCGTATCGCTCTGTGATCATTCAATCTGTGTCGCGATCAGCCGCGCCCGTGCGGCGCATTCCAATCTAAGTCTGGCGTGATCGGGATAATCCGGTTCGGATTGATGGTCGCGTGACTGTAATAGTAATGGCGCACAAAGTGATCGAATTTTGTGGTCTCGGCGATGCCATCCCATTGATACAGCTCGCGCGTATAGTCCCATAGATTCGGGTAATCTTTCAGCATGTGTTTGTTGCATTTGAAATGCCCATGATAGACCAAATCAAATCGTACCAAGGTGGTGAACAACCGCCAATCTGACTCGGTGATCTGATCGCCCATCAGATAACGTTGGCGGCACAAGCGCTCTTCAAGCCAATCCATCGTCTCAAACAGCGGTACAACGGCAGCGTCATAAGCGGATTGCGTGGTCGCGAAACCCGCTTTGTAAACACCGTTGTTGAGCGTGTCATAAATACGGGCATTCACGGTTTCGATGTCGTCGCGTTGTGGCAAGGGCCAAAAATCCATACTATTGCCTGTCAGACCGTCAAAGGCAGAGTTGAACATGCGAATGATTTCGGAGGATTCATTGGACACGATGGTGTTCAGTGTTTTGTCCCACAAGATCGGGACAGTTACGCGGCCCGACACATCTGGTACTGCGCGAGTGTATATGTCGCGCAGGAATTTCGCCCCATATAAATCGTCGCCTGTGCAGCTGTCAAAATCTGACGCAAAGGTCCAGCCGTCCTCTAGCATGTCTGGATGTACCGCAGACACCGTGATCAGATCTTCTAAACCTTTGAGAGCACGAAAGATCAAAGTGCGATGCGCCCAAGGGCAGGCATAAGACACATACAAATGATAGCGCCCTGCTTCGGCTTTAAAACCGCCTTTACCCGTCGGGCCTGCGGCACCGTCAGGCGTGACCCAATTGCGAAACCCTGCGGTGGTGCGTTGAAATTGTCCGCCGCTGGATTTGGTATCGTACCAAGCTGTGTTCCATTTACCGTCTTGCAAAAAGCCCATGGGAATCTCCTTTTCTCAGCCATAGTTAAGCCAAGATGTTTTGTGCGCAAACAGGGATTGGGGCGCAGGCATGGTGCAAATTCGCACATTGTGATGGCCTGCGACCATGTGATTGCGCTAAACCAATTGCACCGCGCGGCTTGCGAACTTATAGAAAGACCATGACGACGCTCTCAATCTTGAGGGCCAGAGAGGTTGGCTAGGCTGGATTGACCCAAACAGGGGATCCAAAATAGCATCGTCGGGATTTTCCCAGCCTCCTTGAATTGAAACAGCCTTACGGGGTGACTGCGCGGGGACATACTCGGCGCTTGAGACAAGGAAATACTATGCGGCACTTAGTGACTGTTCTTTTTACTGTAATCGCAGCGCCTGCTTTGGCGCATGTCGGCCACGTTGGTGAGTTGGCTGGCCATGATCATGTGGTCGCGGGCATCGCGCTGGGCGCTGCCGTTGGCATTGCCATATGGGGCGCGATTAGAGGTAAAAAAGAAGACGACGCAAACAGTGAAGCCGAGGCAGACCTAGAGTCCGACGCAGAACCACAGGAAGCGTGAACATCATGAAAACTGGAGTGATGATCTGCGGCCACGGGTCCCGCAGTCAATCTGCCGTGGACGAATTTGCTGTCTTGGCAGAAAAATTGCCAGCATTGCTGCCAAGTGATTGGATGGTCGACTACGGCTATCTTGAATTCGCAAACCCTGTGATCCGCGATGGTTTGGATCGTCTGCGAGACGCAGGCTGTGAACGCATCTTGGCTGTCCCCGGGATGCTGTTTGCCGCAATGCATTCCAAAAACGATATACCCACGGTGCTTAATACCTATGCCGCAAAGCACGGCATCGATGTGAAATATGGTCGCGAACTTGGCGTCGATCCCAAGATGATCGCAGCCGCTGGCGCGCGGATCAAAGATGCCGTTGCCGCCGCCAACGCCGAATATGGCGAGTTGCCCTTGCACGAGACGGCTTTGGTCGTGATCGGACGCGGGGCTTCTGATCCTGACGCCAATGGCAACGTGTCAAAAATCGCGCGGATGCTATGGGAAGGCATCGGTTTTGGTTGGTGCGAAGTGGGCTATTCTGGCGTGACATTTCCGCTGGTTGAACCCTGCTTGGAACATGTCGCAAAACTTGGATACAAGCGTGTCATTGTCTTCCCGTATTTCTTGTTTACGGGCATTCTGATCGACCGTATTTATGGCTTCACCGACCAAGTCGCCGCGCAGCATCCTGACATTCAGTTCGTCAAAGCAGGTTATTTGAACGATCATCCGAAAGTCCTAGAAACGTTCGCTGAGCGCATTTTGGAACAACAAGGCGATGTGCCCGTACCCAATTGCGGCATCTGTGCCTATCGCACCCAAGTTTTGGCCATTGAGGGTCAAGAGACCAAGATGATCACCGCCGAAGAGCGCGCGGCACTCAAAGCCAATGGTAAGGGGCATCCGGCCTTTGGTGATGTGCCGCCGCCGACTTGCGTGATGTGCAAATATCGAACGCAGATTTTGGGCTTTGAATCCGAAGTTGGCTCTGTGCAAGAGAGCCACCACCACCATGTCGAAGGCCAAGGGGCCTCTGCGCCGGGATCTAACGTGTCTGACTGTACGCTGTGCGAACATTTTTGCACGGGGGTGTGTCGCTTGCAGCAAGCAGATGATGGTCATGGACATCACCACCATCATCACCACCACGATCATGGTGATCACGCACATGGCCATTCGCATGACCATCATCACGACCACCACGACCATGACCACAGTCACCCCGAATACCCACATGCCAAACATCCCCATGGGCCAGAAAGTGCGCGCAAATCATGACGCGCGCCCTTTTTGACGTCCATGTGGTCGTGGATTGGTCCTCTGCGGGGCAACCCAATACGGGCAAAGATAGCATTTGGATCGCTGCTTACAGCGATACTGCACCGAAGGTGATCAATCCTGCGACGCGGGCAGACGCGATGGCGGCTCTTGTTGCCATACTTGATGCGGCCACGCTGAAAGATCAGCGGGTCTTTATGGGGTTCGACTTTGCCTTTGGGTATCCGCAAGGGTTTTCAAAAGCGCTGGGACCACAAGCTGACTGGCGCGATGTTTGGGCATTGATTGCGGAGGAAGTCGTCGACACTGATGACAACGTCAACAATCGCTTTGATGCTGCGGCCAAGCTCAACTTGATGTTTCAAACAGATGGTCCGTTTTGGGGCAATGGGCTGAAACGAGACATCGTAGGTCTGCCGCGTAAAAAGCCGATGGGCTGGGGGGATACCCTGCCAGCAAACAAACGTCGCGCCGAGGCTTGCGTTTCGAACGCTCAAGAGGTGTGGAAACTGTCAGGCACGGGTTCTGTAGGCGGGCAGGCTTTGACCGGTATCGCGCGACTTGAACAGCTTCGTCAGGCTCGCAACGATCTGACCATTTGGCCGTTTCAAACCTTTGGCGAGG
Organism: Pacificibacter marinus; assembly: GCF_018860665.1. Lineage (GTDB taxonomy): Bacteria > Pseudomonadota > Alphaproteobacteria > Rhodobacterales > Rhodobacteraceae > Celeribacter > Celeribacter marinus_A. The sequence continues at coordinate 146,919 of NZ_JAHKPK010000017.1, forward strand.
GGCGGGGCCATGTCGCGGCTGAGGTTTTTCCTTCTTTGATCGATATTCCAAAATCCGGCGATCAGCCTCATGATAAAACTCAGGTCGAAACGCTGGCACGCGCACTTCGCATGCTTGATCTGGACGGAAACCTGTCCGCCGTTCTAAGTGCTCCACAGAACAACGCGGATGTGGTAAACCACGAGGCAAGCATCCTTGGATTGGGTCACAAGTCTTTATTGCAAAAGGCCGCTGATGCCCCCGTGACATCCATCAAAAAACCGCGTTCTTTCATGCGTCCCTACAATAAAGATCCGCAGTCGATCTATGCGCAATCCTTTGCCACTGTCCGTGCTGAGGCAAAGTTGGATCGGTTCGATGCGGGGATGGAGCGCCTTGCCATTCGCCTGATCCATGCTTGCGGTATGATCGAAGTGGCGGATCGTTTGGCCTATTCAAAAAACGCATATATTGCGGGTCACAAAGCGTTGGCAGGCGGCGCTCCGATCCTGTGCGATTGCGAAATGGTGGGCGCGGGCATCATCCGCCGGTATCTGCCCGCTGACAATCAGGTCATCGTGACGCTAAATGACACCCGCACGCCGGATCACGCCAAGGCCATCGGCAACACGCGCTCTGCTGCGGCTGTGGACTTTTGGGCAAATCATTTGGATGGGGCCGTTGTGGCGATTGGCAATGCGCCAACGGCCTTGTTTCATCTGTTAGAGTTGATCGACCAAGGTGCGCCAAAGCCTGCTGTGATTCTTGGCTTTCCTGTTGGCTTTGTTGGAGCAGCAGAATCCAAAGCTGAACTGGCTGCCAATCCAAGGGGCTGCGATTTTGTTGCTTTGCGCGGGCGTCGGGGTGGCTCTGCCATTGCCTCTGCTGCCGTAAACGCCTTGGCCGTCGGCCTGCCGGAAATCGGCGAATGAGCGCTTGGCTGCATATCATCGGTATGGGCGACAATGGGCTGGACAGCCTGACGCCTGCAACCCGCGCGGTGCTGCAAGCCGCCGATGTCATTGTCGGTGGGGCGCGACATCATGCGCTGACGGCTGAACTGTGTGCAGAACGTATCAACTGGCCATCGCCCTTTAGCGCGCTGACCAAGACGCTTCAAAACTTGCAGGGCAAACAGGTGGCAGTTTTGGCCACTGGCGATCCGCTTTGGTATTCTGTTGGGCCTATGGTGGCGAAACACTTCGCGACATCCGATGTGTTGTTCCATCCGCAGGTGTCAGCCTTTCAACTTGCCGCCGCACGCATGGGGTGGAGCTTGTCTGGCGTGGAAACACTCACGGTTCACGGACGTCCTGCCGAGACTGTCGTGCCGTTTCTTGCTCCCGATCAAAAGCTCATTTTGCTCACCAACGGGGCCGAGACCCCCGCGCAGATTGCAGCGCTGCTGACCGCAGGTGGTTATGGCAGATCGCGGATGACTGTTCTGGCTCATATGGGCGGCATGAATGAAGCGAGATTTGACGGCACAGCGGTCACTTGGGGGCATGAGGTGCCTGACTTTCACAGTCTCGCAATTGACTGTGTTTTGGATGCCGATGTTGCGCCTTTGCCCCGCGTTGGTTTGCCTGATGAGGCTTTTGTCTCTGATGGCACCATGACCAAACGTGACATTCGCACAGTAACCTTGGCCAAGCTGATGCCTATGCGTGGCGCGTTGCTTTGGGACATCGGTTGCGGATCGGGGTCTGTGGCGATTGAATGGATGCGTGCGGCAAAAGACGCGCGTGCTATCGGTATCGAGCGGCGGGCAGATCGTCGTGCAATGGCGTTAGAGAATGCAATTACGCTCGGCGCGCCCAATTTGCGCATTGTGGACGGCGAAGTGCCTGAGGCATTAGGCGGTTTGGATGCCCCCGATGCGATCTTTATCGGCGGAGGACTGTCGCAAGACAGTTTTGCAGTGGCGTGGTCTGCGCTTAAACCCCATGGGCGATTGGTCGCCAATGCTGTGACGTTAGAAGGCGAAGCCGTGCTGTTTGATCTGTTCCAAACGCATGGCGGTGATCTGACACGTATGGCCATCAGTCGCGCCGAACCTGTTGGACGCTTAACCGGCTGGCGTGCGGCCATGCCACTCACGCAGTGGAGCATCGTAAAGCTATGACCAAGATACAAAGCGGCTCAGGAAAAACAGGCCCAGAAAAAAAGGGTAAAGTCTATGGTATTGGCCTTGGGCCAGGTGATCCCGAATTGATGACACTGAAAGCCGCACGACTTATACGTGAAGCAGATGTGATTGCCTATCCTGCGCTGGCTGGTGGCGCGTCATTCGCGCGTGCCATCGCAGCTAATTTCATCACGCCCAACACACGCGAGATTGTCATGGACGTGCCAATGACCGTCGCGCGTGGTCCTGCCCAAGCTGCCTATGATCAGGGCGCGATCGAGATTTCTAAGACCTTGAATGCAGGGCAGAATGTTGTGGTTCTGTGCGAAGGTGACCCTTTCTTTTATGGCTCGTTCATGTACCTGTTCGCTCGACTTAATGCGACATTTGACGTGGAAGTCGTACCGGGCGTGACATCTGTGACCGCCTGTGCTGCCGTTGCCAGTCTGCCGCTCGTGGCGCGCAACGAGGTGATGACGGTTTTGCCCGCGCCCCTTGAGGACGCTGCCTTGACTGAGAAACTCGCGAGCAGCGACACTTTGGTGTTGATGAAGCTGGGACGACATTTCCCCCGCGTCCGTGCACTGATCGAGGCCGCAGGGCTGACTGAAAATTCCGTTTATATCGAACGTGCGACCGGCGCGGACGAAGTTGTGAAACCGCTGAAAGACGCGCCCGATGTGGCGCCGTATTTTTCTATGATTTTGATTGTGAAAGGGGCCGATCCGTGGCTGTAAAACCCGTCGTCCTATGTCTGAACCGCTCTGGCGAAGAGGTGGCCCGCAAGGTCGCCGCATTGCTTGGCGCCGAACTTCATGGCCGTGAAAATCGTACATCTTGCGATGTGACCTTTGCCAACGCGCTTGATCACGCGCGCGATTTGTTCGCCGCTGGTGTGCCGATCGTGGGGGTTTGTGCCTCGGGCATTTTGATCCGCGCTGTGGCGCCCTTGTTGTCTGACAAACGCAGCGAGCCGCCGGTGTTGTCTGTCTCGGACGATGGCGCTGTTGTGATCCCGCTTTTGGGTGGTCATCGCGGGGCAAATCGCATGGCACGCGAGATTGCTGTTGGTATTGGCGCGCAAGCGGCGGTGACAACCGCTGGCGATATCGGGCTTGGAATTGCTTTGGACGAGCCGCCTTTGGGCTATCGTTTGGCAAATCCTGAAGACGCAAAAAACGCCATGGCGACGCTGCTGTCTGGCGAAGGTGTCAGTCTTGTTGGCGACAATATTTTTGGCCTTGAAGACGTGGATGGCGCTGTCGAACTATGCGTCACCGATGCGCCAATGAAAGGCAATGCGGACAAGCTGGTCTATCATCCACAGCGCTATGCTTTGGGGGTTGGATGTGCACGCAATGCGGACCCTGAAGAATTGTGGGATCTGGTGCAAAAGACATTGTACGACAACGGGATTGCCTCTGGTGCGATTGCATCTGTGAACACCATTGATCTGAAAGCGGACGAGCCTGCGATGAACCAATTGGCGGCGCGATTGGATGTGCCGTTGCGCTTGTTTACAGCCGCAGAATTGGAAGAGCAGGCCGCAGATTTGGCAAACCCATCCGAAGTGGTGTTTGCCGAAGTGGGCTGTCATGGAGTGTCCGAAGGTGCGGCTTTGGCAGCTGGCGGGACGCTGAGTGTTGAAAAGCAAAAAACGGCCAATACCACCTGTGCTTTAACGCGTGCCAATGCACCAATCACCGAATTTGCAGGCCGCGCGCGTGGGCGACTGTCTGTGGTTGGTATCGGACCGGGGCAGGCCGCTTGGCGCACGCCTGAGGTGTCGAAGCTGGTGTCACAAGCCGAAGAACTTGTGGGCTATGGCCTATACATCGATTTGCTTGGACCGCTGGCGGCGGGTAAGACACGGTCCGATTTTCCACTGGGTGGCGAAGAGGATCGATGCCGTTACGCGTTAGAGCAAGCGGCCCTTGGTAAAAACGTCGCACTTGTGTGCTCTGGTGATGCTGGCATTTATGCCATGGCGGCTTTGGTGTTCGAACTGTTGGATCGTGGTCCTGACGCGCACGGCGTATCAGATGCGGCGCACCGTGTTGAGGTTGTCTGTTCCCCTGGTGTGTCCGCGTTGCAAGGTGCTGCGGCTCGCGCTGGCGCGCCTTTGGGACATGATTTTTGTGCCATTTCGTTGTCGGATTTGCTGACACCGCGTGCTGATATCGTGCGTCGTTTGAATGCCGCCGCCGAGGGCGATTTTGTTATCGCGTTTTACAATCCGGTGTCGATGAAACGTCGGACATTGTTGGCCGAAGCGCGCGACATTTTGTTGAAACATCGCCCCGCCGATACGCCTGTTATGCTTGCCTCGAATCTTGGGCGCCCGACTGAGAATGTGCGCTATCGTCGCCTTGATGAGTTGGAAGTCGATGAGGTCGATATGCTGACGGTTGTGTTGGTCGGATCAAGCAATTCACGTTTGGCCCAACTTGGCGAAGGGCCGCGCATGTATACGCCGCGTGGCTATGCCCGTAAAATTGATGGAGATCTCTCATGACCGTTTACTTTATTGGCGCTGGTCCGGGCGATCCTGAATTGCTGACCAAAAAGGCTGAGCGCTTGATCGGTGAATGTCCTGTCTGCCTATATGCGGGGTCTCTTGTGCCATCCGAGGTTGTTGCGGGCGCACCTGCGGGCGCGCTGGTGATGGATACAGCACCGATGACATTGGAAGACACCCATGCACAGATCAAACTGGCGCATGACAAAGGCCAAAATATTGCACGGGTGCACAGTGGTGATCCGTCTTTATATGGGGCCATTGCAGAACAAATTCGCCGCTTGCGTGCAGATGGTATCGACTATGAAATCATCCCCGGTGTGCCGGCCTATGCGGCAGCTGCTGCAGCTTTGGGACAAGAACTCACCATTCCTGAGATTGCGCAGTCTATCGTTTTGACCCGCGTTTCGATGAAATCCACGTCAATGCCTGCGGGCGAAACTTTGGAAAATTTTGCCAAAACGGGGGCCACTTTGGCGATCCATTTGGGCGTGCGCAATTTGCGTGAAATCGAACGCCAACTTGTGCCGCACTATGGCGCAGATTGCCCTGTGGCCGTGGCCTACCGCGTTGGTTGGCCTGACCAGATGATGATTCGCGGCACCTTGAGCGATATTCGTGAAAAAGTTCGTGCAGAAAAGATCACACGCACCGCTTTGATTTTGGTGGGGCCTGCGCTTGGCGAAGTGGCTGATTTTAAAGATTCTGCGCTATATGATCCTGCAATGCCGCATGTTTTGCGTCCAAAGGTGAAACCTTAATGCGTCTAGGCGATGTGCGTCATATAAGGTTAACTTGACCTCAACTATGTTCCGTCCATGATGTGAGGAGCTCACCCTTCAGCATTTTGGAGACGTCATGTCCGAATATATGTCCGAATTTTTACCCAAGGAAGTTCTTGAAGGGCTTGAGCTTGCGCGCAAACGTGATTTGAAACGTCGCTCACGTCTTCGGGTGCGCACAGAGCAGGATGTCTATCCGATCATAAAGCTGTGGGACCAAGGCTTTACGGTTGCGCACGACAGTGCAGAGAATTTGCGCGGCCTCGTTGATATTTATGACGGTGCGCGCCATTTGTATCAGGCGTTGATTGTTGCGTCGCATGATGATGGTTTCGCGATGAGTTTTGATTTCAAACGTTCAACAGCTGCCACAGACGGGCCTGCATTAGACTATGATCAGGACATGGACGCACCGATAGCTTTATTGCCGCGCCACTGAGTGACGCGACAGTAGATGGTGTTTACTGCGAGTCGCCAAAGGCTTGCGCCAGACGCTCAGTCGCTTCAATGACCACATTGCGTGGTGTCGCCAAGTTGAAGCGCAGGTAAGTGTCGCCGCCCGTGCCAAAGGTTGGCCCGTGGTTGGGTGCGATTTTGGCAATATCTTGGACGCGTTTTGTAAACTCATCACGGCTCATGCCTGTGCCCGCGAAATCCACCCATGCCAGATAGGTTGCCTCTAGCGGCATGGATTTCAGACCCGGAATGGCATTGATCGCGGCATCAAACAGGCGGTGGTTCTCGGCTAGATAGGTCACAAGGTCGTCGACCCATGCGGCACCTTCTGGCGAATAAGCGGCGGTGGCCATAGCCAGACCAAAGGAATTTGGCGATATCCCAAGACCCATCATGCGCTTGGCAAAGCGTTTGCGCAGCGCGGCGTCTTCGATGATCACATTGCCAGAATGTGTGCCAGCGATGTTAAAGGTTTTTGTGGTGGCCGTCATCATAACCAAACGGTCTGTGATGTCTTTGAAAGCGGCCATCGGGGTGTGCTTGGCACCTGAGAACACCAGATCATGGTGAATTTCATCAGATACCAAAATCAGGTCATGGCGTTTGCAAAAATCTGCCACGCCTTGCAGTTCATCCGTGGTCCAAACGCGCCCGCCCGGATTGTGCGGTGAGCACAAAATGAGCATGGTCTCATGACCTTTCATCTGTGTGTCCCAAGTTTTGAAATCCATCACGTATTTGCCATCTTCCAAGGCTAGCTGGCATTCGACAACCTCGCGGTCGGCCGCTTTGATGGTGCGTGCAAAGGCGTGATACACAGGCGTCAACAATACGATGCCGTCGCCTTGTTTTGTAAAAGCATCAAGGCACATGCCTGTGCCATTGACCAAGCCGTGGGTGGTGAAAATCCAATCAGCCTCAACATCCCAACCGTGACGGTTTTTCATCCACCATCGGATCGCATCTTTATAGGCGGTCTCATCACCGAAATACCCAAATATTCCATGCGCAGACATATTCTTGACGGCGTCTTGCACACAGTTTGGAGGGCGAAAGTCCATATCGGCCACCCACATCGCGATGCCATCCTCGGCAGGAACGCCATAAATAGGCTCCATCATGTCCCATTTGGCGCAATGTGTTCCAAAGCGTGGGATGATCTCGTCAAAGGGGGATGTGTTGGTCATGGGCTGTCCTCGTTGTTTGGAATGACCCTAGTCATTGCTTTTGGAAAAGAAAAACCACTTTTTTGAGTGTTCGCGTGCATAGCGTGATGGCGCGATATTGCACCAAGGCGTGCAAAAGATTACATGCATGGGCATGACACTTAAACCGATCTTGATCCATCCCGACCCGCGCCTGAAAAAGGCCTGTGATCCTGTGAGCACTTTTGACAAAGAGCTGGCGGCCCTCACAGATGATATGCTTGAAACCATGTACGACGCACCGGGCATCGGTTTGGCCGCACCGCAGATTGGTGTAATGAATCGCCTGATCGTCATGGATTGCGTCAAGGAAGAGGGTGGAACGCCTGAGCCAATGGCGCTGGTCAACCCGAAAGTGGTCTGGGAAAGCGAAGAGCAAAACGTCTACGAAGAAGGCTGCTTGTCCATCCCTGGTCAATACGGCGAGGTGGAACGCCCCAAAATGGTGCGGGTGACGTGGCAAGATGTGACCGGCGCTGAAAAAGAACAAGAGTTCGACGCGTTGTGGGCGACCTGTGTGCAGCATGAAATCGATCACTTGGATGGCAAGTTGTTCATCGATTACCTAAAGCCAATGCGACGCCAAATGATCACGCGTAAAATGCAAAAATACAAACGCGAATTGGCGCGCGAATAAACTGAACCGCGTTGTGGGCATCGCGTCGACGACGACAAGATATCCGCTGCCCTTATTTGAACGGTGCCCCATGACCTCACGCGCTTTTATTCCCTATCCCGACAAACGCCTTAAAACGGTTTGCCCGCCAGTTGAGGCCATCACCGATGAAATCCGCCAGATTTGGGCCGACATGGTCGAGACGATGGATGCGATGCCCGGATATGGTTTGGCGGGGCCACAGATCGGTGTGCTGCAACGCTTGGCTGTTGTGGATTGTTCTGAGGAACGTGGCAAGGCTGTGTTGATGGCCAACCCCAAAGTGCTTCACGCATCGTCGCAGCCGCGCGAACACGAAGAGGCCTCTCCCAATTTACCCGGCATGTCTGCTGTTATTTCGCGTCCGCGGGCAGTGACCGTTCAGTTTTTGAACGCTCAAGGTGAGATGGAAGAACGAGATTTTGTGAATCTCTGGGCCACATCGGTGCAGCACCAGATCGATCACCTGAACGGTAAAATGTATTTCGACAATCTCAAGTCGGTCAAACGTCAGATGTTTTTGAAAAAAGCCAAGAAGACAGGAGCGATAAAATGAGAGTGATTTTCATGGGATCGCCCGCGTTTTCTGTGCCAGTTTTGGACGAACTGCTTGCGGCAGGTCACGAGATCGCTTGCGTGTATTGCCAACCCCCACGCCCTGCGGGACGCGGCAAAAAGGACCGCCCAACGTCGGTTCATGCGCGCGCCGAAGAGCTTGGTTTGATGGTGCGCCATCCGCTTAATTTCAAAGACCCTGTTGATGTGGCAGACTTTGAAGCCTTACAAGCGGATGTTGCTGTGGTTGTGGCTTACGGTTTGTTGTTGCCGCAAGCCTTGCTAGATGCGCCCGCTAAGGGCTGTTTGAATATTCACGCATCTTTGTTGCCGCGCTGGCGGGGCGCCGCGCCTATTCATCGCGCTATATTAGAGGGCGATGTTGAGACCGGCGTGTGCATCATGCAGATGGAAGCGGGGCTTGATACTGGCCCTGTGTTGATGCGTATAGAAACTGATATCGAGGCCGAAGACACCACAGAAACCCTGCATGATCGCCTATCTGAAATCGGGGCTGCAGCAATCACTGACGCTTTGTTTGCGCTTGATGCATTAACACCTGAGGCGCAACCGCTTGAGGGTGTCACCTACGCCAAGAAAGTCACCAAAGCCGAGGCGCAAATCGATTGGTCGCAACCGGCGCAAAAAGTTGATCGCCAAATCCGCGGGCTGTCGCCTTTCCCAGGCGCTTGGAGCAGCTACAATGGTGAGCGGATCAAGTTCCACATGTCTAAAGTCAGCGATGCGACTGGGTCCGTCGGCGAAGTCGTTGGACCGTTCACAATCGCTTGCGGGGAGGGCGCGGTTGAAATTCTCACTGCGCAGCGCGAAGGAAAACGTGCTATGCCTGTAGCAGAGATCCTTAAAGGTCTCGATTTGCCAATAGGCACGACGTTTGAGTGAGGAGCTAAAATGTTTCCAGTTCTGATCGGCACGGTGGTGATCGCGGGAATCGTCGGTTACATCACAGAAAAAACTGGCTTTACCAGAAACGGCTATCTGCAATCGATCATCATTTGCATCGGAGGCGCGTTTTTGGCCTATTTCATCAAGCTTATGTTTGGCATTGGTCTGCGCCCTGCTGGTGTGAACGCCATTGTTTCGTCGCTTGGTGCTTTGATCATCGTGCCGACGCATTGGCGCAAAAGAAGATAGGATTCCAATCATGCCCGTTCTTATGCTTATTATTATTGGTGCAGCGGCCGGTTTTTTGGCCACGCGGATGATGAAGCTCGACACAAGTATCTTGATGACTGTCGCGATTGGTGTCGTAGGGGCCTTGATCGGCGGGCTGATTTTGCGCGCCGTTAGCGTTCTAGCGGGTGCCTTGGGCGGGTTTGTCGGCGCAGTTTTGGGGGCATTGATTTTGATCTGGGCTTGGAAGACGCTGAAAGACCGACGCTAAATGTTTTCACTGATGGCAATCCCCGGCATGGCCCTGCGCATTCTCATCAGCCTGTGCATCTGGCTGATGTTTCGCCCCGGTGGATGGTTTGTCGTCTGCTGTCTTGGCATTGCGGCCACGTGGTATCTTTAGGTTTTTACGCGCGTGGCGGACGGGATTTGTATGTAGGCAAGGCCCAACCCAGCAAAATGCTGCCTGCCCGCAATGCAAAGGTCAAAACGCCGCAAGCCAGATAGGTGTAAACTGCTGGTAGCTCAAAATGTGATCCGACAACCATCGCCACAGATCCGGCAAAAGCGGCTGTCGCGTAAAGTTCGCCTTGCTTTAAAATCAAAGGCACCTCGTTGCACACAACATCGCGCATCAAGCCACCAAAACTGCCTGTCGCAACTCCCATCAAAACAACGATAACGGGGGAGTGACCGAGCTTTAAGGCAACCCCTGAGCCAGCAGAAACGGCCACTGCAAGCGCGATTGCATCGGCCCAAACAACGGCTTTCAGCCGACTTTCCAATCGGTGTGCGGTTAGAAATACAATCACTGAGGTTATGACGGCCACAATGATATATGTGGGCTCCGCGATCCAAAACACGGCATCCCGATTGAGCAGAACATCGCGAATGGTCCCGCCGCCCACGGCGGTCAAGCAGGCGATAAACGCAAACCCGATCAGATCAAGCTGTTGACGCGATGCCACCAGCGCGCCGGACAGGGCGAACACCAAAACGGAGGCATAATCCAAAAGCGCCAGAGGGCTCATGCGCGTGTCTTTTTATATGGGGCCATGCCCGCGCGCGCCAATTCATCAGCGTGCTCGTTTTCCGCGTGGCCTGCATGGCCTTTGATCCATTTCCACGTCACTTTATGTGTGGCTTGGGCCGCATCAATGCGCTGCCAAAGATCAACGTTTTTGACGGGCTTTTTGTTAGATGTCTTCCAACCGTTGCGTTTCCAGCCGTGAATCCAATTTGTTACGCCGTTTTTCACATAGGCGCTGTCGGTGGTGATGGTGATGTCTGTCGAGCGTGTCAGAGTTTCCAACGCACTGATCGCGGCCAAAAGCTCCATCCGGTTGTTGGTGGTGTCCGCTTCGCCGCCTTTAAGTTCGCGTTCTTTCAACACAACAGCGCCATCCATCGCGCGCATCAAAACGCCCCACCCGCCAGGGCCAGGATTTCCAGAGCAAGCACCATCAGTCCAAGCGTGAATTTCGGGCATGTCTGTCACTTTCTGTAGGGGTTAATTCTGTACGGGTTATGCAGGCACGCGCAACACGCGTGGGACTTTAAATTCGATGTTTTCTTGTGCGGTTTCGACCAATTCGACCGTCACGTCAAAACGCGCACGGAAGGCATCGATCACCTCGTTGACCAAAACCTCAGGGGCGGACGCGCCAGCCGTGATGCCGATGGACGAGATGCCAGTCAATGCACGCCAATCGATATCTGTCGCGCGCTGCACCAATTGCGCATAGGCGCAGCCGTTGGCGGAACCGACCTCAACTAGGCGTTTGGAGTTGGATGAATTCGGCGCGCCGATCACCAAAAGTCCGTCAATTTTGCTCGAGATGGCTTTGACCGCAGCTTGGCGGTTGGTGGTGGCGTAACAAATGTCTTCTTTATGAGGCCCAACGATGGTTGGGAAGCGCGTGCGTAACGCGTCAATGATATCGATGGTGTCATCAACCGACAGCGTGGTTTGCGTGATAAAGGCCAATTTATTTGGATCACGCACCGATAGGTCTGCAACGTCTGCGGGGGTCTCGACCAAAAGCACTTCGCCGTCGGGCAGTTGACCCATGGTGCCTATGGTTTCGGGGTGTCCTGCGTGGCCAATCATCACCATCTGCAATCCCGCTTCAGAATGACGTTCGGCTTCAATATGGACTTTGGACACAAGCGGGCAGGTGGCATCGACATAGACCATTTCACGCTTGGCGGCTTCTGCAGGTATGGCTTTTGGCACGCCATGCGCAGAAAAAATGACAGGGCGATCATCGGGGCACTCGTCCAGTTCTTCGACAAACACGGCACCTTTGTCGCGCAGAGAATCCACCACAAATTTATTGTGTACGATCTCGTGGCGCACATAAACGGGTGCGCCCCATTTTTCGATGGCGAGTTCTACAATTTTGATTGCGCGATCTACGCCCGCGCAAAAACCACGCGGCGCAGCAAGATATAACGTGAGGTCTGGTTTGGTCAAAGTGTGCATCATCGGCCCATCCATTCTTTGATCAATATCTAAGCTGCCTACAGCGGCGCGTCCATGGGTGCGGTACAAGAATTATGGCACAAATAGAATCGCCCCCCGCGCAGGTTAAGCGAAGGGGGCTAAAAACTAGAAAAATTTTAACGAATTATTCTGGCGTGAAAGGCGCCTCTGGCGGCTCATAGGGTTCGCGAGAGGGACGTCCCAAAACATCTTTGAGTTCTTCCAGTTCGATAAAGTTATCCGCTTGGCGGCGCAACTCATCTGCGATCATCGGAGGCTGTGACCGGATTGTAGACACAACCGAAACGCGCACACCTTGGCGCTGCAAGCTTTCAACCAAAGGTCTAAAGTCACCGTCGCCTGAGAAGATCACAATGTGGTCCACATGTGGGGCCAGCTCCATCGCATTGACGGTCAACTCGATGTCCATGTTGCCTTTAATTTTACGGCGCCCCATGGAATCTGTGAATTCTTTGGCGGGCTTGGTCACCATGGTGAAGCCGTTATAATTGAGCCAATCGACCAGAGGGCGGATCGGTGAATAGTCATCATTCTCGAGCAACGCAGTGTAGTAAAACGCACGCAGAAGTTTTCCGCGGCGCATGAATTCCTGGCGAAGCAACTTATAATCGATATCAAACCCGAGGGCTTTGGCCGCAGCGTAGAGGTTCGATCCGTCGATGAACAGAGCGAGACGTTCATCTCTATAGAACATTCGATTGGTCCTTTTTTAGTTGGGGTGCGCATCCCGAAAAGTTAAAAGCGCATGGTATGGTCCTGCAAGGGGTAGTATGATTTCGAGCTGAGTGGAACATGTCTAAATATATAGGGATAAGATATTGCTGCGAGACAAATGTTTGCCATTCGCGAGAAATCGCGCAGTTTTTGCGTTTGGTGGAAATCTTCCGTCAGAAATTGGCTCTGTAAATGAGACAATTTCTGCTGCTTTCGATGAGTTGCGAACGCATGGCGTTGAGGTGATTGATCAGAGTCGCTTTTTCCAAACGCCATGTTTTCCCGCAGGGGCGGGGCCGGATTATGTGAATTTGGTTGCTGTGACCTCAACCTCACATAGCCCCAAGGCGCTGTTGGAGCGCTTGCATGAGATTGAAGCGAAATTTGGACGGGCACGCGACAGTCGATGGGCAGGGCGCACACTAGATGTAGACATATTATCATATGAAAACCTGATAATTCCGGATTTGGACACCTATCAGCATTGGGTGGATTTGCCGTTAGATGTGCAAATGAAAGAGGCACCTCAAAACCTCATACTGCCGCATCCACGTATCCAAGATAGGGGGTTTGTACTGATTCCCTTGTGCGACGTTTGGCCAGAATGGACACACCCTGTTTCAGGTAAAACAGCGCAGATGCTTTGCGATAGCTTGCCAATAAGTGAAACTAGGGGGATAAAACCTTTGTGAAACAGTGAAAAAGGCGTGGTTTGACAGCCAAAGGTGCCTTGTCAATTGCAAGGCAAGCGCCTAAATAGGTCGCTTGTATCCCTCGCTAAGTTGGAATTGGAGATCTCATGGCTCGCGTCACAGTAGAAGATTGCGTTGATAAAGTTCCGAATCGTTTCGAACTTGTAATGCTTGCATCGCACCGCGCTCGCGAAATTTCGGCTGGGTCAACTTTGACCGTAGACCGTGACAACGACAAAAACCCTGTTGTTGCTCTGCGCGAGATCGCTGATGAAACTCAATTGGCCTCCGCATTGCGTGAGCGTCAAATCGAGTCCAACCAGACACAGATCGAAGTTGATGAACCCGAAGAAGACCAAATGGCGCTTCTTATGGGGCAAGAAACAGATCAACCTGTTGAAGATGACATGTCCGAAGAAAAACTTCTGCGGGCGTTGATGGAAGCCCAAGGGCAACAATAATTTTGCGTCACGAGCCCCTAGTTCTGGCCAGTGTAAGAAGAGTGCGGACCGAATGATCGACGTCGAAGACCTGATCGCCTTGGTCCGCAACTACAATCCTAAAACCAATGCAGATTTGATCCGTGAAGCCTATGCTTACGGAAAGGAAATGCATGAGGGGCAGTTCCGTCATTCTGGTGAGCCGTATTTTTCTCACCCGATCGCAGTCGCTGCGATTTTGACCGAACAAGCCCTTGATGATGCGACCATCATCACGGCTCTGTTGCATGACACCATCGAAGACACGAAATCGACTTACAAAGAGGTCGAGCGCAAGTTTGGCACGGATGTGGCTGAGCTTGTGGATGGCGTTACTAAGCTGACCAATTTGCAGCTGTCCAGTTCTGAGACCAAGCAGGCCGAGAATTTTCGCAAGCTGTTTATGGCGATGTCCAAAGATCTGCGGGTGATTTTGGTTAAGCTGGCGGATCGGCTGCATAATATGCGCACGATCAAATCCATGCGCCCTGAAAAACAGTTGCAAAAAGCCCGTGAAACCATGGATATCTTTGCCCCACTTGCAGGCCGTATGGGGATGCAATGGATGCGCGAGGAGCTTGAGGATCTCAGCTTTCGTGTGATCAACCCTGAGGCGCGTCATTCGATCATCCGCCGCTTTATCATGCTGCAACGCGAAACGGGCGATGTGATCCATAAAATCACCAATGACATCCGTGCCGAGTTGGAACGCGAAGGCATCGAGGCGGATGTTTTTGGACGGGCCAAAAAGCCCTATTCTATCTGGCGTAAAATGGAAGAAAAGCAGCAAAGCTTTTCACGCCTGTCCGATATTTACGGCTTTCGAATCATCACCACGTCTGAAGGTGATTGTTACCGCACCTTAGGCGTGATCCACCAAAGGTGGCGGGCAGTCCCAACGCGTTTCAAAGATTATATTTCGCAACCTAAAACCAACGGCTATCGCTCGATCCACACCACGGTGTCAGGGCGCGATGGCAAGCGTGTTGAAGTGCAGATTCGCACCCGCCAGATGCATGAGGTCGCTGAAGGTGGTGTGGCTGCACATTGGTCGTATCGCGATGGTGTGCGTGCCAATAACCCATTTGCGGTTGATCCAGCCAAGTGGTTGGCAAAGCTCACAGAGCGGTTCGAAAACTCTGATGATCACAGCGAGTTTTTGGAACACGTAAAGTTGGAAATGTATTCCGATCAGGTGTTTTGCTTCACACCCAAAGGGGAAGTGATCAAATTACCCAAAGGGGCGACCCCGCTTGATTACGCCTATTCCATTCACACCCGTATTGGTGACAGCTGCGTTGGTGCCAAAGTCGATGGCATTCGTGTGCCGCTTTGGACGCGGTTGAAGAATGGTCAGTCCGTTGAAATTTTGACAGCGGAAGGCCAGCGCCCTCAAGGGACATGGCTGGATATCGTTGTCACAGGGCGGGCGAAAGCGGCTATTCGTAAATCGTTGCGCGAAGAAGATCGCGAGCGCTTTGTCAAATTGGGGCGTGAATTGGCGCGATTGGCCTTTGAACATGTGGGCAAAAAAGCGTCTGAAAAAGCACTGGCAACGGCGGCAAAACAATTGTCTTTGTCCTCAACCGAAGAACTGCTGTCCCGAATGGGATCTGCTGAGTTGACGGCGACGGATGTGATAAAGGCCGTCTACCCAGAATTGGTGCGTGCGTCTGGCAATGTGGATGCCAAACGTGCCGTGTTGGGCTTGAGTGAAGATCAAACCTACAACCGTGCCCAATGCTGCCAAGCTGTGCCGGGGGAACGCATCGTCGGGATCACCTATCGCGGCAAAGGCGTTATGCTGCACGCAATTGATTGTCCCGCACTTGAAGAACTTGAAGCTGAAACAGATCGTTGGGTCGATCTGCAGTGGCATTCAGGGCCGCATGGGGCGATCCATGCGGTGTCTTTGGATATCACGATTTCTAATGACACCGGTGTTTTGGGGCGTATTTGTACTTTGATTGGCGAGCAAAAAGCCAATATTTCCGATCTCACATTCATCGATCGAAAACCTGATTTCTTTAGAGTGATCATCGACGCAGATGTGAGGGATATTGAGCATCTTCATGCTGTGATGCTTGCACTTGAGGCTGAAAGCGATGTGGCGCGTGTGCGCCGCTACAGAGACTTGAACAGAAAGCCCTAAAAGGGCCTTTGAGGGAAAACGTGGTTTTCAAACGCCGAGATAAGCTGTCGCCCATCAAATGGGTGCAGCAGTGGGTTTGGCCTCGTGGGGGCTGGTCCCGCGCTGTGCGTTATATGAAACTACGCCTCAACCGTTTACCTGGAACCCCCGACAGTATCGCACGTGGTGTCTTTGTCGGAGTGTTTACAGCTTTTACACCGTTTTTTGGCGCGCATTTCGTCATCGCTGCTATTCTTGCAAAATTAATGCGTGGCAATGTCTTGGCGGCCATACTGGCGACATTTGCAGGCAACCCGCTGACTTATGTGCCCATTGCGGTTATCTCGCTGAAAATGGGACACTTTATACTGGGGTCCGAATTTGACACCTATAGTGAGCGGTCATTCGTCGGAAAGTTCTATGATGCAAGCCATGATTTACTACATAATCTCAAGGCGCTTGTAACACATGATGTGGCGAATTGGGATGGAGTTCTGCGGTTTGCAAGCGATGTGTTCTATCCCTATTTGATTGGCGGTGTGGTACTTGGCACCTTGGTTGGCGGTGTCGCGTATTATGTGAGCTTACCAATGATCACTGCATTTCAAAAACGTCGGCGCGGGCGAATTAAAACCAAACTAGAAGAACTGCGGCGTAAGACTGGAACATTTAAACCTAACAATAAGCAGTGACAATTTTATTGATAGGGGCGATCAAAAATAGTCGGTTCCCTTTTGAAGCAGTCCGTCTATTTTGCACTCAGAGAGAGCAGAGCGTTTGCGGTGGAATGGCCTTCACGCGGCGCAGTAAGAAAGGCATCCTATGACTGTATTACACCCTTTACGTTTGGGCATGAACATCGACCATGTGGCGACTGTGCGCAATGCACGCGGATCGGCCTATCCTGATCCCGTACGCGCTGCCAAACTGGCCGAAGAGGCCGGCGCAGATGGCATTACCGCGCACCTGCGCGAAGATCGCCGCCATATCACAGACGCCGATATCGATGCCCTTGTCGAACACCTAAGTGTGCCTTTGAACTTTGAAATGGCAGCGACGCCTGAGATGCAAGCGATTGCGCTGCGTCATAAGCCGCATGCCGTGTGCATCGTGCCCGAAAAGCGCGAAGAACGCACCACGGAAGGCGGCTTAGAGGTTGCACGTGAAGAAAACAGCTTGGCGCATTTTATCGCTCCTCTGCGTGAAGCGGGCAGTCGCGTGTCGATTTTTATTGCTGCAGACCGTGCCCAAATTGAAGCGGCGCATCGCATTGGTGCTGCTGTGGTCGAATTGCACACAGGCGCTTATTGCGATTTGCATGCCGAAGGGCAATTCGATGCACGCGATGATGAATTAAAACGCCTGACTGAAATGGCGGATTTCGCCAATCATCTTGGGCTTGAAGTGCATGCGGGCCATGGCTTGACTTATGACACGGTTCAACCGATTGCGGCTTTACCTCAGGTCGTTGAGTTGAACATCGGGCACTTTTTAATTGGCGAATCTATTTTTCGCGGCCTCAAACCTGCCATCCATGAGATGCGGCGTTTGATGGATGAGGCGCGCGGGTGATTCCCTTTTCCGACCTTTGGCCCATTCTGTTGGGATGGGCGATTGCGGTGGGGTCTCCGGGGCCGGCTGTGTTGGCCATCGCAGGCGCGTCGATGGGGTCTGGGCGAAAAAACGGGTTGGCTTTGGCGTTCGGTGTCTGGAATGGTTCGATGATTTGGGCCTGCATCGCCGCCCTTGGTTTTGGGGCTGTTATGGTGTCCAATACATGGGTGTTCGAGACGCTTCGTTATCTTGGTGCAGGCTATCTGTTATACCTCGCTTTTAAATCGGCAAAGTCAGCGCTACGCAGCGGTATTGATCATATCGCAACTAGCACTGACACGACGCAAAAGGCGTGGCAACGCGGATTTTTGATCCACGTTATGAACCCGAAAGCAGCCTTTTTTTGGGGCGCACTTTTCGCGGTTGTGATTCCGCAAGGTGCGGCACCGATTGCCGTGGCGCAGGTGGCTGTGTCGTGTTTGCTGACCTCGCTTGTGGTGATGTCTTTTATGGCTTTGCTGTTCTCAACACGGATCATTTCAAACGGATATCTGCGGATGCATCGTCTCTTTGATGGCGCTTTCGCGACACTCTTTGGCTATGCGGCACTTAAAGTGGTCACATCAAAATTGGTTTGAGATATACATGATACTAGGCATTGGCACTGATCTCGCAAATATCGAACGCATATCCGGCACACTTGAACGTTTTGGCGATCGGTTCAAAACCCGTGTGTTCACAGAGCTTGAGCGGAGCAAAGCCGAAAGCCGCAAAGACGTGGCAGGGACCTACGCAAAACGTTGGGCCGCGAAAGAGGCTTGTTCCAAAGCTTTGGGCACGGGCTTGGCCATGGGCATTTCTTGGAAAGATATGGCGGTGACAAATATGGACACCGGCCAGCCGACAATGCAGGTGACAGGTTGGGCCAAAGATCGGCTTGCAGCAATGACGCCTGAAGGGCATGAGGCTGTTATACATGTCACCTTGACTGATGATCATCCTTGGGCGCAGGCCTTTGTGGTGATCGAGGCGCGCCCTTTGTCGTGAAATAGCCGTGAGAGCCCATAATTCTTGCCGAAACCACGGTGTTTTGCGTGATGCGCTTGACAGCACCCGCGCCGCTGAGCATGAAACCCCCAACAGGTTTGGCACAAACCCGCATATGTCCGATAAAGGTGAGATTAAGATATGAGCAAAGCAAAAGATTCTGTAACCGAAACGGTTAAAACCGTTGTCTATGCTCTGCTCATTGCAGGTATTTTTCGGTCTTTGTTTTTCCAGCCCTTCTTTATTCCGTCCAGCTCGATGAAAAGCACCCTTCTGGTTGGCGACTTTTTGTTCGTCAATAAGATGAGCTATGGCTTTTCTGAATATTCTTGCCCAAGCCTCGTACGGTTCCTTTGTCCGATCTCTGGCCGCATATTGGCGTCCGCACCTGAACGCGGCGACGTTGTCGTGTTTGAACACCCGACACAGCACCGCGCTTTTGTGAAGCGTTTGATCGGGTTGCCTGGTGATAAAATCCAAATGAAAAACGGTGTTTTGTTCATCAATGGTGAAGAAGCTGTTCAAACTCCTGATGGCGTATTTTCCGAAACATTCGCCCCACAAGGGGCCGCAGGCAATACGCCGCGCTGTTCTAACCAAGCCGTTGGTTTGGGTGGCGAATGTGTTAAAGAACGCTTTATCGAAACTTTTCCGAATGGCGAAAGCCATCACATTCTAAACATCGGACAATCGCGCGTGGATGACACGCCTGTGTTTACAGTGCCCGACGCGCAGTATTTCTTTATGGGCGACAATCGTGACAATTCCGCTGACAGTCGCATTGCACAGCCAACAGGTGTTGGTTTTGTGCCTGAGAAATTCTTGCTTGGCCGTGTCGACCGTGTGATGTTCTCGGCAGCTGGCAAAAGACTGTTTTACTTTTGGACATGGCGTTTGGACCGTTTCTTTAAGGAAATCGTGTGAAAATAGCTGCCGAACTCAAAGCCTTTGAAGCGCGCCTTGGCCACAGCTTTAAAAACCCAGAGCATCTGACACGCGCAGTGACGCACAGCTCGTTTTCGTCTGCGACACGCCCTGACAACCAACGTCTTGAGTTTTTAGGCGACCGCGTCTTGGGGTTGAGCATGGCTGAAGCACTGTTCGAGGCTGATACCGACGCATCCGAGGGCCAGTTGGCACCGCGTTTCAATGCGCTGGTACGCAAAGAGACCTGCGCAGACATCGCCCGCGATATTGATTTGGGGGCCGTTTTGAAACTTGGGCGCTCTGAAATGTTGTCGGGTGGTCGTCGTAAAGAGGCGCTGCTGGCCGATGCGATGGAAGCTGTGATCGCTGCCGTTTACAAAGATGCTGGATTTGATGTGGCCAAGGACGTTGTGCTTAGGCTCTGGGGCAAGCGGATTAAAACAGTCGACGCTGACAGCCGCGACCCGAAAACGGCGCTGCAAGAATGGGCGCAGGCGCGCAAACAGCAGCCACCGAAATACAAAGAGGTAAAGCGTTCTGGCCCCGATCACGCGCCAGTCTTTACCATCGAAGTACAATTGCAAAGCGGGCAAACCATGCGCGCCGAGGCAACATCAAAACGCAACGCTGAGCAAGCCGCCGCCAAGGCGCTTTTAGATCAATTGGAGAGCGGACAATGACCGACGAAAAGACGACACGCGCGGGCTTTGTCGCCCTTATCGGTGAGCCCAACGCGGGCAAGTCCACTCTTTTGAATCGCATGGTGGGGGCCAAGGTTTCTATCGTGACGCATAAGGTTCAAACCACGCGTGCGCGTATTCGTGGTGTGGCGATTGAGGGCGATAGCCAGTTGGTATTTGTTGACACGCCGGGCATCTTTAAACCGACCCGTCGCTTGGACCGCGCCATGGTGGCGGCGGCTTGGGGTGGTGCTGCGGATGCGGATGTTGTGGTGCTGTTGATCGAGGCGCATCGCGGCATGACCAAAGGGGTTGAGGCCATTTTGGAAGCCTTGTCCGAGCGCACAGACACGCGCAATATTTCGTTGGCCATCAACAAAATCGACCGCGTACCTGTCGATGTTCTGTTGGAACTGACCAGCAAAATGAACGAACGTTTCAACTTTAATAAGACGTTTTTGATCTCGGCGGAAAAAGGGCACGGCGTGGACGACCTGCGCGAATGGTTGGCGGATGAAGTGCCTGTGGGGCCGTGGCTTTACCCCGAAGATCAAATCGCCGATCTGCCGCTGCGTATGATCGCCGCTGAAATTACGCGTGAAAAATTGACCCTGCAATTGCACCAAGAACTGCCTTATCAGTTGACGGTTGAAACCGAAAACTGGGAAGAGCGTAAAGACGGCTCCGCGCGTATTGATCAGGTGATCTATGTGGCCCGTGACGGTCACAAAGGTATCTTGCTGGGTCACAAAGGCGAGACGATCAAACGCATTTCACGTGCCTCCCGTGAAGAACTCAACACCTTTTTGGACCGCAAAGTTCACTTGTTTTTGCAGGTCAAAGTGCGTCCAAATTGGTTGGAAGAATCTGAGCGCTATGGCGAAATGGGTCTCGATTTTAAAGACGGGAACTAAGCGCACTTGGCGCGGCTTACTGCCGATATCTGGGTGTCCGCCTATTTGACGCGTCTGCGTTTGGCGGATATCCCCGTTTTTGTCGTCAAAAAAGGCGATGCGACTGCTGGTGCTGTGATGATCAAGCTCAACACGCTGGATGGCCAAGCTGTCGCCTATCAACGTCAATTCGATTTGATGGCAGATCGCCGCGAATGGGTCGAACTGGCCCGCGGAGCAGAGCGCGATGTCGATGCGGCCCTAAACAAGCAACGCGGCTATGACCCTGATCTGTGGATTGTTGAGGTTGAAGACCGTGATGGTCGCACGCTTTTGGACGAAGTCGGCCTGTCGGATTGACGCTGTGATAACGTCGAGGCACGATAGCCTAAGTAAATTGACTTCAGACGACAAACCAAAAAGGGAAGCCGCGCGTGATTGAATGGCGTGATCAAGGTGCCGTCTTGGCCGTCCGTAAATACGGCGAAACCTCTGTAATCGTCGATGTATTCACCGAACATCACGGGCGTCACGCAGGGGTTGTGCGTGGTGGTATCTCGCGCAAAATGACACCGCATTTGCAACCCGGTAGTCAGGTGTCACTGACGTGGAAGGCGCGCCTTGAAGATCAACTTGGCAGTTTCACTTTTGAGCCAATCAAAAGCCGCGCTGCCGCCGTTATGAACGACCCGATGGCGCTGTCGGCGCTTAATTCGATCACTGCCATGCTGGCCTTTGCCCTGCCAGAACGCGAAACGCATGGGTATTTATATGTCGACAGTATGAGCCTGCTCGATAAGCTTGGTAACGATCCCAATTGGCCTTTGGATTATCTTCAATGGGAATTGTCGATGCTTGAAGAGCTGGGGTTCGGGTTGGATTTGTCGTCTTGCGCAGTCACCGGCACCCATGATGATTTGATTTATGTGTCACCCAAATCTGGTCGCGCAGTCAGCCGCAAAGGTGCAGGCGAATGGGCAGATCGTATGTTGCCATTGCCGCAATGTTTGCTGGGGCAAGCGCCGCTGGAATATCGTGAAGTCCTGCGTGGGCTTACAACGACGGGGCATTTTTTGACACGCTTTGCGAATGAGATGGGCGACAAGCCTGTGCCTGTCGCCCGGGATCGTTTTTTGGATCGTTTGCAAAAATCCGCAGTGCTTGAACCGCCACGTTTCGAAGGCTAGCTGAGCAAGCGACGCGTGATCACCTGTGCTTGAATTTCGCCCGCGCCCTCAAAGATATTGAGAATACGTGCATCACACAGAATGCGACTGATCTGATATTCAAGCGCAAATCCGTTGCCGCCGTGTATTTGTAAGGCGTTATCGGCTGCCGCCCAAGCCACCCGTGCGCCTAGCAGCTTGGCCATGCCCGCTTCCACGTCGCAGCGCCGCCCATTGTCTTTTTCCCAAGCCGAGAAATATGTGAGCTGACGGGCCACCATAATTTCAACGGCCATCATGGCAAGTTTGCCCGCCACACGGGGAAAGTCGATGAGTGATTTGTTGAACTGCTTGCGATCAATCGCGTATTGCATGCCGACTTCTAATGCGTTCTGTGCAACACCGATGGCACGCGCGGCCGTTTGGATGCGTGCGGATTCAAACGTCTGCATCAGCTGTTTAAAGCCTTGGCCCTCAATGCCACCCAAAAGATTTGCAGCGTCCACTTTGAAAGCGTCAAAGCCCAACTCATATTCTTTCATGCCACGGTAACCAAGTACTTCGATTTCGCCGCCAGATATGCCAGCCGTTGGAAAATCATTGGTGTCATCACTTGGCGCCTTTTCGGCCAAGAACATCGACAGACCTTTGTAATCTGTCGTGTTCGGGTCCGTGCGTGCGAGCAGGGTCATCACATTGGCGCGCGCCGCATGGGTGATCCACGTTTTGTTGCCCGTAATCGTGTAGGTTTCGCCGTCTTTGATGCCACGGGTGCGCAAGGAGCCGAGATCGGAGCCTGTGTTCGGTTCAGTGAACACAGCTGTAGGCAGAACCTCTGCGCTGGAAATTTTCGGAAGCCAATGTTCTTTTTGTTCTTGCGTGCCGCCACACAGTATCAACTCAGCCGCGATTTCAGAACGCGTTCCAAGCGATCCAACGCCGATATAGCCGCGTGACAATTCTTCGGACACCACAACCATCGCCGCTTTCGAGAAGCCAAAGCCGCCGAATTCTTCGGGAATGGTCAATCCAAAGACGCCAAGTTCAGCAAGCTCATCAATGATCGACATCGGGATCAGCTCGTCCTTAAGGTGCCACTCATGGGCAAAGGGGGCGACACGTTCATCTGCGAAACGGCGGAACTGATCACGGATCATTTCCAAGTCGTCATCAAGGCCAGTGTTGCCAAAAGTCGCATGGCCAGTGTTGCCTTGCATCAGTTCAACAAGGCGTGTGCGGGCGGCAACGGTATTGCCCTCAAGCATCAGTTTGGCCGCTTCTGGGTGACTGGGTTGGACCAGTCCAAGCCCAAGGTCTGATAGACGTGCCATCTCGCCCTGGTTCATCGGAATGCCACCATAAATCTGACTGATGTATTCGCCGAATGCGATTTGGTGGATCAATTGTTCCATTTCGCCAAAGGTGCCGGCTTCGGTCAGTTTGTCCGCCCAAGCCTGCATTTGGCGCAGTGCCTCGACATAGGTGGCGAGCCAAGCAAGACCATGCGCTGCGGTTTGATTGGCTTCGATTTTTGTACTAGAAATCTGACCTTCGACTAGAAATTCGGCGCGTAATGCCGCGCGGGCGCGATCATAGAGCGCCGCCATTTTGGGAACGACTGTCGCGGTCAATGTCATCAGGTCAGGTAAAACTGCGGGTTTCGTTTGCATTTCATGTCCGTCAAGGGCCATCGGGACTCTCCTACTCTCTGGGGCAGGTGTAGCTATAATCGCTTTGCATTCGCAGCGCAACAAAAATTCAACTAATAGCATAGATACGAATTAAAATGTCGCGACGATTTTTGTCGTGCGGATTTCATTCGAGCGCAGTAGTTTGCCCCAAACCAAGGCACAGGGAATGGCAAATGGACCTTATTTTCAACAACCTTTCAACAATGGCGATTGTTTTCGCGATTGGTATCACGCTGCTTGCGGGCTTTGTAAAAGGGGCCACGGGGTTCGCTTTGCCGATGATCATGGTCTCTGGGTTGGCCACAGTTTTACCCCCTGATGTTGCAATCGCAGCATTGATTGTGCCGACTGTGGTGTCGAACGTCTGGCAAGCTCTGCGCGGCGGGGGCGTCGGTGCGGCAGTCACTGTGGCAAGTCGGTATAAGCTCTACATCGGGACGTTACTGGTGGTTATTGTGATCACCGCACAATTGGTCTCTGCGATGTCTCATGATGCAATTATGTTGACCATAGGTATTCCGATCACTCTGTTGGCGCTGGTTTTGCTGTCTGGCAAAAAGTTTTCGATCAGCGATGGCGGTCGCAAATTTGCGGATGTGATCATCGGCACGATCTCAGGATTTCTCGGCGGCCTCGCGGGGATTTGGGGGCCTTTGACGGTGATGTATCTCACGGCGCTGGAGACGCCCAAAAAGGATCAAGTGCGCGTCACAGGTGTCATCTTTAGTGCAGGGGCAGTGGTGCTGGGGCTGTCGCATCTGAAGTCTGGGCTTTTGAATGCGCAAACGATCCCGTTGTCATTGTTTATGATCATTCCTGTGTTGATCGGGCAGACCTTGGGCAATCGCTTGCAGGATCGCCTTGATCAGCAGAAATTCAAACGGCTAACGTTATTGGTGCTTGTGATTGCAGGGCTTAATTTGATCCGTCGTGGGATGATGTAGCTCAGCCAAAATGGCCACCGCAACAAAAAAGACGCGCTCATGTGGCGCGCCTTTTCTTGTCTCATCATGTGAGGTTTAGCCGATTGCGGCAGCTTTCACGTCTTCATCAATGTAGGCGATGTATTGTTCGAAGTTGTCAGAAAACATTGAGACTAGCTTTTCAGCCTGCGCGTCATAAGCGTCTTTGTCACCCCACGTACGGCGTGGGTCGAGCAAGATATCCGCAACTCCAGCAACAGCTACAGGCACGTCAAAGCCAAAGTTTTCGTCCTTGCGGAACTCGACCTCAGCCAAAGATCCGTCCAAGGCTGCGGTCAACAAAGCACGTGTTGCTTTGATTGGCATGCGAGAGCCAGTGCCATAGGCACCACCCGTCCAGCCTGTGTTTACAAGCCAGCAGGTCGCGCCATGCTTTGCGATCTTATCGCGCAACAGATTGCCGTAGACTTCTGGACGACGCGGCATAAAGGGTGCGCCAAAGCAGGT
Source organism: Pacificibacter marinus (assembly GCF_018860665.1). Taxonomy (GTDB): domain Bacteria; phylum Pseudomonadota; class Alphaproteobacteria; order Rhodobacterales; family Rhodobacteraceae; genus Celeribacter; species Celeribacter marinus_A. Next base: position 172,241 of record NZ_JAHKPK010000017.1, read on the forward strand.
CGAGAACGTTGGGATGGGTTCGACAACACCAACTTCGGTGCCCGGTGTTTTGGACGTGAAGCCAGACAAGAAATGGTACATCGCCTGCGCAGGTGTCAAGCGCGCAATTGGAGGCAAAACACCGAATGCATCACAGGTCAGCAAGATGATGTTCTTTGGATGTCCGCCAAGCGCCGTCTCGGATGCGTTGGAAATGTAGTCCAAGGGGTATGCACAGCGCATGTTGTCAGTCAAAGAGTTGTCTTCAAAGTCCAAATCTTTGGAATGCTCATCAAACACCATGTTCTCAACAACAGTGCCAAATTTCGAGGTGGTCGCATAGATTTCTGGCTCAGCTTCTTCGGACAGGTTGATCGTTTTTGCGTAGCAACCTCCCTCAAAGTTGAATGTGCCGCGTTCAGACCAGCCATGTTCATCGTCCCCGATCAAAATACGTGATGGGTCGGCGGATAGCGTGGTCTTCCCCGTGCCGGATAGGCCAAAGAAAATCGCTGTATCGACTGGGTTGTTTGGCGCGTGGTTCGCAGAACAATGCATCGCCATTACGCCTTTGCCTGGCAGGATGTAGTTCAACAAAGTGAAAACAGATTTCTTGTTCTCGCCAGCGTAGGCTGTACCGCCAATCAAGATGACCTTTTTCTCAAAGTTCAAGGCGATAACGGTTTCTGACCGACACCCATGCTTTTGCGCATCGGCTTTAAAGCTTGGGCAGTTGATGATCGTGAAATCAGCCACAAAGTTATCAAGCTCGGTCGCGGCGGGACGACGCAACATGGTGCGGATGAACTGAGCGTGCCATGCAAGTTCGGTCACAACGCGAACGTCCAAACGGTGCGCAGGATCTGCGCCGCCGAACAGGTCTTGAACAAAGTAGTCTTTGCCCTTCATGTGCTCGATCATATCTGCGTACAAAACGTCGAATGACTCAGGCGCCATCGGTGTGTTATTTTCCCACCAGATGGTGTCTTCAACTTCTTTTGTGCGCACAACGAATTTGTCTTTAGGTGAGCGGCCAGTGTGCGCGCCAGTGGACACTAAAAGCGCGCCCCCCTTGCCGAGTGTGCCCTCGTCGCGCTTCAACGCTTCTTCGATAAGGGCAGGCTCAAGCAGGTTGTAATAGACGTTTCCAAGTCCGGTGATGCCTTGATTGTCTAATGTGAAGGCCGGGTTAACGCGTCCAGTTGTCATCTTGCAAGCTCCCTCGCCGCGAATTCGCGGCGTCTCTAATGAAGTCAGTATTCGCGATTGGGCTTTTCGCGACCAGCCACCGGATCGGGGCCGATACGTGAGCCTATACCACGCGAAACCTAGCCGTAAACAGGACGCGACCGCACAGTTAGCGCAACCATTATTGGTTTAGCGCAAACAGTTAGCGCGACCTTGAAATTTTTCGGCTCTGATGAGGCAAACTGTAGACTTGTGAGACAAATTAGTCATTCCTTGAAAAATTTTATGTCTGATAAAGCGACGCGGGTCAGGCGATTCGCGGTTTCCCTTGCCATAGGTGGTCGAAATGCAGATGATAGTGAAAAAAACGAACGATTGAGCAGTTAAAGGAACCCGAAACATGTCGCGGATCGCATTGGTTGACGATGACAGGAATATCCTGACGTCGGTCTCTATGACACTTGAGGCTGAAGGCTTCGAAGTCGAAACATATAATGATGGCCAGTCTGCACTGGATGCGTTTAACAAACGTCTTCCAGACATGGCCGTTTTCGATATTAAAATGCCACGAATGGATGGCATGGATCTGCTGCAACGAGTGCGCCAAAAAACCAACATGCCCGTCATCTTTTTGACGTCGAAAGACGACGAAATTGACGAAGTGCTTGGCCTGCGCATGGGCGCTGACGATTATGTCAAAAAGCCATTCTCTCAGCGCCTGCTTGTAGAACGCATTCGTGCCCTTTTGCGTCGTCAAGAAGCGTTAGACGGTGCCGAGATCGCAGAGACCGAAGAGACGAAAGTTCTTACGCGCGGTGAGTTGTCTATGGACCCGCTACGCCATGCTGTGTCTTGGAAGGGCAAGGATGTGTCCTTGACCGTCACAGAATTTTTGTTGTTGCAAGCTTTGGCCCAACGTCCCGGTTTCGTGAAGTCGCGTGATCAGTTGATGGATGTGGCCTACGACGACCAAGTGTATGTCGACGATCGAACCATTGACAGTCATATCAAACGATTGCGCAAAAAGATGCGAACAGCTGACAATGACTTTTCTGCAATCGAGACGCTTTATGGCATCGGCTACCGGTATAACGAAGAATAATGTCGCTGGCCTCTCGCATGATCAAATTTGGCAAAGGCAACTCCGAGGACGCAGATGTAGTCCTTGGAGACGACTGGGTTGCGCCCAGAACGACCGATGCTGATTTGCGCGCGAAGCGTGAACGTCGCAAATTTATCGCGATCAATCGTTCACCGTTGGCGCAGAAAATTATAACATTCAATCTCGTTGCCATTATCCTGATGGTCGCAGGTATCTTATACCTCAATCCGTTCCGCGACAGCTTGGTCAAGCAGCGTGAAATGGCGATGGTTTCAGAGGCCGCTTTGATCGCAGATATGATCGAGCTTACGGCCGGACAAGACGGTCGTCTGGATACCGAAGCCAATTCAGACGATCTTGCCGCATTGCATGGTCTGCTTCAAATTCCCTTGCGTGAAGGCCTTTATATCTATGACAGCGCGGGCGAACTCTTGGTCTCGACAGAGGGTGTCGAACGAGGTGTCTCGACCTCCGTGGCTGGGTTGAACCAAGATCATCGCACGACGGTTATAACTGACTTTCTCAATAAAATTTGGAGCTTCGCTTCTTTTTCTAAAAATAGTGACTCCGACAGCGAGGTCTATAACGATGCCGAGCATCTTCAAGACCTGATTGCAGGCGCACTTAATAATAAGATTCATATCAATTCGACGCAAAACCAATCCGGGTCGCCTGTGTTTGCTGTGGCAGCCCCCATTACGGTTGATGTCGACGGCGTTCAAACCACGATTGGCGTTGTGGGGCTGCATTCTGGCGAGGGTGATATTGATGCGCTTGTGCGTGTTGAGCGTGAACAGATTTTACAGGTCTTTATCATCGCTATTTTGGTGTCTATTGGCCTGAGCTTGGTCCTTGCATCGACCATTGCAAACCCGCTGGCGGATCTCGCTGCGGCCGCTGAAGTCGGTCGTGACAAAAACAGTCGTAAAATGGCACCGGGACGCGTGCGTATCCCTGATTTAAGCGGACGCCCCGATGAAATCGGTCGTCTGTCATCGGCGCTGCGTGGCATGGTGTCTGCTCTTTATGATCGGATTGATGCAAACGAACAGTTCGCCGCTGACGTCGCGCATGAAATCAAAAACCCGCTCGCAAGCCTGCGCTCAGCCGTTGGATCGCTGCGTATGGTGAAAAAGGAAGAGCACCGCACAAAGCTTTTGGACGTTATCGAACATGATGTCAGACGTATGGATCGGCTTGTGTCGGATATTTCCAATGCGTCGCGTTTGGACAGCGAATTGGTCAAAGAAGAAGAAGAAGACTTCAATTTGATCAAGATGCTCGCAAATTTGACAGAGTATTTAACCCATGAAGCGCAAGAAAAAGGCGTCGAATTTATCGCCGACTTGCCAGATAGGCCCATTGTCGTGTCTGGGCTTGAAGCACGTTTGGCGCAGGTCTTCGTCAATTTGATCTCGAATGCAATATCGTTTTGCGAAGACGGTGACGCGATCCGCGTTTGGGTGCGCAAGCGCGACAGCCGTGTGTTGGTGGTGGTCGAAGACACTGGTCCGGGCATTCCCGAACAGGCCCTGTCTAAAATCTTCAAACGGTTTTATTCCGAGCGCCCCGTTGGGCAATTTGGAAACAATTCAGGTCTGGGGTTGGCGATATCAAAACAGATTGTCGAAGCGCACGGTGGGGTTATTTGGGCCGAAAACATTCGCCCAACGGATGCCGACATTACGTCCGACCCTCTGGGGGCTCGTTTTGTTGTCGGTTTGCCTGTGTGACCCTGTCACTTTCAATAGATCGAAAAGCCATCGCAGAAACGCGGTGGCTTTTTGCTGATATTTACAGGGCGCGATATGATGAAACCTGATCCGCATTGCGATATTATTCACGCCAGTTGTGTCGCCATCGACCCAAACCATGGATTGCTGATTGTCGGGGCGTCGGGGAGCGGGAAATCATCTCTAGCGCTTATGATGATGGCTTTGGGGGCGACTTTGGTATCCGATGATCGCACCCAATTAAGCACATCACCGGATGGCGGTCTGGTCGCCAGCGCCCCAAAGACGATTAAAAATATGATCGAGGCGCGGGGGATCGGGATTTTGAAAGCACAGACGATGCCCCAATGTGTGATCCGCGCCGTTGTTGATCTCGAAAAAGTGGAACAAGACCGCTTGCCTCCGGCGCGAATACGTCGCCTACTTGATCATGATGTTCCTGAATACCATCGAAGTGACTCGCCATATTTTGCGGCAGCTTTGATCCAACTTTTAAAAGGGGGGCGCTGCGCGCCGCTGGCTGATGACTGATTTAGACAAAGCTCAAGCGCGTGACCAACGTCGCGTTGTCTTGGTGACGGGGCCATCTGGCGCAGGGCGTTCAACTGCGATCAATGTGCTTGAGGATCTAGATTACGAGGTGATCGATAACATTCCTTTGTCGATCTTGCCCAAGCTGCTTGAGGTGTCTGGGAAAGGCCGTCCGCTTGCGCTTGGCCTTGATGTACGCAATCGCGACTTTTCCGTTAGCGCCTTGATTGAGCTTATCGATGGGCTTGCGTTGAACACGGATTATAGCGCGTCCGTGCTTTATTTAGATTGTGCTGCCGAAGTGCTGTCGCGGCGGTATTCGGAAACACGGCGCAGGCATCCTTTGGCGCCCGCGGAAACGGCTCAAGAAGGCATCGCGCGCGAACAAGATTTGTTGGTTCCTATTCACGCTCGCGCAGATATCATCATTGATACAACGGACATGAGCCCGCATGAATTGCGCGACGAAATCGAGCGATGGTTTTCTTTTGGGCAACATGCTCCGATGGCCATTTCGATACAGTCATTTTCATACAAACGCGGTATGCCGCGTGGGCTTGATATGGTGTTTGATGTACGCTTTCTCAACAATCCGTATTGGGATGTCGCGTTGCGTGGTTTGAACGGGCAAGATGAAGCAGTTCAGAGGTATGTCATGAGCGATCCGCGATATGACGCATTCTTTCAAAAAATTCTGGAACTAACGCTTTTGTTGTTGCCAGCTTACCGCGAAGAGGGCAAGCGGCACCTCTCTATCGCTTTCGGGTGTACCGGCGGGCAACACAGGTCTGTCGCCTTGGTGGAAAACCTATCAAAGGCCCTTGCGAAACATGATTGGCAAGTGTCAATAAGGCATAGAGAAATGGAACGGCGTCAATTAGGTGCGCCGCAGGTTGCGTCGAGGGCTGAGGCTTGATCGGAATTGTCATTATAGCACACGGCGGTTTGGCGCGGGAATATCTCGCGGCGATCGAGCATGTGGTCGGTAAACAGACAGAAATCGAAGCCATTTCGATCGCGCCGGATCATGATCGCGCGACCAAGCAAGCGGAAATTTGCACCGCAGCCGACAGTGTCGACAAAGGTGATGGTGTTGTGATGGTCACAGATATGTTCGGCGGAAGCCCATCGAACCTGTCGTTGATGGCCTGCAACACGGGGAACCGTAAGATCATCTATGGCGCCAATCTGCCGATGCTTATTAAGCTGGCAAAGTCACGCCATAAAACGGTGACCGAGGCCGTTTCAGCGGCCTTGGCAGCGGGGCGTAAATATATCGATAGTTTTGAGTCTCCGGGCCATTCATTTAAGGAGTGAGGCATGTCATCTGTCGTTCGCACACATGAAATACTAAACGTAAAAGGCTTACATGCACGGGCCTCGGCCAAGTTCGTTGAAGTTGTGGAAAATCATGACGCTACGGCAATTGTCGAGAAAGACGGCATGGACGCAAGCGGTGATAGTATCATGGGGCTTTTAATGTTGGCAGCCTCTAAAGGAACATCTATTGATGTGACAACTAAGGGCTCTGACGCCGTCGCATTGGCTGATGCGTTGGAAGCTCTCATCAAAGATCGGTTTGGCGAAGGCATGTAAGCCACGCGACACAAACCTAAAGAGGACAGTATGGTACAGGACAATCAGGCGACAGTAACGCCTAAGGCCGGGGATCCTGATTTCGTGCCCTACGATGCACGTCGCCTATCTTATGCGGGGACGTTTTCGGATCCATCCAAAGTGATGATCATTCGGTCGATTGAATGGGTGACGGGCAAGTTGCCACTTTTGCGATATATCCGTCGTTTTGAAAGATTGGGCACGCCGAACGGTCAGCCATTTTTCACACAAGCGCTCAAAGTTATGGGCATTGATGTGAAAACGCCAGCAGACCAAATCGCTAAAATTCCCGCAACAGGGCCTGTTGTTGTTGTTGCCAACCATCCGCATGGTCTGGTCGATGGATTGGTGATGGCGGAATTGATCGGCAAGGTGCGTACCGATTATAAAATTCTCACGCGGTCTTTGTTGACGGGTATTCGAGAAATCGATCCCTTCATGTTGCCGGTTCCCTTCCCGCATGAAGAAGACAGCCATCGCAAATCCATTGTGATGCGTAAGGAAGCGATGGCACATCTCAAATCAGGTGGCGTGATTATCTTGTTTCCTGCGGGTGCTGTGGCGACGTCTGACACTTGGTTCGGTCCAGTGAAAGAAAAACCGTGGAATCCGTTTACGGCTAAAATGGTTTTGAAATCAAACGCGCAGGTCGTCCCGATTTATTTTCCAGGGCGGAACACGCGCTTGTATCAAATTGCAGATAAAGTTTCCGCGACGATCCGCCAAGCGCTTTTGCTGCATGAAATCGTTCACGCACGCAACAAGCCTCAGTCTCCTGTGATTGGCGACCCTTTGACGGCGGATCAATGCAGCGAATGGAAATCCAAACCGGGCGGCTTTATGGATTGGCTGCGCAGCCACACGCTTGCTCTGGGTGGCCGCACAGATTGATTTAATGGTCTAGCGAGTCGGGACAGGTGTTTCGCCACGGTAGTCATAAAAACCCCGTTTGGATTTGCGGCCCAGCCATCCCGCTTCGACGTATTTGGTCAGCAGCGGGCAGGGGCGATATTTGGTGTCGGCCAAGCCGTCGTAAAGCACATTCATAATGGCAAGACAGGTGTCTAATCCAATGAAGTCTGCCAATTCCAGTGGCCCCATCGGCTGGTTCGCACCAAGCTTGAGCGACTGGTCAATGGATGTGACCGACCCGACGCCTTCATATAGTGTATAAACGGCTTCGTTGATCATCGGAATCAGAATGCGATTGACGATGAAACCCGGAAAGTCTTCGGCACTGGCCGCGACTTTCCCTAAGCTTTCAACGACTTTAAGCAAGGTTTGATAGGTCTCTTCATCGGTGGCAATCCCGCGGATAAGTTCGACAAGCTGCATCACAGGCACGGGGTTCATAAAGTGAAACCCCATGAATTTTTCTGGCCGATCTGTACGGGATGCCAGACGGGTAATTGAAATTGACGAGGTGTTGGATGTCAAAATCGTGGTTGGTTTCAAGTGTGGTTGCAGTTTCTCAAAAATTGCATCTTTGATTTCTTCGCGCTCGGTCGCGGCCTCGATCACCAAATCGCATTGCCCTAGATCTTCAAGCGCCAGCGTTGTGGTGATGCGCCCCATTGTGGCGTCCATTTCATCTTGTGAAATTTTTTCCCTGCTCACTTGGCGGTCCAAGTTCTTACGAATGGTCGCCACTGCTTTTTCCAGACCGTCTTGCGAAATATCGTTTAGCAAAACTTGGTATCCTGACAGGGCAAAAACATGGGCGATGCCGTTGCCCATTTGTCCTGCTCCGACGATGCCGACCGTAGAAATGTCCATTGTACTGCGCTCCCTTATGCTGTTGCTGACCATACCTGAGCTTGCGCGGCCTTCAAGGCAGGAAGGGGCTGCGGGACCTGTAAAATTTGGGCAAAATTGCACGTTTAGCGTTTTTGAAACCTGTATCTGCGAATCTCGAACTTGGGTGACTTAACCAACAAGTGGGTGGACGATATGGCTTACCAAAATCCGAGCAAGGGCGCTCTGAACTACTTTCCGTGTCGATATGGGAAATCGAAACTCTTATTCCGTGGTCCTAAGAAAGATTTGCAAGACGATTACATCGCCTTCGTTGGCGGTACAGAAACATACGGAAAATTCGTTGAGACCCCGTTCCCAGATCAAGTGGGTGAGGGGTTGAATATGACCTCAATCAACCTTGGGTGCGTAAATGCTGGGACCGATGTTTTTTTGACTGATGAGACCGTGATGAATATTTGCCGAAATGCCCAAGCGGTGGTGTTGCAAATTTCTGGCACGCAAAACATGTCCAATCGGTTTTACGCCGTTCATCCGCGCCGAAATGATCGCTTCCTGCGCGCATCGACGCTGTTGAAAATTATTTACCCTGATATTGATTTTACAGATTTCAATTTCACGCGTCATCTTGTGACAACTCTGGAACAGGAATCGGCTGAAACATTTGCAATGGTGCGCCAAGAACTGAAAGACGCTTGGGTGGCACGGATGAAGACTATGATCCAAAAAATGCCGCAAAACCTGGTGTTGCTGTGGGCGTCAGATCATTCGCCAGATGATGTCGAGGCGTGCAACGCACTGCATGGCGACCCTCTTTTTGTCGATCGCGATATGATCGAAGAAATTCGCCCACTGGTTAAAAGCATCGTTGAAGTCGTGGCCTCACCTCAGGATATTGAGACAGGCTACAATCTCATGTCTTACTCAGATTTAGATGCCCTCTCGGCGCGTGAAATGCTTGGGCCAATCGTTCAAGCCAAAGTTGCGGATGCAGTCTCTGGCAGGCTGGCCAAATTGGTGTGACGCTTGTTTATGCGTGTCAAAAAAGGCCCGCCAATACTGGCGGACCTTTTGTGATTGCGAACCTGTATTGGCCCTAAAGCTTCTCGATCATTTCTGGCACAGCTGAGAAAAGATCTGCGACCAGTCCGAAGTCAGCAACTTGGAAAATTGGTGCTTCTTCGTCTTTGTTAATCGCGACGATGACTTTACTGTCTTTCATGCCAGCAAGGTGTTGGATCGCACCAGATATCCCGATGGCGACGTAAAGGTCTGGCGCCACGACTTTGCCTGTTTGGCCAACCTGCAAATCATTCGCTGCAAATCCTGAATCCACAGCGGCGCGCGATGCGCCAACTGCGCCACCGAGCTTGTCCGCGAGTGATGTGATTAACGCAAAATCATCTTCAGAGCCAACGCCGCGCCCGCCGGAAACAACCACGCCAGCCGAGGTCAATTCAGGGCGATCACTGCTTACAACCGCGTCGCTGATGTGGCTGGACAGCCCTGCATCGCCCGCACCGGCTGCGGCTTCAACGGTTGCAGATCCACCGTCGGCCGCAAGTTCTAGAGTTGCGGTGCGGAATGTCAGAACTTTGATCGCATCGGATGTTTTCACAGTTTGAAGCGCGTTGCCCGCATAGATTGGGCGCTTGAAGGTGTCGGCGTCGATCACTTCTATGACATCCGACAAGATCATCACGTCCAAAAGGGCTGCCACGCGAGGTAAAACGTTTTTAGCGATAGAAGTTGAAGCGGCTGTGATGTGGCTGAAATCACCTGACAGGCCGGTGATCAGGCCTGCAATGTTTTCCGCCAAACCGTTCGCATAAGCGGCATCATCGGCCAGCAAGACTTTCGAGACGCCAGAAATTTTTGCGGCCTCTTCAGCAGCCGTAGCTGGACCACATACGAGCAATGTCACATCGCCAAGTTGCGCCGAGCCAGTGACGGCTTTCGATGTTGCGTCCAGCACCAATGCGCCGCCGACAACTTCTGCAAGACAAAGTACAGCCATTAGACGAGGCCTCCTTCTTTGAGTTTCGCGATCAATTCATCAACGGATCCAACCATGATGCCAGCGGCACGATCAGCGGGTTCTTCCGTGGTGACGATTGTGTGTCGCGGGGTGATGTCAACATCAAAGTCTGCTGCCGCTTTTTCATCCAATGGCTTTTTCTTGGCCTTCATAATGTTTGGCAAAGAGGCGTAGCGCGGCTCATTCAGACGTAAATCAGCAGTCACAATTGCGGGCAATTTCACCGAAATCGTTTGCAAGCCGCCGTCAACCTCACGGGTTACAATGGCATTGCCGTCTTCGATTTTAAGTTCAGATGCAAAGGTCGCCTGCCCCCAACCCAAAAGTGCTGCGAGCATCTGGCCAGTCGCGTTCATGTCGTTGTCGATGGCTTGCTTACCTGCGATGACCAGATCGGGTGCTTCTTCGTCAATTACAGCTTTTAAAAGTTTCGCAACGGCCAAGGGTTCGATTGTGACGCCTTGATCTGTGGTGATCAAAATCGCGCGATCTGCACCCATCGCCATGGCTGAGCGCAGGGTGTCGGACGATTTTTTCTCGCCGATAGAGACGACAAGAACTTCTGTCGCGATGCCAGCTTCTTTAAGGCGAATGGCTTCTTCGACAGCGATTTCGTCGAACGGATTCATCGACATCTTAACGTTGGTCAGGTCAACACCTGATCCGTCCGAGCTGACTTTAACCTTAACATTATAATCAATCACGCGCTTTACAGGCACCAAAACCTTCATGCGGATACTCCCTTGGATTTAGAGCTGCGTTAGACATGCAGCACAGAATACGTCAAATTCTGTTCGTTTATGACTCGTCTGAACACAAAGGAACACCCCAAATTGTAACGGGAATTGTATAGGTACGTGCCGTAAGTTTAGAGCTATCGGTTGGCGCCAGGGACCCAAAGAACGTCATTTTGGCCATTGTTGTTCGCAATGCGCGCGGCAACAAAAAACCAATCAGATAGTCTATTTAGGTATTTAATTGCGAACGAATTGACGTCATCTGCCGTGCTTAAATCGACGGTCAGGCGCTCAGCGCGGCGTGCGACAGTACGACACAGGTGCAAATGTGCCGCCAAAGGTGTGCCGCCGGGCAGAATGAAAGACCGCAAAGCAGAGAGGTTCGCATTCATGGTGTCGATCTCAGCTTCCAAGCGATCCACTTGCGAAGAAATCATACGCAGGGGCGGGTATTCTGCGTCGTCGTCTTTTTCCATGTGGGGGCGACACAGGTCTGCGCCAAGATCAAACAAATCGTTTTGGAGTCGTGCAAGAGCTGCATCCATGTCACCTTGGGCTGTTATTCGTGCCAAACCAACTGTGGCGTTCAATTCATCCACGGTGCCGTAGGCTTCAACGCGTGGTGCGTATTTAGCAACACGACTGCCATCGCCAAGCGCGGTTTCGCCTTTGTCGCCTGTGCGAGTGTAAATTTTGTTGAGAACGACCATATCAGCCCCCTGTTTTGCGCAGCGCGACGTATATCACCACAAGAACCACAACAATAAGCTGTGCGCCAATGCGATATTGCATCATTTTGTTCGACTTCTTTGCACCGTCCATGCCTCCACGCCCCATGAGACTGATGCCTCGGGCAAGGATAAGTGAGACGATGATGCAGCCGACAATCACGGCGATGAAAAGAGGATCCGTCAGCATGATGCTGTCCTTTGCTTAACTACTCTACCATGGACATAGCGTGTCTCGCGGCAAAACCAAACATGCGAAGTGCCGCGCCTTGAGCCACCGCCCTATGTGTAAGATGCGCTAAGACCTTGCGGCGATTGCGTCGAACACTGAGGTTGGCAGGATGCGGCGCAAAATGGCCGCGATCCAAGTGGGTGTCGTGACATAATAATGTGCGCGTGGGTGATCTGTGTCGAGCGCTTTGATCAAGACGTTGGTAACGGCCTCTGCCCCCAGTTCAAATCGATCCGGCGCTTTGCTGGCTTGGTACAGACGTGGGACCAATTTTGTGCGGTATTGATCCGCCCGCACGGAGCCTTCCCAGTCGATCCATTTGTCAAATTCTTTACGCGCATTCAGACGAAAGTCACTGGTGATCGGGCCGGGTTCAATGCTGACGACATGAATACCGGTGCCGCGCATCTCAAGGCGCAGGGTATCGGTGAGGCCTTCAAGTGCGAATTTCGTTGAATTGTAGGATCCGCGCCACGGCATAGCGACGAGGCCTAAAACGGACGAGCATTGAATGATGTGCCCATGACCCTGTGCGCGCATTATAGGAATGACACGGCGTGTCAGATCGTGCCAGCCGAAAAAATTGGCCTCGAAGTTTTTCCGCAAGGCCTCAACAGGCAAATCTTCGACAGCGGCTGGAATGGCATAGGCACCGTTGTTGTAAAGCGCGTCTAGCGTGCCGTCTGTCCGTTTCATCGTCTCATTGAAGCCGCGTTCAATCGACTTTGGGTCTTCATAATCAAGAACAAAACTGTCTAAGCCTTCGCCTTGCAGTCTGTCGCAGTCACTTTGCTTTCGGCAAGTGGCCAGAACGCGCCATCCTTTGGCTTTTAAGGTGGTGGCGGCGTGATAGCCGATGCCTGACGAGGAGCCGGTGATGAGAATGGACCGCATGGAATACCCTTAAACGCCTGAGTTGATGCATGTCTTACGGCAAACACCCGTGGACCTGCCAGCGTAGGGTGGTTATTCTGTCAGAGGTGTCAAGAAGCGGGAGGACATATATCCCTCAATGCCATCGCCTTCGATGACGATTTTCACCCAAGCACTGTTTGGGTCCGAGATGACACGCACGACATCCGCGCGTTCAACTTGCCCCAATACAGGGTTAGAGGTCGTCGGGCCTGAGCGTACGTTGACGCGACTGGCTGTGACCGAGCGCAAGATCATTTCATTTGAGGTGATTTTTTCGAGGCCATTGGTTTCGCGCGCCATGAGGGCTGCAAGCTTGGCCGGGTTCGCTACAGTGGTTGTTGACACAATATCAGTCGTCGCGTTTGCTTGTGCTGGGTTGAAGCTGGCGTTCTGAACGCGTGCGATGTTTCTCTGGCTCGATTCGCTTGGTGTGATTTGGGCCAAGGTCGCGACATAGGTCGGTTCGCGTTTTGATGTATCGGTGAACGCCTCGGACATGACTGTGACAATAGACGTGCGTTGAGCGCGCAACGTTTCCAGTTTGGTTTGTTCGTCTGAGGACAGTTCCTCACCGAAAGCTAAAAATATAATAAGCAGACCACTAAGGGTCAGCGCAGATAGGCGCAGCATAAAACGTTCCCCCGAACACACTTGTTAACACAACTGTTTATACAAAAATGTTTAAGAGTTTGCGGGGAAAAACGGAAAAATCTTCCCGCGTTTTTTGTGCTTGCCGCATTCTTGCCACATTTGAACGTGCGAGGCCGCTTGCTCGTGCGCGACGGCGCTTGTATCACTGTTTCATGAGCAGTGATTTGATAGATAATAGTGGCGGTCAGGGCGATGCCTCTGGCGAGACCTTCGAACGTTTAAGCGACGCCATTGGCGAGCGCTACCTGACCTATGCCTTGTCGACCATCATGCACAGGGCTTTGCCCGACGCGCGTGATGGTTTGAAGCCGGTACACCGACGTATTTTATACGCGATGCGCGAACTGCGTTTGGCCTCAAACGGAGGATTCCGTAAATCTGCAAAGATTTCCGGTGACGTGATGGGTAACTATCACCCGCATGGCGATATGGCGATTTACGATGCCATGGCGCGCTTGGCCCAAGATTTTAACGTGCGCTATCCGCTGGTGCATGGTCAGGGGAACTTTGGCAATATCGATGGCGATAACCCCGCGGCCTCACGCTACACCGAGGCGCGCATGACGGCTGCGGCCGAGGCGCTTCTTGAAGGGCTGAATGAGGATGCGGTTAATTTTCGTGCCAACTATGACGGCACGCTGACAGAGCCCGAAGTGCTGCCTGCGGCGTTTCCGAATCTCTTAGCGAACGGGTCTACCGGTATTGCTGTTGGCATGGCCACCAATATTCCACCGCACAACTTGGTTGAATTGGTCGATGCCAGCCTGCACATGATCAAAACGCCCGATGTGCGCGATGAGACCTTGTTGAATTATGTCCAAGGACCTGATTTTCCGACAGGTGGCGTGATTGTTGAATCCAAAGAAAGCATGATCAAATCCTATGCCACAGGGCGCGGATCGTTCCGTTTGCGCGCCAAGTGGGAAGTGGAAGACCTTGGTCGTGGTGTTTGGCAGATCGTTGTCACCGAAATCCCGTATCAAGTGCAAAAATCCAAGCTGATCGAAAAGCTGGCAGAGCTTATTCAGGTTAAAAAAGTACCTATTCTCGGCGATGTCCGTGATGAAAGTACCGAAGATGTGCGTCTGATTTTGGAGCCCAAATCCAAAAACGTCGATCCAGATATGTTGATGAACACGCTGTTCCGCAACTCTGATTTGGAAATTCGCTTTTCGATGAACATGAACGTGTTGATCGATGGGCGCACGCCCAAGGTCTGTTCGCTCAAAGAAGTGTTGCGCGCCTTTTTGGATCATCGCCAAGACGTATTATTGCGCCGTTCGCAGCACCGTCTGGAAAAGATCGATCACCGTTTAGAAGTTCTGCGCGGCTTTATCATCGCCTTCCTCAATCTGGATCGCGTGATTGATATCATTCGTTATGACGATGATCCTAAAAAGGCTTTGATGGCCGAAGTTTGGCATCCTGATTCGCCTCGGGCGATGACTGAAAAGGACTATATTTCTCCGCTGCCTGCGGCAGATGGCGTGGGCGAGTTGTCCGAAGTGCAAGCCGAAGCCATTCTCAACATGCGTCTGCGCAGTTTGCGTCGCTTGGAAGAAATGGAACTCGTACGCGAACGCGACGCTTTGATCGAAGAGCGCGCCGCGATTGCTGAACTTTTGGCGACGCCCGGCGTGCAATGGGATCGGATTTCCGAAGAGCTTAAAGACATCAAAAAACGCTTTGGCAAAGACTATGAGCGCGGACATCGCCTGACACAATTCGCGGAAGCCAAAGAGGTCGAAGATGTGCCCTTGGAAGCTATGATCGAACGCGAGCCGATCACGGTTGTCTGTTCGCAAATGGGTTGGATTCGCGCCATGTCAGGTCACATTGACCTGACGCGAGACTTGAAATTCAAAGACGGTGACGGGCCACGCTTTATCTTCCATGCGGAAACGACGGACCGTCTGTTGTTGATTGGCTCGAATGGGCGCGTCTTGACGCTGTCAGCGGCCAATCTGCCCGGTGGGCGCGGCATGGGCGAACCGGTACGGTTGATCGTCGATCTGCCGAATGAGGCGGAAATCGTTGATCTGATTGTCCATAAACCGGGTGAAAAGCTGTTGTTTGCCTCGAGTGCGGGTGACGGATTTATCGTGCCTGAAAATGATATCATCGCGCAGACGCGTACCGGCAAACAGGTCCTCAACGTCAAAGATGGCGCCGTGGCGGCCTGTGTGCGTCGTGTGGCCGGCGATCATGTTGCAGTGATTTCGAAAAACCGTCGCTTCCTTGTTTTCCCGATTTCTGAGGTACCAGAACTTGGGCGTGGCAAAGGCGTGCGATTGCAAAAGTACAGTATGGCGCGCGGTGCTCAAGGTATGTTGGAACTTGATGGCGGTTTGAGTGATATCACCACCTTCAATCTTGAAGATGGACTCAGCTGGACCATGGGTGGGGGCAATACCCGCACTGAAAAAGACTTGAGCCAATGGATTGGCAAGCGGGCAGGAGTGGGTAAGCAGCCTCCGCACGGTTTCCCGCGCGATAATAAATTTGGCTAAACAGTTTGCTAAACAAAAGGGCGCTCAATCGGGGCGCCCTTTTTTGCAACATAGACTCTCGCAGATGCGCGTCACATTGATGTGGATTTTGACGATAGATGCATCGATTTCATGGTGCACAACGTCTATTCATATTTGGTTCCGTTCGAAAACAGGAGTGCACAGTGGCAGCAAACCGTCGCGCCAATTGTCTATTCGCTCAAGTCGGCTCTGATGCTTCAAGTACATATTTGGAATGATTCGTTCGTTCAAAATCGCATCTTACCTTTTGCAACGGTGGTTGCCGTTGATGGTTTGTTTGGTGCGTTGAAGCTTATTCTCAAGCCTCAGGGGGATAAGGGGCAAAAGCTTTCGGCGCGTAGCGCCAAAGCAGACGTTGAAAATAAACGGTATTTGGCGAAAAATACTCAAATTTTCGATACGCGCATCGTAAAAAATCCGCCGGACGTTGCCGTTCCCGCACAAGATGCCGCGCACCCAGAGGGAATTGTCAACTGACTCTTGATTTTATGTCTCGAAAACAATAGTTAGCCCGCGATGGTAATTTGGGCCAATCTCGGCCCCTTCTAAATGTAAAGGCGCCTTGATATGGCTAAGGAAAAGTTCGAGCGTAATAAACCGCACTGCAACATCGGCACGATTGGTCACGTTGACCACGGTAAGACGACGTTGACAGCTGCGATCACAAAGCAATTCTCCGACACGTTTAAAGCGTATGACGAGATTGACGGCGCGCCAGAAGAAAAAGCACGCGGCATCACCATCTCTACAGC
>NZ_JAHKPK010000013.1 GCF_018860665.1 Pacificibacter marinus
CGTGGTCAACGTGACCAATCGTGCCGATGTTGCAGTGCGGTTTATTACGCTCGAACTTTTCCTTAGCCATGATGGCCTCCTATTAAAACGTTGGGGGACCCAACCTCGTCAGGTCCCCAATTTCGATTAAGCGTATTTCGCTTGAATTTCTTCGGAGATGTTCGAAGGAACAGCTTCGTAGTGGTCAAACTGCATCGAGAATTGCGCGCGGCCCGAAGACATAGAGCGCAATGTGTTGATGTAACCGAACATGTTGGCAAGTGGCACAAACGCGTCGATGGCAATTGCATTGCCGCGTGTGTCCTGACCCTGAACCTGTCCACGACGGGAGGTAAGGTCACCAATGATGCCACCAGTGTATTCTTCTGGTGTAATCACTTCGACTTTCATGATTGGCTCGAGCATTTTCGCGCCAGCTTTTTTCATGCCTTCACGCATACACATACGTGCAGCGATCTCAAATGCCATGATTGAGGAGTCAACATCATGGAATTTACCGTCAAGCAAGACCACTTTGAAGTCGATCACAGGGAAGCCAGCCAATGGGCCGTTATCCATGACAGACAAGATGCCTTTTTCAACGCCAGGAATGTATTCCTTAGGCACAGAACCGCCAACAATTTTGGACTCGAAGGAGTAGCCTTCGCCGGGCTCAGTTGGGATGATTTGCATCTTCACTTCGCCGTACTGACCAGAACCACCAGACTGTTTCTTGTGGGTGTATGTGTGCTCAACTTCGTGTGAAATTGTTTCACGGTAAGCCACTTGTGGGGCACCAATGTTGGCTTCCACTTTAAACTCACGTTTCATACGGTCCACGAGAATGTCGAGGTGAAGCTCGCCCATGCCCTTCATGATGGTCTGACCAGATTCGAGGTCAGTTTCCACACGGAAGGATGGATCTTCAGCAGAAAGACGCTGAAGCGCAATGCCCATTTTCTCTTGGTCAGCTTTTGTTTTTGGCTCAACCGCGATCTCGATCACAGGCTCTGGGAATGTCATTGTTTCAAGAACAACAGGCTCAGAAGGTGAACAAAGGGTATCACCTGTGGTTGTGTTCTTCAGACCACCAAGCGCAATGATGTCACCCGCGAATGCTTCGGTGATTTCTTCACGCTCATTTGAGTGCATCATCATCATACGACCAACACGCTCTTTGTTACCCTTGGTAGAGTTGAGCAGGTTGTCACCTTTTTCGAGTGTACCGGAGTAGATCCGAGTAAACGTCAAGGAGCCCACGAATGGGTCGTTCATGATTTTGAATGCAAGGCCAGAGAACGCCATGTTATCATCCGCACGACGCGGGATATCACGTGTCTCAGTCTCGTCACCTGGTTTAAAGCCCATGTAGTCAACAACGTCGAGCGGGCTCGGCAAGTAGTCAACAACAGCGTTGAGCAATGGCTGAACGCCTTTGTTTTTGAAGGCAGAGCCGCCAAGAACAGGAACGAAAGACAAAGACAAACAAGCTTTGCGGATCAACGCACGCAAAGCCGGAACCTCAGGCTCAACGCCTTCAAGGTATGCTTCCATTGCGGCATCGTCTTGCTCAACAGCAGCTTCAACGAGCTTTTCACGGTACTCAGCGGCAAGATCAGCCAAGCTATCACGGATTGGAGCTTTGATCCAAGACGCGCCAAGGTCTTCGCCCTGCCACAACCACTCTTCCATTGTGACCAGATCGACCAAGCCTTCCAGCTCGTCTTCGGCACCGATCGGGAACGCGACAGGAATAGCGCGCGCGCCACAACGATCTTCGATCATCTCGACACACTTAAAGAAGTCCGCGCCGATTTTGTCCATTTTATTGACAAAAACCATACGTGGAACTTTGTAGCGATCAGCCTGACGCCAAACAGTTTCAGTCTGTGGCTCAACACCAGCGTTGGCATCGAGAACACAAACTGCCCCATCGAGAACAGCCAAGGAACGCTCAACTTCGATTGTGAAGTCAACGTGACCTGGTGTGTCGATGATGTTCATGCGGTGCTTAGGAGAGTCGGCCTCTGTGCCGTTCTCAGTACGCTCCCAGAATGTCGTCGTCGCAGCGGAAGTAATCGTAATACCCCGTTCCTGCTCCTGCTCCATCCAGTCCATTGTCGCAGCGCCATCGTGCACTTCGCCAATGTTGTGAGATTTACCTGTGTAGTACAGGATGCGCTCGGAACAGGTGGTTTTACCTGCGTCAATGTGCGCAATGATACCGAAGTTACGGTACAGTTCGAGAGGGTAATCGCGTGCCATGTCGGTGCTTTCCTCTTACCAGCGGTAGTGGCTGAACGCTTTGTTCGCGTCGGCCATTTTGTGCGTATCTTCGCGTTTTTTCACAGCGGAACCACGGCCGTTAACTGCGTCAAGCAATTCACCAGCGAGGCGTTCTTCCATTGTGTTTTCGTTGCGTGAACGTGCAGCGTTGATCAACCAGCGGATAGCCAAGGCTTCGCGGCGCTCTGTGCGCACTTCAACAGGCACTTGATACGTTGCACCACCAACACGGCGTGAACGCACTTCAACAGATGGCTTAACGTTTTCGAGTGCTTCGTGGAACACTTCTACGGGTGCTTTTTTGAGCTTGTCTTCAACGCGGTCAAATGCGTTGTAAACGATTTTCTCAGCAGCAGATTTTTTACCATCGATCATGAGATTGTTCATGAACTTGGACAAGACGCGATCACCAAATTTGGCGTCGGGCAGAATTTCGCGCTTTTCAGCGGCGTGACGACGGGACATACCAGTCTCTCCTTACTTAGGACGCTTAGCGCCGTATTTCGAACGACGTTGTTTACGATCTTTAACGCCTTGCGTATCAAGCACACCGCGCAGGATGTGGTAACGAACGCCTGGAAGATCTTTTACGCGGCCGCCACGGATCAGGACAACAGAGTGTTCCTGAAGGTTGTGGCTTTCACCTGGGATGTAAGAAATAACCTCAAAGCCGTTTGTAAGGCGCACTTTGGCAACTTTACGCATAGCGGAGTTCGGTTTCTTTGGCGTCGTTGTATAGACGCGCGTACATACACCACGTTTTTGTGGGCAGGACTCCAAGTGCATAGACTTCGAGCGCTTAACTTTCGGCTGGCGCGGCTTGCGGATCAGCTGTTGGATCGTTGGCATTGAGGGATTCCCCGTATTTCAACACATTTCGCCATGACGATTGCCATGACATCTCAGATAGACCGTTATGCGGTACGCATAACACAAAAACCCGCTATCGCTCCCATTCCGAGGTGAACGACGCGGTGAGTTCCCAGAGGATCAAAGCGTCTCAAATTGCTTGGATCTTGGCCACTACGATGTAGAATTCGGCGAAAAGAAGGAAACCTCCTATGCCGGATGAGCGCTCGTATATGGAGAGTCGCGCCCCTTGTCAACAGCGCCCCCGCCTTGCCACCTGCCCGTCCGGGACGTGACGTTCAAATGCCCAACCTAAGCACAACTTTCATATTAGAAACGGCTGCGAGTATTTCAGAAACAGGCATTGCAAAAGTCACCCCAAGGCAGGTTCATTTGCTAAACCGCCCCTTATGTTGGCTTTATTAATACGTCATACGTAGATTGAAAAAATCCGCCAGAGTGGTGGGACATTAAAGTCGGATCTAAGCCCAATGCGCTACACAGTTGCAACAAAGGTCAAGAACGAAGGCGCCTTTTTGCTGGAATGGGTGGCGTGGCAAAAGATGCTTGGGTTCGACGATATCCTTGTCGTCCACAATGATTGTGATCCCGTTTTCAAAGATATGCTGTCCTGCCTACAAGCCTCAGGCTGGATCACCGCCGCCGAGCATTTCCCCAAGGGCGGCAAACTCGCGGGCCCCTCTGCGCAAAACTGCATCAAACAGCACCCATTGGTTAAGAACACCGATTGGTTGTTCATCTGTGACGTGGACGAGTATCTTGTCATCCATGATGGGGATCAAACCGTCCCCTCATTTTTAGACGGCAGGCACCTCAAAGAAGCTGGGTTTGTCGTGCAATGGAAATCCTTTGGGACGGCTGGTAAGCACAGTTGGAAAGATCGACTTTTGCACCGCACGTTCACCCAAGCGGCGGCGACCAAGACCCCTGCGAATATGTTCTACAAATCTTTCATTTATAAACCCCGTCGTTTTCGCAAACTTGGGGCGCATGAACCCTATGGGTTTAATGGTGATGGTGCGTGGGGCGAAGGCACAAATGTGTTCCACCGCGCGAATGGAACGCAGATCAATTTCGACCCCAATGGCAAACCCAAGATGCGCGTCAATCCGAAATGGATTTCGCATGAAGGAGCGCAGCTGAATCATTACATCACCAAATGGTTTGAAAGCTTTTCTGCCAAATCCGGCACATCAAGCCTATACAATCGGAGCGCAAAAAACCGCTATTCCATGAATTTCTTTGAGCGCTACAACCGCAATGATGGTGAAGATACGTCGGCAGTCGCGCTTAAGCACCGCTTTCAACCCGTGTACGATAGATTGATGGCGGTTCCTGGGCTCAAAGCACTGCATCATTTGAATTGCGCGCATTATGTGAAAATGCTCAACGAGAACACCGGCTTCAAGACCGAGGACGACGCGCGCTATACAGAACAATTGCAAGCCGCAGCAAGCGCGGCAGCTAATACTGACTAGCGAAGAACCGCTGTAAAACGGCACCTTTCTACAAATTTCACCAGACACAAAAAAAGGGCCCCGCAATCCAGCGAGGCCCTTTTTGAATTTTATGTTTTACGCTTATGCGTCAGATTCTGGTGTCTCAACCAAAGTGCTTGAGAAGATATCATCCGCTGCTTCAACCGCAGCTGGCGCTGGGGCTGCAAGCAAGGCTGCTGCTTCTGCTTCTGCACGCGCGTCTTCGATCACTGTTGTATCGCGATCGAGTGCGATTTTGCGTACGGCTTTGGTTGCACCACCGGTACCGGCAGGGATCAAGCGGCCCACGATAACGTTTTCTTTGAGACCAACCAGTTTGTCGCGCTTGCCTTGGACAGATGCTTCGGTGAGCACGCGGGTGGTTTCTTGGAAAGACGCCGCAGAGATAAACGAACGTGTCTGCAAGGACGCCTTGGTGATCCCAAGAAGGATCGGCTGGCCTTTTGCAGGACGACCATTTTTGGACTCGGCTTTCGCGTTGGCTTCTTCGAATTCGATTTTGTCCACGTTCTCGCCTTTGAGAAGAGTGGTGTCACCGGATTCGAGGATTTCCCATTTTTGCAACATCTGACGAACGATAACCTCGATGTGCTTATCGTTGATCTTAACGCCTTGCAGACGATAGACCTCTTGGACCTCGGCAATCATGTAAACAGCCAGAGCTTCGATACCCATAATCGCAAGGATATCATGCGGCGCTGGGTTGCCGTCCATGATGTAGTCGCCTTTGGTCACAAAGTCGCCTTCGGCCACAGGGATGTGTTTGCCCTTTGGCACCATGTATTCGACTTTGACGTCTGAATCTTCTGCAGATTCAATCGCGATACGACGCTTGTTTTTGTAGTCTTTGCCAAAGCGTACGTAACCGTCGATTTCCGCGATGATCGCGTGATCTTTCGGACGACGTGCTTCGAAGAGTTCAGCAACACGCGGCAGACCACCGGTGATGTCTTTTGTCTTCGCGCCTTCGCGTGGAATACGTGCAACAACGTCACCCGCTTGAATGTCCTGACCGTCCTCGATTGAGAGGATGGCATCAACAGACATCAAGTAAGTCACAGGGTTGCCAACGTCATTGCGCATGGGTTCGCCATCAGCATCCAAGATCAGAACCTCAGGTTTCAGATCACCACCTTTTGGCACAGAGCGCCAATCGGAAACGATTTTCTGAGACATGCCTGTCGCATCATCGGTAACGTCGCGCACAGACAGACCTGAGATAAGATCGACAAACTTCGCTTTACCGCCTTTTTCAGCGATGATTGGAAGCGTGTACGGATCCCATTCAAACAGCTTGTGACCCCGTGGGATCGTTTCACCGTCTTTAACAAACACTTTGGTACCGTAACCGAGTTTGTACGATGCACGTTCAACGCCATGTTCGTCCACGATCGCCATTTGCATGTTACGTCCCATAACGATGTTTTCGCCATGAGTGTTTTCAAGCAAAAGCGCGTTCGTGAGAACGATTTTGCCCTCTTGGCTCGACTCTTGGAAGGACTGTTGACCACCCTGCGCAACACCGCCGATGTGGAAGGTACGCATTGTAAGCTGCGTGCCTGGCTCACCGATGGATTGTGCCGCGATGATGCCGACAGCCTCACCTTGGTTGACCATAGTTCCACGTGCAAGGTCACGACCGTAACACATCGCACAAACGCCTTCTTCTGCTTCACATGTCAGCGGTGAACGGATGCGCATTGTGGCGATCCCTGCAGCCTCGATGATGTCAGACTTGCGTTCGTCGATCAGTTCGTTTTTCGCAACCAGAACCTCGTCTGTGCCAGGACGCAGAACGTCATCAGCAGAAACACGGCCCAAGATACGTTCAGCCAAAGACGCAACCACTTCACCGTCATTCACAGCAGCTTCAGCTGTGATGGCGATTTCAGTGCCACAATCGACTTCGCGGATGATGCAATCTTGCGCAACGTCCACAAGACGACGTGTGAGGTAACCCGAGTTCGCTGTTTTAAGCGCTGTATCGGACAGACCCTTACGTGCCCCGTGTGTCGAGTTAAAGTACTCGAGAAC
The DNA here is from genome assembly GCF_018860665.1 of Pacificibacter marinus. Classification (GTDB taxonomy): domain Bacteria; phylum Pseudomonadota; class Alphaproteobacteria; order Rhodobacterales; family Rhodobacteraceae; genus Celeribacter; species Celeribacter marinus_A. The sequence goes on from NZ_JAHKPK010000013.1 coordinate 6,669, forward strand.
GGTGAGGCCTTCTTTAAAGTTCGAGATGATCGGTGTCTCGATGATTTCGCCGGATGGTTTGGCCATAAGACCGCGCATACCGCCAAGCTGTTTCATCTGTGTAACCGAACCACGCGCACCAGAGTGAGCCATCATGTAAACGGAGTTAGGCTCATTTTCAGCGCCGTTTTCGTCTACACCCGCTGTCGAGATGTTCAACATCATCGCATCGGTGACTTTGTCATTACACTTGGCCCAAGCATCAACAACTTTGTTGTACTTCTCGCCTTGGGTGATCAGGCCGTCCATGTACTGCTGTTCGAAATCCTTAACTTGATCGCGGGTTTCATCAACCAGCGGCCATTTGGAGTCAGGGATAACCATGTCATCTTTACCGAACGAGATGCCGGCTTTGAACGCTTCGCGGAAGCCCAAAGTCATGATCTGGTCACAGAAGATCACAGACTCTTTTTGACCACAGTAGCGGTAAACAGTGTCGATGACTTGCTGCACTTCTTTCTTACGAAGAAGACGGTTCACAAGGTCAAATGGTGCTTTCGCGTTCAGCGGCAAGAGGCCACCAAGGCGCAAGCGACCAGGGGTCGTGTCGAACAAAACAGGCACTTCAAGACCGTGCTCATCGATTTGTGTCATACGCGCTTTGATCTTGGCGTGCAGATGCACTTCGCCAGCATTCAATGCGTGCTCAACCTCTTCGATGTCGGAGAAGATCATGCCTTCGCCCTTCATCCCACTACGTTCCATAGTCACGTAGTAAAGGCCCAAGATCATATCCTGAGAAGGTACAATGATCGGCGCGCCGTTGGCTGGCGACAGAACGTTGTTCGTGGACATCATCAAGACGCGGGCTTCAAGCTGTGCTTCCAAAGACAAAGGCACGTGAACAGCCATTTGGTCACCGTCGAAGTCGGCGTTAAACGCAGAACATACGAGAGGGTGCAGGTTGATCGCTTTGCCTTCAACCAACACAGGTTCAAACGCTTGGATACCCAAACGGTGAAGAGTCGGCGCGCGGTTAAGCATCACTGGGTGTTCGCGGATAACTTCGTCGAGGATATCCCACACTTCAGGACGCTCTTTTTCGACCAATTTCTTGGCTTGTTTCACAGTGGAAGACAGGCCTTTGGCTTCAAGACGCGAGTAGATGAACGGCTTAAACAGTTCGAGCGCCATCTTTTTGGGCAAACCACACTGGTGAAGCTTGAGCTCAGGGCCCGTCACAATCACCGAACGACCAGAGAAGTCGACGCGTTTACCCAAAAGGTTCTGACGGAAGCGACCTTGCTTACCCTTCAGCATGTCTGACAGCGATTTCAACGGACGCTTATTGGCACCCGTGATCACGCGGCCACGACGACCGTTGTCGAACAAAGCATCGACAGATTCTTGCAACATACGTTTCTCGTTGCGCACGATGATATCGGGCGCACGCAGCTCGATGAGGCGCTTGAGACGGTTGTTACGGTTGATCACGCGGCGGTACAGATCGTTGAGATCGGATGTCGCGAAACGGCCACCATCAAGTGGAACAAGTGGGCGCAATTCTGGTGGGATCACAGGGATCACGGTCAGGATCATCCACTCAGGACGGTTGCCAGATTCCAAGAAGGACTCAACGATTTTGAGACGCTTGATGATCTTTTTAGGCTTCAACTCGCCAGTCGCTTCTTTGAGGTCTTCGCGCAGTTGGTCTGCGGTGGACTCAAGATCGATATTGGACAGCATTTTACGGATTGCTTCGGCGCCGATGTCGGCCTCGAATGCGTCCGCGCCGTAGATGTCTTGCGCGTCCATGAACTCTTCTTCGGTCATCATTTGACCATAGGTGAGTTCTGTCAGACCAGGTTCGATCACGACGTAGTTTTCAAAGTACAAAACGCGCTCAAGATCACGCAAAGTCATATCGAGCATAAGACCGATACGGCTTGGAAGTGATTTCAAGAACCAGATGTGCGCTACAGGAGCTGCAAGCTCGATGTGGCCCATACGTTCGCGACGGACTTTCTGGAGAGTAACCTCAACACCACATTTCTCGCAGACAACGCCGCGGTACTTCATGCGTTTGTATTTACCACACAAGCATTCGTAGTCTTTGATCGGGCCAAAGATACGCGCACAGAAAAGGCCGTCACGTTCTGGTTTGAACGTCCGGTAGTTGATGGTTTCTGGCTTTTTAATTTCACCATAAGACCATGAGAGAATCCGCTCAGGAGAGGCCAAGGACACTTTGATCTCGTCAAAGGTCGATGGCTGCGCCAGAGGGTTAAACGGGTTTGTTGTTAGTTCCTGGTTCATCTTTTGAGTTCCTCAAATTGTTGCGGAAAGGAGAGAGAAATAAGCGCCGAAGCCCTTATTCCTCATCCTCCGCATCCAGGAGTTCCATGTTGAGACCGAGGCCACGGACTTCTTTGACAAGAACATTGAAGGACTCGGGGATACCCGCTTCAAAGTTGTCTTCGCCCTTAACGATCGACTCGTAGACTTTCGCACGACCAGCGACGTCATCTGACTTAACTGTGAGCATCTCTTGCAGCGTGTATGCCGCGCCATATGCTTCCAGTGCCCAGACTTCCATCTCACCAAAGCGCTGACCACCAAACTGTGCCTTACCACCCAGCGGCTGCTGCGTAACAAGAGAGTATGGCCCCGTGGAACGGGCGTGGATTTTATCATCCACAAGGTGGTGCAGTTTCAGCAGATACTTCATGCCAACAGTTACACGACGTGAAAATTGCTCACCTGTGCGACCATCAAACAAGACAGACTGTGCTGAAGTGTCGAAACCAGCTTTAGCCAAAGCTTCGTTGATGTCAGACTCTTTAGCGCCATCAAAAACAGGTGTCGCGATTGGAACACCGTTTGTGACATTGCCAGCTTTTTCAAGCAGATCTTCATCTGTAAGATCAGCAAGGCCTTCCTCATAGACGTTGTCGCCGTACACGAATTTCATCGCGTCTTTAACAGGAGTCATGTCACCTGAGCGGCGGTATTCTTGTAGAGCTTCGTCCACTTGAATGCCCATGCCGCGTGCGGCCCAACCCATGTGAGTTTCTAAGATCTGACCAACGTTCATACGTGATGGAACGCCGAGCGGGTTCAGACAGAAATCAACAGGCGTACCATCTGCGAGGAACGGCATGTCCTCCATTGGCACAACGCGTGAAATCACACCTTTGTTCCCGTGACGACCAGCCATTTTATCACCAGGCTGAAGCTTACGCTTCACAGCGATAAAGACTTTGACCATCTTCATCACACCTGGAGGCAGATCGTCGCCACGACGTACTTTTTCAACTTTATCTTCAAAGCGGTGCTCAAGCGCACGTTTTTGAATTTCGTACTGCTCGTTCAAAGCTTCAACGATGATCGCATCGTCTTCGTCTTCGAGTGCAAGCTGCCACCACTGACCTTTGGACAGTTGATCCAAAAGCGCCTCATCGACGACAACATTGGGCGCAACGCCTTTCGGGCCTTTGGCCGCGACTTTGCCGAGAACCATGGATTTCAGACGCGCATAGATGTTGCGATCCAAGATGCCCATTTCATCGTCACGGTCACGTGCAAGACGTTCGATTTCTTCACGTTCGATTTGCACAGAACGCTCGTCTTTTTCAACGCCGTGACGGTTGAAGACGCGCACCTCTACGATCGTGCCGTAGTCGCCCGGTTTCACACGCAAAGATGTGTCACGTACGTCGGAGGCTTTCTCACCAAAGATGGCGCGCAGAAGTTTTTCTTCTGGTGTCATCGGGCTTTCGCCTTTTGGTGTGATTTTACCAACGAGAATGTCACCTGGCTCAACATGAGCACCGATGTAGACGATCCCTGCTTCGTCGAGGTTACGCAAGGCTTCCTCGCCGACGTTTGGAATATCGCGGGTGATTTCCTCTGGGCCGAGTTTCGTATCACGGGCTGCGACTTCGAATTCTTCGATGTGAACCGATGTGAATACGTCGTCACGCGCGATGCGCTCAGAAATCAGAATGGAGTCTTCGTAGTTGTAGCCATTCCAAGGCATAAACGCCACGCAGACGTTTTTACCCAAAGCCAATTCGCCCATATCTGTGGACGGGCCGTCAGCAATAACTTCCATTTTGCCAACAGTGTCGCCAACCTTAACCAATGGTTTTTGGTTGATACAGGTGTTTTGGTTCGACCGTTGGAATTTGCGTAGACGGTAGATGTCTACGCCAGGATCGCCAGGCTCTAGATCGTGTGTCGCACGCACAACGATACGAGTCGCATCGACTTGGTCGATGATACCAGCACGTTTCGCCATGATCGCAGCGCCGGAATCGCGGGCCACAACTTCTTCGATACCTGTGCCGACAAGTGGTGCTTCAGCACGCAAGAGTGGAACAGCCTGACGTTGCATGTTCGAGCCCATCAAGGCCCGGTTCGCATCGTCATTTTCGAGGAAGGGAATCAAAGACGCCGCAACGGAGACCAGCTGCTTTGGTGAAACGTCAATCAAGTCCACGTTCTCAGGCGGGTTAAGCGCGTGCTCACCAGACTGACGTGTGGAAACGAAATCGTTCGTAAAGCGGTTGTTCTCATCCAAAGACGCGTTGGCCTGCGCCACAGTGTGACGCATTTCTTCGGTCGCGGACATGTACTGAACTTCGTCTGTCACCTGACCGTCAACAACTTTACGGTAAGGCGTTTCAATGAAGCCATATTTGTTCACACGCGCAAAAGTTGCGAGTGAGTTGATCAGACCAATATTCGGCCCCTCTGGCGTCTCAATTGGACACATGCGGCCGTAGTGCGTGATGTGAACATCGCGAACTTCAAAACCAGCACGTTCGCGTGTCAAACCGCCAGGTCCAAGCGCAGACAAACGACGTTTGTGCGTGACTTCGGACAATGGGTTGGTTTGGTCCATGAACTGTGACAACTGCGAGGAGCCGAAGAATTCACGAACAGCAGCCGCAGCAGGTTTCGCGTTGATCAAGTCTTGTGGCATGACTGTGTCGATTTCGACAGAAGACATACGCTCTTTGATCGCGCGTTCCATACGCAGAAGACCAACACGGTATTGGTTTTCCATCAGCTCGCCAACAGAACGCACGCGACGGTTGCCCAAGTGGTCAATATCGTCGATGTCGCCTTTGCCGTCACGCAATTCAACCAATGCTTTGATACAAGCAATGATGTCTTCGCGGCGTAAAGTGCGGTGTGTGTCTGGGGCATCAAGATCGAGACGCATGTTCATTTTCACACGGCCAACCGCGGAAAGGTCGTAACGCTCGGAATCGAAGAACAGGCTCTCAAAAAGGCTAGACGCCGCATCAACGGTGGGTGGCTCACCCGGACGCATCACACGGTAGATATCCATGAGCGCTGTTTCGCGGTTCATATTTTTATCTTGTGCAAGTGTGTTGCGGATGTAAGGACCAACATTCACGCCATCGATGTCGAGCACAGGAATATCTGTGATGCCCGCATCCAGAAGATCTTTCAAAGATCCGCCAATGACTGTGCCGTCTTTATCCATCTCAAGAACGAGTTCGTCACCAGCTTCGACGTAAATCGCGCCAGTTTCTTCGTTGATGATGTCTTTGGCGACATATTTGCCAACGATGTTCTCGTAGGGCACGAGAAGTTCTGTAACAGAACCTTCATCGATGATTTTCTTAACAGCGCGCGGCGTCATTTTGTCGCCAGCTTTACAGATGATTTCACCTGTTGCCGCATCGACCAAATCAAACGTCGGACGTGTGCCACGTACGCGCTCAGGGAAGAACGGGGTCACCCAACCTTTGTTCTTTTCGAGCTTGTAGTCGACAGTCTCGTAGTAGGCGTCCATGATGCCTTCTTGGTCGAGACCAAGAGAGTACAACAATGACGTCACTGGCAATTTGCGACGGCGGTCAATACGCACGTAAACGGTGTCTTTGGCGTCGAATTCGAAATCGAGCCAAGAGCCACGGTACGGAATGATCCGACATGCAAACAAGAGTTTACCAGAAGAGTGTGTTTTGCCTTTGTCGTGATCAAAGAACACACCAGGGGAACGGTGCATTTGCGACACGATCACGCGCTCGGTGCCGTTCACAACGAAGGTACCGTTTGGTGTCATCAAAGGCATATCGCCCATGAACACGTCTTGTTCTTTGATGTCTTTCACAGACTTTGCGCCTGTGTCTTCGTCCACATCAAACACGATGAGGCGCAGCGTCACTTTAAGCGGCGCGCTGTAGGTCATGTCACGTTGCTGACATTCCTCTACATCGTATTTTGGTTTTTCAAGTTCGTATTTTACGAACTCAAGAACAGCGGTCTCGTTGAAATCCTTGATCGGGAAAACCGATTGGAAAACACCTTTGATGCCTTCGCCGTCAAGCGGCTGTGGCTCATCGCCAGATTTCAAAAAGAGGTCGTATGAAGATTTCTGAACCTCAATGAGGTTCGGCATTTCCAATACTTCACGGATTTTGCCGTAATACTTCCGGAGCCGTTTCTGGCCAAGGTAGGTCGAAGCCATGCGCGTCATTACCTTTCGAGTTTTCGCGAGCTGCATCCTGCCGGTGGGCGCCGGCCGATGTACCCTTACGAAACAGAGGAGTTCGATCTATTCCTGCCACCGTCCCACCGATGGCTCCCGATCTGAACCCTCCTTAGAAAATGTCCCATCTGGGGCACTTGCTGAGGCGGATTACCTTTTCCTATCCCTCAAGACAGGTTCGGCTGGACCCCGAAATTCGGGATCCAGCCTTAACTTTATGCGGCCAGAAACTGGCCAAAGCGATTATGCAACTTCGACTGTAGCGCCGGCTGCTTCGAGTTTCGCTTTAACGTCTTCTGCTTCAGCTTTATCAACGCCTTCTTTGATTTTGCCACCAGCTTCAACGAGGTCTTTTGCTTCTTTCAGGCCGAGACCTGTGATCGCGCGAACTTCTTTGATCACGCCGATTTTAGAAGCGCCTGCGTCTTTGAGAACAACGTCAAATTCAGTTTTCTCTTCAGCAGCTGCACCAGCGTCTGCTGCACCAGCAACCATTACGGCGCCGCCAGCAGCTGGCTCGATGCCATACTCGTCTTTAAGGATAGTTTTCAGTTCTTGTGCTTCGAGAAGTGTAAGACCTACGATCTCTTCAGCAAGTTTTTTCAGATCAGCCATTGTACTGTTTCCGTTCGTTTTAATTTCTGTTCCAACGTGTGCTTTATGCAAACTACGTCAGTCCTAGATTGCTTATGCAGCGGCTTTGTCTTCGATAGTAGACAAGATGCCAGCGATGTTCGAAGCAGGAGCGCCAATCGCGCCAGCGATGTTCGATGCAGGTGCGCCAATGCAACCCACGATAGAAGCAATAAGCTCCTCGCGAGAAGGCATTTTCGCAACGGCAGCAACACCGGCGACGTCGAGAGCGTTATCACCCATAGCACCACCAAGGATAACGAACTTGTCGTTGTCTTTAGCGAAATCTTGAGAAACCTTAGCCGCAGCCACAGGATCCTCAGAGTAGGTCATAACAGTCATGCCTGTCAGGTATTCAGCAATGCTTGCGCAGGGCTTACCGTCGAGGGCGATTTTGGCGAGCTTATTCTTGGCAACGCGTACGGATCCACCTACTTCGCGCATACGCGCGCGCAGATCCTGCATATTTGCAACCGTGAGACCTTCGTAGTGGGCAACCACAACGACGCCAGAGCTGTCAAAGATTTGGCCGAGCTCGTCGACCATTTTTTCTTTTTGGGCTCTATCCACAGTTTTTCTCCAAATTTGGGAGGGTTTCCCCTCCCGGCTCATTTCTACCGACAGATGTCGGCACGAAGTCCGTTACGGGGCTGCGCCAAAGTCACCCGAGGTAATACCTCAAATAAACTTTTCGTCTTCCCGTCTCAGGCAGGAATTATGGAAAGAGACCTTTCCACCCGCCGTCTTGGACGAAGCGCAAAACAGCGCACGACGAATCGCACACTGGACTGCAAGAGGGTGTTTAGAAGGAATGAAGAGAGAGGGCAAGGGCTATGACAAACAGAGTGCCCCGCTAAATTGCGATCACCCCATACATCTTGCCATCCAGATAATACCACAAATTCCACCTTGCCGCTAGAGCGACATTGAAACCGACGAACTTTGCGCCCCACATCAGAACGTAGATGCGAAAAAGGCGCCCCCGAAGGAGCGCCTTTCAAATCGCGAAAGCGGTTGACTTAGTTGCCAGTCGCGCTGTCGATGCTCAAAGTCACGCCTGGGCCCATTGTGGAGGACAGGGAAACTTTTTGCATGTATGCGCCTTTGGAACCTGTTGGCTTCGCTTTTTGAACAGCTTCAACAAATGCACGAACGTTTTCGACAAGCTGCTCGTTAGAGAAAGAGGCTTTGCCAACGCCAGCGTGAACAACGCCACCTTTTTCAGCTTTGAACTGAACTTCGCCACCTTTTGCTGCTTCAACGGCCGCTTTCACGTCCATAGTCACAGTGCCAACTTTAGGGTTTGGCATCAGGTTGCGTGGGCCAAGAACTTTACCGAGACGACCAACAACAGGCATCATGTCAGGTGTTGCGATACAACGATCGAAATCGATTGTGCCGCCCTGAATGGTTTCCATCAGATCTTCTGCGCCAACGATGTCCGCGCCAGCAGCCAAAGCTTCTTCAGCTTTAGGGCCGCGTGCAAACACAGCAACACGAACCGTCTTGCCTGTGCCGTTTGGCAAAGACACAACGCCGCGGACCATTTGGTCAGCGTGGCGTGGATCAACACCAAGGTTCAATGCGATTTCAACAGTTTCGTCGAATTTCGCTGTCGCGCCAGTTTTCACCAATGCGATTGCGTCTTCGACTGTGAGGTCTGCTTTGCCTGCGAATGCTTCGCGGTTTGCAGTCGTACGTTTACCGAGTTTCGCCATTACTTCACCTCGATGCCCATAGAACTCGCGGACCCGAGGATGATTTTCATCGCGGCCTCGATGTCGTTTGCGTTCAGGTCTTTCATTTTTGCTTCGGCGATTTCTTTCACCTGAGCAACAGTCACGGTGCCAACAGTTTCACGACCAGGCAATTTTGCACCGGAAGAGAGTTTCGCAGCTTTCTTGAGGAAGTAAGACGCTGGTGGCGTTTTGATGTCCATCGTGAAAGATTTGTCGGCATAGTAAGTGATCACGGTTGGGCAAGGTGCGCCAACTTCAAGATCCTGCGTTTTTGCGTTAAACGCCTTACAGAATTCCATAATGTTAATACCGCGCTGACCGAGCGCCGGACCCACGGGTGGGGACGGGTTCGCTTTGCCTGCTGGCACTTGCAGTTTCATAGTACCTGCGAGTTTCTTGGCCATGTGGCCTCTCCTTTTTTCAACTCCCCGACCAACAGCGCGCTGCGGTGGGATAATGGTTGGTGGTCTGGTCTAGACAACGCGTTGCCCTCGCCTCCCACTCACATAACGGTTAGGCCCGTTTATTGACCTGACCGAATTCCAAATCGACCGGTGTAGCCCGGCCAAAAATCGATACAGCGACTTTGAGACGCTGTGCTTCTTCGTCAACCTCTTCGACCATGCCGTCGAAGCCTTCGAATGCGCCCTCAGCCACGGATACACTTTCACCCACTTCAAAGGTGATGGTAGACCGTGGCGCTTCTGCGCTTGTTTCCTCTGCGCGACCAACAATCGCCGCAACCTCAGAATCGCGCATTGGCACGGGACGCCCGAAAGAGCCGAGGAAACCGGTAACTCGATTGATCGAGTTCACGAGGTGATAGCCTTCGTCGGTCATTTCCATGCGCACCAGCACATAGCCGGGCATGAAACGACGCTCAGCAGTCACTTTTTTGCCTCGGCGCACCTCGATGACCTCTTCGGTCGGCACCAAAACTTCGTCGAACTGATCCTCGAGACCCTTCTCGACCACAGCAACTTTGATCGCTTCGGCAATTTTTTTCTCGAAGTTCGAGAGAACGCTCACCGAATACCAACGCTTAGCCATGATGCCTGTGCCTTTTCAATCATTCCAGTATTTCTACCGGATATCGTTATTTCCTAAGCACTTATGTGCCTTTTCCCTGAACAGTAAAGCGGCGCGCAACACGAATCGATGCACGCCAGCCCAGTGGAATGGGCAGGGATTACCGCGCTGCGTCCATAAGTTCAAGTGCTTAGGCGCCTCTTGCCCCCTGAGACCGTGCTATTTTTAAAGCGCGTCATCAGGTTGCAACCCCGTGGGCATCCCATCCATGGACACAAGATTTTTCTTACGCTTGTAGGTCTCGATCTCATCATCCGTTTTTGAAGCGGCCCAATTTTTGAGTGAAGGGCGCTCGCGCGTAAATTCGAACATCGGCACGCCGTAGCCGCAAGAGGTTTGCACCAGATCGAAATCGAGAACGAAAACCTGTCGCGCATTGCGCGGCTCTTCAACGAAATGTAGCTTCATCAGCCTAGCATATTCGTCCGTACCGCGATGAACTGTGCGCCCGGTGCCATATAAACGCATGATCATGGGCGGACCTGCAACAGCGCAGAACATAAATGTCAAACGACCATCTGCCAACAGATGCGCCGCTGTTTCATTACTGGAACCAACCAGATCAAGAAACAAGGCCTCATTCGGACCAGTGATGCGCAAGAGTTCGGTTGAGCGTGGCGTCAAATTGATCCGCGTGCCATCTGCAGCCGAAGCACAAAAGAATATGTGCTGGCGTGCGATAAACGCAGCATGATCATCAGACAAAGATTTGAATTGCTCAGCCATACCAGGACCTCATTGGTCCAAAACTGGACCGAAAATTAGCCTACAAAGTTTAGAAGCGCCGCGAGACCTGTGCGAATGCCGATATCCACGAGGAAAAAGAATGTCGCGGTCAAGGCAGCCATGATGAAGACCATCACAGTTGTCAGCATCACTTCGCGGCGTGTCGGCCAGACGATTTTTGTAGCTTCTGCACGGACTTGTTGAATGAACAGAAGTGGGTTTGCCTTGGCCATGTCTTTTCCTAAACCTATAGGTCGTGTGTGATGTCGTGTTGGGCATGTACGCCACAGCGTGCCCGAATTCAAGCCCGAAGGACGGCAAAGCACCCGCTTGTGTACAGCTTATGTTTTAAAATGACACATTCCGCGCCACCAAGCCAAGCTTTTTGCGCAAACCAAGCCAGCGTCGGGGGATACGAGAATCGGACTGATTTGAAAATGGCAGGGGCACACAGACTCGAACTGTGGGCCTACGGTTTTGGAGACCGTCGCTCTACCAACTGAGCTATACCCCTATCGTCGAGCTGGAATTACGCGAAGCGCAGGATCATTGCAAGAGGGTTTTGGTAATAAGCTATCGCAACCAACCTGTTTTTAACCGATGCTGACGTCTATTGCGACCTCATTGATTAATCTCCAACGAACGCATAGGCCAGCCGCCCTGGAAACGAAAATAAATATCGGTCGCTGTCATTCAAATCACGTAACTCAATTTGAGCGCTAAACACAATGAATGCGACGATAACAACGGGGGAGAACACCACATAAAGCCTGTCCCGGCACGATTGACGGGTTCGGCATAAAATCGCGATCATCAAGAAACTGTTCACCAACGCGAAAGCAACAAATCGCGACACATCGAAGGCAACGAACAAAAGGCTCATTGGCGCCCACCCCGCCGCAAGCGCGACCACCCGCTCAAAGCGCGGAAGAGTTTCAGTTAAGCGCCACGTCAAATACGATTGCGCCAACAAAAATATCCCGCCAACCCCCGTGAAAGAAATCAACCTGAAGTAATAAAACGGTTGCGTCCAGACAACGTCATAGCTTCGACCATTCGGCCCTGGCATGACGACAGGTTCTACAGCATTTTGACGGATATCAAAATCCAAGGCGCGCGTCTGCGCAGCGTCCTGCAGGGGGACCAACATTTCATAAGGATGCGTGCCCCATTTCATTACGATAACAGATGAAATGAATGCCGCACACAAAGGCAGTGCTGCCACAACAAGCCGCCGCGGGTGGGGCAGAGAATGGCCTCTGAAATAGGTCTCTGCCGAGATCAACGTGGCGAAAATCGGCAACATATTTTCGTGGATTAGAACACCAATAACGCACAATATTGCCCGCAGCGTGACCCCGAGAACCGTAAACGGCAAATAAAGCGCCGCGGCAGTCACTGCAATCATCGCCCCCGCGAGGTAGCCGGTGTTACCGATCATTGTCGCAAACCCAATTGACATCACAAAAACGATCACCACAGCGCCCCCACCACGCACGGGTAAGACATCTCGCAGCATGATCGCTAGCAAAATGAGCGCCCCAACGAAGGTAACCCCGATGCCTATCACCTGAACTTGGGCTGCGGTCGGGCCTGCTGACAGAAACCAGCTCACGATTTCGCCAACCAAAGCGCGGCGCTGAAAGCCATTGTCGTAGGAAAAAAGATATTGCGTCATCGACCAAGACGACAAGACACTCATGCGCGTCAAACAAACAAGAATGAAGGCGAAAACAGCCAAACGAAGTGACGTTTTTAGGGATAAATCCACTGTCAATACCTTATGATAGTTAACGAATTAGGCACTCAATCACTTCACGAGAGTGCGCTAGGACAATGAATCAAATTAACTATGATGTCCAAACCAAAAAGGCCTCCCGATTGGGAGGCCTTTTCGAAGTGTTATAAGCGATAAGGCTTACTCGATGATTTTAGAAACAACACCGGAACCAACTGTGCGGCCGCCTTCGCGGATCGCAAAGCGCAGACCGTCTTCCATCGCGATTGGGGCGATGAGTTCAACAGAGAACTTCAAGTTGTCGCC
>NZ_JAHKPK010000035.1 GCF_018860665.1 Pacificibacter marinus
CCGCCTTGCGCCCCTTTGGCCTCGCCCTCACCCTGATTGCAGGGTTAAGCGCCTGCTCCTCAGATCCTGACAACTCCAATCTGTTGGCGGACTTCATGGGTGGAAAGGATGCAATAGAGCCAGACGAAACCTTTTTGGCCTATGAGGCCGCGGGTGCACCAGCACTGATCATGTCACTTCAGTCCACGCCAAATGCATTTACGGCCTTCGTGCGCCAAACGACGAACGCCAAGGGCGAAGAAACATGGATTTCATTGGACAAGCTGTCTATGGGCATGAAGGACGGCATGATCATTGCCACCCGTGGCTTGGGGGCTGATCAGCTTGCAGGGGACCCCTATCAAACTCTTGCGGCGCTTAAAGCAGGGCGCAATGGCATCACAGAGCGGTTCATCACGCATATCAATGGCGAGAGCCAAGCCGAAACATCCGCGTTTCGTTGTAGCGTGACCTTTCAAAAACAAGCCCCTGTCGACTTAGGTGGCTATACTGCCAATACCGATCTGTATTACGAGGACTGCCGCAACACGCAAACCAAGTTCCGCAACTTCTTCTGGGTGGAACGCGGCAGCCGTCAGCTGGTGCAATCGCGTCAATGGATCAGTGAAAGCCTCGGCAGTGTCGCCTTGCGGAGCTTGCCAAGATAATTATCTTTTCTATCTGCGTGTTAACATCCTAGCATTCTGGCCAGTCTAGCTATTTTACACAGTCCTATTTTTTATCTTTACACTTTCATGATATTTGATGAAAAAATTCAGCATAGCCACAAAGGGCCTGCCGTGCGATGCCGCTTGGGGACGTTTTGTAATAGGGACTGACGTCGTGTTTGATGCCGATTGCACAGAGTTCGATGGGCGATTGGGTCTCTATTCGCGCCTGTAGATATGCCGTTACTCCTGAGACATTTCCGTTGACATCCCAACGCCCACCTTCTCGGGACATTGCTGCGCAATACCCTGCTGTGCAGCGCATAGTCAGCCTCCTTTGTTGCAATAAATGCTATCAAAGGAGCGGCATCAAACCGTGTCAGGATTTTCGGTTTATGCCAATGATATGACTTCGGCGAGGACAGATATCGCCAATGTTCTGGGATCACGTGCCGAGTTTATTAGGCCTATTGGCCCGTGTAAGCGCTCTAGATTATGTTCCGAAATGCCGAGATCGCGCAACTCAATTATACGATTGTCCCGCGTCCGCTTGCTACCCTGAGCACCAATGTAAAACGCACTTGTCAAAAGTGCGTCATACAATATCGGCGGCTCCCAATCGTGATCATGGAAAAACAATATTATCGCGGTTCTAGGATCCGGGTGAATATCATCGGGAAACTTGGGTTGCTCAAGCTCAAACGTTTGGCATCCAATTTGTTTTGCTTCTTCTAAGGTGGTCGTATCGGGCGACAGCAACGTCGTCTGATAATTTGCCGTTTGCAAGAGAGCTGCGAACGTTGTCACTTCGGGACCCTTACCAAAGATCAAAAATTTAATTTCTGGCAGTATTTCTCCTCGGAAAACAGCATCTCTGATCTCACTCCCCTTGCCCATACTAATTGCGCCTGTTCTGCAGTTAATCTCGTAACTGCAGGTCTGCCGCTCCTTTTGAACTGTTTTAAGGAGCTGATCTATGATCTCTCGGTTCGGGTTGGGGATTAGGATGATCTGCAAACCACCACCGCAAGGCAGAACAATATCTCGATACGGCGAACCGCGTCCGTAGCGGAGAACCTTAGCCACACCGGAGTTCAGGCAGTCTTGTGCATGGAGTTTGATATCTGCCTCGACACACCCAGATGACAAAGAGCCGACGGTCAACAATCCATCCCGGAGTACCGTCATCATTGCACCAACTGGTCGATAGGACGGCCCCTCCACGTCAATAATGACGGCAAGCACACAATCTTGCGTTCGGTTGGAACACGCCAGTAAAGGCGCGAGACTGTCAAGAATGGCGGGTCGCCCCATCATACTACCTTCCAAATACTAGCCCCCCGAACTATCGGTCTCGCCAGACTATTTTCAAATTCACAGCTTACTTCTTACCATAAACGACAATGCGGCGGTTTTTGCAGTCGGGTCCGACCTTCTATGTATTGCCCCGAAATGGTTATGAACCGCAGTTTCACTCGTTTTCCGACATCCGTCATACTCGTTTGAGTCCCCCAGCTCGAAGGTCAGTCTCAAGGAATGAATGCGGACTATAAAACGGTACTAAACGATGTTCCCATTAAATTAGAGGCTGGGACAAGAGAGCCGCATACTCAAACAAGACAGTTATCCGACAATCTGCCGCATCAGTTGAAGTGTTTCTGGACGTCTCGCTAACCGAGCCACTGCGTACGCCTCTTTGGCCAACATCTCATTGAAGCTAATTAAGCTGTTGCCCGTAGTCGCAGACAGGCAATTTGCTAGTTCTGTCACTATTGGCAGGACATGATCTTCATTTTCCGGCGTCGTATCCGACATAACGGTGTCGATAATGCCGGCAATATGCTCCCTCCCAGGAACACTAAGAAGCGAAAACGATTGAGGCACATAATCCTCGCTAAGCCGAATTGCCTCGCGGATAGCCGTCGGCAGCAACATCGGTTCTGATACCTCCAGGTCACGAGAAAGGAGAATACCTTCAACTACCATTTCATGAAATTTTTCAGTAGGTTGTGAGGTTACGATCGTTCGTGCCACCTGGGTAGCTGCCTGCTCTGGCGATAAATTGTGCGCGCAAGCCCGTGCCATAAGATGCGTCGTGCCCGACCATCCGGGTATGATCCCGACGGTACGTTCCGGAAACCCGACCCTCGGTTCAGCAGCCACAACCAGATCGCTATTAAGCAGAATTTCAGCCCCGCCTCCCAACGCCAAACGACCAAGAGCACTGACCACAGGAATCGGCGCGGTTGCTAGACCAGTCATCGCCCTTTGGCCACGTCGGACGAATGCATCAAATGCCGAGTAATTCTTCTCCTCCAGATACTTTATAAAAGTCTTGATTTGAGCACCCGCTGAGAAAACTTTGGGGTTATTCGAGGCAATGACGAGTGACGATAAGCCGACTTCGGGAAAGTCTGGCACTCGTTCTAGCATGTCGAGAACCCCATGGTTTATGGTGTTCAATTTGGTCGAAAAATATAGAAGGCCAACGCCATCGCCAGCATCTCGAAGAACTGCAGATTCGGTTTCAATCAGGATTTTTCCGGCAAGCTGATGAACTTGGGGTAAATCGGCTGCCGAGGGAGTACTATTGACCATAAAAAATTTGCTCCATCTTATGAAAACCCATGCGCTCTACTATTGCCATGTAAAAGCTGGCTGAACGATCATCCGAGTGCATTTGGTTTCTTTCCAGTATAAACCCATGCAAGGAGCTGGACCGTATGGACCAGAGGTATGTCCGTTGCTTGCGATATATGCGTCAGGCAGCCTAGATTTCCCCCTGCAATAACATCCGGCTTACCCTCTGAGAGGCTATCGGCCTTCCGCCGCTGCAATTCCCCTGCGATTTCAGGTTGCAGGAAGGAATAGGTTCCCGCGGAGCCGCAGCACATGTTTTCGTCACGTGGCCTCTGGAGCTTAAAACCGGCGTCGATTAACAGTTTTCGCGGCTCGAACTTCACCCGCTGTGTATGCTGCAAGGAACACGCAGCATGATACGCAACCTCGATGTCCGGCTGGACTATCGGTCCGGGCAACGTGATGCGTGAAAGGAATTCGGTTATATCCAGTGCTATATTGGCAATTGCGGCCGCGCGGTCCGCATAATCAGGATCCTTCGCAAGAAGCGACCCGTAGTCCTTAATAGTGGTCCCGCACCCTGACGTTGTTATCACAATGGCGTCGAGACCTTCTTCCAACAGTGGGTACCACACGTCGATATTGTCACGGGCTTTTTGAAGGGTCCGTTCGCTCTTGCCCAAATGCAATTCCAATGCGCCACAACACTTGTCATTCTCGGGAAGCACGACGTCAACGCCCGCTGCCGTCAATAGGTCGATCGCAGCGCGATTAATGTCAGAATCAATAATTTTCTGGACGCATCCCGATGGAATCAGAACCTTGGCCTGTTGTTTCGATTTTGCTGTGAAGTACCCTGGTTGTAGGATGTCCTCACGTCGAGGTGGCGTTGAAGGTACGGACTTCAACAAAGCCGCGAGCGGCCGTAAGGGCCGGACTACTTCCAAAAGCGGAGCAGTCCATTTGAATCGTCTGGCAAGCGCCATTTTGGATAAGAATTTCTCGGGATTCGGCAGGGTATCAGCTAGCATGTTACGGATGATCCGATCGAGAAACGGACGGGTATAATTTTCTTCGATCTCGACACGGGCCTTATCAATAAGGTGCATATAATCAACACCCACAGGACAAATTGTCTGGCAAGCCGTGCAAGTCAGACATCGATCGAGGTGCTTGACGGTATGGGCATCGGGTGCCTTCCCATTCTCGATCATGTCTCGCATGAGGTTAATGCGCCCACGGGGGCCATCGTTCTCGTCGTTAAGAACTGTAAAAGTAGGGCAGATGTCATTACAACATCCGCAGGTAATACAGCTACGGAGAATTTCTTTTGGATCCGGCACGTCGGTCTGGTTGTTGGGGTCTTTGTTAATTTGCAGCATGCTAACACCTGTTAGTTATTGGTCAGATTTTGGCATGGCAGCCAAAACCGGCCATGTGGATCGAAAGCGGGTTTAAGAAGTTGAAGTCCAACGGGGGGGGGATAAGAATGGTTTGGTCCGGCTCCGATACGGCAGGCCGGATGCGCCCGAGCCGTCGTGAAACTGCGCAGAGTCTTTTCGATAATCTCCGCCTCATTAAACGACGGGTGCGCAAAACGCAGAAGGCCTCGACGCCATTCCTGCAATATCTCGCCTCCTGTCCTATCCAATCTTTCTGCGATCACACCAGCCTCATCGGGGCGGCATTTGATCGTCCAGCTCGGCGAGGCATCGAGATCAAGGGCTTGGCCAAGCCGGTTCCAAATCGGGCTGGCGCGATCGTCCGGCAACCGAAAACCGGGAAGACGACTTATCGCCCCCCAACGCCCCGGTGTCAGCCTAAGCAACATTGTAGGGCTATCACTAAGCTCCAGCTTGCGGGCTAATTCTTGTGAAAAATGCAAAGCCCCTGAAACCGGCCAACCAGCCCGTAGGGCCTGAGTAACCATCGGTGCGAAGTCCTTCGATGCGATGCCTTCGATTGCCTTCGTGATGTCGGGTCCTTGGTCGACCGTCACTCTCAAAGTGACTTCGGTGAAAAACCCCAGATGCCCCCGTGACCCCGCAAGAAACTTGATCAGATCAAGGCCAGAGGCGTTTTTGATCACGCCTGCACCTGTGGCAACACATTCGCCCAGCCCCGTTACCATGCGTGCAGCAAGGATTGCATCGCGCAGCCCGCCACCAAAAGCGTCACGCGGCGAAGGTGCCGACAAGGCCACAATCCCACCGATTGTGCCCTCCGTTTGAGCCAGCCTGCGGGTTGGCAAATCAAATGGCAACCGCTGACCATTTTCACCAAGAAGCGCTGTGAGGTCGGAAACCCGCATTCCCGCTCTCACGGTCACAGTCCCATCCCGGGGCACGTAACGAGTCACGCCATCAAGGGCCTTAGCACTTAAGCACGAAACATCGCTCTTTTCCTCCTGTGCTCCGTTACCGCTGGGTCGAAAGACATGCGCACTTTCTAGACGCAGAATATCCGACACCTCTTGTTCCGTTTGCGGCTCGAAACTCGCACAAGACGAATTCCCGGACTGGTGTGGCGTCGTTCTGGCGACATGCGACGCCCCCCGTAGCTGCGCGATGCATCGGTTTTGCAGCCGGAGGTCGTCGGGCGAGAACTGTTTTGGCAACAGATCCCGCAGCGCGCTCCCGATCCCGTACTCGGCGGTTAACGTTCCACCTAACCTCAAGCTTTTCAACCTGATCGCATTCGCGGCGGCTTCCGCTTCATTTTCTGCACCAGCCTTATGGAAAATAAAGCTATGCACAGTACCATCGCCCAGATGCGCGGTTGTCATATGCAATAACCCAGCTGCTTCGCACAGCTTGTCGATTTCGGTCAACAATGCGCCAAGTTGGGATAATGGCACCGCTGAATCAGTCATCACGTAGCGGCCAGCGCGCGCCGCGCCCAAATAAATCCGCTCGCGCCCTCTCCAAAGCGCCGCCGCTTTTTCGGGCCCTGTCGCGAATGCAATCACACGGCCCAATCCTTCACTCAATGCTTTGATAGCTTTGCAGTCTTTAAGGAGAACTTCACGGGATCCTGCCAAATCGACCAAAACCAGCGCCTTAGAGTGTTTCGGATAGCCAGACGGACAAACGGCCTCGCACATTGCCGCGACCTGCCCATCAAAATAATCTAATTGGCGTGGCAAGATGCCAGAAGCCAAAATGCGGGAGCCAAATTTAAGCGCACTGTCGCGATCCGCGAAAGCTACCAGCGCAGCAGACCTATCCGGCGCCTGCGGCGTCAGGCGTAGAACAGCTTCTGTCACAATGCCCGCCTGCCCTTCAGAGCCGCAAATTAGTGTCGCAAGATCGGTGCCCTGGGTCTCGAGCGCCGCGCTACCTGTCTCTAAAAGACGGCCATCATCGAGTACGATGGTTAACGCAACGATATTGTTCACCGTCGTGCCATAACGCAGGCACATACCGCCGCCCGAATTCGTCGCAATATTACCGCCAATCGTGCAATTGCGACGAGACGAAGGGTCGGGGGCATAAAACCACCCCTCTGATCCGACGTATTCGGACACGGCCTGATTACGAACCCCGGCTTGGACAGTGATCAATCCATTGGCTGGGTCAAAATCTTTGATCTGGCGCATGCGGCTTGTGCAAATCACCACCACGCCGTTCTGCTTCGAAACGGCTCTCGTTAGATTAGTGCCCGCCCCACGGGGCAAAACGGTAATGCCGTGACGACGGCAGAACTGCACGGCCGCCACAACATCGCTGGTGGATAGGGCATAGACTACCGCAAGTGGCCCAGCATCCGATCCAAGACGACCGAAAGTCTGGAACGCACGGTCTGTACGGTCTTGACCGAGCACCTCGCAATGCGGGAGCAATTTCTGCAAATCCCCGACGAAAGTACGCCGCCAGACGACAAGGCGCATGTCATCAAACATCACGCGCCCGAATACTTTGCACAGGCTCTGTCGCCTCACAGGTCCAAACCAAAGGGTCGGATTCGCGTGCATATCCTGATTGTTGTGTATTCACTTCTCCTCCTCCCAAAGGCAAATTAGAACGATACGTATCGTTTTGTTTATCGGCAGCCTTCCCCATTCCCTCCTCAAGGTCTAGGAACAATTTTGGATGCCTAGCTTGTTTTGACCTCCATCCCCTTGAATACAAAATCCAGTATCGATTCCACAAAAGCACTGTCAATTTCGGAGTGCTGCAACATAAGCCGATAATAAATCGGCCCATAAATTAGGTCGATCAGCGTTTCGTCCGGAATGTCAGAATTCAGGACCCCCTCATTACGAGCCCGCTGAATTGTTTCGATCGCAGCCGCACGGCGCAATACTAGGAACCGTTCGCGAAACATCGCGAGGTCCTCTGGACTGCCCTGACATTCAGCAATTATCTGGCGAATGATTTCTCCATCGCGTCCCTTATACTGGAACGCCAACGACCTGACTTGGCTCCGGATGCTTTCAACAACCGACTCTTTTTCCACAAACGGTGCTTTGATAGAGATGTCATTCAAAAAGGCATCGATGGCCAATTGTGCCTTGGTATCCCACCATCGATAGACAGTCGTTTTGGCAACGCCCGCCTCTTTGGCCACTTCCTCAACGGTGATGTCACGCAAAGACTTACGGCCGAGAAGCTCGAGGACGACCCGAAGGATCGACGCACGAGACGCCTCGCTGCGGGGACGGCCTTGGCCGCGGCTCCGCACCAATCGTTTTACCGTTTCGTCCTTTGGCACGACCATATTCAAATTCCTTCACGCTTTCTACGCTCCAGACGCGATCCCGCGCGTTGCCTTGGATCGACCAAAGCGAGGAGGCCCGACACACCTTGCGGGGCCAGCAAAATTACAACCAGCATTATACCCCCGAGGATTGTGGGTTGCCAGCTATCAAACGAAACTGAAACCTCCCGCAGCACCGTGATGATCGCGGCACCCAGTAACGGGCCCCAGATTTTCAGTCCTCCGCCGACGACGATCATTGCAAAAACGAAGAGCATGACATCCAATCTAAGGACATTGGGGCCCATCACCCGAAAATGCCCAGCATATAGTGCGCCCGCCATTCCGGTGAAGGCTGCCGAGATCGCAAAAACCGAAAGCTGGAACCGGAACCGGTTGAGGCCCCGCGCCCGCGCATATTGCTCATTGTCCCGAATAGAACGAAAGCCCAGCCCGAACGGTGATCGCGACACAAGAATAGCCACAAATAACGACACGATTAGAAGCGCCGCCGCCAGCCCGTAATCACCGATATGCGACACTGGATAGGGCAAAAACTCACGGAAACCGAAATCCTCATAGCGCGACAGACCACGCGATCCGCCAGTGAATGGAATACAATTTCCGCCCTCCGTCCGAAAACAGGCCGTATCCGTAACAATCAGCAGATACAGTGCCTGACTGAGCGCAAGCGTCAGCAGCGCGACATAGGCACCGCGCAAACGAAGACAGGCAGCGCCACTAAGCATTCCGACCATCATTGTCACAAGTCCGGCGACAGGCAGCGCGATCCACGTGGATATCCCGAAATGACCATTCAGCACCGCTAAAGTGTAGCCACCCACCGCAAAAAAGGCCAATTGTGCCAACGAAAACACCCCGGCCATCGAGAATACAAGATTCCAGTTCAGGGCCACAGTGGCCCAGATTAAGGCAACAGTGGCTTGCCCGATGACATAGCGATCACCATAAAACAGAGGCAACGCAATGCATAAAACAGCCAAAATCGGTAGGACGATGTAACTTTCCTTTTTCATTGCCGTGCCTTTCCATGAATTCCGAACAATCCCTGCGGTCTGACGATCAACAGGGCCACAACAGCCAGTAAGAGAAAAGGGAGTGCAAAGCGCACGCCGACATAGTATTGGATCGCCGCC
Organism: Pacificibacter marinus; assembly: GCF_018860665.1. Classification (GTDB taxonomy): domain Bacteria; phylum Pseudomonadota; class Alphaproteobacteria; order Rhodobacterales; family Rhodobacteraceae; genus Celeribacter; species Celeribacter marinus_A. The sequence goes on from NZ_JAHKPK010000035.1 coordinate 9,083, forward strand.
TCGGCGAGACCGAGGAGGATGGCCACGGCCAGAGCCCCGCCGATTTGACCAAGACCTGCCGCAACACAGATAACGAACGCTTTCAACATGGGGTCAAATCCCATTGTCGGCGATAGGGTCGAAATCGAGCTCCACAACACACCGGAAAACCCTGCAAAGGCACCGGCAATCGCATAGACGGCAATATATGTGTGCTGGACTTTTATCCCCATCAGGACCGCCGCCTGACTATTTTGCGCCACAGCGCGAATCGAACGCCCGAGTGCCGTCCGTTGAAGGATGAGCGCCAACAGCGCCATCAAAACAAGCGCAAGAACCATGATTAGGATATTCTGTGCTGGGACAAATACGGATGAGATGTAGACCCCGCCGCTCAGTTTGGCAGGCTGCGCCACAGCATAGCCGCCAAAAACATTAAGCACTACGTTCTCGAGGATCATTGCGATCGCAAAGGTTGCCACGATAATTAGGACATCGGCGCCCCGCCGCCCCTTCAGCCAGCGCAAGATCAACAGATACATCAGCACCGCCATTGTCGCAGAAACCAGTGCAGCAGAAAAATAACCTAGAAACGGCGGAATCCCCAATCGGGTGGCGGTGTACCATGAGGCATAGCCGCCAATTACGAGCAAGGCGCCATGAGCCATATTGAGCACGTTCACCGCACCCCAAAGCAGACTGAGAGAGACCGTACCCACGGCGTACATCGCGCCGAGCGTCAAGCCGCTAACGAAAATTTGAATGATCGATTCCATGCGTTCAAGCTCCTAAATAGGTGGACAGGATGCCGGCGGCGGAATCAACATCCTGCGCCGTTCCGGACCAAGCGACTTTACCCTGATCGACCAGGTAGAGCTGTTCTGTGAAATCTTGCGCCCGAGTGACGTTCTCTTCGACCAACAAGATCGTGACACCAATTTCGCCAAGCGACGTCAGGGCCGCATAGACATCGTCGACAAGACGCGGCGACAGCCCCAGAGATGGTTCGTCCACGATCAGCAGTTTACTGTCTGCCGCCAGCGCCCGTCCGATCGACAGCATCCGGCGTTCACCGCCCGACAGCGTGTAGGCCACTTGTTTCTGACGCGACGCGAGGGCGGGAAATATTTCGAAAACCTTCGCGATCTTATCCGCGCGCCGCGCCGCGCTCTTTTCAATGTTGGAACCGATCAACAGGTTTTCCCGGATTGTCATATCGGGAAACAAGAGATCACCCTGCGGGACCATTGCGATCCCCGCCACCCGGCGCGCAGCCGGATCCATGGCCGCCATATCACGACCATCAAAAATGACCCGACCGGAGCGCGCCGGAATTAGCCCGCAAATTGCCCGCATAAGCGTCGTCTTACCGTGGCCATTGGGTCCAATGACGGCGGTAAATTCACCACCCATCACGGAAATGGACACGTCATGAAGCACATCACGTTCACCGTATCCGGCACAAATATCCTTAATTTCAAGAAGGGGCTGCGTCATCCTGCGAAACTTTCCCTTAAGCGCGCAGCGGCCTGTTCACCAAGATAAACTCGCATGACCTCCACGTCGCGAATCATGTCATTAAAAGCACCATTGAAGATGATGCGCCCCGCATCGAGGATCATGACGCGATCCACCATCGCCGACATAAACTGCATCACATGCTCGATGATCAGCATAGTAATTCCATGGGCCTTGAGCTTGAAAAGTACTTCCTTCAATAGTTCGATCTCGGGGGGGGTCAGACCACCTACCGGTTCGTCAAGAAGCAACATCTTTGGTTTTCCACAAATCGCAGACGCAATGGTGACAAGCTTGCGATCAAGTATTGGTAGATGCTCCACCACTTCATCGGCCTTGTCTGAAAGACCAACGAGGTCGATAGCGGCCCGTGTCGCTTCCAGATCCGACTCCCTATAGGTTAGGGGCGTTCGCGGCTTGCTCGCGCCTTTATACACCACACCGGCAAGTACATTTTCGAAGACAGTCAACGACGGAAAAACCGCCGCTGACTGAAAAACACGCGCAAGCCCGAGGCAAAAGACCTGTTCAGGGGTCCGGCCAGTGATATCCGTTCCGGCAAATTCTACCCGACCCGAAGACCCGGGCGTCAGCCCGGTGATGACTTCCAGCAAGGTTGTCTTACCGGCACCATTCGGGCCGCCGATGCCGACAATCTCTCCGGGGGTCACGGTAAAGTTGACGTCACTTAACGCGTGGACACCACCAAATCGTTTGCCGACCCCCACGCATTCTAATATCTCTGACATAGCCACCTCCGCTCAAGTCCGGATCCAAGACGGCATCTGGAATGATGCCGTGTTATAGGGCGCCGGTGCGATAAGTCTGGGGGGCTGTGTATGATCTGAGATCTGCAGATATTGATGTGGCATCCCCAACGAAGGATCGTTGGTCGACGTTGGATAGGACACCGCCGCATGTACGTCGGGATCAAAACGTGTCGTTCCGTTGACACCCCGATAGATCGTACGGCTCAATTGCTTTGCGACGCGGCGGTTCTGCTCAAAATCACCGGGTGCGCCGAGACCACCAGCAATTGCAGCGGCATTCGCGAAGTAATGGACGCTATCATACGTCATACCCGCTGTCAGAGCCACGGCATTTTCCCCATAACGTGCCTTGTAGCGACGTGAAAAATCGCCGCCGATCTCATCGGGAAGTGTCGCGATAACTGTCGAGTAAATGACGCCATTGACTGCCGACCCGCCAATTTCACGGAACGCTGGAATAGACGGCCCGTATTGCATGTAGATCAGACTATTCGTCGGGTTCGGCGCGAATTGCAGCATAAATTGCGCTAGATCCTGTGGAACCCAGTGAGTGATGGCAATGACCGCCGGTGGGTTATCGCGCAGCCGTTGAAGCGTGGGACCCCACTCGCTAATCGTCTCGCCAAGCGTTTCCTCGATGGTCGCGGTCCAGCCGTATTCGGCAAGGCTCGCCTTCAGCGCATTTGCAATGGTGACGCTATAATTCTGCGCACCCGAGATAATGGCGATCGTCCGCTCTTCGGGCGCCCATTGACCGGAATCAGCAAGGTCGTTGAAAAACTTTAACAGGCCCGCGCCGTACCAGTATTCTGCCGGATCACCCATGAATATCCCGAAGTATCGGTCAGGGTCATTCTGAATGGTAGAATGGTGGATGATATCGGTATTATGATGAACGTAGCAAATACCGGCATCTGCAACGAGGTCATATTCGGCTGTTTCGGCACCTAGGTTATAAGCATTTACGATGCCATGCACACCGTGCCGGTCGATCAGCCGCTGAATGGCCGTCACAACATTCTCGGCACCAAAATTCCCAGTGTCTTCGAGGACGAGCTCCACGGGGCGTCCCAAAATGCCGCCCATATCGTTGACCTCCTCCCAGGCCATCTCAAGACCACGGCGGATTTCCAACCCGTCGGCAGCCGCATAACCGGTCAGCGGAACCGCAGCACCAACTTTGATCGGCTCACCTCCGGTTTGACCAGCGGCCTGATTGACACTGGCCAATGTGGTGGCCGCGGCTGCGACAGCACTGCCCCTGATGAAGTTTCGACGACTCGTACGACCGTTTTCGGCTAATTTTGTATCATTTTTCTTCATGACAATTCCTCCCTTGTCCTGTGCAAGTGTCCAGCAATGGCTTCAATGGAACAAATTGAATTAATCAATCAGTCATAGCGAAAATCTATTAATAGGCTGGTTTTAAAGCATAAAATTAGTGCCGCCCCGCCTGCGCGGGAACGTGACTGACGTACAACACTCAAACCGGCATTATCCGCCGGACAGATCCTCAGGACAAAAAGGCCGCTCGACGTGCGGCGTGTTCCGGCGTCGCCCCAGCCACACCTTGACTAAGTGCTTCTTGTTCGAGCGAGACGGAAAAAGGCACCTCGGTGGACGCACGTAGCTGCCGTTTTGTTAACGCCAGTGTCTTCGCAGGTTCCTGCGCCACGGCCACCGCCAGCGCCTGCACAGCATTCATAAGCTCATCTACAGGAACCACATGAGTGGCTAACCCGTAGCGTTCGGCCTCTTGCGCTGTGATCTTGCGACCCGACGTGGCCAGTTCGAAGGCCCGCCGGTAGCCCGTCGCCTGTACAAGGTGCGCAGAAACACCACTGTCAGGAACCAAAGCCATCTTTCCAAACGCACAAGCCATTGACGCCGCCTCAGACATCACGACAAGATCACATGCCAGCGCGAGGCCCATACCCGCCCCGACTGCCGCGCCATTAACTGCCGCAATGTAGGGTTTGTCTGATCTCACGATGGCCGCAATCAACGGATTGTAGGTCCGAGCAACCGTGTCGTGGCAGTTCTCTAACTCGCCTGCTTGTGAGAGATCCTGTCCTACACAAAAGCCCCGACCGTTTCCCGTGAGGACAATCACGCCCACATCGTCAGCGGCCTCTAACTGTTGGAGCTCCGCTAGGAGCGACAGACGCAAATCTTCGTCTAACGCATTCAGACTAGCGGCACGGTTCAACATAATGGTTGCAACCCCTTGCGCGCGAGTTGTCAAAAATTTTGGCGCAGTTGTCCCTGTCATGACTTAGTCTCCTCTTTAGGCGGTGCAGCGTAGGCCAGAGCGTCGGTATGAATGTCACTGGCTTCGCGGCCCATGATGGAATAGCCACACGCGGGATAGTCAAACCCATCGAGTTCGGTCGAGTTTGGTTTTTGCTGATAATATGACCGAATTTCACGGATCATCCCGTCCTCAAATACAAACCATTCGGCGCCCCGCGTCACGACCCGTGCAGCCCCAGCCGACGGTTCCCAAAACAAGGACCATTCAATCACCGTCTGTTCGCCAGCGGTAATTGCGTGATCCACGACCCAGCGGGCATTGATGTTGCGGGTCACCTTGCGCCAGTACCGCGACAGATGTTCGCGACCGCCAACATGCTTGGACCCAATATTCGGTTTGAGAAAATAATGCACCACATCCGGATGCAAGGTTTCGTGTAGCAGTTCGAGATCACCAGACGTACACCCGTTATAGTAGCGCTTGATCGTTTCGACGTTTTTGTCAGTTAGTGCTTCTTCACTCATTGCTGGATCGCCTTCAATTCAGTGAATTCTTCGATGCCGAGCGCGCCAAACTCGCGGCCATACCCGGATTTTTTGTATCCTCCGAACGGAGCAGCCGGATTGAAACGGCCGCCATTCACGTCGACTTGTCCGGTTCTGATCCTTTTGGCTACTGCGACAGCCCGTTCCTGGTCAGCGCCCCAAACTGCACCTGCCAAACCGTAGGCACTATCATTTGCAATGGCGACGGCCTCGTCTACGCTGTCATATGGAATGATAACCAGTACCGGCCCAAAGACCTCGTCTTGCGCTATCGGGCTTTTGTTGTCGACATCTGCGAAGATCGTCGGATGCACATAAAAACCACCTTCGGGAACTTCCGCAACGGCAGCACTTCCACCATAAACCAGACGCTCGGACCCTTCGGCAGCCTTTATCATTTTCAGCACCGAGGCCATTTGGGATGCACAAGCGAGTGGCCCCAACCGCGTGCCTTCATCCATTGGGTGCCCCAATGTCAGTTTTTTTGCAGCAGTTATGGCTAGCTCGATAACCACTTCCTGACGGCTCCGCGGCACCACAAGACGAGTCCAGGCCGAACAGGTTTGCCCCGAGTTCAAGAAGCAATTGTTAACGCTGGTTTTCACCGCCTTCTCGAGGTCCGCGTCGTCAAGTAAAATACTGGCCGACTTCCCGCCAAGCTCTAACGCCACTCGGGTGATATTATTCGCCGCAGTCTTGGCAATTCTGCTGCCCACCGCCGTCGAACCCGTAAAGGATATCAGATCAACGTCAGCATGGCCTGACAAAGCATCACCAATGACGCGACCGGGTCCTGAGACAAGATTGAACACACCTGCCGGTAGTCCCGCTTCCTCAATCGCGTCCGCCAATATGAATGCGCTCAACGGAGCGATATCTGCGGGTTTCGCGACAACGGTACAACCGGCGGCCAGGGCTCCGCCAACCTTGCCGACGAGCTGGTGCAGCGGATAGTTCCAAGGCGTGATCGCAGCCACCACACCCGCCGCCTCGCGGCAGATCGATGAATTGCCAAGTTCGTATTCCCACTCAACTTCGTCAATAGCGCGGACAAAACCACCGAGGTTGGTCACCGGCAGACCAACTTGAATGGCGGACGCCATCTTCAGCGGCATACCGACTTCCTGCGCAATGATTTCGGCAAGGGCGACTGCCCGACCAACAACTCCATCCTGTATTTTCATGAGATAATCGGCCCGAACCGAAGGCGGTAGGTTCGACCAACTTTCAAAGGCCGCCCGCGCAGCTTGGACGGCAGCCTCAATATCAGAAACTCCCCCAGACGGTACGTGCCCCAATACTGATCCATCAGCTGCATTGATCACATCGGTTAACACCAACCCGTTTTCGGGCGCGCACCACCTGCCATTTATGTAGAGACTGGAGCGGTGAGTGAGCCTATTATCTAACATATCGATTACTTTCGTGATTGTGGAAACCTTGGCCGGTTTTACGGCCGAGCTTTCCTTGAGCAATGAGGTCATGGAACCGCTTGGCCGGCACGAGGCGCGGATTGTCGTCAGTCTGAGCCATTGATCTTAGGGCGAAGACCATAACGTCCAGACCGATCATATCGATCAGGGCGAACGGCCCCATTGGGTGACCGGCAACTTCGGTCATCAATATATCAATCTCTTCAACGGTTGCCCCCACCTCTAGGGTGCGCACCGCATCATTCAAAAACGGAATAAGCAGCCGGTTGACGAGGAAACCACGCTGATCGCCGCAGCGCACAGGAACTTTTCCTATTTCGCGCACCCAGACAGTGGCGTTCTCGACGAATCCTTCCGGCGTCCCCGGCGGGCAGATAATTTCAACAAGCTTCATGGCTTGGGCTGGGTTGAAAAAATGAGCGGCGAAGATCACGCGCTCCGATGACACAGCGCTTGCCATATCAGCCACCCGAAACGACGAAGTATTGGTGGCAAACGCGATCGTTGGCGGTAGTTGGCTATCCAACGTTGCGAATAGTTTTCGTTTCTCATCAAGATTCTCGACTACGGCCTCAATCAGGAAATCGACATGAGCCAACGATTTAACATCCGTTCCCAACTGCAACGCGGCCAGACACCGTTCGGCCTCATCAGTATCAATCCGGCCACGTTCCACAGACCGCGCCAGACTGCGGGACACGTTGGTCCGCAGCTTTTCAAGTGAGGACGGGCTACGTCCCAAGACCACCACTGGGCGTCGGCTCCTCAGGATCGCTTCCGCAATACCGGAGGCCATCCGTCCCGTGCCAATCAGGCCGACCGCCCCTTGCCACGTACTTTTGGCTTCCACCTTCGATTGCTCGTTACTGGTTTGGGGCAATACATCCACACCAAAACCACGTCGTTGATGCTCTGGTAGGTCGGCCAGACAGGCTAACGGCCCCTTTGGGTAACCGGCTCCAAGACACATCGACAGATCAATATCGGCAGGCGTCGCAAAACCCATCTGAATCATTTCAGCGGCATCGACGAACATACCTGACATCAACCTTTGATGTGGATCGAGGCCTTCTCCTTCAAGAACAGGCGGCGGAAAATCCAGTCTATTTGCATCGGTAACGCTCATGGTCTTCTCCTTGGACAGCATTCAAACGCAGCACATTGTTGAGCACGGCGATCTTTAGGTATTGTGTGACAATCATCAGCAGCTCGGCACATTGTGTTGGCGGGTAATATTTGACCATTCTGGCCCATGTTTCGTCACAGACGTCATGCGATCCGTGGACCTCATCCGCCAAAGCCAACAACACACGCTCTTCGGGCGGATACCCTTCTAGATCGGCAGCCGGATCCGCCAACAGCTCTGCTTCCATGGCAGTGATTGCCGCAGCCTTCGAGAAAAGCGCGATATGAAGCGCGACTTCAGCCTGTGCACCAGCCTGTACCAGCACCCGAAGGATCAAAAGTTCCCGTTTGCGAACGTCTATTTCACCGGTCAGACAGCAGGTGGTCGCCGTGGTCAGATCGCGAAACGCCTGTGGGCTGTGCGCCATGGCCTCGAACAGTGCCATCGGTGCCCCATCCGGCCAAACGTAACGGTCAAGCCGCCCGGCCAACTCATCTGGCAACGCGTCGGGCCGGGTCATTCTGGAGCCAGCAGTCGCCATTACGCCACTCGTATCTCAGAGAGAGTCTTGGAAACAATAAGGCGCGCGCCAGTCGCAGCCTGAAGGTCATCAATCGACAGACCCGGCGCAATCTCTTGGAGCACAAGTCCTGATTTGGTGACATCGATCACGCCCATATCGGTTATAATCCGGTCAACCACACCTGCGCCCGTCAACGGTAGCGAACACTGCTCGACCAGCTTATGCGCGCCTTTTGAGGTAACGTGCTCCATCGCGACAATCACATATTTCGAGCCGTGAACGAGATCCATGGCCCCCCCCATGCCTTTCAAAACACTACCCGGTACGCTCCAACTTGCCAGATCGCCCGCCTGCGACACCTGCATGGCACCAAGCACAGCAACGTCGATATGACCGCCACGGATCATCGAAAAAGACGTGGAGGAATCAAAGTAAGACGCGCCGGGAAGGACAGTCACAGTTTGCTTGCCCGCATCAATCAGATCCGCATCAACGGTCGCTTCGCTCGGATGATCCCCGACACCAAGAATGCCGTTTTCGCTGTGCAGAACCACTGTCATTCCTTCAGGAATGAATGCAGGAATTTTTGTCGGCAAACCGATCCCCAAGTTCACGTATTGCCCGTCCTTCAGTTCCTGTGCAGCGCGGGCCGCTATTTGATTGCGATTGAGTTTCACAGCATGACTCCCCATTCTTCAGCACGATCCCGCAAGGTCAGACGGTCGACGCGTTTTTTCATGTTTTCGGGCAGCTCAAAGACATGCTGGACAAAAATACCCGGCAAATGGATCTCTTCTGGGGACAACTCTCCCGGCTCGACCAACTCTTCGACCTCTGCAATCGTCACACGCCCCGCCATAGCCGCCAGCGGGTTGAAATTTTGTGCACTTTTGGCGAAAACAAGATTACCATGTCGGTCGCCTTTGGCAGCGTGCACCAATGCGAAATCACCGCGGACGGCGCATTCCATTACATAGGTTTCACCATCGAACTCTTCGGTGCGCCGTTTGGGGCTTTCCAATACGACCGCCCCGTTGGCCCCATATTTCCAAGGCATTCCGCCATCCGCCACCATGGTGCCGACACCTGCTCTGGTAAAAAAGGCGGCTATGCCAGCGCCACCAGCGCGCATCCTCTCTGCGAGCGTTCCCTGAGGCACCAGTTCAAGCTCGACCTCGCCAGAAGCGTATTTTTGGGCAACCACGGAATTATCCCCAATATAGGAGGCCGTGATCCGTTCCAGCTGGTCGTTTACCAACAAGCGACCCAATCCATAGTCATCTGTGCCGCAGTTATTAGCCACCAGTTTAAGGCCTTTGATATCGGTCTCTGCTAGAGCATTGATGAGCGTAATTGGTGTCCCGCAGGCTCCAAAGCCACCGACAATAATTGTATCGCCATCTCTGACCAAACCGACCAAATCCTTGATGTTAGACGATTGTTTATCCATCTACATAATTTCCCTTTTTATCTAATTCTTGCTTCAGGATTTTCTGTTGCCCATATCAACGTAGTCACGCGCTGCTGCGCCCGTGTACAATTGACGCGGCCGAGCGATCTTTTGATGCGGGTCCGAGATCATCTCGCGCCACTGGCTCACCCAGCCAACCGTCCGTGCAATTGCAAAAATTGGCGTGAACATCGAAGTCGGAAACCCCATAGCGTCCAAAATGATCCCTGAATAGAAATCGACGTTCGGGTACAGATTTCGCTCGATGAAATAGTCGTCTTCCAACGCGATCCGTTCTAGCTCTGTCGCGACTTCTAGTATTGGGTTAGACTTTGTACCCAAAAGTTCGAAAATCTCATGTGCAGACTCCTTCATGACTGTCGCACGTGGATCATGGCTTTTATAAACTCGGTGACCAAAACCCATTAAACGGAACGGATCGTTCTTGTCCTTGGCGCGCTTGATAAACTCAGGAATGCGGTCCTTGGTGCCAATCTCGCGCAGGGTTTCAAGACAGGCCTGATTGGCTCCACCATGCGCCGGGCCCCAAAGGCAAGCAATCCCCGCCGCGATACATCCGAATGGATTGGCTCCCGAACTCGACGCCAGCCGCACGGTTGAGCTCGACGCATTCTGCTCGTGATCGGCGTGAAGAATAAAAATCCGGTCCATTGCCTTGGCAAAAATCGGATCGATCCGATACTCTTCAGCGGGTACAGCAAAGCACATGTTTAAGAAATTGCTTGCATAAGGCAAATCGTTTTTCGGATAGATCATCGGTTGGCCAATGGAATATTTATAGGCCATGGCAGCAATCGTCGGCAGCTTGGCAATCATTCGGATCGACGCAACTTCGCGTTGCCACGGGTCCGTAATATCTGTGGAATCATGATAGAATGCGGACATCGCACCAACCACGCCGACAAGGGTGGCCATCGGATGCGCGTCGCGCCGGAAGCCACAGAAAAAGTTATGCATTTGTTCATGAATCATTGTGTGACGGGTCACACGGTCTTCAAACTCAATTAGTTGAGCGCGATCGGGCAAATCGCCATACAGTAAGGCATGCGCCACCTCTAGAAAAGTCGACTTCTCGGCGAGTTCTTCAATCGGATAGCCTCGGTGAAGCAACTGCCCCGCATCGCCATCCACAAACGTAATTGCGCTTTCGCACGACGCAGTCGATCCAAAGCCAGGGTCCAACGTGAAAACGCCGGCCTCTTTGTAAAGCGATCTTATGTCGATCACGTCTGGCCCAAGGGTCGGCCGCAAGATTGGAAGATCGATAGACCGACCCTCAATAGTGAGTTTCGCTGTTGCTGCTTTCACATCCTTCATGTCGTCTTACCTCCCAATCTGAAAATTGCATTCACTCAAAATCTACCGCCCAGAAAAGACCCGCGCCCAAGTGAAGGCGCAGGTAAGTTCCAGGGAGGGTAATCAGAGGTCGGCGGTGACTTCTTCAAGCGTTGGCCCCCAACGCATTTCTTCTTTCTGACCCATAACAACCGTCAAAGAGCCAAGTCCTGTCACTTCCATGCGGACAGTGTCACCGGGTTTAGGACGGCGGTCCAACTCCAAGGCGGAGCCGCCACCGACTGTGCCCGAGCCGAGAAGATCGCCGTGTTTCAGGGTATCCCCGCGCGAAATGTAGGCTATCAAATCATCAGTGGTCCAACGCATGGTGTCGGCTTTGCCACTCGACCAAAGCTCATCATTAACCCAGGCCTTCATCTCCATCGAGCTCATGTCCTCGATTTCGTCCATTGTTGTGACCCACGGGCCCACGGCGTAACAGAAATCTTTCGATTGGGTTGGCCCAAGCATCAACAACATTTCGGGATCCTGGTAATCACGCGAACTGAAATCATTAAGGATCGTCATCCCGAAGAGCATATCCTTAGCTTCATCAGGGGTCACATTGTGGGCTTGCGCACCAAGAATGAAGCCGAGTTCGAGTTCATAATCCACGAAGTCGGTGTAGCTGGGCCACATAACCGTACCATTGTGCCCAATCAGATTGGCGGTACTGCCTTTGTAATAGGCCGGCATCTTGTAATGAAGCGGGTGGAGGTTGTGACCCATCTTTTCGAAATACGCTTCGAGGTGCGCACGAAATGAAATACAATCGCGAACGATCGAAGGATCTGCCGAGGGAGCCCAATCGATTCCATCCATGGTGATCGAAGCATCGTCAGCACGGGCCACGACTGCATCGTTTGCTACGTCCAGAAATTGTTTGCCCGTTCCGATGGCTTCGGTCAGACTCGGAGGCAACATCGTATTGGCCATGCGCCAAGACGCTGCATCTGTCGCACCTTGCGACTGCAACAGAAGTGCTTTGGCTTTTGCGAGATCGATGACACGGTTGTTTTTGGGATCGACTGCCACCAAACGGACGCGTTTACCTTCCGGCGTATCGACACGAATTCTACCTATTTTCATTTGTTATTATCCTTCTGATTTTGTGTTGGTTTTATTTGGGACTAACGCAACGACTCGGCTCCACGCGCCGCTTGCACCTTCGATATTGATGGGCAATGCGATGATGCTGAAACCAAATGCCACTGGTAACGTTTTGAGATTGGAAACTTTTTCAATCTGGCTATAGGGGATGTCGCGCCCGACAAGATGCGATTCCCAAAGCTGGTGTCGGTCGCCTTCAAGGGCGTCGGCCACCATTAAATCAAACGGCCGATCAAGGCCCCAGGCATCAATCCCGATAAGCTTGACTCCACGATCAAGAAGATATCGCGTGGCACATTCCCGCATCCCGGGATGCAGCTGATCGTACCCGGGCTCACCGAAATGCTCCGAAACATCTGTGCGAATGAGCGCGATGTCTTTTGGCTTGATCGTATATCCGATCCGTTCGAGCTCACGTTCGACGTCTTCGGCACGAATGCCTTCGTTGCGATCAATTTTGCGCATATCCAATACAAACCCATCACCCAGAAACCATTGCAGTGGCAGTTCATCGATGGTCTGCGCGGGCTTTCCGGCACTTGTCGGGGAATAATGCCAAGGCGCGTCAACATGGGTGCCTGCATGGGTACTCAGCGTCACCACTTCCTGCGCCCAGCCCAAACCGTCGCGCCAATACTCGCTCCCAATCCCGAAAATATTCGCCGATTTTTCTGCGGTCTCCACATGATCGGCATATTCGATCTTGTGCGGCATCTTCTCGTACTCGGCAGTCCGGTTGGACAGACGATACGACAGATCAAACGCAAGCCAGTCTCGTCCGGCAAAATTGATTGGTTCACCGGATGGCGCCAAAAGGGTTGTTAAGGGGGAGGCCGCAGAGGTCATTTATTATTCTCCAACTTAGATTCTCCTTGTGCGCGATTTATCAAATCGAGCACCCGCGCCGGGGTTAGTGGTGAACTCGATATCTTCACCCCAAGCGGACGTAGTGCATCCTCGACCGCCAGTACGATCGTCGTTGTGGTCGCGATACTACCGTCTTCACCCGCGCCCTTGGCGCCGGTTGCAGTCGCTTTTGATCGTGTCTGCATGTGTTCAATTTCCAGATCCGGGGTCGACCAAATCGACGGCATCCCGTAGTCTTTCATCGTTTTCGTATGCGGTTTGCCAGCGTTGTCATAGGCAATTTCCTCGAACATGGTCCCGCCAAGTTGTTGCATGACCGAACCCATAATCTGGCCATCAAGCAGCATGGGATTGAGCACCGTTCCGTGATCGGAAATGAGCCAGAGCTTTAGGATCTTGACCCGACCAGTCTTAATATTAACCTCGACCTTCGCCGCCTGTGCGCCACCTGGATTAGCGGGATACAGTTGACCACGGCCCAATTCGTCGAACTCCCAGCTCACGTCTGGATGAAGATAAGTTCCGATCTCTTCCAAAAGCGAGGAATCTGCCCCCTCCAGCATGATCCCGGAACCGGGCTGGAAATAGACCGAATAGGCCACCTCCTCATAGGTGCAGGTCTCGTTTGTCGACGGTGTTGTAAACACGCCATTTTCGACACTAACATCGCCAATATCGCATTTTAGGATACGCGATGCTGCAAGCTTCATGCGTGGTAAAATTTTTGCTGCGGCGGCTTCTATGGCCCCAACTGCGTACATTGCACCTCGGCTCGAATAGGTGCCCGAACCGAAGGGCCCTTCGTTGGTATCACCGAACTTGACCCGAACCTGATCCGGACGACATCCCAACAGGTCAGCCGCAACTTGGGCATAAACAGTCTCAATTCCCTGACCGAGACTGGTCATGCCGGTAAACACCCGCACCGTCCCATCCGAATTCACCCGAACCGAAGCGCTCTCGTAACTCTGAAACATCGTCCCCGGAAACGCGGCGCCCGCCGGCTCGATATACGGCACGATGCTATAGCCAATGTATTTGCCGTTCGCCTGGGCTACGGCCTTTTCCTGCTCGAGGCTCGGAATGTCGATCTTGTCGACAAGCTTGCGATAGCAATCCCGCGAACTACTGTCCTCGATGGTCGGTCCAGTGGCGATGCGATAGGGAAAGGACTCAGGAAAATTGCGTTCGCGGATATCCACCCGATTGATACCTAGCTTTTCGGCGGCTCGTTCCATCAGCAGCTCACTCGCGAGGTTGGCAATGTCTTTGCCGTAGCCTCGATAGGCGCCATAGGGTGGCTTATTAGTGACCGCTGCCTGCGCCAGCATCCGATAGTTCGAGACGTCGTAAATGCTACTGCCATAGACGCTGCCGTTAATTGGCATCCCCAAACCACCGGCCCGTTCCGCCCCATCGCATCCAATATCGCTGAGGACGTGAACGTCCATAGCAAGAAGTTTGCCGTCAGCATCAAAGGCCCCGCGAGTCCGTAGTCTGAAATCGCGAGCATGAGGCCCCGCACGCGTCCAAGATGACCGAGGCTCAATCCATTTAACAGGCCGACCGAGGATACGCGTCGCGGCTACGGGCAAATATTCGGCATCAACGCCGAGCTTGCCACCAAAGCCACCACCAATATCGCCCGTAAGCACCTGAATGTCGGTTTCCGGAATACCGAAGGTTTTCGAAATAAACATGCGGAACTGGTGCGGAATCTGAACAGAGGCCCGTACGATCAGAGAATGCTGATCCGAATCCCAAGATGCCAAAACCCCACGGGTTTCCATCGGTTGTGCGGAATAGCGTTGCGATGAAAACACTTCATCCATGACCAGATGCGCCGTCTCGAAAGACTCATCAACTTCACCGATCGTAAATGGATAATGGGTTTGCAAATTGTCGCCCCACTCTGGATAGAGCAGGAATTCAGGCTCATCGCTGGTTCGGGTGGCCGAGGTTTCCGGATCGGTGATAACCGGTAAAGGATCGTAATCCACAAAAACCCGCGCTGCGGCATCTTCTGCAATTTCCGGTGTCTCGGCCAATACCAGCGCAACTGGCTCGCCAAAAAAGATCGTCTTTTCGTCCGCGATAGGCATTCGGCGTGGCAACTTGAACCCAAAGGCATCCATGGTGGGCGACATCGGCCCACAAACTTTCGCAATATCCGCACCGGTCAAAACCGCGGCAACGCCAGGCATGGATTTCGCCTGGGTAACATCTATGTTCAGGATACGGGCATGTGCCTGCGTCGATGGCACAATCGTCATGTGAAGCATACCAGGCATCGTGAAATTATCCACGTAATTGGCATTTCCGCGCAGCAGACGGTCGTCTTCCTTGCGCGACGTCGAACGCCCGACGTGGCTCTCTCCGGCTAAGACATCACCAGCATCAGCCAGGGGTTCAGCCTCCCCAGCGGCGACTTTTATCGCACGAATAATATTACTGTACCCGGTGCACCGACAGTAGTTGCCCCCAAGACCTAGCTTGATCTGCTTATCTGTAAGCGGTTCTGGTCCGCGGTCCCGCAGGAGCGCTTCGGCGGACATCAACATGCCGGAGGTGCAAAACCCGCATTGCAGCGCATGGCAGTCCCGAAAAGCTCTTTGTAACGTCGTGAGCTCACCGTTTTCCGCAAGGGCCTCGACAGTGCGCACCGTCGCACCGTCGCACTCCACAGCCAGCCGTAGACAAGATTTTGTTAACTGCCCGCCGACATCAACCGTACATGCACCGCAGGCCCCTTCCTCACATCCAATTCTTGGCCCTCGAAGGTTGGCGTCCTTTCGCAAAAAGTCGACCAAAAGCGTCCGCCCTTCGACATTGCCGGAAACGGTCTTTCCATTAACCTCCATCTGCACAGCAATGAGGTCTGAGTTATTGGTGCCTGAAATATTGGTCATGCCTTCGCCTCGCGATATTCAGCTGCGATCTCAACCAATAGCTCTGCTATCAGCGCTAATTTGAACTCCGGCGACCCCTGACCGTCTTCGATAGGCGCTACCGGACGCGTGGATAGTGCAGCCATGAAGGCCTCTGAAGTCGCAGGTTCTTCAAGGTTGGCCATCACTCCGGCGGCGCTGGGAACAAGTTGTGGGCGCTTATCAAGGCCCCCAACTGCGACCCGCAATTCACCGTCCACCTCGGAGACGGCAATATTTACGATGCAGACGTCATTGATCTGGCGGGAAAATTCACGATACGTAGAAAACCCAAGCCGTGTAGTGCCAGGACAGGTGACTGACATCACCAGTTCATCTTGCAAAACATTTGCACGATATCCCGCAAAAAAGTCATCGATTTCGATGTCGCGACGGCCCTTCGATCCAACCGCACTAACAACCGCCTTCAGCGCAAGAAACGCGACCGGATAATTCGCCCTCGGATCGGCCCAGCAAAGTGACCCCACAGCAGTCCCCTGAGCCCGGATTTGCGCATCCGCAAGCGCAGCACCTGCCTCTCGCAAAACGGGGGCCACCTCTGCAATTCCGGGCCAATTCATGAGCCGATCAATGGTGACACGCGGACCTACGCGGATGCCTGTGTCTGCGACCTCTACCGTTGAACTCAACTCCGGTATGCCCTTGATATCCACAAGGGCTAATGGATTCACAACGCGCATTCTAAGGGTTGGAATGATGGCTTGCCCACCGTTCAAAACCATTGAGTGGGCACTCAAAAGCTCCAATGCCCGCTCTACCGTTTTAGGGCTATGGTATGTTATTGGCTTAGGTCTCATTGTGTGGCACCCATATGTTTCTATAAGTAGCTTAAGGGGTTAGACGTCAGAGCGTCTAATTGATATTATCAATGACGTTGTTGGTTCGAGACGCCCGCGCCAACTCGCAAGCCTTAAAAATAGCCTGCACGGCTCCCCCTTCAGACAACTCGCACTCGACACCGGAAACGAATTCCATCGCGGCGTCGCGGATCATCTTGATTGCCTCGAGTTCCTGCCCCGCAAATGCAGACAATTGGCGTGATACGACCACCAATCGCGGGGGCCGGAACGTCAATTGAAGAGGACGCACCCACAAATCCT
Source organism: Pacificibacter marinus (assembly GCF_018860665.1). Classification (GTDB taxonomy): domain Bacteria; phylum Pseudomonadota; class Alphaproteobacteria; order Rhodobacterales; family Rhodobacteraceae; genus Celeribacter; species Celeribacter marinus_A. The sequence goes on from NZ_JAHKPK010000035.1 coordinate 26,062, forward strand.
TAGTAACTGTTAGTTCACTCAGGGCATGGGCAGGCAACACCGCACACCAATGTCCTTGACGCAGATGAGACATTACAATCTGAACCGATTCAGTACTCATTCGTGGCACGTCGTTACTGGACGCGGCGTTGAGAAATGCCTCAATCGGACCAGTATAGCAGCCGCTCGGCAGATGGCATAATGGCAGGCTGGCAAGATCATCCAAAGTCGGATTGAAATTATCTGGAACCACTCCCCGTTGGGCTACAACATAAATCTGTTCATCGAAAAGATGGGCCAGCACCTCAAGATCACCATGAACTTGATCAAGATAAGTAATCCCGACATCCATATCACACGCCAGAATATCCCGCGTAATATCGGTACAAGTTACGGTTTTAGACTGAAGGGAACAGGATAGATGTGACTGGCTGAGTTTCGTGGACAAACGAGCTACCATTTCGACACCGGACGGAACAGTGCCAAACACAAGTGGCATGTTCGACTTTTCACGAAACTGGGCGAGCGCGCCGTCCATCTTACCGCGCAGAAATAGAAGATTGCGCGCATAATTCACAACGATTTCCCCTTCTCCCGTGAGGCCCAAGTATCGTCGCTGACGGCGTATCAACTCAAAGCCAAACTGGCGCTCTAGCTCTTTGATTCCGATAGACAACGTGGGTTGAGTTACGCAGCATTCGTCTGCCGCCTTGCCAAAATGACCATGCTTGGCGACGGCCACTAGGTATTCGAAATGTTTCATTTGAATCTCCCCTCCCTAGGCCACAAATTGCTGCCTCGGAATTTATAATACGATACGTGTCGTATTGTAAAGGGGGAGAAGAAAGGGCGGGAGGTAAGCTAAAGTCAGATCATTTCTAATGGATGATGTGGGAGGTACTGCTGCATCAATTTTTCTTGGCGACGACCTGAACCCTGAGTGCCCGCCAGCTTTGCGCGGTGTCCTTGGGGTTAGGTCTGTGACCTTATCTGGCTGGATACTCTGGCGTATGCGCTAACGTCAGACACAAACAGAGTAATACTCATCGACTTGGGTTTCCTATAAACTGGATAGTGATCGGCGGCGTTGCAACTGCTCAAACAAGCTGAAAACCAACGACAATACCAACCCTCGCGTTATTGAATTTGGCAGCGGAAATCATCTCTCCCAGGTCGCGGTGTAAAACTGGTCTACTAAGTTATCCTTTGTCGTGCGCTTTGGCGCGAGTGCTTGTCATATAGCTAACGCGTGCCAAAGCGCATGTTGGCCCTTGGGGCCAACATTATTCTGGTCTTAGTTGGGCTTTGATTATTGTTGTTTGTTTAGGCTATATTTGAGCCTGTAACTTTCGCCGTTCATCTCGAGAATGTGGACGTGGTGGGTTAGTCGGTCGAGCAACGCGCCTGTCAGCCGCTCGGAGCCGAAGACCTCGGTCCATTCATCAAATGGCAGGTTCTGTCCCCCAGAATACGCGCCACAGCGATCTTGGTATTGTCGTAAAGAATGGATTGGGGCCCTCTCGGCAGATTGCTACGCAATCGCCTGCCGGGTAATAAATGCCGCCGAAGAACGCAAAGGCAGTCACATGGCCATCACAAAAGGCTTCCGTCGTCTCCGCCGGATACCCCTTCACAAACACCGCATCAGAATGCGGCAAGCTCATCACAAAGAAGTGGACTTTGCACTCCACCCCGCCGATTACGCCGAGGGTCTCGCCAAAATCAACCTGTGCGTGCCCCGGTCGATGCGACAACGGCACAAACACCTCTTTGATGCGCCGCTTTAGCTCACGCACGTAACACGTCATCGTCGTGAGGCTACCTGCATACCCATGTTCGTCCACTGCCCGGCAGTCGAAACGCAGTTTCGATGAGAGGAGCGCAGTCGTTCAAAAATGCGCTTAGACGTGTGACGCTGTTTTTGATCAGGGCTTTGTCTGTGCGCAGTATCTCGGCAATAAGACCAACATAACCGTCAAGCGTTGGCCGGCGTGGCACTTCTGAGCGCCTATACCCTGGTGGCAGTTCATGGCGCAGCATCTTCGCGATCGTCTTACGATTCTTGTTGAAATAACGCGCCGCTTCTCGAGCAGACATACCGTTCTTCAAGCAAGCACGGCGCACACGATTATAAATATCCACAGAATACATCTCTCGCCCTCCGACTAAACGAAGGACACAAACTGGCGGATTTATACTCCGCTACAACTGCGATGCGCAGCCGCTTCTGTGGCCCATTATTGCTCCGCGTTTTACAGGTTTTTACCAAAAAATTACGCAAAAACCGCCTCACCTTGTATAGTTTATTTACGTCCAATAAGTTTGCAATCATGTCTGGTCGTATGATTTTGTGCATCACTGGACAGAAGACGGTCGTGCCTTTCGAACATTGAATATCTTGGATGAACATATAACACGAAAACTCTGACTCCTGACGGTATTGAGCAAGTCCCCATAAGCTGCGTCAGTTTACAAACGTCCTTATCTTTTGGTCACACGTACTTTCACATAACCCAAGAACGCTTGTTCTGCAGAATGCAGTCGCGGGTGGCCAGAGGCCGCCCAATAGGCACGCCAATCCGCCTCAAGCGCATAGACGTCCCAACCGGGTGCTATATCGCGAGCGCGATCGAACACAGCTCCAGGCAGCGGCCCAAGCGTCGGTCCATCGCTTTCCAACACGCGCGCGCGCGTCATAAAGCGGATGATGTCGCCCTCTTCTTCTGCAATCTCATAATCAGGCAGCTGATTGGCCTCAATCATATCGCGGATCATTTTGCGAAACACGCGGCGCGGACTGGCCGATCCTGACTTTTTCAACAGCGTTGACACTGACACCCGCCAATAGTCTTGCTTGCCACAATGTTTACGCGCCAATTCATAGACGCGCCGCTCCAGAGGTTTGCGCAATCTGAAATAATCGCGGCTGAGCGTCAAAACAGATTTCGACATAACGGCTCTAAACAGCCATTCAGACAAGGTGACTGAGACATTCAACATCCGCCCGCCGCGGGTCTTGCGCTCGATTTTCCAACTCTCAATCAGGCCAAACCCAGACGTCACCTCATGATCACCAACCACGATGTTGGTTTTGATCCGCGTGCCCGCGAGACGGTCAAACGCTTCCGTCAAACGCCGGTAAGAATCCCCACTGGTTTCACGATTGGTGGCCACCAAAAGGTCATGGGCGGTCAAGGTCAGTGTGCGACTGATCGCGCGTCCCATGTTGAGCGCTGCCATCAATTGGCTAACGCAAAAAATCAAAATATCTTTGTCGTGAATCGTCGCCAGACCTTTGACAGAGGGCGTGACCTCAATCTGGGTTCCGTTATGCTCGTAAGACAAAATACGTCGATCAGGGCGTGTCGACAGTGAGAACATCGGATGTTCCATCGTCGCCAAATCATCCTTTGGAATTGCATCAAAGATATCGCAAAGAAAGAAATCTATTTGCGGATGCCGATCGGGTAAAAGCCCCCCTGCTCCCGCAGATGTCATTGCGCCTGCCATTCTTGTCCCTGACTGCTCATCATTGAAGCGAATTCGCCATTTCCCCTTCGGGGTTTTATTAACACCCAGCTTAAGGACCACAGCTAGAAGGGTCCAGTCTTTCCAACGTGGGTTCAGAGTCGCTTGAACGTGGGTTCAGAGTCACCTTATCGAGGGTTCAGAGTCACCTATTATTTTCAAATCGGCTATTTTTTGTTTTATATCATATAGATAAACAATTCACCTTGACCCCTTAACTAATAAATAACTTAAATATAACACTGCATTTTTTTCCAAAGGCTCACCTTACGCCTCGTGACATTCCTCAAAACATCCATTTTTTCAACAAATTGATTCTCAATGATACGGTTTTACTTCCATGTATCGCTTTTTGCAGTATTCTAAAGAAAACGTGGCACATGAGGTTTGGCAATGACCAAAGACGGCACCATCCAACCCCCCTATTTTAACATCGATCCCGATCAAGCCATGCTTGATCTCGAAGCGCCGGTGAACACAAAAGGCTTTGCCAGTATCGCAGAAGCCTGCAGTCGTGGCCGTGATGATCTTGCTTCTCGAGGCATGAACGAATCCGGTCACAAAAAGCTTAGACTATTTTCCACATGGGAAATCACTCGTTATCTCATCCCTCTTGCCACACCGCATTTCAGACGCGTGTTGCGCTCAAATCCAGACTTACCTCAAGGCAGCTCTGAAACCGATGGCGGTGCAAAATGGTTCACCCTTGATGAAGTTCTCAAACTGCGCGCGCATTTCGCGGCTGAGGGATCTAAGAGCAAAGAATATGTTCCTTACCGACCCAAAGGCCTGCCTGCCAAAATCGTTGCTGTCGCAAATTTCAAAGGTGGTGTTGGTAAAACATCTACTGCGGCGCATCTGGCCATGTCAGCGGCTTTGGATGGATACAAAGTTTTGGTCATTGATCTGGACAGCCAAGGATCGATGACCTCCATCTTTGGTGGCAAGGTCGAGGACGAATGGGGCACTGTGTTCCCTCTGCTGGCCCGTCATTACGCCACACACCAACGTCAGGCCAACCAGTCCCGTATGGATCGCGGAGAGGCCCCTGTGCCCCTTGATGAGACGCTCACAGAGGCCTTGAAGATCAAAGCCCAAGATGTGATCCAATCCACCCATTGGCCAAACATCGATTTGATAGGCGCGCAGCTCAATTTGTATTGGTCCGAATTTCAAATTCCGGTTTGGCGTATGCAGGGACGCGGGTGGAAACTCTGGGATGCCCTCACAGATGTGCTGGAGGCCGACGGGGTGCTGGATGACTATGACATCGTGTTCCTCGATACCCCCCCTGCCCTTGGCTATCTGACGATCAACGGTTTAGCCGCCTCGGATATCCTACTCGTCCCCCTTGGGGCCTCATTCTTGGAGTTCGATTCAACCGGCCGTTTCTTTGACATGCTGCACTCCACCTTCCAATCTATTGAGGACGGGGAAAACATGGCGGCGCGGGCTTTGGGCCGCGAGGAATTGAACTTTGAATGGGACGCCGTACGCACCGTGATCACCCGCTACGATGGGGCACAGCAAGGTGAGTTAGGGTCTTTGATGCAGGCTTACTTGGGAAAAACGCTGTCCCCGCATAGACAAGACTTCACCGCTTTGATTGGCCAAGCTGGCGAGCAGGTGAATGGTATTTATGAAGCCGACTATCGTGACTTCAACCGCGAGACCTATGCCCGTGGCCGCCAGACCTTTGATGAAACCTATGCCGCGTTTAAACGCCTGCTCTTGGGCAGCTGGCGGCGGGACGAGATAGACGCACAGGAGATGACGCATGGCGAAACGTAAACGACTGACCCCTGCCCGTTCAGATTTTCTTGGTGGCAATGACCAAATCGACCCAAAGGCAGCCGATATCGATACGCGGGCCCCTGAGACCAAAGCGATGTTTTCAATGGGCGTGGCCAAAACGACAAGCCGCCCGCCGATCGCGCATGTCGCAGGCGAAGCGGCACTGACCGCGGCGCTCACTGAGATGACCGACATGGTGGCCAAGGCGCGCTCTGAAGGCCGTATCGTTGAGGTTCTGGATTTGTCGCAGATCGATATGGGGCATTTGGTACGAGATCGCGTTCATGTCCATAGCGATGACCTCGATGCACTCAAATCCAGCCTAAAAGCGCGTGGGCAGCAAACACCCATTGAAGTGGTGGATCGTGGTGCCGGCACTGAACCGCGCTACGGCCTCATCTCTGGCTGGCGCCGTATGGTTGCGCTGTCCGAGATTGGCGCGCCTGAGGTTTTGGCGATTGTACGTCAGCCCAAAACCTCTTCGGATGCCTATGTCGCGATGGTGGAAGAAAACGAAATTCGCTCTGACATCAGTTTCTATGAACGGGCACGTGTCGTAGTCAAAGCTTTGGAGGAGGGGGTCTATACAGACCCTAAGCAAGCCCTTCAGACTCTGTTTTCAAATGTTTCGCGCGCGAAACGTTCCAAGATTAAGAGTTTTATGACTCTTGTTGAGACTCTAGATGGGGCTTTGCAGTTTCCGTCTGCCTTGAGTGAACGCACGGGGCTTGAATTGGCCAAAAGAATTCAGGCGGACCCTGCCAATGCTGAGGCGATGAAGGCGCGGCTGGCGCAAGCAAAGCCGACATCGCCTGAAGCAGAGATTGCTGTGCTCTTGACTGAAGAGCGTGCTCGCAAAACAGTCCCGACCCAAGCTTCCACTCAAATCAAAGTCACCTTCCACCCAAAGGATGGCCGTGTGGAATTGACTGGGGATGGCGTTGATGAGGCCCTGATAAAGGATTTGAACCGCTGGCTGAAAACACGCCGGCCGTAAAATGTGCCTTGCCAATTCTTGGCATTTTGTTTCGCATGCGAAACAAAAAATAGATCACGTTGTGATTTTGATAAGACGCGCGGAACTACAGCCAAATCGCGCTGGCTTGCATGGCGCGCACGACGCCAGGCTGGCCGTTGACACCCATGCGGGCGAAAAGTTGTTTTGACGTGCTGCGGGTTGTTTCTATTGTCCAACCCAGCGTTTGAGCTGCGTCACTCAGGCTAAGGCCATCGCACAAGGCTGCCGCCAATCGGGCTTCGCTACGGTTCAGATCAAAGGCGGCCATGATCCGTGACAAGGGCAGGGCGCTGGCCGTCAGATCATGACGTATCCGTCCGACCAAAGCCTCAGTGCCAGCATGATGCTGGGTCGAGAGGATCATTTGCACCCGTGGGGATGAGCAAAGCCAGACATTGTGTGGGCCAGAATTCCCGTTTGCAACGGCGCTTAAAGTATCTCGAAAATCCCGTGCAGCCACAGGCGTAAGGCGTAACCGGCCTTCCGCACTCAAGCCAATGTCTGCCACTTTCTCAAGCTGTCCTGCCAGCCCTGAGGCCATCGCAGTGACTTGACCTGTGGGGGTAAACACAATCCATCCCGCGCCGAGATCGGCACAGATTTGATGCGCAAGGTCCGCTTGCGCACGCTCACGATTGAGGCTTTGCCATGCCCGAACAGCAGGGGCGAGATAAGGCAACAGGTTGGACAGATGTTGGCCATCTATTGCGCGAAAATCTTCTGTGCGACGTTTGAGGGTGATTATACCCCAAGCATCCGTCGCGACCCTCCAGCGTATGGCCCGCAGCGGTAGATCCGATTCGAGCGCACTAGGGTGGTCTGATTGAGAGTAAACGCGACTGGTGCGCATCCGGTCGCTTGCGCTTATATCCGCGGCCCCCAAATCATCGCCCACTTGCCAGTTTTGCACGGAACGATTGTTTTCGATCAGGTGCAACTCTGCGCTGTCTGCATGGGTGATATCTGCCAGCACCTCAAGAAAGTGTGTCCAAGCCTTTGGGGGAGGTGCCGCGTTCGGTCCAAACTCGACGCGGGCCTCATCTGGCAAGCCTGTTGAGGCCATAAACAGCGCTGTAAGAAGTTGCGTTTCGTCTGACATATGGCCTCATTACAATATACCTCCCATATGGGGGGTGATTACTGGGGCGGGCAAGGGTAAATACAGGTAATACTCAATTTAGCAGATTTAGAGAGGGCCTATGGCCAACAAAACCCTCACACACCTTCAGCGTTTGGAAGCCGAGAGCATCCACATCATGCGTGAAGTCGTCGCCGAGACAGAAAACCCAGTCATGCTTTACAGCGTTGGCAAGGACAGTGCTGTCATGTTGCATTTGGCGAAAAAAGCCTTTTACCCATCACCGCCGCCCTTTCCTTTGCTGCACGTTGATACAACTTGGAAATTCCAAGAGATGTATAAACTGCGCGACAAAGCGGCCAAAGATGCTGGCATGGAATTGTTGGTTTACCAAAACCCAGAAGCGCAGGAACGCGGTATCAACCCGTTTGACCACGGCAGCTTGCACACCGATATGTGGAAGACCGAGGGTCTAAAGCAGGCGCTTGATAAATACGGCTTTGATGCAGCCTTTGGTGGCGCGCGTCGTGATGAGGAAAAAGCGCGTGCAAAAGAACGTGTGTTCTCATTCCGCTCAGCCAATCACCGTTGGGATCCGAAAAACCAGCGTGCTGAGCTTTGGAACATCTACAATGCGCGCAAAGCCAAAGGCGAAAGCGTGCGGGTGTTCCCGATCTCCAACTGGACCGAATTGGACATCTGGCAGTACATCCATCTGGAAGGGATCGAAATCGTTCCTTTGTACATGTCTGCGATGCGCCCAACTGTCGTTCGCGATGGCTTGACCATCATGGTTGACGACGACCGTTTCCCGCTGAATGGCGAAGAACCTGTGATGCGCTCTGTGCGGTTCCGCACCCTTGGGTGTTACCCGCTGACGGGGGCAGTAGAGAGCGAAGCCACGACATTGCCTGAGATCATTCAGGAAATGCTGTTGACCACAACATCCGAGCGGCAGGGCCGCGCCATCGACCACGATCAAGCGGCTTCGATGGAAAAGAAAAAGCAGGAAGGCTATTTCTAAGCGCTTTACGCGCCAGATATCGCCCTCTTTTTTGCCCTTTCAGTTCAGGTGACTATTTATGACGACCCCGGATCCTATCTATAAAACCGATGCTTTGATCGCGGAAAATATCGATCAATATCTTGAAACGCATCAGCATAAAACCATGCTGCGCTTTATCACCTGTGGCTCTGTCGATGACGGTAAATCCACATTGATCGGGCGGCTTTTGTATGACTCCAAGATGATCTTTGAAGATCAACTTGCGACCTTGGAAGCAGACAGCAAACGCTCTGGCACCCAAGGCGAAGAAATTGATTTCGCGCTTTTGGTTGACGGTTTGGCTGCAGAACGCGAGCAAGGCATCACCATCGATGTGGCCTACCGTTTCTTTGCCACTGAAAAGCGTAAATTCATCGTGGCCGATACGCCTGGTCACGAGCAATACACACGCAACATGGTAACAGGCGCTTCAACGGCTGACCTTGCCGTCATTTTGATCGACGCGCGCAAAGGCATTTTGACCCAAACCCGCCGTCACAGCTATCTCGTGAAACTTCTGGGCATTCGCCACGTTGTTTTGGCTGTGAACAAGATGGATTTGGTGGATTACGATCAAGATAAATTCAACCAAATCGTTTCTGATTACCGCGAATTTGCGGACACGATCGGCATCGAAGACTTCACAGCTATTCCGATTTCTGGCTTTAAAGGCGACAATATCACAGGCGCGAGTGAAAACACGCCTTGGTATAAAGGCACATCCTTGTTGCCGCACCTTGAAACAGTGTCTGTCGAAGATAGCCTCGAGCAAGCCGAACCGTTCCGCATGCCTGTGCAATGGGTGAACCGTCCGAACCTTGATTTCCGTGGTTTTTCTGGCCTGATCGCCTCTGGCACAGTGCGCCCCGGTGATGAAGTGCGGGTTTTGCCATCAGGGAAAACATCAACCATCGACAAGATCGTCACCTTTGATGGCGACCGCGACATGGCTGTTGCCGGTGAATCTGTCACACTGACTTTGGCAGACGAAATTGACTGTTCACGCGGGCAAGTGATTGTCGCCTCCAAGTCGCCGCTTGAAGTTGCTGATCAGTTTGAAAGCACATTGGTGTGGATGGACGAGCAAGAGCTTGTTCCTGGCCGTGCCTACTGGATGAAAATCGGGTCACAAACCGTTTCAGCCACCGTACAAGAACCCAAATACGAAGTGAATGTGAACACGCAAGAACACCTTGCATCCAAGACATTGGATTTGAATGCCATCGGCATCGCTAATATCACGACAGACCGCGAAATTCCTTTCGCATCCTACGAAGAGTCACATGATCTGGGCGGGTTTATTCTGATCGATAAGATCAGCAATCAAACTGTCGCGGCTGGTATGTTGCACTTCTCACTGCGTCGGGCGCAAAACGTGCATTGGCAAGCCACTGACTTGGGCCGTGATCACCACGCCTCGATGAAGCACCAAAAAGCAGCCGTGCTTTGGCTGACAGGTCTGTCTGGATCTGGCAAATCGACCATCGCCAATATCGTTGAGAAAAAGCTGGCGCGGATGAACCGCCACACATTCTTGCTGGATGGTGACAACGTGCGTCACGGGTTGAACAAAGACCTTGGCTTTACCGAAGCGGACCGTGTGGAAAACATCCGCCGTGTCGGCGAAGTGGCCAAGTTGATGACAGACGCAGGCCTGATCGTGATCACCGCGTTCATTTCGCCTTACCGTTCAGAACGCGAAATGGTGCGGTCTATGATGCAGCCGGGCGAATTTGTTGAAGTGTTTGTCGATACACCTTTGGAAGTGGCCGAAAGCCGCGATGTCAAAGGCCTGTATGCGAAAGCACGTGCGGGTGAATTGAAAAACTTCACTGGCATCGATAGCCCTTATGAGCATCCTGAATCGCCAGACATGCGGATCGATACAACTGCAATGACACCTGAAGAGGCCGCAGACGCGATCATCGCACGTCTTATCCCGTAAGGCGCTGCTTTAAACGGAAAGCCCGACGCGCCGCATATGGCCGCGTCGGGCAATGACTTCATTGCAGTTTGTTTCGCACGCGAAACAAACTTTTTAGAAATACAAAATCTATAGTCCCGCAGCTTTGGTCAGGTTCACACGGAACCGATCTCGGCGGCGTTGATAGCGGCGGGTCATCTCAGCGGAGGCATGTCCAAGATGTTTTTGCACATAACGCTCATCCACTTCGGCTGAACTGGCCAGCCCCGCTCGCAAGCTATGACCAGAAAATAACGCCAACCGTTCTTTTTCAGGCAGATCAGCTCGGATGCCCGCGGCCAAGACGGTTTTCTTAATAAGCCTTGCCACATGTTTGTCCGACAGTCGCGCCTCAAGCGCATGTTTGCCATTGCGCGCCGTGCGCCTGAATACGGGACCAAGGTCAATTTTGGAAAAGTGCAACCACTGCTCAAGGGCATGCACAGGGCAGCTTTGATCTGATGATCCTCGACCAATCTCAACCTCGCGCCAACCGGTTTTGCTTTGAAAAGTCAAAATGACCCCTGCGTCCAAAATCTCGATCCAACCTTTGCCGTCAATTGTATCGCCCTTGCGCATATCCAAGCTGACGATTTCAGAGCGCCGTAATCCGCCTGCAAACCCCAGCAGTAAAATCGCACGATCCCGAAGCCCGCGCAGATCAAACCCCAAGGTTGCAACCATGGCGCGGATGTCTTCGGGAAGGATGGCTTCCTTTTGGACCGGAGGGCGGGCGTGCTTGCGCCGGATACCAGAGAGCACTGTCGAGATGTGGCGATCCTTGCGATCCAGCACAAAGCCATGTTGTTTGTAGTGCCACACAAGTCCAGAGAGGCGCCGCTCTATGGTCACCACAGACAGGGTAGGGGAGCGATCACCCGGAGCAGCACAATTGGCCATGTAAAGCCCGATCAATTCAGGGGAAGGTGGCAAAGGTTCTGCGCCTCGACGCCTGCACCAACGTGCGAATTGCGACCAGTCGGCTGCGTAAGCCGCATTGGTATTGTCCGCCACGGCCATGCGTGCGTAATCGCGTGCGGTGGTGACCAAACGATCCATGGTGCCTGAGCTAGAAACATCAGCTGGCAGGGCAATTTCATCGGGTTTTTGGGGCTTGGTTGGCATAGATTTTAGGCTATTTTATTATGTCCGATAATGCAAACTTATTGGACATAATAGATTATACAAGGTGAGGCGGTTTAATGGGAAGTATCTGGCCATAAGCGCCGTCATGGATTACGGTTTTTGTATGAAAATCGAGTATATTCCTCAAGCGACGATGCTAAATATAGTATTCCGAATACCGTCTTGGATTCCGTCTGGACGTGCCGAGTGTCTTGAAGAGGCTGCGTTTTTATCAGGGGCTGCGCTATCACATCTAAATCTTGTATTGATGTGCAATGAGGTGCCTCAGGAGTTGTTGAGGGATCGCTTGGCGCTACGGGCAGCCGAAGCCTGTATAAATTTTGCGGGACGACCAGAGCATGCAAATGACTTGCGTGATGCTTTGCACTTCATGCGCTCAGGCGACCTGCCTGGCCCGGCGGGGGAGACTTATCTGCACTGGCGGCGCGCGATCGAGAGGTCACTGTCGATCAAGACCTTGCAGCGCGCTATGCCTCAAGTTGATGTCGCACAGGTCGCGGATTGGCTCGATGCGGGGCAGGGTGCGCCGGTGGAGCGCGCTGCTGCTGTGATTGAAGCCGTTCTGACGGATGCGCCGCGTGCGGATGTTTCGGCCTTGATCCTTGCAGACGCTGCCTTGGCGCAGGGGCTTGGATGTGGCCATCTGGTTCCGCTGCTGGCTGTCGGGTTAAAACGTGCTGACCTCCGTAAGTGTGGTGATGATCTGCGATTGGCGTGTCATCGCGCGGTGACCTCTTCGGCTTGTGAGGTTGTCGGCTTGGCGGCGGAGCTTTCGCGTGGTGCAGCACATTTGAAAGCGGTCGCGCCAAAGCTGCGGGCGAAAGCGGCCGGCGCTGCGGTTGAGATGTTTCTGGCGCGGGATGCGGTTTCGCCAATGGCTCTGCCTTTGCCTGATCGGGCGGCACGACGTCTTTGCGATAGGTTGGTCGCATTGGGGGCGGTGCGGGAACTCACTGGCCGCGACACTTTTCGACTCTATGGGGTCTAATCCTATGGCTAAGCATCGCCCTGAGCCTGAACTTGACCGAGAGCTGGCCGACCTGCCGCCAGAACTGCGCTGGCGCGAATGGATGCGTCGGATTGAGGCCGTGCTGTTCGCTAGCGCCTCACCGGTCCCGCGCGAGGATTTGGCAAAGGTGGTGGGGCAGGAGGCTTCGATCGAGCTTTTGATCGAAGATATCAGAGCCGATCTTGTCGGTCGATCTTTTGAGATTACCAAAGCGGCTGGAGGCTGGATGTTCCGGACTCGACCTGCCTATGCGCCTGCAATCCGGGCCGCCGCGGATATTGGTGACCAAGGGATGGACCTGAGCGCGCTTGATGTCGCCGTGTTGACCGCAATTGCCTATCACCAACCGATCACGCGCGAGGGGTTGAAAGACATCTTCGCCAAGGACATCAGCCGTGACCTGATTGGACGGTTGCATGCACGTGGTTTGATTGGGACGGGGCCGCGATCCCCTCGGCGTGGCGCGCCTTATACGTTCGTCACCACCGAAGAGTTTCTCGTGCTGTTCGGGTTGGAAACGCTATGCGACCTACCGGATCGTGAGCAGATGCAGGATGCTGGGCTGTTAAAGTAATCGTATTGTCCACGAGTCAAAAGGCTCAAAACCCCATACTTGGGCCGTTGCTGGTTGGCGCAGGTCGCGGATTGGCATCAAGGGCCGCCTCAGTGCGTTTTTTGATTTCATCGGGGAGCCCCAAGAACAGCTTTGCAAGCTCTGGCATCTGATTTGTCCTGTTGGCACGCTCTTTTGCGAATTGGAACGCAAGCGGCTCGAGCACAGCCTCAGTCCACACGATCGGAAGCCCGCCTTGGTTTTCCATCACCTCCATTTCACACAGTAAGGTTTGGAGGGTGTCTGGGCTCACCCTAGATAAGGCCGCCCATCTCTCTCGGATATCGTCAGAGGAGACATCACAAGGGATGCCGCGCTTTGCCACACGTTTAGCGAAGGCCGCGCGATAGTCAGCATGCTGCAACCGAACAGTCAAAGAATGTAGCGTGCCGTTTCCGATATCTGCACCGTTGAGCCAGTTCCTGAGCCAGAGATTTGCCGTGGAATAATCCTCATCCGTCGGTTTCAAACCGGTCAACTCATCGGTCCAAGCTTTCAGGCTATCATGGGCTGGTCGGAGTGGGTCCAGTTTGCTGGTGAGGTCGATGACGTCTGAAGACAATCTGTCATATTCCGCTTGGGCTGCACGATGATTTGCATGGGTTTGTTTGAGATCTCGTCGCGCGCTGTTGAGCTCTTTTTGGGTTTGCCGTTTTTGTTTCTTGAGAATTTCTGTCTCATGTTTGCTTTCTTTGTGTCGCTTGAGCTGTTCGATAAACTCTGACACAAATCTTCGAATGCGCGAGAACGTGTCATGAATGATGGACTTGATGGTTGCAGGCAGAGGGATCGGATCGCCGTTTGAGAAGTGGGTCGACAGGAACTCATATCTGTCGCCTTTATCGGGCTTGCCTGAGCGACGTTCAAAGAGGTCATCCGTCGCTTTGCTTGAAGGGAAAGCATCAGATCCAACGACATGTTCGAAAGTGCTGTCAAAAATGGCTTCGAATGCGAAAGCGATGTTGGTTAGAGCATTCGATATCCAGTTCATCTCTTCCTTCATTTGGATGCGTTCGCGCCGTAATGTGCGTTCACGTTGCACAAGCTGCGCCATCCGTTCGTCCCATTCCGCAGTGCGATCTGCCTCAAGTCGTTTGGCCTTTTCTGCTGCATTTGCCTCTAAGCGCGCGGCCACTTTCTCGCTTGCAGCCACCGTCGCCTTTGAAATGCGCAATGCGTTGGCAGTGCCCGATTCCAGTGCTTCTCGCATAAGGTCGTTTTTTGCGGCTTCAAACGCTTCACGTTCTTTGTGCAAGGCTGCACGTTCCTCGGCCAGTTTTTGTCGTTCCTCCTGAAGCTGGGCCACTTCAGCTTCGTTCTGTTCCTCCAGTTCAATGACGTACTCGCGTTTGTCGCTGGGGTTTGGGTATTGCGCTGGTTCAAAGGATGCGAGCGAGTATTCAAGTCCGAGCGGCTTCATCGCTTCTGCATAGGATTCGCGCAACTGTCCAAAGCTGTTGTACTTTCCAAGGACATGGTTGGATGACCAACTTAATGTTTTCGTGCCAGTCTCTGTCTTCCAATCTTCGCAGCGCTGCTTAAACGCTTCGTCGGTTTCACCAGCTTTCTTGCGATCAGGTTTGCGAGACCGTTTCATGTAAGTTGGACAGATCGCGAGATGGACATGAGGTGTCGTCTCATCGCCATTGTAAATGGCAGAGACCAAGTCGTCTCCAAAGGTCGCGACAATCCATGCCTTTGTGAGCGTCTTCCAGGCGGATAGACGTTCTGGGTCTTCGCTCCCTGGATCCCCGCCATCCGGTCGGAAATATTCTGGAGAGGCACCGAGGATGATGGTGCAAAAAGGAGAGCCTGACGAGTTTTTAAATGTCGGCTCAACCACGTCTTTCATGTAGGCGTTCACATCGTTGAGAATGTGCATGCCGGATCCTATCCAAACCTCGTTGAGGTGCACCCGATCAAGGTCAATCGCAGACCAGCCGTCAGGGTTTCGTTTCGTCTGATGTAGAGTGGCTGCTTTCAAATTGGCTCGCGAAGATTGGCGAAAATTCGTGACGATGGCACCCGCTCCAGCAAGTTGACGCTCTTTTGGCTGACGTGGTTTTCTTGTGCCGCGTGGTTTCCGAGGGCGTCTAGTCATGACATCATTCCATATGGTTGAGACAGTGATTTCGATCTGGAGTTTATTGCTCATAATGAAACTCCAGATACGCAGGAGTGTCAATGAGGATCATGGGGAACTGCTACGCAGCCTCCCCCCGACACCCCCACGCTACGCGCCGACACGTTCTGGGCCTCTTTTACCCCTTAAATATTCCAATTGTGATGATGTCGTTGACCAGCCAATTACAGCGTTGCCCCAGCAGAATGCAGGTCGTTCGAAAGACAATGCACCGTCGCTTCCACACGGCACAAGTCGCATGGTTAGGTCTTTAACGTGGTGGGTTGGTGAGCGGTTTGGCGCAGTCGTTTACATGCTGACGCCGGCGGGTGCGCGGCGGTCTTTGGCGGTGGGCAGGGCGTTGCTGAAAATCTCTGTATTCAGCGTTCTTATGGCGTCTGTGTCCTTTGCCTCTATCGCATCGCACAGCGCGGTATACTGTTGGGGATTGGCCCCAAAGCCAATCTGAACGAGCCATTCAATATGGTGCGCATGCAAGCCGTAAATCATGCTTGTCGTCAGAGATAACAGAAAATCGTTCATGACGATTTGTACAGCGGTGCGGTGAAACGCAAGGGCAGCGACAGCGGCCTCAACCGGTGTGCCGTCAATCATCCGCGCCTGTTCGCGCAGGGCGCTCGTGTCCAAATTTCTCTCAGATATTTGTGCCAAAAGGCTGCTTTGGGTCATGGCCAATGCATTAATCAATTGATTGCCGACATCAGGAAAACTCTTTGACGCGCTCATCCAGCTAATCATTTCGCGATCGACAAAATTCCAATCAGGCTGGTTCAGAATTGTGGAGCCACGATGACGTTTGGTTTCTACAATTGACTTGGAAGAAAGTGACTTCACGGCCTCACACACAACCGTACGGCTGACGCTAAGCTCCTCACCCAGAATATCCTCACACGGCAAAAGCCCTGTTTGCGCTCAGTTTTTAGACACAATCGCGGAAAAGATGTGTTGCGCGGCAAGTGTGCTCAGATCGGTGCGGCTTTCCCTGATGGGCTCAAGCTTGGATGCCGACACAGTCTTTTGTGTCAGACACTCGCCCCGTACGCTTGGTCGTCGGTTGTTGATGTGGCCAGCGGCGAGACGCACTTCGCTGCTGAATTATAGGGCAGTTTCGCATAAGGTGCCGTATTAGGCACTAACGGAATGTCGCTCACGGATTTGGGTTTGCCGCAAACCTAATAATGATGGGGGGCATGATAAGGTTGGTCGCAACTGCCCGAACAAGCTGAAAGCCAACGACAATACCGACCGTCGCATTATTGAATTTTGCAGCGGCGATCATCTCTCCCAATCCTCCAGGTGCTACACTTAAGGCTGAGGTAACAAGATCAACATCTGTCATCCAAGTTACGATTGGTGCTATAAGAAGAATCATAACAAAGATCAGGGCCAAACTCGTTAATACGCTGAAAATGACGGCGCGGCGTAACTGGAAAAAATCTGCGACGTTCAGCTTCGTGCCAAGTGAAAACCCAATGAGCAATTGAGCTAGGATCAACATCCAAGGTGGCATGATGGCGACGGAGTAGCCTGACGATACCAGTAAGACTCCAACGCTGATCGGAGCAAGAATCCAAACGCTCAGTATTTTGAAGCGCGTTCCAAGGACAGCTAGGAGGCCCCCTCCGACTAAGCAAAGCGCAAGTGTCCCGAATGATTCCTCATTTATGTTTGGGTCAATGACTGTGCTTCCCGAAATTCCCACGAGAATAGGTACAGTAAGCACGACGATCACAACCCTGATCGTATGCGAGGCTGTGACGACCTCAACTCGTCCCCCAAAGTCTGCAGCAAGAGATGCCATTTCGGCAGCACCCGCGGGCAAGCAAGAGAGTAGTGCAGTCAAGCGATCAAGGCGGGTAAAATGTATGAAAGGCAATGCCATTAGAACACCAACAATGTTGGCTGCCACCGCCGCGCCCAACATCAGCGGAAGTAGCTCGATGATTAGTTTCAGAATTTCGGGACTTAACGTGCCGACTGTGGCGGTGCCAATCAACAATTGACCTGCTCGGCGCATTTTTTTGGTTTCCCCTAGGGGAGTGAAGAAATTAGAAACAATGCCTCCACTTAGCAGCGCTCCCAAAAGCCAGCCCAAGGGCACATCCAGAAACGTCAGGGCAGTACCAAAGGAAAAGCCTAGAAAAACCCCTGCTATGATGGGGGCCCAGTTTCTCAAGTATTTAAAAAGCATAACTCTAAGATTCACCCTGATCGGCTTATTAAGTTTTCTCAAGTGGATTCGTCGCGTTTGAGATTCTTACGTTTCTTTCCGGTATTTTTTATACATTTAAAGTAGTTAGATAGTTTTTAAGGACGTAAATTGATTGACGGCGGTCTTTTGCTAAGCACCAGAATCACAGAACAAGTCAGAGATTTTAACGGGGTGTGAAATCTGGCCATCTATATTGGCATATCGGATCATGGCTAGTAATTCTTCTTGGTTTTTCTCTAACCCATAAGGCCAAATATCGTCGCCCATTAAGGCTTTCGTCTCATCGTAATGGTCGGACAGCCATGGAAGCGCGGTGCGCACAAAGTTGGTATGTTTTAGATCCGATAATGCCATCTCTTTGGCTTGATCGAATGCCTTGAACACAGCTGAGGGTAACCATGGATGCGCTGCTACGATGTCTTTTCGGATTGCGATGCAATGCATAATTGGGAAAAAATGGGTTTCTTTAAAGTATGCTGCTTCAGCCGCGCGATACTGGGGGAAAAGGCGTTTGATTTTGTCTGGATGGGACTGAAAGCTGCTTGGCGCACGTGGTGTAATCAGAGCATCAATTTCACCTGATAGCAGCATATTATTCAGTGTTTCAGTGTGCTTTGTTTTCTCGAGATTTATCTTATCTGGCAGTACGATCGGGGTTCTTTCTTCTGTGCTGGGGGTTTCTTGTCCGCCCATGACCCAGCGCATGTCCTCGGGTTTGACGCCGTAGTGATCGTTTAGAATGCCTCGCACCCACATAGCGGCTGTTTGCTGATAGTCGGGTAGACCAATCCGCTTTCCTGATAAATCTTCGGGTTTTTTGATTCCGCTGTTTGTATTCACAAATATGCTTGAATGGCGAAAGCTACGGGCCGGAAAGATAGGGACTGCAATGTATTTGCTGTCGCCTCTCGCTGTTGTCAAAATATGGCTCGACATTGACAGTTCGGTGATGTCGTAGGTGCCTTTACGTAAGGCTGTTGCAAAAATTTCTTCCGGCTGCCCAAGGGACACGTCGAGATTCACGCCATCAATACGGATGGTGCCATCCAAGATCGGGCGGACACGGTCTGTCTGGGTACAGATCATCGTCAGTCTGAGCGTCATTCGTACCATTCTCCTTGGATTAGCGATCAAACCCTTGATCACAATTATTGAATGAAAATTTTTCTTGACCAATCTATCGCACCTCTCCTACATTCCATCAAGTAGAATTATTTTTCACTGAACGGAATTTATGCATGGCGACAGGTACAGTAGAGCGAACACTTATCTTGCTTCAGAGGCTGGCAGAGTCTCAGGGAGACACGACGATCAAAGCTCTGTCCGCAGCGGTAGAGTTGCCGCCAAGTACGGTGCATCGTTTGCTTGGTTTGTTGGCCGAACAGGGCATGGTGGAGCGTGGGGCTTATCCGCGAAGCTACCGGGTCGGAACCGAATTTTATCGGATGTCGATGCGAGTGGTATCAAACTGCAGCATTAAAGATCTTGTTGATCCGGTCCTGAAACGTGTTGTCTCCAAGGTTGGAGAAACTTGCATGTTGATGCGTTACTTCCCCGAGGCAAAGCAGGTGCTGCTTGAGCATTTTGTCGATGGCCCTAGCCAACTCAGATACTTTGTCAGGTTCAACGACCCACTTTCGCTTGTGTGGGGTGCGCCAGGGCGCGCGATATTGGCAAACCTGCCTGCGGCAGAAGTTGAAGATATACTCAATCAGAAACACTCAATGGCGTTAAACGGGGAACCTTTGCCCTCGATTGATGAAATGCGAACCATTCTGCATCAGATACGAACGCAGGGGTACGCCAAGTCGTCAGGCCAACAAGTGGAAAGCGCCGTTGGATTGGCGACACCTGTGTTCACAGGCGGAGGGGCGATCTTCGGCAGCATTTGCGTCACCGCACCCAATTATCGCTACGAGTCTGATAATGAAGAAAAGTTTGCAGATGCACTACGCGGCGCAGCGGCTGAACTGAGCGATTTGTTCGGCGACCCCGAGGCCGCGTCGAAAATGTCTAAGGAGAATACTGATGTCTGATACTTATTTGGATAGGCTGTGGGATGCACACGTTATTGACCATTTAGAAGATGGCAGTGATTTGATTCACGTTGATCGCCACCTTCTGCATGACTTGCATTGTGCAATTGCTTTTTCATCTGTTGAAGAGAGCGGCCGAGAGGTGAAGCATCCGGAGATGACTTGGGCTGTCGCGGACCACATGATTGCGACCGAGCCTGGACGGACGGGTACCAATGTACCCGGCGCACAACTGTTATTGGACCGGATGCGCAAGCACACCGACGACTACGGCGTAAAAATGTTTGGTATTGAAGATGCAAACCATGGCATTATTCACATCGTTTCAGCCGAGCAAGGTATCGCGCTTCCGGGGCTCACCGTACTTGCTTGCGACAGCCATGCATGCACGGTTGGTGCGCTTGGCACGCTGACTTGGGGCACGGGCACGAGTGAAGCCGAGCATATTCTCGCGACGCAAACGATCAGATCAACCAAGCCAAAACTAATGCGTGTCGAGTTTGAAGGCTCTCTACGTGAGGGTGTGCGCGCCAAAGATCTTATTTTGCATCTTATCGGGCATATCGGGGGAAGTGGCGGGCATGGGTATGCTATCGAATATGATGGTACTGCGCTTCGATCGTTGTCGATCGAAGACCGAATGACGTTGTGCAACATGACGATGGAAGCCGGTGCTGAAATTGCGCTGATCCGGCCAGATGAAAAGGTCTATGACTATTTGAAGGGTCGCAACTACGCCCCGGCAGGCGAAGAATGGGATCTAGCGGTCGCGCATTGGCGGGCTTTGGCCGCCAATTGTGACGAGACAGGAGATCGCGTTGTTACGCTGGATGTCAGCGATCTCGGACCGCAAATTACTTGGGGGACAATGCCGTCGCAAGTCATCAGCATTGACGGGACTATCCCCGATCCTGAGCAGGAGCCTGACGAGAGTGCGCGCGCGCAAATGCAGCGCGCAATGGAATACATGGGCGTTGGTCCCGGTGATAGTATTAAGGGGTTAGACGTCCAGCAGGTGTTTATTGGCTCTTGTACCAATGCACGGATCGACGATTTACGCCGCGCCTCGCGCATTGTTGCGGGAAAGAGGGTGGCTGACACCGTACGTGCAATCGTCGTTCCCGGATCGCGCAACATCAAACAGCTCGCTGAGCAAGAAGGGCTTGATCGAATTTTCTTGGATGCAGGGATGGAATGGCACGAGGCCGGTTGTTCGATGTGTGCGGCCATCAATGGTGATTTGGTGGCACCTGATACACGTTGTGTTTCAACATCCAATCGCAATTTTGAGGGTCGCCAAGGTCTACGCGCGCGTAGTCACCTTGTCAGTCCAGAAATCGCCGCGGCTTGTGCCGTCAGCGGCAAGATTAGCAATCCTTGGGAGGTATAAACCGTGAAGCCATTTGAAAACTTTCGAGGCATCGCAATGCCGATGATGCGCCCAGACATCGATACCGAACAAATGATCAACAGAGACTTCTTGATCACAGCCTCCCGCAAGGGACTTAGCAAAGGGTTATTTCATGACCTGCGCTATAGAAATGGCGAGAAACAAGCTGATTTTGTGATGAACCTGCCGCAGTATAGAGACGCGAAAGTATTGATTGGTGGACCGAACTTTGCCAGTGGCTCGTCGCGAGAACATGCTGTTTGGGCTGTTGTGGATTACGGGATTGGCGCGGTTATTGCGCCAAGCTACGGCGTGCATTTTTATCGCAATGCTCTTAAGAACGGATTGTTGCCGGTTATTCTTCCGCTTGCAGACGTCGCTGAGATTGCAGCCGCTGTTGAGGCCAGCAACGGCAGCTGTGAAGTTGCCGTGTCCCTAACAGAGCAGACTGTCAAGTTGGACAATGGAAAAGAATACGCATTCGAGATCCATAGCGAAGCCAAGGAAGCATTGTTGGCGGGGCTTGATGATATCGAACGCACTTTACGCCGCTCAACGCGCATTTCGGCTTTTCAAGCCAAAGACCGGCTTGAGCGCCCTTGGGTCTACTTAAGTAAAGGCCAAGCCCCCACTGAAATTTCGCCGGAGTAAGATAGCGTGAAACCGACAACCAAAATGCGGCAACTCTTGGCGAATGGGACGACGACCATAATGCCTGCTGTGGGGGATCCTTTTTCCGCCCGCCTTGTGCTGGCAGAAGGTTACGAAACGATTATGGTTTCCGGGAATGCTACATCCGCGATGCGTTTAGGTCTGCCGGATGTCGGATTGCTTAGCCTTCCAGAAAATGCGGATAATGTCCGTCGGATTTATGATGCAACTGGCCTTGCAGTCTTCGCCGATGCTGACACCGGTTATGGAAACGAATTTTCTGTGCGCCGAACGATACGGGAATTTGAACGTGCCGGTGCGGCTGCGATCATGTTTGAAGATCAGGTCTTTCCCAAGAAATGTGGAATGTTGGCGGGTAAGGAAGTCATTTCAACCGAGCAGATGGTCGATAAAATAAAAGCGGCCGTTGACGCACGCGACGACAATGATTTTGTAATTGTCGGTCGCACAGACGCAAGAGATGTAGAAGGATTTCAAGCCGCGGTTGATCGAGCAAACGCCTATGCCGAAGCTGGAGCCGACGCGATTTACGTAGCGGGCCCTCGGACTGAGACGGAAACGCAAGCTTTGATCCGCGCTCTGGAAATACCACAGCTTTACAACACGACGCCGAACGGCAAAGGACCACAATACTCGGTCGACGACTTGACCGAGTTGGGGTTTAGCCTTTTTACATTTTCGGTTTATTTGCTTCTGGTCGCCATGGTCCCCATGCGCGACATGCTTCAGATCCTGAAGCAGACTGGTGATCTGAGCGTTGCAACCCGCGGTGCCGCCAGCTTGGACGAATATCTCAAACTTCTCGATTTGGACGGCTGGAGCAGTCCACTCGTGGCACCTACATCGGGAGCGCGCACATGAAAGAAAATTTTTTTACCAAGCTGGACAGATGGGGTGCCTTGCTGACGGCTCTCGCCATTGCCGCGATATCAATTGCTTACCTTACGCAATCTTATCTCGCATCTTCTAAGTTATATAACATCATCTTTCTCGTGCCGATGGTGCTTATTGCGGTATTCTTGACCGTCATCATAATTGGCCGTTCTCTCAAAATGGTGCTCAAATCATCCTCGGCCGATGTCACAAATAATAATCCTACCCCAACATCAGATGGCAAGAATTTGGTGATCGCGGGCTTGATGGGTGGGTTTTTGGTTTATGCGTTTTCCATCCGTTACGTCGGGTTTGACGTCGCCAGCGCTTTCTACATCGCGTTCAGCCTTTGGATACAGGGAGAGCGCAGAATAATCGTGATCGTCCTTATGTCTGTCATCACTGCATTTGCCGTTACATGGTTGTTGATCCATGGCGCACGCGTTCCTGCAATCGCAACATTTCTGTAGGGGATTGGTATGAATTTCATAGATTTTCCAGCACTTCACGACAGCTTTGGAATACTTACCCAAAGCTATATTCCATGGCTAATGATTGTTCCTGGCCTGCTTATTGGTCTTGCAGGTGGCGCGCTGCCGGGCATTTCAGGCACGATGATCTTGGCGCTGATGCTGCCGGTCACTCCTTATATGGACTTTTTCACAGCAATTGTCTTCTTGACTTCGGTGTTCACCGGCGCGGGATATGGAGGTGCCGTTCCGGCTATTCTCGTTAATATGCCTGGGTCTACAGCGGCGGTGGCCACCACCTTTGATGGATTTCCAATGGCACGGTCCGGGAAACATAACGAAGCTTTGGGGCTTGGGTTGGCGGCATCCACTATTGGCACCCTCATCAGCTATCTTGTCTTGTTTGTGCTTATTAACTTTGTCGCGAAGGCTGTGCTGAAACTTGGCCCTGTCGAAATGGCAGTGGTGGCGATCTGGGGAATATCAATGATTGCGATGTTGCGAGGTGGAAACGTTGAGCGCGGTATTTTGGCTGGCGTTTTTGGTTTGCTCATCGGTACGATAGGGATCAGCCCGATAGGTCGTATGCGTGGGACGTTCGGTCTGCCAGAGTTGATTGACGGGGTGGCTGTTGTGCCCGCGATGATCGGGATTCTGGCGACAGCTGAATTGTTTAACTTAGCACGTTCAAAATACATCATAGACAATGATGCGGCTCGGATTGTCAGCTTTCCACTCATCTTGAAAGGTTTTCGAGACGTATTTGGTTATTGGCGCACGCTTTCCCGCGGAAGCCTGATTGGCATTTTTGTCGGTGCTATTCCCGGTGTTGGCGCTTCGGTTGCAAATTTAGTCTCATATGCAGCTGCGAGACGTTCTGATCCGGATCCTAACAGTTATGGGAAAGGAAATCCCAATGGGTTGGTCGCTTCGGAAGCAGCGAACAGCAGTTCTGAGGGGGGAGCAATGGGAACGCTACTTGCTCTTGGCCTTCCTGGCGGTGGCGGGACTGCGGTGTTGCTGGCGGCATTTGCGATGCATAATGTCACCGGCGGCCCCCGCTTTATCGCTGATCACAAAGATACTGTTTACGCGATTTTGATTTCCAATATGGTCCAAAGCCTTTTGCTGATTGTTGTCGGATTGTTGTTTATCCGAATGGCTGTTGTGATCATTAAGATTCAAGTCCGCCATTTGGTTCCAACTGTGATCGTGATCGCTATGGCTGGCAGCTACGCGATAACAGGGAATTTAACCGGACCAATAACGCTCGCGATATTTAGCGTAATCGGATGGGTCTTTGCCCGATATGATTACGCTCCGGCGGCTGCCGTTGTGGGGTTGTTACTTGGACGCTTTGTTGAAAGCCAATTTGTGTTTTCACATCAACTGAGTGGCGGAAAATTATCATTTATTCTAGAGCGTCCAATTGCTCTGATCATGATCGCCATCTTTTTGATATCACTGGTGTATCCGTGGATTAACGCGCGCATGAGATGTCGGAAAACGAACGAGGAATAGACACTTAACTTGCAGACCATTCAACACTTTCTGAGGAGGAGAAAGACTATGAATTTACGAAATATTATGTTGGCCACAATCACGTCGGTGCTTACTTTTGGCTCTACCGTTGCGGTCTCTCAGGACGCATACCCTGATCATACGATAGAGATGACTGGGCCATATAGCGCGGGGGGCGGCACTGACCGACTGGCGCGGTTCACCGCTTCTGCCCTTTCCGATGAACTTGGCGTACCGATCAATGTGGTTAACCGCCCTGGCGGTGGATTATTTACCGGAACGTTATACTTTTTCAATCAAGCGCCGGACGGATACAACATCATGTTTACGCCGCCGACGCCTTATATGGTGAACCATATCGAAAATATGGGCGCGCCATATAAAATAGATGATTTTATCTACGTTAATGCACAAGAAGTGGCTCAATCATTGCTGATGGTGTCTGAAACAAGTGAATTACAAACGCTTGAAGACATTATCGCAGGCTTGAGAGAGCCCGGGAAATTGAGCGCTGGCGTTATTGCGGGGTCTGGAGAGCATATCTCACTGTTGCTGATGATGAAGACCTTGGGAATCCCTGCTGAAAACCTGCGGTTAGTTACGTTTGATGGGGGCGGACCAACAAGAACGGCCCTTGCCGGCGCACAAATTGATTTCGGGATGGTTGCTGGACAGGGAAGTGAGGTGATCTTTGACCAAGTGCGCAAAATTGCTGTGTTCGCGGATGAGATAAATCCCGATTGGCCAGAGGCCGTTCCTGTAAACGAAGCGCTCGCTCAGTTTGATGTCGAAATTCCAATTCTGGATTCATCTGTGCGCTCAATGGTCGTACGTCGTGAGTTCAAAGAGCAATATCCGGAGCGTTATGAAACGTTTGTCGCGGCGTACCGCAGGGCTGTCGAAAGCCCCGAGTTCCAGCAGGCTGCAGAGGACGGAAAATTTGGTGCTGTTTGGAACGGGCCAGAGGTATCGCAAGAGATTGTGGAGAGGAACTTTAATCTTCTTTTAGAACATTCTGCTATTTTGGAATAACGTACAAGGAATCTCGCCGTTCGGAAATCAGGCCGCATATTTTGCCGCTTTTTCGAACGGCGACGCAATCTTAATTGAATGCATTAGGTTATAGGACACGAGCTTCATCCTAATATGTCAATCCTATTGCGAAATAAATTCTGACATCGTCGGCCAACGGATCAGCGTAGGCGAGGAGGAATTTTGTTTCCAACGTGTCACAAGCGATTGAAAACGTGCGCTGGCTCATTCTTTAGCAAACGTGCCGACTTTGGTTAACCGGTTGTTCTTTAAGTATCTGACTTTTTAAGTAGGGAGAAAGCTTGCACTCCCAGTCCTTCAGCAACCCGATGAAGATTATCTATGGAGATATTCTGCTCTGATCGTTCGACAGCGCTGAGGTAAGTGCGATTCAACCCCGCTTCTGCTGCTAGGCGTTCTTGTGACCAGCCTTTTTCAGCACGAAGTAACCGCATGTTGCGGGCAAGTGTGTCTCTGAGAGGGCTTTTGGGTATTCGTTTCACCACTAGTTCTATTGGTGAATGTCTCTTATAACTCTACCTGTTTTAAGAGACATTCGACTTAAGAATGACAATTGCGCCTTAAAGGAGTGATGAACATGAGCGTTGATTTGATGAAGCTGGAAAAAAGAGCTCGGCAGGATGATGATCTGCCGAGTTTACATTATGAATATACTTTTACGAACAACGGGGGACGAGGACAAATTTTCTTGAGCCCTAGCGCACAATACATTTCATTTACGACACGAGAGTTACCTATGGTGGTTCGCGATGTCATCAAGTTCGCAGCTAAGCGGATGGACATATCAGAAGGTACGCTACGAAAATGGGTTGCATTAACTGCGAGAGGTGAAGAGTTGCCCTGCGATGCTCTTACTAAGGCAGGCCTGCCCTGCAAAAACCCTGTTGAATGCCATCTAATTCCAGAAAACCCGAGAGAATTTGACCCAAGTGCAAAGATCTACTGCGCAGTGCATATGAAAATGTTCGATAGCTGAGCCCAAATCTGATGCGGGCGCTGAAGGCATGAGCAGTGATATTTAAAGTCTGCTTCTCTTAAACGGGGAGCGAATGTGGGACGGAACTCTGGGCTTGGTTAAGCACCAAACACTTCAGCTGCGTTTTAGCCTTTATCCACGGACCTGAATGAATTCAACGGCCCCGTCGTGCAGGAATGCAGCGGTCAGGCGGCCTGTGGCATATGCTCCGGTATCCACCGAAATCACGCCGTTGCTCTCTTGTGGGACATCTACGATGGTGTGCCCGTGGACAACCCAAAGCCCGTCTTGCCGTGGCTGCTGTTGAAAGCGCACATGGCCCCAAGTCAAGGCTTGGTCCTTTTGATGTTCTATGGGCAGTGACGGGTCTGCGCCAGCATGGACCACAACAACATTGCCACTTTGAAACACGCGCGGTCGGTCGCTGAGCCATTGCTCAAGCCCCGATGGCATAGCGGCCAAAAGATGTTCATGCGCTTGTCTTAGGGCCGCTGGCGCGTTGTTTTGGCTCAAATTCAAGGCGCCATAGCTTGCCATCGTTTGCAAGCCGCCATGACGCATCCATCTGTTCCCTGCTTCTTCTGGATTACGCATAAATGACAACATCATTTCTTCATGGTTGCCCAAAATAACCACTGTGTTTGGGCGTGTGGTTTCTAACGCGCGTATGCGCTCTAAAACCTCTGCGCTGTGTTCGCCGCGGTCTATTAAGTCGCCAACAAAGATCCAACGAGCGTCGGGCGCTTGGTGGTTTAACTGATCGATCATCGCGTCTAAGCAGCCCAGCTGCCCATGGATGTCTCCCACGACAGCAAGGTTTTCTTCTGGACTTGGTGGGCCACCTTCAAATCGTAAAATAGGTGCAGTTTCTTTTGGCTTTCGCGGGCGAAAAAAACGCTTAAACATCGGGAAAACCTTTCCTTTGAACAGAGGTCAAACACAAACCGCGCCCAACGGAGCGCGGTTTGTGTTTATGAAAATGCCACGCATTATTATAGGCCATATCAACATCGGAGCGCAAATAAAGCGGTGCTGATCTCACGCGCGGTTAGTCATGCCTCAGCGACACCTTTGGACCCCAAGTCTTATGAGTTCAGCGCCTGTGAGTTTTGTTGGTTTTCGTGTGCTGTAGCGTGCGCTTGTCATATACCAAGTCTTGATGACTGGCGGGTAGTGAGAGGAAATGACGTTTGACCAGCGGTCGAATTCGGCTTGGGTTAGTTTTGATCCGAACCGGTAAGGACCATGGAAGCCAAAGACGGCAGTCGGTGTCACGCAGACATTTCGCGCACCTAAAAACATTGTGCAGCTGGACATGCAGGAGCCGCGGCGGATTTCGATGCGTTGGCCCAATCTGTTGATCTGTTGGATTTCGCCGTAACGTTCACGGACGCTGCCGCCTGGGTCGCCGTTGATAACGATTGTCGCCCCTGGGACTTTTGACTTTGGTCGTGCGGCCTGTGCGGGCAGCGCAAAAGCCGTCAGCAACAGTGCTGTGCCAAGTATAGATAGGCCATAGACAAACGAATTTCGACCGCGCGCAAAAAGCGCACGTTTTGATTGTTTAAAAAACATGTAATCACCCCACATGATAATTAAGGGGTGTTCTCACCCCATGTCGCCGATCCCCATCGGCTTGCTTTGGAGTAAAACAGAGAGAGTCTAAAAAACGATTAAGGGGCTGTGAGAGGTTGTTGATCACGCATAAAAAAAGGCACCAAAGAATGGTGCCTTTTAAATATCTAGACGCTCAAACCGCAGGTGCGGTTGGGTTTAGTTTGTAGATGTTGTCGCAGTCGTAGCTGTCGTTGATGTGGTGTTGTTGCCAAGAAGGGCACTAGCAAAAATGCCGCCACCACCGAGGATAGGTGCGACACCTGGGAGAAAGTTTTGAACATCGTCAGCGTCGGGCAGACCGATGCAAGCTGCATCATCTTTGTTGGCTTCATCTTCACAGTCAATTTCTTGTGCAGTTGCAGCTGTTGCAAAGAAAGCAACGGAGGAGAGGAGAAGGATCAAAAATTTAGACATGGTTGACTCGCTATTCTGGTTTTGCGTCTCTTTAACGAAAGAAACGTGATGATATATTTGGGATCAATATAACTCAGTTCACATCTCAATTATATGGCAAAATCGGTAAAACACCCTATTTTTATCGTCCAGGTTGCCCAATCCACGCATATTAGGCGCAAGATTGCTCAATATGCGTGCTGAATATCACCGTTACTCGGCGGCTGAGGCCGTAATATTGAGGATGGTTGGGGTGAGCTGATTGACTAGGCGATTCCATCTGGCGACGGGCTGTTCAGCAACGAACACGATATCATTGGGTCGCAATTCAAAGCGCGTGGCCAAAGTGAGCATTGTGACATTGCTGGTGTCAAGTTTCCATGCGGTGAAGGCATCGAATTCCATCGGGTCTTCAGAGCCACGCAAAACGTAGATGTGACGCGGGTCAGCCGTTGTGGTCGCAAGGCCTGAAGCACCTTCATAAAGCGCATCAGCCAAGCTTGCCTGACGGCCAAGAGGCAGTGGGAAACGGCCTTGGGTTTTGACTTCGCCTGTGAGGTAGACATAGTCCCGATCGGTGGCGTCGAATTGAACTTGCGCGGTGTAATTCGCACGGGCCTCGGCAAGTTGTGCGCGGCGCAAGGACACTTCTGTATTAAGCTGAGACAGGGCCGCTGTGCGTGCATTTTGGCGGTAAGAGGCCAATTGGATTTGTTGGCTGAAGTAGGCAGATGCCTGATCCAGTTGATAGGTGTCATCAACGAAGATGCTATCGCCTGGGAACAGCGGGATCTTTTGCAGGCTGTCGCTGGCGTAGAGTTTTTCCAACGGAATTTGGTAGAGCGATCCATCGCGATAAAGGCGTACAGAGGTGTAATCCATGTTCTCAGCCGTGGTGCCGCCAACGCCAGCCAGCGCTTCATCAAGATACAGCGGGGTCAGGGTGATTGGAACAACACCGGGGGTGGGAACTGCGCCCCCAATAGAGACTTTTTTGGAATTGAACTGTGAGATCTCAAGGCTGAAGGTCGGCTCAATCTGGGCCGAGACCAAGCTTTGGAACAGTGTCGCTTCGGCTTCTTCGAGTGTTAGACCGGCGATGGACACGCGGCCAACATCAGGGATGGCGATGCTGCCATCGTCTTGCACGGTATAGCCTTGGCGGCTGTTTTGCGCAGCCAACAGTCCAGACAGTTGTTCAACTGAGGATCCCGCTGGCGTCGCAAGCAGAACAACATCGCCAACACCGATCATATAGGGTTGTGGCTGACGTGCAGGGGGCAAGCGTGTTGCCAAGGCATTTGGACGCGTTTGAGCGGTATAAGACGGCTCTGGCACAGCGCCGGCACCTCTGAGACCGCCACCCATACCGGCTGTCGCGCGAAACACGGCTGGTAAATCATGGGGCGTATAAGAGGACCGGTTGGCCACAAGCACACTTTGGCTGGTGACAGGCACAACGCGCACTTTTGCATCATCCGTAGCGCCAGCAACGACCTTTTGGCTATGATATACAGTCCCACAAGAGGACAGTGAAAGTGCCATGAGAAGAGCAACAGCTGTACGCACTGGAATCATTCCTTGTCTTGAAATCCGTCGATTGTTCGGTTCTTAATATCGAAGATCGATCCTTAAAACCATTCTATAGAGTCAAACCTGCACGATAGAGGCTTTCACGCCGCACCAAACGGTATGAAAACCTTCGAAGATCAGGAGTCAATTCGTATAATATTTCGTCCCGTAAGACCCATAGGCACCATATGCATCGCCATAGCCGTAACGTTTCATGCCCTTGGGGTCGATTTGGTTGAGCACCAGCCCGTTGACTGTGACGCCAACCGTTTCGAACATCCGCAGTGAATCGCGCACTTGCGTTTTCGACGTTTTGTCCCAGTGAACGGTGAACAAGACGACATCAACATGTTGGGCAACGACCCGTGCGTCAGGCACAACCAGCACAGGCGGCGTGTCGATGATCACAAAGTCATAGGCCTCGCGTGCGGTTTTAAGGAAGTCCAAGAAGCGCTGCGATGACAAAATGTCGGCTGCGTTCTCGGTGCTGGGTTCACTGACAAGGATGTCTGCGCCAAGAATTTTGTCATGGATTACAGCTTCACTCAACGCGACATCTCCCGCCAAAACGCTCTTCAAGCCTTTGGCGTCCGTGACGTTAAGATACTGACTGAACACAAGACGACGAATGTCGCCTTCTACCAAGAGGACTTTTTTGCCCAAGCCAACCAAGTTTTGTGCCAAAGCAAAAGACACCGTGGTCTTGCCCTCGCCGGGTAAGGACGAGGTCGACATGATGACTTGTGGGGTTTTGTCGACACCGGATAGCAATACTGATGTCCGTAGATTGCGCACGGCTTCTGCGGCCGCAGAGGTGGGTTTGTCCGCCAGATAATCCAGACCGTCGCGACGGCTGCGACTTGGCAAGAGTGGAATTTGCCCCATCACCCGCAGGCCTGTGTCTGCTTCCAAATCGCTTGATTGACGATAGCCTTTTTGGCGCATTTCCAACAGCAAAGCTGCGCCACATCCAAGCATTCCACCCAGAATGAGTGACATCGCGAGGATTAATGATTTGCGTGGCTCCGACGGACCGCTCGGCAAAACTGCGTTAGACAAAATACGGCTGTCCGCTTGCTGAATGCCCTCTTGTGCGGCGGTTTCTTTGAGGCGTCCTAGGAAATATTCATAGAGCAAACGGCTGGCCTCTGCCTCGCGTGACAATTGTTGCAGCTGAATGATTTCATCGCTTTGGGTGGCAATCTCGACTTCGCGTTCTTCAATACTCGCGGCCAAAGACTGTACCTGCGCGCCCGTGCGCTGTACTTGAAGTTGAGCGCGGGCCAAAAGCTGCGAAAACTGTGCGTCAAAGGCAGGGCTTGAACCCGTTTGGCGCCACAGCGTCATCAGTCGAGAATCTCCGGCTTGTTCCGCTTTGTCTTGATCTGATGCTGTCTCTAAAGCCGTCAAAGTCGCCAATTGACGTTCAGCCTCTGCAAATGTTGCACGGGTTGTTTGCAGCCGATCGCGCGACTCTTTGAGTTGACGATCAAGCGCCTGAACGCTCTCAATGCTGACCGCTTCAGAATTGGTCGAAAACGCTGATACACGTGCTTCGGCTTGTTCCAGTTCCAACTTGAGGTCCGCCACGCGGGATGTCAGCCATTCCGAGGCATCTTTGGTGGCCTCGAATTTCACATCCATTTGATACAAAATATACTGCTCTGCCATCGTATCAGCGATGGTTGCAGACTTTTGTGCATCCTCGGTTTCCAGCGTAATTTGCAACACATAAGTGTTAGGAATGTTGCGTACAGAGATACGTTCCAAGAGTGCGTTGATCGTGCCGGCTTCCTGCTCCTGTAGCGTTGCGGGTTCAGGTTTTTCGCCAGTCAGGGCGGCCTTCAACTTGTCTTTAAAGTCAGCAGGCCGCAGTGTAGCGTTAAACTCAGGATCTTCTGTCAAACCCGCCACATTCACAACGCGCTCAAGCAAACGACGGCTTTTGAGAATCTCAACTTCTGTGTTGATTGCCTCGGAATCCGTGCCGAGGCTTGGCAAAACAGAACTGAGATCTAACAGCTGCTGACCCGAAGCATCTAGCAGCACAACAGTCGTGGCACGGTATTTTGGTACAGCAACACTGATGGCATAAAAGGCCCCCAGCGCACCCATCACGACCATACAGGCTAAAATCAACAGCTTCCTGCGCCACAAAACGCCGAGCAAAGCCCCTAAATCAATTACGTCTTCATCAGTTGCACTGCCGTACGACGGATTGTTGTTTTGCGACACAGGCTTCTCTACTTATTACTAGGGTCTAATTGCAGTATGGTTTAGGATAATTACAGCCGAATATCCATCGGCTTAACGTGACATTTTAAAAATGTCGCGTACTTTTATACAAATCGGCGGGCGCTTGCTTAAGAATATAGCCGCGCCGCAACAGCTTTGCGTACTTGGGCGGTCAGGTCTTTGGCGCGGGCTTCTGAGCTGGATTGGGCATATATGCGAAACTCTGGCGCATTGCCTGACGGGCGTAAATGCACCACATCGCCACTTTCAAAATCGACCCGCAAGCCATCTGTCAGATCGACGCTGGCGATGACCCCGTAGGGCGCGAAAAAGGCTTCACGTTTCTTGATGTCGTCAATCACTCCCGTCAAAAAAGCCCCAGCTTTGGCGCGGTCGATGTCTTGCAAGCGATCTGCTGCCGTAAAGCATTGAGGCAAAGCCGATACAAGGTCGGTTAGAGTCTTGTTTTGCTGTTTGGCTGCAAACAAAGGGGCTATGATGGGCAACATGCAGTCACGGGTCGGCAGGGCTGCCAGAGGGCCCGCCAATTGCGCATCAAAGCCCAAAAGAAACCCGCCATTGGCTTCAAATCCTACGCAGCGGTCTGCGGGCACTTTGGCTTTTTCCATCTCGGCAATCACAAAAGGCGAGCCGATGCGGGTCAAAACCACGGTTTCAAATTCAGGACAGCGGCGCACCATGTCGTTGGACGATACCGGCGTGATCACTGTTTTGGCACCCAAAACCTGCGCGGTCAAAACACCCAGCACATCCCCCGGAATGACTTTGCCAGTTGCATCGCTGAGCAGCGGGCGATCTGCGTCACCATCAGTCGAGGCCACAGCGTCAAGGCTGTGCTCTTGGCTCCATGTGATCAGGTTGGCGCGGGTCGCGTCATCAACGGCTTCCGTATCAACCGGAATAAACGTGTCGGAATGCGCCAAAGGCACCACGGTGGCGCCAAGTTGTGTTAAGATGGCCTCCATCGTGTCGCGTGCAACAGAGGAATGACGGTAAACGCCGATGCGCAGACCTGAAAGCGCAGTGGCCCCAAAGGCATCAATGTAGCGATTTACATAGACCGTCTCTGCCTCGGGCTGCGATCTCTGCACCCCCGTCGGTCCTGTGCGACGCGCCCGTTTGGTATAGGCTGCGTTGATTTTTTGTTCGTCTTCTTTGGAAATTTCGCCCTGTGGCACGTAGAATTTCAAACCATTGCGGTCTGCAGGGATATGACTGCCCGTCACCATGATAGCCGCGGCTTTTGCCGACATGGATGCCAAGGCCAGCGCAGGTGTGCCAAGCGCGCCGCAATCAACAACGTCAACGCCTGCATCTAGGGCTGTGCGGCAAATCATCTGGGCGATGTCTGGCGATGATGGACGCAAATCTTGCCCGATGAACAGCGTGTCGCACTCAGGGACGGTTGTCAGGAACGCATGCACGTAATCTGCGACGACCTCTTCGGTCAAATCAATAACAAGACCGCGCAGGCCGCTGGTGCCGAAAGAAGGAGCCATATTGAAGGCCTTTTGCCGGAGGGACTGCATGCTTCGCGTCTCTATCATCCATGTAGGACATGCAAAAATACAAAGTTAGTTTATATAAAAAAATATAATGTCCGCATGTAAATATCGTTTAATGATTTCTATTCGCTTTCGTTATCGTTGCGCAAAGCTGATATTAAAACAGTTCATCCTGCAGATTATTTAAGCGATGGTTTATACAGGTTCTTATCTTGGCGCAGACGACATAATTCGCTACGAAGATATCTATACGCGTTGGCAGATGTCCAAGGAAAGACAGTAAGACTGTACTCTTGTT
Organism: Pacificibacter marinus; assembly: GCF_018860665.1. GTDB lineage: Bacteria > Pseudomonadota > Alphaproteobacteria > Rhodobacterales > Rhodobacteraceae > Celeribacter > Celeribacter marinus_A. Next base: position 60,222 of record NZ_JAHKPK010000035.1, read on the forward strand.
CCTGTTTCCTAAACCAGAGTAAGGTCCGACTATGTTGGAATACCACAGAAAAAAAGCTCTTTTTTCGACGCAATTTGTGCCGATGTCATTGGTATTACTATCTCTTCTTGGCGGCATCACCTTGGGCCTTTCTCCAGCGCTGGCTGCGCTCGCCATTTTATTGTGTGCCTCAAGTTTTTTCATATCCATAATTACCCAAGGCAGTGTGCATAAAACTGCATTCTGGGGGCTATTATTTATTAGCTACAACGTCTTTAGTGGTATCATTTTTGGCGGTTTTGACTCCCTTCAGGAAGCATCCGTCATCAGTTGGATCGGCAACGAAGGACGCGTTTTTTTATACTACTGGCCGGCATTGTATGTTTTACAAACGTTTCGCCCCATACATGTCGAGAAAGCTTTGGCATTTTTAATGCGCAGCCTCACAGTACTCGTGTTGCTTGTTATGTTGCTCAAAACGGGGTCAGGGTTTTCAACTTTCAGTACACACCATGCTGCAGGCACATTTATAGCAGGCTTGATTTTCTACAATCTCTTTCGATTTGATAAGACTAAATCTAAAGCCGACTTGATGTATTTGTCATTTGCGTTGCTTGCTATGCTTGCTTCAAATTCTCGCACGTCTTTATTGACTGCTGGATTAGCCGTAATTTTAGTTTATTTTAGTTCAGCGCAAATTATGCGCGTTCTGCGCCTTTGTTCTTTCTTGATCCCGCTGATTTTTGCCATGCCACTGGCTTTTCCAACTCAGTTTGCGCGCCTTGTAGATGCAGCCAATATGGAAACTGTTAACTCGGTCGTCAAAAATTTAAAGGATGCTTATGTTGCAGATAGTCCGATCGAAGTTGGCAAAGCCTTTGATTTGTCTGGATCTGTTGACACCACTGGAAACACAAATCTCGCTATCCGTGGTTACCTTTGGGGACGGTCAATTGGAGAAGGGTTTAGGTCACCATTCTTTGGCGAAGGGTTTGGAAGGGTGAATGACTTAGGTCGCGTATATATTGGTATGCCGTACCTATTGTACCCAGCCGTAGATGCGGCCTATGCGAATCCGTCTAATCTCACAGCCCATAACGGATTTTTGCAGGTGTTTGCCGAATTGGGTCTGATCGGATCGGCTTTGCTTTTTATGGTTTACCGCACGCTTTGGACCGGTCTCAAAGGCGACTTAATGTGGATGTATATTGGGCGCGCTTGCCTGATCAGCTTAATGTTGATGTCAATCACACAACACGCCTTTGGCGCGCCTATCTATGGGCTGTCTTTGTTTTTATTAGCGGCGATAGCCAACCGAATGTGTACCAGTGAAACCTAGAGATTACGTTCTTTTAAGCTTCGGAATTAGAGTATCCACCACGCGTGATTTTGGCCAAAAGTCTTAGACCATAGATACTTCGCAGGACGGCTTGTACTGTAAGCCCTGCAATCATCGCCCAGACCAATCCGTTCTCTATTGAAAGCATTGACGTTACGAAGATTCCTGCGACGACAATTGATGTGGAGATGGCTGCAATAGCGCTGAGTTGGAATGGACGGCGTGCGCTCATAAACAACGCAGACCACCCGAAATTTGTCGAATTAAGCATGATCATTACACCAAGCATAACCGCTGTGGGCATGGTCAAAAGGCTCTTAGCGAACAAGATTTTTTCGATCCAGACATAGCCGACCACAACCGTCAAGGCCGCTGCAACACCAAGCATTAATGACAACCGCAAGCTTTGTTTAAGCGACGCACGCAGGGCGCTTGTCTGCGTTTGGCGGCTCATTTTGGACAAGTAAAAACGGAATAGTATCCCGTGGAAAATAAAGGAAAGCGAGTAGATATAGACCATATGCGTGGCCAAAAGATATTCCGTGCCGTTTGCCACGAAGGCGTAAACGGCAAGCGTGATTTGCGTATAGGTTTGCTGCATCAGAAACGTCGCAAAGTAGCCCGCGTTGGCACGCAGTATTGTGAAATACTGACGCGCTGCAATCACCGCATAGACTAATTTCGCATACCCTAGTCGTACAGTTAATAGCAGCATGAACGCAAATCCGAGGGTCCCTGATAAAGCATAGTTCATCGTCAGGGCAAAGATGATCAAGGTGCAGACAGCAATACCTATTAGATAGAAAGAAGCACGCCCTTTATCGGTTTTGAGGTAGCTCGCATAGAGCAGATAGTATGACCGAAAGACGACCAAAAACAAAAAGGGTAAAATAACACCATGAGCCACGCCCGACACCGAAGCAATCATAAGACCGGCAATGAACAACAGCGTAGAAATGAGCATGTGGAAAACGAAAACGCGTCGCTCTAACCCTTGTTTTACAAGATAAACTTGCGGAGCGCCATAAAGCACTAAAGTGGCAAGAAACATCGCAACTTGGTAATGGGATACGTTTTCTGCCAACACATCTGTATCTGTGATCTGCCGTGACATGATCAAAACGGGCAACAGCCCAAAGACTCGGCCTAAGGTAAAGGCCAAGTCCAGCTTGTTGATCAACAGATCCGCGATGCGGTTTCTAAGGTTGGCCATTCGAGGCTTGTTACCCTTGCAAAACAGGCCCGAGCGCTTGGGCATACTGCTCAAGTGTCGTCTGTTTTTGTGTCTTGATTCGTGTTTGCCAAGCCGCGAGATCAGCTTTGCTTTGATCAACAACAGCCAGAAGTTCGGTTTCTGATTTCACCTGCGCCGACAGGAATCCATTTACCGTATCGCCACGCGCATCATGTGTGATGGCAGCGTTTGGAACTCCTGCAGAACTCGACACTCCACAGCCATGAACGCGGCTGGAAATCACGAAGTCAAACTGGGAATATAATTCCGGGTAGTCGACAGCATCAAAGACCGAACGCACATTTTCCGCACCATAGAGAGCTGCGGCATGTTCCAGTTCGTCAACATAGTGGCACACAACACGGCAATCATAACGATTGTTTAGCGTCTCAAACAGGCGAGTTTGCAAGTCGAATTTTTCATTAGACATGCGCTGATAGCGATGTGTATTTGTCGTATTAAATCCAAGGCCAACGTGATTAATACCGTCCACGGTGTCACGTTCAATTGGCGATGACAGGAGCGCTGGACATGGAAGATAATTTGCCTCGATGTCCATCTTGCCAAGGTTAACCACAAGGTTTTCATTACGGCAAAACACAGTGGCGCGGCGTAAAATAGTTTGTTCATCTTCGGTAAGCTTCAAGGGTTTGTTGGTTGTACCGATACCCAAAAACAGAATTTTTCCTTTAAACTCTTTAAGCTTTTTGTAGAGTGGTTTGAGGCGGCCACCATACCAAGCCGGACTGCCTGCGAAGACGACCGTGTCATAAAAATTGATGTCGTTTGTCCGCTTAAACGAGTTGTCGTAATGCGTGATATTGAACGCAAAATCGATCGAGGACGCAAGGCTCGTGTAATAGGGTTTTTTCCAGAAGTTCCAGCTTTCAAGAAGCGATGTTGTTTGCGGACTTTTGTTGTAAATCGTTGAAACATCCTCACGTACACCGCATTCTTTAAGAATACGGCGGGAGCCTCGCAAAATAAATTCGTCGCCAGGATTCCATTGGCGTGTGGTTACATAGAGAATTTTCATGATGTTCTTCCGTCGGGTTGCCAGTACGAGAGGTCGCGCCCAGTGAGCGCACTCAGAGCCTCATTTTCAGATGCAAAATATTGTGTCCAAAGCTTGTGTTTTTGAGCAGCGGTTAAAGTAACACGCTCTTCTGGTTTGATGTCACGATATGCTATATTCGTCGTTGAACTGTTCTTAACACGCCCCACCAGATTTGCTAGTCCAAGTGACCGCGCAAGATTGGCCCCCAATTTTAGGGTGCGCGACAGTAGAGCGCTGCGCGCCATACCTGCCTCTCTAATACGGTCTTCAAACGGTAGGTTTACTGTCGGATCAAGGTCGAGGCGGCTCAACAAATCGCGGCCAAAGTTAGTGGCGTCGGCTTTTAAATCTTCAAAAATCAAAACTTCCACCTGATCCGCACCGAACAGGTCAACATAAGCCTGAAGATTAGTTAGATAACGGCTATTATTGATGATTTTCGGGAACTTTTGCACAGCTTCAAAAAAATCCCCTCCGACTTCGCCACCGCGACGCAAATATTGAAATTGCGACAGTGACCGCGCGATAGGGTCACGCAAACAAACAATAATTTTTACATTGGGGAGGTGAAGTTTTATGCGTTCTGCGGCTTCTTGAGAAAACAGATAATCATGCGACAGTTCTCCGATAGCTTTGACATCGTTTGGTGCGGGGGCAAAATGCGCCAAATACCAAGCCATACCTTTGTCATAATAGCGATCAAAGAAATAAGTGTCCTTAGCTGGCGGTACATAACATTCTGGGTGCAAAGACAGGATGTGGTTCATCCAGCTTGAGCCACTTTTATCGGGCCCGATGAAAAGGAAACTGGGGGTTTTCATGTCAGCCCTCGTTTTTCGTGGCAATCCATTGCGCCGCGTCAATAAGATTTGTTGCAAGGTATGTTGCGGGTTCATCAAGTTCGGTTGCGCGCTCTGGTGAAAACAGTCCAATCGTGTGAAGTCCAGCAGCCTGCCCCGCTTGCACATCACGCACAGCATCACCAATCATGAGGCCAGGACGGCGTCCAAGATCTTTTTCCGCTTGGTGTATCATACCAGGCAAAGGTTTTCGACAGGCACAGGTATCATCCGGTCCATGCGGACAGGCGTAGATCCCAGCTAAGCTTACACCTTCAGCTTTGAGTTTTTCACGCATCACGTCATGAATGGCATCAAGTTCTTTTTGGCCAAAATAGCCACGTGCTATCCCCGATTGATTTGTAATCACAACCAAATCCAAGCCCATGGCACTCAACTGCTTCATGCCAGCCAATGCCCCGTCACAAAACTCGAACCCATCGGGAGTAGACAGATAATGGCGATCAATATTGATTGTTCCGTCGCGATCCAAGTAAACGACTTCATACGTCATGATAACAGCTCATCTACCGCACCAATAACAGCCTCTTTCGACAAGGCTCCCATGCAGTCTTCCGGGTTTTCTGGATACTCGAACCCTAGGTTAAGATACCAACAACCTTCACAATCTGGTTTGGGGCTGACAGCAAGTTTCGACAATGGTCCCCACCGCACAGGGTTTGTCGGCCCACTCAAGCCAACCAACGGTACATCAAACGTCGCAGCCATGTGCATAATGCCAGTATTGACAGAAACCGTAATGACCGCGTTTTCCAAAACAGCCACAGTTTCTGAAAGACGAAACTTTCCTGTCGTATCAATCAGCCAAGAAGCCTCTCCGATCTCTTTCGCCAAAGCCGTAGATTTTGGTTCATCGACAGGAGCACCTGTCAAAACAATATCGAGCCCGTGGGTTTGATGAAGGTGGTGGGCAAGCGCCCCCCAATTTTCGATTGGCCATTCTTTGAGCTCAGCCCTGGCCCCTGATGGCCAAGCATGAAGCACTGCAAATCTATTTGGCAACATCGATGATACTTTGGCCTTGGCCTCATCCGAAACAAGCAAAACAGGTGTGGTATCTGTGACAGGACCAACAACTGCAGCCAAGGCACGAAAATTTTGCATCTCATGCCGGTCATTGCAGTGCTCGACAATAACATCATAAGCAAAATGTTTGTGCTGACCTGCGGTGTTAAACCCAACAGTAAAGGCCCTACTTCCAGCACATAGTAACGCGGGAAGTTTGGCCCACTGTGTCGAGTCAATAATGATATCCAAGTTAAGTCCGCGCAAGATACGCAAAGCCTGATCAGGACGTTTAACGGGCAACTCAATGAAATTGGAAGCCGGTAACATTGGGGCAATTGATTTATTGGTTCCTGACCCTAGGATCAGGATCTCTGCCTCTGGATAGGCCACTTGCAAATCGGGTATGATCGCACTCAACAGCAGTAAATCACCTAAAGCCCCAAAGCACATGACCCCAATTTTTGCAGGCTGGGTAGGAAGAGATTTCTTGCGGCGAAAAATAGATGTAGCTCGCAAAAGAGGGGGGCCAAAAACACCATCAACCAAGCGAAGGAATGGGTTTCCGCGCTCAGCCATCGTTCGTATTCATTCGTTGAATTGTTGAGGTTGTCGAATATCCATGCAGCGTCGGCACGATAATGACTTTACCTCCCAGAGCGACCACCTCAGGATAACCTACGATATCTTCAGCAACATAATCACCACCTTTAACCAAAAGATCTGGTGTCGCTTTTGTGATAAGCTCCTGCGGCGTATCTTCATCAAAGATCACCACCATGTCTACGTTTTGCATGCTGGACAAAACTTCTGCGCGCAATTCCTGTGGCTGTATTGGACGCGTTTCACCTTTGAGACGCTTCACCGATCTATCTGAATTGATTGCAACAACAAGCCTATCACACTCGGCTTTGCTCTCTTTTAAAATGCGCAAATGACCAAGGTGGAGTAGATCGAAGACACCGTTGGTCATGCCAACCGACAGACCCTCGTCCTGCCAAGCTTTCATCACTTGCGCCAATTCGTTGTAATCACTCGTCACAACGGCCTGATCCGTCCGGCCGCGCTCTAGGATAAGTTTTTCAACCTCATCGCGTGAAACCATGGCCGTGCCGAGTTTACCAACAGCAACGCCAGCAACGGTATTGCCATAGTGGATAGCTTTACCGATGGTTTGGCCGCTCGCTATTGCACAGGCCATGCCTGCCACGAATGAATCGCCTGCGCCTGAGACATCGAATACGTCACGCGCGAAGGATGGCACGTGCTCAAGCAAGCCTTCGCGCCCGACAAGCATAACGCCCATCTTACCACGGGTGACAGCCAGATAGGTGAGGTCGTGCTCAGCGATCAAAGCCATGGCGTCCGCAATAATATCTTCTTCATCAGCGGAGCGACGGCCCGCCACGACAGACAGTTCCAATTCGTTGGGCGTTAAAATCGTAGCGCCACGGTATTTTGAATAGTCGGACCCTTTTGGATCAACGACACAAGGGATATCATTCTCTCGCGCCCAAGAAATCAGGCCTTGGCACAATTCAAGATCAAGGACCCCTTTTGCGTAGTCAGACAGAACAAGCAGGTTGGCATCTTGCGCATGGCGCAACGCTTCTTCAAGAATCGCAGCTACGCTTTCAGCAGGCAAAGAAGACGTGTCTTCTTGATCAATGCGCAACAATTGCTGGCCTTGGGCTGAATAGCGTGATTTCACGATAGTGCCGCGAGGGTCAACCGGCCCTGTCAATTGGACATCAAATTTCTGTCCAACCGCCACCCGCAAATCACGCCCAGCTTCATCATCACCAACGGGGGCAATCAAACGAACTTGAGAGCCAAGCGACCCGATGTTCATAGCAGTATTAGCAGCACCGCCCGGCATGGACTCACGATCATTGATTTTGAGTACAGGCACAGGCGCTTCAGGTGATATGCGCAATGCTTCGCCATAATAAAAATGGTCCAGCATGACATCACCAACACACACCACCACGTTGTCGCCAAAAGAGGCTGCGAAAGGAAAATTTGTCATTTATGAGGGCTTCCCTAGTCTGCGTAGCCAAGACCAGATTCGATCCCACCACATAAAATATGACCAATCAAAATATGGCATTCTTGGATATGAGCGGTAATTTTACTTGGAACAATAAGCGAAACATCTGCCATTCCAGCAATTTTACCGCCAGTGCCGCCACCAAAAAACACGACTTTCATGCCGCGGGCCTGCGCTTCTTCCACGGCTTTCACAATATTGGCTGAATTGCCGGACGTAGAGAATGCCATAAGCACGTCACCCTCTTGTCCCAAGGCTTCAACTTGGCGAGAGAACACGCGATCAAACCCTATGTCGTTTCCTGCAGCTGTCAGAGCAGATGTATCCGTCGTCAGTGCAATCGCGGCAATCGCAGGACGATCTCCGATAAATCGAATGGTCAACTCAGTCGCCAAATGCTGACTATCAGACGCCGATCCGCCGTTGCCACAAAACAAAAGTTTTTTGCCAGCCTTCAAAGATTCCAAGCTGACTTCGATGGATTTTTGGATATTTTCAAGCTGTGTTTCGTCTGCGCAAAGCGCTTGGACGACTTCAATATGTCTTTCCAAATTTTTTTTGATATCTTTCACGATTGTACCACCTTCAGGTCCTGTGAGTTTTATATGATCAGGCTAATTTTGGGGCCAGTTCAAGACCATTAGCGCAATAAACTCCATAAGGTCATTGTGTGCAAGAACTATGACAAGTAAATATGCGAGCTTGCTTATTCGTTGCGCATTCGGCGAAACTGGACAGCGGGCTAAATTATACCCAACCTTGAAGACAGGATACACAAATGACCAGGAGACGTCGTTTCTCAGACCAGGTCAAATCTACCGTGGCGCTTGAGGCGCTTTATAGAGACCACACAACACAAGAGATAACCGCCAATCACAAGGCCGTCAAAGCATTGCGCAGCGCAGTGAAAGCAAGACGATGATCGATAAACGCCCCCACCTAAACAATGCAGACTGCTGAAGATCCGCCGGTCATCACTGTATTACACTCCAGTTGGTGTGTACGCTGAGACTCTGAAATTAATGAATGAGATTGACAGGATGTTCACCAAATACCCGTTTTTCCCCTCTCGTGCATTGCAGCACAATCCCCTGCCGAGCAGTGGATCAAGGATCGCAGTTTACAGATGCGGCCAAGATCTCCGCGCTGACAGAGGCTGATGTAAGAATTTCGTTGCATCTCGTGACATTGGCACTTGCCAGTGCATTGGCTGTAACAGATGATCGAGGTCGATATCTGGATAATATCTTCATCGAACGGCTGTGTCGGTTGCTAAAGCAAGAGGCTGTCTATTTGCATGACCTGCAAGACGGGCTCCAAACCAAACGAACGATCCCCTGACAACGGATTATTAGACACAGAACGAACCTAAAAGGTGGCATGAAACCAATCGTATTACATCTTAGCCAAGTCATAAACCTGTCCTAAAATCAGGGCCATTTCACTACAATTTTGTATTTCCTAAACCACAAAACCACGGGCGCTCTCTTGTGAAACACGGTTAAATTGGAACTTAAGCTGTGCCGAGCTTGGCTTGTGCCCAAGTGTAAAGCTGAATTGTTTCACTGTCTGTAAGCACGCGGTCGAAAATTGCAATCGGCGCAAAGCGGCCCGTCCAACGACGGGAAGTATCGTTATTGTTGCGCGACCCAATATGTTTTACTGGCCAACTTATTCCGCTATCGCGCATTACCGTCACAAAGGACCACGGGAGCGGCAGTAAGGTGTTGTTATATGGTCCATCTGACACCGAAACATCAAAATCTGTTATAAACATATTGGCCGAGGCTTCGCGGCCCATCACACGATTGGCCCCCGTTGCAGCATCGTCATCACAATATAGCGTCCCAAAATTGGCAAACGTCGTTTCGGTTCCATTGAGGTATTGAAACGCGCCCACAACCAATACGGCATCCAGTGTGACTGGCAACTCAAGGCCATTGCCAGTCGTCACGGCATTCTCAAGCCACGTCATGGCACCCGTTTGCCAAACAGGACAATCACTGCTCTTGGACTGTTGTAAATGGTGTCCATTACCACTTTGATCCTGAACCAATGCAACAGCATCGCCTGCAGCAGAAACGGGAACGGTGCCTGTGGTGTCTTGAAACATTGTCGACATTTTCGAAATATCCCACCACGCCACTGGGGCAAGTTTTTGCGGTGAAAACGATACAGTACCACTATTTTGTGTCGCAATCCTCGGAATAGATAAACCTAGCCCGAACATTTAAGACACCATGAATGCATGAATGCCTGAAGCTGTGGTCCCTGTCGCCAACACACGTTGAACACCAACAGGCAAGATAGAAAAATCGCTCACAGAAACTGTGCGCGATTGGCCGGATGCTGTGACAAATGCTATACTTCCCCCTGTTTCAGCATAGAGTGCGACAGCCACATCCGAAAGATCAGCGGCATCGTTTGGTGTGACAGGGAGAATGTCTTGTGTCGGACCGCTCAATGAGACTGCACGGTTTTCGAATGGATTGGTCATAGGGCACCTTTCAGCTAAGATAGAAGAAGAGCTCGAAGCAACAATTCGAGGCACAAGCCATTTCTATAAAAGAAGCATTGACAGCAGGTGATAGGATCGCCCGATGTCAGGGCAATTTAAGCAACGCTGAGTTACTGCGCAGTATGGCTTCCATTACGGGTGCATTTGGCAACAGTGTTCAAAAAAAACTCAATTTCAACATCAGCTTTGCCAGGATGTGTCGCTCATCACGGATCGCTCGAATACAGTTTTGCTCAACTCTTTTAACCACTTCAAGGAGCTTTGATGTGTCAAAATCAGCTCGGATAGCCATATGCGTACTTTTCACAACCACTTGCGGTGTTAACTTTGCTATTGCTCAAGATTGGAATACAGGCTCCGCAACCGTTGGAACGTACGGAACACCGGGACTGATTGACATGCCAACAGGAACCGTTTTCCCGGACGGCGAGATTCAGGTGGCAATAAGCTCTGCTCTCAGGGCAACAAAGTACAGCCTCAGCTTCCAAATCACCCCACGTATATTAGGGACATTCCGATACTCAGGACTTCGAGATTTTAGCGACTTTCGTGACGTCTACTATGACCGCAGTTTTGATGTAAGCTATTTGCTTGCGACAGAGACACATCTGCGCCCTTCAATTGTGGTGGGGCTGCGCGATTTTGGTGGTACTGGCATTTATGCAAGTGAATACGTCGCCGCAACAAAGCACTTTGCGGATGGTCGTCTGGCGATTACTGGCGGGATGGGATGGGGTCGCCTTGCGACCTATGGTGGTTTCGACAATCCTTTTTCTGCAATATCAGACAGCTTCAATACTCGCGGCTCCGGTCCGAGCTCCATTAATGAGGTTGGGCAACCTGAAACCGATCAATGGTTCCGTGGAGACGCCGCGCTTTTTGGCGGGTTTTCTTACGAGATCTCTCCGCGCCTTACCTTTGCCGCTGAATACTCTTCAGACGGTTACCTTGGTGAAGTGAAACGGCAAGTCCTTGAGCGCAAAACACCGCTCAACGCAGCGCTCTCATATAATTTCAAAAATGGAGCCGCACTGTCGGTCTATGCCCTTCACGGTTCAGAGCTCGGCATTACAGCATCAATCCCGATCACACCTCAGAAACCTAAATTCCCAAGTGGTATCGAAGAGGCTCCAGCTGCTTTACAACCACGTCAAAGCCAAGCGGCCCTGTCATGGGACGAAGGCAGTGTACGCCAAAAGGACAGCGCGCTTTTCGTGGCTCTGAAAGATCAAGGCATCGCGCTTGAGGGCATCACAATCGAGGGCTCTACTGCGACGGTGCGCATTGGCAACGAGCGCTTCCCAGCTCACGCACAGGCCCTCGGGCGCACGGCACGCATTTTGGCCAATAATCTTCCAGGTAATATTACGACCTTTAAAGTGGAATCCATTACCAACGGTATCACAACCTCACGCACCACCCTAGGACGGGAAGGTTTAGAAGCGTTTGAGTATGACCTTGAGAACAGTTGGAAAAGTTTTGCAGGCGCCAGTTTTGAAGATGCAGCACGCAGCGAAGCTGAAGCCATCGCAGGCGTTTATCCAAAGTTCAACTGGCGTTTGACCCCTTATCTTGAACCCGCGTTGTTTGATCCAGATAACCCCGTGCGCGCCGATGTAGGTTTACAATTCGCAGCCTCTTTTGAACCATACCGCGGCCTGATTTTTTCAGGTGCTGTGCGCCAGCCTGTGACAGGGAACCTCGATACCAGCACGCGGCCGTCTAACTCTGTCTTGCCACATGTGCGCACCGATGCGCCCGAATATGCCAAGCAATCTGATTTACAAATCAAAAATCTAACGGCCGAGTATTTCTTCCGCCCAGGACAAAACCTCTATGGGCGCGTCACAGCGGGCTATCTTGAAACCATGTATGGCGGCGTCTCAGGCGAAGTGCTTTGGAAACCGGTCAACGGGAACTGGGCCTTTGGCGCCGAGCTTAACTACGCCGTTCAACGTGATTTTGACCAACTGTTCGGCTTTCAAGACTATGACATCGTGACGGGCCACGCATCGGCTTACTACGATTTTGGTGGCGGATACTTGGGTCAGCTCGATGTCGGGCGCTACCTTGCGGGTGATTATGGGGCGACAGTGTCGCTTGATCGCGAATTCGACAACGGTTTCCGCGTGGGCGCGTTTTTCACGCTCACAGATGTGCCGTTTGATGACTTCGGCGAAGGCTCCTTTGACAAAGGCATTCGCTTTTCTATCCCAGTGGACTGGCTCACAGGATCTGCCAACCAAGGCGGTTACGGCACGACCATCCGTCCTGTTCTGCGTGATGGTGGGGCACGATTGGATGTGCGCAATAGACTTTATGGTGTTGTCAGAGGCAGCCATACAACCGAGTTAGAAGACCGCTGGGGGAAATTCTGGAGATGAGTTTGACAA
>NZ_JAHKPK010000051.1 GCF_018860665.1 Pacificibacter marinus
GTCCCGGGCCCAATTGCCCGCAAAGCTGTAAGGGACTTGGTTTGCGGAACCCATCAGGGCCAGCGGTCAAAGCCGCGTAAACAGGCCGGACACATGACCGCTTCTGACAAATGCACAAATCTGATCAAAAATGTCTTGCTATGCAGGAGCCATCCACACAGGACTTTCGGGGTGCGGCATCCCGCCTTTCATAAAACTGTTGGCTGGACGCCGCATTTATCTGTGCTAGACCTAAGACGACACATTAAAATGGAGAACCCCAATGCGTTTCACCCGCCCTCTTTTGACCCTAAGTGCCTGCGCGCTTACGGCTTTGTCTGTGGCGAGTGCCGCTTGGTCCAGCGATCTGACCGATTTGAGTGACGCCGATCGTGACGCCTTTCGCGCTGAAGTGCGTGCCTATCTTTTGGACAATCCAGAAGTCTTGATGGAAGCCATTGCCGTGTTGGAGCAACGCAATGCGCAAACGGCCGAAGAAACAGACCGCAACTTGGTTTCAGCAAATGCGGTTGCCTTATTCGAATCCCCTGCGGATTTGGTTTTGGGCAACCCTGAAGGCGACATCACATTGGTCGAGTTTCTCGATTACCGCTGCGGTTACTGTAAAAAAGCTCACCCTGATGTCTCTGCGCTACTTGAAAATGACGGCAATATTAAACTGATCGTTAAAGAATTCCCGATCCTTGGAGAAGATTCCATTTTGGCCTCGCGCTTTGCCATCGCCACACATTTGGTGGCCGGTGATGAAGCCTACGCGCAGGTGCATGAGGCTTTGATGTCCGGCGGTAACAACGTCTCGGAAGGCAGCTTGAAGCGCCTGTTGCGCGGCACGGATGTCGATGTTGACGCTGTGATAGAGCGGATGAATTCCGAAGAGGTCACCCAAATCATCGCACAAAATCATGCGCTGGGTCAGGCGATGCAAATCAATGGCACGCCCGCTTTCATCATGGAATCTGAAATTGTACGTGGATATGTGCCCTACGATAGCATGGTCGAAATCGTGGCCGAACTACGCGCGCAAGGCTAAGGGCCTTAGCACATGAGTTTTTGAATTGACAAAACCCCGCCAATCAAGCGGGGTTTTTCTTTAGACTATAACCAAGCTTACTCGGCTGCGGCCATGTCTTCCTCGGCCATACGCTTGGCAATTTCAGCCGCCTTTTTTTCAACCTGTTCGACGATATGATCGACCATATCCTCGTTGGATTGCTTGTGCGATTGCTTGCCCGCCAAATACACCATACCTGACCCAGCGCCGCCGCCCGTCCAGCCAACATCGGTCATCAACGCCTCGCCTGGACCATTCACAACACAGCCGATGATAGACAGGCTCATCGGTGTTTTGATGTGCTCAAGGCGCTTTTCCAAGGTCTCGACGGTTTTGATCACGTCAAAACCTTGGCGTGCGCAAGACGGACAGGAAATGATGTTCACGCCGCGGTGACGCAGGCCCAAAGATTTCAGGATTTCATAGCCAACCTTGACCTCTTCCACAGGGTCAGCAGACAAAGACACACGGATCGTATCGCCGATTCCCATCCACAACAACTGCCCCATTCCGATGGCAGATTTGATCGTGCCGGATGTCAGCCCGCCCGCCTCAGTGATGCCCAAATGGATCGGCGCATCTGTGGCCTCGGACAATTGTTGATAGGCGGCAGAAGCCATAAAAACGTCAGAGGCTTTCACTGAGATCTTGAATTCGTGAAAGTCGTTGTCTTGCAAAATCTTGATGTGATCCATGCCGCTTTCGACCATCGCGTCGGGGCAAGGCTCACCGTATTTGTCCAAAAGATGCTTTTCTAAAGACCCTGCGTTCACGCCAATACGGATCGCACATCCATAGTCTTTCGCAGCCTTGATCACATCTTTCACGCGCTTTTCATCACCGATATTCCCGGGATTGATCCGCAGACAGGCCACCCCTGCCTCAGCAGCTTCAATGGCGCGTTTGTAGTGAAAATGAATGTCAGCCACGATGGGCACGGGGCTTTCGCGGCAAATTTCTTTGAGGGCTTTCGTGGCGCCCTCATCGGGTGCTGAAATGCGCACAATATCCGCACCCGCTTCAGCTGAGCGCAACACTTGATCCAAAGTCGCACACACATCTGAACTGTCAGTGTTGGTCATGGTCTGAACCGAAATCGGTGCATCACCGCCAACGGGCACATTGCCCACCATAATTTGGCGGCTGGTCCGACGATAAATATTACGCCACGGACGGATATGGTTCAGGGACATGGGGCACCTTTCGGAACGTTTTGTGTCGTTGCCCTATAGATAGTTTGTGTAAACGTTGGGGGCAATGGGACAAAGCACACAATCGCAGACAACACAGGTGGTTTGCCACGCACAAAAGCATGTTACGGATGAGGCAAACTCAAGTTATAATATGTGCATGACGGTCAAATTATTCAGCGGTGTGAATGACAGGTGATTTGAGTGACTGACCGTTTGAATAACTGGCGGTTTGATTATTCTGCGGTGGTGTTTTGAGCCACCTTGAACATCTCAGCAACAAAATCGTTGGCCGCAAGATCGACGGCCTCGAAGCTGTCTGAAATATCAAGCTCCGACAAGGCAATGTTTTTCACCACGGAACCGGATTTACCTGCAGGGCCATAAGCTTGGCCGTTCAAAGCAAAATAGACTCCGCCACCATTGCCGGTACGTAAAAGCGGGGCTTCTTCGGTCGCAGGCAAAATGTAACGTTCACCCGCATCAAGAATTTTTTCAAGTAAAACAGAACCATCTGCGGAGCTGACACGCACCCAAGACGGGCGCACAGCAATCAATGCCAGTTCTGGCGCGGGTTCTTCAACTACTTGGATCACCGAAGCATCAGGACCAGCAATCGCAGCAGAGGCCAACTGACGCGACATCGCCTCAAGTCGATCTTCAGCGCTTTCTTGCACCAATGCACCACCGGTACGAGGATCAAGAGAAACAATTGGGCCATCACGCGGCACAAGAACCGGCGTGGTCAAGGCTTGCGGACGATAAAGACGGTCAAGCGCCTCGGATGAGGGGGTAAAAACACCTACGCTTTCATCCAAACCCGCGACAACAACAGAGGTCTCAGCAAGTGTTGTAGTTTCAGAAGCAACACCCGGCGCTTGATCAACAGGCGCAAGTTGCACTTTTTGAATTTCTTGTAAAACAGACCAGCCACCATAGCCAATCACCCCAACTAGGGCGAGCAAAACAGCTGTCGATCCAATCGCACCGGGTTCGATACGCGCAAAAAAGCTTTCGCCACGGGGAACAAAAGAGGCGTTTGGATCAGCATAAGGATCGTCGGATTTACGCTTTGATGTAGACAAAGCCATCGCTGAAGGTTTGCGTGCAGAAGAGGCTGCGGGCGACATGCCATGCGCAACAGCGAAACCGCTTTCAGCACTGAAACGGGCGAACGCCCACTCAGGATCAAGGTCAAGATAACGCGCGTAAGAGCGTACATATCCCGCGATAAAGCCTTGGGTTTCAAAAACGGAAGGATCAGCGTTTTCAATCGCAGCAACATAAGTCGCTTTGATTTTCAATTCGCGTTGGACATCAAGAAGCGATTTGCCAAGGGTTGCTCTTTCCCCGCGCATGACGTCACCAAGCTTGAGCTCGAAATCGTCAAAACCGCGTGGCTGCTGTTCTTCCTCGACTGGAGGTTTACTCCAACGCCCCAACATCCGCATACCTAGATAGCCCCAATTCGATTTAGCGATTCGTTCGCTCTATCTCTATTTAATTAGCATATGGTCAAAGGCAGCGCACAGAGTGAAAAACGGTTAACCGGCCAATTCGGCACGATTCAGCGCACAATGGGCCCATAGTTCATCCAAAGCGCCAACAAGAGCATCCATTTCACGCGGTCCGTGAACCGGAGAAGGCGTAAACCGCAGACGCTCAGTGCCACGCGGCACAGTTGGATAGTTGATCGGCTGGACGTAGATGCCAAAGCCTTCAAGCATCATATCCGACATGAGCTTTGTGTGTTTAGGGTCACCAACGATCAGCGGCACAATATGGCTGCCATGATCGACAATAGGCAAGCCAAGGCCCTTGAGACGCAATTTCAGGATCGCGGCTTGGGTTTGATGCTGTGCGCGCAAGGCCTGATCCGTTTTGAGATGGGCGATAGAGGCCGCGGCGCCCGCCACGACGGCTGGGGGCAGTGATGTGGTAAAAATGAAACCGGGCGCGTAAGACCGCACAGCGTCACACATTTTCGCAGAGGCCGCGATGTAGCCGCCAAAGACACCAACAGCTTTGCCAAGTGTGCCGTTAATAATATCAAGACGATCCAGCAGACCGTCTCGTTCCGCAATCCCTGCCCCACGCGCGCCGTACATGCCAACAGCATGGACTTCATCTATATAGGTCAGCGCGTTGAATTCATCGGCCAGATCGCAAATTTCTTCGATCGGACCAAAATCGCCATCCATAGAATAAACAGATTCGAAGGCGATCAGTTTGGGCACATTAGGGTCGTCGGCTTGCAGCAACTCACGCAGGTGTTCAACATCATTGTGACGGAACACGCGTTTTGCACCACCGTTGCGGCGCACGCCTTCGATCATGGAGGCATGATTGAGCGCATCGGAATAAATGATCAGACCAGGAAATAGTTTCGGCAAAGTCGACAGCGTTGCGTCATTGGCGATATAGGCCGATGAAAACACCAAGGCCGCTTCTTTTTGATGCCAATCGGCCAATTCGGCCTCAAGACGTTTGTGATAAACCGTCGTGCCAGAAATATTGCGTGTGCCGCCAGACCCCGCGCCCGTCGCATCCACCGCTTCTTTCATCGCATCAAGAACAACGGGATGCTGCCCCATGCCCAGATAATCATTGCCGCACCAAACGGTGACAGGCTGCTTTGTGCCATCAGGTTTATTCCATACAGCATGCGGGAAATTCCCACGCTCGCGCTCGATGTCAATGAAGGTCCGGTAACGATCTTCGTCATGCAGGCGCTGGAGCGCGTCATCGAGCTGTGCTGTATAGTTCACGGGTCGTCCTCTCATTCGGTCTTTCATCGCTTTTGACAGCGGCGGTTGCTTAACTTGCAAAACATATTCAAAAAACGCAAGATATTTAAGCAGTCAGGTCAGCGGTTGTATAAGCGCCCTTTGATGTAGCTTCTAGCAAATACATTTAGGAATGATCTATATCAAACTGCCCCCCGCGACTGGACACCGCAGTTTGGCGCGGTAAGTTGTGGCGAAACCTCCCCCTTTGACCAAAGCGAGTCCCCTCCATGACCTCACGCCTGTCTCCCGTATTGTCGCGTATTGACGCAGACTTGCCCGCCTCGATGGATCGCCTGTTGGACCTTATGCGTCTGAAATCTATTTCAACGGATCCGGCTTATAAAGAAGACTGTACTGCTGCGGCAGATTGGCTTGTCGCGGATTTGTCCTCAATCGGCATCGATGCAAAAATCTATACCACGCCAGGTCACCCTATGGTGATGGGGCACGTCGACGGGCCTGACAATTCAAATGTACCACATTTGGTGTTCTACGGCCACTATGACGTTCAACCTGTTGATCCCATTGACCTTTGGAACTCCGACCCTTTCGATCCACAAATCGAAGACACAGCCAAAGGACAGGTTATTCGCGGGCGTGGGTCATCTGATGACAAAGGCCAGTTGATGACCTTTATCGAGGCCTGCCGCGCTTGGAAAGCCGAACATGGCGAACTGCCTTGCGAAATCACATTCTTCTTTGAGGGCGAAGAGGAAAGCGGGTCACCGTCATTGGTGCCCTTCATGGAAGAGCATAAAGACAAGCTGAAAGGCGATGTGGCCTTGATCTGCGATACAGGTCTTTTCGGCCACGACACGCCTGCGATTGTCACCATGCTGCGCGGGTTGATGAGCGACGAGATCACCATCACTGCCGCCAATAAAGACCTGCATTCTGGCATGTTTGGCGGCATCGCTCGCAATCCCATTCGGGTTCTCACCAAAATTCTTGCCGGACTGCATGACGACTCAGGTCGTGTCACCCTGCCCGGCTTTTATGATGGTGTACCGGAGTTGTCCGATGAATTGCGCAACCAATGGGACGCCTTGGGGTTTGATTCAGAAGCCTTCTTGGGCGAGGTCGGCCTGAAAAATCCCGCTGGCGAAGATGGCAAGACGGGGCTGCAAATGATCTGGTCCGAACCCACGCTGGAATTCAACGGCATCAATGGCGGCTATACTGGCAAAGGGTTCAAAACAGTGCTGCCATCACAAGCCTCGGTCAAGCTGTCCGCACGTTTGGTGGGCGATCAAGACCCTCACAAAATTCGTGCTGCACTGCATGACTACGTGCGCGCCAACCTGCCAGATGATTGCACAGTAGACTTTAATCCACACGGCGCCTCAAAAGCCTCAACCATGGCCACAGATCACCCCGCGTTCGAGAAAGCCCGTGCAGCCCTGTCTGATGAATGGCCGAATGAAGCGGCGTTCATCGGCTGTGGCGGCTCTATCCCCATTGCGGGGCATTTCAAACGGATCGTGGGTGTCGATGCGATGCTTGCGGGATTTGCCCGCGATGATGATCAAATTCATTCACCAAATGAAAAATATGATGTGGAAAGTTTTCACAAAGGCATTCGGTCATGGGCTCGCGTGTTGGATGCGGTGTCAAAGGACTAAAGCCTAAATGAGATAAGCGCGGATGCTGGCCAGATATAGTTCTGCATCTGCGCGCGTTTCCAACATCACCTCAGCCCCGTCGTGCAACGCAAAAACGACGCCTTGGTTGTGCGACAGCCTTGCGATGTCAGCGATACCCAGCCCACGCACCAATCCACGCAAGAAGGCAGAGACAACCCCATGTGAAACGATAACTGCCGGCCCGTTCAAAGCGGCCAAAGCCCTGCGACAGCGCTGCTCGAGGGCGGCGGCCCCTTCCCCGTCTGGTGCGGATAAGAACAACTCGAACATATCGTCTTCAGCTGCCGATCCACCGCATTCTGCGACGATGTCGGCGCGCAGGCGGCCTTCCCAACTGCCAGCAAACACTTCTTTCAGCACATCATTTTGAGACACAGGATGGCCATCTGCGGCGGTGACTGCCGTATCCCAAGCGCGGCCCAAAGGACTGGCTTGAAAATCAATCTGAGGGAAAGCCGCAAACACGGGTTTCAATATATCACGCTGCGCCAGAGCTTGCGCCCGCCCTTTCGCCGTCAATGGACTGTCAAGCTGCCCTTGCATGCGGCCCTCTAAGTTCCATTCCGTCTGGCCGTGTCGCAAAAGAAATATGGGATGTTTTATCATGCCTGTGGGGTAAACCCTGAGACGATGTCACGCAACGAAAAAAGGCACACTCTGCAGTGTGCCTTTTGAATTCTGATGGTGGGTCGTGAGAGGCTCGAACTCCCGACATCTTCGGTGTAAACGAAGCGCTCTACCAACTGAGCTAACGACCCGCCGTGGCGCGGTGTTTAGACCTAGGACGCACATGATGCAAGAGGCATCACACCACTTTTTTCGCTTTATTCAGTTTCGGTTGTGTCAACGTCTTCACTGGATGCGTCTTCTCCTTCACCAGCTGGTGATTTACCGGCAAGCATGCCTTTGGCGCGACGCAATTTTGCGATCAAAATAAACGCGTTTGCGACCTCTTTTTGACGATTGATCGACACTTTACCAAGTGGCGGCAGATTCATCTCTGTGCCTTCTTGCATAATATCGCCCATTTCCTTGAGCGTTGCTTCGATCACTTTTTTCGCGATGCCTTTTTTGATGCCGGAGGCCTCAGACACACGTTCAATAAGCTCTTTTTTCTTCACAACATGTACAAGGCTGGCCTCAGGCGCTTCGACGTCAGCGGCGGGCGTAGACGTTGCAACAGTTGTCGGAGCCGTGATTTTGCTCGGCTCTTCAGTTGTGATCGTTGTCGTTGTGCGGCGCGTTGCCATGATACAGACCTTTAGGTTGTTTCTTTTATAGAAACATTAACCTTTCTACGCCCCCAGTTGCAAATGGGAAATGGCTACAATGCCCCACCAATTCGCATTGGACATAAATCAGGCAGGTCAAGATCAAATTTCATCCTAAATGATTGAATATGACACAAAATATTAAAGGGCAGTTAAAATAACCATCATTTTTGCGACATTACAAATGCATTAAATCCAACACCAATATGACAAAGGCGCCCCAAATATTGGAACGCCTTTGTTTTGACTTCATAATCAATTTAGAATTTGGGGCACGCAACACGCGTCCCAAGATTAATGCGCAACAGGAACAGCCTCTGCGGCAGGTGCTGTGGCTTTGGCCAAACGTGCTGCATCGTCGGCCTCATGGTCCCATTCAATAGGCTCAGGTGCACGCACCAACGCGTGTTTGAGAACCTCGGACACATGAGACACAGGAATGATTTCCAAGCCCTCTTTGACATTGTTTGGAATGTCCGCGAGATCTTTGACGTTTTCCTCGGGAATCAACACCGTGGTGATGCCCCCGCGCAAAGCCGCCAAAAGCTTTTCTTTCAAGCCACCGATGGCCGTCGCATTGCCGCGCAAGCTGACCTCACCCGTCATCGCAATATCTTTACGCACCGGAATTTTGGTGAGCACCGACACAATCGTGGTGACCATAGCCAGACCTGCAGAGGGTCCATCTTTCGGTGTCGCCCCATCAGGCACGTGAACGTGAATGTCCAAGGTGTCAAACACGGGCGGTTTCAACCCAATTTCTGGCGCGATTGAACGCACATAGCTGGACGCCGCGTCGATGGATTCCTTCATCACATCGCCAAGCTTACCTGTGGTTTTCATCCGCCCTTTACCTGGCAGACGCAGGGCTTCGATTTGCAACAGATCGCCGCCCACAGAAGTATAGGCCAATCCAGTCACGACACCGATTTGGTCTTCTTTCTCGGCCAAACCATAACGCATCTTTTTCACGCCTAAGAAGTCTTCCAAATTGTCAGGCGTCACCTGAACTGATGTGACTTCTTTTTTGACGATCTTTGTCAAAGACTTACGCGCGACTTTGGCCATTTCACGTTCCAAGTTCCGCACACCTGCTTCACGGGTGTAGTAACGGATCACATCGGATACAGCCTCATCAGAGATCGAAAATTCAGCCGCTTTCAAGCCATGGTTTTTGATCTGTTTGGGGATCAAATGCTGTTTGGCAATCTCTGCTTTTTCGTCTTCGGTGTAGCCAGACAACGGAATGATTTCCATCCGGTCCAGCAATGGCCCCGGCATGTTATAGCTGTTGGACGTGGTCAAGAACATCACGTTGGATAGATCGTATTCGACCTCCATGTAGTGATCCACAAAGGTGGAGTTTTGTTCAGGATCAAGCACTTCAAGCATCGCAGACGCGGGGTCGCCACGCATATCTTGGCCCATCTTATCGATTTCATCGAGCAAGATCAGCGGATTGGTGGTTTTGGCTTTTTTCAACGCCTGAATGATCTTACCGGGCATAGACCCGATGTAGGTTCTACGGTGACCGCGAATTTCAGATTCATCACGCACGCCACCCAAAGAGATGCGAATAAATTCACGCCCCGTGGCTTTGGCAACAGATTTCCCAAGTGACGTTTTACCCACACCAGGAGGCCCCACGAGGCACATGATCGGGCCTTTGAGTTTTTGGCTGCGCTGCTGCACGGCAAGGTATTCAACGATGCGTTCTTTGACCTTTTCCAGACCGTAGTGATCTTTATCCAAGACCTCTTCGGCACGTTTCAGGTCTTTTTTCACACGGGATTTGACGCCCCATGGAATAGACAGCATCCAATCCAGATAATTGCGCACCACTGTGGCTTCCGCCGACATTGGGCTCATGGATTTGAGTTTTTTCAGCTCGGCGGCAACTTTTTCAGCGGCCTCTTTAGAGAATTTGGTCTTGGCAATTTTCTCTTCAAGCTCGTTAATCTCATTCGCGCCCTCTTCGCCATCGCCGAGCTCTTTCTGAATGGCTTTCATTTGCTCATTCAAATAATACTCGCGCTGGGTACGCTCCATCTGGGATTTGACGCGGGTTTTGATCTTTTTCTCGACCTGAAGCACGGACATTTCGCCCTGCATCATGCCATAGATCGCCTCAAGACGCGCCTCGACCGACAAGGTTTCCAGCAGATCTTGTTTCTGCGCAACTTCGACGCCCAGATGACCCGCGACAAGATCGGCCATTTTGCTGGGGTCTTTGGTGTCATCGACGGCGGTCAATGCCTCTTCGGGGATGTTCTTTTTGATCTTGGCGTAATGTGCGAATTCTTCTGCCACAGAACGCACCAAGGCGATCACAGCGGCGGGGTCGCCTTCGACCTCGAACAACTCGGCTGTTGCAGCCTCAAAAAAACGGTCGTTTTCAACAAATTCTGTAATTTGAACGCGTTTATCGCCCTCGACCAGCACTTTTACGGTGCCGTCAGGCAATTTGAGCAATTGCAAAACATTTGCCAAAACCCCCATGCGGTAGATGCCATCCGCTTCAGGATCATCAACAGATGGATCGATTTGCGCGCTCAAAAGGATTTGCTTGTCTTGCGACATCACTTCCTCAAGCGCTTTAACGGATTTGTCACGACCGACGAACAAGGGCACGACCATATGGGGGAAAACCACGATGTCGCGCAAAGGCAGTACGGGATATGAGTGAAGTTGCTCGTGCATTTTGTGTCCTTATTTTGCAAAAGAACCGGATCCCGCTTGGCGGCAATCTTTGGCCCTTTCCTGACTTGGTTCATCATATTTGGGGCCCTGCGCCCCCAATTTCAACCAAGTGCAGTTGGATTTGGACTTAGTTTGCCCGCCTTCGCGCCGACCCGCAAGCACTGAAATAGGTTAATTCGGTATGTTTTCGCTAAGGCAACGATAATTTTTCAAGCGTACCCGTGATGCAAAGACGGAACCAAAGCCGTCACAGGCATGTGCAAACATTATTTCATCGAAGCGTCTACCGAAGGGCCTATGGTGCATTGAGCAATCTGATGCCTCGCAGCCAGAGGCATAGCGCAAGCGACGGTCACATTCGGAATCGGTTCCATGTGCGACTGCGCCCTTATGCGTTGAAAAGCCGCGGCTTCTGGCGACAGCAGCACTTGGGGCGCTTTTGCACTTTTGGGCATGGCGGCAGATAACTGCAACGTCGATGCCAAGACACATATAAAGAACAGGCCGATGGCCAAACTCCACATTTTCGATACGGACATGATATACCCCTGAGTCATCTGATGCCCCAAAGCTATTTTTATGCTTGGTCCATAATGTGGCAAAATCCAGATAGATAAAGACAAGGATAACAGTAAGTTAACTGTAAAATTCTATGGAGATTTTCACAAAAAAAGGCCGCTCCAACATTATGTGAGCGGCCTCAATAGCTTGCGTTAAACTCTACAGTTACAGCGGATCGATATCGCCTTCAGCGCGCATGGCGTGGAACTCTGCTTCCCAAGCCTCAAACGTGCCAGCGGCAATCGCGTCGCGCATGCCTTGCATGAGATCTTGGAAATAATGCAGGTTGTGCCATGTTAAAAGCATACCAGAAATCATCTCATGCGAGCGATACACGTGATGCAAATAAGCGCGCGAATATTGCGTACAGGCAGGGCAAGTGCAGGCCTCATCCAAAGGTCGTGGATCATCGGCATGGCGCGCGTTTTTCATGTTGATCGCGCCGCGACGGGTGAACACTTGCCCATTGCGACCAGAGCGCGAGGGCAAAACGCAATCCATCATATCGACGCCACGTTTCACCGCGCCCACGATGTCGTCAGGCTTGCCCACGCCCATCAAATAGCGCGGTTTATCGACTGGCAGATAATCAGGCGCGTATTCCAACACGCCAAACATCGCCTCTTGCCCCTCACCCACAGCCAAGCCGCCGATGGCATAGCCGTCAAACCCGATATCGATAAGCGCCTTGGCACTTTCTTCGCGCAACTCAGGCGTCACACCCCCTTGCATGATGCCAAACAATGCATGCCCCGGACGATCGCCAAAGGCATCGCGTGACCGCTGCGCCCACCGCATCGACATGCGCATGGATTTGGCAACCTCTTCGTCGGTGGCAGGCAGCGCAGGGCATTCATCGAAACACATCACAATGTCTGAGCCGAGCAGCTTTTGAATTTCCATCGAACGCTCAGGCGTGATGACATGTTTTGATCCATCCACGTGAGAGGCAAACGTCACGCCTTCCTCGTTGAGCTTGCGCAAGCCTGCGAGGCTCATCACCTGAAACCCGCCGCTGTCTGTCAAAATAGGCCGTTCCCAGTTCATGAACTTGTGCAGACCGCCCAAGCGATCAATGCGTTCCGCCGTGGGGCGCAGCATCAAGTGATAGGTGTTGCCCAGCAAAATATCCGCGCCAGTTGCGCGCACACTTTCGGGCATCATCGCTTTCACGGTGCCCGCCGTGCCCACAGGCATAAAGGCCGGCGTGCGAATGTCGCCGCGCGGGGTTGAAATCACGCCCGTGCGGGCTTTGCCATCTGTGGCATCGAGGGAAAATGAGATTCGTTGTGTCATAGGAAAACGACTTACCGCGAAACGCGCGCTTGGGCCAGAGAGGGTGTGAATGTGACGTTATGGAACGTCGGTTTTGTTTCTTTCTATTCAGCAACAAAAAGCCCGCCTGAACATTCAAACGGGCCTTTCTTTTTCTATATGTAAGCAGCCCGACCTGGTCCGCTTACTCTTTGTCTTCAGGGATCGCCAAAGACAGGATGATCGCAGAGAGACCCGCCAAGGTGATGGGCGCTGCAAACACTTGCTTCATAAAGTTTGGCAAATGCTGCGTGGCATCGGGCACCAAGGTCACGCCCAAAGCCAGACCAAAGGACACAGCCATGATATAGATGCGGCGCAGGGTCATCTCTTGCGAGGCAAGAATGCGAATACCTGCAACAGCGATTGACGCAAACAGCACCACGGTGGCCCCACCCAAAACGGGTTTAGGAATAATCAAGAAAAACGCGCCAATGACAGGAAACAGCCCCATCAACGCTAACATGCCACCGATCCACATGCCGACATGGCGGCTGGCCACGCCTGTCATTTGGATCACGCCGTTGTTTTGCGAAAACGTGGTGTTTGGAAAGGTGTTGAACACAGCAGCAATCGCAGAATTCACGCCATCGCCCAAGACACCGCCCTTGATGCGGCCCATGTAAACATCGCCCTCAACAGGTTCGCCTGAAATCACAGAGTTCGCAGTCAAATCGCCAGAGGTTTCAATCGCTGTCACGAAATACAAAAACGCGATCGGCACAAACAAAGCGAAATCAAAGTCGATGCCGTATTTAAACGGAACAGGCAGCGCGAACAGTTTTGCACTGCCAAGCGCGCTCACATCCACCATACCAAAGAAGCTGGCCACAATTGTCCCCACAACGAGACCAATCATGATGGCAGCAATGCGCAACATAGGATTGCCCAAAAACGTCACAAACAAAATCACGGCCACAACCAAAAGGCCCAAGAGCAAGAACAATGGCTTGCCCAGATCTTCGCCTGCACGCGCACCACCAGCAAAGTCGGTAAAGCCCGCTTTGATCAAACTCAGACCAATCACGGTGATCACCACACCCGTCACCGTTGGCGTGATCACGCGTTTGAGTTTGTCCAAAAACTGCGACAGAATGATTTCAATCACAGAGCCAGCCAGACACAGACCGAAAATCATCGCCAAAATATCTTCGGGCGTGCCGCCTTGACCTTTCACCGCAAAGCCTGCGGCCAAAATCGCACCGAGAAAGGCAAAGGACGTGCCTTGAACACTCAGCAAACCAGAGCCAACCGGCCCCACGCGCCTGCATTGAATAAACGTCGCAACCCCAGAGACGAAAAACGCCATCGCGATGAGATAGGACACATGTTCTCCCAATCCCAAAACGCCACCGATGATCAAAGACGGCGTGGCAATGCCGACGATGGACGCCAAGACGTGCTGAAAGGCCGCCAAGGCCGCTTTGGGCGGCGGCGGAACGTCGTTTAAGTTGTACACCAACTGCGTATTTTGTTCTGACATAGTCTTCCCCTTTGTCGTATTGAGAAAGACTGCGCGCGGATGCGTCTTATGAAAAGACTTTGACCCTGAGGGCTTAAGTTACCCTTAGGGCAAAGCCTGTTTTGGTGTAAATCTTGTGCAGTTTAACGAGTTTCCCCACAGTTTCGCCCAATTGATAAGCGAAATCAGGTCGTCACGCTGCGCAGCATGCTGAGGGCGCGACACCAATTCTCGCGTGTCAAACGCGCGCCAAAGGCATAGAAAAACCCGGCTCTGTCACAAAACTCACAAACCCTATTGCTAGAATCGTGAATAGGTGAGAGAGGGCGTCTCTGGCGGCATCATACCGAACCGCCTTCCCTTTCAGATGTGAGATAAAACGATGACGGACAAAGCTCCTTTCGCTTTGGGCTGGGAAGAGTGGGCAAAGCTGCCCGCGCTTGGTCTGCCTGCCCTCAAGGTTAAAGTTGACACAGGCGCGCGCACCTCTGCGCTGCACGCGTTCGACATTGAACCTTTTGGCCCTGCAAACGCCCCAATGGTGCGGTTTAACATCCATCCAGTGCCTGCGCGCGAAGACATCGTCATCGCCTGCTCTGCAAAAGTGGTGGATCGTCGTGAAGTCACATCATCCAATGGCGAAACCGAACTGCGTTATGTGATCACCACCGATATTTCCATCGGCGATCGCACATGGCCGATCGAGATCACTCTGACCAATCGCACCAATATGGCCTATCGTATGCTATTGGGTCGCCAAGCCATAGATGACGACATGATCGTCACCCCGAACGAGAGTTTTTGCCAAACCGAGCTTGACGACAGCGCCTATTTTTCTGCGGCCATCCGCACCTCAAGCGCGCCGCGGGCATTGCGCATCGCTGTGCTGTCACGCGAACCCGAAAGCTATTCCACCCAGCGCCTTGTGGCCGAAGGCCAAGAGCGCGGGCATGTGATCGAAGTGATTGACACCACGCGCTGCTACATGGCGATCAACGCGATGGCGCCTGAAATCTATTACGATGGCAAACGCCTGCCCCGCTATGATGCGGTGATCCCGCGTGTCGGTGCCTCTATCACCTCTTATGGCTGTGCTGTGATCCGTCAATTCGAAACCATTGGCACCTATTGTCTCAATTCTGCCGATGGCATCGCCAAATCGCGGGACAAATTACATGCGCATCAAGTCTTGGCGCGTCATGGCATCGACATGCCGACCACGGCCTTTGCCGCCTCTCCTAAAGATACGGACAATCTGATCGATTTGGCGGGACAAGCACCGCTGATTGTCAAATTGTTGGAAAGCACCCAAGGGCGCGGCGTTGTGCTGGCTGAGACCAAGAAAGCCGCGCAATCTGTGATTTCTGCCTTTCGTGGCCTCAAAGCCAACTTTCTGGTGCAGCATTTTGTCAAAGAAGCCTCAGGCGTCGATATCCGCTGTGTTGTTGTCGATGGCAAAGTGGTCGCCGCGATCAAACGCAGCTCAAGCGGTGGCGATTTCCGCTCGAACCTGCATTTAGGCGGCTCAGCCACAGCGGTGCGGATCACCAAAGCCGAACGCGATGCGGCCGTCAGATCGGCCAAAGCCTTTGGTCTGCGCATGGCAGGTGTGGATCTGCTGCGCGCTGATGATGGTCCGAAAGTGCTAGAGGTCAATTCTTCGCCCGGTTTGGAGGGGGCTGAAAAGACCACCGAGAAAAACATCGCGGGTCTTTTGTATGACACCATCGAAAAACGGGTCCGTCCAATGCCAGCGCGCAAAGGCGCCAGCAAGAAAACAGCCTAGCAGACCAATCTATCCGCGCCGTTACAGTTCTTTGGGTCCAGCCCTTTGGTTACAGCCCATCAACTGTGCGGCGCGGCACAAATTCGGTCACGGTCAGGGCAATAAGTCCTTCGGTGACAAAAGGATCGCGCGCTAAAAATGTTTCCAACATCTCGCGGTCGGGCGCAGTCGCCAAAATCGCACCGCCAGTGCGTGGCACCTTCGGACCAGAGGCCAAAAAGAATCCACGATCATACCCTTCATCAACAAAGGCCAGATGCGCTTGCATATGCGGTTCAACCAGCGCCAAATCGACTTTATATTCGATATCGACATGAAACAGATTTTGATCGGCGGCGAGAATTGACATGGCAATGGCCCTTTTTGTGCTCAACGGCCCAATCAATAGCCTCGCACGCACAAAAGACCAAGCCAAGGTCTGGACCTTACCCCAGCCAAACCCTATATCTTTGGTCAAGTTTACACGAGGACAGACATGACAGATTCAGACGCTCCCGTCGAAGGCACTCCGCTGATCAAGCCTTCCAACACGGAACACCCGCTTCACGAAGCCATCGTGGAAGCCTGCCGATCCGTCTACGACCCTGAAATTCCCGTGAACATTTATGATCTCGGGTTGATCTACACGATCGAAATCAACGCAGAGAACGAAGTGCATGTGATCATGTCCCTAACCGCGCCGGGCTGTCCTGTTGCGGGCGAAATGCCGGGTTGGGTCGCCGATGCGATTGAACCGCTGCCCGGCGTCAAACAAGTTGACGTCGATCTGGCGTGGGAACCCCCGTGGGGCATGGAAATGATGTCAGATGAAGCGCGCCTAGAGCTTGGCTTTATGTAATCGCTCACATTGTTGATTTTACGCTTTCAAAACGGTCCTTCGGGGCCGTTTTTCGTTTCCCGCCTCAACATCCTCAAGCACCATTGCACGCGCCTTGCGCGCCTGTCCTTTTTAAACTGCTGATAGAGCGCGCGGTAGTGCGCTTGCTCTGACTGAAACCCTGTTGGCGTTTGAGATTTTGAAGGTGATAAAAAAATCGCTAAACGGTCATTCATCAAGACACCTCTTGCATTATTGAAATCTATATGCAGAGATTACCGCACAAAAACCTGTCGAAATACGCCCAGAAACTGCATTTGGACTTTCAAAAATGAAAGACAAACCCAAACTCAAAACCGCCCCCAAGCTAGACGACTATATGCTGTTTCTCGCTGTCGCCGACGGCGGTGGCCTTGTGGGGGCTGAGCAGGCCACAGGCACCCCCTCGCCTACATTGTCGCGCAGGATGACGGCTTTAGAGCGCACTTTGGGCAAGCGCTTGTTTGAACGTGGCGCACGGGGGTACACGCTGACCAGCGATGGGCGCGCCCTTGCCGCCGAGGTCGAACATCTGCGCGCCGCCGCGCAACACTTGGCCGCCTTCAACGCCAAGCAAACGCGCCCCCTTGTGCGCATCACCGCAGGCCATTGGACCACACAATACATCGCACGGCATTTTGGTGAGGTTTGGTCTCAAGACGCCTCTTTGGTGCCATCTGTTCCGTGGGTGCCCGAGCTCGTTTCTTCAGACGCCATGGTCGACATCGCGCGGCGCGAAGCCGACATCGGCATTCGCAACAGGCGTCCCGATCAAACATGGCTGGCAGGGCGGCGCACCGCGCGCATTGCTTATGCTGAATTCGCCCGTGGTCCCGAAGTAACGGGCTATATCACCCTGCCCGAATCTCTTGCCACGACGCCCTCGAAACGGTGGTTGCGGCACAACAAACCTGATGAGATCGTCAGCACCGCCTCTGATCCCCGCGCTGAGGCCGATTTGGCCATTGGCGGCATAGCCCGCGTGATTTTGCCTATTTTCGCCGGGCGCGCCATGCCCGAACTGGTGCAGGTTTCGCCCGAGATTGACGCACTCACCCATGAAGAATGGTTGGTCAGCCATCATGACGCCCGCCACGACCCGCCCATCCGCGCCGCTTTGGACGCGATTGGCACATTGTTGAGTGCGCCGACGCGGTTTGGGCCTTAATGTGGCCCCCAAGCTGACGCGCAACCCAAATCGGCTGCGCACTTCCAAACGCAACCTAAATAGGGTGCGAAATGATCAACGCATCCTAAATAGGTTGCATATCACAAAACGCAGCCTATATTGGCTGCATCATGACAGATGAAACACGCAAAATAGCCGTCCTCACCGGCGATATCGTCGGCTCCACCGCGCTGGGCCCCGAAAAACTTGAACGCGCTTTCGATGCGCTCAAAGATTGCGCCGAGACGCAAGCCGAGTGGATGGGAGAAAGCTTGCATTTCACACGCCACCGCGGCGACGGCTGGCAAGTGGCACTGGCCGAGCCGAAATATGCACTGCGGTCAGCTTTGATGTTTAGAGCAGCTTTGCGTAGCTTAGGGGCAGAATTTGATAGCTATATTGGAATTGCTGTTGGTCCTATTTCGACTGACCTTGCGCCAAACTTAAATTCAGAAAACGCTGAAGTATTTGTGTCCTCAGGAAG
Organism: Pacificibacter marinus; assembly: GCF_018860665.1. Classification (GTDB taxonomy): domain Bacteria; phylum Pseudomonadota; class Alphaproteobacteria; order Rhodobacterales; family Rhodobacteraceae; genus Celeribacter; species Celeribacter marinus_A. The sequence continues at coordinate 18,276 of NZ_JAHKPK010000051.1, forward strand.
AGCACTAGAAATAGCAAAGAGGCAGGGTACATATTTTCTTCATGATAGCGGGGGAATGGTCGACGCCCTAACTCTATCAATGGAGTTAATGAGCCACGGATGGACTAAAGCGCAATCCCAAGCAGCAATGTATTCCCTACCACCACATAGCGACCTAAGTTTTACGGAAATTAGCGATATCCTCGAAAAATCACGGCAAACTGTAACAAAGGCTTTGAATAGCATAGCAATAGAACAGATCAGGATGATCCTAACACAATTCGAAAGTGACAAGTCACATGTTTGAAACCCTGTCTGCCCTCTTCTTCGCTCATGTCCTTGCCGACTACGTGTTTCAAACCACCAAGATGGCGCAGAGCAAGGATCGCTATGCCACCCTGCTCATCCATACGTTTGCAGTTTATCTTTGTGCCGTGATCGCTTTGGGGTCTATCGCATGGCAGGTCGCTGTGCTTGCAGGACTGCACTTCATCATAGATGGATTGAAAGCCATCTGGGTCAAAACCCGCAAAGATGAGGGAATCAAACCCTACTTAATCGATCAGCTCACACATCTAGCCACCATCGCCGCGATCGCAGCCTTTGCCCCGACCCTTTGGGCAGATGGCGTTTGGAGCAAAGATCTGGCGGCAGGCGGCTTATTGGACATCAGCCCTTGGGCACCGAAAGCGATGTTGCTGACGGCCGGTATTTTATACACGACCCGCGCGGGTGGCTTTGCCGTCGGAAAATTGATGGTGCCATTTGCAGAAGGTGCCCCCGAGAAAAGCTTGCCCAAAGGCGGCATGATGATCGGCGTCCTTGAACGTGGGCTGATTTTCTTGATGTTTCTCGCAGGTCAGCCCGCTGGTATCGGTTTTTTGATCGCTGCAAAGTCAATTTTGCGCTTTGATTCCGCGTCAAAGAATGAAAAGGCCGAATATGTGATCATCGGCACGCTGGCCTCGTTCAGCTGGGCGATTGCGATCGCAATCTTAACTCTTGCGATCAACAATGGGTTAAACGGTGATCCGCTTCTTGAGATCATGGCCGCAAAGCCCTAAGTTAGGGGAAAGGAGAACGCATATGTTCGGTATTCCAGGCAAACAAGCCGTCACCATCACGCCCAAAGCGGCGGCACAAATCGCAAAACTGATGGAGAAAGATGGCTCCAAAGGTTTGCGCATTGGCGTCAAAAAGGGCGGCTGCGCAGGCATGGAATACACCATGGACTATGTGAATGAAATCGATCCTCTGGACGAAGTGGTCGAACAAGATGGCGGTCGCGTGATGATCGCGCCCATGGCGCAGATGTTCTTGTTTGGCACCGAGATCGATTACGAAGTGTCCTTGCTGGAAGCTGGCTTTAAGTTCCGCAATCCCAATGTGGTTGACGCTTGCGGCTGTGGCGAAAGCATCAAGTTCGATGAAAATCTGTCTGCACAAAGCCGCGCGTAAATGCCAGCGCCCGCTGAGCTTATCGCCCATGCCCGCGATCTGTTCGCCGATATAGGCGAGATCACAGTTGGCGGGCTTTTCGGGGGCAGTGCTTTATATGTTGAAGGCGATGTGATGTTCGCCTGTATCATCGGCGGCACGATTTATATGAAATCCGATGAGACAACTGTCGAGGCCTTTGTTGACGCGGGGTCCGAGCCTTTCACCTATCCCAAAAAAGACGGCGAAACCGTTGTGACCTCTTTGATGTCACTACCCGAAAGCGCGAGTGATGATCCTGACGAGGCCCGCGATTGGGCGCGCCTGTCCTATGCGCCAGCGTTGAAAGCCACCGAGAAAAAGCGCATTGCGAAAGCCAAAAAAGCGGCACGCAAACAAAAGGCTGACAAGCCATGAGCATCACACCGAGTATGATCACTTTTGCCGAAGAACTGTTTGCACCGCTCGGGACGATCTCAACACGTAAGATGATGGGGGGATTGGCCATTTATTGCGACGGGGTCATCTTTGCCTCGCTTGATCGCGACGGCACGGTGTATCTGAAAGCAAAAGGCGATTTTGCGGACAGTCTTGCCAGCGCAGGTGCCGCGCAATTTCAAACGCCCCGTGGCCCAATGGGCTATTGGACTTTGCCAAATGCGGCATTGGATGACGCAGATCTTGCCTGTGACTGGGCCAAAAAGGCCTTGGCTGCGCTTTAAAACCATCCGCAGGCGGCCCTCAGGTTTGCTATCCACTTGACGGCGCTTTCAACGCTGCAATGATGTGCGAAACGTATTTGAGGAGAGCGCGACATGGCACGCAAACTGGCTGCAGGCAATTGGAAGATGAATGGCGTCACCGCCAGCTTAGGCGAGGCCGTCACTCTGGCCAAAACCTTCGACAGCCCAAGTGTCGATATTTTGCTTTGTCCCCCTGCCACGCTGATCACATCCATGGCCGCGATCCTCAAAGACAGCCCCATCGCCATAGGCGGACAAGATTGCCATTCCAATGAAAGTGGCGCGCATACGGGCGATATCTCTGCCGCGCAATTGGCGGATGCTGGTGCGACCTATGTGATCACGGGCCACTCGGAACGCCGCGCCGATCACAGCGAAAGCGACGCGGATGTGCGCTCTAAAACCGAAGCCGTTTGCGCAGCAGGTCTGACCGCAATTGTCTGTGTTGGCGAAACGCTGGAACAACGCGAAGCGGGCGATGCGCTTAAAGTGGTGCACGGGCAGCTTTTGCGGTCCCTGCCCGATGAAATCGATGCCAGCAAACTGGTGATCGCCTATGAACCGGTTTGGGCCATCGGCACGGGGAAAGTGCCAACTCTTGATGAGATTGCAGAAATCCATGCTGATATGCGCGCCACTCTCACTGCGCGTTTTGGTGATATCGCAGCTGATCTGCCGCTGCTCTATGGTGGGTCTGTCAAGTCAAGCAACGCGGCTGACATTTTCGCTGTCCCAGATGTGGACGGTGCGCTGGTTGGCGGCGCGTCTTTGAAAGCTGCTGATTTCTCTGGAATTATTTCAGCGTTAGAGACCTCTTAACCTCTCATCTGATACAAACAACCGCCGCCCTGTTGATATGGGCCGCGGTTTTTTTTGCGAGATTTAACTGACATCCCGCGTGACGTCATGGTCGTAAAGCCAGCTAAACCTATCCACCACCGCGCGCGGCGCGATTTTTCCGCCCGCACGCAACACCATATGGGCTGCCATACGTTTCGGGCCACGCAAGTGATAATTGCGCGCATTGGCCGTAGCCGCATCGATCGCGCGCACCACGCGGGCACGGCGGCGCAGTTGATAGGCGGGCAGCGCTTGATCAAGCGGCATATTTGCCAAACAATCAGCCAAAACCCAAGCGTCTTCTAAGGCCAGATTGGCCCCCTGCGCCAAGAACGGCAAGGTGGGATGTGCAGCATCGCCAATCAACGCTGTGCCTGCGCCGTACCAATTTTGCGCCACGGGATGACGAAACAAGCCCCATCTTGAGACCTCAGTGACTCGCGCCAAAAGACTGGTCACACCGCCACCGAAGGCTTTGAAATGTTCTCTCAGCTGGTCAGGATCACCTGCGAGATGCCAGCCCTCATCGGTCCAATCGGCGCGTTCTTCGACGGCGACAATATTGATTAACGTCCCATCGCGCAGCGGATAACACACCACATGTTGACCCGCCGCCATATGGATCATCGCAATCGGATCTTCGCCACCCAAAGCGGGCACGGTGGCGCGCCAAGCCGTTTGTCCGGTGAAAAAGGGGGCAGCCTCGCCGTTCAATGTCTTGCGTAAGCGTGACTGCAATCCATCAGCCCCCACAACCACATCATGAACGCACTGCGCGCCGCCTTCAAACCGCAGCGTTACAGCGTCACCATCGTCAACAACCGTCTCGACGCTATGTGACAGCTTGATCTGAACGCCTGAATCCTGAGCCCCCTTGAGCAAAACATCAATCAAATCAGCGCGGTGCACCATCAGAAAATCTGCATCAGGCTTAAAGCCTTTAAAATCCATATGCAAAACCTTGCGCCCGGAATATCCATCAAGCAATAACACCCCTGTGGAGCGCATGGCATTCAGGCCTGCATCCAACCCAAGCGCAGACAAGACCGCCACGCCATTTGGCGACAGTTGCAACCCCGCACCCACTTCCTTGACCTCGGATGCGCGTTCATAAACGGTCACACGCGCGCCGCGCAGCGCCAAAGCGCGCGCAGCAGCCAACCCCGCCACGCCAGCGCCCAAAATGGCGATATCTTGCCCAATCAACATATGAAACCCTCATGCAAAGCCAGCGCAACGAAAAACACCGAAGCGATTGCTTCGGTGTTTGGCATAGATTCAATGACAGGTCACCTGCGCGCAATGCCGCGCGACGCGTACTCCCTGTCTAAAACACACGATCAGATCAATCGTCGCGGTGTACTTTTTCGCGGCGCTCGTGACGCTCTTGCGCCTCAAGGCTCAAGGTCGCGATGGGGCGTGCATCAAGACGTTTAAGCGAAATCGGCTCGCCCGTTTCTTCGCAATACCCAAACTCGTCAGCTTCGATGCGACGCAAGGCAGCGTCAATTTTTGTAACGAGCTTGCGTTGACGATCCCGCGTGCGCAATTCAAGGGCGCGGTCGGTTTCTTCAGACGCACGATCCGCAATGTCTGGAATGCTTCGGGTTCCGTCTTGCAAACCTTCAAGCGTGTTGCGGCTTTCATCCAGCAGCTCTGCTTTCCAATTTTCAAGTTTCCGACGAAAATATTCGATCTGACGTTCGTTCATAAAGGGTTCGTCCACCGATGGACGATAATCGTCAGGCAGGGTTAATTCGGCCGTCATAGTGCTCACCTCATTGTCGCCGACAGCTCAAGTGCTATCACTTTTGACTGGTCGGCACCTCCAATTGCCGCTCATTTACCTGCTTTGCAAGCGGATGTCACTAGGTGATCTACCACGCGTTGTACCTTTGTGATCCGCTGCTATGATTGGCATGAAAATTCGTTAGATTGGGGCCCTTTACATATGAAATTCGCATCAACCGACACTTATATCGCGCCCAAAGACCTGACAGTTGCTGTGAACGCGGCCATCACGCTTGAGCGGCCTCTTTTGGTCAAAGGCGAACCGGGGACAGGCAAAACCGAACTGGCACGCCAAGTGGCCGCCAGCATGGGGTTGCAGATGATCGAATGGAATATCAAATCCACCACCCGCGCCCAACAAGGACTGTACGAATATGACGCGGTGTCGCGCCTGCGTGACAGCCAACTGGGCGATCCAAAGGTTGAGGATGTGAGCAATTACATCAAGAAAGGCAAGCTATGGCAGGCCTTTGAGGCGGGCGAAAAGGTGGTCTTGCTGATTGATGAAATCGACAAGGCCGACATCGAATTTCCCAATGATTTGCTGCAAGAACTCGATAAGATGGAATTTCATGTCTATGAGACGGGCGAAACTGTGCGCGCGCGCCATCGCCCTGTGATCATCATCACCTCAAACAACGAAAAGGAACTGCCTGACGCATTTTTACGGCGCTGTTTTTTCCATTACATCCGCTTTCCAGACATGGAGGTGATGCGCCAAATCGTCGACGTTCACTTCCCGAACCTGAAAGACCGTCTTTTGACCACGGCTTTGACACAGTTCTATACCATAAGAGAGACTCAAGGGCTCAAAAAGAAACCCTCGACCTCGGAAGTATTGGATTGGCTTAAATTGTTGTTGGCAGAAGATTTGACACCAGAAGACCTTGCGATGGACAGTGCAAACGCGCTGCCCAAACTGCATGGTGCCTTGTTGAAAAACGAACAAGACGTCGCACTGTTCGAACGTTTGGCCTTTTTAGACCGTAAAGGACGTCGCTGAGATGGCCATCACCATTCGTGCAATGACGCGTGCAGATCAAGAGGCTTGGAAACCGCTTTGGCAGGCCTATTTGACGTTTTACGAGTCTGCAGTGCCCGACACCGTATCAGAAGCCACGTTCGATCGGCTGACGAACCCTGCGCAGGCAGACCGCGCAGCCTTTGTGGCCGTCTTAGACGATAAGATCATTGGCTTTGTGCATTACATCACTCATGCCCATAATTGGCGGCTGGAAGATGTGGTTTACCTACAAGACCTATACGTGACGCAAAGCGCACGTGGCAAAGGGGCCGCGCGGGCCTTGATCAACCGCGTTTACAGCGCCGCAGATGAAAATGAGACGCCATCGGTCTATTGGATGACGCAAGAGACCAATTTTACGGCCCGCCATCTCTACGACCAAGTCGCCACTTTAACCCCGTTTGTGAAATACCAAAGGCCATATTAAGTGTTTAAATCAGCGCCCTTTTCCAATCCTATGTTTGTTACGCGTTCGCTAAAGGCGCGGGGCGTTTTGCGACTGGGGGTGGCAGCTTTGGCCATGGGGCTTTTGGTCGGCTGCGGCGCGCCGGAACTGCGAGTCCCACAGCGCGACACGACCCGTGCGCCCTCGATCTTGCTTGATTTGCCTCCGATGAAGCTTTTTTCATCCCTAAGACCCGCCACGACAACCCGTTCAAACACCTCTATCGCGCGTGATTTTATGGCGCTGAGTTTTCAACTTGAAAATGGCACCGAGCTGTCACAATTCACCCGATTTGACGGGCCGATCACCCTGCGCGTGACGGGGACTGCGATTCCTGCATCTTTGGGGCCAGATCTGGAACTGTTGATCTCGCGGCTGCGCCGAGAAGCGGGCATTGATATCACTCGCGTCGGACCAAATGTGGACGCGAATATCACCATCGAGACCCTGCCCCATGCAGACTTGCGCCAACGCATTCCCAATGCGGCTTGCATCGTTGCGCCCAATATTTCCAGTTGGGCGTCCTACCGCCATGCGGGCCGTGCTGATTTGAGCTGGACCAACGTCACACAGCGTGAAAAGCTATCGATCTTCATCCCCAATGATGAAGCACCGCAAGAAATTCGCGACTGTCTGCACGAAGAGTTGGCGCAAGCCTTGGGACCGCTCAACGATCTGTATAGCTTGACCGACAGTGTCTATAATGATGACAATATCCATTCGATATTGACTGAATTTGATATGCTGATTTTACGCGCGACCTATGACCCTGCGCTGCGCAATGGCATGTCGCGCACGCAAGTGGCACAGCGTTTGCCAGCCATTTTAAGTAAAATAAACCCAGCCGGAAATCGCGTGAGCACACCGCCCTTCACGCCGACGCCACGCGCCTGGATCAATGATGTCGAGGCCGCAATGGGCGCACAACCATCGCTGGACGCGCGCCGTGCTGCAGCTGCACGCGCTGTCAACTATGCGCTGTCCCAAGGGTGGAATGACTCGCGCACCGGGTTTTCATTATTCTTGCTTGGCCGTTTGTCTGTTGGGGCTAATCGCGGACTTGCAAAGGCAGCATTATCAGACGCCTACGCCATTTATACCGCACGCAGCGATACCACCTATCATGCTGCTCATGTCGCCTTGCAGCTTTCGGCCATTGCTTTGCTTGATTACAATTTTGACGAAGCCTTACGCCTCACCAACACTGCGATCCCGATCGCGCGCACCGCTGGCAATGCAACCTTGCTCGCCTCTTTGATGATGACCAAAGCCGAAGCCCTGACCGCTCTTGGTCGCGCCTCTGAGGCACGGCTGGTTCGGCTCGACAGTCTGGGCTGGGCGCGGTATGGATTTGGCACAGATGAACAGGTCCTGGCGCGTTCCAGCGAAATCGCAAGCCTCGCGCGGCGTTAAGACGGCTCTGTTTCGCAAAACAGCCCAAAGAGTGACGCAGGTCTGCGCGCGTTTTGGCAGATGAAGGACATAAACTATGATCGTCATTCTATTGGCAATTGTCGGCGCAACACTTGGATGGCGCATCGCCGCAAAACGGGACGGAAACCGATTGGATAAGTTGCAATATGCTGCGGCTTTGATGCTGGGGTTTTCTGTGATCGGTTTATTTCTAACCCTGATCATCGATATTTTGATCTAAGATCCATGGACCCGCGGCGCGCAGGCCAGCCCCTTTAATATGAGGGACCTTTGATGTTTTTACCCTTTTTTCAAGCCTTACGCAGCCACAACGTGCCTGTGTCCTTGCGCGAATATCTTGCGTTTTTGGAGGCTATGTCCACGGGTCTGGCACAGTATGACATCGAAGAATTCTATTTTCTGGCCCGCGCAATCATGGTCAAAGATGAACGCAATATCGACAGGTTTGATCAAGCCTTTTCAAAATCTTTTCAGGGACTTGAAAGCATATCTTCGGAACAGGTTATCGATGCGATTGATCTGCCCGAAGACTGGCTGCGTAAGGAAATAGAGAAACATCTAAGTGCCGAAGAGCGCGCCGAAATTGACGCCTCGGGTGGGTTTGATGCGCTGATGGAGACACTCAAAAAACGCTTGGAAGAGCAAAAAAACCGTCACCAAGGTGGCTCTAAATGGATAGGCACCGGCGGCACCTCACCCTTTGGCGCATACGGCTATAATCCCGAAGGCATCCGCATCGGCCAAGACCAATCGCGTCACCGCAAAGCTGTCAAAGTCTGGGATAAGCGGGACTTCAAGAACCTTGATGACACGGCCCAACTGGGCACCCGCAACATCAAAATTGCGATGAAACGTCTGCGGTCTTGGGCCAGAGACGGCGCTCATGACGAGCTGGATTTGGACAGCACCATTCGCGCGACGGCTGAGAACGGCTATCTTGATGTGAAAACGCGACCAGAGCGGCGCAATGCCGTCAAAGTCTTGATGTTTTTCGATGTGGGCGGCTCGATGGACGATCACATCAAGGTGGTCGAAGAATTGTTTTCTGCCGCGCGCTCGGAATTCAAACATCTTGAATATTATTACTTCCACAATTGTCTTTATGAGGGCGTTTGGCGCGACAATATCCGTCGTTGGAACGGGCAAACCCCGACCCAAGACGTTTTCAACACCTATGGCAAAGACTACAAAGTGATTTTTGTTGGCGATGCGTCGATGTCACCTTACGAAATCGCGATGCGCGGTGGTGCCAACGAGCATTACAACGATGAAAGCGGCGAAGTTTGGCTATCGCGTGCCCGCGCCCATTGGCCCGATCACCTCTGGTTGAACCCTGTTCCGCAAGAGCATTGGCGCTACACCCATTCTATTGGCATGATCAACGAAATTTTCGACAACCGCATGGTGCCGATGACGCTTGACGGGCTGACAAAGGGTATGAAACTGTTGGGGTCGTAAGACACATGCCCTGCGCGACGGAATATTGCGGAGCCTGCGTATAATACCCACAAAACGCCCGAAAAGGATCGCGTCATACCACAGTTTTTCAAACGTTTTTGGCAAAATGCGCCAATCGCCACGGTTGTCTTGGTGGTCTCACTGGCAGTCGCGGGCTTTTTCACTGTACGCTCTGTCGCGCTTTGGGTCTATTGGAATGATCCACAACATCGCGCGCAAGCGATAGAGCCATGGATGACGCCAAAATATATAGCGCACTCTTGGGCCGTTCCGCCTCATGTTGTTTTAGATGCCTTAGGTGAATTTCAACGCCGCAAAAAAGGCCCTATGAGCTTGGACCAAATCGCCGCAGCGCAGAATATTTCAACCAGCGACTTGATCACATCTGTCGAAGCCTCGATTGACAGTTTCAATATGACACGCCCTTCCCCTCCGTCCTCTCCACCACAGGGCTCTGCGCCAAAGGATGGATCATGACGGATAGTATTTTCGTGCTGATCACGACCTACGGCTATTTCGGCGTCTTCATTTGCACCTTTTTTTCATGCCTGTTTATCCCTATCCCCACATCTTTGATGATGCTGGCTGGCGGCGCTTTGGCGGCCTCAGGCGATATTTCGGTGCCCATTTTGTTGATATCGGCTTTTTCAGGCGCGGTTTTGGGGGACCAAACCGGTTTCTTTATCGGGCGTAAATTCGGACGACGCGCTTTGACACGGTTGTCGCGCTCGCCTGCCCGCGCGCGTGTGATCGCACGAGCAGAGGCAACCGTGGACAGGCGTGGCGGATATGGTGTGTTTTTCTCAACATGGCTTGTCGCGCCCCTTGGACCCTATGTAAATGTGGTCGCGGGCGCTGCGGGTTTGAATTGGTTTCGTTTCACTATTGCCGACGTTTTGGGCGAAGCGATTTGGGTCAATCTGTACATCTGGATTGGTTTTGCATTCGCGGGCAGTTTGGCATTGGTGTCCGAACTGGTGAGTGATGTCATGGGCTTGATCGCAGCATTGGCTATTGCAGCCGTTGCAGGCCTTTGGATCACCCAAGTCCTGCGCGCGCAACGTGCCACGGATAAAGCCCGCGAGCGTGAGCAAAATCAAGAAACACCCCCCGCCCCCTTTGCCAAACAATCCGAGAGCACCATATAAGTCATATGCTCAAGTTCCTCCCCATCCTTTTGGCCCTCATCTACGGCTATGTCATGTACCGCATGTCCGCGGGACGCTCTGCACGCGAATTGGCGTCAAAATCCGCTGAACTGGCTGACGCAACCCTGCGCGATCAATTCATGCGGCTGGCCCAAGCCCTTGATTTACCGCGTGTTCAGGTGTTTTTATACGACATCGAGCCAGTGAACGGCTTGGCCGCCCCGGATGGCAAAGTCTATATCACGCGTGGGTTCTACCAAAAATTCCGTTCTGGCGAAGTCACAGCCGAAGAAATGGCTTCCGTTGTGGCGCATGAATTGGGCCATGTCGCTTTGGGTCATTCCAAACGGCGGATGATAGATTTTTCAGGCCAAAACGCTTTGCGCACGGCGCTGGCGATGGGATTGCGTTTTGTGCCACTCATCGGCCCGTTTGCGATCTATATCGCCTCTGCCATGACCAGCATGCTGGCCGCCAAACTGTCGCGCCGCGATGAATTTGAGGCGGATGCCTATGCCTCTGCCCTGTTGCATAAATCAGGCATTGGCACGGAGGCGCAGAAGTCTTTGTTTTTGAAACTCAATGCACTGACAGGCGCGCATGGTGCCAAGACACCTGCATGGTTCATGAGCCACCCGAAAGTGGAAGACCGGATCAAAGCGATTGAGGTGAACGAGGCAAAGTGGCAGGCTTAGCCGTATAAACGCATCAATCGGAGGACGTCATATGCGGATCGACTGGCATTCAGCCCCTCTCACCCGAGACACGCCCATTACGCCCAACTATAAAAACACGCAGAATGTACGGCGTTTTTTACGGCAAGCCTGCGGCGAAGACTTCAAATTTGACCGCCCCTTTATGCAATGGATCAAAGATGGAACGGATTTAACCTTGGGCGATGTTGCGGATGAATGGACGCGGCGTCAGGTGGCAAAAAAGGCCAAATAGCAGGTCAGCTTAACATCTTCCCCAACCGAGGGAGGCGAGCTTTTTTCATCAGTTTACGCATATCCCAAGGTTGGCCAGACAGACGCTCGGCCGTCAAACGCACATCTTCGCAGGCGGCACCGACCAGATCGGGGTGATGCGAGGCGAGTTCCCATAGGAAACCATCAGGATCACGGCGTTCGACGCCTTCTTCGCGCAGGGTGTTTTGTGGAAAATCGGAAGTATTCATGGTGACAAGCTCATCGGCATTGCCTGCAATCGCGGCAGCCAGAACATGAATGTCGTTCTCATCCGGCAGATACAGTCGTGCTTGCAACCCAGCGTGAGGTTTAACGCAAGCCTTTGGCCAAGCAGCTTTTATCAAAGCCACTTCCATGCGGGCCTGCGCCTCACCTGTAGGGCCAATTTTACGCGCAGCGCGGGCCCATTCTTCTAAAATGCGCTCAGACCATAAAGGCGTAAAGAGCCCCTTGGCGGCCACGTTCAACAGAACCTCACGCATAACCGTGGGGTACAAAACGCAGGCATCAAGGAGCACTTTTTTCATGTATTTAAAGCCCTTAAGACATCATGCGGTAGAACAGGCCTTTTAGGTATCCGCTTTCCGCAAGCTGCGGCATCAATGGGTGATCGGCACCGGCAAAACCCGTGTGGATCAACTGCGCTGATCGCGTTGCACGACCAATGCCACGATTGCACGAATTGCGGAATTTTTCCAAATCAGCGGCATGTGAACAAGAACACAGCCCCAAATATCCGCCATCCACAACCAAAGCCGCTGCCATTTTCGCCACACGTTCATAAGCCCGCAGACCTTTTTCAAGCGCAGGTTTTGAGGGCGCAAAAGCAGGCGGGTCACAGATCACCACGTCAAACGTTTCACCCTCGGCCAGCAAAGCTGCCATAGTATCGAAAGCATCGCCTTTGCGGGTGCTAAATTTGTCAGACACGCCCATAGCGGCAGCGCCTTGTGCAGCCAATTCCAGTGCAGGGGCTGAGCTGTCAACACAGACAACGGAGTCTGCACCAGCCGCCAAAGCCGCCAAGCCGAACCCGCCAACATGGGAAAACACATCCAAGACACGTTTGCCTTTGACGAGGTTTTGCGCAAAAGCATGATTGTCGCGTTGATCAAAGAACAGGCCGGTCTTTTGTCCGCCCATCAGGTCCGCCATATAGGTGGCGCCGTTCATGGACACAGGGATTACGCCCTCGACAGCGCCATCAATCACTTCTAGTTTTTCGTCCAAACCTTCCAAAGTGCGCGCGCGGCCAGAGCCGTTCATCACGATGGTCGTGGCCCCCGTGACAGATTTCAAAGCTGCGACCAAAGGCGCCAGTAAGGCATCAGCCCAAGCCGCATTCGGCTGGATCACCAAAGTATCGCCAAAACGATCAACGATAACGCCAGGCAGGCCATCGGATTCAGCGTGGATCAAGCGATAAAAGGGCTCAGCATACAACATTTCGCGGTGCTGTAGGGCATGTTTGACGCGGGGGATAAACCAAGCCTCGTCAATCACCATGTCAGGGTCACGGTCCAACACCCGCGCAAAGATGCGGCTGTTTGGATTGACACCAACGAGGGCCAAAAAGTTACGCTCCGCATCCTCAAGCCGCGCAATTGCGCCGGGTGTGAGGTTTTTCGTGCGGCGGTCGAGGACCAGCTCATTGTCAAACACCCAAGGGCTGCCGTGGCGCACTGCGCGGGCATTGGCTTTTGGGGTGAGACGAATGGTGGGTAATGATTCAGAAGGGTGCGTCATGCACCCCTCTTACTTAGGTTTTGCGTTCCATGAAAGGGGGATCAGAAGGCGTAGGGCTGTTGCAGCTCAGTTGTGATCACTTCGGCCAGTCGCTCGATGATCCGAACCTTTTGGGTCACGCCAGCTTTTTCAGCATTTACGGCGGCGATACCACCCAAAGCATCGAAAGTTGCATCCACGAAACGCGGCGGTACGAGTGTGGCCCCTGTCTGGGCGTCACGAATGGTCATAGCAAAAATAATTTCGTGTTCGCCACCAAAGGTGTAACGCACTTTTTCGGTTTGCGCGTGAAACTGAACCAGTTGCACATCGACAATAACCTCTTGCGCACCATTAAAAGCCTGCGCGCCAGTCGCCAGACCTGTTTCCATAACAGCTTGAACCTGATCATAGCGATTGCCGTAAGCATCCCCACGCCAGACGATATCTGCGTTTGGTTTATATGTATTGGCTTCGGATACGGTCAAGGTTTTTGGCACCAAGACATTTATCTCGCTGACTTTAAAGTCGGGCTGAATGTAAATTGGCTTGGCTGAAGCCTGCCCAGAAAGCGGCGCATCGATTGGCGTGGCACGCGATGTTGTTTCAACAGTTGTACAGGCAGCTGCACTGGCGATGAGACCAATTGCTGCGATCATTTTTACGCATTTAGTGACGTTTTTCATTGCTCTGCCTCCGGGGTATTCCCCATTAATTCTGTGTTAACCATGATGGCGAATTGAGGCAGGAATGAGAAAATCCCGCAGCATTTTGCGGGATTTTTCTGGGTTTCTTCGGGAAACCTGTATATCGCTTTTTATTGCAATCCGTTTAGGCCACCGCTTTCCGGCAGGCCAAGATCAGATTTATGCAGCGTTTTGTGCTGTAGAGGTTGTACCGAATGAAAATTGGCGACGAACCCATTTGGAAACGGTCGTAACGATGCTAAGAGCAGTTTCCGCACGAAGTTGACGTGCACGCGCTTCGATTGCAATGAGTTCGAGTTGTGAGACTGGTGCGTTTGTCATGTTATATTTCCTTTTAAGTCGTAATTTTGTTTTGCGCTCTGTATCCTAGGTCAAGGACACTGTCGTATTGCTTGATCCATATCTACGCCTCACCGCCTCAGACCACCACTACCCATTGCGAAACCCCGCCATGCGCCTGCTGCATTGCAGCGCAACATGTTGGAAACATCGGATCGTGTTACCACAAACACCTCGCCCTCGCCCGTTTCCAGATGTCTGTCGATGAAAGAACAGGCAGATGCTATACTGCACGCCGATGTCGTAAATGGTTCTGGACATTTCTGCGCTGCGGCCTTAAGTTAGCGCTAACACTGTATGGTTTAGCGCTAACGAGATGTATATTAACTCACGCAAGCCCCCAAAACGCAATTCATCCTAAAATTGACCGCAAAGGCCCGCTCCATGTCACTTAATGCACAGATAAAAGCCGTCACAGACCGTATCATAGAGCGCTCACGCCCAACACGTGACACATACTTAGAGCGGATGGGCATTGCAGCAAACGCGGGTCCTGTGCGCGCACATTTGAGCTGCGGCAACCAAGCGCACGCCTATGCTGCCATGGGTCAAGACAAAGATGCGCTTGTTGCAGAGCGCGCGGCAAACCTTGGCATCATCACCGCATATAATGACATGTTGTCCGCGCATAAACCTTATGAGCACTACCCTGATATCATCCGCGATGCGGCACGCTCTGTTGGTGCAACAGCCCAAGTCGCAGGTGGCGTTCCAGCGATGTGTGATGGCGTCACCCAAGGTCAACCGGGTATGGAACTGTCTCTCTTCTCTCGTGACGTGATCGCCTTGGCCGCAGGTGTGGGCCTGTCGCACAATTGCTTTGACGCCGCGGTGTTCTTTGGAATTTGCGACAAAATCGTCCCTGGCCTTGTGATGGCGGCGGCCACCTATGGCCACATTCCGTCAGTGTTTGTTCCTGCGGGCCCTATGACCTCAGGCATTCCGAACGATGAGAAAGCCAAAGTACGTCAACAATTTGCAACTGGTGAAATCGGCCGTGAAGAATTGATGAAGGCTGAAATGGCGTCCTATCATGGGTCTGGCACCTGTACGTTTTACGGCACAGCCAATACCAACCAAATGCTGATGGAAATCATGGGGCTGCACCTGCCCGGTGCGTCTTTTGTCAATCCAGGCACCGATCTGCGTGACGCATTGACCACAGCCGCGGCCAAACGCGCCCTTGAAATCACCAATCTGGGCAATGATTTCCGTCCAACGTCGCAGATTTTGGACGAAAAAGCTTTTGTGAACGGGCTTGTTGGCTTGATGGCCACCGGTGGCTCAACCAATCTTGTGTTGCACATGCCAGCCATGGCGCGTGCTGCAGGCATCATTCTGGACCTTCAAGACTTTTCTGATATCTCGGAAGTGATCCCTTTGATGGCCAAAGTCTATCCGAACGGCTTGGCTGATGTGAACCACTTCCACGCAGCGGGTGGACTTGGCTATATGATTGGGCAGCTATTGGAAAATGGCTTGCTGCATGAAGACGTCAAAACCATCGCTGGCGATGGGCTATCACTGTACACCAAAGACCCGAAAATCAAAGATGGCGTCTTGGTGTTTGAGGACGGCTCCAAAGAGACGCTGAACGACCGCATTTTACGCCCAGTCTCTGACGCCTTTCAAAAAACCGGTGGCCTGAAAGAGCTTAAAGGCAACCTCGGACGTGGCGTGATGAAAGTTTCTGCCGTCGCCCCTGAACGCCGTATCGTTGAGGCCAAAGTCCGCATTTTCCACGATCAACGCGATGTGAAACCGGCCTTTAACAATGGTGAATTTACCGAAGACACCGTGGTTGTCGTGCGCTTCCAAGGCCCGCGCGCCAACGGAATGCCCGAATTACACTCTTTGACCCCTACTCTATCGATCCTGCAAGACCGCGGTCTCAAAGTGGCGCTGGTCACGGATGGCCGTATGTCTGGGGCTTCTGGTAAAGTGCCCGCTTGCATTCACGTCTCGCCAGAGGCTGCAAACGGTGGGCCGATCGCAAAACTGCGCGATGGCGATTTGGTCCGCGTGGACGCGGTTGCAGGCACTTTGGAAGTGCTTGAGGCAGATTTTGACACCCGCGAAGCCGTGCAAATTGATTTGTCCGCCAACAGCGTCGGCATGGGCCGCGAGCTGTTCGAAGTGTTCCGTCAAAACGCAGGCAACGCCACCGAAGGGGCCGCGACGATCCTATAAGATCTCGGCCATCAGGCACATCTGTTCATCAAAGAGTCTGCCGTTCACAGTCCTGTGGGCGGCATTTTCACAAGTTTGACGCATTGTGTGATGCTCAAACGCGTTGCAAAAGCGACTGTCACTTGACCTGAGCGTGACAATAGGTTTGTTAGGGCTAACACCCCTATTTTGCGGCATAAGGAGCCCCACCATGACCCCACAAGAGGCCAGCATTCTGTGCGCCGAGATTTGCGCACTCGCCCCCGTCGTCCCTGTTCTTGTTGTCAATGACGTCGCCCATGCACGTCCATTGGCCGAAGCGCTCGTCGCGGGCGGTTTGCCAGCTCTCGAAGTGACCTTGCGCACACCCTGCGCCCTTGACGTTATCAAAGAGATGTCAAAAGTCGAAGGCGGCACCGTTGGCGCGGGCACGCTTTTGACAGCGCAAGACGTGACAAATGCAAAAGCTGCGGGCGCAAAATTCGGCGTATCCCCTGGGGCGACAGACGCTCTTTTGGATGCTTGCGAAGCGCAGGACATGCCATTGTTGGCGGGCACTGCGACATCCTCCGATGTGATGCGCCTACTTGAGCGCGGCTATTCTGTCGCCAAGTTTTTCCCTGCAGAAGCCAACGGCGGCGCCCCTGCGCTAAAAGCCATCGGCGCTCCTTTACCGCAAATGAAATTCTGCCCAACTGGCGGCATTTCAGTGAAGACAGCGCACCAGTATTTGTCTTTGCCCAACGCGCTTTGCGTTGGCGGCTCATGGGTTGCACCGAATGATCTGGTGAACAAAGGCGACTGGAAAGCCATCGAAGAACTGGCACGCGAGGCCGCTGCACTGTCGCGCTAACACTGTCTCATTCCAAAAAACACTTACATAAGCTGCGGATCAATTCGATCTGCGGCTTATACGCGATGCCGCCGATCCGATCGTTGTGGTGGCACTCAGCCTTGGCCCGCTGAAACCTGCGGCATAAGCCATGCTTGCGGCAGGTTGCGCTGACAGTGCACCAGATCGCATTGCATCAACACGGCGTTCTGGGCCACCTTCATGTCCACCGTTACGTGCAACATCGAATTTAGCCCAAAGCCCTGCCGAGCGCGTGCCCGAGCGGCAGTAGGCGACAATCGGTTTTGGACATTCAAGTATATGTTTTTCGAACGCGGCTTGATCCTGCTCGGTTGCACCACTCTCATGAATCGGCAAGTAAATCGCTTTTAGACCAAGTTTCTGCGCCTCGGCTGCGACCACTTTAAAGTCCGCTTGATCACGGTCTTCATGATTTGGCCGATTGCAAATGACTGTTTTATAACTAGCTTTTGCCAGATCACGGACCGTGTTCACCTCAACCTGATTGGCAATTGCGAAGATTCCGTTAAGCCTTCTGATACGCATTTAAAACTCCATTTCCAAAACCGGCGCAGGCGCGTCCTTCGCAACAGCGATTTGGTAAAATCTCAGGATGTATCAGGGCCTATTGACTGCCCAGCCCCCTCGATATCTGCGGTCTTTTTGTTCTAATGCTCGAAATCTTACTGAAACTGCTTACGAATACGTTACCCTATTTCAGCAATAAAACGCGAAATTTAGTTAAATGATCACAGCATGAGTCTATTGCGCATATCGAAAGTATCGCGCGCTTTAACCGCGCCGCGCACGAGAACCGCCACGCCGCCCGCTTGGGCCGATCAAACTGCCCAAACCTTCACGCAAGACCAAAGTCATCGGGTGTTGGTCTGCGGCCCCTTGTTCATATAGGCCAATCAAACGTCGGATCGCGATATCTGGTCGCAAATCCGGTCCGAGCTTAATCGCCCAATCCAAAAAGATCGACCGCGCCTCTTGGATCGTGATGTTTTCAATGCGGTAGGATTCGCGGATCAATCCCCCCGGATCGAGCGCTTCATCGTAATCAAGTGTTTCGCGGCGCGACATGGGCGGTTCTCCTGTTTTCAGCTTTCATCAGCTAGGGTGCGCCAAGGCTCTGCGCAAGAGCCATAGCGTTTATGATGACACAGCAGGGCGTGCCAGAACACGGTCCAGTACATCAGCAGCCGCAGCACTGGCCTGTGCGATCTGTATCGACAAGGCCTCTATGCTATCGGTTTCGGTGGAGCGCATCAAAAACGCGCGCCCATCCGTGCCGATGGCCGTCGGATCAAGTTTATCCCCCGTCAACAATCGCGCAGCCGACTGCAAGCGCCATGTGAGCTTGTAGGTTGTGCGTAAAACGTCGTGTTCATCTTGCGCCAACCAACCAAAGTCCCGCCCCGATTGCAACTGCGCATAAACGTCTTGCGCGGGACAGCCCGCGATCAAAGCCGCCGCCTCGGCCACCAATTCGATGTCCATCATCCGTCCGGCCCCGCTTTTGGGGTCCCAAGATGACCCCGGCTTGGCCTCTGCCAAACGTCTGCGCATGTCGTTGGTCTCGAACCGGATCGCGGCTTCGTCATGCCGTGTTTGCAGCAAATCGATGCGAAACTGCTCTACCGCCGCAGACAAATCAGGCGCACCCGCAACAACGCGAGCGCGCGTCAACGCCAAGTGTTCCCAAACCCATGCCTCGTTTTTTTGATAGGCGACAAAACTGTCAAAAGAGGTGGCGACGGGGCCTTGTTTGCCTGAGGGTCGCAGTCGCATATCAACTTCGTACAGTCGACCCTGCGCGGTCTGCGCGGTTACAGCCGTGATCAAAGCCTGCGTTAAGCGCGCGTAATAAGCCCTTGAGGCTAAAGGACGTTTTCCATCCGAATACTCAACACCATCTGCATCATATATCACAATCATATCCAGATCGGAGGCGGCCGTTAAGCGTCCTGCCCCGAGCGATCCCATGCCCAAAACCAGCGCGCCGCGCCCAGGCGGCACCCCGTGTTTTTGTGCAAAAGCATCGACCACCACATCGTAAAGCGCCGCAATCGACGCCGATGCCAAATCACAATATTGCTGCCCCGCCTCATCCGCAGAAATAAGCCCACGCAATTGGTGAACGCCAATGCGGAAATGCCATTCTTTGGCCCAGCGACGCGAATTGTCCAAGGCCAACTCGTAATCTTCGGATTTGGCCAAGGTCTGCGCCAGCTCGGCACGCAAAGCATCGCGTCCGGGCCATGGCGCAAAGAAAGCGCCGCCAATGACGGCATCCAAGACGCCAGAGTTTCGTGACAAGTATCGTCCCAAATGCGGTGCTGTGGCGACGATATCGAGGATCAGATCTATCAACTGAGGATTGGCCTCAAAAAGCGCAAAAAGTTGTACGCCAGCGGGCAATCCACGCAAGAAACCATCCAAATTGGCCGCCACTTCCAATGGGCGATCTTGGGCTTGAATGCGGATCAAAATGTCACGTTTCAGGCGATCAAAAATTTCCTGTGCGCGCTCTGAGCGCAGTGCCGGATAGCTTTGCCAACGCGATGTGATTTCGCGCAACTCATCGGATTGCTCGATTTCAGGTGCCTGCACCTCGGAGGGGGCAAAAAAGCCCTCTGTCACCTCATGCACGCGGGCACAGCGTTGTAAAATATCTGCACGCATGGCCTCTGTGTCCATGCCCATCAAATGCGCCAATCGATCGAATTCTTCCGGTGTGGATGGCAGGCTATGCGTTTGCTGGTCACGCAGCATTTGCAAACGATGCTCAACCTCTCTATGCGCGGTATAATCGGCGGTCAAAATATCACAAATATCGTTTTCTATCCAAGACTTATCTGCCAATCCTTTCAAGGCATCACAGGTGCCACGCATACGCAAATCTTTGTCGCGTCCCCCTGCGATCAACTGTCGCGTTTGGGCGAAAAATTCAATTTCTCGAATACCGCCAAGTCCCAATTTGATATTGTGATCCTCAAGTTTCAGCGCACCACCTAACCCTTTATGTTTGCGGATTTTCAGCCGCATATCATGGGTTTCCTGAATGGCCGCAAAATCAAGATGTTTGCGCCAGACGAAAGGCGTGAGCGTCTCTAAAAATTGTTGACCTGCAACCATATCACCCGCAGCGGCGCGCGCCTTGATATAGGCGGCACGCTCCCACGTGCGGCCAACGCTTTCGTAATACCGCTCGGCCGCATCCATAGCAAAACACACAGGTGTCACAGATGGATCGGGGCGCAGACGCAAATCCGTGCGAAACACATAACCATCCGCAGTGAGTTCCGACAAAGACGCCATGGCTTTGCGTGTGGCGCGGATAAAGCCTGCACGCGCGTCCATACGGTCCACAGGATCAAATCGGGTCTCGTCAAACAGGCAAATGAGATCAATATCAGAGGAGTAATTGAGTTCCCCTGCCCCATGTTTGCCCATGGCCAAGACCACCATCCCAGCACAGCTCTCGATGTCATCTTGGGTCTGGCCTGGTAATTTCCCGCGCTCGATCTCGCGCGCGACATGCGCCCGCAGTGCTGTATGCGTCGTGTGATCGGCCAGATCCGACAGGGCCCCTGTGACCTGATGCAGCGGCCAGACGCCTGCCAAATCGCATAGGCCCGCAAGCAAGGCAACACGTCGTTTGGCGCGGCGCAACTCTGCGTTCAATGTGCCAATCTGCGTATCAGGAGCCAAGGACGCAATGCGCATCAATTCAGAGGCCAATGCCGATTCAGGATCATTGATCGCCTGTGATATCCAGTCGGATTCGCGACCGATTAACCCATGCAAATAGGGCGCACTGCCCCCTGCACCCATGATCAAATCACGCGTTTGCCCTGTCAAATCGGGCACAAATGCCGCCGCTTCTGCTCCTCGGTCCCTATCATAGGCCCGTGGCAGCCGCGTTATTTTACTTGCAAAGGACGTGCTAGACATCTGGTGGTCTCCAATGGATTGGCAGCCTATATGACCCCTTTCACAAGACATTGTGCAAGGTCAAAACAGCATCTGATTTTGAGTTACGACAAAATGATTTCGAGACCAAAACTGGAACACGGATTTTACGACTTCTGGATGCTGCGCGGATAAGTTTTCTTTGCGGGTTATGACTCTGCTCTGCACATATATAGTTGCAAGCCGGTGCACGCAGAAAAGTCGAAACCATGATCCGCCATGATCTAAGGGATAATCGCTTGATTCGCACACATCGCGAAAAGGCGGACGGTCAAACTGCGCTCCTCTCGAAATACGAACATTGGCGTCAACTGCGGTTTGCAGATCTGCTAATCTTGGAGGCGATGAGACCGTTAATGAACTCGCCAGTCGTTTCGGGACATAAATCAATTGTCTTGCCACAACGTGGATTTGGGCTCTCTTCAAAATATTTGAAAAATTAGCGCTAACACAGACATGTATGCAATCGTATACATTGCAAGCCCTCCCACAAAAGCGTATATCCAACCCAAATTATGGCTTCGCACCAAGGGAGAGCCCCCATGACCACCACCCGTACAGAAACCGACAGCTTTGGCCCACTAGAGGTCCCTGCAGACAAATATTGGGGGGCGCAAACACAGCGGTCCATCATGAATTTCCCCATCGGTTGGGAAAAACAGCCCGTGCCGATCATTCGCGCCCTTGGTGTGGTGAAAAAAGCCTGTGCGATGGAAAACTTTGCCCAAGGTAATCTCGATAAAAATCTCGCCGACGCGATCATTGCCGCCGCCACCGAAGTGATCGACGGCAAATTCGACGACAACTTCCCTCTGGTCGTCTGGCAAACGGGGTCTGGCACACAGTCCAACATGAACGCCAACGAAGTGATTTCGAACCGCGCGATTGAAATGTTGGGTGGCGAATTGGCCTCTAAAAAACCAGTGCACCCCAACGATCACTGCAACATGGGTCAGTCGTCTAACGACACCTTCCCCACAGCCATGCATGTCGCCATCGGTATGCAAGCGCGTGATGTTTTGCTGCCCGGTCTCGACAAATTGGCCTCAGCTTTGGAAGCCAAATCCGAGCAGTTCAAAGACATCATCAAAATTGGCCGCACGCATACACAAGACGCGACCCCTTTGACCTTGGGCCAAGAATTCGGCGGCTACGCGCATCAAGTGCGCAAAGGCATCGAACGCGTCAACGCCTGCTTGCCTGACATTTACGAGCTTGCCCAAGGTGGTACAGCCGTTGGCACAGGTTTGAACACGAAAAAAGGCTGGTCCGAAGCCGTCGCCAAACATATGGCCGACATCACAGGCCTGCCTTTCGTGACTGCGCCAAACAAATTCGAATCCTTGGCCGCACATGACGCGATGGTGATGTTCTCTGGCGCTTTGAAAACTGTGGCCGCAAGCCTGTTCAAAATCGCCAATGACATGCGCCTTTTGGGCTCTGGTCCGCGCTCGGGTCTGGGCGAATTGATCTTGCCAGAAAACGAGCCTGGCTCGTCCATCATGCCGGGCAAAGTGAACCCGACCCAAGCCGAAGCACTTACAATGGTCTGCTGCCACGTTATGGGCAATGACGCGGCTGTTGGCATGGCTGGATCGCAAGGCCATTTTGAGTTGAACGTCTACAACCCAATGATGTCTTATAACGTCCTACAATCTATGCAGCTTTTGGGCGACAGCGCCTCTGCCTTTACCGACAATATGGTTGTGGGCACCGAAGCCAATATCGATCGCATCGACAAGTTGATGAAAGAAAGCTTGATGCTGGTCACAGCGCTTGCGCCGACCATCGGCTATGACAATGCGACGAAGGTGGCCAAAACCGCTCATAAAAACGGTACGACTCTTAAAGAAGAAGCGATTGCTTTGGGCTTTGTGGACGCCGAAACCTTTGACGCCGTTGTGCGCCCTGAGCAAATGATTGGTCCAAAAGACTAAATCGCCATTTTGTTCAACACATTTGGGGGCGGCCTTCGGGTCGCCCTTTTCTTTGCCTGTCGCTATAAAACCTTGGCTTTGCCACTTATGGATGGTAATATACCACCCCATGAGCACCGTTATAAATCTCAACAAGTTTCGCAAACAAAAGGCCCGCGCAGACAAGCGCGCGCAGGCTGAGCAAAACTCTGTGAAATTCGGGCGCACAAAAGCGCAAAAGGACTTGGAAAAGGCCGAGAAATCCAAGGCAAAGACCCTGCTCGACGGGCATAAAACGGATCAAGGCGAATGATCGCCCCTTTGATAGGACGCCCCGTCAAACGCTCACTCACCCTACATGGTCACCGCACATCCGTGTCACTGGAAGATCCATTTTGGACAGCCTTTCGCGACATAGCACGCGAAACGGGCAAGCCAATCAATGTCTTAGCGGCAGAAATTGACAATATGCGTGGCGTTGAAAGCGGGCTGGCTTCGGCCATTCGCGTTTACGTTTTGGGCTATTATCAAACGAAAGCCCAAGACGGCGCCTGAGAAACAAGCGCCAAACGCAAAGATTGGCGCAGCGGCGTCATGCTTAGTCGGCCGTCAATCACTGCGCTCGGATCTTTCACCGCAGCCTTCAACAGTGGCAGATGGGTCATCGCATCATTCATCGGTGCGCGAGCGGTTTTGCTGAGCCCTGCCAATACGTCTCCAGACCCGCGCACTAAGTCGAGAGCCTCACCTGCGAGGTCCGCAACAGCACTCAATCGCCCGTCAACAAGCGGCACGCGACCTGCCTCTTGCAGCTTAGGCACCGCTGCAAAATAGCGCACCAATGCACCTGCATACCCTAATCTTTCCAATACCTTACAGTCCTCAATTGAGGCACCAAGCAAGCGAGATGCCTGTACCAAAGGCAACGCATAGCTGTTGGTTAAATAGGTTTTGAACGCAGTGATATCGTCATGCGGGTCTTTATAAATATCCCATTGGCGTGCGGTCACAGTCGCATCCAAGGCCTGTGCCGCCTCTGCGTCCAAAATCCCCGCAAGTGGCCGCGCAACCTCATGGGCACGCGGGTCTTTGCCGTCGATTTTCTCTTGCAAGACATCACGCCAGAACTGCAATCGCATCTCGGCAATCATACTTTCTTTGGTCAACCAAGGCGCTTTCGCCACTTCCAAGCAAAAGGCATGGATCGGAAACAACACATCACGCGCAGGCACAGGTGCGGCCATCGTGGCGCGAAACCGTTCTTGATCAGCGGTTTTCACCAATTCAGCACAGGCTTGGATGTCTTGCGCTTGCACCATTATTCCGCACCAAGGGCTTGCGCCCCGTCACGCACAAGTTTCCAATTGATCGCATCAAGTAACGCTTCAAAGGACGCGTCTATGATATTGGACGACACGCCCACTGTGGACCAACGCCGCCCTATGCTGTCCTCGTGATCAATGATCACGCGGGTGCGCGCCTCTGTCCCGCCTTGGGTTATTCTGACTTTATAATCAACGAGTTCCATGTCTTCTATCAAGCTTTGGTATGGCCCAAGATCTTTGACCAAGGCTTTGGCCAAGGCGTTCACTGGCCCACCGTCAGTGCCATCCGCCATGATACCTTCCGAAACCGACAACAACCGTTCGCCGCCTATATTGACCACCACAGTCGCCTCGGACAGGTGGTTCATTTCCCCGCGCGCATCCAAGCGCCGTTCGACAGTGGCGCGATAGCGTTCGACAGAAAAGAACACAGGCAGCAGACCGATTTCTTGGCGCGCGAGCAATTCAAACGAGGCCTGCGCGGTGTCAAAGGAATAGCCAACCCCCTCTAAGTCTTTGATGCGGTCCAGAATACGCCCCATCGCAGGATCACCTTTGGGCAGGTTCAGCCCCATATCGCCAAGACGTTTGCGCAGGTTTGATTGCCCCGCTTGGTTCGACATCGGCACGATCCGCGCATTGCCGACCAGCTCTGGCGGGACGTGTTCGTATGTGGTCGGGTCTTTCAAAATCGCTGAGGCATGCAGGCCCGCTTTATGCGCAAACGCCGACGCCCCAACATAGGGCGCGGAGCGTTGCGGCACGCGGTTTAAGATATCGTCCAACATGCGCGAGACCTGCACGAGACCTTCCAACGCGTCCATTGTCACGCCAGTTTCCAGTGTCGATTTATAGGGGTCTTTGAGCAGCAATGTCGGGATCAGCGAGACCAAATTCGCATTGCCACAGCGTTCGCCCAAACCGTTCAGCGTGCCTTGGATTTGGCGCGCGCCCGCATTGACCGCCGCCAAGGAATTGGCGATGGCATTGCCCGTGTCGTCATGGGTGTGAATGCCCAAATGATCGCCAGGAATACCGCTTGCGATCACGTCCAAAGTGATTTTGTAGACTTCGGCGGGCAAGGTGCCGCCATTGGTATCGCAGAGCACAATCCAGCGTGCACCCGCGTTATAGGCCGCTTTCAGGCATGACAGCGCATAGTCAGGGTTGGCTTTGTAGCCGTCAAAGAAATGTTCCGCGTCGAACAAGGCCTCGCGTCCATGTTTGACAAGATGTTTGAACGACGCCGAGATGTTTTCAAGGTTTTCGTCCAAGGTGATGCCAAGGGCGGTGGTCACGTGGAAATCATGGGTTTTGCCGACCAGACAAACAGCATCTGTGCCCGCGTTCATCACACCTGCCAGCACCTCGTCATTCTCAGCCGAGCGCCCTGCCCGTTTGGTCATACCGAACGCAAGAAACGTCGCTTTGGTCTTGGGCGCTTGATCGAAAAATTCGGAATCTGTCGGATTGGCACCGGGCCAACCGCCCTCGATATAATCCACCCCAAGCGCATCAAGCGCATCTGTGATCTGGTATTTCTCAGGTGTCGAAAACTGCACGCCTTGGGTCTGCTGACCATCACGCAATGTGGTGTCGAAGAGGTAGAGGCGGTCTTTTTGCGTGGTCATAGCAAGCCTTCCAGTTTGGAGGGATCGAAGTTCTGCATCAACTCCCAAGAAACGCCATCAGAAGTATCGCTTACTGCGACACCTGAATTTGCAAATGCGTCCCTCAATTCATCCGCTCTGGCCCAATCTTTATCTTGTCTAGCTTTTCGCCGTTCCTCTAGAAGTGCTTCGATTAGCTTTGACACATCCGTGTTTATACTAACTGATTTTAACTTTTCAGACCAAACACTGTGCCGAAGGGAATTAATGCCATCAAGCGTAAAGCCTAAAATTTCAAAGCCTTCATTGAACCACAGAATCTCCTGGCTCCGATCATTGTTTCCAGAAACTACGGTGCCCGACAAATAAGGCTCAGAAAGAAACGAATGCAGTTTGTCCATTTCTGAAATTGCTTTTGAAGTATTTAAATCGTCCGCGAGCGCAAGAATAACTGGGTTGGGCTCCGAAACGATGCTTTTGTTTACAGAAAACGACTCAAGTATTCTCGCCCAATTGTCGAGCTTAACAGCAGCATCCTCTATAGACTGGCCAGTAACATCCATCGGTGAGCGATAATGAGTTTGAAGAAAACGAAGGCGAATAGCGGGTCCAATATTGTCAATTGCAAATTGACGTTGATATTTTTCTAACAAATCCCGCACAGTGAAAAAATTGCCCAAAGACTTGGACATTTTCTTGCCTTCAACCTGAAGCATCTCGTTGTGCAGCCAGTAATTGGCAAAGCCTGCGCCGTCTTCTGCGTGGCCGCTTGCGCAGCAACTTTGCGCGATCTCGTTTTCGTGATGCGGAAACATTAAATCATTGCCGCCGCCGTGAATATCAAAGGTATGTGGATGCGCGAGTGCACTGTCGCTCAACTCACCTGCTTCAAGTGGTTTTTTCCACAAAATATCCTCTGCCATGGCAGAACATTCGATATGCCAACCGGGGCGACCTTTGCCCCATGGGCTGTCCCAACCAGGGGTCTCCGCATCTGAGGGTTTCCACAGCACGAAATCCATCGGATCAAGTTTATTATCGGCAATCTCGACCCGCGCGCCAGCGATCATGTCGTCTGTGTTGCGGCCAGACAGGTCACCATAATGCGGATAACTGTTCACGGAAAACAACACATGACCCGCGCCGTCAGGATAGGCGTGTTTTTTGGCGATCAAGCCTTCGATCATCGTGATCATTTGATCGATATATTCTGTCGCGCGGGGCATGTGATCGGGGTCCATGGCGCCAACGGCTTGCATATCATCCAGATACCACTGGGTTGTCTCATCCGTGATGTCGCGAATAGATCGGCCTGTTTCGGCGGCCTTGGCGTTGATTTTATCATCCACGTCGGTGAAATTGCGCACATAAGTGACGTGATCAGCCCCGTAAACATGACGCAGCAAGCGATTGAGCACATCGAATACGATCACAGGCCGCGCATTGCCGATATGGGCGCGATCATAGACCGTTGGCCCACAGACATACATCCGCACATTTTGCGCATCGATGGGTGTAAACACCTCTTTCTTGCGGGTTTTCGTGTTCGTCAAACGGATGACTGTCTCGGTGTTCGCGTTGGTCATAGCTCTTCCTTCGGGTGTCCCCGCGGGCATATCAGCTTCATTCAATAGAGAAAAGAGACCAGAGACCCGCGTGACAATGTCAGCGGATAATGCAGCAAATAATAAGGGTGCAATCTTGGGTCATGGCATTTGTTTAGCAGCGCAAACTGGACTTGCAAAGCCCCCTATTTGACCGCAATTTAGCGCCATGACACAAAATCCAAATCGCGATCCTATTTTCGAGGTGCCCGAGGGCATCGAACAATTGCTTGAGATTATGAAGCGTCTGCGCGACCCAGAGGGCGGCTGCCCGTGGGATATCGAGCAAACCTTTGAAACCATTGCGCCCTATTCCATAGAAGAAGCCTATGAGGTCGAGGATGCGATCAAACGCGGCGACATGACGGATTTGCAGTCAGAGCTTGGGGATTTGTTGTTTCAATCGGTGTTTCAATCGCAAATCGCTGCCGACAAGGGCCTATTCGATTTTCAAGATGTGGCCAAAACCATCGCAGCAAAGATGATTGATCGGCATCCACATGTGTTTGGCGACCAAAGCAATCAAAAGTCGTCCGAACAACAAACCATTGATTGGGAAGTGCAAAAAGCCGCCGAACGCGAGCGCAGAGGCGAAACGCGGGTGCTGGACGGGGTCGCCATGGGCTTGCCCGCCTTGATGCGCGCGCAAAAATTGCAAAAGCGCGCCGCCCGCGTCGGCTTTGACTGGCCGGACGTCCGCCATGTGATCGACAAAATTGTTGAGGAATCCGCCGAACTGGTCGAGGCCCGCGACAGTAAAACACCCGAAGATGTCTATGAAGAATACGGGGATTTGCTGTTTGTCATGGTCAATTTGGGGCGCCATTTGGGCATCGAGACTGAGGAAGCCTTGCGTGCAGCGAATGCTAAATTCACCAGACGTTTCAATGCGGTAGAAGACAGGCTTACACAGATTGGCAAAGCGCCATCTGACAGTGACTTGGCTGAGATGGATAAACTTTGGGACGAGGTTAAGGTGATCGACAAGCAGGGGCTTTTGTAGCGACATTTCACCACAAGCGACAATACCCGATTTTTATAATCAGGTATTGACCCGAGCGATTTTGTCAGATTAAAAGTCGCCAACAACATAGGAGCCCTTTATGACCCTTCGGACAACAATCCTCGCCACAACACTTTTGGCGGCCACCCCTGCGCTTGCAGATGTAAACGTATACTCATACCGCCAGCCTGAGCTGATTGCCCCTTTGACAGAGGCCTTTACAGCGCAAACAGGTATCCCGGTAAATGTTGCCTTTCTTGACTCAGGCCTCACCGAGCGTTTGAAAGCCGAAGGCGACCGTTCACCTGCCGATGTGATCCTGACAGTCGATATTTCGCGTTTGGCCGAAGCCGTAGACGCAGGCGTGACCCAGTCGATTGAGACAGAGACACTGAAAGCCAACGTCCCTGCCGCCTACCATGATCCAGCGGGTCACTGGTGGGGCGTGACCACCCGCGCACGTGTTGTTTACGCATCTAAAGAAGCCATCGCGGATGGTGAGATCACAACTTACGAAGACCTGGCAGACCCCAAATGGGCGGGCCGCATCTGTACGCGCTCAGGCACCAACTCTTATATGATCGGCCTGACATCTGCTTATCTCGTTCACCACGGCGCAGAAGAAACCAAAACATGGCTCGAAGGTTTGAAATCGAACCTTGCACGCAAGCCACAGGGCAATGACCGCGCACAAGTGAAAGCGATCTGGGCTGGCGAATGCGACATCTCAATCGGCAACACATACTACATGGGCCAAATGCTGGCCGACCCAGAGCAAAAAGAATGGGCAGATGCAGTGCGTCTTGAATTCCCGGTCTTTGAAGGCGGCGGAACGCATGTCAACATCTCAGGTGTGGCACTGACAAAAGCATCAAAGAACATCGAGGAAGCCACTCAATTTATTGAGTTTTTGACCTCCCCTGCGGCGCAAGAAATCTATGCAGAAGCCAATAGCGAATACCCAATCGCACCGGGATCATCCCCAACAGAATTGGTTGCGAGCTGGGGATCATTTGAACCTGATGATCTGAACTTGATGACCATTGCTGGCGCGCGTGCAGAAGCCCTGCGCCTGACCCAAGAAGTCGATTACGACGGCTAAGCCAAACGCAGGCCTCTTTGAAATGAGATGCAAGCCCGCCTTGTGTAAAAGCACGAGGCGGGTCTTTTTTTGCCTTGACCTGCCCGCAATCCTTGGGCAGGTTCAGCGCATGAAAACAGCATTCGTCACAACGCAGTATTATTTCCGTTCCTCATAGGGTGCGGCTATCGTTGTGACATAACAAAAGCCGCCGCAGCAGGGCGGCTTTTTGTATTTTGGGCTCTTGCATGCGGCAACAGGAGACCAAAATGATCGATACTTTAGAACGCAAGACCGCAACATCAGACATCACCATTCGCCCTGCCCGACGATCCGATTGTCGTGCCCTTGCGCGGATGATCGAAGAACTGGCCAAACACCACGGCGACGTGCCATTGATTTCTGAAGACGCCCTACGCGCCAGCGTGTTCACGACTGAACCTTGGCTGACAATCCTTGTGGCCGAGCGCGAAGAACGACTGGTGGGCTACGCAGGATTGGTGCGCGGTTTTAAACTACACTTCGGGCAACGCACATTGGACCTGCATCACCTTTTCATTGCGCCCAACATGCGCGGCAAAGGTGTTGGGCGCCAGCTGATTGACGCATCTATCAGTACCGCTCGCGCGCTTGATTGTGTGGAATTGACCGTGAGCACGCAAAGCCACAATACAGCCGCGCAAAACGCATATTCCGCCTGTGGGTTTGCGAAAATGCAAAACGCGGGCGATGCTCAATTTGTAATGAACCTGTAATCAGGCAAGCAAAAGGCGCAAAACAGTCAAATGCTGACCGGTTTTGCGCCTTTCAATTATCGAACAAGACCATTGCCCTTAGAGCGCAATGACATCAACTCTTTGACCTTTGACTGCCAAACCGATTTCGCCTTTGCACAATCGCATCGCATCATCGCCAAAGACTTCGGCACGCCAACCGCTGAGTGAGGGCACATCGCGCTTGCCAGCTGCGATCATATCCAGCTCGGCTGATGAGGCGATCATTTTTGCCGCCACATTGGCATTGTCGGATTTGGCTTTCAGCAACACCCGCAGCATATCGGCCAAAGCAGGGTTCACCTGCAATTTGTCGCGATCCATATCCACTTTGGGCATTTGGTCAGGGGTGTATTTGGCGGCCGCCGCGATTGCCGCGATGATACCATCAGCGATGTCACCCTTGCGGGCTTCACGCAGCAACAGGCGAGACCGCGATAGATCCTCTGCATTTTTGGGCTTGGTCGAGGCCAATTCCAGCATCGCATCGTCTTTGTAAACGCGGTTGCGGGGAATGTCGCGTGTCTGCGAATACTCTTCACGAAAGGCTGCCAGCTCTTTCACGGCAGCCAAGAATTTACCAGAGCTGGTGCGGGTTTTCACTCGCTTCCAAGCGTCTTCCGGTTTGACCACATAGGTGCCAGGCGTCAACAAAACCTGCATTTCTTCGGCGACCCACTTTTCGCGGCCTGCTTTTTTAACCTCAGCGTCCAAGAATTCGTAAATCATCCGCAAATGCGTCACATCGGCCAGCGCATACGTTTCTTGCGCAGGTGTCAGCGGGCGGCGCGACCAATCGGTGAAGCGCGATGTTTTGTCTAAGCTTTCCTTGGCGATTTTGCGCACCAAAGTCTCATAGCCCACCTGTTCGCCAAATCCGCAGACCATCGCCGCCACTTGAGTGTCGAACAAAGGCTTGGGGATCACGCCACCTTGGATGTAGAAAATTTCCAAATCTTGGCGCGCGGCATGGAACACTTTGACCACGTTTTCATCGCGAAACAGCGCGTAAAGTGGTTCCAAATCGATGTCTTTGGCCAGCGGGTCCACCAAAACGGCGTCTTCTTCGTTATCGCCAGTGACCGCCAACTGCACGAGGCACAGCTTGGAATAATAGGTCCGCTCTCGAAGGAATTCAGTGTCCACAGTCACAAAAGGATATTTTTTGGCGTGGTCGCAAAAGGCTTGAAGCGCCTCAGTCGTTTTGATGGTGATCATGATGTCTTTTCTAAAGTATACGGGGTCATCCCGCAGATCGTTCCCAATTTCTACGCAACTCGGACCAGAATGAAAAGCAGATAGGTCTAAATGTCGAAAACGCGCCCCGATATGGTGCGCGTTTGCCTAAACATCAACCCGTGTGCGATCCCCCGACACAAAGCGTCGCAAGGTCTCAGGATAAAGCCTGTGCTCGACCGGCAAGACCCGTGCGGCCAAGGCGTCAGCAGTATCACCTGCCAAGATAGGCACGCGGCCCTGCGCCAAAATAGGCCCGCCATCCAACTCGGCTGTGACTTCGTGCACGGAACAGCCAGCGGCATCGTCGCCCGCATCAATTGCCCGCTGATGGGTGTGCAAACCTTTGTATTTGGGCAGCAAAGACGGGTGAATGTTCAGCATCTTACCTGCGAAATGCGCGATGAACTCAGGCGTGAGAATGCGCATGAACCCAGCCAAAGCCACCACGTCAGGATCGTAAGGCGCAAGCGCAGCCATAACCGCCGCGTCAAAAGCTGCACGATCCCCTTTGTAGTCTTTATGATCCACAACCACTGTCGGAATGCCCAAGGCCTCAGCCTTGGCCAGCCCCCCCGCATCGGGACGGTTGGACAGCACAACACAAGGCCGTGCAGGGTGATCGCCGGTCATAGACTGCGCCAGCGTCACCATGTTAGAGCCACTGCCAGAGATCAGGATCGCAACTTTTTTCACGAACCTTCGCCCTTAGACCAAGCTGCCAGTGTAGCGCACGCCCGCGCCCGCCGTCACTGTGCCAAGGGTGTAAACGGTTTCCCCTTCACCTTGCAGCAATGCGATGATCGCGTCAGCTTTGTCCGCATCCACAGATAAGACCATACCAACGCCAGCGTTAAAGGTTTTGAGCATTTCAGATTCGGCCAAACCAGCCACATCAGCGATCCATGCGAACACAGGCGGCAAGGTCCAAGAGGTCAGGTCGATATCTGCACCAAGGCCTTCGGGCAACACGCGTGGCAGGTTTTCTGTCAAACCGCCGCCAGTGATATGTGCCAATGCGTGAACGCCACCAGCACGGACCGCTGCCAAGGTTTGTTTCACGTACAAACGTGTCGGCTTCAACAGCTCTTCGCCCAAGGCCCCCTCGCCGAATGGCGCTTTGTCATCCCAACCAAGACCAGAGACTTCAACCGTTTTGCGCACCAAAGAATAGCCGTTGGAATGCACGCCATCTGACGCCAGACCAATCAACACGTCGCCTTCTTTGACGCCCGCAGGCAAGTCTTCGCCGCGCTCCATCGCTCCGACAGAAAAGCCTGCAAGATCGAAATCGCCATCGTGGTACATGCCAGGCATCTCAGCCGTTTCGCCGCCAATCAAAGCACAACCAGACAGTTCACAGCCTTTGGCGATGCCTTCGATGATCGCTGTGGCTTGGTCCAGCTCAAGCTTGCCCGTGGCAAAGTAGTCGAGAAAGAACAAAGGCTCCGCACCCTGACAGACCAGATCGTTCACGCACATAGCCACCAGATCGATGCCGATGGTAGACACATTGCCTGTGTCAATCGCGATGCGCAGCTTGGTGCCAACACCGTCTGTCGCCGCCACAAGGATCGGATCGGTGTAGCCTGCCCCTTTGAGGTCAAACAAAGCACCAAAACCGCCCAAACCCGCCATCACGCCAGAGCGCGCCGTTTTCTTGGCCGCGGGTTTGATCCGCTCAACAAGCGCATTGCCCGCGTCAATATCCACACCGGCGTCTGCATATGTTAGGCCGTTTTTTGCGTCGCTCATGATCTATAGTCCCCAAACTCACCTGCGGCATGCTCGTGTTCTCGGTTTGAACAGACCGCTTTGTCATCATTTGCCCCGCGCTTTATCGCAGTTCGTGGCGTAAGGAAAGCAAAAGCACCGATTGCTTGTCATTGTCATGCGTACAGGTATTCCCCAAGCGCAGCGCTGTTTTCATTTTAGCACTGTGCTCCTTGCCACTTTGTTCGATTAATCAACAGCCATAAAGGCAGTTTTGACGGATAGAGCTGGCAGTTTCCCCGCGCTTTTTGTCTTAAACGTATCGACCTTGATCGCATTGCTCTTGATCATAAACATGTTCACCTTGTGCCGAAATGTCCAAGAAAGGCGTTTACAATTCTAGGAGTTGCTCACGTCTGTCCGCCCAGTTTCACAGTCGTCACTCGTTGATGTGCTTTTGCCCTTGGCCGTTGATGCTGACGATGAAGGCGGTTCACTTACATTTCAGCAAAATCAGTCAAAATCGCGCCATAAATCTCAACAGCTTGAGTGATGTTGTCCACGATACAATATTCATCGGTTTGATGCGCCAAAGCCGGATCACCGGGGCCGAGTATCACTGTTGGGGCATTTTGTAATGCGGGTTGTAACAGCGCTGCATCGGTAAAGTAGCTGACACTGGCTTGGCGCATCGGCGCAGCAGTGCGGGCCGCGCAAATGTCCCCGATACGTTTCACAATCGGCACATTCGGATCGGTCCAAACGGGCGGAAGATCTAAGAGTGTGGAGATTTCGGCATCATCATTGGCAAGTTGCGCAATCTGAGTTGTCAGCTCGGCGTGTTGCATTGGCGGAACGCTGCGCAGGTCAATTTCTATTTCCGCAAGATCAGGCACCGAATTAACATTTAGCCCGCCCTTTATTGTTCCAACGTTGATCGTAGGCCGCCCCATCACGGGATGCGTGGGGGTATCGAACGTAAAGTTTTCGAGCCTTGTGATAAATCGAGCCGCTTTCGCGATGGCATTGTCACCGCGTTCGGGCATAGACCCATGCGCTGTCACGCCACGACTTGTCGCCTTGAGCCATAACACGCCTTTATGCCCATGCGCAGGACGGTTCAAAGTGGGTTCAGCAACGATCAGACCTGCAACAGGCGGCAAGGCTATCGATTGCACCAGATGGCGCGCGCCGTCACATCCCGTTTCTTCGCCGCAAGTGATCAGCAGTAAGACACCCGGACCTTGCTTCAATCGACCTGCCCCAGCGATAGCGGCGCTGACAAACGCGGCAACGCCTGCTTTCATATCTGTACTGCCACGCCCATACAGACGCCCGTCAATAATATCACCAGCGAAAGGGTTCACCTGCCACGGCTGATGGCCCAAAGGGACAGTGTCTAGATGGCCCGTGAAGGCCAGCGGCTTGCCAGTGCCATTGCCCATATAAGCAACTAGATTTGTACGGCCATCAGGCATTGGATGAAGCTGCGCCTCAAACCCTGCGGCTGCAAGCAGATCATACAAAAAGGCCGCACAGGAAGATTCGTTACCCGGTGGATTGACGGTGTCGAACGCCAGTAAGCGCTGTGTCAGCGTAATAACATCCATATGCGGCCCTCGTTGATGTGTTTAAGGATCAATGCGCTTAAATATCGCCTGCGACCCATGCGACCATATTGCCGAACAGTTTGTCATAGCCATCCCATGCCAAAAATGCTGGTGGCAACCAATGTTCGCTCATGTCTGAGGTCCAAGCGAGGGTACGCCCTTCGCCGTATGATCCTGTCGCAAGCAAAGGAAGGCTGCGCTGGTCATCAGGCAAAGACAGAACGAGTTTCACATCAGCATCCTCTTTCAAGACGACTTCATTCACCCCCAAAAGATAAGGCCATTCGCCAGTGATCCCGCTTAGGACAGGATGATCCGCATCGTTGACAACAGGCGTGCAGCCTTCTGGAATCTCCATACGGTCATCACAACTTAGGCATGTAACTGGCAGTGCTGCCTCAACCGCAGTTTTGTGCCAGCGCGCTTTTCCATCGATCCCTTGGAACGAGAAATAGCCACCAATCATGATCAAACCACCGCCTTTGCGCGTCCATTCAGCAAGCAGGTTGACACGGTTTGCGACGCGTTCCCCTTTGAGCCAAACATCAGGATGCAATAGCAACGTGTTCGCGCCAAGGTCAGACACGATGATGACATCATATTTATCGAGACCTTCCATCGTTGTAGGAAACTCGGATGCAGCCTCATGGGCTGGCATATGGGTCACGTCATAGTTTGACCCTTCCATACCGGCCATAAAGCGTTTGTTGCCGGCGTGGAATGTGACGCTGCCGAACTGGTCAAAGCCTTTGAAATGGGTCGAAGAACTCATCCAAGTTTCGCCAACGAGAAGTACTTTTTTCATCTGAGTATTATCCTGAAATAATTTTGCGTGCCAAAGCACGACGTGGATTTGCGACAACAAGTGTCGAAAGATCTGCATCAGTAAGGCCATGACGCAAAAGACGAGGCAGGAAATGACGCTGCACATGGGCGTAGCCATTGCCGCCATATTCACAGAGCATCATTTTGATAAAGACATCCTGCGAAAGCAGAATTTGCGTGCCATAGCCAAGGCCAAACAGATTGCTGATAGCTGCAGCACTGTCTTCATCCGACGGACATTGGACTGCTTGATCCGCATACCAAAAGTCCATGCCAATCATGTCGTATTCCAAATATGCCCCACGATCGGCCAAGCTGCGCTGATAGGCGACATCTTTACCTGACGGGTTCATATGACACAGGATGACACGGTCCAAAGACAGACCGTTTTGCGCGACCAGATCAAGCACCTCATGCGCCAAGCGGAACCATGCTGGCAGGTGAATCATCAAAGGCAAACCGGTTTCAACGGCCGCGATTGCAGAGGCGGCCAGAACGGTGCGCTCTGTCGCGGTGAAATCTGCACTGACGCCAATCTCACCGATGATGCCAATTTTGGCGTGATGCGTGCCAATACCCTGCGTGGCTTCTGCAATCAGTTCGTCCGTGATATCACGTTGCGACATCTTAGGCAGATAATCGGGATGCGAGGACTGCAAGTAATATCCAGCCCCCATGACGATGTTCAAACCGGTTGCAAGGGAAATGCGCATCAAGGCATCAGGATTGCGCCCAATGCCTTTGCACGTGGGATCGACCACAGTGGCACCGCCTTCTGCGGCAAAAAGCATCAGTTCTTTCACAGCCAGTTCTTCATCATCCAAGGCGCAATTGCTGCGATTGGCAAAGGGGTCGTTGCGCAGTTCTGACAGAATGCTTGGCGTGATCGGAACATTCATAATCGGAGAGGTAAAATCCGGCTCATGCCCGCGCCACCAACACGAACAGTCATTCAAGATATGTTCATGCATCAAGGTAACCCCAAGATCATTGAGCGGTACTGGCCCTAACACAGTCATAACGGTGTCGTCGAAAGCAGCAGTCATTGTGATGATCCTTGATCAAGGGAAGGCACGTCGTAAGCTGCCGAATGAAAGGCGATCTCAAGACGGGTGACGCGATCAAAAATGGCGCACAACCGGTCCACATCGCATTCATCGCCATAGGTATCGATGGCCTGCTTTAACCATAGAGCTTGTGCTGCGAATTCGGGTTCTGCATGTAAATCAACCCAAGCACGCAAATCAGGATCGCTGATCTTTCCAGCGGCGGCGGTGCTGCACCATGTCCAATACATCCATTCAGCCGCGAACATAGCCGTCAAAATATCCACTATCGGACCCCTGCGCGCGATGTCCAACATGCCTTTTCCAAAACCAGACTGGTCTTGCGGCATGGGCGGAATATCAAGACGGGCAAATACCTCTTCAAAATAGGTGACTTGCGTATTGGCGAGCGCATCTAAAACGCCAATCAACCAACGCTGTGCCGTGATATCAGGCGCGTAAGCCACCGCATAGGCAAAGATGGAAATCGCAGTTTCAACGAATTGCCCTTCATAGGCCAAATAACGGTGAAAGACACTTTGCTCCAACCGATCCGCACAGATATCTGCGACAAATCGATGGGTCAGCATCTCATTCAACACCGTTTCATTGGCTGCAAGTATTTTATCTGACAGCAGCATGATTAAGCGCCCAAAGCAGGCTTGGCGGCGGCAACAAAGCTTTGAACGCGTTTTGCTTCAACGGGGTTCCACCACACGCCGCCTTCTTTAAGCGATGAGGCCACAATCACAGCACTCGCAATGCTCAAAATGTCTGTGATGTTATCTTCCGTGACGCCTGACCCCACCAAAACAGGCAGGCTGGTTGCTTCTGCAACTTCGGCGATTTCATCCATCGAGGCGCTGTTGCCTGTGCGCTGCCCCGTTGCGATCACTGCGTCGACGTCGAAAAACGCCAAATCGCGGGTCAGTTCTGCCACGCTGCGATCCGCCGTGATGGAATGGCTGCCGTGTTTGACGTGGCTATCTGCGAAGACCTTAATGCCTTCACCGCGCAAGGCAGAGCGATAGCGCATTGCTTCTGCGGCGCGACCTTCCATAAAACCTTCGTTCGCCACATAGGCATTGGCCCATTGATTGACGCGAATGAAAGACGCGCCTGTGGCACGGGCAATCGCAAAGGCAGGAATGGGCGCATTGGCAAGAACGTTTATCCCGATCGGCACGTCGAATTCGCGCTTAATTCTGTCGACAACGACAGCCATGAAAGACGCAGTTTCGTAGCCTATGTCATCGGGCTTGGAAAAAGGCACATCTCCATGGTTTTCCACAACAAGCCCGTGAAGGCCGTTGCTAATCAAAGCGTCTGCATCGCGCATACATGCGTCATAGATTTGATCCAAGGTTTCACCTTTGTAACGCGGAGAACCGGGAAAAGGTGGGCAATGGATCATACCGATGAGCGCCTTTGAGCGCCCAAAAGTTTGCTCGATAGCATTGCCTGAATTGTCAGAGATTGTTTGCATGTTCGGTGTATCCTTTGCCGTAGCTGCAAGCTGTTGAAAATGCAGCCACGGCGATATTTTGAGATTTAAGATTTGCGCGAAAATTTGAAATTCGCCGTGAAAATCCGCGTGTTCAGCCAGATGGCAATAAGAATGATGGCACCGGTGACGATTTGCGTGAAAAACGGAGAAATATGCATCAAAATCAAACCATTACCAATGACAGCGATGGTCAAAGTGCCCAAAAGCGTGCCCAAAATCGATCCACGCCCACCAAAGAGCGATGTTCCGCCAAGAACCACGGCTGCAATCACTTGCAACTCGAACCCAACCGCTGCGTTGGACGACCCTGACCCAAGACGTGCCGCGATCAACAAAGCTGCAATTGCACAGGCGATACCAGACAGCATGTAAACAGATGCTATAACCCATTTGGATGGCATGCCAACGCGGCGCGCGGCTTCGGGATTTGACCCAACGGCGACAACTTGGCGACCATACATTTGACGACTGATCACGACGGCGGCGATGGCTGCAATCAGCAAGGCAATTATCGCTGGCACCGGCAAGCCAAAGATAGTCCCACGCCCCAAAGCAAAGAACCCCGGCACGTCTTTGATCGGAATCGAATAGCCTTGTGTCATGTACAACGCAAAGCCGCGCAAAATGGACAGGCCCGCCAAGGTGACGATGAATGCAGGAATTCCCTGATAGGCGATAAACCAGCCTTGGGCCAAACCGATTGCAGCCCCAAAGACCAGCATACCAAGCACAACAACAGGCCATGGCAGACCGTAAGACAATACAATCGCAGCAGTCGCATTAACCAAGGCCACTTGTGAGCCAACCGAAAGGTCGATGCCTGCCGTGATGATCACAAATGTCATTGCCACAGCGACAATCAAAATGGGCGCGGCTTGGCGCAAAATATTAAGTAAATTGCCAACGGTTAGAAAAACATCAGTGGCAACCGAGAAGAAAACGACGCAAACCGTAAAAAAGAATGCAATGGACAACACTTGGGCATTTGTCGTTAGGAAATCCGCAATGGAAGACCCCTGCCCGCGCTCGGTGTAGGATGTACTCATATCTCTTCTCCCTTGCCGACGATGAGCTTAACCAAATCCTCTAGACTGGTGTTTTTGATGTCACGTTCGGCAACTTTCGTTCCTTCGTACATGACTGCAATCTTGTCGCAGACACGGAACAAATCCTGTAGGCGATGCGTGATTAAAATAACGGACACACCGCGCGCTTTGACACGGTTGATAAGACGTAGAACGGCTTCGACTTCGGCCACAGCAAGGGCTGACGTCGGCTCATCCATGATCAAAACGCGGGGATTAAAGGACGCGGCGCGCGCAATCGCGATGGCCTGTCTTTGTCCGCCTGAAAGCTGAGCGACTTTTGCGTTCAGTTTCGGAATCCTGATGTCGAGATCATCCAGCATCTCGCGGGCTTTTTCGCGCATTTTAGCGTTGTCCAAGAACGTGTAATTGGTCATTTCACGGCCCAAAAACAGGTTCCCCATCACATCAATATGATCACATAAGCTCAAGTCCTGAAACACCATTTCGATTGCGCGATCACGTGCGTCCGCCGGATTGTTAAAGTGGACCTGCTCGCCGTCAATCGAGATCGTGCCACTGTCGGGAACATAGGTCCCTGAGATAATTTTCGTCAGCGTTGATTTGCCCGCGGCATTGTCACCGATAAGCCCAAGACATTCACCTGGTGCAATATCAAGATCAACACCGCGCAGGGCCTCAATTGACCCAAATGTAATGCGAATATCACGCAGAGAAATACGGGGGGGCACGGATGGTTTTATAGGTGTGTCGGAGGGCGCGAGGCCCTCCGATGTCTTAACCATGCTTTGCGATGGTGTGGAGGTCATTCGAACATGCCTCGGAAATCGTCAACGTTTTCACTGGTGACAATCGTGATTGGCACAGCGATGGAATATTCAACCGTTCCACCAGCATTGAGTGTCGCCAAAGCGTCAAATGCTGCTGCGCCCATACCTGCGGGGTCTTGTTGAATAACCGCAGCAACGTATCCTTCGTCGATGCCGTGGATGGCTTGCGCTGTCAGATCCCAACCAAAGATTTTGACATCATCTTGCTTGCCTTGGCTTTCAACAGCCGCAACGGCACCAAGCAAAGCGGGCTCGCCTGTGGCGTAAAGCGCCGTCAAGTCTGGGTTGGCTGTGATCATGTTTTCTGCGGCTGTCAGGGCAAGGTCTTGAACGTTCTGACCGTCAACAACACCAGCTTCGACGACGCCTTCAGCACCAGTGATCGTTTCTACGAAACCGTCTTGGCGGATGTTTTGAATCGCAGAGTTCAAAGCACCAACAACACCGATTTTTGCAGCGCCATCCATGTCAGAGGCAAGGTAGTCAAGAAAGAACGCGCCCATATCCGCGCCAGCGCTTTTGTTGTTCACACCAACCTGAGCAGCCTGCGGGCCCTCGGGCAAAACCGCATCAACAGCCACAACGGGGATGCCAGCGTCTGCGGCTTGTTGCACCGCTGGCATGATGCCATTTACATCGATTGCAACAACGATGATGCCTGCAACGCCTTGTTGGATGTATGTCTCGATCGCGCTGTTTTGCGCTGATGGATCATTGTTGGCATTGAAAATAACCAACTCATCGCCAGCCGCTTCAGCTGCGGCTTGAGCGCCAGCATTCATCTGATTGAAAAACAAAGCTTGTTGGTTGATTTGTACCATAGCGTAAGTTTCTGCATATGCAGAATTTGCCATCAAACAGGCCGCAGTGGCCGTCGATAGCAGGGCAGTTTTTGTAAAGAGTTTCATTGGGTTCTCCGTTGGAAAGGGACTTAATTTTGTTGTTGTCTGTCGTTTCTTATTATTGGCCGATCCGTTTGACCGAACCACGTTCGATCAATTCAACCGGCAAGAGTTCAGTGCGTGAGGTGAAGTCAGGGTCATCCCACTCAGGACTGAAAAGGATATCGACGGCACGCGTTCCAAGCATATCAACAGGCTGGCGCACAGCGGTGATTGCCGGTGAAAACAGATGCAATGACCGTGCATCATCAAAACTGATGAGCGAAAAATCTTCTGGAATACGGATGCCGCGCTCTTTGAACACTTCTAAAATCCCAAGCGTCAGCTCGTCCGACCCAGAGAAAATAGCTGTTTCCTGTGTCACTTGGCTGAGAAAACGTTCTGCCAATTCTCGACCAGATGTTGGTGAGTGATCGCCTAGGAAAAACGTCGGGGTGATGTCTTCGCTTCCGCCATCGGTCAATCCGTGCTGCAATCCCGTCAGACGCTTTTGGGTGCTGTGCAAATCGATGCCGCCCCCAAAATATGCAACGTGGCGATGGCCGGCAGAGCGTAAGTGGCGACCGGCCAACATTCCGCCCAGTTCATTGTCACACAAAAGACGCGGCGCAACGCCGCCGGGGACGTCTTCATCTAAAATCACCGCACGAGAAAATTCGTTCAACTGCCGCGCCACTTCAGATTCAGGGGTGCGGTTGGTGACGAAAACAACGCCATCGACGCGATTTTGCGAGGCCCGTTTGAGCGCCTCTAATTCTCGGTCACTTTTATTGAATGTCGCGTGCAGCAAGACCATTGAATTGTGAGAGGTCGCGGCCAACTCGATGGCCGCAGCCAATTTGGCGAAAAACGGATTGGCGATATCAGGAAGAATAACAGCAATCGTATCTGATCGCCCTAGACTAAGTCTGCGCGCATGCGGGTTTGGATGGTAGTTCAACTTGATGACAGCCGCATCAATGCGGTCGCGTGTCGCCTCCGGCAATTCGAGCGTACCGTTCAAATAGCGCGACACGGTGGTCGTGGAAACGCCTGCTTCTTGAGCGACTGTCTTGAGATTTGTCCGCGATTTCATCATTTGACCTTCAGGTAAGGGAAAAGACGTTTTTATCTAGTAAAGCCGTTTACTAAACCCTTTTACCACTGTTACTGTCGATTCTGTCAAGCAGTCTCAGCAAGAAATGGTTGCCATTTCATGATGTCGCTTAAAACTTATGCAACAACGCGGTCCGCGAAAGGGGTCAAGATGAAAGTCTTTATTGTCGGGAATATTGCGATGGATCAAACCATTGAGATCGACGATTTTCCCCGTGAGGGAGAGTCAATTTTTGGCAGCAAGGTCTCTTATGATCTCGGCGGGAAAGGTGCAAATCAAGCGATTGTTTTGGCACGCACCGGCGTTCGAACAATTTTCATCGCTGCGATCGGGACGGATGCTCAAAGCCATCAAATGCAAGACTTGCTCGCATGTGAACCTGTTATACCTCGCCTCATCGAACGCCAAAATTACGCCAGTGACACAACAGTGGTGCTTAAGGATTTGGCTGGCGGGAATGCCAATATCGCAACTGTTGATTGTGCGCGGAGTGTCGAAATTGTCGATGTCTTACCGCGAATGTCGGATGCAGTCGCGAATGATCTCTTGGTGATTCAAGGCAATCTGCAACATTCCACAACAGCTGACCTTATTGCCGAAGCGCGTAAGTTGAACATGCAAATCGCATTCAATCCGTCCCCCTTCAACCCAAACCTTATCCCCCTTTTGTCGGGCTTGGATGTTTTATTTTTAAACGAACACGAAGCCGAACAGGTCACAGGCAAAACAGGACAGGCTGCCGTACAAGACTTTCTAAATATGAACATCGAGACTGTGGTGCTCACATTGGGCGCAAGGGGAGCATTGCTTGGCCAGCGCAACGATGACGGCACCGATATCACACTTGTCCCTGCTCAAAACTGCGCCGTCGTCGACAGCACTGGTGCAGGCGATACACTTCAAAGTGTCACGATCGGTTCGGCCATGCGACGCGGTGGTAAGATTTGCGTTCATGATCTGGAACGCGCAACACGCGCCGCAGCCATTACGGTCACGCGGTCAGGCACAACGGCTGCATTCCCAACGCAAGAAGAATTGAAAACCCTGAACCGCCCCCCTTCCCCCATCACCAATCCATATACATCCACAGATGGCCGAGACTTACCTCGATAAAATCAGCAACTGCTTTCCCAGTGCACCATTACATCTAAGAAAGACGCCGTAGAAACAAACCGGACTGGTGATACAATTCTCGATATTATATTTTGTAAATAAGAAGCCTTGCGGCACATGCATCTGCAAGGCTCTCTCTTAAAACGTTTTGCTTATACTTTAAAACAACCGCCATTCGGCACCGGACGCAACTTGACCATCACGGCAACCGAAAAAGGGTAAGCTGTATTCTCTATCCATCACGTATTTGGACGTGACGACGTGCAGGCCCGCACCCAATAGCCAACAGCCCCCGACAGTTTCGATCCGGCTGATACGCGTATGGATTTGCATAAGTATAAGCACGAGGCAGCAAACGACTTGTAAACGAGCATCTAAGGCAACGCTAAAGCGCGACGGGTTCAAATCCGTTTTCAAACAGACAAAACGGCCTCTATACGGGCCCCCTTGAAAGACGCGATAAAGCGGCTCATCGCATCGCGGGTCTCAAACAGGCAAGCCGCAGTTGAAAGCGCATCGGCCAGACCAGCAGAGCCTGCTGAGACCGAAATTTCCCGCCAAAGCGCGCGTGCAGGCACGCCCGTGCTAGGGTTGATAATATGTCCAACCCGAGCCTCGGCATCAAAGGTCGTTCCCAGAGGGGCGGACGTGGCCAGCGCGCGTGCGGCCAGCGCGACCTCTCCTCCTGCAGCCAATTTGACCGGCCACGCGCGCCCGTTGGGCTGGCGTCCCAAGGCGCGAAATTCGCCAGTATCAATCAAGATATCCGTAAGCCCTTCTGCCTCCAACATCCCCGCGATGCGATCCGCGATATAGCCCTGAGCAATACCATTGAGGGTAAGCGCCATGCCTGATTGCAGTTCAATCGCTGATGTGTCGAACCGAACCTGTTTCCATCCCGTTTGCGAAAGAGCTTTGCTTAACCTTTTTGGGGTGGGCGGTTTGCCCAGCATAGATGCCTCGGCATAGCAGGCCCAAAGAGGTT
Organism: Pacificibacter marinus; assembly: GCF_018860665.1. GTDB lineage: Bacteria > Pseudomonadota > Alphaproteobacteria > Rhodobacterales > Rhodobacteraceae > Celeribacter > Celeribacter marinus_A. The sequence continues at coordinate 62,535 of NZ_JAHKPK010000051.1, forward strand.
GGATCGTCGGATCAAATTTACCATCACTTGCACGATGCACCGCATCAGCAAGTGAGAGACACTCGAGCAACTCAAACGGTGGCGCCGTCAAATGCCCCGTGCGGTTCAAGCGCTGCAAACGACTTTCAGGGCGATATAGGCTAAAGATATCTTCGAGCCGCGAAATCTCGGCGACCACACGTGCGCTGATCGCTTTTGCGTCAGGATGGTCTAAACGCAAGGTCGCGCGTGCGCCAAGGGCGGTGCCCTGCCACGTATACATGGGTGTGGCATTCCCTATACTCGGCAAGCAGGCAGCAGAGGCGCAGATGGCAAGAAAACGGCGGCGGGTTGTCATGGTCTTACTCTCCTAATGGACGCGAAAGGGCGCGCAGGCGTTGTTCAAAATCTGTATCATCGACGTCCCCGTCCAATGCCACAGGGGCCAATACGGCCTCATTAGGTATGGTCTCCAACGACATGACCTGACCGCCGTTTAGCGCTGCAAATTCATCTGCTTTTTCCAAATCCCTGAACGGCACAATCTCGGGGGCTCCCATCCCGCCAATCACGCGACTGCCAACAACGTAATGCGCTTTGCTCGCTTCGATCCAATTGGCAATTCCAGGCTCGGACCACGAAGCGCCAGGCGCGCCCATGTCATTGACCCAGATCGCCAAAATGTCATGGGATTGCTCGGGCAAACGCAGGTATGCAACCACATCGCGCACTTGGCTGAAAAACAAAGGCGTCTGAGGCAAGCCACTCAAATGGGCCTGTGCTTTCGGGCCTTCATGCTCAAACAGGTTCATCTGGCAAAAATGCCCGACGGCTTCGGCGGTCAGCGGAACGGGAGAGGTATCTTGCGCCACCTCCTGCTTGCAGGCCACCAATATCACCAACGCCAAAATGCTGAGTAGACGGATCATGGTTGAACCTTTCTAAACGCCAGAGTGGCAAGTCCGAGGGCGACCAAAGGCCAGCACAGAACAGACACCAGCGATTGCCAAAGCGCGATTGACGTCGCAGCAGCGCCAATACCAGATGCAGCAGACGTCGCCTGCGATGCTGTGAGATTAAACAAACGAAAAGCGTCAGCAGGATTGGCAAGCAAGGCAGTGGGGAAAAATTGCGTGGTGAATATGCCGCCATCATCCGCGACAACCGCCGCTAAAAGTGCCAAATCATACAACACCACCAGCCCCAGCCAAAGCCCGATGGCCAGCCCCGCCGCCCCCGATGTACGTCGTGCAAGAGACGACAATGCATAGCCAATGCCCAAAAATGTCGCCCCCAACAGTGCCGATGTCCACGTCAGGCGCCACAGCGCACCGACCCCAGCAGCGGCTGCTGGATCACCAACAACAGCAATAAGAGCGGCGGCACCGTAGCCTGCCACAAGGGCAATAACCAATATGCCCGTATGCGCCACAAGCTTGCCTGCCAAAATTTCCCAACGCGCCACAGGATAGGTGAGCAACAAAGGCAACGTGCCCCGTTCGACTTCGCCAGCAACCGCATCGAACGACATCAGCAGCGCCACCAAAGGCACCAAATAGACCGACAGCGAGGTCAGCGAGGCCACCGTGATCGACAAAGGATCTGCCCCAAGCCCGCCACTGGGTGCGGACCCAACGGCCGATAGAACCAGCGAAAAGACCACCATCAGCACCACCGCGATCAGCACCCAGCGATTACGCCGCGCGATATGCGCCTCGGTTATTGCGGTGGCAAGAATGCGCGCGATCATTGACCGTCCCTCCGGCTGAAATGGCTATAGATATCCTCAAGACTGGGCGGGATGACGTCTATGTCAGCCACCTTGTTTTTAAGTCCGGAAATTTGCGCAAGAGTGCCAAGTTTGTCTTCTTGCGAGCAGGTCAGATGCAAAGCGCCCCCCACGCGAATGGCATTGGGCAGAGCTGCAAGAATATCTGCGTCATAGCCCTTGCGCGTGGTGATGTGCATCGCCACAGGCAAAGCCGCTTCGCGTCGCAAGTCCGGCAGCGATCCTGTTGCCACCATCTGCCCGCCGGACAGGATCAACAGCCGGTCCGTGCGCGCCTCGACCTCCGTCAGGGCGTGGCTGGACAGCAAGATCGCAGCGCCTTCAGCAGCAAGCCTGTCAAGAAGCGCGTAGAAATCGCGGCGCGAGACAGGATCCAAGCCGCTGGTCGGCTCATCCAGCACTAAAAAGTCAGGACGTCCGATCAGGGTTTGGGCCAGCCCAACGCGCTGTCGCATACCTTTGGAATAGGTGCCTATCCGACGCTTGGCGGCGTGGCCCAGACCGACCTTATCCAGCAGAGCCATGGCCCCTGATGTGTTCTCACCACGCAGGCGCAGGTAATAGGTGATCTGTTCCAACCCTGTCAGAGCGGAATGAAACGTAGCATTTTCTGGCAAATAGGCGACCTTGGCGCGGGCAGCAGCCCCACCTGGCGCGGCACCGCAAACCGAAATCTCGCCGCTGTCTGCCGCAATCAGGCCCAAGATCACCTTCATAAGAGTGGATTTTCCCGCACCATTATGGCCCAGCAATGCAACCCGTTCACCTGCGGCCACATGCAAAGACACATCTGACAGGGCTTTGACCCCGCCAAATGATTTAGTGAGATGAGAGATCGTTAACGTCGAAGTCATCTATTTCGCTTTCATTCCGTCGCGCGGCCACTTCGGCCTCCATGACGAGATATTTTGAGGGAATTTTAATATTTGGCGCAATCATAAGTGGGCTGGAATCCACAACACCACCGGGCAGCGTGGCGGGAAAACTGGACTGCGCCCAGCGGATAAGTTGTACTATCGGCGCACCCGTTAGCAACGAAGCAGCAGGCTGGGACCAAAGGATATGATCCATCATGTCATTGGGGCGAAATGCGCTGTCGGCAATGCCGTCCCCGCCCAGATCAAAGCTGGCGTGATCAGACCAATAGTTGCCCCTGCCCTCAAAGCTCCATTCAATATCGCGGGTGCCAACATATTTCACCTGCGTCCGGTTCCCGACAAAGGCGTTCCCCGTCAGCACATTACGTTCTGAACCAGCGGTGAAGTGGATGCCAATATTGCACCCCTCAAAGCGGTTGCCATAGATGAGGTTCTTGTGCGCGTTATAGATAAACGTACAACGATCCGCACCGCCGCGCACCAGATTACCAGACACATCAGCGTTGTTCGCAAAGTTGAGCATAACGCCGTGACTGTGGTCAGACAGGCTTAGGTTGTCTCGAATGATGATCTTATTCGAGAACATAATGGCATATCCAAGGTGGTTGCCGATCGACACGTTGCCTGACACCTCAGAGTCATTCGTGTACATATAATGCACAGCAAAACGCAGATCGCGAAACAGGTTGTTGCGGTAGGTCCCCTTGCGCGACGCATTCGAAAATATGCCATCACGGCCCCACCGAACCGAATTCCCCTCGACCACCGTGCCAGGAGAATTCCAGACATAAATACCGTTGCCACGATCATTCATCCGTGGATTGCGAGTGCCCTCGATGGTGTTGTTGCGGACCTGCGCATCGCGCCCCCCATGCACATCGATGCCGTGTAAGTTGCCTAGAACGCGGTTGTTTTCAATAATCGCGCGGTCGGCTTTTTTTAGGATCTTGATACCAGCGTCAGTCTCTTGGCTGTTCTGGCCTGATCCGATCACACTCAGATTGCTGATCGTCACATCAGAAGCCTCAATGCTGATCACTGTGCCTTGGCCCATGCCATCGATGATCGCATCATGCCCACCTGTCAGCGTGAGAGGCCTATCGATGACAATCGCGCCGCTGTGCAGACCGGATTGTAAAATAAGAACATCGCCGGGGTTGGCGCCGGCGATGGCCGTTACAAGCGTGCCCTGCCCCGCTGCCACGCGCAACTCTTCCGCCCAAAGAGGCAGAACAGTCAGCAGTGACAGCATAAAGATCAGGGCACGCATCATGGCTTAACTCACCTTTGGCTCAACAAACATCAGCTCGCCATTGGCAAAAATCACAATCATCAGCTCGCCTTTGGCTCAACAAACATCCGTCCGCGCATTTCCATATGCAGCGCGTGACAGAACCATTGGCAGTAGTACCAATAGACGCCCGGCTGGGCCGCTATGAATGTGACCGAAGACGTGGCTTGTGGGCCCACCTCCATCGCGACACCGTGGTTGCCCAAGGTGAAACCGTGGGTCAAATCGTCGATGTCATCAAGGTTGGTCACATAGATCGTCACCTCATCCCCCTGTTGGACAGTAAAGGATTCAAGCGCAAAGGTCGGCGCGTTGCTGGACATGTAGACCCGCACCTTGTTGCCGTCGCGAATGACTTCTTCTTGCCAATCATCCAGATCAACACCGTCGATCTCAGCCTGCGCACGCGCGTCAGCCCACATCGGATCGTTACGATCCCAAACGGATTTAGGGTTCAACTTACTTGGGTCCACCATGATCGCATCATGCGGCTCGGCAAATGTCGGGCCGTCATGGATCAAAGTCAGCTTGTCACCATCAATCGCAAACAACTGTTCGTTTTCTGGCTTTAGTGGACCAACATTAAGGAACCGGTCTTTCGAGAATTTGTTCATAGTCAGATAGTATTTACCGGATGCTTCCAATGTCTCGCCCATCACAGTCGAGTTGTGACCGGGTTGGTAATGCACATCAGCCTTGGTTCTGATCGGGTTCACGTCTTCGCCGTTGTACAGCTTGATCGCGTCTTCGATGTTCCACTTGACCACTTGGCTGTCCAAGAACAGCGTGGTGTAGGCATCGCCCATCCCGTCAAAACAGGTGTGAAGCGGCCCAAGACCCAATTCAGGTTCTGCGACAACAACACTGCGCGGGTCGGCCCCTTCGTTAAAGACGGCATCCAGTTTACGCACGTCGATCACTGACACTGTGGGCGATAACTTACCCGCGATACACAGGTGAATTTTGTCGGGCGCCATATTACAACCGTGCGGGTTATTCGGGATCGGGATATAACGGGTGTATTTGTTGTCAGTCCCTTTGCGACCATCAAGCACCTTAACGCCGTTCAATTCGATAAAGTCACCCGCCGCGATGCCGGCCTCAATCTCTTTGATGTTGAAGACAACCACGTGATCCATATCGGATTCGGTCATGTCGCTCAGATTCATGCCCATTTCCGAGTTATATGAGGTCGAGAAAGCGTATTTCCCGTCATAGTCACAATCGGTATTGTCAAGATTTCCGGTGACCATCACCTGCCACGCCACTGTCATTTCGTCTGCGTTTACAGCGGTGTAGAAGTTCACGTATTTCTCAGGCTCGTCTAGGATTTTGCCATCGTTGACCATTGGCGTTTCATCTTCGCCGTTACAAAAGATGTAATCAGTGCGAGGCCATTTTTGTGGACGTAAACCATGGATTGCCTTGGCGTTCGGGATCTCGATGATCTTGTCACATTTCATCACATCACAACGCACACGCGCCACACGGGTGTTGGCTTTATCGTTCATGAACAGATAGCGACCGTCATATTTGCCTTCGGTGAATGACATATGCGGATGGTGCAAATCGCCATTCGGTGGAAATTCATGACCGTTGGCGGCAAGATATTCCTTGGTTTTCGGCAGCAAACCCTCGGTCAAGATTTTCTTGGATTCGTTGGTGATACCCCAGCCCGTTGCCGAACAGGTGTTAAACACCGGCACGCGCATTAATTCACGCATGGACGGGATGCCCAGAATGCGCATTTCGCCACATTGCCCAGAGGACCAGAAGCCATAGAATTCATCCAACTGGCCGGGGGCCACTTCGGCACCGGCTGCTGCGCGCGCGCTGGTGGGTAAGGCAACCGTCGCAGCAGCAACCGTGCCGCCTGCCAACATGGCGCGACCACCCCAAGTGCCCGCAAGAGCGACACCGCCGGCCGTTGCTCCGAGCAGGTTTCTGCGGGACAGTGTTATTTTTTTATCCTCAGACATATCGTACCCTTTCATTTTGTAGGTATTTTGAGTGTTTGGTTGGGGTGGCCGACGAACCGTTCAAGGTCCGGTCCAGCACCGTCTTTTGCCCGTCGCTTCATCTTTTTGATAACGACAGGGCAGATAGTTTCTGACTGATAAAGCACCTGACAATGCAGACAGTTGATGCATTCGTTCGGGTTGATCTCACCCGTCGGATGAATGGCTTGTACGGGGCATTGGTGCGCACAGGTCTGGCACGGGGTCCCACATTCCTTGTACCGCTTAAGCCAATCGAACATCCGCAACCGCGCTGGGATCGCAAGGGCTGCCCCAAGCGGACACAGATAGCGGCAAAAGAAACGCTCGACGAAAAGTCCGGCAATCAAAAGCGCTGCTACATAGGCAACAAAGGGCCATGCGCGCACAAAATTCAGGATGATCGCGGTCTTGAACGGCTCAACCTCGGCCAACCGCTCTGCCTGTTCTATGCTGGTCAAAGACACACCGAACAGGCCGAGGAAAATCATGTATTTCAGGGGCCATAACCGTTCGTGCAGGCCCCATGGCAAGGTCCATTGCGGGATATGCAATTTGCGCGCAACTTGGTTCAGCAATTCTTGCAACGCACCGAACGGGCACAACCAACCGCAATAGGCTCCGCGCCCCCAAAACAGCAATGCTGCTGCGACCGAAAACCACAAGATAAACGTCAGCGGATCAAGCAAGAACGCCTGCCAGCTAAAGCCGGAAACCAACGATCCAAACAATGCCATCAAGTTGACGACAGACAGTTGTGCGTTGGACATCCAGCCCAAATAGACCAGCGTGACCGACAAAAAACCGATGCGGAACCAGTAAAACCCACCTGCGTTGCGCACGGCCAGATTTTGGAAAAAGAACACACCCGTGAGGAGGGTCAGCATGATGCCAAGCACGGTGATTTCGACTTTTTTGCCCAGCCAAATCTTTTTCCACAAAGCCTGTTGCGCATCGAGCTCGGATTGCGAAGTCACCTCTGCAACACGGGCTGGAACCTCTTCCATGACGGGCGATACAACGGTTCGGATGTATTTTGACGGCAATTGGTAGCCCAGATCGAAAGTGGTAAATACCTTTTCAATCGCGCCGACTTCACGCTGCACCAACAGTTGGATACGAAACGGTTTTGTCGGATCAAAACCACTGTCGGCGGGGATTTTGAACAGGTCGGCTTCGGCAAAAACGGGTGCGCCATCTGCCGCGATTGCATTGATCCGCTTGTGCATGCGGTCCCGAAACCGGACAGACACGTCATTTTGGATCAAAACTATCCGATCAAAAATACCGCCACGCACATAGCCAGACCCTTTGAAGGAATAGAGGCCGCGGCCCACAATCGCGACTGCATGATCGCCTTCGTCCAACCAAGCCTCAATATTTTCGGCAACAGCCTCGCCCAAAATCGCGCGACCTATCGCGGGGTGCGACACAAGGGCCGCCTGCATTTCGATGAACGTTGTCTCAGGGGCCTCATTCAGCGCACGTTCGCCTGCACGCTCATCCTCCATCGCCGCAAAGGCCGCGTTGATTTGACCAACATCCAGCGAGAGGCGGCGCAGGGTGCCATCTCCCTCCAGCGTCATCCAGTCACTTGAGGCTTCTGCATCTGGGTTGATTTCAAATTGCGGGCCTGTGTTTGTTGCCTCGGCCGCCAAACCGCCCAACCCCAACTGACGCGCCACTTTCAGGCCTGCGCGCACAATATTGTCGTCAATCACCATGACCGTGACCGTGGCACCAGAGATAATATCAAGCTGATGTGCGGTGCCGCCAGATTCCGCCTCAGCCACAAGATCAAGACCACGATAATTGGCGACCAGCGCCTTTACCTTTGCCTCTGGAATGCCGATCAAGACGATGGGTTCTGAATGTTTGACCAGCTGTACGCCAATGACTTTGGCGTCGTCATCAATCGCGACCATCGTGTGAATAGGTTTGCCAGAATACCCGGTCGTAGAAACAAAATCAGAGGTGATATAGGCCCAGCCGATCCGCTCTGCGCCTTTGAGCACTTCGACAACTGGAACATCAGGATGGATAGAGCCAAAACCATCCGCCCCCTCAACCAACACGGCGGCGGTCATGTCTGGCAATAATTTGGACAGGATCGTATCTGCGGCAACAGGCAGCCCCCAAAGGAGCATTGTCGCAAGCATCGCTATGACTTTAAGAGGGCAAGAGAAAATCTTCATGCGAAGGCGTCCTTAAATGGAAATCGCCCGTCGCTGCGCGTCATTTGACCAAACTCAGGATGATCAAACAAGATCAAACCAGCTTGAATCAGCATGTATACCTGAACAGCCGGAGGGCCACGCGGCGCCGGGAGCATATGTCGTTTGCTAGGGATAGGGTTCGGCGCACAAAGCTGCCGCAGCAGCATTTCAACTGTGGTAAAAGAGGGGGATACCGTGTCATTTTCAGGAACGAGAGACCCGATAGCCTGACAACAGGTCAAACACTCAGGGCAGTTCGCAGCCGGTTCAACTGGGTTGCCATTCGCATCGAACAAGACTGTCTTAGCCCCCCCGTCTGCACAAATCTCAATCGAGAAAACCGCACCACCACCCGCTTGGGCCATGCCGAAAGGGCCGTACAAAGTCAGGCAGAATGACAGCAAAAAGCCGAAGAAAATGGTAAATGCGGTTTTCATATCGAAAAATCTAATTCCAGATCAAACGAGGCGCTTTGGGCTGCCGCCGCGCAACGCGTGATAGAGCGAAGCCCTTTACAGCATGAGTGGTTTTGATCGCGCGTTGGAGCGTACTCAAAGGCCGTTCAGGCTTTTCTCGAATTGCGTTTTGGCTTTCTTGGGCATTTTCCCTGCAAGAAAACGCTCCGCATCGACAGCGACGTCTCCGACAGCGATGACCATCACCATACCCATGCCCCAATGCGGCTTGCATTTTACGCCATAAAGGCCGGGTTCTGTGAGCGTCACATCAATCTCTTCGTTAATTTTTCCTGCAAAGGCTGTGGCGCCTTCAGGGATCATCCCATTGACAGATTCAGCATTGTGGCCTTTGTCAGCGGGGATAAATTTCACTGTATCCCCCGCAGCAATGCGCAACGAAGCGGGTTCAAAAATCATTGTGCCGCCCTCACCCTTGTTCAACATTTTAACTTCGAACGTTTCAGCGGCGACGGCACCGCTGAGCGCCAACATGATGGCAGCAGATGTAACCAAAGAGCGAAACATCGTATTTCCTTTCGAGTGAATCGTTGTCAAAGACACTCGTAACGCGCCTTGCGGCCCCAAACGTTGCGCTAGATTAACCTTCTACTCATTATATGCTCATCAGGACCCGCTGGCGGTGCCCGTGAAACGTCTTTAGGAAAGGCGTAGCTTTAAAGCAGGAGAATAGCTTTGCACAAAATCGACGAAAACCTGTTGTTGCCCTTGCCCCTTTTTTCCAAACTCGAAAAAGAGCAGGTCAGAACCATTCTCGATCAAGCAAGCCGCCGCCGATTCGAAACTGGCTCAGCGGTTTTTCATGAAGGTGCTCTTGCGGAACGGTTTTTCCTGCTACTGGATGGCACTATCAGGGTGATAAAGTTGACTGCGGATGGTGAGCAGATCACCTCTATTCACATTCCTGCGGGGCAACTGTTCGGGATAGGAAAAGCGCTCGGTCGTACAACTTACCCTGCGACGGCAGTTGCGGCCTCAGAGGTGTTAACACTCTCTTGGCCGACAGATGTTTGGGATAAGTTCGCCACCAAATACACTGGCTTTGCGACAGAGACATACAAGATGGTTGGCGATCGTCTGGGTGAGCTAAACACCCGTGTTGTTGATATGTCGACACAACATGTCGAACAGCGCATCGCGCGGGCACTGTTGCGACTGATCGACCAATCGGGTCGTCAAGTTGAAGAAGGCATAGAAATCAGCTTTCCCATTACGCGCAAAGACGTGTCTGAAATGACAGGGACCACCCTGCAGACCGTAAGCCGTTTGCTGAGTTTATGGGAAAAGAATGGGCTTGTGATCAGCAAACGCAAGAAAATTATTATCTGCAATCCGCATCAATTGAACATCCTCGGCAAGATGTAATTCGACGTATATGACGTGCGATGTCTCTGCGCACAAAGGCATTTCCTCAAGGGTCCACTTTCGACTGGCGTCAATGGTTCTGTGCCGTGAACTTACCTGGCCTTCGGTGTCACTTTGGGCAGCACGCCCCCCCATCTTGTATCGTGACAACAGTCTTTAGTCACAGCGGCACGTCTATTCGGTGCCGGTAAATGGCCTGTCAGCGCAGGCCATTCACATTCAAATACACTGCATACAATGAACTTGTGCCAGCTATAAACAATCGGTTTAATTTGGGCCCGCCAAAACACAGGTTGCCAACCATTTCAGGGATATGCACCTTCCCGATCAACCCACCATCTGGGGCGATGCAATGCACACCATCGGCGGCGGACGTCCAAATGCGACCGGCGCGGTCCAAACGAAATCCATCAAACAGCCCATTGGTGCATGACGCAAAGACACGTGATGCCCCAAGCGTTTTGCCATCGCTGTTGACGTTAAGCGCGCGGATATGTTTCGCACCATTTTCGGTATGCGTCGCCCCCGTATCGGACACAAACAACGTCTGTTCATCTGCAGAGAATGCAAGGCCATTGGGCTTGTCAAAATCAGAAGCGACAACATTGACCTCACCCGTATCCCCATCAACGCGGTAAACGTGACAGCCTGATTGTTCAACCTCAGCACGCTCGCCTTCATAATCCATCATGATGCCGTAGGACGGATCCGTGAACCAGATCGAGCCATCAGATTTCACCACCACATCATTGGGCGAGTTGAGCCGCTTGCCTTGATAGCTGTCGGCAATAACGGTGATCGATCCGTCATGTTCCGTTCGGGTAACGCGGCGGGTGAGGTGTTCGCAGGACACCAGACGCCCCTGCCCGTCAACCGTGTTGCCATTGCTATTGTTGGAACCTTGCCGAAAGACGGACACAGACCCGTCGGTTTCATCCCAACGCATCATGCGGTTGTTCGGAATATCGGACCAGATAAGGTAGCGCCCCGCAGGAAACCATGCAGGCCCCTCTGACCAACGCGCGCCCGTCCACAAGCGCTCCACGCGGGCATGACCGATAAAGCAAGCTCCAAATGCAGGGTCTATACTTTCAAATCCTGTTCCATCCAATTCACCGAACATCTTTATCTCCTGTGTCTGGCCAAAGGCCTCGGTTACACCTTATCTTTATACTCAGGGCTTTCAGAAGGCCGCGTGATGCACACCCCCTGTTTTGGTCTTTGGTTCCCGGGCAATGATGCATCAGGACCCCAAATCGCCTGATAGGTATCAAAGGCACGCCCGCGCCATTGCAGCACAACAGCCACCAAGACAAGCAAAGCCCACCAACTGCCGATCACCACCCACATCCAAATGGGCGCATTGGCCGCCCAAAGCCCCGTTGTGATTGTAATTATAATCAAACCTAAGGCGGTGTAGCCAACAAGTTTGTGAACAAATTCAAAGACAAGTCGGCGGGGAGTCATATCGAAGTGGTCCCCCCGCAGACTTCCATCCGCATGAGGGGCTGTTGGTCCGCCTTTGGTGCCACGCAGGGCGCCCGACAAAAGCTGCATCACTCCAAGGCCCATAACTGTATAGCCAAGAACGTGATGGCGTACCGCCGCACCTGTATTTTGCACCGAGATTAAGATCAGAACCAAAGCGATACAGGCAATACCAAAGGACGATATTTGTCCCCAAAAATGCACGTCCCACCAAATGCGATTGTCCAATTCGCGCGGCCAATCTTGTTTCGGGGTGATTTTATAAAACCGCGCGATCAAAATCGCCAATGGCGTGATCACCCCCCAAGAGAGAACCATCAGCCGCGCGTGCCAAGACAGGGCAAAGCCGATATCATGGGCGCGCGCAGCATCGATGGGGGATAGAAACCAATCAAGCATCAGCCTTTTACCGCGCCAGCCGTCATACCCGTGATGATCTGCTTAGAAGCCACAAAGGTAAAGATAATCGGCGGAATAGCCAGCAACATGCCAGTGGCCATGATCACACCCCAGTTGATATCATATTCCGTGATCGAGTTCACAATGGTCACCGGCACGGTCCGCGTGTTGCGATCCAAAAGCGCATTGCCAAGCAAAAATTCATTCCACGCGATGCGAAAGGTAAAGATCGCAGCCGCAGCCAAACCCGGCTTGATTATTGGCAGCACCACAAGAAAGAAAATCTGAATGGGGTTGGCGCCGTCCATGCGTGCCGCTTCTTCAAGCTGGATCGGAACTTGGACGATAAAAGACTGCAAAATCCAAATGACAAACGGCAGGTTCATCGCGGTGTAAACCAGAATGATGCCTGTAAATGTGCCGTCCAATCCGTATTGGAATGTCCAGATGCCAAACACAGGTACAAGCAGAACAGCAGGCGGCACCATACGCATCAAAAGCGTTGTCATCGACACCGTACCACGGCCCATAAACTTAAACCGAACCAAGGCATATGCCGCCATACAGCCCATCAACAATGTCAAACCGGTCGAGATCAGCGCAACAAAAAGCGAGTTGCCCAAAGCGCGCCCAAAGGTCGGGTCGCAGTAGTCCACATGGCTCGGCTCATACCACAGCACATCGCATAAAACGGTTTCGTAATTGGCCAGTGTCGGCGCAAAGAAAAAGGCCGAGACAGAGCTGTCGTAGACATCAACGTTGGTTTTAAACGATGTCGCCAGCATCAATAAAATTGGACCAAGCGACATGACAACAAGCACCGCAATCAACATGTAAAACAGCGGGTTTTGCGTTTCTTTTTGAACTGACATTACGCTGTCCCTTTCGCGGCCATCGCCTGCATTTTTGCGGCACGGCCTTCTTGCATTTTATTGTAGGCAAACATCCCGATGGTCAGCGCCATCAACACCATAAGCAACGTGTTCGACATCGCAGCGGCTTCGCCGAGCTCTTGGAATTCTTGTGCGGTACGGAAAATGCGCATGGCGACGATTTCAGTCGAAAGACCCGGCCCCCCGTTGGTCAAAACCATGATCACTTCGAGCACCTTAAAGGCATCGATCAATCGTAACATCAGCGTCACAATCAACACCGGCAGCATCAATGGCAACTTGATGTGAATGACTTTTTGCATCTCAGAGGCGCCATCGATTTCGGCGGCTTCCAAGGCAGAGCGGGGTAAGGATTGCATCGCGGCCAGCGACAAGATGAATATAAATGGCGTCCACTGCCAGACATCTGCCATCACCACGGCAACAAAGGCCCATGTGCTGTCAGAAAGCCAAGGGATGCCTTCAAAGCCCCAGTCTTTCAACGTGCGGTTAAAGATGCCCACGGTGGGGTGATACATGTAGCGCCACATCAGACCCACTACGATTGGGGCGATCATCATTGGTAAAATGAAAATAGTCCGCAAGAAGGACATGCCTTTGATGTTGCGATCAAGCAGCAAAGCCAAGCCGACACCAATGAACATCTCAAGCGTCACGACCACAGCCGCGAATTTGACAGTCACCCAAAAGCTCTCGCGAAAAGCCGCGTCATGCATCAGGTTTATATAATTGCGTAGCCCAACAAAATCGGCCTCTCCGATCCTTTGACTTGGACTCCAATCCAGAAAACTAGCGTAGATCATGTACCCGATCGGATAGAGCAATGCGACGGCCAGAATGATCGCAGCAGGAGCCATGAACACATACGGGGTGAGCCGGTTTGCTTTGTTTGCAATACTCATCAGCTTTTGCCTTAGACATTTAGGGTTGAAGGGAAAGTCTCGAAAGCGCGCTCCGCGGGACCGCGAAGCGCATTGCTCAGCTTATTGCCAAGTGTAATAGCCAGCGTCTTGCATGATGGCCTTGGTGCGTTCAGCAACACCGTCTAAAGCCGTCTGAATGTCAGCGCCTTCTGTGATCACTTGGGACATTGTGGTGCCAAGATCAGCGTTGATTTTGCCCCATACTGGGATGATCGGACGCCAATCTGGATCCGCATTTTTCAACGCTTCCCCAAAGGTTGCCATGTATGGGAACTTTGCGTTCACATCCTCATCAGCATGCGTTGAATACCGTGAAGGATTGCCGCCAGCCAAAGCGATCATTTTGTCCGCTTTCTTAGAGGTCAGCCACTGCATCAACAAAAACGCGGCGTCTTTGTTTTGCGCGTTTCTTGGAATGCCGATCCCAAATCCACCGGTTTGCGACCCCGCACGCATACCAACTGGGTGCGGTGCCCATGCGACTTTGCCAACCACTTTGGATTTTGCCGGATCGTTCACTTGCCCCGCAAAAACCGTTGAATCCAAGTACATCGCGGATGTGCCTTGCAAGAACGACGCCGCTGCTTCGGCAAAGCCAAATGTGGCCGCACCTTCTGTGCCGCAATCCACGATGGTCTTTAACGTCTCAGCCGCAGCAACACCTTCGGCGTTGTTCATAATCGGGTTCCAGTTGTCGTCAAAAATACGACCACCAAGAGGCGCAAGGTGCAACAAAAATGCGTGACTTGCATCATGTCCAGACGCCGCACGTGACGCTAGACCGCCCATGCCTGGTTCAAGCTGAGGAATCTGACAGGCCACATCAAGCAGTTCTTCATAGGTGGTTGGCACTTTCAGACCATGTTTGTCGAAAATGTCCTGACGATACCCAAGGATGGATGTCTCAGAGCCAAATGGCAGGCCAAACAATGATCCTGTTGGCCCCGGAAGATAGCCTTTTTCACCACCAGACACACCGATGTTGCCAACGTATCCTTCCACCAAATCTGCCGCATCATAGGCCGGATCAGACAGTTTTGGGTTCATGAAATAACGTGCAAGGTTTTCAAGTTGATCGGCATAAACATAGTCAGCCTTTGAGAAGACAACGTAGGCGATAAGATCGTAATCACCTTTGTTTTTTGTCAACTCAAGCGTCTGTTTTTCGCGCATTTTAAGGTACTGAAGCTGATCGACCTCAACTTTAATTCCGGTTTCTTTGGTGAACTCAGGCAGCACCTTCATCACAGCATCGTAATGCGGATGCGCAGGAAAGTTCACAACCAGCGTTGTGCCTGCATAATCGTCATACGGCCCGGCAACAGCCGCCGCAGTGGTCATCATGAGAGCCGATACAGCCCCCACGACAGTTGTTTTGATATTTAGCATTTTTTCCTCCCAGAAAATGAAAATATTGAAGGTATTAAAGAGCGATTTCTGTTTTCTTATCAAACAGATGCACGCCATCAGGATTGATCGCGAAGCGCAACTGCCCGTTGCGATCGATTGGAATGGTCGATTTGAGTTCGACCTCCACCTTTTGGCCACCGCAATCGCATAAAAGCACAGTTTGCGCGCCGATATATTCCGACACGATGATGCTCACGAGTAAGGATTGGTCCTCGGCCGCTGCGGGGTCGTAGACCAGATCAGAAGGACGCACGCCAAGCGTGACTGAGCGCCCATTATGGGCGCGGGCGGCCTCGGCTTTCTGCTGTGACAGTTTCACACAGAACCCCTGCCCTTGAACGAATATCTCGCCGGATTTCTCAGTAATCTCGCCGTCGAGAAAGTTCATCGGCGGCATACCAAGGAAGCCCGCCACAAATTTATTCGCAGGATTTTTGAACAGCTCTTCAGGGCTGCCTTGCTGCTGGATGTACCCGCCATTCATCACGACGATCCGATCGGCCAAAGTCATGGCCTCGATCTGATCATGCGTGACGTAGATCATGTTTTTCTTCACACGTTGGCTCATCAAAGCCAACTCTGCACGCATCTGTCCGCGCAGTTTTGCGTCCAAATTGGACAGCGGCTCATCGAACAAGAATGTACCGCTATCGCGCGTCAAAGCCCGCCCCATCGCGACGCGCTGACGTTGACCGCCAGACAGCTCGCCAGGTTTGCGATGTAAAAAATCTGTAAGACCCAATGTTTCCGCCACGGCAGAAATTTTTGCGTCAATCTCGGCCTTTGGCATGCGCTGTAATCGCAATGCAAAAGACATGTTCTTTGCGACATTCATATGGGGATAAAGAGCATAATCCTGAAACACCATGGCCAGATCACGGGCTTTTGGCTCAAGCTGGCTGACAGGTTTTCCGTCAATGTAAATCTCACCTTCGGTGACACTTTCAAGCCCAGCAATCATCCGCAATGTTGTGGATTTTCCGCAACCAGAGGGCCCCACAAAAACGGTGAACTCGTCCTCTTCCATTTCGAGATCGATACCATGCAACACTTCAAAAGAACCGTAGCGCTTTACCAGCCCCTCTAAGACAATCTTTGGCATAGTCTCCCCCCTATTTTCGCCAGCCTCTCGGCCTGTTACCGGTCACAATAGCACATATGTGACCGGTAACAACAAAAAATATATGGGAATAAATTTAACAAATTCAGTTAACTATGAATTATCGGTGCTTTGCCTGAAAATTGGGTCTGCTGGAACTTCGATGTGATTCGTGCTGGCGTCCGTCCCGCGTGCTTTCAAAAGACGGGTAATCAACGCCCCCGTCTCACGGCCAATCGTCAAAGGATCAACCATAACAGTGGAAATAGAGGGCGACGCAAAGCGCGATACTTCGAAGTTACCAAACCCTGCTATCGCGACCTGAGCTGGAACCTGAATGCCCTTGCTCAGTAAATAGCTTTGCACACCAAAAGCGGCCAAATCTGACACGCAGAAAATACAGTCCGTGTCAGGCCAATTCTGCATAACTTTTTCTGCAGCCAGCGCGCCCACGTCAATCGACAAAGGCGGCGCGCCATATTGCACGATACGTGACGCATCCAGCCCCGCAGCTGTCATGGCAGCAACAAAGCCCGCACGTCGCGCCGCCCCACGTGTCCAGCTGTCGTCTTCTTCACCCAAAAAAGTAATGTTACGATAGCCCTTAGCGATCAATGCCTGCGTCATTCGAAACGACGCATCCTTGTTGGAAAACCCAACTGTGTGCCCGATGGCGCGATCCGGTCGTTCCCAAATTTCTATGATAGGAATATCAACACTGCTCAAAAGTTCATAGGTGCGTTCGGTGTGACCATCATAGGACAGCACCATCGCTTCGGGTCTGCGCCGCAGCAAGGCTTCGACCAGAACTTCCTCGCGCTCTGCGGAATAGGCCGTATGGCCAAGCAAAATTTGCAAATCAATTTTCTCAAGTTCTTCGGTCAAACCCTGTACGGTTTGCGCAAAGTGCAGATTGTTCAGCGAGGGCAAAAGGGTCGCGACAAAGCCCGATTTCTTTGTCGTTAGGCTGCCAGCCATTTGATCGGGCACATAATTGAGATCGCGCACAATCTTAAGAATATGTTCACGGGTCTCAGCCGCAATAGGACTGTTTTTTTTCAAGGCCCTAGAGACCGTCATGCGCGACACGCCAGCAGCTTTGGCAACGTCGCGCATGGTCACTTGCGTTTTGGGTTTGTCTGACGGGCTGGAACGATCGGGCACAAAAACTCTTTCACTTTTAGAATTGTGAAGACTTTAGCGCCGAAGCTCCAGCATATCCAGCCGCCCATTGCGGAACTCAAAGTGTGAAAACACTTTTTCAATCACCTCAGCCAAGCGGCGTAGCTATCCGCTTGGCTGAAGTTTTCTGCTCAAAGCTTACTTACCCCAATTCAAAACAATAGGATCAAGCGGCTTGAGCAAGCTGATAAGCCGTGCCCGAATGTCCGCATGAAGCGGCGCAATTGGGTGACGACAGAACTCAGACTTGATCACGCCCCCCTCAACCATTGCAGCCTTGCAAGACTGCCAGCCACATTGACGGTTTTCATGATTGATCGCCATAGCAACTCGACCGTAGGCGGCAGTGGCCTCATCGCTGCGTCCTGCGTAAAAATGGGTCAGAACGGGTTTGATCTGGTCCACAATCATACCAGAGGTCATCGTCCCTGTGGCCCCTGCATCAAGATCGGCCAAAAGCGTAATCGCTTCTTCGCCGTCAAACGGTCCCTCAATGGCATCTCCACCCATGGCGATGAGATCGCGCAGTTTATTGGCCGCACGCGGACATTCGATCTTAAACAGTTTTACCATCTCAAGCTCTGTGGCCATTTTCACCAAAAGAGGCACTGGCAAATCAACACCGGAAAGCGGCGCGTCTTGGACCATGATTGGGATGCCGACCTCGCTGACGGCTGCGAATTGTTCATAGGTTTGCTGCGCTGTCCCTTTGAGCAAGGCGCCGTGATAGGGCGGCATCATCATCACGATGTCTGCGCCAAGGCTTTTCGCAAACCGCGCCCGTTCCACCACAATCTGTGTCGCGTAATGGCTGATAGTGACGATCACTGGCACGCGCCCTGCGATATGCTCGATGGAAAGCTTGGTCAGCACCTCGCGTTCATGGTCAGAAATCAAGAATTGCTCGGAAAAATTGGCCAAGATACAGATGCCATCCGCACCTTGGTCAATAAGGCAATCAAGCACGCGCTTCATGCCATCCAGATCAAGGGTTCCGTCTGGATGAAACGGGGTTGGCGCCACTGGCCAAATGCCTGAATATGCGGGGTTCATGCGGATTTACTCCATTATATCAAAATTATGAAGGTGTTTGTCCGAAATCGAAATCCCAAGCCCTGGTGCGTTGTCATCCAGATCAAGGTAGCCATCTACGGCATCGGGATCACCTTCAAAAATATAGTAGAACAGCTCGTTGCCGACCTCAACGTCATGCACTGGGAAATACTCGGAAATAGGGCAGTTCACATTGGCCATGGTCAGGTGATAATTGTGCATTTGTCCGGCATGCGGGATCACTGGAATTTGGTAAGCCTCGGCAATCGCATTGATTTTTTGCGCCGCAGTGATGCCGCCCACACGGTTGGTGTCATATTGCAAAACACTTACGGCTTTTTTCTCTAAAAGCTGCTGACAGCCCATGACAGAAAACTCGTGTTCCCCACCAGAAATGGGAACAATTCCCATCGCGTTCAGTTCAGCATAACCATTCACATCATCGGCAATCACCGGTTCTTCAAGCCAGCGCGGCTCGAACTTCGCCAGTTTGGGCAACATGCGTTTGGCGTAATCGAGGTTCCACCCCATATAGCATTCGAGCATCAAATCGACGTCATAGCCCAGCACTTCGCGCATGGCCTCAACACGTTTAAGATTTTCGCGCATGCCCTTCATGCCGTCCTTTGGGCCAAACCCGAAACGGGTTTTAAAGCCCTGATATCCGTTCTTTTTCGCCTCTTCGGCCTCGGCCTGCATGCTGTCAATGGAGCCCGCGTAAAGTTTTGAGTAATAAGCGGGGATCTTTTCTTTTGTGCGTCCGCCCAACAGTTTGAACACAGGCTTGCCCGTGAGCTTGCCCATCAAATCCCAAATCGCGATATCGATTGCTGAAATCGCGGTCATCCCGATGCCTTTACGGCCCCACGCATGGCTGCGTCGGTACATTTTGTCCCAAATATAGGCGTAATCAAACGGGTCCTCGCCGATCACCATAGGCGCGTACCAATCATCGATGGCCTTTTTCACCACGGTTGGCGCAAGGGCCGCGTTGCCGATGCCAACGGTCCCGTCTTCGGTCTCGACTTCAACCGTCAACCATTGATGAAACCGAAACGATGCCATGGCGTCGCCCTTGTCCCAAAGCGCATCAGAGGCATTGGTGCAAAAATGTCCTGATGGGGGCACAGTTGGGCCCTTCCAGTTCCAAACACGGGTGCGGATTGATTTGATTGTCGTCATGTTAAGCGTCCTTCAAAGCCAGCGCGAGGCGCGGCGTCTTTGTTAAGCGTTGCAGTCCTATGCGTTGCGATCTGCGCGGTGATTTTTTGCCATGCGCACAAGCAGTTCAAAGGCTTGCTGCGTTGCGCCGACATTGGCTTTATTTTGCCCTGCGATATCAAAAGCCGTGCCATGAGCCGGCGTTGCGACGGGGATGGGCAGCCCCCCTGCCACAGTCACGCCACGTTCAAACCCCATCAGCTTGATCGCGATTTGACCTTGATCGTGATACATCGTCACCACCGCATCCACTTCGCCGCGCATGGCTTTGAGAAACACAGTGTCAGACGGCCACGGGCCTGTGACGTTCATCTGTTTGTCTTGGAATTTCTTGATCGCAGGTTCCAAGATATCGATCTCTTCACGACCAAATTTTCCGTTGTCCCCCGCGTGAGGGTTCAGCGCAGCCACTGCAATTCTAGGCCGCTCCTGCCCCGCTCGTCGCAGGGTATCATGGGCAAGATTGACTGCCTTCGCGACCCCCTCTTGACTGATATTGGCCGCGACATCTTTGATGCCGATGTGGCTGGTCACGCGGGTGGTCATCAGTGCATCAAGTACGTTGATTTCAGAGTGATGCCCCTCGAACCCAAGATAACGCGCCATATATTTATGCTCATCTTCGGCATTGAGACCAGCAGAGGTCATCGCCGCTTTGTTAAAGGGCGCAAAAAGCACGCCATCCACCAGACCCGCTTGGGCCAAATCCAGAGCCTTATCAAGACAGCGCAACGAGGTGGTCCCCCCCGCGACAGTGACCTCGGATATTTTGACATCTTCAGGGGCTATCGTTTCCATTTCCAGATGCGACAAGCCAGATTGGGTTGCAATCTGTCTCTCGTCAATCGTGTTTAGCGTAACTGGAAGTTCCGCTTGATCCGCACCTTGACGCCAAAGGTGACTGTCCCCGACGAGTACAATATCGGCAGCCTCTAGAACCCCCTCTTCATTCAACAATCTTGCGATTAGTTCCGGCCCGATCCCTGACGGATCTCCCGGCACAATTGCAATACGTGGCTTGCTCATCACAGCCCCTCCCAATGTTTTGAATATCCGTCTGGCAAAATCACCATCACGTCTGGCTCAACACCAGTATTAAAGGTCTGAACGACCTCAAATGTGTCTAAGTTGAACCGCTGGACCTGTTCACAATCGACAGCAATATAGGCAAAATCCGCCTCATCATCGATGCACAAAGCCAGCGGGTTGGCAGGCGTTTTTTGCTCGTGAAGCATCTCGCCGGTTGCCTCATCAAAAACAGAAAACGACCCTCCGAAATGGTTCATTGTGAGTAGGCGATTGCGTTTTGCGTCGTAATAAATGCGGCAAGGATCGTTGGGCGTGGGGAATCTGCGCAGGATTTCCAAACGCGCAGTATCGATGACCGCCACAGTGTTGGACCCCCGCTGCGAAGTGTACAAAACGCCCGCATCGTCACGCAAACAGCGCCCTTCTGGTTTCTCGCCCGTTTTGAGTGACACGGGTGCAAAAGCAGCATCACGCGGCTTGAACATCGTCACATCACCAGAGGTCAAATTCATGGAATATGCGGTGTCACCATCATCACTCAACGCAAAGAGATGCGATTTGGTGCCGCCTGTTGGGGTGATATAATCCCAGCCTTGATCAAAGCTGCGTGGTTTGTCTTTGACCAGCAGATGCGCAGTCCATTCCGACAGCACATAAAGCCGCCCTTGAGCGTCTAGCTCAATGCCATGCGGTCGCGCGTGCTCGCCCAAATCATAGGTATGTGCGATGGCTTGCTTTTCGATATCAACAACGATCACAGAACGCCCGCTGGTCCCGTCGATACCTGAATTTTGCACACCGTAATGGCCGACATAAGCATATTTAAAATCTGCATCGACCACGAATTCATGCGGGTATTGTGGTAACTCCAACCGCCCCTGTAAAGCGCCGGTGTCGATATCATACCAACTCACACAGTGGCTGCATTTTTCGATGAGCATCATGGATTGCGCCACGCGAATCTCCTTTTAGCGCCAATTGTGACCGGTAACACAACTACCGTTCACATCTGAACCGGTCAAACACAAATTGTAAAACCCTACGTTTAAAGCCTATCAATGCAGGTGCGACACCGCGGGCCATCCCAACGTAGAGATGGCCCGCGGCCTAAGCGTTTACTGGTCCCAAATCGCGGCGTAAGAGGCGCGATATGGGATATCTGGGTCGAACTGATTGCTCTCACCCATCTTGGCCAAACCTTCGGATGTCACCAAGGCAGGTGACGTGATATAGCCGGAACAGGATTCACCTTGGATCGCGCGGTTCAACTCATCGACGAGCTGCCATCCTTGCAAGTTGAGAGGTTCAGCCACAGTGATAGCTTGATAGCTTTCGCTGCGAATACGTTGAAACGCCGCCTCAGATCCGTCACCTGCAGAGCCCGCTTGTGGGCCCTTGGCGCTTGAGATGCCAACTGCGGCCAATGCTGGCCCCATAAAGTCAAAGTACAGATCGTTGATCGCCAAAGCATGGGTCCATTCGCTGCCATATTTTTGCAACAAGCTGGTGGTCAATGGCCCCATCCGTGCAGAGGTATCTGCGATTGGCGTGTCCACATATTCAAGGACCGTACCCCCCATGGATTCAATGGTTTCTTTGATCCGGTCCGCCTTATCGATCGCAATCTGATAAGTTGAGTCAGTGAAAATAATCGCACCAACCTTGTCGCCGCCATCTTCAATAGCCCATTTTGCCGCAACTTCGGACACGGCCATCGCATCGGTAGAAACATTGGCAAAAATGCCCCCCGGCGCGTCACAGCCGATAATGGGACCGGAATGCCAGGCCACCATCGGGATGTCCGCCTTCACCACACCTTCGAGTGCGGCTTGTTGTTCAACCGCGTCGAAACCGTTGATGATCACACCGTCGGCTTTGAGAGCAACGGCTTGGCCGATGGCCGCTGTGCGCCCTTGGATAGACCCTGCCCCGTCCAAAACACGAACCTCCCATCCGATTTTGGCGGCGGCTTCTTCGATCCCTTTGGTCACACCAAGAATACCACCATTTTTCAAATCTCCCGCCACGACGACGATCGATTTACCTTCAGCACCTGCTGGTCCTGTGGTTGGGCCGTCAAAGCCCTCTTGGGCAAAAGCTGACTGTCCCAGCCCGAGTGCTAATGCCATTACAGACACCGTCATTACGTTTTTCTTAAGCATCATAATCTCCTCCCATATGATCCGTTATTTTTTCGCGCCTTTGCGACGCTGAGCGTAGCCTGCGATACCGATTGCGATCAGCAAGGTTACACCGTTGAACATCGGTTCCACCCAAAAGGATCCCCCGAATTGTTGAATGCCAGAAATCCCCACAGCAAGGATCGCAACCCCGACAACTGTGCCCCAAACATTTACCCGTCCGGGTTTGATCGTGGTCGAGCCCAAGAAGGCCCCCACAAGTGCTGGCAATAAGAATTCCAAACCGACCGAGGCCTGACCAATACGCAGTTTCGATGCGAGCAGCACACCAGCGAAAGCGGTCAAAAAGCCTGAGGTCATAAAGGCGCCGATGACAAATTTACGTGTCGGAATACCATTCAACTGCGCGGCGCGTTGATTTGCACCAATGGCGTAAAGGTAGCGACCAATGGGGGTGTATTCGAGAACCACCCACATGGTCAGTGTGATCCCAAGCACATAGAACCCCGTGATCGGCAGCCCCAAAACAAAGGTGCCATTGAGCGCCAAAAAGCTGTCAGGAAGCGCACCAACCATCTGGCGACCACCTGTGTGCCAAAGAGCCAAAGCGTAAAGAACCGTGCCGGTGCCGAGCGTGGCGATGAAGGAGTCAATATGCGCGACTTCGACCAACCAGCCATTTAAAAAACCGGACAGCAATCCAAGCAGCAAAACGATTGCCACGACGACAGGCCAAGGCAAGCCAAAAATCGTTTGCAAGGAAATCGCAAGAATATGCCACAACACGATGCCATATCCGACGGTCAAATCGATACGCCCTGCCGCCATCGGGATCATAGCCCCAAGCGAGAGCAAAGCGATGATGGCCTTGTCTGAAATCAACGCACGCAGGTTAAGCATCGTTGGAAATGTATTGGGCAGCAGGATTGAAAACAGAATAATCAACAGGCCCGTCAAAATAACCAAACCATAGACAGGTAGATACCGCAGCATGCGGGTTTTCAATGACGCATTTTTCAATTCAGCTTTGGTGGGTTCTAGCGCGTTTGAGTCAAGAGATTGCATATTATTGTCCTCGCTGCGCCACTGCATTTCCCGCAGAGGCCGCTTGAATTAGATTTTCTGTGGTGAGTTCGGCGCCGGAAAGCTGTTCGGCAATTTTACCCTGACTGAAGACGATCGCGCGGTGACAGACCGCCGCGATCTCTTCGAAATCCGTCGAAACAATCACAATGCCGACCCCCTCTTGCATGGCGCGGTTCAGCAAAGCATAGATTTCAGCCTTTGCACCAACATCCACACCAGCGGTCGGATCTTCGCAGATCAGAAGTTTGCGTTTGGTTTCAAGCCAACGTCCCATGACGACCTTTTGTTGATTGCCCCCCGAAAGAGATTCAATCGCCATGCTCTGATCATTTGGCGACAAAGCCACATCTTCGCCAATTTTCTCGGCCAATGCGGTCTCAGCGCGCGGGCTAAGGAATGAAAACAGCGAACGTCCAACCGCGCCGGGGTTCAAAAATGTATTCTCCCGCAGCGTTAAAGGCATGGCCACGGATTCTTCTGTACGATCTCGCGCAACAAGTCCGATGCCTGAGGCCAAAGCTGTAATGGTCGAGGTCAAATCTGGCGTCTCACCAAGCAGTGTCACATCGCCTTCAAAGGGTTCCGCACCGAATAAGGCCCGCGAAACACTCTCGTGCCCCGCACCGCGCAACCCGACGAGACCTAAAATTTCATTGCCACGCAAATCAAAATCCACGGGTCCAGCGGCTTCAACCTGCATCGCTTCGACTTTTAGAATAGGCGCTCCAAGGTCTCGGTTCACCTTCATCACTTGCCGCGTTTTGCGCCCGACGATCATGTAAACCAGTTCTTCAGGGGTGGTATGATCAATGCTGCGCAGCCCGACCATTTCGCCATCGCGCAACACCGCGACACGGTCTGCAATTTGGAAAATTTCATCAAGCCGGTGCGAGACATAAATCATTCCCACGCCCTGCTCTTTCAAAGGTCGCAGCGCCTTAAACAACCCCTCGACCTCATCCGCTGGCAGCGAAGCCGTCGGCTCGTCAAGCACAAGAAAATCACAATCCACAGCCAAAGCCCGTGCAATCGCCACAAGAGATTTTTCAGTTCGTGTAAGGTCTTGTACGCGGGTGGTCGGGTCAAAATCACAGCCAACCTTGGTCAGGGCTTTGGCAGCGAAATCATTGACCTCGCGCCAGTTTATCAGCCCTGATTTTTGTGAATAGCCCAACGCGAGCGCTATATTTTCGGCAACAGTCATCCATTCAATCATGCCTAGATCTTGGTGAATGAATGCAACGGACTGACGTTCACCAAAACCACCGGGGCGATGTTCATATGGCGCGCCATTGATCATCACACGGCCTTCATCGGCTTTATGAATACCGCCAAGAATTTTAATCAGCGTCGATTTTCCCGCGCCGTTTTCGCCAAGAAGCGCAACGATTTCGCCGCGCTCAATATTGAGGGACACATCTCGAAGCGCATAAGTGCCCCCGAAATGCTTTTTGATCCCGTCAAAAAACAAGTTATTTTTGGTTGCCCCCGGCACACCATCCTCCCTCAATTTGGTCTTCAAATTTTTGAAAACGCTAAGCTGCGGGATACTCGATGCTCCTCAACATACTATTGAGTTACCCGTAACATTCCTCTAGCATTGGTTGAGATTGACGATAAGTCAATATGAAATGTTACCCGTAACGCAATAATGCAGAGTCACGACTAACCACATGAAAAATAACAAAATTAGCCTAGCAGAAGTGGCGAGAGCAGCCGGTGTCTCAAAGATGACAGCCAGTCGCGTCATACGTGATGAGGGCGGATTTTCGGAAAAGACACGTCACAAAGTCATGGCCGAAGTTGACCGTCTTGGGTATCTGCCGAATCGTTTGGCAACCGTTTTTGCCGGCGACAAGAAATCCACTTTCGTGGGCGTCAGTATCCCTGAGCTGGGCAATGAAATTTTTGCGCAGTTGCTAGAGGGCATAGATCGTAAACTCGTTGCCTTCGCACATCAAACCGTTCTGGGAATGACCGAGCACGCTTTGGATCAAGAAGAAGCATGGATTGAAACAGTGCTGTCATGGCAGCCCGCTGGCCTCATTGTCACCGGACGTTCGCATAGCCCGCGCGCGATGCAGCTTTTGAAAGGGGCTGGCATCCCTATTGTCGAAATTTGGGATTTCAATTCAAACCCGCTCGATATGTGTGTCGGGTTAAATCATTTTGACAGTGGCTACAGCATGGGCCGGTATTTGGGCGAGCTTGGCTACACCAAGTTCGGTTATGTCGGCACATCGCATGACACAGCCAATGCCGCCAGTTCGCGCTTGGCCGGATTTACCAAAGCCGCAGAAGACGCGGGCGGCACCGTCAAAAAGAAACTGTTGCTGAAAGATGTCCCCGGATTTTACACAGGGCTATACGGAACCGAACAGCTTTTAGCTGCGCATAAAGATGTGGACGTTATCTTTTATCAAAACGACAACATGGCTGTCGGTGGTTATGAATATTGTCGACGCCAAGGTTTAGAAATTCCGCGTGATATAGGTATTGCAGGCTGGGGCGATCTACCAATTGCTTCGATCCAACCCTACCGATTGACCTCCATCGCAGTACCCCATTTGCGTATCGGACAAATTGCCGCTGAAATGCTATTGGCGCAGGTCAATCAACAACCCATCAAAAGAACCCGCGACGTCGGTTTCAAACTCATCCCAGGGTCGACCTGTAGAATGCAGCTTAAACCCGACATTGATGAGACCATAGATCACTCTAAGACATAACTCATGCGCAACATTGCTCCCTCTTTTCTATGGAACCGTTTCTGCCGAAATCGCCTAAACATCAATGCTGACGTTTACAAGAGGCGGCGCGGCGGGCCAAACGAAAGCCTCTCTCAGAGGCGCGCGAGATAACAGTGCATAAGGCTGCTCAACTATGTTGGTCACGCAGGCCCCATCCACACGTGACATTCACCCGCGCAGACTGCGCCAAAGGTTAAGCGCTATATCGCTCAGATCAGCAAGACGGGCCGTGATGTGTTCTCGCGCAATGGTGTTATTGCGATCTGATGCGACCTCTAACCGTTTAATAAGGCGACACAAACGACGCCTATGCGTTCCCGTCATCACCTGCAGCGGGTCCGCGATCACCCCTGCGAAAGTCGTCACGACAGACGCCAACATCGACAGGACAACGCCCGTTGTGACCAACTCCCAAGGCTTAAGGTCCGTCGAGAACACACCATAGTACAGCCTGCCCAACCCTTGTCCGAGCGGGAAATTCGCGATGGCATGGGCGTGGGCTCTCAGTTCAGCCACCTGTCCCGTGATAGAGATAACCCCCGGAGTGACCGTCTGAAAGACAAAGATCCCCACAATGATTATCACGAGTGTCGTCGTTATTTCGCTCACAGCACTGCGCACACCTGTATAGTTGGCGATTTCGTGCTCGACGATCTCTTTTGGACAGGCAATGACAACGCCCTTTGCTTCAAGTTCTCCGATAAATGCCATAACACGCATGGCGACCTGCTTGGACACATTGGTTTCAAGCATAATCTTACGTTGCGATATCCAAACAGAGGCTTTGTGGCATCGTATCGCCCGCGCGCTCAGGGCAATCAATTGAATCACAAGAAAAACAGGCGCCAACAAGACATTCGCAGGGGCACGTAACAGATCAAAGCCAAAGGCAAAGCGATGAAGCCGCAAAGTGCCTCGCAGCCCAAATGTCGCACGCACGAATGCGTTGACCTCAGCTTGCAGATTATCATTTGGTGTCAAACCACTCACGCCCACGGCTTCCTCACGATCCTTCATCATACCTTATGTAGGATATCTGATCGTGATGTAAGCATTGCGACACATCTTAGTATTTCACGACTGCAAGGGCAGCTTGATCTTCGCACCGCGATCAAGGGCGGTGTAATAAATTCAAAGCGAGGAATCTTGTGCCCCCTCGCTTTGAGGCGTGTTTTAAAGAAGTATGCCTTAGAACGGGCTGTCTGCGTAATAGAATTCAGCCGCATTGTCGGACGTGACCAAGACGGACCCGATCACAAACGTGCCTGAGACTGGCGCAGTTGATGTCAGGCCAACGGCCGTCAATTCAATCGCTGTCGCGATCATGGATGGCGGGTAAGTGACGTTTGCAGGGATCATTGTGTCGCCATCACGGGTACGGGCAATCATTTCTTTCATACCAGCACCGCCCAAAACGAACTGAATATCGTCGCGACCTGCCGCTTCGATTGCAGCCAGAATACCAATGGCCATGTCATCGTCAGAGGCCCAAACAGCATCGATTTGCGCGTGTTTGGACAAGAAATCCTGCATCACAACAAAGCTGTCATCACGGTTCCAATTGCCATGTTCCATGCCAATGATTTCAATACCAGATCCTTCGATGGCCGCTTCGAACCCTGCGACGCGCTCGTTGTCGATCGAGGTTGGAATGCCACGGAATGCAACGATTTTACCGCCCTCAGGCATTGCGGAGACCATAAATTCGCCGGACACTTTACCAAAGCCCGCATTGTCACCTGCAACGTAAAGATCTTCGATTCCCTCGATCGACAAACCACGATCCACAACAGTGACCCATGCACCGCCGTCAGCAACGGCTTTCACTGGGCTGGTCAAAGGTTCGGATTCGAAAGGCAAAACAACCAGCGCGTCGATATTGCGTGTCGCGACCATGTCTTCGATATCGTTGACCTGTTTGGCTGCATCTGATGCCGTTGCCAAAACGAAGTCCAGTTCTGGGTAGACCTCTTCAAGGCGTTTGACCGCTTCTTGAGCGTGGAAATTCATACCACCAGCCCAACCGTGGGTCGCCGCCGGAATGGATACGCCGATGACCTTTGTGTCTTGTGCAAAAGCGGGCATGACCAGTGTTGCACCAAGTGCGACTGCACCTGCAAATTTAGTAAACTTCATGGTTTTTCCTCCCAATAACCAATTTTCTCTGCAAATGGCGCCTTAGCCTTCTGCCTTTTTATCGCGCTGCAATATCACAGCGAGAATGATGATGACCCCTTGGACCGCACCGTTCAGATAGGGTGAGACACCGTCAGTCAAATTCAAAATATTCCCAATCAAAGACAAGATCAGCACACCGATGATGGTGCCCCAAACCCTGCCAAATCCGCCCTTAAGCATGGTGCCGCCGATGATCACGGCCGCAATCGCTTCGAGTTCCCAAAGCACGCCAGTGCTAGAGGATGCAGACCCCAATCGTGGCACATACATGATGGTGGCGATGCCAACCAAAACCCCTAAAAAGACGTAGGTCATCATGCGCACTTTGTTGACGTTGACCGATGAATAGCGTGCGACTTGGTCGTTCGATCCAACAGCCGCAACATGACGCCCAAAGGCCGCACGCCGCATAACCACTTCGCCAATAATCGCGACAAGGGCAAAGACGATGATCGGCCAACTGATACCAAGGATGCCGTCAAAATAGATCGGACGAATGATAGCGCGCATCCCGAAATCCAAAGACAGCGTGCCTCCATCGGCCAGCCACGTCACAAGGCTGCGGTAGATACCCATCGTGCCCAATGTGACGATAAACGCATCGATGCGCATGGTTGTGATGAGAAACCCATTGATGAACCCCGCCGCTGTACCGGCCACAATCGCCGTCAAAAGCCCGACCATGACCAAAGGCCACCCTGCCCCCATCGTTGGCAGCAATCCGTTCATCACAAGGATCATCAAGCCAGCGATAAACGCGGCCATTGAGCCCACAGAAAGGTCCAAGCCCCCCGCAGTGATGACAAAAGTCATACCCACTGCGATGATGCCAATAAAGGCCGAGCGGGACAAAACATTGCTGATGTTACCAGCACTTAAGAAGTTTCCATTCATCGCGGCACCGACAAGCACCAACACGATAAGGGCAAGAATTGGCCCCATGATTTTAAGATCCAAAAGCATGTTTTTGGTGTGTGTGTTTTTAACTGCAGTGGCCATCAAACTGTTTCTTCCTTTTGCGCATCAAGCCCCATAGCGAGCCGGACGATTTTGTCTTCGGTCATGTCTGCACCTGACACTTCGCCTGCAATGCGACCAGTGCGCATGACAAGAACACGGTCCGCCAGACCAATGACCTCTTGCATTTCAGAGCTGATGACGATGATCGATTTGCCCTGCGCCGAGAGGGCGTGAATGAATTCGTAAATCTGTTGTTTGGTGCCGATATCGATACCGCGTGTAGGTTCGTCGATGACCACGATGCTCGGGTCGGCCAGCATGATCTTGGCGATCAACAGTTTTTGTTGATTGCCACCTGACAAATTGCCCACAGCGACGTGACGGGTTGGCGCGCGAATGTCGAACTCTTCGATCGCTTTTGTCAGTGCGACTTCTTCGGCAGCATGATCGATCAGCCAGTTGGTGAAATCTGGCAGACTTTGTAACGTTAAATTCTCGCGCATTCCTTTGTTCAACAAAAGACCACGGCCCTTGCGGTCTTCTGTCAGATAACAAAGCCCTGCGGCCTGTGCTTGGCTTGGGGATTTAAAACGAACGTCATCCCCGTTCAGGCGCACTTGGCCCGTGGCGGAGCGCAATCCTACCAGCCCTTCGATCATTTCTGTGCGCCCCGAACCGATCAAGCCTGAGATTCCCAGTATTTCACCTTTATGCAGGGTGAAAGATACGTCTTCAGCAAACCCAGGCACAGTCAGCCCCGACACCTCAAGCGCAGCCGTTGTGCCAACCTCGCCAGCACGCATAGGGTATAGCGACGACACATCACGCCCGACCATGGCCGTGGCCATCTGGTCTTCGTCGTAATCGCTTGCGGGACCTTGCGACACAACATGACCATCGCGCAAAATGGTGATTTGGTCCGAAATCCGTTTTACCTCATCCAGCTTGTGCGATGTGAACAAAATAGCCACGCCGTCGGCCTTCAGCTTTTCAACCTGTTCGAACAAGACATCCGCTTCGCGTGTCGTCAAAACAGCCGTTGGTTCGTCCATGATCAACACTTTCGCATTGCGCGACAATGCCTTAGCGATTTCAACCATTTGCTTGTCAGCATTGGCAATATCTTGGACACGCGCCGAAGGATCGACCTCACAGTTCAAGCGTTTGAGCAACGCGCGTGTCTCGGCTTGCATCGCAGCCTTATCCAAGAAAAGCCCGCGAGTTTTCTCATGCCCGAGGAAAATATTTTGCTCGACACTCAACTGATCCGCCAGATTAAACTCTTGGTGGATCAAAACCACGCCTTGGGCCTCGGCGTCTTGCGAATTCATGAAAGACACAGGCACGCCGTTTAACGTCAACTCACCAGTCGTCGGGGCCAAATACCCCGACATGATTTTCATCGTCGTCGACTTGCCCGCGCCGTTTTCACCAATCAAAGCATGGACTTGGCCGGGGTGAAGCGCGATATCCACATCGTGCAACACCTGCACGGGGCCGAAACTGCGGCAAATCCCATTAAGTGAAAGCGTCAGTTGATCGCTCATACTTTTACCCAAGCAGCATCGCCCGCAGATGAGCGCACACAGGCATCAATAAAGGTCACGCCATCCAGCCCATCATGCACCGTTGGCAAAAGATGCTCGATGGTCGCTCCATCACGCGCGGCAACGATCACATCAGCCGCCTCGTTATAGATATTTGCAAAGCCCTCAAGATAGCCTTCGGGGTGTCCGGGTGGAATGCGTGAGGCCTCTTGATTGACGCCATAAGCACCGGCACCATTGCGGGTCAAAAGACGTTTGGCTTCGCCGTGGGGCGTGAACCACAGATAATTGGGGTCCTCTTGTGACCATTCCAAGCCACCTTTTTCGCCGTAAACCCTCAACTTCAAAGCGTTTTCATTGCCGGGCGCGACCTGCGACGACCACAGCATGCCTTTCGCCCCGCCCTCATAGCGCAGCATCACATGCACGTTGTCATCCAAACGCCGCCCCTCGACAAAGCTGGTCAGGTCCGCTGCAAGGCTGTCCAAAGTCAGCCCCGTGACAAAACCTGCAAGGTTGTATGCATGCGTGCCGATATCCCCCACGCAACCACCAGCGCCAGAGCGCGCTGGGTCCGTACGCCATTCGGCTTGCTTCGACCCTTCGCCCTCAAGCGGCATGGTCAACCAATCTTGCGGGTATTCAGCCTGCACAACGCGGATTTTACCCAGCAGACCCTCCGCCACCATCGCACGCGCTTGGCGCACCATCGGATAGCCCGTGTAGTTATGCGTCAAAATGAAATGCGCGTTTGACTGTTCTGCAGCGGCCACAAGTTTTTTGGCATCTTCAAGGGTCGATGTCAGCGGCTTGTCGCAGATCACGTGAATACCACGTTGCAAGAATGCACGCGCAGCGGGGTAATGCACGTGGTTGGGGGTGACGATAGCGACAGCCTCGACGCCATTTTCCAACTCCGCCTCGCGCGCGGCCATCTCGTTAAAATCGCCATAGCAGCGGTCGGCATCCAAGCCCAATGCCGCGCCTGAGGCTTTGGATTTCTCAGCCGTCGACGACAATGCCCCCGCGACCAATTCAAACCGCCCATCAATGCGGGCTGCAATACGGTGAACGCCACCGATGAAGGCATCGTTACCCCCACCGATCATACCTAAACGGATCGGTTTCATCAGCTGATCCCCATCATTTTGGCATTCAGCGCCGTATCAGCGCCACTGTCTGCGAAATCATCAAACGCGCGTTCAGTCACGCGAATGATATGGTCTTTGACAAATTGCGCCCCTTCGCGCGCACCGTCTTCGGGATGTTTAAGCGCACATTCCCATTCCACCACAGCCCAACCATCAAAATCGATGGCAGCCATTTTTGAAAAGATCGATCCAAAATCAACCTGACCATCGCCCAAAGACCGAAAGCGTCCTGCGCGGTCGACCCATGATTGATAACCACCGTAAACACCTTGGCGACCCGTCGGATTGAACTCGGCATCTTTGACGTGGAACATGCGGATACGGTCTTTGTAGATATCGATGTTATCAAGGTAATCCATACATTGCAGAACATAATGTGACGGATCGTAAAGCATGTTGGCGCGGGCGTGGTTGCCTGTGCGCTCTAGAAACATCTCATACGTGACCCCGTCGTGCAGATCTTCGCCTGGATGAATTTCGTAACAAACATCAACGCCACAGTCTTCGGCGTGATCCAAAATGGGCAACCAGCGCTTGGCCAGCTCATCAAAAGCCTGTTCGACCAAACCAGCGGGGCGTTGAGGCCAAGGGTAGACATAGGGCCAAGCAAGCGCACCCGAGAATGTCGCATGCGCGCCGATACCGAGGTTTTTTGAGGCCGTCAGCGCCTTTTTCACTTGATCAACAGCCCATGCTTGGCGGGCTTTTGGGTTGCCACGAACTTCGGGGGCGGCAAAACCGTCAAAAGCATCGTCATAGGCCGGATGTACAGCGACCAATTGGCCCTGCAAATGTGTCGAAAGCTCAGTGACTTCAACACCGTTGGCCCGCGCCTGACCTGCCCAATCTTCGCAATATCCTTTGGATGTTGCAGCCTTATCCAGATCGATCAAACGGGCATCCCAACTGGGGACTTGGACGCCTTTATAGCCGCAATCAGCCGCCCATTTGGTTATGGACTCCCACGAATTGAACGGCGCTTCATCGCCTGCGAATTGCGCTAGAAATAGTGCTGGACCTTTGATCGTTTTCATCAGTTTTCCTCCCTGACGTCACACAAAACGGTTGACGATATTTTCATTTTCCCTGTTGTCCTGAAACAGGTTCAGCCCTGAGACTTGGGCCGCCTTCAAGCAACGGACGCAGACATCCACTCCCCCGACTGAAACGGGTCGATATCTGCAAAGTATCGGCTCATGAGATGTTTTCTCTGCCATAGATATTCATTCTAATTTTCCCTGTATCCTTGGGTAAATCACGTACTTCTATCAAATTGCGCATAAGCCGAACCGCCGCGACAACAGCCGCAGGAGCATCCTGATCCAGCACCAAATCGACGGTTCCGTCACGCAAGCCATCGCGGGATGTTGGCGTAAGTTCGTGAACGATAACAACGGGTTTGGGATCGAGTGCCTTAACGGCGCGCACCAAGCCCCGATTTCCCGCTCCGATGCCATAAATCCCTACCAAGGGCTGCTCGGCTGCCGCATCTGTTATGAGGCGCTCAACAGTCGCCGCGTCATCGTCGCCCTCAACCGTTGGCAAAAGAGTAAGGGTATCAAATCGCTCTTTCATAACCGCACGAAAGCCCATCAAGCGCTCGTTGTGATCACGTGAAGACAGCGATCCCGCAATCATCAAAACCGCACCGGCAGGGCGAATAAACCGGCCCATGAACTCAGCCGCTGTGCGTCCGGCGGCGACATTGTCGAGCCCGACATAGCCCTCTCGGTCGGAATGGGGCAAATCTGCGACAAGGGTAACAACACGCACGCCACTAGCGCGTAGGCGAGTGACTTCTTCTTGAATTTCAGGCGCTTCACTTGTCATAAGCGCGACCGCATCGCAGTCCAAATTGCGCATAGCCTC
This sequence comes from Pacificibacter marinus, assembly GCF_018860665.1. Lineage (GTDB taxonomy): Bacteria > Pseudomonadota > Alphaproteobacteria > Rhodobacterales > Rhodobacteraceae > Celeribacter > Celeribacter marinus_A. The sequence goes on from NZ_JAHKPK010000051.1 coordinate 96,905, forward strand.
CACCTGACCGGCGACATCAAAGGCGCGCGTTTGCACAATCTGAATCAGAATTTGCTCTTCGACTAAGGCAAGACGCTGACACTCAAGCGCTTGCAACAACAAAGCCACAAAACCTGTGTCACTTGACGGAACGACAAAACAAAACTTGTAGACTTTGCGACGTGATAAGTTTGCAGCAGCGATATTGCGGACATATCCAGTTTGAGCGACGGCCGCATTCACTTTAGCAACAGCCTTATCGGACACCCCGCCACGGTTGTTTAGGACACGGTCAACCGTAGCCAAGCTCACCTGAGCCACCAAAGCGACATCATGTACCGTAGGTCCGCTCATCAAATCCCCCCTCAGGCTTGAAACCTCCCTCAAGCCAGTGGGACCGTAGGAACAGATTTGAGGTACGTCAATCAAAATTATGATGAACATTCATCATTTTATAATTTTATCGAAATGGCACTCGCTATAAATTTGCTTAACTTTTCGGACAAGCATCTGTAATATATATAAAGTATTGACATGACGTGTAACGAAAAGGGCATCATAAACATTTAGAGCCCCAAGGCCTTATGTACACAAAAACGCGCGCCCGCGAACGCCAGCTATCTTGATACTTTGAGGAAATTGTTTCGTGAACCGCCATTGTTGGCCATGCCCGCGCCAGATCCAGACAAACGCGCCACCCTTTGATCCGCGCAGTGACGACAGTCAGTCAGACACCGTTCTCGGCCATGAATTCCAAGCTAAACTTGATTGGCATGTCGGCAAATTTAGCCCGCCGCATCAAACGGATGCACACCTCAGACCAACGGGAAAATCGAGCCTTCAAACCGATCCGATCTGCAAGAGTTTTTCTGGCTTTTAAGTTAGAAAGGTGACGTCGACCTCGCGGCAGGACTCGACCAGAGAGTGGTTCTACAACGTCATCAGACATCACGACGCGACACTAAAAAGTCTCTCTTACAAAGCTCTCCAAAAGAAGGGTAAGCGGCCTGCGTATCTGACAAGTTTACAACAGCACCGGATTAGCGCGCTCTTGCCGCCTAAAGGTTCAAACAATCACTTGTGGTGGCCTTACACTGCGGCAAGCTCAATCGCGCCTGCTCTCTAGCCATGGCATCTAACGCCAATGCGGTTGCTGCAAACCCCGAGACTTCAGCAATAAGACTTGCGTGCATCGCTTTTTCCACGAAACCTCTGGACTCATCCCTTAGAACTGTTTCAGAATTGTTATTATCGGTCATTCGATAGGTGCCTTACTCTATTTAGGGAGAGAGGCAGATTATACTGGGTGAGTGGTAGTATGGGATGATACAACCCGCCTCTCAAATCGCAGGGCTCTTTAGTTCAGCAAAGCGTCCTACGATGCGGAAAAGCTTTTAAGAGAAGCCTTTCCTACGCAATCTCCTGAAAAGGAGACACGATTTCGGGATGTTGTCCGGACACAATCGGCCCTTGAAGTTCAAAGATGAGGTCGGGCAAGCCATTCCTGCCCGACCTCTACGTTACGAGTACTTATCCAGCGATATCGTCAATTGAGGAAAGAAGTCCCCCCAAAAGATCAGAACCGCCGAGCACTCCATCGGTCAACCCGCCAAGCAGGTCGCCTGCGCCGTCTGCATTGCCATCTGTGATCAGGTTCAAACCTGTCGCTTCGGCAATAAGCCCCTCATCACCGATCACGTCACCCAGAACGCCGTCATTGCCAGTGACGTCACCCAAAATCCCGCTGTTTCCAGTGACATCACCCAGCACACCACCGTCCGCAAGAACGGGATCAAGCAGG
>NZ_JAHKPK010000053.1 GCF_018860665.1 Pacificibacter marinus
CACCTCCTTCCCTTGGCGGCAAACCACCTGCCGTGGTCTATTGGCAGAGAATTGAAACGACCAAACCCGATCAGCAGGTGCAAAGAGTAGCTTAATTTACGCCAGATCCTGTCAGACAAATGGGGAGTGGTTCAGTGTCATATGAGACCCCACCAAGAGTTTAGATTTGGCTTGGGGAAACCTCTGGCTACGCCCGTTCGGCGGCTTTCCCCTATGATGCAAAAGCATTACATGCAACTGCATGTTGGAGGATCTTGTTAATCCTGAGCAAAAAAGTCACACTTTTGGGGCGTATGCCGGCCCTTGGTACATTTCCTGTGAATATCCCCGAATTGGGATGGAGGACGAACTAATGACGAACTAAAAACGTGTTGTTAAGGCATACTTAAAGTACGCTGGCATGCGGAAAAAAAACGAAAGTATCCGTAAAGCCTGTCGATATCACAGGGCAGGCAGGTCCAGCTGCAATATGATACGTAAGTGATAAAGAGGCGTGTTACGGTGAATGTATGAGCTGCGCTCACCGTGGTTGAAATATCGTTTTTTGCGAGACGAATGCACATAGGATGAGCTGCGACATATGGTAGATCATCAACGGCAAAACGATAGCGCCCAAGACATCTGGGGCAAACAAAGCCGTTGCGATGGGTAGGCCGGTTGCCAAGCTTTTGGTCGATCCACAGTAGAATAAAACGGCCTTGTCAGGCGGTGATAAGTTTGCGAGCCGCCCAGCTGCGAGCATCGCGGCCATCGAGAGGGCTAGGAATAACCAAATGACGCCGAACAGCCATGCCAATGTCTGAGTGGGCATGGAAGACCAAAGGCCTGACAGTGTGCTTGCGCTGAAGGCGGAATAGACAATTAATATGATTGACCCACGATCAACCACTGTCGTTAAGATTTTGTGTTTTTTAACAAAGCTGCTCAGCCAAGGTCGCATGAGCTGGCCTATCGCAAAAGGCAGTAGGATTTGTAGCCCGATCTTGACCACGGCATCAAAGCTGACGCTGCCATCGCCTTTGTGCAGCATGAGTGCCACTAGGGCGGGGGTCAATAGGACGCCGATGAGGTTCGAAACGGAGGCTGCACATATTGCGGCGGGAACATTGCCGCCGGAAATTGCCGTGAACGCGATGGAGGATTGAACCGTTGAGGGCAATACGGCGAGAAAGAGCAAACCCAAAGTGACCGTTGTCCCTAAAAGCGGCTCAAAGACGAGGGACAGAACCATCCCGATGATGGGGAACATCAAATAAGTTGCGCCGAATGTTAGCCCTTGGAGTTGCCAGTTCAGCAGCCCTGCTTTTACAGACGCAGGGTCTAGCTTGATGCCGTACAAAAAGAACAAGAGCGAGACAGCCCCAAAAGTCACCTGTCCCAAAATATCGGCGAAGATGCCTTGGGCTGGCAAAATAACGCCCAAGGCTACCGTTCCCAAAAGCAACAACATATAGGCATCAATGCCAAAACGTTTGAAATAGCCCATCTGATCTCACTTTCGGTGTCGCTTTTGTCATGGCTTTAAGCAAAAGATATACGCTTTGAAAGCCCGCAAACGGTTCCTTGCCACGAAGGACCGATCCTGCGGTATGTGTATGTGTCCGTACAACCAATAATCTTGTGTTTGATGAATACAGTTTTTCGGGAGAGGCGAAGGGCGATCGTCATGTCCAAGGCGCGGAACGCCAGATCCCGCTTCATGCGGCTGCCGATCATTGCAGGGAGGGGGCATCCGAGGCTGCTTTTATAGTTTGGTTATGGCGCTATTTGCTGCGAAGCGGCCAATCTGTTCGCTCGAGCAGCAGCAGAAATTGGTGACACCGTGGATTAAACGGGCAGGCCAATGGGTTCAAGATAGGTTGGGGGCGTGTCATGAAAGCTATCTTGTAATCTGGCGATCCGCGTTGTGGTCCGATCACTTGAGCTGAGCAAGTGTTGGCGCAGCCCGTCGCAGGCGTCGGCGACTGCGCCACTATGCAGCGCCGTCAGCACAATCAGATGCTCGTCTAAAAATGGTTCAACCGGATAAATGTCGTTCGTATGTTGGTAAAAGAATTTATGCGCCAACAGGAGTGACTGCGCTTCGGTCATGGACTTGCGCAGTGCTGAATTTTTGCAGCGATTCAAGAGCGTCACATGCAGGTCCGCTTCGAGTTGGTCAAGTTTTTGCCAGTCGACATCGGTGTTCAGGGCATTTTGTAAATCCGCGATCATGCGCTCAAGCAGCTGTGTGGGCAGGCGGTTGCTTAGGTCCTTGAGGGCTGCAGGTTCAAGTAACGCGCGCAATTCGTAAAGCTCGCGCACACGTGTTTCGCTAAGCTTTGGCGCAATCCATCCTTTTCCTTCGTTCACCACCAATCCGCGTGCCTGTAGGCGCGCAAGTACTTCGCGCGCGACTGTGCGGCTGACATCAAAGTGACGTGCGATCCCCATTTCGATCAAACGCCATGTCCCAAAGGCGATGCGCTGCGTTAATGCATCTTCGATCTCGCCATAAATGCGTTGCCACGTCGGAATCGTTTGCGTTGTGAAAGGAGCACTGGGGGGCGTTGCCTGCGCGTTAGCGCGCCACAGCGCATCGACTGCCACAAGAAACCCTCGTGCTGGCGCTGTCGCATGGGTCACGAGGCCTAGGGCCTCCAGTTCAGTCAAAGCTTGGCGTGCAGGTGCGCGTGATACGCCGAAGCGGGTCGCTATCCTGTTTTCCATCAAACGATCACCAGGCGCAAGAATCCCCTCGGCGACTTCTGATACAAGTGCGTGCAGGATACGGGTGTAAAGCGGCTCATTCACGCTAAGGGCTCTCAAAATTTCTCGTCTCGGACATTGTTCAACTTGTTGATCTTGGTAGCATGGTGAAGGTGCTTGCGTATAGAGGGTTGCGTATTGTCGAAAATAATGTATATCGTATACATAGTACATATTTGGGAGAAAATGGCAATGATCGTACCGACCCGCAAGTCCCCAAGGCATATCTTTCAGCCAAAGGGCGCAGCCTTTGCTGCGCAGGGTCGAGGTCAATGCAGATGACCGTCCAACGCGCTGACATTGAGGCGCTGTCGGAGTTTTGTCAGGCAATCTTGCGTGCGGCCGGCGCAGACGCATCGAGCGCCACCGCCGCTACACGCGCAATGCTTCACGCCAGCAGTCTGGGTGTTGACAGTCACGGCGTTCGGCTTTTGCCGCATTACGATATGGTATTTCGTGGCGGGCGGTTGAACACCGAGCCACAAATGAAATTTGAGCGCAAGCGCGCCGGAACTGGCATCCTTAATGCGGATAATGCACATGGGGCGCTTGCCGCCTACACAGCTGCGGATCATGCCTGTGATTTGGCGCGTGAGGCGGGGATCGGCGCGGTTGGAATTAGCCGCACATCGCATTTTGGGCCTGCGGGGGCATATGCACTGGCTATGGCTCATGCGGGTATGATTGGCATTGCTGTGTGCCACTCTGACAGTTTTGTACGTCTACATGATGGCGCGGAACGGTTTCACGGAACGAATCCCATTGCAGCATCTGTGCCTACGGGCAAGGGTAACCCTTGGCTTTTAGATATGGCGACAAGCGCTGTGCCTTACAATCGTGTGCAACTTTATAAATCACTTGGTCGCGATCTGCCTGATGGCACCGCATCCGATTTGAACGGCATTGATACCCGTGACGCGAACGTCGTTGAAATGTTGGCCCCGCTGGGCGGTGAGTTCGGCTTCAAAGGGGCGGGATTGGCCGGGCTCGTAGAAATTCTGTCCGGAATCCTGACAGGCATGAAAATAAGCCCTGAAATTCTGCCGATGGGCGGGCCGGATATTTCTACACCGCGTGATATGGGAGCCCTCGTCATCTGTATCGACCCAGATGGATTTGTCGGTCGCGGGTTGCTATTGGCCGGTATGGATCGATATCTGTCCGCGTTGCGCGGGAGTTCGCCGCGAGAGGGGTTGCAAGTGATGGCGCCCGGAGATCGTGAGTGGGCGGAAGCCGCAAGCCGCCGCAAGGCCGGTGTCCCCCTTGATCCTGAAACCGTGACCGCATTTGCCCGATTGGCCGAATGTGCGGGGATCGCTGTGCCATTTTAAGCATCCCCTCAGTTCGGCCAAGATATCGCAGTGGGCAGCCCAAGCCTAAACCCATAGATGTAAATCAAGCACAGCTTTTTGAAACGATCCAGAAGGAATGAAAAATGGCAAAGACCATTGATCAACAGCGCGTCGGTGTGGCTCTTATCGGAGCTGGTATGATTGCAAAAACCCATGTGGCCGCCTTGTCGGATGCACGAAATGAAATTGCTCTGAAAACGATCGTTTCGCGTCGGCCGGATAAGGCACGCTACCTCGCTGACTTTTATCAAGGTGAATCGCCTGAATTCACATCAGATTTGGCTGCTGTTGCCGCTGATCCCGACATTCCAGTGGCCATCGTCGCAACGCCGCCAAGTGTGCGTAAAGACATTATTGAACAATTGGCGCAAGCGGGGACACATATTCTTCTTGAAAAACCCGTCGGACGAAATCCTGAAGAGGCGCTTGAGGTCGTCGAGATTTGTGAACGCGCAGGCGTAACCCTGGGTGTTTTGTTCCAGCATCGCATGCGGGCTCCGTCGATTGCGGCTGCCGCCCATGTCAAAAGCGGTGCATTAGGCAAGTTGGGTCTGGTGGAAATCGATGTGCCTCTATGGCGCGATCAATCCTATTATGATGAGCTTGGGCGGGGCAGTTATGCCCGCGATGGCGGCGGCGTCATGATCACCAACGCGATCCATTCTATTGACCTGGCACTCAGCTTGACCGGCCCAGTCTCAAGCGTACAGGCGATGACAGCCACCACGATGCTGCACGACATGGAAGCGGAGGATTTCGCAATCGCAGGGCTGCGGTTTTCTTGTGGCGCAGTCGGTTCTTTTATTGCCAGTACCGCAATGTACCCTCACAGAACGGAAATCATTCGCCTGCACTTTGAAAACGCCAGCCTCAAACTCGACAAGGATGCTCTTGAAATCTCTTGGCGAAACGGCCCCACAAATATCGAAGCAAAGGACAGTGAGCCGCGAAAGGTCAACCCCTTACTGGGTGGAAAACATGAATGGCATCAATCTGTTATCGAGAATTTCGTCGACGCAGTTCGTCACGGAAAAAAGCCAATGGTTACCGGTCGCGAAGCATTGAATGCGCATCAACTTATCACGGCGATTGAAACATCATCGCGAACGGGCAGCCCAGTTGATTTGGCCGTTTAGTGCTTTTGAGGACCGACGATAAATCAAGTGGAGGAAAGCACGAAATCGGCGTCGTCTATTATGGCGCCGATAGCCTGCTTGCAAAATGAGCTGGTATTGAATGTTTTGTTCGAACGGCGGTTCTGTTCGTATAATGAGGTCGTAGAGCCGCTGGAGTTGCGCGTGCCGCGAATGACCAAAAGGCGGATTGCAGTCGTATCATGAGGGCAACGCATTTACCCCTCTTCAAAAACCACCGCTCATGCCACAACGATGGCGGCGCACCTTGGGCTTTATGCGCCGGAAATGTCTTGGGATTCGGATCGAACACGTATCGCGATCTACGCGGCGTGGCTATCCCAAGTGACTGGCGCGATTGGAAAAATTGGTAAGGACGTGGTTCTGCTGTCGCAACAGGGCGTCGATGCAATAGGCGTCGAAAACGGCGGAAGCAGCAGCGCCATGCCGCACAAACAGAAGCCCGTCTTGGGCGAACTGTACATGTGCACCGCGCTGTTCAAAGCGAGCGCGAACGCTCAGGTATGAGTTGGGCACTCGAATGTATGACCGTACCCCCCCATGATGACGACGACCGCGCGTGCGCTTGACTGCGCGGTGATGTTGCTTGAGACGGTCGAGTGGATTGGTGATTTATAGCACACGCTTGAGGCCGTCTTGGACGTTTAGAAGTTTCCCGAGATAGAGATCAATGATGTCCTCTGGGGCCGCTTGTGTTGCTGCCATGCCAGTGTTGATTGCCGCGACAACTCGTCCATGTCCGTCGATCAAGGGCACCGCAATGGACCTCAAACCGATTTCGATTTCCTGATCTATGATGGCATACCCATTGCTACGTGCGGCATCAATGTGGGCCATGATATCGGCGGGGTTGGTCAGAGAAAATCGTGTGCGTGGCGCAAGATCAAGAGATTCTATCAGGCTTTCGGCCTCATCTCGGGGCAGGGCGGCCAATAGAACCCGACCCATTGACGTGCATGCTGCAGGCAGACGAGACCCGGGCATAAGTCCGATCGACATCACCCGTTTTTGCGCCGCACGCGCGATATAGACGATCTCGCCCTCATCCAAAAGCGCGACTGAGCAGCTCTGGCCGATCTGCTCGGAGAGTTGTTCTAGCCATGGCTGAACAATTTGGGACAAGGGGAGGGAGGAAAGTGCCGCGACGCCCAACCGAAGCACCCGCGGTGTGAGCGTGAAAAATTTGCCGTCGTAATCGGCGTAGCCTTCTCGGTGCAACGTCAACAGCACCCGACGTGCCGTAGCGCGATCAAGTCCACTTTGGTTGGCGGCTTCTGTGATCGATAGGCGTGGCGTATCGGTTCCAAACGCCTCGATGACACGCAGTCCCTTGGCCAGTGAGGCGATGAAATCAGTGGATTTGTTCAGCATGCGCACAAAGGTATCCGACAATTGAACAAATATCAATATGTGAACAAATCAAGTGACGAACGATTGGGGGACGCTTTAATTTGCTCACAACGTAGGAGATACCCATGACGAAAATAGCAGATACATTGCGAGATGCTGTCGCCGACATCCCCGATGGCGCACAAATCATGATTGGCGGTTTTGGCGGCTCGGGCGCGCCGATCGAATTGATCCATGCCTTGATTGATCGGTATCGCGCAACGGGCAGCCCCGCAAATGTGACGGTGATCAACAATAACGCCGGAAATGGGGCCACCGGGATTGCGGCGATGATCAAGGCTGGCATGGTCACCAAGATGATCTGTTCTTTCCCGCGCTCGTCCAATGCCGAGGCGTTCAATACCAAATATCTTGCGGGTGAGATCGATCTTGAACTGGTCCCACAAGGCACCTTGGCTGAACGCATTCGGGCCGCAGGCGCCGGCATTCCAGCATTCTACACGCCCACGTCCTTTGGTACAGATCTGGCCAAAGGCAAGCATACCGCAGAATTCGACGGAAAAATGTATGTGCGTGAACGCTGGCTCAAAGCGGACTTTGCATTGCTCAAAGCACATAAAGGTGATCACGTCGGGAACCTGACCTATCGTTTAGCTGGGCGTAATTTCAACCCGCTGATGGCGATGGCTGCCGATCATTCAATCGCGCAAGTCACTGATTTGGGGCCGCCTGGCTCCATTCATCCAGAACATGTGATCACACCGGGCATTTTCATCGACACTATGGTCGAGGTGCCCAATCCGAAACAAGAAGAAGAACTCGTGCGCGAAGGGGTGGTGTACTAATGGCTGATTTCAACGTGATGGAAGACAAGCTTACCAATGCCCAAATCGCATGGCGCGCGGCGCAAGATCTGGCGGATGGTTCCTATGTGAACCTTGGGATTGGCTTTCCCGAAATGATTGCAAAATTTCAACCCGAGGGCCGTGAGGTCACCTATCATACTGAAAACGGTGTGCTTGGATTTGGCAAAGCCCCCGCTGAGGGTGAGGAGGACTGGGATCTAATCAACGCGGGCAAACGGGCGATTACACTTAATGCCGGTGCATCGTTTTTTCACCATGCCGATAGTTTCTCGATGGTGCGTGGCGGACATTTGGACCTTGCCGTTCTGGGCGCTTATCAGGTCGGTCAAAATGGTGACTTGGCCAATTGGAGTGTCGGAGCCAAAGGCGTGCCTGCCGTTGGGGGGGCAATGGATTTGGTGCATGGCGCGAAAAACGTTGCAGTGGTCACCGATCACGTGACCAAAAAGGGCGCGCCAAAATTGCTTGAGGCCTGTACCCTTCCGCTCACTGGGATTGCCTGTGTAACACGGGTTTATACCTCGCTTGCCGTTATCGACATTCGTGACGGCCAGTTTGTTTTATGTGAAAAGTTACCGCAAATTTCTATGGATCAACTTCAATCTGTCACGGGGGCCAGACTTCATGTGGATGGCGTTGTTGACGATCTGATTGTGCCGGAGACTCTGTGATGATCGACGTTTTTATCTGTGATTATATCCGTACCCCGATTGGCCGCTATGGCGGTGGATTGTCCGCTGTGCGCGCCGACGATCTGGGTGCCGTTCCTTTGCGGGCGCTGGCAGAGCGCAATCCTGATTTGGATCTTTCCGCGATTGATGAAGTCATCTTTGGTTGCGCAAACCAAGCCGGCGAAGACAACCGTAATGTCGCGCGCATGTCGCTCTTGCTTGCTGGTTATCCTGACACGGTTCCTGCCACCACAATGAACCGCCTGTGCGGCTCGGGCATGGACGCGATCATCACGGCCGCGCGGGCGATTAAATCGGGTGAAGTGGACCTTGTCATCGCTGGCGGCACTGAAAGCATGTCGCGTGCGCCCTTCGTGATTCCCAAGGCCACAGGTGCCTTTTCGCGAGCAAATGAAATCCATGACACCACCATCGGCTGGCGTTTCGTGAATAAATTGATGAAGGCGCAATACGGTGTCGACTCTATGCCTGAGACCGCTGAAAATGTGGCCGAAGATTTCGATATCAGCCGCGAAGATCAGGACCTCTTTGCCCTTCGAAGCCAACAAGCCACAAAGGTCGCTATGGACAACGGTCGTCTTGCTCAAGAGATTACACCCGTGACCATTCCCCAACGCAAGGGAGCCCACGTTGTTGTGGCGGCTGATGAACATCCCCGTGCTTCAACCACCCTTGAGGATCTGCAAAAGCTGCGTGCTTTTGTGAAAGAAGGTGGAACGATTACTGCGGGCAACGCGTCTGGAGTTAATGATGGCGCCGCTGCGGTCATTTTGGCGACACGTGCTGCGGCGGAAAAGCATGGTCTTACACCCATTGTCAAGATCCTTGGCGGAGCAACGGCCGGTGTGGCGCCGCGCATCATGGGGTTTGGCCCTGCGCCAGCTTCGCGCAAACTGATGGGGCGTCTGGGTCTTGGCACCGACGATTTTGCGGTGATTGAATTGAACGAAGCTTTTGCATCTCAAAGTCTCGCCACCCTGCGTGATCTGGGCATCGCCGATGATGACCCGCGGGTCAACAAAAATGGTGGCGCGATTGCGCTTGGTCACCCTTTGGGCATGTCTGGTGTTCGAATTACCGGAACTGCAATGCTTGATTTGAAACCCGGCGAAAAAAGCCTGTCCACCATGTGTATCGGCGTCGGGCAAGGCATCGCGATTGCTTTGGAAAGAGTGTGATCACTCACACGCTATACTGTTAGTTTGAATGCGGACAGGCTGAAATGCTCAGTGTATGGAGGCACCGACTCGTTGGCTCAGAGTTTCCTATACACTCGCGTTTTTCGTCTGCATCGTTTTGCGCCAATACCCTGTTTAAAAGGCCCCGTTTTAAATGACACATCTGAGCACCGGTAAGTGTCGTCGGCTGCGCTTTACCACATTCAACACTAATTCACCTGGATCGTCTTTTCGTGTCTAGGCTGAGCAACACCAGCTCAGCCAGCGCGTCTTTAAGATGGATTGAAAGCTTGCCGCTAGGCTCAGATGTTTTGAGTGCGTTTCTAGCGATCAACCCCAACAAGGTGTCCTTGGCATCCAGCATATCGTTCGGCTGGAAAACTGCACCCCTTTGTCGTGTGTGTATTCTATCGTCGTTGTTGGATGCCTCTTCGCACGCTGTCCATTTTTTTATCAAACCCCTTCAGATTTTAGGACGCAATGCGTCTCGTGCGAGGGAGTGCATTACATTGACGATGCCGAAACTATGAACTAACCGCAGCCTATGTTGCTGTATCAGAGACCATTCGTCTTTTCCATTTTGTCGAGGTGAACCAGTGCTTGGCCCTACGCGACCTGCTAATTCTAGTCATATCGTGTAAATATGTACGGACTCTCGGGACACTTCCTGTAAATTACCCAATTTTGGGTGGGGAAGTTTTTATGACGAACGAAGAACGTGACATTCAACGCAAGCTGAGAGTGCTCCAGCATGCTGAGAAGATCGGCAATGTACGCAAAGCATGCCGGTATTTTGGAATTGGGAGATTCAGCTTTTATAGATGGCGGGATGCCTATCAAAAGCATGGGGAGGCTGGCTTGAAGAATGCCAAATCAATTCCGAAGAACCCGGCCAATCAAACATCTGCTGAAATTGTCGAGAAGGTTCTGTATCTGCGCCGCAAGTATCACTTGGGGCCCATAAGGATCGTCTGGTATTTGGCACGTTACCACGGCATCAAAATCTCAGATGCCGGGGTCTACCGTATCCTCAGACGCAACGGTCTTAACCGGTTGCCCAGAGGCACACGAATGCGCAAGCTGCATACCAAGCGATATCAGAAGCAGGTTCCAGGTCACCACATCCAAGTAGACGTCAAGCTCTTGACCTTCAAAGGAAAATGCGGCGAAAAGGTCCGCCGGTTCCAATGCACCGCGATCGACGATGCAACCAGAGTTCGCGCCCTGAAAATCTACGAAAAACATACCCAAGCCAATGCCATCGACTTCATTGACCACATCATCGAAAAGTCACCGTTTCGCATTCGCGAAGTGCGCACGGATAATGGCCACGAGTTTCAGGCCAAGTTCCATTGGCATGTCGAAGATCTCGGGAACAGGCACGCCTACATCAAACGCGGCACACCGCAATTGAACGGCAAAGTCGAGCGATTCCACCGTTCCGATCAACAAGAGTTCTATCAACTTTTCAGCTACAAAGGTCGACAGTCACAAAGCGCCAAGACTCGGGCTTTCGCCGTGCACGACATCGCGGGGCGAATTGGCGAACACGCCCGGTCTTAGCCAAGACGTTACGGTGCGGGTCAGGCTTGGATCTCCATCCATTAACAGATCGCCGTTCTTGATGGCATCGCGGTAGGTCCGGTCGCCCATCCAAATGTCCGACAGGGTCTGGACCGTGCAATTGAAATAGACGTCGATATCCTTGCCCGGGTCCTTGATGCAAACCTCTGACTTTTCCGGGCTGACGACCAACCACCAGTCACGTTGCTCCTCCAAATCCGAGAAGCGAAACTTGATGATTGTTTCCTGCCCCTTGATCTTTTCGCGGTCGATGCTGCGCTCAAGGTAGAGCATTAGGAACTCGACATCGAAATCCTGGTCCAGGATCGTGTTCTTGGCCCAGATGATCCCCCATTCGCCAAGTGCAAACAGAACCGGCAACAGCGATTCACATGCCTCGGTCGGAAAATATTCGTACCCTCTCTGACCGGGGATGCGCCGACGGATCACCATGTTCTGCTCTTCGAGTTGCTTCAGCCGCTTGGTCAGAAGGGCCGGAGAAATATCTCCTAGCCCGCGTTGCAGCGTGCTGAACCGTCGCCCACCCATCAAGAGTTCGCGCAGGATCAGAATGGTCCAGCGTTCGCCAAGGATCTCGGCGGCTTTCGCGATCGGACAGAACTGGTTGTAATTCATAAGCACTCCACCTCGTCACCTTGGCTATGATGAACTTCACATATTGTAGCAGATTCCTTCGTTTTTTGTAGCGGGTTACTTCTTGCGGTGAAGTATTTCGCCCGCCCTGGTTCCTCTATTCCTTTGGTCATCGGCGATCGGACACCCCGTCGCCAGGAAAAACCGAAGAGAAAAGCAATGTTTATCAAAGCAATATCAGGGTTTCGGCAGGACTGTTCGGTCAAGCGAACCAAGCCCCAGGACCTTCTCGAAACCCGCCGTCAGAGGTTGACCCTCTCCTATCTCACGCCGCGCCAGCTGTCCGACATCGCCATCAGCCCAGCGGATGCAGAATACAAAGTCGCCGGATCTTTCTGAGAAAAATCCGCCATCCGGCGCGGCTGAAACCACACCAAATTCGCTGATTCCCAAGGCGACCTTTACCGGAGAAACAAAAATGACTGTTCAAAACGAATTCACCACCCATGATGCCGAAATCCTGCCGACGTCGCCGCTCGTCGAATTCTGGAACGACACGCTGGCCCCCAAATTCGTCAAGTATCGCCACGTGCTCGAAGGCGGGTTGTCGCGCCACAGCGAAACAGTGATGCCGTTGCTCGAAATCGCGCGGGGCGACCACGTTTTGGATGTCGGATGCGGCTTTGGCGACACCGCCATTGCGATGGCCAACCGCGTTGGGCCAGAAGGGAGAGTGGTAGGCGTCGATTGCTGTGATGCCTTTCTTGATATCGCCTGCAACCGGCCGGAACGCAGGTTCGCGCCCAATGTCCGATTCGAGTCCGGCGATGCCGAGCGGGGTTTGGGCGTTGCCCAGTACGACTTTGTCTTTTCGCGCTTTGGCACGATGTTCTTCTCAAACCCGGTGGCCGGATTGCGCAGTATGCGCAACGCTCTCAAGCCCGGTGGTCGCATGGCGCATATCGTCTGGCGCGGGCGCAAGGACAATCCCTGGCTGATCGCGGCCGGCGACATCGTGCGCCGCTATCTGCCCGCACCGGGTGCCGATGCACGTACCTGTGGCCCCGGCCCGTTCTCGATGGCGGATGAAGACACGACACGCGCCCAAATGGTAGCAGCTGGTTTCACCGACATCGCCTTCCAGCGCATCGACGCCAAGGTGCAGGTCGGACGCGACATCGATGACGCTGTGAACTTCCAACTCGCGGTTGGTCCGGCAGGGGAAACCTACCGCGAGGCCGGTGCCGAAGGTGTCGCCCGCCGCGCCGAGATCATGCTCGCCCTGTCGGAGCTTTTTGAAGGCGTCCAAGCGCGCGAGGGCGGCCTGTGGATGGACAGTTCATCCTGGCTGATCACCGCCCGCGCGCCGCGCTGACCCGCAACAAGAAAGAGACCGCTATGTCTTTCACCCCAATTCCGCCGCTTTCGGCGCGAACTCGCCGGCACGTCTGACGTGCCCGGTAACGGGATGCATCAACCGCCCGACACGCGCCGGCGCCTGCACCCGATCCACCCGCTGTTTCCCCGCTGGGGCCAGCAACGACCCATAGGATCGCTTACCCGCGATACCGAAAATTCAGACTCAACCAACAATCCAAAGGACCAAAAATGACCTACGTATCCACAACCACCGCCAACAACGGCGTCAACACCGAAGCCCTCATCGGCGCGCGTGGCGCGTTTGCCGAAACCCCTGTCGCAGCACAGTTCACCTTCAAAAGCACCTGCGACTGGATTGAAGGCACCTACAACCGAAATACGATCAACGGCTATTTCGGTCTCGGCCAGGAGCATGAGCGCAAGCGCACGTTCTCGATCGAATCCGATCATCCGGAAGTCTTTGCCGCGGCAGACCGCGCTCCGACCCCGACCGAGATCGTGCTGTCGGCACTCGCCAGTTGCCTGACCGGCGGCGTAGCCGCGGTTGCCCAGCATCGCGGCATCCAGCTGCACTCGGTGCGCGCCACCGTCGAGGGCGACATTGATGTCCAAGGCATCCTTGGCATGGATCCCGAAATCCGCAACGGCTTCTCGGCGGTCCGCGTGTCTTTCGAGATCGACGCCGACGCAAGCGACGAAGACATCCGCGCGCTGGTTGCCCAGTCGCAGAAACGCTCTGCTCTGTTCGACATCCTGACCAACCCGACGAACGTCGCCGTCACCGTATCGTAACAGTCACCTTGTCATCGGCCGTGCCTGCGGTGCGGCCGATGGCCAGCCAACCCTCTACCGAAACGAACACCAATGAGTATCGACCCCAAGCCACTGCGCGGCGTGGCCCTCTTTGACCTCGGCCACTACCAGCCGCACCCAAAAACTTCGGCGCAACGCTCATCCGCGGCACCCCGCAAGCAGTGCTAATCCCAACGTTTTGCGGAAACGCCGGACGTCCAGACAAGGAACAACCCCATGAAAAGCATTTCTACGATCATCATCGGTGCCGGTCAGGCGGGTCTGGCGATGAGCTATTGCCTGCAACAACGCGGAGTGCCGCATGTGGTTCTCGAACGCGGAAAAGTCGCCAATTCCTGGGCGAGCGAACGCTGGGACAGCCTGCGTTTGCTGACCCCTAACTGGCAAAGCAGGCTACCCGGCTGCGCCTATTCCGGATCCAACCCGGACGGCTTCATGGACATGGCTGGCGTCGTCCGCTTCCTTGGCGGATACGCGGCCGCAATCGCTGCCCCGGTTGAGGAGCAAACCACCGTCACTTCGGTTTCCCGCCTGGGTGACGGATACCGGGTGATGACTGACAAGGGCATCTGGGCCTGCCGCAATCTGGTTCTGGCGAGCGGTGCCTGCAACCGCGCGCATGTCCCCGCCTGCGCCGCAGCGCTTCCCGAACATATCACCCAGCTGAGCCCATTGGACTATCGCAACCCGTCCCAACTGCGCGCTGGCGGTGTTCTTATAGTCGGCGCTTCCGCTACGGGTGTCCAGCTTGCGTCCGAAATCCGGGCCGCCGGACACCCGGTGACTCTCGCCGCAGGTCAGCACATCCGCATGCCGCGGCATTACCGCGGTCGCGACATCCAATGGTGGATGGACCGGTCCAGACTGCTTGCGACCACGACCGGCGAGATCGACGATCTGGCCCGCGCCCGCGCCGTGCCGTCGCTGCAACTCGTCGGCGATCGCGATGCTCAGTTCCTCGACCTCAACGCGCTCCAGCGAGCGGGCGTCGAGGTGGTCGGCCGCCTTGCGGACATACGTGACGGTGAGGCGCTGTTCTCCGGCGGTTTGGCCAATGCATCAACGCTGTCCGATCTGAAAATGAACCGGGCCTTGGCGGCGTTCGACATCTGGGCGGACCAGGCGGGAACCGACGGCCTGGCACCGCCCGAACGGTTCCCCGCGACCGAGGTCCCCGCAAGCCCGACGCTCCGGCTCGACCTCGCGAGACGGCAGATCTCGACCGTCATCTGGGCAACCGGATTCCGGCCGGACTTCAGCTGGCTTCACCTGCCCGTGTTCGACCGCAAGGGGCGGCTTGGCCATAGCGACGGCCGTGTTGCGCCGGGCCTCTACGTACTGGGCCTTCCATTCCTGCGTACCCGCAAGTCATCGCTGATCGATGGCGTCGGCGCCGATGCCGCCGCGCTTGCCGATCACCTCGTCCAATCCACCGGCCGCCAAGCGGCATGAACCGAAAGAACAACAACATGACCCAACATTTTACCACTTCCCCTCAGAACACGGATCGCGACGCGCATATCCGTGACGCACAGAATGCGGTGATCGCGCGCATGAAATCGGACCCGAGCAAGGCACGCAGCACGGTAAAAACCAACGGTCACATCAGCGAAGGCCTGGCCTGCCATGTCACGCAGGGCCGTTTCGAAATGATGCTCGATATGGGCCGCGCGATGGGCGGCGAATGCGCCGGCCTTTCACCGGGGTTCCACGGCCGCGCCGCCATTGCCGCCTGCGTCGCGATGGCCGTCAAGATGCTCGCCGCTCGGGAGTCTGTCCGTTTCGAGGCTGTCGATGTCTCTGTCGAAATGGATTTTGACGATGCCGCGCTGTTCGGCCTCGGCTCAGGTCATGCCGCGCCGCTGGATACCCGCATTGCCATCGACGTCACGACCGATGCCGCTGACAGCACGGTGCGAGGCATCGTAGATCAGGCGCTGGCATGGGACATCTGGTATCTCGCGCTGCGCGACCCGCAACAGGTTTCAACCCGACTGTCTGTCCATGAACCCGGCCGTGTGCCGGGCGGACGGCGCGCCCAGCATGGAAAGAAACACCAATGACCAATAATGACCCCACCTTTTGCGAAGGCGGATGCGCCTGTGGCGCGGTGCGCTACCGCGTGACGTCCAAACCAATGATTGTGCACGCCTGCCACTGCCACAATTGTCAGAGGCAAACCGGCAGCGCCCACGCCATCAACGCGCTCATCGAAACCGATCGCGTCATTCTTCTGTCTGGCGAGATCGAGAAATTACTGGTCGACACACCCAGCGGTCGTGGACAGCGCATCGCGCGCTGCGCGTCATGCAAGGTCGCGCTGTGGAGCAACTACTTGATCAACAACCAGGGCGAACACCACCTTTTCTTGCGGGTGGGCACGCTAGATGATCCGTCTCTTATGCCGCCCGATGTTCACATTCACACCGCTACCAAGCTTCCGTGGTACATCATCCCGGATGAAACGCCCGCAGTCGAAGTGTTTTACGACCAGAAGACAACCTGGTCGCAGGACAGTCTACAAAGGCTGAAAACACTCTGTGAAAAGACGGGTGCACCCTACAAGTGACACCGCTGATCTC
The DNA here is from genome assembly GCF_018860665.1 of Pacificibacter marinus. Classification (GTDB taxonomy): domain Bacteria; phylum Pseudomonadota; class Alphaproteobacteria; order Rhodobacterales; family Rhodobacteraceae; genus Celeribacter; species Celeribacter marinus_A. The sequence goes on from NZ_JAHKPK010000053.1 coordinate 16,273, forward strand.
CCTGTAACCGCCGATCCGGCACCTGACAGAAAAGGAGCTGCCCATGTGGCCCGACACCCGTCTTCGCGACCTGTTCTCCATCGACCACCCTATCATCCAGGCGCCAATGGCCGGTGCCAGTGGTCTTGACATGGCACTTGCCGTCAGCGCGGCAGGCGGGCTCGGATCCCTGGCCTGCGCGGCGCTGGATACAGACCGCCTACACGGCGTTCTGGCGACCGCGCGAGAGAAAACCGCCAAATCACTGAACGTGAACTTCTTCGCCCACGCCGCGCCGAAGGAATATCCCGCGCGCGACGCTGCCTGGCTTGGAAAGCTGTCGGCCTATTACGCAGCGCTCGGGCTCGACGCCCCGGATGCTCTGTCCGTCGGCCCCCTCCGACCGTTTGACGCGGCGCGCTGCGCGGTCATCGAGGCCTTCGCGCCAGCCGTGGTCAGCTTTCACTTCGGCCTGCCCGAACCCGCGCTTGTTGCTCGGGTCAAAGCCGCAGGCTGCAAGATTATCTCTTCGGCCACAACGCTGGACGAGGCGCGATGGCTGGCTGCGCATGGGTGCGACGCGATCATCGCCCAAGGCTTTGAGGCCGGAGGCCACCGCGGCATGTTCCTGACCGACAACCTCGGCAGTCAGACCGGAACACTGGCGCTGGTGCCGCAGATGGCCGATGCTGTCGATCTGCCGATCATCGCTGCGGGAGGGGTCGCAGATGCGCGCGGCATCGTCGCCGCCTTCGCGCTGGGGGCGAGTGCGGTCCAGATCGGAACGGCGTACCTGTTCACCGAAGAGGCGACCATCAGCCCGCTCTACCGGCAGGCGTTAGCCGATGCCGCCAATGGCGAAACCGCAGTCTGCAATGTGATTTCCGGGCGACCGACTCGCGTGCTCGCCAATCGGATGGCACGCGAACTCGGCCCGATCTCTCAGAACGCACCCGCTTTTCCCAAGGGGTTCTCTGCAACAGGTCCGCTACGCGCCGCGGCCGAGCGCATTGGGAACCGGGATTTCAGCGCTCACTACTGCGGTCAAGCCGCCGCGCTCGGGCGCGAGACGACGGCATACTCCTTGACCCACGACCTGGCTCACTGCGCTCTGGAACGCTTTACCCCTCACGAAGCCCAGTAGGCACGGACGTTTCCCATGTCGCTGTCGACTGTCAGCAACAGAACGTCGTGAGTGCCTTGAGCGCCAAGATCATGAACATCTCCTTCTTCCCAAGTCTGGGAGGTTAACGGAAATGTCTCGCGGTCAACGGCATATCTACAGCAATCATCCGTCTGCACCAATTCGCCGTTCGAGAATATTTCGACTTTCAAAGACGGGGGCAAATGCATCTGCCGAGTCATGCCCTTTAGCCCAAGGTCGACGACGAGGATATGCTGCGCATCATTTTGCACTCGGGAAAGAACTGGCCATGTCGTCGGGCCATCGGGATTGATCACGACCGCGTCTGCGCCCAGTTCGAAAACGAGATTGTATTCCCGCAATGGGCTCTGACAAATCAGTGAGAGCAAAAGTGGACGACTTTTCCACCGCCCGCACCAACACAATACAGGCGCAACCGTGGCCTAATTTGCAACCGCCCTATAAATATCAGTTTGATGAATTGGGGCGGGCTGTTGCTCTTTGGGCTGTTCTTTCTCAGAAACTACGTGGCGCGGTAAATCCGAGCGACAGCCATAAGGTGAGCTTAAGTCCATGGGAAACCGTAATACATGGCAGGAAGCAAACGAGATCGCGCCTTGAGCGCATAAGAGAGGTCGTAGTAAGTGCCTTTCGGAACACTTACGGCGTTACTGTAGCCTATCTTTTTGCGGGATCACGGCGTGGGTGTGACGCCAATTTCCACGCGGTCTGATCGGCCCGTAGCGTCGACCACCGAGATGGTCGCAAAACCAGTCGCAAGCGGCGGTAATGTGACTTCGCGCCTGCGAGCGCCGATGATCACGGGGTGCCCGTCCAATAACACAGTAAAAGGCGGCGCGCCGTCACGTAGTCGCAAAGTGAGCGGTGCGCTGTCGAGGAGAAGCGTGGCTCCATCTGGCGGGAAGGTCAGCTTTGGCGCGTCTGCGTGAGGTGCAAAGGTTGCGCCACGCGGGCGGAACCGTTTTAGCGGCGCGGGCAGCGCGGCGTTTTCAACCAAGAGAACATCGGATGGGGGCGGGGGCAGCGGCGTGCTTTGCGGGGCGATCCGTTGGAACACGTCGAACAACAACGGGGCGGCGACATCAGCACCAAAGGCGCCAGGAATGGGGGTGCCATCAGGGCGCCCAAGCCAGACGCCGACTGTATAGCGCCCGTCAAACCCTAAGGCCCATGTATCGCGGTGGCCATAGGACGTCCCCGTTTTGTAGGCGATTTTGCCCAAGGGTTGTCCCGCAGGTGGCATCAATCCCGCGAGGATATGCCCGACTTGCCAAGCGCTTGCAGCACGCACCACTTCGCGGCCCTCGCGAGGGGTGTTCTCGGCCAGATAGTGAAGCGGTATCGGTATGCCGCCCCGTGCTAAGGTCGTGTAAACCTGTGTCAGTCCTTCGAGGGTCATCCCCAAACCGCCAAGCGCCACGGCCAGTCCGGGGGCTTCGTTATTGGGCAGTGCGGTTTGTGCCCCGCTTTGGCGGAGGGCTGCGATCAGGCGGGCGGGACCAAGGGCTTCTGTAAGTGCTACGGCAGGAATGTTGAGCGAGAGTTGCAGGGCTTCGGAAACACGCAACTCACCGCGATACTGGCCATCGAAATTCTGTGGGGCATAGTTGCCAAAGGCGGTCGGGCGGTCGTCGATCAGGGTTTCGGGATGGGCCAACCCGTCATCGAAAGCCAAGGCATAGATCAGCGGTTTGAGCGTCGAACCAGGCGAGCGCAGCGCGCGTGTCATATCGACAAACCCGCCGGGCCGATCCCATCCACCGGAACCGACCGTGGCCAGCACTATGCCTGTCTGATGGTCGGCCACCATAATCGCCACGGAGCTTTGCGGATCGCGGCCTGCGAGCGCCTGCTGTGCCAGAGGTTCCAATGCGGCTTGCAGGGGAGCGTTGATCGTTGTGCGCAGGACTGGCGTATCGGGGGCGTCATGGTGGAGACGTGCCGTCAGATGAGGAGCCAGTGCAGGGAAGGCGTGGCGGTTGCGGGGTAGGGGTTCACGTAGTGCCGCATCGGCATCGTCTTGCGTGATAATCCCTGAACGGACAAACCGCGCAAGGGCGGCGGCGCGTGCGGCTTTTGCGGCCTCAGGGTGACGGTCGGGGCGGCGGCTTTCGGGCGATTGTGGTAGCACGATCAGAAGCGCGGCCTGCGCAGGGGTTAGTCGTTCTGGCTCCTTGTCAAACCATATGCGAGCGGCGGCCCGCACCCCCTCGATATTGCCGCCGTAGGGGGCAAGCGTCAGATAGAGTGAGAGAATATCGGCCTTGCTCAACTGCGCCTCAAGCGCCAAGGCCACACGGATTTGCCGCAGCTTTCCGCGCCATGATCCCGTCCCGCTGTCTTCCAGAAGTCGAGCGACCTGCATGGTCAGGGTCGAGCCGCCCGAGATAATTTCACCGTGTCGCACCGCCTGGGCGGTGGCTCGCAGCATAGCCAATGGATCAACGCCGTAGTGGGAATAGAACCGCTTGTCTTCATAGGCGATGAGCATCTCGATCAGGTGAGGGTCGACCCGTTCGGGATCTGCCGCCAAACGCCAACGCCCGTCCTCTACGGTGAAGGCCCGCAGCAAGCGGCCATCGGCATCCAGCACCTCGGCGGAGGTCGCGGGGGTGAGGGAGGGCAGTTGAGTGTCCGCCACCCACGTCCGCGCGAAACCGACCAATCCCACGAAGCCCGCCACCAGTAAAACCGCGACGGTTAAAGTGCCAATACGCGCCGCGCGGGACTGCCTCATGGCGTGACGATAAAGCGACCCGAAGCGGTATTCGCGTTATACTGAGGGCGATACATATCCGTGACCGAGGCCGCGGGATGATGGTAGTCGCCTGGCGTAATCGCGCGCACCACATAGGCCAATCTGATTGGTTGCCCGTCCTGTCGGCTAACCTGTGCAAGGAAGCGGTCGCTGCGGAACTCGGCATGTTCCGCATAGGAGGTTTTGAGCCACGGCATCATGGTCATGTCACCCGAAGAGATCAGATGCGGATTGTCGATTTCCAACCCCGCAGGCAGCGGATCGTCGATCATCAACCGCCCGCTGAGGTCATCCGATGGGGTCACATCGAGCACGACAACAAGCCGCGTGCCCTGTTCCACAGGCCCCTCGATGGCAGTGCCCTCGGGCGTGAAATAGCGTCGCGTCATAGTGTAGCCGTAGCCATCCGCCTCCACCGAACCGATTGGAACGCCGAAGGTGGTCAGGGTGATGTCGGCGTCCTCCGCGCTCGTATTGCGAACCTCAAGCGGTGACAAGTCAGCCCCGTCCACGACACGTTGCACAAATCCACCCGACATTGATGCGCCATTGACGGTCAGCCCGTCCGTGCGCGGATCGTCGATCAGGCTATGCGCGGCGAGAAGTCCCCATGCCATTTCCTGTGTCGAGCGGGGTCCATCATGGCGCGAAATCATCCGCGTCAGGGCCTCACGGTCCACCGCGTTGCTTCCTGCTTCGGTCGCAAGGCTCAGGATTGCGGCGGCATCGCGTAGGGTGCTGCCGTAATCGTCGCGCCAAACCCCGCGTTCGCTGTCTTTGGCGAGGCGCATAATGTTGCGGTTGGCGAGGGTGAAGAGACGATCCGCTCTTAGCTGATCTCCGTAGAAAGCCAGTGCCGCGCCGAGTTGGGCTTGTGCCAGTGGCGTTGCGAAATCCTCTGCCTTTTCATCGGCATAATAGCGCAGATCACCGATCCGTGCCGCGCCTTCACGCGCCAGAACCATCAAGCCATAGGCCAAGGCTACGCCGCCACCATTTCGATCCACCTCGAAATCCGAGGCATAGGAAATCTCATTGCGCAGATTGTCCATTGCCGTGCGGAAAGCATTGTCAGGCACATCGACGCCTTGCAGTTTTGCGCGTGACAGGAAGTCACTCACATAGGAATCAAGCCAGAAATCACCACCTTCAGGTTGCCACAGGCCAAAGGCCCCGCTGCTGTTTTGTCGTGTCAGGATACGTTTCACGGCCTGTTCGAGACGGTCGTCAACATCCTGCGTTTGGGTCATCCCGATCGCATCTGCCACTTCGTCAAAATACAATAGCGGTATAGCGCGACTGGTGAGCTGCTCGGTGCAGCCGTAGGGGTAGCGGTCAAGGTCGCGCATCAATGCCGGAACATTGAGTTGCGCCAATGATCCCGCGCTGATCAGTGCCGATCCCGTGCCTTCGCGCAGGCCCGTGAACACGTCGCGGGTGAGCGAGAAGGTATCCCCTGCGGCCAATTCAAAGCGGCGGGTTTGCGAGACCTGCGGATCATTGACCCGCACGGGTACATGCAATGTTTTGGTCAGCGCCTTGCCCGCGGGCGTGGTGAGTGTGACCGTCATCTCGTAATCACCAGAGATGCGCGCCGACACAGGTACCCGTAGCGCGGTTTTGCCTTTCTCGGTGAGTGAGATTGTCGCGGGGATATCTGTGCCCAGATCAAGGCCAGCAGCCTCAATTGTCAGAGGCATGTCTCCCGCAGGCCCTTCGGTATGAACAAACTCCAGTAGCATTTGCGTGGTGTCGTCGGGCGCAAGGAAACGTGGCAGGCTTGCCGTCACCACGACAGGATCACGCACGATCACATCGCGTTCGGCCTCGCCGACGGCTTCGTCGCTCCACGCCACGGCCATCAACCGCACCGTGCCGTTGAAGGACGGAATGTTAAAGGAGACTTGCGCCGTGCCATCCGCGCCTATTTCCACGGGGCCGCTGAAATAGGCAACCAGTTCTTCTGTTGGGGGTGGGGCTTGGCGCTGCAATCCGCCTGTGGCGTCGCCGCCCGAACGGATTTGTCCCATTGCGCCATTCATGCCGTCGATCAACCGCCCGTACACATCGCGGATTTCCACGCCGAGGCGGCGCTGGCCGAAGTAGTGTTGTGAAGGGGAGGGGGAGTCAAACCCTGTCAGGTTCAGCACTCCGAGATCCACGGCGGCCACGGTTACATAGGCGGGGCCCGTTGCACCCTCCACATTCACCGTCACGGGCAGTGGGCCGCGTGGGTCGATGACCTCATCAGTGTCCAGAGATACGGTAAGCGCGCGCTTGCCGGGCTCAATCTTGGCGTAGACCAAGCCGAGTGCGCGGGCGGGACCGACCTTTGCCCCTCCATCCATTGGGCGGATGGCCTGTACGGTGACATAGGCGCCCGTTCCCCAGTCTTCGGTCACGTCAACGGGAATAAGGTTCTCGCCCTTTTCCACGGCCACCGATTGGGTCGCAATCAGGTGGTTGGACATCACCGCGATGAACGCTGTGCCGTCATAACGTGAGACCAGTCGCAGTTTGGCCGTATCGCCCACGTCGTAGGTTTTGGCGTCGAGGGACATGTCCAATGTGTCTGGGCTGTCGGCTCCGGCAGGGACATACCACCCCGCCGAAAACGCGTAGGATGTGGCAACATATTCGCCATCGGTGCGTTCGACGACCATCTCGTATTCGCCCCAGTCGACCTGCGCTTCCAGTGCGATAGGGTCCGTATCTGTGGTGAGATCACCAGTGGCAATCGGTGTGCGTGTTGTGGTGACATCCCAATCCCAACGACCATCGGCCTGATACCACTGGTAGTGGCGTTCCAGACGGTTCAACGTCCAGTGTATATCCATCGGCGCGGGTGCTGCGTCCTGTGCAAGACCGACCACTTTGAACCGCGCGGTTTCGCCTTCTCCGACAAGCCCGTCAAATTCGGGACGCAAGCCGATGACGGGTGTGTCAAGGGCGAGCATACGGGTCATTTTTCGCTCAACAGGACGGCCCGAGCCTTCGGCAACACGTGCGACAATTGTGGCCTCGACCAGATGGCCGTTAGCTGTGAGGTCAGGCAATTCCAGCGGGACCGTCGCCTGTCCCTGTGCATCGGTCGTCACCCCGTTGCCAAAGCCGTGCATCACCGAGCTAAGCGGTTCATCATAGCGGCCGAAATGATATTTGGGCCATGCCTCAAGTCCTTTTGCCTGCGACAGGCGCACGGTGCCCTCGACCCCAAGTTCACTCGCAGGTGCGCCGAAGAGATAGTGCGCATCGACGGTCAACGGCGGAGTGTCGCCCGCGCGGATGGGGCCATCTGGGAGCGAGAGCGAGAAATCAATGCGTTCGGGCAAGAAACCCTCGACCAAGAGTGACGCGGATGTGAGCGCGGGCGCTTCCAGATCAGAACGTAATTCTAAACGCCACGTGCCACGGGCGACACTGGTGCCAAGCGGCAGGTCAAAGACATGCCCGCCCGCAACGTCCCCCGATGAGAGAACGCGTGAATATTCGACGCCATCAGGACGTGTCAGGATCGCGGTTAGCGGCAGGCCAGAGAGCGCCGCCGCGTTTGTATCGCGCAAAAGAACTGTTGCGTGGATGGTCTCGCCCGGACGGTAGGCGTCGCGGTCGGTCGCAAGGAAGGCATCAATCGGCGGGGCAGGGGGCATCCCTTCGACCCCACGGTCCGACAGGTCAAAAGCTGGATCGGTCAGCGAGAGAAACACCATATCCTCGGGCGCGTCCTTGGTTCCCGTCTGCGCCAGAAGCATTGCGGGCGCGGCGCTATCCGTGCCGTGTGTGAGCCCCGCCTCGAAGAGGGCATGCCCTTCGACATCTGTTTCGGTCGTGGCCAGAACACGGTTTGCCCGCGACAAGAGTTCGACCGTCACGCCGGCTTTTGGTTTCGCGTCATTCAGGCCGCGCACATAGACGTGTAGGCCGTCTGTGCCTAAGAAACTGGTTAGGCCAAGGTCGGAGACGACGAACCATTGCAGCGCGCTTTGAGAATAATCGCGATCATCATCAGGCACAGTGGCCGCAAGCGCATAGATGCCAGGGGCGAGATCTTTCATTGGTCCGTCAAACGGCAGGCGCGTAACCATCGTTTTGTTCAGCGTGTTTTGGACATCTGCTTCGCCCTGCCAGATCACGTTGGCGAAATTGTTGCGGAAGTCTTTTTCCCTGTAACCGGAGAGCGCTCGCCCGAAATGTTCCTCGCGGATTGCGGAAATCAGAGTGCGATCACTGATCTGGTATAGGCTCAGATCGAGATGGTCGAGATTGACGGTTTCCACGGGCAGGCCCGCCTCTGGCATCCGAGGCAGAACATAGGCACGACCCGGAAACTGGACAGAGGGTGATCGGTCACGGACATAGACTTCAAGTGGGACATCACGAGCGAGTTTCTCGCCATTTTCCTCAGGCAGACCCTTGCGGAAGGTAAAGGCATAGCGCGCGCCATGCGCCACTCCCTCGATGCAAAGCGAACGTCCCTCGGCGGTAACGGCAAACCCCGCATTGGTCGCTGTGTCGGGTAGGCTGACATAGTTGCTATAATCGACGCCCGCAGAGGCCAGAGACTCGCTAAATTCGACACAAACCCGTGACAGGGCAATGTCGCTGTCAACGTCACTGTCGATGATACGGAACCCGTAGAGACGTTCGGCACGGGCAAGTTGCTCGGCGGTGCTGCTATTTGGGGCAAGGCGTTGTGCCAAGCGCAGAGTGGAAATCTGCTCGCGGCCCCGATCATTCATTTCCAGAGCTTGACTGAGAAACACAAGTGCGGCGGCACGGCCCTGATCTGTGGTTTGGCGAAGATAGGCGTTGATGGCACTTGGCAGGATCGCATTGCGCGCCGTGCGGCGACTGTCCGCAGGGTGTTTGTTCTGGACCATGAGGTGATAGGCCTGTTGGGACAATCTCGCATAGTCGATCCACATGTCGGGCTCATCGGATAGCGCGAGTGCCACACCGAGCCAGTTGAACGCCGAAATTTTGTCGTCATAGAACAGTTTGCTCGCATAGGCTTCGCGCGCGTCGTTGAGCTTCCAGCTTCCTGCGTAGGTCTGAGCGCCAAGCATTTGTGTTTGACGGCGGGCCGCATCAAAATCTCCCGCACGCAACCAGTCCAATTCCCCCGCACGCAGTTTCGCAAGTTCGTGGCGGGCCTGCGGCACGCGGCGCAATTCGCCCGAAATCGCTCCGTCATAGACGGTTTGTTCCCCGACTGCCGATTTTAGAAAACAGGAAGCGCTGCGTCTATTGAACGTGAAGGCATTACACTGCGCATCATTCAGACAAGCCCGTTGGCAGGTATCCAAAGTGGTGTCGAAAATCGATTTTAAGTCAGCCCCGTAGAAATCCACATTGCGGGTATTGAGTAATTGTTGCTCAGGCAGTGGCGACTGCGCAAATCCGGCGGATGCGAAAGTGAGCAGAACAATGAGGGCGGCGAAAATACGGCGCATAGAGACTCTCCTGAAAACTGTCGATTTACGTTCTCATGTGGGCGACCTCCATGTCAACGCAGCGCCCGCGTCATTGCCCCGAACAACGTCGAGCATTCAGGTCTGGCAGGTGACCATTGAAGACGTGGTTTCTTATATAAAGACGTGTCAACGATTTATTTCGAGATGAAAACCGAATGCCAACGGTTGCTGTTTCACCGTGATGATGATCGTTTAACAATGATGGCGGGTACTATTTGATTATTAAACGATCAGTTTATGCGGCTTTAGCACCTTATATTCAGGCAGATGCTTGATCCGCCAAATTGGGCGACCCTCTACCCTTTGTTGAAAAGCTCTACCTATATTGCTGTTATAATCCAACTCATTCAGGTCTGGGTTGACTGTTCTTTTAGTCTTGTAAAAAAGTTGCTCTGAATAACCCCTTATGTATCGGAAGTTTGCTATCGTTATCCCGATCCGGCGTTTTGCAAGATACCGGATCGGGAAGGTGTACGCCGTTAGCCCCTTGTGGTGCGACCACGTAATCTAGACTGGCGACCCTTCTCTTTCTTCAAACTCGAACAGTTGATTGGGGCGTATGACCCCGGAGCATAAGAAAGAGATTTAGAATATGGCACAGAATACGGATTTTGTCGGCCTTGATGTCGGTAAGTTTGAGATTTTTGTATATGTTAGCAAAACTGGCGCGGCTTTTTCGCCGCAAATACCATCTCGGTCCAATGCGGATCGTTTGGTATCTGGCGCGCTATCACGACATCAAAATGCCTGACGCTACCGTTTCACGCCTCCTGCGGCGTCATGGGATGAACCGCCTTCCGCGCGGGACCAGCCTGCGCAAGGTCCACACCAAACGCTATCAAAAACAGGTCCTGTCCACAACAGTCAAATGGATGTTAAGGTCCTGATCTTAAAAGGAGAAAAGGGGAAAATCTGCGTCGTTTTCAATATACCGCTATCGGTGATGCAACGCGGGTGCGGGCCCTGAAAATCTACGAAAAACAAACCCAAGCCAATGCCATCGACTTCGCGGATCACATCATCGAAAAGGTCCCGCATCCGTGAGATCAGAACCGATAACGGCCATGAATTCCAGGCAAAGTTGAACGTTCGCACAGATCTGACGGGCAAGAATTTTATCAGCTGCTCAGCTACAAAGATGATGTTGATTTAGAGGCCAAACTCGATGAATGGGAACGCTTTTACAACTTCCACAGACCGCACGGCGCGCACAATGGAAAGACAACTTTTGAGGCCCTCGGAGAAAAGCTATAATCAGCAAATTGGATGTCTCAAGAGCAGCAGCAACTTACAGCACCCGATCACACACTCAAACCGTTCAGAAATTTCTTGCACCAATGGGGGTATCCATACATGCAGTAAATGCTATCAAAGGGGCGGCATCAAATCGCGATTGGTCCAGTTCTTATGAGAGTGGTCACGGCTTGAAGGGTCGGTTCCGTACCGTCTTGCAGAGCCGTGGTGAGCGCTGAAAGGAATTGATCACACTTGGCAAGCTGTGCTTCGCTGACGAATTCATCTGGCTTATGCCCTTGTGCCATGTGCCCCGGTCCGCAAATCACTGCGGGTATTGAAAGGCGTTCTTGGAACAGGCCGCCCTCCGTGCCGAATGCGACTTTAATGAGGGCGCTCTCTGGGTCCATCAGGGTGTTAAGAAAAGTAACGCTTGGGGTATCAACCGGTGTGTCTAAGCCTGGGTAGCCAGACACTTCTTTGATTTCAATGCACGCATCAGGAAAACGACTTTTATGTGGTGCGACAATTGCAGTCGCGTCCTTTGAGATGTTGGCAATAAGTGCATCAGGATCATCCGCCGCAATGTTACGTATTTCAAATTCGATATCACACAAGTTAGGCACAATATTTAGCGCTGTGCCCCCCTGCATCGTGCCAACATGCAGTGTGGAATAAGGAATATCATAGGCCATATCGCGGGCACCATTTTGTTCAAGCTCAGCTTGTTGATCTTGAATGCGCGCAATCAAGGCCGCGCCAAGGTGTAAGGCATTCAAGGCATCAGGGGCCAGTGCAGAATGCGCCTCTTGCCCATGGCAACAGGCATGTAACGCGCGCTTGCCTTTATGGCCTGTTGCGATGCGCATGCCTGTTGGTTCTCCGATAATACAAAGCGCGGGGCGTTCTGGCCGTTTGGCAAGAGAGTCCAGCATCCCGCGCACGCCGAGGCAGCCGATCTCTTCGTCATAAGAAATGGCGAGGTGTAAAGGCAGCTTTAATGGGGACTGGGCTGCTTGAATCATGGTGTAGATGGCCACGGCCAAAAAACCTTTCATGTCTGCCGTGCCGCGCCCATATAGATTTCCATTCTCACGACGCAATGTGTATGGACCGCTGCTCCAATTTTGGCCTGTCACGGGCACCACATCGCAATGCCCTGACATGACCACGCCGCCAGATCCTTGTGGTCCGAGGCTTGCCCAAAGATTTGCGCGCGTGCCATCGCTGCTGGTGAACCGCTCAAGCCGTACGCCAAGCGGGCCAAGCAGGCCTTCCACGTAGTCCAATAAAGCCAGGTTGGAGTGGCGTGACACGGTCTGAAATGAGACCAGCTTTGTCAGAATATCTAAAATCTCGGAGCTCATTCAGATTTCCTATTATATCACGAGGCCGGGGAGTTTATTGGCGTCGGCGGCTTCGTGGCAGTGATCAATAAAGGCTTGAATCGTACGCGAAACATGGCTCGCTTTGGACAACGCAATCCCCAGTTGTAGTGGCGGCACATCGGTTTCCAGCGGGATAAATTTAAGGGGCATCCCATCCATAGACGTCTTTGAAACCGTGCGCATATTTGAAATGCCAAAGCCAAAGCCATTCGCGACCAAACACCGCTGAATTGTGATCTCGGACGTCCGTTCTGCAATGCTGGGACGGCGGCTTAAACTGCGGAAAAAGGACAAAAAGTAATCAGAGCTATGCGGCATGTCGAGCAGTACCATTTCGTGATCAATCAAGTCAGCCGCGGTTAACGAACTGGCACTGGCCAATGGATGATCGACTGCAACCATAACATAAGGTGGCAAGGGTTGCAGTGGTTGAAAGTCGATATCACTGTGCAATGAAAGATCGTAGGTCAATGCGATGTCTATTCTGGCAGAGCCTAAGGCATCGAATATCTGTGCTTGATCCAACTCGATTTGATTGAAATCGACGTTGGCATGCTTATCCTCAAAACCGCGACGCAACTGTGGCACCATGACTTGAACGAATGTCTTTAGGCAACCAACCCTGAGCGGGCCGCGAACGCTGCCTGTATAGATATTCGCCATATCGTTGAGCTGTGCAGCATTGGCCAAAACTGCGCGGGCCTGTTCTGTGAAGCGCACGCCTGCAGGTGTCAGGACTGATCCTTGTGCATGGCGACGGGTAAACAGTTGAACGCCAAACCCTGCCTCAAGCTGCGCAATGGCTGATGACATTGACGGCGCTGTGACATTCACCATTTCAGACGCCAGAGCGATGCTTCCAGCTTCGCCAACCGCAATGAAATATTCAAGTTGTCTCAAAGTAAATCGTAACGGCATGATATGACTGGACCTTTCTTGGAAGTTGCGCGTGCTTTGGATTTAAGCTCGTAAACTGTAGTTACTCGTCGCCCGGAACGCCATAAGAGGGCGCATCACGCGGGTCGAGCGCACGGGTGACATATGTCTCCATCTGGGGCTGAAAAACGTCCCAAGAGGCTTCCAACGCCGTAATGGGGCAGTTTTCTGTCCAGTCACAACGCAGTTCTGCCAGAGGCCAACTTTCTTGATCAACCAACAGCAAGCCCGCAGAATGAACTGGCCCAGCTTCGCCGCCAGCCGTTAAGCCTGCCCGTAAAGCCCTCAAAAGCCGCTGGCCCAAATGACCCGTACTGTTAATAAAAGATTGTACCATGACTTCTGGCACATCTGCATCTGCTAACAGATTACCGGCGGCAGCTGTGTCTGGCCCTGTGGCTTCAGACCATAGACCTAAAACGTGAGTGCCTGAATAAATTGCACTTTGGCCTGAGCGATTAACTGCTAGAACTTGTCGGTAGCCCATATGTGGGCCACTGCGCTCTAGGATCGATAGGGCTTCTGAAGGGCTGGCGCCGCGTTCCATGAGATCAAGAGCATGTGGTCCCAATCGCGGATCTGTAATGTTTTGTGTCGCAACGGCACCAACCTTTGCACGTGCAAAAGAGCACCGTGCCGCAACTGCTGGGGATGACGATGATATCGCGACCCCGAACATTCCGGTGTCAGGGCAGTGGCCAATGATAGAAAAAGTCATGTAATCTCCAAGGGGAAGGGCTCAAGGTGAACGTGGATGTGTTCAGGCTTAGCGCAGCAAGCGGCGCTAAGTCTTAAAGTTACACAATTAAAATCAGTCGGGGATAACGGCCGTGGCATCAATTTCGACCAACCATTCAGGGCGCGCTAAGGCGACAACCACAAGACCGGTGCAGACTGGGTAAACGCCTTTGATATAGCTTCCCATGGTTTTGTATACGGCCTCGCGGTGGCGTACATCCGTCAAATACACGACCAGTTTCGTAACGTGGCGCATCTCGCCGCCACATTCTTGCACAAGTTGGCGAATGTTGCTCATGACCTTGTGGGTTTGCTCTACTGGGTCGTTGCTTTGGATGTTTTCGGCCGTATCCAAATCTTGGGGGCACTGACCACGCAAAAATATTGTCGTTCCGCCTTTGGCGATCACGGCTTGCGACAAATCGTTATCAAGATTTTGCTCGGGGTAGGTTTCTTTTGTGTTGAATTTGCGGTGGCGGATATGTGGCATCGGAATGCTCCTTTTTATATCGCAGTGGTCATCTTTGGGGCGGCTAAGGTCCAAAGATATTCAGGCCGTGGGGCGGGTGGCTATCAAGGCAGGGGTTTTCTCAAACGCGGCGTGCCAATGCGCCAAAGCAGGCCGCTCTTGTTGCCAAGACAGGTCGGGGAAACGAAAGTTGAGCCAGCCAAGGGCGCAGGCATAGCTGATGGCGCCGATGTCTTGGCATCGAGCATCTGGAATGTCGGCCTCCATAGCGTTGAGCGCATCCATGACCTTTTCGGTTTGCTTTTCGATCCACAATGGCCAGCGGTGCTGTTCGGGGCGCAGCAGCGTTTCGTAGCGGATCAGCAATGCCGCATCCAGCAATCCATCGGCAAGGGCTTGGCGTTGCAACGCAGTCCAACGGGGAGCACCTGCGCGCGGGAATAACGCGCCATTTTTCTCGGTGTCGAGATATTCGCAAATCACGCGGCTGTCATACAACACAACACCATCTTCAGTCCGAGCCGCAGGGACTTTCGCCAGCGGATTATAGGTCTGAATGCGTGTGTCTCTGTCCGTGGGATGCGCAGCGCTGTCGAGCACCTCGATGGAGTCCTCAATCTGCAACATATGCGCCACAACCATCACCTTGCGTACGAATGGTGACGCCGACCCCCAATACAGCGAAAGCTTCATAGCGGCGCCTTTTGCGTTGCCAAGACGATCTTGCCAATATTGTTGCCGCTTTCTAAAAATGTGTGTGCCTGCGCCACATCGTCTAACGCGAAGGTTTGGGATATCACGGGGCGGACGCTTTTGTTGGCGATGAGGGGAAGAAGCTTTTCACGAACGTTCTGCGCGATCTCGGCTTTGTCCGTATCACTTTTGGGGCGCAGTGTGGATGAGCTGAGCCAAAGACCTTTTCGCATCACCAGCCCAAGATCCACGGGCGCGATCATGCCCGTCATGAATGCCAGACCGATGTGGCGCCCACCCTGCGCCATGCAGGCCAGATGCTTGTTGATCATATCGCCACCAAGAATGTCCAGCACGACGTCTACCCCGTGACCACCCGTCACGCGCATTATGTCTTCGGTGATATCCGCTGTACGGTAGTCAATGGCATGTATGCCCATCTGACTTAATGCCGCACATTTCTCAGCGCCGCCTGCGGTGACAAAAACGTCAGCCCCCCAAGCCGTCGCGAGTTGCGATGCCAGTGTGCCTATACCGCTGGCCCCCCCTTGAATTAAAACGCGATCACCCGTTTTGAGGGCCCCACGCTCAAAGAGATTGTGCCAAATTGTGAACAGACCTTCAGGAAGTGCGGCAGCCTCTGCCTTGGTTAGCCCTGCAGGAATTGGCAGGCAGTGATCTGCCTTTGCAGGTACGTATTCAGCATATCCGCCAGCTTTGACCAAGGCCATCACATCTGTATTCTCAGATAGAGCATCCACACCCTCACCAAGGCGTGTGATGGTGCCTGAGACTTCTAGTCCAAGGATGTCGGAGACGTCTGCTGGGGCGGGCAAAGCGCCTGAGCGTTGCATAATATCCGGTCGGTTAATACCTGATGCTGCAACGCGAATAAGCACCTCTCCGGCTTTTGGTACGGGGATGGGGCGCTCAACAAGTTCGAGAACCTCTGGGCCGCCAGCTTTGCTCGCAATCACGGCACGCATAGTATTGGTCATTCGACCTCTCCATTCAGTTTATAGATTGCAGGACCACGGGACGGTAACGCGATACCAACCTTGGTGCCTGCGATTGGCGCTTCACTTGCTGGCACACGTTGCATCACGCGATTGTCCGCGGCGGCGCAGTCAAGATGCACTTCGGCGTAACTGCCTTGATAAACGGTCAAAGCAACGGTTGCGGGAATGCTTCCGGCCTCTCCGGCTTGCGTCAATTTGCATTGCTCGGGGCGGACAAATAATGTCACAGGACCGAGTTCAGGAAGATCATCTTGGTACGTTTCCAACTGCAACTGTGTTGCGCCGACCGTGAGACGCACAGAGGATTCGTCGCGGTCCACAAAAGTGGCAGAAAATAGATTTGCGTCGCCGACAAAAGTTGACACAAATTGGTTCTGAGGCCGGTCATAAATATCGGTCGGAGACCCGATTTGACGGATCTGCCCGCGAGACATCACTGCTATGCGGTCTGACATGCTCAGGGCCTCGCTTTGGTCGTGCGTGACAAACACTGTGGTGAGGCCGAGGCGGGTTTGGATTTCTTTGAGCTCGACTTGCATTGCTGTGCGTAAATTCCGATCAAGCGCAGAAAAAGGTTCATCCAAAAGCAGGACCTTCGGGCGAATAACCAAGGCCCGTGCCAGCGCAACGCGTTGCTGTTGACCGCCCGAGAGTTGATTGGGTTTGCGATCTGCAAAATCTTCAAGCTTGACCAGTTCCAATGCTTCTCGCACGCGTTCGGCCGTTTCCGCCTTAGACACGTGGCGCGTGCGCAAGCCGTAGCCAACGTTTTGCGCCACAGTCATATGCGGAAATAAAGCATAATTCTGGAACACGATTCCAATTTCACGTCGGTGTGGTGGCACTTGGGTGACAAGGTCGCGATTGATAAACAATTCGCCACAATCCGCCTCAAGAAAGCCCGCAATCAGATTAAGCAGCGTGGTTTTTCCGCAGCCTGATGGGCCCAGCAAGGTGAGAAACTCTCCTTGACGAATTTTCAGCCAGACTGGTTCTAGCGCGACGGTCCCAGAGAAAGACTTGCCAACACCATCGATCTGAACGGCTGGGTGTTGGGGTTTGTTCTGCGGAACGCTGGGGGAAATCTCATTCGACATTGAGGACCTTTTCAAGACGGAAGAATTTATGCACGACGAGAAGCAGGGCAGCGACGGCAATCACGTAAATGACTGAGACGGCGGCCAGCGTTGGGTCAGCGTATTCGCGGACGTAGTTGTACATCGCGACGGGGAAAGTCTGGGTGCTTTGGTTCACGACAAACAGTGAGGCCGTAAACTCGTTGAACGACAAAATGGCAGCAAAGAGCGCGCCAGAAATAAGACCCGGCACCAAAAGCGGAAGCGTAATGGTCAGCAAAACACGCAGCGGGGATGCACCAAGGCTTTCCGCGGCCTGTTCATAGCGGCGCTCGAAGTTTTGCAATGAAACGTAGACAGAGCGGATCACAAAAGGCAGCACGATGATGACATGAACGCCAATCACCAGCCAAATTGTTCTCGGCAAAGACGCCGCTGTGGACAGGATAAGCAAACCAAGACCAATGGTGAAATTGGGGATGATCAAGGGCGACATGAGAATGCTGTTCAACACAGATTTCAATGAGAACTCATAGCGGTTCAAAACATATGCAAAGCCTGAACCTGCGATCATGGCACATGTCGCACCAATGGCCGCAATCTTAAGTGAATTGACCAGTCCTTTCCCAAAATCCCGATACTCAATGGCGTTCGTATACCAGCGTAGTGACCAGTTTTTCGGAGGAAAAGATAGGATCGCACTGTCGTTAAAGGAGGCGATAAAAACCACTAAAAAGGGGAGCAGCACAAAGCCGAGGATCATGGTCAAAAGAATCCGGCCACTCCAGTCTAGCAGATGATCAAAGAAAGACTTTTTCATTATGAATGCGCTCCGAACTTTTCCAAACGACGAATGCCGGTGTTAAAAATGGCAAGCACTGCGATGGTGAACAGCAGCCCCACCAACGACAATGATGCTGCGAGCGGGAAGTTGAACGATGCAAAGCCAACTTGGTAAACCAATGTGGAAATGGTCTGTACCTTGCCGCCGCCAATCATTTGCGGCGTGGCAAACGCCGAGAACGTCCAAGCAAATGCAGTTGAGGTGGCTGCGGCGATGCCGGGTATGGATAGGGGCAGGGTGATGCTTGCAAAAACGCGCACACGGCCAGCGCCAAGTGAGGTTGCGGCACGCTCAAGGTTCAGGTCGATATGCGACAAGGCTGCGGCCAGCATCACCACCACAATTGGCAATGTAAAATGCACCAATGCGATAACGACGCCGGTCATAGTAAACATAAAGTTGATGGGGGCATCGATGAGCCCCATCTGCATTAAGGCCGCATTCACAAAACCACGATTGCCCAGCACGATGATCCACGAATAGGTGCGTACAATTTCGCCTAAGAATAGCGGGGTGAGTGAGATCAACAGAATGGCACTGCGCAGCTTCACCGATTGCGCGCGCACCATAGCATAGGCAAGGGGATAGCCGATCAATAAGGTGAATATCGCGGTCCAAAAACAGAGCAATACAGTGTTCAAAAACGCTTGCCCGTAGACCATTTTCCAAAGCGTCGTAAAGTTATCGAACGTGAAACCGCCGGGGTCGAGTGATCCGGGGACATAGGCCCTGAAACTGTATTGCACGATCGCAATAAAAGAGGCGGTGATCGCAAAGGCAATCAAGACCGAGGGTAGGGAAAACCATCCAAGAAAAGGGCGTTTCGACATTAAAAAAGGCTACTCTGTTTGAGGGGGCCCAGCAGTTTAGACTGCTGGGCTGTCGTCTTGGTCAGGCTTAGTTGCTGGAAATCATGTTTTCTGAAAACCATTGGCGCCATTCGGCTGTTTTTTCAGCACGAAGATCATGCGGGATAATAAGCGTTTCGCTTTCCCATTGCTCAGGCGTCGTGAAAATACCTGGGAGCGCTGCGATCTCGTCAGGAAGTACGGCATTTGAGACAACCGGACTGCCTTTTTTGATTTCAGCGATTTTGGCCTGAACTTCGGGGTCCAGAGCGGCATTGATGAACTTATACGCCAACTCTTCTTGATCCGTGCCAGCTGTGATGCCCATTGTATCGACACCCAAAACAGCACCTTCAGAAGGGATGGCAATCTGTACGTCCAAGCCTTCTGATTGCATGTGATACGCATTCATTGAAAGCATGACTTGCACAGGTGTTTCGCCCGTTGACAGCAATTGCTGTGAGTTCGCATCATTGGTGTAGAAGGCTTTAAAGTTAGGCTTGAGTGCCAATAACTTT
Organism: Pacificibacter marinus; assembly: GCF_018860665.1. GTDB lineage: Bacteria > Pseudomonadota > Alphaproteobacteria > Rhodobacterales > Rhodobacteraceae > Celeribacter > Celeribacter marinus_A. Next base: position 35,411 of record NZ_JAHKPK010000053.1, read on the forward strand.
TCGGAAGCATCCTGCCAGTTTTCAATGTCAACGCCTTCAAGCTTGGCTGCGACGGAAATGATGTGCGATGGATCAAAATCAGGTGCCGCGATTTTGCCTTCCAGTTCCGGCGACCATAGATCATTCCAGCTGTCGAATGTTATGCCTTCTGGCACTGAATCAGGCAGATAGCCGATGGTGTAGACATATGCCCATGCGCCGATGTGAGCAGGGCTGATTTTGGCTTGCTCAACAAGGTTCTCTGCGTTTGGAATTTTGGACATGTCCAATTCTTCAAACAATCCGTCATTGGTATAAAGCCAACCAATGTGTGATGTGGTGAAGGTGACGTCGCTTTCCGGCATATCCCGGTTCAGCTTTGCTTGGTTCAGGCGGTCGATGGTGCCGCCGGTGATGAACTCGACTTCGACGCCAGTTTCTTCAGTGAATTTCTTGGCAATGGTCTGATCAATCAAATCGCGAAAGCTTCCGCCCCAGCTGCTGACTGTCAATGTTTCAGAAAACGCGGCGGGTGCAAACATGCTGATAGCAGCAGCGGTTAAGAGTAGCTTTTTCATTTTAAACTCCGGTTGGGTAAGTGACGTTATGTCTTGCGAAACTGAGATGACTGCCTATCCGAGGAGGGACCGTCTCTTAACCTGAGCCTGTGGGAATGACGACGTTTTTAAAAATCACAATTTTCAAACCGCTACTTAGCTTTTACCACTCTAATCACTTAACTGTCTGAATTATTTGCATAACAAGAGTCTTCTTCACTGCGGCGCATAACCGTGGTCAGAAAAGTAAACCCAGAGTGCCTAATATCCACGCACTCTGGAAACCTCGTTGCTCAATGCATCGCCGTTTTGAACAGCTTTGATATTGGCGGCAATTTGTGGCGCGGCACTTTTGGGCAGTGCAACTGACGCGAGATGCGGGGTGATGAGCACGTTCGGGATCGACCAAAGCGGATGTTCAGGCCCCAGCGGTTCCGTTTGAAAAACATCCAATGTTGCGCCTGAGAGGTGACCTGAGCGCAGCGCCTCGATGAGTGCGGATTCCGCCACGACTTCGCCACGCGACACATTGATGAAAGCAGCGCCGGGTTTCATTGCGGCAAAGCTGCTCGCGTTAAGGCGTTCGCGGGTCGTTGCTGTTAAAGGCAGCATGCACACGACAATATCAGCGTCCCCCAATAGCCCATCGAGGGCTTCATCGCCGCAGTGGACTGTTACGCCTGATAGTGTTTGAGGTTTTGTGGCCCAACCGTGAGTGTCAAAGCCTTGGCGCGCGATTTCACTTGCCGCAAGCGCCCCGAGTTGCCCCAACCCTAGAACCACAACCTTAATGTCACTGGCTGCGCGCGGATGTTTATAAGCCCATTCCTGACGCGCTTGAGCGGCCTCGAAATAAGGGATATCGCGTGCGTGACGCAGGACAGAAAACAACACAAAACTTGCCATCATCTGGCCCATTTTGGGATCAGACAACCGTGTGATCGGCACATCTGGCAGGTCTTCTCGGGCCACCAGCCTATCCACGCCAGCCCCGAGGTTGATCACCAATTCAAGGTTCGGAAAACGATCAAAAAAGCCAAGAGGAGGCATCCAAACCAATGCAAATCGGACATCATCGACATTGCTGACGGCGTCTGCATTTTCGATGCGAACCTGATCGCCCAAGTGAGGTGTCAACGCATCGCGCCACGCATCAAACGGATCGGGTTTACTATAGAATACCAGACTGTCTGTCATGTTTGAGGACCCTTGATCAGTGTATTCATTGCCGTCAGCCCCAAAAGATACCCCTGCACCCCCAGTCCAGCGATCACGCCAGTTGCTGCTTTGGAAATGAATGAGTGGCTGCGAAAAGCCTCACGTTTCCAAATATTGCTCATGTGGCATTCGATAATGGGGCCGTCAAAGGCCAGCAAAGCATCAAGAATGGCGATAGAGGTATAGGTCAGCCCCGCGGCATTGATCAGAATTCCATCACAGCTCGTACGGGCTTCTTGAATCCAGTCAATCAGCACGCCCTCGTGATTGGATTGGCGAAAGATAAGTTTAAACCCGAGATCTTCAGCGCAGGCCATACAGGCAGATTCAATTTGCGGAAAACTATCGTTTCCATACGCCCCTTTTGGATCAAGACCATATAAATTGGCGTTGGGGCCGTTGAGAAACATGACAGTTTTCATTGTATAATCCTTATGGTGTTAAGGCCGCATCAGCATCATCAGATGTTGAAACGGCCGTTTGTGTTTTGATAAACCAGATCAGATGTCTAAGCGTAGGTCTTGGTCGCTATTTTGATTTATACGCGACGTAATTTCGCTGAACGCCGATATGGGTCGCGATATATTTCGCATCGTACCAGCATCCGTAGATAAAGGATGATGCACGGTTGGTCAGTTCTGGAAGCCCAAGGAAATAGATCCCTGTTTCTGCAGAAATCCCGCGTTTGTGAAACGGGGTGCCGTCTGGATGGAAGGCATCTACCTGCATCCAACTGAAATCGAATTTGAACCCTGTCGCCCAAATAATCGTCGTAATGCCAGCCTCTTTCATGTCGAGATCAAGTATAGGATTGGTGATGCAGTCGGGGTCGGGTTGAACCTCCCATGCCTCGGGTTCCAGCGGAAGATCGATGCCATTACGTTCGACATATGCATCCGCTTCTCTGAGAACATCGAGATAGGCTTCGTCACCTTCAGTGATATTTTTCACAAGGTCTTGGGCGAAGGTTAGTACGCCATCTTGATAGGCTTTGGTGATGCCAAGCACAGTGATGCCCATGTTACCCAGGCGGCGGAAATCGATTGTTTTGCCGCCGTCATAGCCACTGACCGCGAAAGCAACGTGTTTTTTCTTTGCTTCGGTTTTGATCTCGTCCCATTTGCCCAGAACGCCAAGCCACCACACATAATCGCGCCCACGGTATGAGCGAGGAGGGCGGTAGTGCTCACCGATAGATAGATACACTTTGCGCCCATCCCGTTGCAGTTCTTCGGCAATTTGCGACCCAGATGCGCCACCGCCCACAACCAGCACGGCCCCTTTGGCCAATTGGTCGGGATTCTTATATGCAGAAGAATGGATTTGCTGGATGTCGGATGTTTCGGGGACAATCTTAGGATAGAGCGGCACTTGGAATGGGCCTGTCGCTGCCACAACGCGCTGAGCTTCAATCTCGCCTTGTGAGGTCGAGACCATAAAACCGGGACGACCCTCGCAACGTTTGACGGATTTGACTTCGGTATTGGTGCGCACAGGAGCATTGACCATCGCTGCATAGTCTTCAAAATAGCGCGCCATGCGTTCCTTGGGGGGGAATGTCTCAGGGGATACGTCGTCGAACTCAAGACCGGGGAAACGGTCGTGCCATGCTGGTCCGTTTGCCACCAGTGAATCCCAGCGTTCGGATCTCCAGCGCTCTGCAATTCTGCTGCGCTCAAGTACGATATGTGGCACACCCATTTCTGTGAGGTGTTCACTCATTGCAATCCCAGATTGCCCGGCTCCCACCACAAGTGTATCCGTTTTTTCGACTGTCATATTCATATCCTAGATTTATTTTCCCAGCGATACAGTGAGCGTGTCCATCTGTTCAGGGTGATGGAAGCGTTCCACTTTGACTGGTTTGGAATTTCTTTGAGATGACACTGCGCGTATCGATCTCGATAGAAAAGAAGGAACTTCCAAAGTAGAGAGTAGCCAAAACCCTTCTTAGGTCTTGCTGTTTTTGAGAGGCGTCACGTGATGAGGCGCTCACTAAGCGCTGCGGCCCGTCCTGTTTGAATTATCTCTTTTTCTAAAACCGTTCTAAGTCACGCGCCTCAAGCGTAGCGCTGTAGCTGAGCGGTATTCAAAAAGACGAGATTGACAATTGTCGGCACAGTTTTCTTTCAAAAATTTTGCGTAAATATTGTGCGCAAACTGGCGAATTTTTTTTAACATGCGGTTTCTCGAAAAGAGCCATTATTTATTACCATTACATTTCAATTATTTAAGCGCCTTCATGTGGGTGTGGCTTCGTAGAAGATAGGTTTTCTGTAATTGTTGGGGGGTGCTGCAAGGGGCAGCATCGAAAGTGAGATTGGGCTTAAGGCCAGTTTTGGAGGGGCTTTCCAGCCACCCAAAAAACCTGTTTTGCCCGATTTCCAATTCAAAGCGTCCACAAGGACACTATTGCCTCATGCACACCAACGGGAGTTCACGATGAAACCTATCACACTTGCTTTTGCGGCGGCATTGACCGCGCTTTCAGCCCTACCGGGGTTCGGGGAAACAAAACTGACTATGGCGGTCGAAACACCGCCGGGCGACCCACTAAACGTCATGCTGACCGCCTTTAAAGACGACTTGCTAGCGTCAGAAGGGTTCAGCGTCGACTTCTTTGAAAGCGGCGCTATGGGCAATGAAACGGCCCTGACAGAACTGTTGCGTGCGGGTCAGTTGGATGTTGTACCTTTGGGGTCTGACATTGTCGAACTGGATTCCAAATTTGCGATCTTTGATTTGCCATTCTTGTTCGATGACAAAGACACAGCACGCACTTTGCTTGATGGCGAGCTTGGCGGCATGTTGGCTGACTCTTTGCTTGAAACAAACGGATTGAAAGTTCTCGCCTTTGGTGAATTGGGGTTCCGCGCGATCAGTAACTCAGTACGCCCCATCGAGACGCCTGCTGATCTTGCTGGGCTAAAGCTACGCACACCTGGGTCGCAAACACGTATCATGGCATTCCAAGCACTTGGCGCGGCACCAACGCCTTTGGCATTGGGCGAGGTCTATGTTGCTTTGCGCCAAGGGGTTCTGGACGGTCAAGAAAACCCCCTTTCAGTGGTCAAAGAGTTTTCCTTTGACGAAGTGCAAGAATTCATTTCGCTTACCAATCACGTCTACACGCCCATCACATTGACGATGGCTGGCTCTGTTTGGGACGCACTTTCACCAGAAGAACAAGAAAAAGTCATGGCCTCCGCAAAAGTGAGTGCCGCAGCCACGCGCACTTTGTCTGATGACAGTGACGCGTCTTTGGTTTCTGAATTCATCGAAGCGGGCTTGAAGGTGAATACACCTGACTTGGCACCGTTTAAAGAAGCCGCCGCGCCCTTGCGCGATGAGTTCGCGCAGATTGTGTCATCAGAATTCATGGTCGCTGTAGAGGAAATGCTTCAGTGAGTACGCAAATTAACACGATAAATGGGGGCCGTATGGCCCCCAAATTCACCTATGATGGCAATGGTGATCGCTGCCGGATTGGGCTGATTTTCATGGCATCCTCCATTGTCATGGAAGCTGAGATGTGGGCTATGGCCCCAAAAGGTGTTTCCGTTCATACAACGCGGATAAAACTGCCAAAGGTAACTGTCGAAGGCATTCAGGCGATGATGGATGCGCCTGAGTTGGAACAAGCCGCGCGCCTTTTGGCGTCTGCTCCTATCGATGTCTTATGCTTCGGTGGAACCTCTGCTTCATTTTTGCATGGCACAGCCTATGATCAGGCGCTTATTGCAAAGCTAAAACAATGGGCGCCGGGGATTGCGGTGAATACGGCCTCAACGGCGTCATTGGCTGGCTTGAAAGCGGTTGGGGCTGAATCCGTCATTCTGGCGACGCCCTATGTTGATGAGGTTCACAATCGTGCCATCCGGTTCCTCGAAGAAAACGGCCACCCTGTTGTCGCCAGTCGCAATCTGAAAATCGACACGGATCAGGCCTTGGCTGAAGTGCCGCTGCAAAAAACTTTCGATATAATTTGTGAAATGGACACGCCAGACGCAAATGCGGTGTTCATCAGTTGCACGAATTTCTTAACCGCTGGATTGATCGATGCTGTCGAAAAGGAATTGGGGAAACCAGTTGTTTCTGCTGTCCAATCATCGTTTTGGCATGCGCTGCGTCTTGGCGGTGTCGCGGATGATTGCCCCGGCTACGGCGCACTTTTCCAGCATAGCTTGCCTGAGGTGAGAAAATGAACACGGTCATCACCTTTATACGAGGGAACGCGGCCAAGGGACCTATCGCTAAGATCGCAATCCAAGGCACTGAAATGCTTGCCGCAGCGCTGATGGGATTGATCGTTGTTCTTGTGTTGGCGAATGCGCTGGGACGATATATTTTTGACAACCCTCTACCGTGGAGCGAAGAAATCGTTATGACGGCGATGATTTGGGTCGCCTCCGTCGGTATACTTTTGGGGGTCTTACGCGGGAGTTTGATCTGCTGCGATGTCTTGGTCATGCGCCTGCCGACCCGTGCGCGCCGTATACTGGGTGTTGTTTGTGGCGCAATCGGCAGTTTCACACTGGCCTTTTTCGCCTTGAAAATCGGGGCCTATCTCAACCTCTTTGGCACGGATGTTACTCCGATCCTCAGAATGCCAAAAGGTCTTGGTATTTCAGCTCTCATGCTGAGCATGACGGGCATGGCTGCCGTGTTGCTGTTTCGCACTACGCAAATAGCCTTCGGAGGTCGTTCAACATGATGGGGCTTGCTGCTGCAACAATCGTAACACTGTGTGTGTTTGCGCTCGCCGGTTTGCCGATCATCGTGGCGTTGGCAGCGTCAGTGGTGGTTTTTTTGACCTTTTCAGGGGGCTGGATGCTGGCGATGCCACAACAGACATTGGTCGGCTTATCTGATTACATCCTTGTCACATTGCCTTTGTTTATTCTAGCTGGAGGCATCATGAATGCAGGCGGAATAGCGGATCGCCTATTCGCGTTTGCCAGCGCGTTGCTTGGCTGGATGCGAGGCGGGTTGGCGCATGTAAATGTCGCTGTCAGCTTGATGTTCGGCGGCATGATCGGCACCTCTGTTGCAGATCTTGCGGGCAGCGGGTCTGTCATTATTCCAAAGATGAAGGAAGCGGGATATCCTGGCCCATTTGCGGCAGCGTTGACCGCGACATCATCTGGTATTGGGGTCTTGGTGCCTCCGTCATCGCCAATGATCCTCTATTCAGCAGTGACAGGGACTTCGCTGGGTGCAATGTTTCTTGCAGGGGCCATCCCGGGATTGCTTATGGCGTTGGCTCTTATGACTACGATTGGCTTTCTTGCGCGCTATCACGGTTGGAAACCCGCGCAGGGATTTTCTTGGCTGCTTTTGCTCAAGACCGGTCGGGCGGCAATCTTGCCGATGGGGATGCCTGTGTTGATCCTTGGTGGATTGGTCTTTGGCCTGTTTACACCATCTGAGGCGGGTGCCTTTGCTGTCGCTTACGCGCTCTTTTTATCTATGATCGTGTATCGTAGCCTCGATTTTCGGGGTCTTTACCGCGTGGCTGTAGATGCCGCCATATTGACGGGTGAGGTCCTCATGGTTGTCGGATTGTCTACGGCTTTAGGATGGGCCTTGTCCCAAGCCCGCGTGCCTATGGCTTTGGCTGAGGTGATGACGGTTCTGTTCCCGTTTGAATCGGTGGTTCTTCAAATTGTCTCGTTGCTGTTGCTTGCTTTGATTGCAGGCATGGTGCTGGATCCTTTGATCCCGATGATTATGCCAGTTTTACTGCCGTCGTTAATGACGTTGGATGTGGATCTGGTCCATTTCGGGGTTATGATGGTGATGACCGTTGCGATCGGACAGGTGACGCCGCCTGTTGCTCTTGCGCTTTTGGTGGCCGCTCGAATTGGGAATGAAGAGGTGATGGCGGTGACCCGTGCGAACACAGCTTTCCTGCTCACGATGGTTGGATTGCTGTTGATCTTGATACTCGTGCCATCATTGTCGCTTTGGCTGCCAAGTTTTCTTATGTAAATGCCTCCGTTGGGTGTCGATTGAACAAGAGGCAGATCATCGATTTTCCCTTGTCTTTCGGCCTTTGGGGCAACGCGATTGAAGCGCAAACATCGAAAGATGTTTGCCTGTGTTACTTGAAGCGGGCAATTTTGGATGCCCATTCCTTGATCTAAAACATCTACCATATTGGTAAATGTCTATCGCCTTTGTTTTAGAGGCCACCAACATTTGAGGTCATTATGCTGAGCATTCTTTCCAATCGTACATATCGAAACCTCTTCGCGGCACAAGTTGTTGCGCTTTTGGGAACGGGGTTGGCGACAACTGCCTTGGGTCTTTTGGCGTATGACCTCTCTGGCGCGAATGCAGCCAAGACGCTTGGCATCATTTTTACCATCAAGATGATCGCATATGTCTGTGTCGCGCCAATCGCAGGCGCTGTTGCCGTTCGAATGGACCGTCGCCGTCTGCTGATAGGCCTCGATATTGTGCGAGCGGCATGTGCGCTTGCATTATTTTTCGTAACGGAAGTTTGGCAGGTTTATCTATTGATCTTGGCGCTGCAATCCGCCTCGGCTGCGTTCACACCGACCTTTCAAGCGACATTGCCTGATGTTCTTCCCGATGAAGCTGATTATACGCGCGCGCTCTCGCTATCACGGTTGGCCTATGATCTGGAAAACATTCTGAGCCCGACTGTGGCGGCGCTTTTGCTGCTCGTGATGAGCTCTGGATCGCTCTTTTTAGGAACTGTGGCTGGCTTTGTGGGCTCTGCCTTGCTCGTCGCGTCTGTGGTGCTGCCGTCTGCCACTGCTGCCAAGCAAAGCAAGGTCTTCGGTGGCATGGCGCGAGGGTTTCATATCTATTTTGCGACACCACGCTTACGTGGATTGCTTGCTTTGAACCTTGCAGCTTCGGCTGCGGGCGCGATGGTTTTGGTCAATACAATCATTGCTGTCAAAGACTTGCTTGGTCTGTCTGATAGCGGGCTTGCGTGGACGATGTTTGCTTTCGGAGCGGGGTCAATGACGGCGGCACTTGTTTTGCCACGTTTTCTCACAAGGGTCTCTGATCGCCTGGCGATGATATCGGGTGCGTTTTTGATGCTGTTCGCCTTGATCGGTCTGTGTCTTTTGATTGCGATAAACGGCTTAAGCTGGGTCTATTTACTCGGAGCTTGGGCGCTTGTTGGATTTGGTTACTCGGTTGTGCTTACGCCTTCGGGGCGCATTTTGCGACGCTCGGCCAATCCAGAGGATCGCACGGCGCTCTTTTCGGTGCAATTTGCCCTAAGCCACGGCTGTTGGCTCATAACCTATCCGCTGTCAGGGTGGGTGATGACGACCTTTGGCATGATCCCTGCCTTGCTGGTGTTGGCGAGCCTGACACTTTTGGGGATCATAATGTGTCTCGTGCAGTGGCCTGCAAACGACAGAAGCCAAGTCGGGCACACGCATGCGAACCTGCCATTGGATCACCCGCATCTCAACGGAAAACGCACACATGAACATGCCCTCGTTATAGATGAGCTACATCCTTACTGGAGGACGCATTTTTAGGATATTTAACCAAGCTGAGCTGTGTGGATCTTATAAAAAGGCAAGTATTTATAAAATCGAGCTCCCGCAACCAATACTAACTCATCAATAATATCAACGGCTTGGGTTTTGTCACTCAGGCCTTTTTTGCGTTTGGACCCCAAGCCGAGCTACAAGAGATCAGCAAGGGCGCCATGAAGGTGGACGGACAGCTTGCCCTCTGGCTCCGTTGGCGTGAGCACAATCCGATCCACCAGACCACGCAGGGCATCCTTCGCCGCCAGCATGCCATCTGGTTCCTGAAGTTGCGAAATCAGATCGCTGATCTTATCGCGGTAGGTCTCGGCCATCTTTGGATGGATGCGGATTGGTGAGGGGGCGGGGTCGCGTTCAAGCTGCGCTTCCAACTCAATGCGGCGCGCGTCAAAGGCCAGCATCCGGTCTTTGACGCGCGCCGCAGGGATGCCTGCGAGGATCGCGTCGACCAGCTTGGCATGGTCGGCTTTAACTGTCGCAAGTTCTTTGATGAGGGCATTACGGTTCTGCGCGGCTGAGGCCTGCAGGCGGTTGCGCTCTTTGGCGTATTCTTCGCAGAACATCGCCAAAGCGTCTTGATCCATCAGGTTATTTTGCAGCGCAGCAAGCACAAGCCGTTCCAGTTCCTCTTGTGAAATCATCGCCATGTTGGTGCAGCAAGCCTTGCCCTTGTTGCGTGCGGTTGAGCAGCCAAAGCTGTGTTTGTTCACTTTTGAAAATCCGCCCCCGCATTGACCGCAGCTCATAAGGCCAGAAAACAGGGTTTTGGGACGGCGGCGGTCCCAGATCGGCGTGTTGGTGTTTTTGACCTTTAACGCCCCTTGGCGGGTCCGCACTGCATCCCAGAGGTCTTGGTCAATGATCCGCAAGTCTGGTGTCTAGCGCCCAATTTCAGTACCACTAATTTTGTATTTCTCTACTAAGGTTTCTGGAACTGGGGCGCATATCTAGGGCGTGATGAGGCCGGTTATGATTGTATTCTCGGAGCCAAGCATTGATCGCGACTTGGGCTTGTTTGAGGC
>NZ_JAHKPK010000047.1:0-4978 GCF_018860665.1 Pacificibacter marinus
ATGCTTTCCTCGCCACGCAGGCCCGCCAAGACGATGCGGATTTTCTCTTCAGCTGAATAGGTTTGCCGCGTCTTGCGGCGGATGTTCTTAACCACCTTGTCGGCGGCGTCTTTTGATGTCTGGGGCTTCTTCGTCATCTCGATCTCCTAATCGATAAGATGAACCAGAAATCCTCCGTTATTCAAATCCTCAAATCTGTCCCACGGGTGCTGACGTCAGACACAGGGCCCTGCGATTTGGGACCAAGTGAAGGAGCAGTTGAAGCTCCGTCAGACAATCTTCTTGGGCTTCGATGAAGCTCAAGATTTGGCGCGATACCAGACTGACAAGGAGCGCCAGTCGGTCGTTAACACGCTAAAATCCCTCATGGAGAACTCGGTCTGGCCTGTGGGTTTGCTGCTGTCCGGCATGCCCGACCTCAAGAAAATTGTGAACCAGGATCCGCAATTGGCGCGGCGGGTCGACCCGATTGAGATCGGCCGCCTGCATAGCATTCGCGATGTCGGGGCAGTCCTCAAGATGGTTCAGAAATACGTTGACCGTGCGCGGCTCAACGTGGATTCGTCGGTCCAAAGTGAAGTCTTCGCCATGCGCTTGATGCACGCTGCCGATTACCAATTTGGGCTGTTGGCAGAAATCGTTGTCCTGTCGGTCTCAGAAGCTCTGTTCACAGAGGGATTGGATGCCAAACTCAGCCTCCAGCACTTCGCGGATGTCTACCGCGACCGAAACGGTGCCGATCGATGGATGAACGTCTTCCTCACGGAGGATTTTGGGCGCATCAATCCACGTCTCTTACTCGACAACGGCAACGACACCGACGCGGGGGGCGATCGATGAAAGCCCAACTCTCACTCATGCTCCCCCTCATTGAGGGGGAGACGCCCGCGTCCTTTGTCAGCCGGTTGGCGGCTCTTCACCAAACGTCGCCGCGCGATTTCTGTAGCGATCTCGGTATGCGCTGGCCGTTTTTGTGCACGGGCCACGAAGATCAAGTTGCGCAGCTTGCTTGGCTGGTCGGGCAGCCTGCCACCCAACTACATAGGTGGTCGGCTCGCAAGCTCTCGATCGGTCGCTATAAGGTCGGAAGGACGCATTCTTCGATCGGGGTGTTCCGGCGCACTGCCACGCGGCTTTGCCCAGTTTGTGCCGAAGAAGCTCTGAGCGAAACCGGCCCGCACGGGGTGGCGCAGCGCCTCGAATGGTCGGCTCTCAGTCTGCATCGGTGCGAAACCCATCAATGCGCTCTGATCACCCTACCGCCTGCGCCACACGCTCATCTCGCGTACGATGTCGTCGCGCAGGTGCATCAGCATCAAGGGCGCATTCGTGAGTTTGCGCAAAGTCCCACATTTTTGGAACCTACCGCGTTTGAGGCATATATTCGCGAGCGGATATACGACGGACCCCAGACCGATTGGCTGCATGCCATGGACCTCACTAACCTCCATCGAGCGAGCCTCACATTGGGCGCGGCATTGGAGGGTATGTTGTCAAGAGACGTCGCTCTTTTGGGACGAGACGATGAGCGCGCACTATGCCAAACTGGGTTCGAGCGTCTACACGTGGGGTCGGAAGGTCTCAAGGCAGCCCTTGATCGTCTCCGTGCCCAGTCGATGGCTGAGCGGCCATACTTCAGTACGGACCTCGGGCCGTTTTATCACTGGCTTCGAGAAGTTTATGACGATCCTTCCCTAAGTCAGATCACGGAGCTCACGCGCGAGCACATCTATAAAACCTATCCGGTCGACCTGAACCAATACGTGCTTGGGGAGAAGCCGCAGAAAGTGATCTGGCTAACCATGGAGCAGGCGCGCAAGCGCTCAGGATTCGGCGCTTTGTTCCTCAAGAAGCTGTTGGGCCATTTGCAGGGCGTCAGTGAAGTCGAAGCTCTTATGCGAACGGATGTCCATGTCGATGAGTTGCGGGAGGCGAAAGCCTTCTGGGTGACTCTTGCCAACCTGAAGGAGGCCGCCGATGCGCTTGCGGTCTCACCATCGCAAGTGAAGATCATGATGAGCCTCGGGGTGCTGCCGAACATTCAGATCACGTCATCCCTGCGTTACACAAAGCGGGAGGCTGTCCTGAAGCTCTTGAGAGCTGTGGAGGGTCTTCCGCCGACAAAGGGTGGTAGCTACCTTCCGCTCCGTGATTTTTGCCGTCGCGACGGCGTGGCGCTGCCGAAAGCGGTCAAAGCCTTTTGTGAAGGGGACCTTGATGGTGCTGTGAGGCGCGGAGAGGGCAGGGGGCTTCATGCGTTGGAGGTTGCGCTTGACGTGCTCAAAGCGGACCGCGCCATGATACTCAGCCATGACCTTACCTTGCCCGAGGCTGCGGCCTACCTGCGGATCAACATCATCTCGATCCGTAAACTCAGAGATGCCGGCTACCTCAAGCAGATCAAAAAGCGAAACCCCGACACCAACCATATCAAAAGCTACCTGACGCGGGAGAGTATCAGCGCCTTCGAGCGGCGCTGGGTCACGCTGGGGCAAATGGCAGAAGTCGAGGGCAGTGAGCCGTTCCATTTGGCCCGTAAGCTGGACCGCGATGGCGCCGTTCCCATTCCTTGCGTCACTGGAATTGCACGTGTCTACGAAAGAGAGTTTTCATGAGGCTCAGATTTTTCATGCCGCGCCTCAAGGTAATATCCGATGATCTTGTCTGAGGAGGAAAACGATTGGCCAAAGTTCTCCCAGCGATACCCGGAATGGTTTTCCCACAGTTACCCCTCACGGTGCAGCATTCAGATTTCGAGCCTGCGACTTCCCTCTTGTCGCGTCTCGCGGCGAAGAACGGAGTACAGTCGATTCAGCAATTCTGTCGTGACATCGCATTCCCGATCGAGCCGCTTTTTCGCGGGGAGCGTGCTGCGATTGAACAGCTTGCCGGGTTGGCAGGATGTCAGGCGGAGGCTTTGGGTCGCGTGTCGATCCGGCATCTCGGGCGGGGGTATTTCCGTTTGCGCGACGAGATTGTCACTACCCATACGCTTCACCGTAGTCGTGTCCGTGTCTGCCCGGAATGCGTCCGCAGCGAGGTGCCAACTTCCGCGGAGGCGTGGCATTTGCCGCGTCGTCTGCAGTGGAAATTCGTTTCGCTCAGAACCTGCCCGAAACACGGTTGCATGCTGGTGTCTTTGCCGCCGGAAAACTTCACGAAGGACGGCAAAGATTTTACGGCACAAATCCGCAAGCACTTTGATTGGGTTCTGTCACAGGCAACAGTGCCTGCGGAACAGAGCTCCTTCGAGCACTATCTGACCAAGCGCGTACTGAAGGGCAGGGGAGATGAATGGATTGACAGTCTTGAGCTCAATGTTGCCTCACGCGCTTGCGAAATTCTGGGATTACTCTTGACCAAGGGGCCAGAGGTCAGTTTGAGCGGGCATACCGAAAGTGATTGGGTTCAATTTGGTGAGGCAGGCTATGAGGTCTTGAAAGAAGGAGCTGAAGCTTTGTCTTTGTGCCTTCGCGATCAGGTCGCGCAAGTGGAGGGAGACCGCAGGTTTTTCGCCAAGGTTTACGGGCCCTTGATCACCTGGCTTCGTGGTTCTGGGCTTGGTGAGGAGTTCGAGCCGCTTCGTGACGTTGTGCGCCGTCAGATATTCCAAACGTTTTCGATCCGAAAAGGCATTCTGGTTCTCGGAGTTCCATCTGAGGGGATCACGGCGTCGAATGTTCCGGCGATTCTCCCCGTGACGCCGTTCATCAGAGAAAATGCACGCCTTCTTGCCCGGCGAGGGTTGGCGCAGCATGATGATTTCGGCCATATTGCTCTGAAGGGGTTTGTGACTGAGGGGATGCTCAAATCTTTTGAGCGTGAACGTCTGGCGGAAACTAGAGGTCCGTTGCCAGAAAATTCCCATTGGACGCTCAGCGGTCTTGTTGAGAGACCCATCCTCTCCCGCGCCTCAGGCGCTGAAATCATGTCTATTCCTGATGCGGCCCGCTTTCTTCGGGTCACGGCTAGGACCGTGTCTTATCTGGCAGAGCATCGTTTCCTGGAACGTGCAAAACTTGTTGAGGGTTATCGAGCTGGCTCACTTGTGTTCCAAGCGAGCAGTCTAAGAATGTTCCATGCTCGATATGTCTCCCTTGGTGAGTTGGTCGAGGAGACACAGCATCCACAGGGTGCGCTTGCCATGAAGCTCAGGAATGCGGGGTTGGATATGCTGGCGATGCCACCTGATTTCAGTCGCATTTTCTGGCGCGAAGACGTCGATTTGTCCGGGCTGAAAGCAGGGAGGCAGGCCTGTGCCAAATAGGGTTGTGGCGTCTCTATGAGCGCCGTACTCTCTTTCAAATTGAGAAAATGTGGACCTGTCACGGTTTGATGCTGCTCCTTTGATAGCATTTATTGCAACAAAGGAGACTGACTATGGGACTGAAGCGAACAGAAGAATTCAAGCAAGATGCGGTGCGGATTGCGTTGACCAGTGGTCTGACGCGTAAGCAGGTGGCTGACGATCTGGGTGTTGGCATGTCCACACTGAACAAATGGATCGCCGCACACCGAGACACTGATGTGGTGTCGAAAGAGGATTTGAGCCTCGCCCAAGAAAATGACCGGCTTCGACGTGAGAACCGCATTCTCAAGGAGGAAAGGGAAGTGTTAAAAAAGGCCACGGTGCGTCGACCGGCAGGGCATTGCGTAGCAATGTCCCGAGAGGGATCTTTGCGAGCCAAAAGCCGTGAGGTTTAAGTTTATCCACTGCCCGGCAATTGAAACGTAGTTTCGATGAGAGGGGAAGAACACCGATCTGCATTTTCCATTGAACTGATGTGTCGGGTTATGGCTGTTAGTCCGCGCGGTTTGCGGGCGCATCGCAACCGACCTGCCAGCCGCAGACAGCGGCCTGACATGGTGACGTTGGCACACATTAAAGAACAATCGCGCCTGAGCTTGGGCAGCTATGCACTGCACGTCAGGGTATTGCGTAGCAATGTCCCGAGAGTGGCCGCCCACGCATGACAGA
>NZ_JAHKPK010000047.1:5301-19413 GCF_018860665.1 Pacificibacter marinus
AGGCAGCCAATATTGTTCGCACAACTACCAGAAGATCCTGCGCCAGCATGGCTTCAAGGTATCGATGAGCGGTAAGGGAAATTGCTATGATAATGCAGCGGTCGAGACCTTCTTCAAAACCATCAAGGCTGAATTGATCTGGCGGCATTTATGGGGGACGCGGCGTCAGGCGGAAATGGCCATCTTCGAATACATCAACGGCTTCTACAATCCGCGACGACGCCACTCAGCGCTGGGATGGAAAAGCCCTGTCGCCTTCGAACGTAAGGTGGCTTAAACGAGCACTTGGGGCGGCACTAAAGCGGGACAGGTCCAGATTCCGAATGCGAGTTGTTGCGTCCTGTGGAGCCTAAATCTATTCAGGAACTCCCTGCACCAAACAAGTATCAGATGCCCGATCTGAGTGTGGTCGACTTGTCATTCGCAGGACGGCTTCCTCAACGCCATGAAACCTTGAACGCGATTGCTGCGGCAACAGTTGGAGACCCCTTGACGCTAGAGTTTCGCTCAGGGAAATGGATGATCCTGAACGATAAGGGCTGTGTCCTTGGATGTTTGGCAAAACGTTGGTCTCCGCCTGAAGGGGCGAAGTTTGTTTCCGGATGCGTCGGTGCATTGGTTCGATGGCGCAAATCCGACAATGACGAAGAGTTTCGAAAATACATTCGGCGAAATGAGTGGGAAACTGTTTTGCCTGAACTTGTGTTCCGTTGAGGCTCGATAGAGGGGGCGGGAAGCAATTGGATCGTTGGTTTCTAGGCGCAGTGTTCTCACTAGTGAGCATCGCGCGGTCCTCTGCCCAGCCGGCTGTACGAGACGATCCGGTGCTCTTAGGAGGGCGTGACGCATAAATATGCCCGGCTGCGCACGGTAGCAAAAACTAGGCTCAGGCCCCGTTAATCGACTTGAGATTGCATCGGTTGCATATTTCAAATCCCCAAGCTTTCAAGGGGAATCATGAGCAATCTATTTTGGCTGGCCGACGAACAGATGGCGCGGCGGCGGCCGTTCTTTCTCAAGAGCCATGGCAAGCCGAGGGGTGATGATCGGCGAGCATTGAGTGGGATAATCTTCATCAACCGCAATGGATTACGGTGGTGCGATGCGCCGAAAGAATACGGCCGGCCGAAGACGCTCTATAGTCGTTGGAAACGCTGGAGCGAAATGGGTGTTTTGCCAGGATATTTGAAGAGTTGGCTGCGGAGGCGATGGATCCGACGACAATCATGATCGACGCGACCTATCTCAAAGCCCATCGAACGGCATCGAGCCTGCGGGATAAAAAGGGGGGCGTGGGCGCGCAAGAAGCCCATCAAATACGACAAACGCCGCTACAAGCACCGCAATCGCATCGAGATCATGTTCGGGCGCCTGAAGGATTGGCGGCGGGTCGCCACCCGATTCGACCGCTGCCCCGAAGTCTTCTTCTCCGCTATTGCTCTCGCAGCTACGGTCGTGTTCTGGTTATGAGGCCTGAGCCTAGTGAGAACCCGACATGAAGGCATCATGACGGGTTCGTTTGATTCTGTTGTGTAAAACCCGACTGTCTACTTTGGGAAGTTTCGGAAAATACGCTCTGCCCCTTCACTCCAAACAATGAAACCAGACGGTCGCAGCCCACTCAGGACGATCATTCACAAGACATGCGATGCTAAACGCGGCGCCCCGTGGCCTTGTCAAAGAAGTGCACCTTCTTCGGATCAATAGACACGGTAAGCGGCTGCCCGACTTCGATATTGAAGCCCCCCTCAAGAACCGCCGTGGCAGGCTTCCCTCCGAGTTCAAAGGTAATGTTGGTCTGCGCACCAGTCGGCTCAACCAGCGTTGTCTGACCAGAGAGCAGTACACCCGAGGTATCGGCCGAGAAGTGCTCTGGGCGCATGCCGATGATGACCTCCTCGTTCTCGGTAATGTTGGGATGATTGGCGGTCACAGGAACCATATGCCCACAGGCCATCTTTGCCGCGAGGCCAGTGTCGGTCTTTACGATGGTTGCCTCGATCAGGTTCATCGACGGTGTACCGATGAATGCCGCCACGAACAGGTTTTCAGGCTTGTTGTAGAGATCGATCGGACGCCCTGCCTGTTCGATATTTCCGCCGTTGAGAATAACCACGCGATCGGCCAGCGTCATAGCCTCGATCTGGTCGTGGGTGACGTAGATCGAGGTTGTTTTGACACGTTGGTGCAGCAACTTGATCTCGGACCGCATCTGGTCTCGCAACTTTGCGTCAAGGTTCGACAGCGGTTCATCGAAGAGAAACGCCGCCGGATCGCGAACAATGGCGCGCCCCATTGCCACGCGCTGTCGTTGACCACCGGACAGTTGACCCGGCTTGCGATCTAGCAGGGCGTCAAGTTCGAGCAGTTTGGCAACTTCCTTGACCTTACGATCTATTTCGCTGCGGTCCATCCCAGAGAGTTTCAGGTTGAACCCCATGTTCTTTGCGACGCTCATGTGAGGATAGAGAGCGTAGTTTTGGAACACCATCGCAATGTTGCGTTCTCGCGGATTGAGATGGTTTACCAAGTTACCATCAATACGAATTTCGCCAGCCGAAGCTGGCTCAAGCCCCGAGATAATACGTAGCAAGGTCGACTTGCCGCAACCTGACGGTCCGACAAGTGCGACGAACTCGCCATCCTCGATTTTCAGATCCACGCCATGGATAACTTCCACTGCGCCAAAGTTTTTCTTGAGCCCGATGATTTCAACTGAAGCCATGTCACTCTCCTCTTCCCTATGACTGGTGTCGCCTGATGCCGCTGCCTTACGCTAGCGCAGCAGCTTTCTCGCGACGGATTTCCTGTTTCAGTGGTTCGCCGGCAAAGAAGCGGCGCACATCTTCAATTGCCGCAAGCCCTTGCCGGACATAGCTTTCACGCGTGTGGCCCGCGCAATGCGGCGACAAATAGACGTTCGACATCTGTCGCAACGGATCGCTGGCGGGCAATGGTTCGACGTCGAAGGTGTCGATGGCTGCAAATATGCGGCCCCGCTGCAATTCCTCGACAAGTGCGCCCGGCTCCAAGAGGCCGGCCCGCGCGGTATTGACCAGAAGTCCGCCATCAGCCATCGCGCTCAAATGCTCACGTTTGATCATGCCTTCGGTCGCAGGCAGATTTGCTGCGTGAAGGCTGACAACCGAGCAGTTGGCGAACAGTTCATCAAGTTCCAGAAGCGTCACGCCCAGCCTTTCGGCCTCCTGTGCGCTGATGAACGGATCATAGACCGACACTGTGCAGCCGAACGGACGCAAGCGCTCCAACACGAGGCGCCCGACATACCCCAAACCGACCAGACCGACGTTCTGGGCCGCCAGAAGATGACCCAAATAGGCCTTCCGCATCTCGGCCCAATCCATCGTGCCATGCAGTCCGTCATCCTGCTGACGATGCAATCGCAAGTGCGCAAGGATCTGCGTCAGGGTGAACTCCGCTACGGCCAACGCGATTTCCGGCGCCGAATGGCTGACGCGGATATGACCGCCGACCAGAGCTTTTTCCACCTCAAGAAATTTCACCGATCCGGCAGCGTGGGATACAAATTCAATGTCCCCTTGTGGAGCGAGCAGTTGAGGGAACGTAGGGCACCGCCATCCGGTGATGACAGCCGTTATCCCCTGCAAAGCCTTGGTAAACTCGCCGGATGCCAGATCATCGTCACTGAAAATGACCGGCTGCGCGAAAGCACTCAAGGCTTTCTCAACCTCTTGCGTAAAAATCAGAGAACGGACCTCTTCGGTCATAAGGACAGCAACCCTTGGGCGGGTTCCTCCCCCCGATACAACGTGTTGTTTCACTTTTGTCACCTGCTGTTGTGGGGCTTATCGCTTTGCGGGCTGGATCATCAATTCCGAGACATGCGCACGTTCAGGCAAGCCCATCACGAACATGCAGGCCTCGGCGATGTCTTCGGGCTGGAGCGCCTTCGCACGCATCTCCTCCGTCGGGGGAGATGGGCGCTTCTCCAGAAGTGGCGTCTCGGTCATACCAGGCAAGATAACTGTGGCACGAATGCCGTTTTTCCATTCCTCCTCCATGATCGCGTGTGTCATCGCCATAACTCCCGCCTTGGTCGCCTGATAAGCGGCACCCGACGGGTCTGGTTTGCGTGCTGCGGTAGAAGAGATGTTGATCAACAGCCCGCCGCCGCGTGCGCGGAACAGTGGCACGATAATTTTTGCCAGATTGAAGGCCGCATTAAGGTTGATATCAATCATCGACGCCCAGCTGTCTGCAGTCAGATCAACAAAAGCGCGATCGACGATATTCACGCCTACGGAGTTGATCATCGTGTCAATTTCGCGCAGCGCAATGTCATGCTCTCGCAACGCCACCGAGAGCGCATTTGCGTCGGCGGCATCGGCCTGAATCGTGAGCACGGAACTGGCCCCCAATTCAGTTGCTTTGCGCGACACCTCGTCCAGCCGCGCGCCGTCCCTGCCAAGGAGAACGACTCCTGCGCCTGCGGCTGCTGCCTGTAGAGCCGTTGCGCGTCCCATACCGCTGGTTGCTCCTGCGATCAGGATATTGCGGCCGGTAATGCTCTTGACTTCAGTCATGTCTCCCCCCTCTCCAGATATTTTCAATTACGGGGCGCAGCTGTGGAACTACGCACCATCAATTCGGGACGCAGCACGACATGTGCGTCGCCATCCCCCTCGACCCCTTCCAGGGTATCGATCAGCTTTTGAACCATGAGTTCGGCCATCTGCTCCACAGGCTGACGAATGGTGGTCAGCGGTGGCTCCATCACCTTAGCCATCAAGATGTCATCGAAACCGACAACCGACAGGTCGGCAGGTACGCGAAAGCCGAGTTCGCGTGCGCCAGAACAGATTCCGATGGCGTACATGTCGTTGACGGTGAAGACCGCCGTTGGCGGCTCATCAAGCGTCAGCAATTCACGAATACCCGTGCGACCGAGCTCCGCCGCGTGACTATCCCCAAACCCTGTCGCGTTACTGGCCACCCAGATCAGATCGGGGTCTGGTGTGAGACCTGCCTTTTCAAGCTCGGACCGCATCCCTTCGACGCGGGCAGTACGGCTTGAGGTGCCAATCGGACCGGAAATAAAGCCTATTCGCTTGTGCCCCAAGCCGATCAGATGACGCGTGGCAAGCCGCGCACCGAGTGTTTGATCCACACTGACCGAACAAGACACGATATCGTTCGCCCCCTGTGTTGCCCGGTCGAAGGCACCGATGATCATCCCGTTCTTGGCGTGCTCACTCAGATGATCGAAGGAAACCGGCGACGATCCAAGAATGATTCCGCGGATCGACGACGCATAAAGCGACGAAAAATAGTTAGCCTCCAGCTCGGGATCACGCTCGGTATTACAAATCAACACCTGATAACCGCGCTTGAGTGCCGCCTTCTCGATCAACTGCGACGCCGTCCCCCAAAACGGGTTGGCGACCGAAGGCACAACGAGCCCGAGCATCTTGATCTGTCCGGACTTCAACTGCCGCGCGACTGCACTGGGCGTGTAATTGAGCTCATCGATCGCCTCCTGCACCTTACGCAACGTGCGCGCACCCATCTTGGCATGACGACCATTGATGACATTCGAGACGGTGCTAACCGAAACTCCGGCCCTCTTAGCCACATCCTTTATTCCTGCCATCGCCCTCTTTCACATCCCTCATTCAAGCCACGAACCGAAGCAATGCCGCAGCGCCTCACACGGCGAATCAGATTCAATAATACGTTACACAAGATATGCTGCACCGCCCCAAATATGCCAGAAAAATTTTACTTCTCTTCAAAGCCTCAATTGACCGAAACCAAACCTCATTCGGCTTGATTGCGCCGTCAAACAATCCATTTTTCGACAAAGAAAATTCATATTTTATACGTTTTTCAAATGCTTACGCCGATTTTTCAAAACAGATTAAAGTTTAGACAAACCGCTTCGATCACGCATAAAATCTCCAAAATCGATACGCGATATTTTTTATTCGACACAAGTGTAACGTTTTACTATCGTCACATAACAGACCTGCCCGAATCGCAAGAAGCGGACCACAGGTCTTTCGATTTGATCGGTATCTAGGGAGGAAGATATGTCCGTATCTCAATCACGCAGGAATTTCCTGAAACACAGCTCGGCCGCTTTCGGCAGTTTTGCCATGACCGTCGTCGCGGGCGGCGCTCTCGCACAAGGCACAACAAAAATTCGCTTCAGCGGCTTTGTTGAATCCGAGGAGCAACTGGCGACCACGCTCAGAGTTCTCAAAGCATATGAAGCAAAGAACCCCGGCGTTGAAATCATTCCCGAGTTCTCAAGTTACCGCGCATTTACCGACAAGCTGGCCACAGAAGCCGCTGGCGGCAACGCGCCTGACATGTTTAGCGTCAACGTGGATTTGCTGGCCGAATATGCGGCACGCGGAGCGCTGACGCCGTTGACCCCGTGGATTCCCGATACGCTCGATGTATCCGGCTATCAGGACGGCAGCGTCTTTTCCTGCACATATGCGGGCGAAATGTATGCAATGCCGAACGACGCCATTGCGACCGCCATGTTCTACAACCCTCTGAAGTTCGAGGAAGTTGGCGTACCTGTGCCCGAAAAGTTCTACACTTGGGAAAAACTGCTCGAGACGGCTGTTGCTCTGAGCAAGGAGCATGGACGTGGCTTTTGGGGAATCGAGGACGGTGGCGGCAACAACCTTGCGTGCGACCTGTTCCTTCGCTCCATGGGCAAGGCGCTATTCACGCCGGAGCATACCATCGGCTTCTCGGGTGAGGACGCGGCCAAATGGTTCCAGTACTGGGAAGACATGCGCCAAGAAGGTGGTGCGCCGCCAGCCGACGTGCAAGCACAAGCGGGTGACAACTCCACTTCGCTTGCTATTGTTCGCGGTCGAGCGGCCATGTTGATCCAGACAACCGACAGTTTCATCGGCATCGGTGGCCTTATGAGCGATCCACTGGATCTGATGATGCTGCCCAATGGCTGGGAAGGTGGTGAAATGAAACAGCACCACTATGACTACGCCGGAAACTCGACCGGCATCTGGACCAAAGCGGCCAACAAAGATCTTTGTGTAGACATCATCCGCTTCATGCATTTCGATCCGGAAGGCGTCGAACTGTATTATACAGGAAGTGGCATGATCCCGGCCTCAACCGCCGGGATGGAGAAGTTCGGCACCTCAGGCACACCGGAAGAGAAGAAAATCGTCGAATATCTCAAGATGCTGCGCGAGGAACCCGCACCGTCGCGTCGCCCCGGTGTCGGCGGTTTGGGAGGTATCTTCCGCCGCCACAACGAGGCTGTCGCTTTCGGTGACATGACGGCTCTCGAAGCGGGCAACTCGATTGCCGCCGAGATTGATGGGAAGCTCCAAGCTCTGAAATAGCGCCTCCTACCGGCAGCAGGGCGGGCACACGTGTCTGCCCTGCACGTTATATAAACGCCGCGCGGGCGCGGCGGGCACCCTTTGGCTCAATAGAAAGCATGCCCCAATGAGCAAGACACAGAACATTTCGAAAAAACAGAACGGCGTAGCTTTCCTGTTCCTTTCGCCGTGGATCGTCGGCTTCCTCGTATTCACGTTAGGTCCGATGTTGGGATCACTCTATCTGTCGTTCACCGACTACGATCTTTTCAGCGCACCAACATGGGCAGGATTGGAAAACTACGCCAAGCTCGGCAGCGACCCGCGCTACCTTACTTCGCTAAAGGTAACATTGAATTACGTGCTGTTCTCGGTTCCGTTGAAACTGGGCTTCGCGTTGTTCATCGCTCTTATCCTGAACCGCGGCCTTCGGGGATTGGGATTTTACCGTTCGGTATTTTATCTTCCGTCACTGCTAGGTGGCAGTGTGGCCGTTGCGCTGATGTGGCGCCAGATTTTCTCGTATGACGGCATCATCAACCAATTCCTCTGGTCTTGGTTCGGCTACGATGCACCGAGTTGGATCACCAACCCTGATTACGCACTCAGCACGCTGGTCTTGCTGGCTGCATGGCAGTTTGGCGCCCCAATGGTCATCTTTCTCGCCGGCCTCAAGCAGATACCGCAAGACATGTACGATGCGGCAGCCATCGACGGCGCGCGTCCCGTGCAGCAGTTCTTCTACGTGACGGTGCCGCTCTTGACGCCCATCATTTTCTTCAACTTTGTGATGCAAACGATCGGCGCATTTCAGGCCTTTACGCCCTCCTACATCATCTCGGACGGAACAGGCGGCCCGGCGGACTCGACGCTGTTCTATACGCTCTATCTTTACGAGCAGGCCTTCACAAACTTCGAGATGGGCTATGCCTCTGCAATCGCCTGGGTGCTGGTAGCGATCATCGGCCTCGCCACAATGGTGTCTTTCCTAAGCGCAAAATACTGGGTCCACTACGGGGACGAGGGGTAACGGATATGACCACCACAGAAACGCACAACATGACTTCCGACATCAACCGGATCACCGAGAGGAGCAAAGCCCGCTCCAAGCTGATCACGCACGGTCTGCTGATCCTGTTTGCGCTGATCATGCTCTATCCGCTGGTATGGCTCGCCGTGAGTTCGCTCAAGCCGTCCAACATAAT
The DNA here is from genome assembly GCF_018860665.1 of Pacificibacter marinus. Classification (GTDB taxonomy): domain Bacteria; phylum Pseudomonadota; class Alphaproteobacteria; order Rhodobacterales; family Rhodobacteraceae; genus Celeribacter; species Celeribacter marinus_A. The sequence continues at coordinate 13,859 of NZ_JAHKPK010000047.1, forward strand.
ATTCTCGGACACAAGCATTATCCCGCGGCACTTTGAATGGCAGAACTACACACACGGCTGGGCCGGTGTTGCCGCCCCTTTCAAGGTGTTTTTCGCCAACAGTTTCGTGATCGCAATTATCGCTGTGATTGGTAACGTGTTGTCCTGCTCCTTCGTGGCCTACGCATTTGCTCGGTTGGATTTCAGCTTCAAAAAGCCGCTCTTCGCGCTGATGATGATGACAATCATGCTGCCAATGCATGCCTCGCTGATCCCTCAGTATATTCTGTTCAACTGGTTGGGCTGGGTGAACACAATTCTTCCGATCGTGACTCCGAAGTTTCTTGCGGTCGAGGCGTTCTTTGTCTTTCTGATGATCCAGTTCATCCGTGGCATCCCGCGTGAGCTGGACGAAGCGGCGGCCATCGACGGTGCGGGACCGATCCGCATCTTCTTCTCGATCATCCTGCCACTTCTCACGCCCGCCTTGGTCACGACAGCGGTCTTTACGTTCCTGTGGACTTACGAAGACTTCCTTACGCCCCTTATTTATCTGACCTCGATCGAGAACTACACCGTGCCGCAGGGCCTTCGCCTGCTGCAGGCATCGCGCGGCGCGGGCACTTGGGGTGCAATGCTGGCGATGTCGCTCCTGTCGCTGGTGCCGATGTTCATCATCTTCTTCATCTTCCAGCGCAAGCTGATCGACGGCATCGCTACAACGGGGTTGAAGGGCTAAGGCCCTTCCGCCTCCCCCACCTTTACTTTCACCCCTCTACAAGGACCAAAACTCTGATGGCAAAACCGCTGATCACAGTATTCACCAAACCCTGGACTGATCCGTTGCCCGAACTGGCCGCAAAGCTGGCAGGACTGGGTTTCGGAGGTGTCGAATTGGCGGTGCGCCCTGGCTATCAGGTCACCCCCGACACCGCAGGATCCGAACTCCCCAAGGCTGTACGCCTGCTGGAAGAACACGGCCTGAAGACCCCCAGCATAGCGGCAGAAATTGATGAAACCATCATTGACGCTTGCGGCGAAGCTGGTGTCGGTATCATCCGCATTTGTGCCCCCATCGACATGGAAAAGGGCTACCAATCCAGCGTCGATGACTACCGCCGCCAATTCGATGCGGTGCTGCCCGCACTGGAGCGCAACGGTGTCGCAATCGGGGTCCAGAACCACTACGGCTATAATATAGGCAGTGCCGTGGGGTTGGCCCACCTTCTGGCCGATTATGACCCGAAACAGATTTGCGGCGTGCTCGACATGGGCCACTGCGCCGTTGACGGCGAACCCGTGGAGATGGCGGTCGACATTGCCCGTCCCCATATGAACGGTCTGGTAAACTTCAAAAGCGCCTGCCACCTGCGCGCCAATGGCCCCGAGCGCGAAGCAGAGTATCAGGTTCATTGGACCACCCACGACCACGGCGGCTACAACTGGCGTAAGCTGGTCTCCGAATTGCACCACACAGGCTTCGAAGGCACCTTCTGCATGCCAGCAGAATACAGCCGAAAGGCGGGTGAGCACGGCCAGCTAATGGATGACGATGTGCTGCCATTCCTGCGTAAAGATTTCGCTCACCTGAAGAACCTGATCGACGACATCTACACCTGACCTGCCCCGAGCCAAGGCGCGCATTATTCGGTAATGCGCCTGCATTCGCATGGACAAAGGATCACATTATGAAAAGCAAACATGATCTGACGATCACAGACATCCGCGTGATTGTCAGCAGCCCGGGACGCAACTTCGTAACCCTGAAGATCGTCACCAAATGCGGTCTCTACGGCGTTGGTGACGCAACGGTGAACGGAAGAGAACAAGCGGTTGCCGCCTATCTGAAGGAGCACGTCACCCCCTGTCTGATAGGGCGGAATGCCCATGAGATCGAGGATATCTGGCAATATCTCTACAAAGGCGTCTATTGGCGCAAGGGACCGATCAACATGGCGGCCATCGCTGCTGTGGATGTGGCGCTTTGGGACATAAAAGGCAAAGCCGCCGACTTGCCGGTGTATGAGCTTTTGGGCGGCAAAAGCCGCAAGGCCATTGCCACATATGCCCACGCAACCGGAAGCACCATCGACGACACGTTGGACAAGGCCGAGGCACTCTTTGCTCAAGGTTTCACGGCTGTCCGTCTCCAAACCGCCGTTCCCGGTTTGAAAGCCAGCTATGGCGTTCTTGGGGATAAGAAAGACTATTTCGAACAGCAAAGCAGCCGTCCCCTTCCCCCCGAGGAACCTTGGTCGACGCGCAAATACATGAACTCGATAGAAGATCTGTTTCGTCAGGCACGCTCGCGTTTCGGAACAGAGGTGCAACTTCTCCATGATGTCCACAGCCGCCTGACACCTATCGAGGCGGCAAGGCTGGGTAAAATGCTTGAACCCTATGACCTGCTCTTTCTCGAGGACGCCGTCGCTGCCGAGAACCAAGACAGCTATCGGATCATTCGCGACCACACGACCACGCCGCTCGCCATCGGTGAAATCTACAACACGATCTGGGACTGTAAGGAACTGATCCAGAACCAATGGATCGACTACATCCGCACAGCCACCACGCACGCTGGCGGCATTACCGCGCTGCGCCGCATCGCCGACTTCGCGGCACTGTTCCACGTCCGCATTGCACCGCACGGCGCACCGGACCTTTCCCCGATCTGCTACGCCGCCCAAGCGCATCTTGGCATTTGGGCGCCGAACTTCGGCATTCAGGAATTTGTGGGCTTCGGCTCTGACAAATCGAACGAGGTCTTCTCTTACGACTTAACGCTTACCGAAGGCATGATCCACGTCGGCGACAGTCCTGGCCTGGGCGTGGATTTCAACGAAGAGGCCGCCGCACAATATCCCTACAACCGCTCCTATCTGCCTGTCAGTCGCTTGGAAGACGGCACGCTGTGGAGCTGGTGACCCCACCCACCGAAACAAAAGGTACACGGAAATGAAGAAAAGATTCGGCAAGACCGACTTAATGACCACGCCCATCGTCTATGGCTGCATGGGAGGAGCTGGTGCTTTCGGCGCACAGGAAGAAACGGACTCGATCGAGGCGCTTCGTGAAGCTTTCAACATCGGCATCAACTTTTTCGATACTGCCGAGGCCTATGGCGGCGGCTATTCGGAGCAGTTGCTCAACAAGGCACTTGGAGACAAGCGGTCCGAGATCGTAATTTCGTCCAAGGTGGCGCGAGAAAACCTTGCGCCCGATCGCATAATCGAAGCCTGTGAACGAAGCCTGAAAAACCTCGGCACCGATTACATCGACATCTATATGCTGCACTGGCCCAACCGCGACGTGCCCTTGGCCGACAGCATCGGCGCCTTGAAAAAGCTGAAGGACGACGGGAAAATTCGCGCCTATGGTGTGTCCAACTTTGGCAAGGAGGACATCGACGACGCGCTGGCTCTCGGTGACATTTCGGTAAACCAACTGCCCTATCACCTGTTCTACCGCACAATCGAGTTCGAAGTTCAACCCAAATGTGAGAAGGCCGGTGTGCCGATCATGTGCTATTCGTCGCTGATGCAGGGGCTTCTTGCCGGCAAGTACAAGTCGCTACAGGACTTTCCCGTCGACCGTGCCCGCACCAGAATGTTCGACCATCGCAAATGGCCCGAGGTTGCCCACAATGAAGAAGGCGCCGAAGCAACAGGTCAGGAGTTGCTCGACGAGCTTTGGGCGATTGTCGGCGACACAGGCATGTCGATGGAAGAGCTTGCCATCGGCTGGCTGAAATCCCGCCCTGCGGTTGGTGGGGTTATCGTCGGCACCCGAAACGGTGAACAAAGCCGTGGCCTGAAGAAACTCCTTGATGTCGAACTTGACACCTCGGTGCTCGAACGCCTCACCAAAGCCTCCGATCCCCTCAAACAGGCCCTTGGCAGCAACATTGACATGTGGGGTAAAGGCAGAACGCGCTGATCTCTGCGGTTGGCGTGCCTCGATGACATCATCGAGGGGCTTAAACCAAACATCAGCGTCAGCTGATCATACATGGTGCGGAGTGAAAATGCTCCGCACCACACAACAATCACTCCAACCAGAAGCAGGAAGCCATGTTGAAAGTCCTAATCTCCGGAACCGGTTTTGCTGGTCAAGGTCACGCCGACGCCTTTCGCGGTGCGGGAGCAGAATTGGTCGGAATCGTCGGCCGCACTCCACATGTCGTAAAAGAAGTGGCCGAAAAAATGGATATCCCCTACGCGGGCACCGACTGGAAAAAAGCGCTGGACGACTGCAAACCGGATATCGTTTCGATCGCCACACCTGGCGGGGCGCACTACGAACCGATCAAGCAGGCCATTGCCGCAGGTTGCCACGTCTTTTGCGACAAGCCTATGACGGATAGCGCCGACACCGCCGTCGAGCTTTACGAACTGGCCAAAGAAAAGGGCGTAAAGACCGCCTATGCGGCAAGTTTCCGCTATGCGCCAAGTGTTTTGCACGCCAAACGTCTGGTAGCCGAAGGCGCAATTGGTGAGCCGACTGAAATCGAATGTATCTCCCACTTCAATCTGGAACGCGACATCCCGTTCGGCTGGTCCCATCGTAAAGAGGACGGGGGCGGCAGGCTCAACAACAATTTCACACACACGCTGTCGATTGCCTGCTCACTGGTGGGCGAGAAGATTCTGAATATCGCCGGTGAAGTGCGCGATGACCTTGGTCGCGCCCCCATTGTCGAGGGCGTGCATAACTTCGCCTCACGTCGGGATTTCATTCCCGAGAACCTGAACGACCCCTCTCTGAAATGGGGCGAAAGCAACGTCGAGTGGTCCTATACCGTCATGGCCCAGCTCGAAAGCCCAATGGCGGAGAAGCCGGTCTCGGTGCTGTTCAAGCACGGTGGGCTGGTCCCACGGTTTCATGAGGATCACATTGTGGTCTATGGCAAGACAGGCGCAATCTATATCAAAGGCCATTACGGCAGCGGCCCGCTATATGTCCACGATGGCCACGAATGGAAAAATCTGGACTTGCCACAAGACATCGCGGCGATCATTCCGGATGTGGCCGGAGAGACAGAACAATGCTGGCACTTCCTCGCGCGAGAGTTCGTCGAGGACATTTCGGGTGAGAGCGTCGATCCCTACCCAACCTTTCGTGACGGCAGCCAGTATCAGCAGATCATCAAAATCATCCGCAAAAATGGCAACTGGACAGACGTCAGCGGCCTGTGAGGTCGCTGGTCAATCGCAATTGTAGCCTCGACTGACCTGCGGAACACTTGCGGTGTCACTGTAGCTTGGACCTGTCGCGCTTTAGTGCCGCCCCAAGTGCTCGTTTAAGCCACCTTACGTTCGAAGGCGACAGGGCTTTTCCATCCCAGCGCTGAGTGGCGTCGTCGCGGATTGTAGAAGCCGTTGATGTATTCGAAGATGGCCATTTCCGCCTGACGCCGCGTCCCCCATGAATGCCGCCAGATCAATTCAGCCTTGATGGTTTTGAAGAAGGTCTCGACCGCTGCATTATCATAGCAATTTCCCTTACCGCTCATCGATACCTTGAAGCCATGCTGGCGCAGGATCTTCTGGTAGTCGTGCGAACAATATTGGCTGCCT
>NZ_JAHKPK010000047.1:19668-25271 GCF_018860665.1 Pacificibacter marinus
TTCTGTCATGCGTGGGCGGCCATAGCTGCCCAAGCTCAGGCGCGATTGTTCTTTAATGTGTGCCAACGTCACCATGTCAGACCGCTGTCTGCGGCTGGCAGGTCGGTTGCGATGCGCCCGCAAACCGCGCGGACTAACAGCCATAACCCGACACATCAGTTCAATGGAAAATGCAGATCGGTGTTCTTCCCCTCTCATCGAAACTACGTTTCAATTGCCGGGCAGTGGATAAACTTAAACCTCACGGCTTTTGGCTCGCAAAGAACACCGTGGCCTTTTTTAACACTTCCCTTTCCTCCTTGAGAATGCGGTTCTCACGTCGAAGCCGGTCATTTTCTTGGGCGAGGCTCAAATCCTCTTTCGACACCACATCAGTGTCTCGGTGTGCGGTGATCCATTTGTTCAGTGTGGACATGCCAACACCCAGATCGTCAGCCACCTGCTTACGCGTCAGACCACTGGTCAACGCAATCCGCACCGCATCTTGCTTGAATTCTTCTGTTCGCTTCAGTCCCATAGTCAGTCTCCTTTGTTGCAATAAATGCTATCAAAGGAGCGGCATCAAACCGTGACAGGTCCAATTTGCGCATAAATTCGAGTGGACACCCCATTCTTGCTAGGTTAATGATCATGGGTCGTAATGTTATATCGTAACATAATTGGGATTCCTGAACGTGTATTTGTCTAGAAATTATATTGCGCCCGCGGCGGTTGTCATGGCGCTGCAAGTTGTGTCGGCCGTTGCCGAAACGGTCACAGTGTCCAGCTGTGGTATGGATGTGACCCTTGAGCAACCGGCCTCGGCCATCGTGACACTCGATCAATCGTCGACGGAGACTTTACTTGGCCTCGGGGCGGCTCCGCAGATGGCGGGAAATACCTATTTGAAAACCGAAATTGCGCCGCAATACCGTGAGGCCTGGGAAACAGTGCCCTTGTTGACACGCGGTCGCCCAACGGCGGAGCTGGTCCGTGTCGCTGAGCCGGACCTGCTTTATGCTTATTCCAGCTATTTCTATTCCGTCGAAGCGGTCGGCACGCGCGAGGAGCTGCAGGATTTGGGCGTGGGTACATATATCAGCGCCGTCAGCTGCCCCGAAGACAATGCTCTGGGCATGACGTCCTTCGATCTTCTGGCGCTCGACTATGAAAATCTGGGCAGGCTTACAGGCAGGGAAGACGAGGCCCGCCAAGCAATCGAACTGCAAGAAGAGGCAATTCAGGCTGCGGGTGAAATCACGCTGACTCGCGAGGAGCCCATCCGTGTTGTCTGGCTTTACTCGGTGTTCGAGGGGACGCCCTATGTTGCCGGAGGCCCATCCATTCCCGGCAATATCAGCGAAATGACAGGCGTTCAGAATATCTTTGCCGATGTGGATGAACAGTGGCCCGGCGTGTCTTGGGAAGCCATTGCAGACGGGGAGCCGGACATCTTTATCCTTGGCGATTTGTCCGAGCGTGGATCGCTTGGGGATACGGTTGAAGAGAAGATTGCCATGCTGACATCCGAGCCGGGTGTCTCTTTCCTCGACGCGGTGACAAACGAACAGTTTATCATCGTGCCCGGCATCGAAATGGACCCCTCTATCCGGTCGGTCAATGCGCTTAACCTGTTTGTCGAAGGGCTGAAGCAACTTGGGTATGCTGAATAACGCCGGTCTGTCCCGCAGTCAGTTCTCGCCGCTTCTGGATCCGGCCACAGAGATAGCCGCTGAGATGGTCGCGCCGCAACAGGCCACCATCACAGAGCCGTCTTGCAGACCCGGATTTGTCATGGTGGCTTGTCTTGGCGTCATTGCGGTGCTCGTCTCGATGGCCATCGTGGTGCAGATCGGCGTGGCCGAAATGCATCTTGGCGATCTCGTGCGGATTGCGGGGTCACGGATGGGGTTTGATGTCGAGCCACTGAGCCGGATGCGGGAATCCCTGATTTGGGATTTGCGTTTGCCCCGTATCCTTGCGGCGGCCCTTGTTGGTGCGGCCTTGGCTGTTTGCGGTGCTGTGTTGCAGGCCTTGACCGGAAATGCTCTGGCGGATCCTTACCTTCTAGGGATTTCGGGTGGCGCATCGACCGGTGCGGTCTGTGTGGTGATCCTTGGGCTGGGGGGCGGTATCGCACTGAGCGCGGGGGCCTTCGTGGGGGCAATGGTGGTGCTGGTTTTGCTTTTGGTGCTGCTCCATCGCGATAGCGGCACCCCGCTGAAGCTCGTGCTCACAGGCGTTCTTGTCGGACAGTTTTTCGCAGCGATTACATCCCTCGTGGTCATGGCGGCGGGCGATGCAGAGACAACCCGCGGGATTACATATTGGCTTTTGGGATCATTGACGGCGGCGCGCTGGACGCCTGTTCTGATCCTGAGCGTTTTTACCATCGGTGGCGGCGTGATTATTTGGGCCTATGCCCATGTTCTGGATGCGATGGCCTTTGGCTCTGATACAGCAAAGACAATGGGCGTGAATGTGAAACGCGCGCGCTTTGTTTTGCTGGTTGCCTGCGCCCTGATGACCGCAACTGCCGTGGCTATGGTGGGGGCCATCGGGTTTATCGGTCTGATTGTGCCGCATGCGGCGCGCCTTATCGTGGGTCCGTTGCACAGCCAGTTGATCCCGTTTTCGGCAACACTGGGGGCGGGTCTGTTGATCTGGACCGATGCCTTGGCGCGTACGGTTCTGGCGCCGCAGGAAATTCCGGTAGGTGTGTTCACGGCCCTTATCGGGGTGCCCCTGTTTTTGCTGCTGTTACGGCGCCGAGGTGATCTGTGACGGAACTGGTCATCGACGATCTGTGTTGGGCGGCAGGCGGCAAACGCTTGGTCCACAATATATCGTTCAGCTTGGGCAGGGGGGAAACTCTAGGGCTGATTGGCCCAAATGGGTCGGGGAAGTCCTCGCTATTGCGGTGCATCGCGGGGATTACCGCCCCTGAAAGCGGCAGGGTCACCTACGGCGAAAGACAATTGCAGCAGATGGATGCGAAAACGCGGGCGCATTACCTCGCATTTGTAGAGCAAATGCAGCATTCCAGCACCGATATGCGCGTGACAGATATCGTGGCCCTCGGGCGGCTGCCGTATCGTCGCCGTTTTGGCCAGCTTACCGAGCAAGACAATGCCATTATTCACGCTGCCGCCGAGGCTATGGATTTGCAGCCCCTGTCGAACCGTATGTGGCGAACTATGTCCGGCGGGGAACAGCAGCGCGTCAATATTGCGCGTGCGCTGGCACAACGTGCAAAGGTGCTGGCGCTGGATGAACCGACGAACCACCTTGATGTGCGCCACCAGATTGATGTTCTGCGCCTTGTGCGGGACCTGCCGCAGGCGGTGTTGGTCTGCCTGCATGATCTGAGCCTTGCGGCGCGATACTGTGACCGGCTTGTGGTGATGAACGAGGGCCGCATGTTCGCGCAGGGGCGGCCAGAAGACATTCTGACTCCCGATTTGTTTCGCCGCGTTTTCAAAATTGACGCACACTTAAAAACCGAACGGGACGGGACGCGGGAAGTCCGGATCGCACATTGATCCTTGCGTCATTGCGCCGTCAAAACAGGAGAGACCCCTTGGCACAGGCAGTCCTACTTTCTAATGCCGCCTTTTTGCGTTTGTGGATCAGCAACACCGCATCCGGGCTGGCAACATGGGCATTGCCTTTTGTGCTGGCCCTGACAATCGTGGCTGACGAGTTGAGCGCGGCCTATGTGGGCCTCGCCCTCGCGGCGCGCACATTCGGATTTATTCTTGCGATGCCGGTTGGCGGTGTTCTTGCCGACCGGTCTGGGCCACGCCGCATGATCTCTGGGGCGGGGGTGCTGGCTGCATTGGGTATCCTGCCCATTGTGGCCGGCGTTTCGACCTTTGTCGGGGTAGGGTTCGTGATTATCGGCGCCTGTCTGACAGGCTTCGGGCAGGGGGCTTGCCGTGCGTCCTATCAGGCCATCATTCCCCGGGTCGTATCCGGCGATCAACGTCAGGCCGCCAATGCTGCCATGACGATTTCAATCCGGGTCAGCACCTTGGTCGGCCCGTCATTGGCAACCGTTTCGGTCCTGTATGTCGGCACCTCGATCACGTTTCTGATGATCGCTGCCTTGTGGAGCCTTGCGGCCCTTTTGCCCGCCAACCGGCCGCAGACTCCCGACACATCTGTGCATCGGCCTTTGACCCTAAGCCTCTTTATATCGGAACTGGGCGACGGGTTCTCAGAAGTGCGCAGCCATCCGTGGATTGTGGCGGGTCTTGCGGCATTGTCCTTGGTGATCACCTTTGGATATTCGGTGACCAACGTTCTGTTGCCGCAGGTCAGTAAGGCCCATTTCGGCGGACCGGAGTTGTTGGCGGTCTCGGTCACAACCTATACCTTGGGGGCCCTCGCCGGTGCGCTGGTGATCGCGCGGTGGAAGCCGAAAAATATTGGCTGGATCGCGTTGAGCGGCCTTGCCCTCTACGGTCTGGTGCCATTGAGCCTTATACAGCCGAGCCATATGATTTTGCCGATCGCCGCATTCTTTATCGCGGGTGTCGGGATCGAGCTTTTCAATGTGCCATGGTTCACGGCAATGCAGCGCGAGGTTCCGGCAGAGCGGCTTGCGCGGGTCTCCTCGGTTGATTTTCTTTTTTCCTATGGTCTGGCGCCCCTCGGGCTGGCGGGGCTGACACCGCTCACGCAGGCAATCGGGATCATTCCGGTTCTTTTAATCTGTGCGGTGATCTGTTTTGGGGCGCCATTCATTGCAATGATCGTTCCGAGCAGTCGCGGTTTTTCCCGTGTGTAGGGTCAGTCTTCCTTTTCTGCGGTTGCTTTTAAGTGTCTTAAACTCATCATCCTTACCCCGAAGGCCAAAATGGCTGTAACGATCAGCTTACCTGCAAGGCCCACGAACACAAACGTTGCTACGGCTATGACAACCACCTTGGCCGAGCGTAAAATGCTGCACAACGTGTCGAATGCCTAGTTTGGTGAATCTGCAGCCCAGAATCTGGCCCGTCGCCCAAAGGCAGCTATGGGCCGTGAGTGACGATCAGAACAAGGGGCGGAGATCTGCCTTTTGCTGCAGGTTCAAAATAGTATCAAAAGAGGTGTAAGCGGTCATTGATGAAGGCTATAGATTGCCATACCATTATCAAGCAGACCATGACCGATTAACCAGTGGTTGCCAGTAACTTTAGGATTTGCTCTGCGTTTTACATTCACGCGGCTGTTTTCAGTTTCATAGCGAGAGTCAAGCCGCCGATGCCCATGTTGGGTCGTTCGTTGTTGTAAGTCCAGAGCCATTGGGTTGCCTGATCCTGTGCCTTCTCGATGATTTCAAAGATGTATTGGCTCAGCTCTTCACCGCGAACGGATCGGTTGTAGCGTTCAATATAGGCGTTTTGCTGAGGCTTGCCTGGCTGGATGTATTCGAGCCGCACATTGTGTTTTTCAGCCCATTCCATAAGCTTTCCACTCACATACTCGGGTTGTCTGACGTCAGCACCCGTGGGACAGATTTGAGGATTTGAATAACGGAGGATTTCTGGTTCATCTTATCGATTAGGAGATCGAGATGACGAAGAAGCCCCAGACATCAAAAGACGCCGCCGACAAGGTGGTTAAGAACATCCGCC
>NZ_JAHKPK010000002.1:0-19507 GCF_018860665.1 Pacificibacter marinus
GGAGCCATCCACCCCATCAGCCATGGCATTGCGTTTTGGGGGCTGCGCTGGCATCCCTAGGCAAATGCCCGTTTTAAGAGTGATCGCAGATGAAAATTTCACGCCGCAGTGCCGTTGACCCCTTTATCGTCATGGATGTGATGGAGGCCGCTCGCGCCGCCGAAGCTGAGGGGCGACATATCATTCATATGGAAGTGGGACAGCCCGCTACGGGAGCGCCTGCACTGGCACGTGCGCGTTTGGCGCAAGAGATGGAGCAAGGCCCCTTGGGCTACACTGTCGCGTTGGGCTTGCCTGATCTGCGCAAAGGCATCGCAGACCTGTACAAGGATTGGTACGGTATCGATCTTGATCCTGCGCGTGTGATCGTGACATCAGGATCGTCGGGCGCGTTTATTTTGGCCTTTACGGCCTTGTTTGATGCTGGGGCCAAAGTGGGTTTGGGCGAGCCGGGGTATCCGTCATATCGTCAAATTCTGAACGCACTTGATCTTGAACCTGTTGGTATTCAGTCCAAGTTGGAAAATAGATTGCAACCGGTGCCCAGTGATCTACCGAACGGGCTGGATGGCTTGATCGTGGCCTCGCCGGGCAATCCCTCGGGCACCATGTTGGACCGCGACGCTATGAGTGCCTTGATCGAGACCTGCGCCAAGGCGGGTGTGTCGTTCATTTCGGACGAGATTTACCACGGCATTCAATATGATGGGCGCGCCGTATCGGCTTTGGAAATTTCTGATGATGTTTATGTGATCAATTCCTTTTCCAAGTATTTCTCGATGACGGGCTGGCGTGTCGGCTGGATGGTCGTTCCCCAAGATCATGTGCGTGTGATCGAACGTTTGGCGCAAAATCTATTTATATGCCCGCCGCATGCGGCCCAAATCGCAGCACTTGGCGCCTTGCAATCGCGCGCGGAATGCGATGCGCATACACAGGTCTATGCGGAAAATCGTAGGTTGATGTTGGAAGGCTTGCCCAAAGCGGGGTTTGACAAAATAGCGCCGCCGGACGGGGCGTTTTATATCTACGCTGATGTGTCCGAGTTGACGGACGACAGCCGTGCCTTTTGCGCTGAAATTTTGCAACAGGCCGGTGTCGCAGTGACGCCTGGGTTGGATTTCGACAAACTACGTGGTGCGCAGACGCTGCGGTTTTCCTATGCACGATCCACGGCGGATATTGTTGAAGGACTGGCTCGGCTCAACGCCTTTATGTCATCGCGCCACAAGAGATAAAATATGCCTAAAAGTTCTGTGCTTCTTGGCTAGAATTTTTTCCAACTGCAAGTTACACTGCACTTTAAGAGCCTAAGATAAGGTTCAGATGAGGTAAAAATGCAGTTTCCCAAAACCTGTTTGATCACAGCGGTCTTTGGCGTGTGGAGTTTTTTCACGCCTGCTATTGTGTCCGCGCAAGACAATTTTGTGGCTTTGGCGCAGGTGAGCGGCAGTGATGCGCGGGTTGTGGATCGTGGTGACGGGGCGACGTTGAGCCTGACTCTGAGCCAACCTGTACCATATCGTATTTTTACACTGACCGATCCGTTGCGCATGGTTATCGATTTTGCCGAAGTGGACTGGACAGGGTTTAATCCAATCAGTTTTGATCAAGCCACTGCTGTCACTGCTGTCAGAGTGGGGGGCTTTCGCCCTGGTTGGTCACGGATGGTCATGGATCTGTCTGATCCAATAGCTGTGACCTCGGCGCAGATGTTGCGCACTGACGAGGGGGCGACGCTGCACATCAGTTTAGATCCTGTAAGCGATGCGGATTTTTCTGAGCGGTCTGGCGTGCCTGAAACCGCGCAATTTGCATTGGCGGGTGATCCTGTTGAACTTGGCCCCGTGGCCCGCGCGCCGATTGGCACTGGACCCTTGCGGGTTGTGCTTGATCCGGGACATGGCGGGATCGATCCCGGTGCAGTACGCGACGGCCTTCATGAAGCGGATTTGATGCTCAGTTTTGCCCAAGAATTACGGGATGTCTTGGTGCGGGCTGGCGGGTTTGAAGTTGTTTTGACGCGTGATGATGATTCATTTGTCCCGCTTGAAAGTCGTATTTCTATTGCGCGCGCTGTGGCGGCTGACGTGTTTATATCACTGCATGCCGATGCGATTTCCGAAGGCCATGCAGAGGGCGCAACTGTATATACGCTGGCTGAACGCGCATCAGACGAGGCTTCTGTGAAACTGGCGGAGCGTCATGATCGGGCTGATCTGTTGGCGGGTATCGATTTGAGCGACCAAGACGACGTGATCGCAGCCGTCTTGCTGGATATGGCGCGCACAGAAACAGTGCCGCGCACAGATCGCTTGGCCGAGGCTTTGGTGTCACGGCTGCAAAAGTCGATTGAAATGCACAAACGTCCACGAATGGAAGCCGGTTTTTCTGTGCTTAAATCCGCAGATGTGCCATCTATTTTGCTTGAATTGGGGTTTCTATCGTCGCCAAAAGATCGCGCCAATTTGGTCGATGTCGCATGGCGTCAGGCTACGGCGCAAGCGATCCACGATGCGCTTGTCACTTGGGTAGATGAAGAACGTGCTGTCGCGGTGAAAACGCGCCAATAGATGCCATCACGCCGTGATCCGTGTCGATTTGCGATGGTCACCGGAAAATTCCCCGCATTTGCAGCGCAATTCTGCTCACATTCTCGCCAGTTGGTTTTGACCCGCGCCTCGACCCCGTATAAGTAAAGACGGCAGACGCAGGCACGGGCAACGACTCGTGTGATCGGTGGTGAGAAAGGCTCTCAATTTGGCTCGGTTTATTTTTTCCTTCATTGGGACGATCTTTTCGTGGATCACCACCGCCGCATTCTTGGGTGCTGCTGTTATTGGTGGTATCTTTTGGATGTACGGGCGTGATTTGCCTGACCACGAAGCCTTGGCGCAATATACGCCGCCAACCATCAGTCGCATTTATTCCGGCGAGGGGCGTATCATCGATGAATTCGCGCGTGAACGTCGATTGTACACGCCTGCCGCAGAAATCCCCGATTTGGTGAAATATGCGTTTATTTCGGTCGAAGATAAGAATTTCTATTCCCACAAGGGCTATGATCCTTTGGGGATTCTCAAAGCCGCAGTGCAATGTGCTCAGGGCGCGCGTTGTCGTGGGGCTTCGACCATCACGCAACAGGTGATGAAAAACTTTTTGCTGTCCTCAGATCGGTCGGCAGAACGTAAGATCAAAGAGATCATCTTGGCAGCACGCCTTGAAAGAACCTTGTCCAAGGATGACATCCTTGCGCTTTATCTGAATGAAATCGATCTGGGAGCGCGCTCTTTTGGTGTGACCGCTGCAGCGCAGACCTATTTCAACAAATCGTTGAGCGAGTTGAATATCGAAGAGGCCGCATTCTTGGCGATTCAGCCCAGAGCCCCTTATTCATACCACCCCGTCAACAATTATGACGCGGCTTTGGATCGCCGCAACAATGTCGCGCTGCGTGAAATGTATGAGAACGGGCATATTTCCTTAGAGCAATATGAACACGCCAAAGCACAGCCCATCCGGTCCGTGCAAAATGGTGATTTTGACAGCTACCGCAAAGCTTTGCCGCCACGTGATTATTTCACCGATGAAATCCGCCGCCAACTGTCCAAAAACTTTGGTGCAGATGAATTTTTCGAAGGTGGCCTGTCCATTCGTGCGACCATCGATCCCGAATTACAAACCCAAGCGGCACATGCCTTACAAGGTCGTTTGGAAACGCTGGATCGTGAACAGGGGCGCTGGCGGGGCACAGGCAAAACCATTGATGCCGCAACCTTGGACGACGGGACTTGGGAAGAGGCTTTGAGCGATGTTCGCGTGGCCCGTGACGTGACGCTCGACAGCCAATGGTTTGTGGGGGTCGTTGATCAAATTGGCGATCAATCCATGACGCTTATGGTTGAAACTATCGGCGAGGCCACTGTGCCGCGCAACGATATCGGCTGGATCAGAGGATCGTTCAAAGACAACTTTACCCGTGGCGATATCGTTCATGTGCGTCGCATGACGTCGGGCGACAATGGCACCGGTGATTTCATTCGCTGGACATTACGCCAAGTGCCCGAAGTGCAAGGTGGCTTTATGGCGATGGACGTCAATACCGGCCGTGTGATTGCGATGCAGGGCGGGTTTTCTTATCAAAACTCGGTGTTTAACCGCGCAACGCAAGCCACGCGTCAACCAGGGTCATCGTTTAAGCCCTTTGTTTATGCCGCCGCTCTTGATTCAGGGTTTTCGCCCGCAACGATTGTTGTGGACGCGCCGATCGAGATCAACACACCTCAAGGTGTTTGGCGTCCGAAAAACGCATCGCGCCGTTTTTATGGCCCGACACCGCTGCGCACAGGGATCGAACAATCACGGAACTTGATGACCATCCGTTTGGCCCAAGAGGTCGGAATGGATGTGGTTGCAAGCTATGCAGAACGGTTCGGTGTTTATGATCGCATGGGGCAATATTTGGCCTCGTCTTTGGGGGCCGAAGAAACAACGCTGTTCAAAATGGTGGCCGCCTACGCGATGTTTGCCAATGGCGGCGAACGGGTTGAGCCAACACTTGTGGACCGTGTACAAGACCGCTGGGGCAAGACCATCTATCGTCATGATCAACGCATCTGTGAGGAATGTAGTCTGCCTGACATCGGCTCTGGATTGGCGCCGACGATTGTGTCCAACCGCGAACGTGTGATGAACGCGATCACAGCCTACCAATTGACATCCATGATGCAGGGCGTTGTCAGCCGCGGCACAGCCAGAGGTCGGGTGAACCTGCCTGTACCTGTCGCAGGTAAAACAGGCACCACGAACGATGGCAAAGACGCTTGGTTCGTTGGTTTTACCTCGAACATCGTTGCGGGTTGCTACATCGGGTATGATACGCCGCGCGCTATGGCTGGCGCCTCTGGCGGTGGGTTCTGTGGTCCTGTGTTCAACGAATTCATGCAAAAAGCCGTGGCAAAATATGGCTCAGGTAAGTTCCGCGTGCCGCCCGGCGGACGCTTTATCAAAATTGACCGCTTCACTGGTGCGCGCCTGTCTGATGATGCCTCTGGCGAAAATGTTGTGGCGGAATATTTCCGTGACGGCGAAGAGCCTGTGTTTGGTTTGGCCTTTGATGGTGGTTTTGCAATGGGGTCAGATTTGCCGCTCTACACATCTGATGCGTCTGACACAGGGGGCACGCGTGATGTGCAAACTGGTTCGGGTCGGGTGATCAAAGTGCCCAAGAAAGCGACCATCAATTCACTGTCTTCTGGCGGGCTTTATTGAACACTGCCGCATCTTTATGAGATGCGGCAGACCCATTTTCGAACAGATACGGCATTGATTTTTGGGAAATCCCTTGTGTCTGGCGTGATGCGCTCGTAAATGTATTTCCCAATTCAGACGTGGCCTTTTGGCTATATATAATAAGGTAGATGCACGTGCGCGCCGAGATTCAAAATTCAGTTACGAAGATCGAAAAGTCCATCGAGTTGCTCAAACAGCGCCTCGACTGGGAAACCGCGCCGCATCGCTTGGAAGAATTCGCCGCGATGATCGAAGACCCAACCCTATGGGATGATCCAGAGCGGGCACAGAAATTGATGCGGGATCGCCAGACCTTGATGGATGCTGTCGATATGGCCAAGAGCATCGCACAAGAGATGCAAGACAACATCGACATGATCGAACTTGGCGAAATGGAAGAGGACCAAGAGGTCATCACCGACGCCGAGCAAGCTCTACAAGCGCTTGAAATCAAAGCGGCTGAGAAAGAGTTGGAGGCTTTGCTGGACGGTGAAGCGGACGGCAATGACACCTTTCTTGAGATCAATTCTGGCGCTGGCGGCACAGAGTCATGTGACTGGGCGTCCATGCTGGCGCGCATGTATGTTCGCTGGGCCGAGAAAAAAGGCTATAAGGTCGAGCTGCAATCTGAAAGCGCGGGCGAGGAAGCTGGCATCAAATCTGCGGCCTATAAAATTTCTGGTCACAATGCTTACGGTTGGTTGAAATCGGAAAGCGGCGTGCATCGCCTTGTGCGCATCTCGCCCTTTGACAGCGCCGCCAAGCGCCACACGTCTTTCACTTCGGTCAAAGTCTATCCTGTCGTGGACGACAATATCGAAATCGAAGTGAATCCGTCAGACATTCGCATCGACACCTACCGGTCATCAGGGGCAGGCGGGCAGCACGTGAACACCACGGACTCGGCCGTGCGGATCACTCACGCGCCAACGGGCATCGTCGTGACCTCTTCCGAGAAATCACAACACCAAAACCGCGATATCGCTATGAAAGCCTTGAAATCGCGCCTGTATCAAATCGAGTTGGACAAGCGGTCTGCCATGGTAAACGAAGTTCATGAAAATGCAGGCGATGCAGGCTGGGGCAACCAAATTCGGTCCTACGTTTTGCAGCCTTATCAAATGGTCAAAGACCTGCGCACGAACTTTGAGACCTCAGACACCAAAGGCGTTCTGGACGGCGATCTTGATGGGCTGATGGCGGCCACTTTGGCGCAAAACGTGTCTGGAAAATCCCGCGCGGACGCGCAGGGCGAGTAATCCCAGTCGGGCCGTTGCGCCCTATATGTGACTGCCCTTTGGTTTACGGATATCGCGATTGCGACATTGCATTTTGATTTTGATCTTAGTGCGGGTTCTGCAAGATATCATATAAATCAATACTTTGTCGCGTTGCACGTTGGTCTGCTTTAGGCTTTTAAAAGCCGTGCGGTGCGCCAAACCGCGCCTTTTTGCATAGCGGTCATAAAAAACTCTATTCATATTCCATTTTTTCGATCTTATGTGACAAACTCACGGACGCGGCCTGTTCCTTGGCTTAGACAGGGGTCAAATATGACGTGCCACAACACGTCTTTGATAAGGAAACGCACAATGATTACGGAATTTACGCCTTGGGCGTCATTGATCGGGGGCGTGCTGATCGGCGGCTCTGCGGTCTTATTGATGGCCTTTCAGGGCCGCGTGTTTGGCGCGACAGGTATTTTGGCTGGGTTCTTGCAACCCAATGGATCAGGCGACTGGGCGTGGCGTGCGGCCATTTTGGCGGGCATGGTCACAGGACCAGTTCTGTACATGCTGTTCACGGGCGCGATGCCTGCGATCGATGTGCCAGTATCGCGTTTGGCCTTGATCATCGGCGGATTTATCGTCGGGCTTGGGGTCACTTTTGGGTCGGGTTGCACCTCGGGTCACGGGGTCTGCGGCATGGCGCGGCTCAGCCCGCGGTCTATTGCGGCAACGATTACGTTTATGATCACCACAGGCATCACGGTTTACATCGTGCGCCATGTTCTTGGAGGGATCTGAGATGAAACATGTATTGACCTACGCGATTGGCCTGATGTTCGGCCTTGGGATTTCCATGGGCGGCATGGCCAACCCTGCCAAAGTTGTTAATTTCTTTGACGTGGCGGGCACTTGGGACGCATCTTTGGCCTTTGTGATGGGCGGGGCTGTGGTCACGGCTTTTATCGGCTATCGTATCGTATTTGGCCGTTGGGAGACCCCAGTGTTTGAACCGACTTTCAACGTGCCAACCAGCCGTCGGATTGATATGCGTCTGATCGGCGGATCGGCTATGTTCGGCATCGGTTGGGGGATTGCTGGTTTCTGCCCCGGCGGCGCTTTGCCAGCTCTTGGTACTGGTGATGCGGATGTCTTTATCTTTTTCGTGGCCTTGGTCGCAGGCATCTTTGCGGCAAAATTTTTGATGAAACGGTCCGCGACGCGCGCGGCGTAAATGACAATCTGATGATGACAAAGGACGATATCATGTCACTGCAATATCCTGTCAACATGTCACAAATACCTGACGTGAAAGCCTTTTTTGATCCTGCGACATGGACCATTTCCTATGTGGTGCGTGATCCAAACTCGACGTCTTGCGCGATTGTCGACAGTGTCATGGACATCGATTACGCAGCGGGGCGCATTTCTTATGAAAGCGCCGACGCGATCATCGCCTATATCGAAGCTGAAGGGCTGACATTGGAGTGGTTGCTTGAAACCCATGTGCATGCTGATCACCTGTCAGGCGCGCCGTATATTCAAGGTAAACTGGGCGGCAAAATTGGCATCGGTGAAAATATCACCATCGTCCAAGATGTCTTTGGCAAAGTGTTCAACGAAGGCACCGAATTTCAACGCGACGGGTCGCAGTTTGACCGGCTGTTTAAAGACGGCGATACTTATAAAATCGGCACATTGGATTGTTTCACCATGCACACGCCCGGTCACACGCCGGCTTGCATGACGCATACTGTGGGTAATGCCACTTTTACGGGCGATACCTTGTTTATGCCTGATGGCGGGTCCGCGCGCGCTGATTTCCCCGGTGGGGATGCGGCGACCTTGTTTGACAGTATTCAAAAGGTACTGGCCTTGCCTGACGATATGCGCCTGTTCATGTGTCACGATTACGGGCCAAATGGACGTGATATCGAATGGGAAACCACAGTGGGCGACGAGCGCGCGCATAATATCCACGTTGGGGCAGGCAAGACGAAAGAAGATTTCGTGACCTTCCGCGAGGCACGCGACGCCCAACTGGACATGCCACGGCTGATTATTCCGTCTTTACAGGTGAATATGCGCGGAGGGGAATTGCCCCCAGCCGATAAGGATGGCAAAACTTTCTTAAAGGTGCCCGTGAACGGTCTGTAAATCGTCAAGATCGCGCAGCACCCCGTTTTGACCTTAAAAGGGCAGGGCGGTTTGGACCCAACAGCATGGAAAGTACGCCTCATGGATTTCAATAAAATCAACGATCAACTCACCGTCAGTGGGCAAATTTTACCAACGGAAGTGACGACCTTGGTTGAAAAAGGCTTCAAAACCTTGATCTGCAATCGCCCTGATGAGGAAGTTGAAGACGCATTGCAATCAACCGCAATGGAAACCGCAGCTAAGGCCGCTGGCCTGAACTTTCGTTATATTCCGATTTATCCTGGTCAGTTCACCGATGAAAATGTGTCTGAATTAACAGCCGCGATGACCGATCTTGACGGACCTATCTATGCTTACTGTCGTTCAGGCACGCGGTCTTGCACCCTTTGGGCCTTGTCGCAGGCAGGTCTTTTGGATGTTGACGCCATTATTTCACAAGCCGCCGATGGTGGTTACGATTTACGCGGTATGGCCGCTTATCTCGCTGGCAAATAGTCTGCGGTCTAGACGCGTGTCGTTAACACCGCGCGGCGCAGATTGCAGGTTTTCCGATCAATCCGCCGCGCGTTTGAATGTGCTTGTGATATTGAAAATACGGCATTTGGCTCAAACTGGATAGGGCACAATGGCATCTGCCAACGGATGTGAATGTTGCTTTGTCATAGTGCGGTCATGTCCCGCTCGGCTGGTGGATTATTGGGCCAAGCGCCACTCATATAAGGAACGTTCAAGTGTCTTTTGCCCCCCATAGGTTTCGCAGATATTTCCCAATCCTTGATTGGGGGTCTCGCTACAATCGCGACACGTTTTTGAACGACGGTATGGCGGCTTTGATTGTGACGATCATGCTGATCCCACAGTCTTTGGCCTATGCCTTATTGGCGGGCCTGCCTGCGCAGATGGGGCTTTATGCGTCGATTTTGCCGCTCGTGGCCTATGCTATCTTTGGCACGTCGCGCGCACTGGCTGTCGGGCCTGTGGCTGTTGTGTCGCTGATGACGGCGGCGGCTGTTGGCAATATGGCGCTGCAAGGCACTGCCGAATATGCCATGGCGGCGATCACTCTGGCGTTTTTATCTGGTTTGATTTTGCTGGTTATGGGGTTGTTTCGGTTGGGCTTTTTGGCGAATTTTCTAAGCCACCCAGTGATTGCAGGGTTCATCACGGCCTCTGGCATTTTGATTGCCACCTCGCAGTTGAAACATATTTTGGGTGTATCCACTTCTGGTCACACGTTGCTGGAAATGATCCAATCGATCCTAAGCCATTTGGGGCAGGTCAATGTCATCACGCTGATCATCGGCATGTCTGCGGTCACGTTTTTGTTTTGGGTGCGCAAAGGGTTGAAGCCGTTTTTGACGGGCAAAGGCGTCTCGCCGCGGATGGCTGATATCGCAACCAAAGCGGGGCCTGTGGCTGTCGTTGTTGTGACGACACTTTTGTCTTTCGGCTTTGGTTTGGCCGATCACGGGGTGAAAATTGTCGGTGACGTGCCACGCGGATTGCCACCTCTGACCCTGCCTGTGTTTTCTGGTGAGGTCTGGTCGCAACTGTTTGGCGCGGCAGTGCTGATTTCAATTATCGGGTTCGTTGAATCCGTTTCTGTGGCGCAAACTCTGGCTGCCAAGCGACGTCAGCGTATCGTGCCTGATCAAGAACTGATCGGTCTTGGGGCGTCTAATATCGCAGCCGCGATTTCAGGCGGTTACCCTGTCACTGGCGGGTTCGCGCGCTCAGTTGTGAACTTTGATGCAGGGGCGGAAACACCCGCAGCAGGGGCTTTTACCGCGATTGGCATTGGGCTTGCAGCTTTGTTTTTAACGCCGTTATTGTACTTTTTGCCGATTGCCACTTTGGCTGCAACAATCATCGTCGCTGTGATGTCTTTGGTCGATTTTTCGATCCTGCGTGGCACTTGGGCCTATAGCAAAGCCGATTTTGTTGCCGTCTTGGCCACAATTTTGCTGACGCTTGGTGTTGGGGTCGAAACAGGTGTTTCGGCTGGGGTGATTTTGTCCATCGGTCTGCATCTGTACAAGACATCACGGCCTCATATCGCCGAAGTTGGCTTGGTGCCGGGCACAGAGCATTTTCGCAACATCAAACGCCATGAAGTTCTAACGCAGCCGCATGTGGTGACCATTCGCGTCGATGAAAGCCTGTATTTTGCCAATGCTCGGTTTTTGGAAGACTACATCTATGACCGTGTTGCGGATTGTGATGAGATCAAACATATCGTGCTGATGTGCCCTGCGGTGAATGAGATTGATCACTCTGCGCTGGAAAGTCTTGAAGCGATCAATTTGCGGCTAAAAGATATGGGGATTTCGCTTCATTTGTCTGAGGTGAAAGGGCCAGTGATGGACCGCTTACAGAAATCTCATTTTTTGCAAGCTCTGACAGGGCAGGTGTTCTTGTCACAATTTGCGGCCATCAAAGCGCTTGAGACACCCCTCAGCGATAATGACAGTTCGCGTGATGCTCATGCAGTCTTATAATGATGTGAGACTGCATTGACTTAATTGGTATACAATTTTGCTCAAGGGGCGTGCGCGCAAAACTCTGGATCATACTAGCATTTCAGGTCATCATTACACCAAGGCATTCGGGCCTGTGCAATCAAGACAGGCTGCACACCTCGTGAATTGGAGAAAACGCTATGACTTATACCCCCGCAGAAAACCGTTATGAGACCATGAAATATCGCCGATGTGGCAACTCAGGGCTGAAACTGCCCGCAGTGTCCTTGGGACTGTGGCACAACTTTGGTGATGACACGCCACATCAATTGAAACGCGACATTTTGCACACGGCATTTGATGCAGGCATCACCCATTTTGATTTGGCCAATAACTATGGTCCGCGCCCCGGCGCCGCTGAAACCGCTTTTGGTGAAATTCTTAGAACTGATTTTGCCGGCTACCGCGACGAGATGATCATCTCAAGCAAAGCAGGGTATTACATGTGGGATGGCCCCTACGGTGAATGGGGGTCACGCAAATATCTGATGGCATCTTGCGATCAATCCCTCAAACGTATGGGCGTTGATTACGTCGATATTTTTTATTCGCACCGCTTTGACCCAGATACACCGCTTGAAGAAACAATGGGCGCGTTGGACAGTATCGTGCGTCAAGGTAAGGCGCTATATGTCGGTATTTCCTCATATAATTCGGATCGCACCCGCGAGGCCGTGCGCATTTTGAACGAACTCGGTACGCCCTGTGTCATCCATCAACCAAGCTACAATATGCTCAACCGTTGGGTTGAACACGATGGGTTGAAAGACACATTGCAAGAATTGGGCGTCGGGTCCATTGCGTTTACGCCTTTGGCGCAGGGCATGCTGACCAACAAATACTTGAAAGGCATTCCAGAAGGATCACGCGCGACCCAAGGCAAATCTTTGAAGCCTGAATTCGTGTCTGACACCGCGATTGCGAACCTTAATAAACTCAATGAGCTGGCCAATGAGCGCGGTCAAACTTTGGCACAGATGGCCATCGCTTGGGTTCTGCGCAACAACGGGATCACAACAGCTTTGATCGGCGCGTCCAAACCATCTCAGGTAACGGATTGCGTGGCTGCGGTGAACAATCTTGAATTCACCGCCGAAGAGCTTGCTTTCATTGATGAACACGCGGATGAGGAAAAAATCAATCTTTGGGCGTTGTCATCCGAAGGAAAAGGCGAAGCGAAGTGATCTAGAGTCTCGCGCTGCGGATCTATACCTTATGGCGCGGCCTGTTCATCGGGCCGCGTTTTTATTTGATGTTTTGCCCGGTGAAATATGTCCGGCGATGACTGTCATCAAAGACTGGTCCTTTACGAGGGGGCTTGTTGGGATATATGCGGTAATGACCACAGGGCCAAAGCACTATGCGTGTTGGCCCGCCTCGCAGCAGACCCTCAGGCGGCGCACCGCCCCCGTGGATCACGTTTAAAGGATGATCACATGAGCTGGACCTCACGCCTAATGGTGTATGATTTTGAAGAAGGAAAATCCTTTCCTGTCTTGGAAACAGACATGCATATCGCAGCCCCAAACTGGGCCCCTGAAGGCGATGCGCTGATCGTAAACGGCGACGGCAGCCTGTTTTGGGTTGATCTTGAAAACCCCGAGCTGTGGGAAATCGATACCGGTTTGTGTATCAAGCTCAACAACGATCACGGGGTCACGCCAGATGGCGAGACCTTGATTTTCTCGGATCATACCTATGGTCAAGGGGCCGTGATCTGGACGCAAAAGCTTGGAGACGAAACCGAAGGTGCCGATCCAAACCGTGTGACGCCCAACAGCCCGTCTTGGTGGCATGGTGTATCGCCCGACGGTAAAACGTTGACCTATACTGCCGTGCGAAATGGAATGTTCGGCATTTACACTATTCCGATTGAAGGTGGCGACGAGACCTGTGTGATCGAAAGCGCCCACCACTATGACGGGCCTGATTTCACAGCTGACGGGGATTGGATTTGGTTTAATTCAGAACGCTCGGGAAATGGGTCATCTGATCTGTGGCGTGTGCGTATCGATGGCTCTGACGTTGAACAAATGACGAATGATGCGCGCGTTAACTGGTTTCCACACCCCTCTCCTGATGGAGATAAAATCGTTTATCTGTCGTACCTTGAGGGCGTTGAGGGGCACCCAGAAGGCCAAGAGGTCGAGCTGCGTTTGTTCAAGGGCAAAGATATTGCGGCCCAAACGATTGTGTCGCTCTATGGCGGGCAGGGCACCCTTAACGTTCCGTCTTGGTCGCCCGATGGGGTCGCTTTTGCCTATGTGGAATATGCGCGACCAGATCAGGCTTAGCCTAACTCGTATGGGCCATACACATTGGCCCCCTTCGCCTTGGGCCGTTTTGTGATGGACAGCTTACATTTTGAAACTCGCGGTCCGATCACAGTTCAATTGTGCTGTTTTCCCGCAGATCCACAGCACAAGCCTGGCACGATTTTGGGGATACATCCACCTTTTGAAGGTTAGCTAATAACAAGTCTCTCAATGGCTTAAACGTCATGGGGAAATGCCATTTTTGGCAAGTATTTCGCACGCAATTGGGTTGCAATTCCGACCGAGACGTTCAATTACTATGGCTGTTGGTTGCGCAGTTGGTATACCATATT
This sequence comes from Pacificibacter marinus, assembly GCF_018860665.1. Classification (GTDB taxonomy): domain Bacteria; phylum Pseudomonadota; class Alphaproteobacteria; order Rhodobacterales; family Rhodobacteraceae; genus Celeribacter; species Celeribacter marinus_A. Next base: position 13,806 of record NZ_JAHKPK010000002.1, read on the forward strand.
TGCTGGCGCGCACCGAGCTGGAAATTATCTAAGGGCACTTGATGCTCTGCGAATTAAACGCACACCGGATTGGTAGCGGAAAGGTTGTCTCATGACGTTCACCCCACACGGAAAACATCTCATCAGCGGCGAATGGATCGGAACTGATGCTGTCTTTACATCAGAGCCAGCAACCGGAGACGTGCATGACTTTAGCATCGGAACGCCTGCTTTGGTCGATCAAGCTGTTCAAGCAGCAGAAGACGCATTTTGGAGCTTTGGATATTCTTCCCGCGAAAGCCGCGCGAAATTCTTGAACGCGATTGCCGACGAAATTGAAGCGCGCGCTGATGCGATCACCCAAATTGGTTCTGAAGAAACAGGTCTGCCACAGGGGCGTTTGCAAGGCGAACGTGGCCGCACAACTGGGCAGTTGCGTTTGTTTGCGGCGCACATTTTGGCTGGCGACTACCTAGACCGCCGCTTTGATGAAGCTTTGCCAGATCGCGCGCCAATGGCGCGTCCTGAAATTCGTATGATGCAGCGTCCGATCGGCCCTGTTGCTGTGTTCGGTGCGTCGAACTTTCCGCTCGCATTCTCAACCGCTGGTGGCGATACAGCCGCCGCTTTGGCCGCAGGCTGTCCTGTCGTTGTCAAAGGTCACTCTGCGCATCCGGGCACTGGTGAAATCGTTGCCGAAGCCATTCATGCGGCAATCAAATCCTGCGATATTCACCCTGGCGTATTTTCACTGATCCAAGGTGGCAAACGCGATGTCGGCACATCTTTGGTTCAGCATCCGTTGATCAAAGCTGTTGGCTTCACCGGCTCACTTGGTGGTGGTCGTGCATTGTTCGACCTATGTGCTCAGCGCCCAGAGCCCATTCCGTTCTTTGGTGAACTTGGATCCGTTAACCCAATGTTCTTTATGCCGAATGCTATGTCAAAACGTGGCACAGAAATTGCTGAAGGTTGGGCCGGTTCTTTGACTATGGGCGCGGGGCAGTTCTGTACCAACCCAGGTATCAGTGTTGTTTTGGATGGCCCAGATGCAGATGCATTTGTTGAAACTGCGACAAAGGCTTTGTCTACCATCGCGCCTCAAACAATGCTGACAGATGGCATTGCTGAGGCTTACCGCAAAGGTGGGGCCAGCATTTCTGCGGCAAAAGGTGTTCAAGAATTGATTGCGTCAACCTGTGACTTGCGCGATGCGGCACCTTACCTGTTCGTGACCTCAGGCAAAGACTGGTTGGAAAACGAAGTGCTGGGCGAAGAAGTGTTTGGTCCACTTGGTCTGATCGTTCGTGTGAAAGATATGGACGAAATGGCAGAAATTGCGAAAGCGTTGAAAGGTCAGTTGACCTGCACAATTCATCTTGATGATGAAGATGCGCAAGACGCTCAAAAATTGCTGCCAATCCTTGAGCGCAAAGCGGGTCGTATTTTGGCGAATGGTTTCCCAACCGGCGTTGAGGTTTGTGATGCGATGGTCCACGGCGGACCTTACCCTGCATCGACAAACTTTGGTGCGACATCTGTCGGGACTTTGTCTATTCGTCGCTTCTTGCGTCCGATCAGCTATCAAAACATCCCTGCAGCGGTTCTTCCTGCTGATTTTTCTTAAACTAAAAATGCACCCCACCACGTCTTTCGTGTGGTGGGGTGAATCCATTGAGAGTTCTCGGATTGGTCTGGTCTAAGTTCTAAAACCGATTTGTTTTCTGGTGCGGTTTCTTTTGCCTTTTCAAGCTACGCGATGCGTTTCTGAAAACTTATCGCCCGAGCTTTGATTTTTGTGCCGTGGTTACAAAAAAAACACCCATACGCTTGATGTGTATGGGTGTTTTTGATTGAACTCATCCGCCAATGAAAAGGCCGATTACAAAGCGATAAGCGCGCCGCGATGTTGAACGACTTGCGACGACAGTGTCATGCCGGATCTCAATGCACCTTCCAGATCAGCGCCTTGCATCCGCGCAGTGATATAGCCAGCGTTGAAACTATCGCCAGCCGCAGTGCTGTCTACTGGAGTCACTGGGTCGGGAGAGATAGACATGCCCCCTTCGCCTTGCGACCAAGCGTACATTTCATGCGCGCCGTTTTTGACAATAACGGTATGCGCGCCCAGATCGCGGTATCGTTGAGCGGTGTCTTGGGGTTTGGCATCCCCGAACATTTCTTCTTCCTCGTCGAAAGAAGGCAACATGACGTCCGCAATTTGGGCTGCTTTTGACAGCCACTCTTTGGTCTCGACTGGCGTTTTCCAAAGGCGCGGACGAATGTTGGTGTCAAAGACAACTTGCGCCCCTTGAGCACGCGCACGGGACAGCGCTTCGATCAGATTTTGGCGATGTTCAGGCGACAAAATCGCAAGGGTGATGCCCGAGAACAGCAGGATTTTGTCACCCGTAAAGGCCGCATCTAACGCATCCGAATTGCTTGCCAAAAGTTTGGCGGCAGAATTATCGCGCCAATAGGCAAAAGACCGTTCGCCATCGGCCAATTGGATTGTGTAAAGGCCGGCTGTGCGGTCAGGAATGCGGCTGATATGGGTGGTATCGATGCCAGAAGCGGTGAAAAAATCCACCATCTGATCGGAAATCCCGTCTGTGCCCACAGCGGTGTGATAGCCGACGGCGTAATCATCAAGACCAGCAAGGCAACGTTTGGCGTACCAAGCGGTATTGAGCGTATCGCCTGCGAAATTCATGGAGTATTTTCCATGTCCGTCGGGTGCCATTTCGACCATGCATTCGCCGATGGTCAAAAGTGTCTTAGTTTTCATGGTCGTCCTCTTCAAAAAATTCGGTGTGTTCAGCCCGAATTGTATGGATGGTGTCTGCGATACGGTTCAAATGTGACCGCATGAGATCGTTTACAGTTTGCTTGTCGTCGGCTTTCATCGCCGCCAAAATAGCAACATGTTCATTGAAAGCCGTCGTGGAACTTTTTTTATCCAGTGCGAGATAGCGCACGCGGTCCATATGCGCTTTGTTGTCTTTGATCAGGGTCCAGACTTCCGGATGGCCTGCAATGGTGCAAATTAAAGCGTGAAACGCGTCGTCGAGTTCATGAAATACGTCGCGCTGATCCGCTTCAATGGCCTGTCTTTGGTGTTCAAGATTGTCTTCGAGGGTTTGAAAATCCTCAGCGGTGGCCCGTTTCAGTGCAGCGCAGGTTGTTTCCAACTCTAAGGCCGTGCGAATAAAGCGGGCTTTGAGGACTGCGGCTGGCGAAATTTTACTTACAACTGTTGCCCGTTGGGGGCGGATCAGCAAAAACCCCTGTTGGCTGAGGCGATAAAACGCGTCGCGTACAGGTTGGCGCGAGACGCCCAATTGGCTTGCGACATCCGCTTCGGACAGTTTGGTTCCCGGCGGCATCGCGAGGCCGACGATGCTATCGTAAAGCTGCCCGTAAACGATGTCTGTGACAGAAGGCGCGCGCTCCTGTGTTAACGCTTGTAATTTCAGGCCTTGTCCCACCTTGTGCCTCCTTTGCGTATGTCGCCACAGTTTTTGCGGTTTTCGCGCAGAGGGTCAATCTGTGCGGCGTCACATGTTCTAATGCTTCATTTGGTCAAATGATTGTACCGATATGAAGCTGCGTTGACATGGATTTGCAACTAGCATATTAGACTATTGAGGAATTGAACACCCCCTACAACACGAATGCTAAAAGCTATTTTAGTGGCAAAAGGTCTGGGGGCAGGGGGACATAACACATGGCACTACTCGACCCAGATCGTTTGTTTCCAGTGGAAGACCGCACCCGTGGTTTGAGCCGTGAGATATATGACGGTATCAAAGATTTGCCGATCATTTCGCCGCATGGGCATACGGACCCGTCTTGGTTTGCGCGCGATGATAATTTTCCCGACCCTGCGCGTTTGTTTGTCACACCTGATCACTATGTCTTTCGGATGTTCTGTTCGCAGGGCATCGATTTGGCCTCTTTGGGGGTGCCGCGCGTTGACGGTGGCGAGACAGAACAAGATCCGCGCAAAATTTGGCGGGTGTTCGCCGAAAACCTGTACCTGTTGCGCGGAACGCCGTCATCCATGTGGCTCAATCACGCCTTTCAAGAGGTGTTTGGCATTGAGACCCCGCTGAGCCGTGACACTGCTGACGAGATTTATGACCACATTGATGCCTGTTTGAACACGGATGCGTTTAAACCGCGGGCCTTGTATGACCGGTTTAACATCGAGGCGTTGTCGACCACCGAGATGGCTTTGGATGACCTGAAGCATCACAAAACCATCGGTGAAAGCGATTGGAACGGCACGGTTATTTCCGCTTATCGCCCTGACAATGTGATCGATCCTGAATTCGCGGGTTTCACCGATAACGTGATGCAGCTTGGTGCTTTGACGGGCGAGAATACGGCCACTTGGGATGGCTATTTGAACGCGCATCGTGCGCGACGGGCCTATTTTAAGGATGTCGGGCGAGTCACATCGTCGGATCACGGCCACCCTACGGCGCGCACTGAAAACTTTAGCGCCGCTGTCGCCAATGAGCTGTTTCAAAAAGCACTCAGCGGCACCTGTACGGCAGATGAAGCGGATGCCTTTCGTGGGCATATGCTGACAGAAATGGCGCGCATGTCGCTTGATGATGGTTTGACGATGCAAATCCACGCAGGCTCTCATCGCAACCATTCCGGCCCTGTGTTGGAACAATTCGGGCGTGACAAAGGCTTTGATATTCCGACAAAAACGGAATTTGTGAACAATTTGAAACCCTTGCTGAATGCTGTTGGCATGGAACGCGATTTGACAGTGATTTTGTTCATGCTGGACGAGACCACGCAAAGCCGCGAACTTGCGCCCTTGGCAGGTGTTTATCCTGCGTTGCGATTGGGACCGCCTTGGTGGTTCCATGACAGCTTTGAAGGCATGAAACGTTTTCGCGAAAACACCACGGAAACCGCTGGGTTCTATAACACTGTCGGGTTCAACGATGACACCCGCGCGTTTTGTTCCATTCCTGCACGCCATGATGTCGCTCGCCGTGTGGACGCCGGTTACCTTGCCACTTTGGTGGCCACAGGGCGGCTCTCACGAAATGAAGCACATGAGGTCGCGCAAGACCTCACATATAATCTGGTCAAAAAAGCATACAGGCTTTGATCGAATGTCCAGTTCATCTGCAAAGACATGTCTCAATGCGATGGGGCAAATGTATATAGAAAGCACTCCATGACACAGCTTAACGTCGAAACCCGCCACGCCATTCACCCCGATCACGCCAAAGGCATGGACACGCAAGCCTTGCGCGATAATTTTTTGGCCGAAGGGATGTTTGCCGATGGCGAAATTCGTTTGGTTTACACCCATTACGATCGCTTTACGGTTGGCGGCGCTGTGCCAAACGGTGGGTCTTTGACGTTGGATAAGGTTGATGAGACCCGCACAGCGACCTTTTTAGAGCGCCGCGAAATGGGCATCGTCAATATCGGCGAGGCAGGCACGGTGGAGGCGAATGGCGAAACATATGCGATGAACAAAGGCGATGTTTTGTATTTGGGCATGGGCACGGGGCCTGTGACGTTTTCAGGGCAGGGGCGGTTCTACATCACCTCTTGCCCCGCGCATCAGACTTACACGTCGCGTCTTGTCACCGTTGAAGAGGCGAAAAAGGTCGAAATGGGCGAGGCGGCAACGTCGAACAAACGCACCATCATGATGTTCATCCACCCGCTGGTGATGGAAAGCT
>NZ_JAHKPK010000002.1:19824-115773 GCF_018860665.1 Pacificibacter marinus
CTATACCGATATGGATTTCGTGAAACCTGCTGATATGCGCTAAGGGGTTCATATGTCTGATCTATTTTCTCTCTCAGGGCGTAAAGCTTTGGTCACCGGTGCCAATACTGGCATCGGTCAAGCCATCGCTGTGGCGCTTGCGGGCCAAGGCGCGCATGTGATCTGCGCGGGGCGGCGCGCCTGCGATGACACCCTGGCGATGATTGAGGCAAACGGAGGGACAGGCGCAAACCTGTCTCTCGATTTTGCCGATCCGATGGCCGCCAAGGACGTGTTCACAGGGCAGGGGATTTCGATCCTCGTCAACAATGCAGGCATCATCCGCCGCGAGGATTCAGTCGACTATTCCGAAGAAGACTGGGACGCTGTGATGGACGTTAACCAAAAGGCATTGTTCTTTACCTGTCAGGCCTTTGGCAAGGAATTGATCGCGCAAGGCGACACAGGATCGATCGTGAATATCGCGTCTTTGTTGTCGTTCCAAGGCGGCATTCGCGTGCCGGCCTACACCGCGTCCAAACATGCTGTCGCGGGGATCACCAAAATCCTCGCCAATGAATGGGCACCCCATGGCATCACCGTCAACGCCATCGCGCCGGGCTATATCGCCACCAATAACACCGAAGCCTTGCGCGCCGATCCCCTGCGCAATGATGCCATCTTGGCGCGTATCCCCGCAGGGCGTTGGGGCGATGCCGAAGACATCGGCGGCACAGCGGCCTATCTCGCATCAAATGCCGCCAAATACGTCACCGGCGCCGTGCTGAACGTAGACGGCGGCTGGCTGGCACGGTGAGGTGAAAACAACAAGCGCGACCAAATCGCGCTTGTCCTCTCGCGACAAAGCCGATCTCGGTTAAGGATAAAAATATCATGACAGACAGCACTTCATTACCCCGGCTGAGACGTACAAATGCAGACAAACCTGATGTCGGCATTATTCACCTTGGGCTTGGTGCCTTTTACCGCGCTCATGCCGCAATCTATATCGCTGAGGCGATGGAAAAATCTGGCGGCGATTGGGGTATTGTTGGCGTATCCTTGAAATCGCCAAATCAACGCGACAAGTTGGTCCCACAAGGCTGCGCCTATACGGCACTTGAGCTGGCTCCGACCGGCCCGGTCCCGCATCATATCGAAGTGGTGCAAGATGTTCTTGTGGCGCCTGAAAATCCCACAGCTGTGCTGGATGCAATGAGTGATGAGGCCGTTAAAATCGTCACGCTCACTGTGACCGAAAAAGGCTATTGCCATGAGCCCTCTACCGGTAAGCTATTGCAAAGCCATCCTGATATTGTAAATGATCTCGCAGACCCCTACGCGCCTGCCTCTGCCCTTGGGTTTTTGGTGCGCGCCTTGGATCGGCGCCGCCTGAATGGCCTGCGCCCGTTCACGGTCATGACCTGTGACAACCTACCAGACAATGGCCATGTTTTGCGTGGTGTTATACTTGAATTGGCTGCGCTGATCTCGGAGGATCTGGCCTCTTGGATCGCCTCTGATGTCAAATTCCCCAGCACCATGGTCGACCGGATTGTCCCTGCCACCAAAGCCGAAGATATCGACACACTTGGCGATCTGATCGGCAAATATGATGCCTCGCCCGTGATGATGGAACCTTTTCGACAATGGGTGATCGAGGATGATTTTGTTGATAGTCTACGACCTGATTTGGGCGCAGTTGGTGTTCAATTGGTTGAGAATGTCACCGAATTTGAAGACATGAAGCTGCGTTGCTTAAACGGTACGCATTCCACTCTGGCCTATTTGGGGTATTTGGCTGGCTTGACCACCATTTCCGACACGGTGGCAGAGCCTGCATTTGCGCGTTTCGTGAAATCGCTTTGGACAGATGAAATCATCCCGGGCCTAAAACCACCCAAAGGTGTTGATTTGCAAGCCTATGCAGATGCCTTGTTCGCGCGGTATCAAAATCCATCCATTCGTCACCTCACATGGCAGATTGCCATGGATGGCTCGCAGAAATTACCGCAGCGGATATTGAACCAATTGGAAACCGGACTGCAAGCCGGACGTCCGATGAAAGGGCTGATCTTGGCTGTTGCAGCATGGATGCGCTATGTCGGTGCCGTGGATGAAAAAGGCGCTGCTATTGATGTGCGTGACCCTATGGCCGCGCTCTTGAAAGACCTAAGCGATGCTGCTGATACAAATGTTCGAAAAGTGCAATCTTTCCTCGCCATAGACGAGATTTTTCCAACATCCTTGCAGGATAATCCTAACTTTGTCGCCCAAGTCACCACCGCCTTTGACGGGCTTGTCGAACTGGGTGCTTATAAAATGATAGAGGCATATAATGATTGAATCTTGGCGCTGGTACGGACCGCTTGATAAAATTGAACTTGGCGAAATTGCCCAAACAGGTGCGCTTGGCATCGTCAATGCCTTACATGAAATCCCCTATGGTGAAGTCTGGACGCGCGAGGCAATTGCAGCGCGCCAAACCATGATTGCGGATGCGGGGCATGGGCAAAAATGGCATGTTGTGGAAAGTCTGCCGATCCATGAACGGATCAAGCGCGGCGAGGGCGATTTGACCGAACTGTTTGCCAGCTATCGTCAATCTATGGCCAATCTCGCAGCCGAAGGGCTGACAACGATTTGCTATAACTTCATGCCTTTGATCGACTGGACGCGCACGCGGTTGGATCATCCGCTCAAGCATGGTGGAACATCTTTGCGCTTCGAACAGCGTCAAATTTGCGCGCTTGAGATGTTCATGTTGGAACGCGACGGGGCGGAAAACGACTTTTCGCCCGAGATCATCGCGCAAGCAAAACAATGGTATGATCACGCCACTGAAGATGACCAAACGAAATTGGTTGCCGCCATCATGGCGGGGCTTCCGGGGGCTTATGAGCGTTATGATGTCGCGTCAATGAAAGAAGCGCTAAAGCTTTACGATGGCATTGGCCGAGATGATATTCGTCGCAACTACGCGCGCTTTTTGGCCGAAGTCATTCCTGCCGCGCAAGATTTGGGGATGCGCTTTGCGGTACACCCTGACGATCCGCCCCGTGACATTTTTGGTCTGCCGCGGGTGATGTCAAATGCCGAAGATATTGCTTGGGTTTTTGCACAACAAGATGTTGTGGAAAATGGTTTGACGCTTTGCTCTGGGTCGCTTGGGGCCAATCCTGCCAATGATGTACCTGCGATTGCGCGCAAGTTTTCGGATCGTATTCATTTCGCGCATCTGCGCAATGTGGCCAAGGATCCTGACGGATCGTTTGAAGAGGCAGCACATTTGGAAGGTGACACCGATATGGTAGAACTCGTGTCGGTTTTGTTGGGCGAAGAACAAGCGCGCAAAGCGGCAGGCCGTGAAGATTGGGAATTGGTGTGGCGCCCCGATCATGGGCATGAACTTTTGCATGATATCGGATCGGGTACACATCCGGGCTATCCTTTGCTTGGTCGTATGCGTGGATTGGCTGAAATGCGCGGCGTGATCAAAGCACTATCGCATCAAAACGTAAAATTTAACTAAGCCTGCGTCCAATGTGGCGTTCAAACGATACGAGCTGTTTCATGGCGGCCCATTGATTTGGGCCGCCTTTTTTGGGTGAATAACTAGATAATATCTATGTCACTAAACGTTTGTCGGGGTTTCAATGCCAATACCGTCGCACAACAATCGCAAAACTGACTGTGCAACAGGGGGTAAAAGACTGCCTGAGCGGGTGATGAGGCCATAATCCTCAACCTCGAAATCAATATCGGTTTTGATAATTTGCACCAATCCAGGTGTCTCGGATGTCGTACTGTCGTCGCCTTGATAGGATGTAAATGTCTGCGCCACAGAGGTTGCCACCGGAGCCACGGCGTTGGTTTGTGAAATCGTTGCCAGAACCAGTAAAAACGATGAGGTTCTGAGCACACGTTCGGGAAGCGGAAACCCTCTGTGCGCCAGAGCTTGGCTGACGGTGTTGTGCAAAATTGCGCCCGCGTCAGGCATAACCCAGTCATATTTCAATAGGTCAGCCACAGGAACCGGAGTGCTTGGATCTTGCCCTTTACGTTGCAGCACTGGGTGGCCATGCCGTGCCACAAGGCTCAAAGGCTCTTTGCTCACCACAGTCATATTGAACAGTGAGGGATCTACGCCTTTTGGCAAGCGCGCCAATGCGAAATCAAGTTGCCCGCTTTGCAGCATGGGTCCAAGGGCGTCAGACGTCCCAACTTCCACTTCGATCTGGATGTTTGGCAAAGCGATGCGTGCCTGTCTGAGCGCGGGCAGCACATGTTCAATTGCGGGGCCTGTGACCGCTCCGATTGAAACCTTGCCCGTTAGCCCCGATTTCAATTCCGTTATTTCGCGGTCTGCGTCTGAAATTTCATGCAAAATCCGTCGTGCACGGTGGGCCAAAGCCAAGCCTTCGGGAGTCAGTTCGATCCCACGACCCGCGCGCGTATAAAGCGGCGCGCCGATGATGCGCTCGACCTCTGAGGCAAGGCGCGATGCCGCCGGTTGCGCAATGCCTATAACCTGCGCTGCGGAGGAAAGTTGTTCTTCGCGCATCAAGGCATCTGCTAGTCTTAGGTGGCTGATTTTTAATCCTTTTTTGAGTAGTCGATCCATTGGGTGAGAGAGGCCTTATAAGATAAGTTGGGCGTACCATCGATGCAAACCGATGTGAATTTAATATGTAAAAAATGGTATATTTATATCTTATAATATAATTTGACTGAGATGTATCAAAAGTTTTGAATGCAGTGCACTGAAATGACCATATGCGCCAATGTTTGGCCTTGTTGTGACGCGACAGGTAGTTTTTGGCGCCCAGCCATCACGAGGGTCTCGCAGTTGTACTGTGCGCCTCGTGGTGGGATCAATAAATTTAGGAAAGAACATCATGCTGCTCTCACAAATTCAAAACGCCCTTGGGGGCATCACTGTTGTCGCGCGTGACGGGTCCGAAGCCTACGCTGTGAAAGAGGCCTCATCGACCTACGCTTTGGCGATGGAAGCGGCGGAAACGGGCAAGTCTTTGGCGGAAGTGATCCAAGCCCATGGGTTTGGTGAGGCGATTGATTTGAATGCGGCTTACGCCGAGGGTCGCATGATGTTGCCAATCCACCATGAAGACCCTGCCCATTGCCATTTGACAGGCACAGGCCTGACCCATTTGGGGTCTGCCTCGACACGGTCCTCCATGCACGCCAAGGCCAACACTGATGCGCCTGTGACTGACACAATGAAGATGTTTCAAATGGGGATTGAGGGCGGCAAGCCTGCTGATAATGTTGAAGGTGCGCAGCCTGAATGGTTTTACAAAGGTAATGGCACTCAAGCTGTGGCCGCAGGCGCGCCGCTGACATCCCCGAGTTTTGCAAAAGACGCGGGCGAAGAGCCAGAAATCGCTGGCATTTATGTGAACTCTGCCGATGGCACGCCGTTCCGTGTCGGCTTTGCTTTGTCCAATGAGTTTTCCGATCACATTACTGAGCGTGGCAATTACCTGTGGTTGGCGCATTCCAAGTTGCGCCCTGCTTCTTTCGGTCCTGAGCTGTTGGTCGGCGAGCTGCCCGGCGATGTGCAAGGCATGTCGCGCATCTTGCGCGATGGGGCTGTGATCTGGGAAAAACCGTTCTTGTCAGGTGAAAACAACATGTCGCATACTGTGGCGAACCTTGAGCATCATCACTTTAAATACGACATTTTCCGTCAGCCCGGTGAAGTGCATGTGCATTTCTTTGGCACCGCAACATTGTCATTTGCCGATAGCATTTCCACTCAAGATGGCGATGTGTTTGAAATCGAAGCCCCTGAGTTTGGCTTGGTTTTGCGCAATCCATTGATCCAGCAGCCTGCTGTGTCTGGCACCGTCACCGTTAAAGTTTTGTAAGGTATCTCATGACATTTACACCAGCCCCTTGGCCCCGCAAACTGCGTTCGCAATCTTGGTACGGCGGCAATTCACGTGACACGATTTACCATCGTGGCTGGATGAAAAACCAAGGCTATCCGCATGATTTGTTCGATGGTCGTCCGATTATCGGCATCTTGAACACATGGTCAGAATTAACACCGTGTAACGGCAGCCATATGAAAGAGCTGGCCGAAAAGGTCAAAGCGGGTATTTGGGAAGCGGGCGGTTTTCCCGTGGAGGTGCCTGTATTTTCAGCCTCAGAGAACACTTTTCGCCCCACAGCGATGATGTTTCGCAATCTGGCGGCTTTGTCGATCGAGGAAACCATTCGCGGACAACCTATTGATGGCGCTGTGCTTTTGGTTGGCTGTGACAAAACCACGCCATCGCTGATGATGGCGGCGGCCTCTTGTGACATTCCGTCGATTGTCGTCACGGGCGGGCCTATGCTGAATGGTCAATTCAAAGGTGAACGTGTTGGCTCTGGCACCCATCTTTGGAAATTCTCGGAAGCCGTGAAAGCGGGTGAGATGACCCAAGAGGAATTTTTGGAAGCCGAACAGGGCATGTCGCGCTCAACAGGCACCTGCAATACTATGGGCACGGCCTCGACGATGGCCTCTATGGCGGAAGCCTTGGGTATGGCTTTGTCTGGCAATGCGGCCATCCCAGCGGTGGATTCGCGTCGTCGCGTGATGGCGCAAATGTCTGGTCGTCGGATCGTACAAATGGTCAAAGATGACCTAAAGCCATCTGACATCATGACCAAAGCCGCGTTCGAGAACGCCGTGCGCGCCAATGGCGCAATTGGCGGATCGACCAATGCTGTTGTGCACTTGCTGGCGCTGGCGGGCCGTGTCGAGGTCGACTTTACACTGGACGATTGGGACCGTTGCGGGCGCGATGTTGCCACCATCGTGAACCTTATGCCGTCAGGTAAGTATCTGATGGAGGAGTTCTATTATGCTGGCGGTCTGCCTGTTGTCTTGCAACGTTTGGGGCAGGGTGGTCAGTTGAACAAAGACTGTTTGACCGTGTCTGGCGAAACCATTTGGGACGAAGTGAAAGACGTCGAAAACCACAACGAAGACGTGATTTTGCCGCTTGATCAGGCGTTGACACAACAAGGCGGCATTGCTGTTTTGCGGGGCAACTTGGCCCCCAAAGGTGCCGTTCTCAAACCCTCAGCCGCCTCGCCGCATTTGCTGAAACACACAGGGCGGGCCGTGGTGTTTGAAGACATCGACGACTATAAAGCCAAAATCGAAGACCCTGATTTAGATATCGATGAAACCTGCGTGATGGTGATGAAAAACTGTGGTCCCAAGGGCTATCCCGGCATGGCTGAGGTGGGCAACATGGGCTTGCCGCCGAAAATTTTGAAAAAAGGCATCACCGATATGGTGCGCATTTCAGATGCGCGCATGTCTGGTACGGCTTACGGCACGGTTGTTTTACACACTTCGCCTGAGGCTGCCGCAGGCGGACCTTTGGCCGTGGTGCAAAATGGCGATATGATCGAGATGGATGTGGAAAACCGTGTGCTGCGTTTGGATATTTCCGATGCAGAATTGGCCGCCCGCTTGAAAGCATGGACGCCCGCTGAGAGCGCGCCAACCTCTGGCTATGCCTACCTGCATCATACCCATGTTGAAGGGGCCGATACCGGCGCGGACCTTGATTTTCTCAAGGGCTGTCGCGGTAATGATGTTGGCAAAGACAGCCACTAAGGGCAGATTTTAGGCATCAGTCATGTGACTGTAAATTCATCAAAGGGGGCGTTTCTAGGGACGCCCCCTTGTCTTTTGGCACGTGGTCCTAGATCACTTTGATACGAAATCTATAATTCGATCTAAACGCGTACCAAAAGAGACGACACATATGAAATTCTTCCCGATGTTCCTTCGGATGGTGGACCGCGATGTGATCATCGTGGGCGGCGGCGAAACAGCGGCACAAAAAGCACGGTTGATGCTGAAATCTGAGGCGCGGATCACCTTTGTTGCGCCTAACCTAGATGATGAATTGCAAGCGCTGGTGAATGAGGGGCGTGCCCGCCATGATCGCGGGGCAATCACGCCTGAGACCTTTAAAGGTGCTGCTTTGGTTTTTGTTGGCACTGGTTGTCCGGGACTGGATGCCGCGATTCACACGCTTGTGCGCGTGTCTGGAGCCTTGGTCAATGTTGTCGATCAACCGCATCTGTGTGAGGCCAACACGCCGAGTCTTGTGGATCGTGATCCTTTGGTTGTGGCCATTGGCACCGAAGGGGCCGCCCCTGTGCTGGCACGTCAGATCAAAACGCATCTGGAGCAGGTGCTTGAACCGAAATTGGGTGATCTTGTGGCGCTCGGCGGGCGATTGCGCTCTGCCGCGGCTCAACACGTTCACAAAGACAAACGGCGCGCCTTTTGGCGTTGGGTCTATGCTGACAAGCCGCGTCAGTTGCACGCGCGCGGTGCCGAACGCGAGGCCGCCGAGCTGATTAAATCCGCAATTCATGCAGGTGGCGCGCCCGATGATGCAGGCCAAGGGCAAATCACTGTGGTCAGCGTTGGGGCGATGGATGCTGATCTGATGACCCTGCGCGCTGTGCAGCGGATGCAAGAGGCTGATTTGATCATCGCCGCAGACCCCGCTTTCGCATCTATTTTTGAGCTGGCACGCCGTGATGCGGATCGTATTGTCGTTGGCAAAGACCACGGCACCGCCGCGTGGCGCTTGTCTGATCAACGTAAAGCGGCCAGTGATGAGTGTCAAAACGGCGCGCGCGTTGTATGGCTGGTGCCTTCCCGTGATGCAGACCGCGCTGCAATGGGCTTTGATCACACCGTGGAAATTATTCCTGCCGTGATGTCTTAGGAGAGCGATATGTCCGATCTAGAAACACGTATTGCGCAAGCCAAAGGCGATGATATCGCAGATATCGTCCTTAAAGGCGGGCGTATTTTTGACCTGATGACAGGGGAGCTGCTTGAGGGCGATGTCGCCATTTGTGGCGACCGCATCGCAGGTGTGTTCGATAGATATGAAGGAAAGCAAGAGATTGATGTCACGGGACAGATTATTGTTCCGGGATTCATCGATACGCATTTGCACATTGAAAGCTCTTTGGTGACACCGTTCGAATTTGATCGCTGCGTGACACCGCGCGGGGTCACAACCGCGATCTGTGATCCGCATGAGATTGCCAATGTCATCGGCCTTGATGGTATTCGCTATTTCCAACAGGCATCCGAGCACACATTGATGGACATTCGCGTGCAATTGTCGTCCTGCGTGCCATCGACGCATATGGAAACCGCTGGGGCTGAGTTGCTGGCAGATGATCTGAAACAAGTCATGGGGCATGCCTCAAGTATCGGTTTGGCCGAATTCATGAACTACCCCGGCGTGATGTTTCGCGACCCAAGCGCCATGGCCAAGATCAAACTGTTCGAAGATCAGCACATCGACGGCCATTGTCCGCAGCTTTCAGGGCGTGATCTCAACGCTTACATCGCCGCGGGCATTCGCACTGAACATGAGGCGACGACCTTTAACGAGGCGCGTGAAAAACTGCGCAAAGGCATGAGGGTGCTTATTCGCGAGGGCTCTGTGTCCAAAGACCTGCACGCCTTGCAGCCGCTTTTGACCGATATCACTTCTGCCTATATGTGCCTGTGTACCGATGATCGCAATCCTTTGGATATCGGCGAACATGGCCATTTGGATTACATGATCCGCACGCTGATTGCGCTTGGCTGTTCGCCTTTATCGGTATACCGCGCCGCCAGCCTGTCTGCGGCTGAGGCCTTTGGCCTGAAAGATCGGGGCATGATTGCGCCCAGCAAACGCGCTGATATTGTGGTCGTCGATAGTTTGGAAAATTGCAATGCTTCCAGAGTGTTCTGCGGTGGAGTTGAGGTAAACAATGAGGCATTTGAGGCCCGTGCAAAAATCGCACCCGTGGCCCGAAATTCCGTAAAAGCACCACGCGTGACTGCGCAGGATTTTCGCACCACCGGCAACCGTGAAGAGACGGAAGTGATTGGCATTCTTGAGGGCAAGATCATCACTGAACACCTTCATGACGTGATCCCGATCGAAGATGGCGATAAAAAACCGGACCCTTCGCGCGATCTGACGCGGATCACGGTGATCGAGCGTCACGGCAAGAACGGCAACATCGCCAGCGGTTTCGTCAAAGGCTTTGGGCTGAAAGCGGGGGCGATTGCCTCGACTGTTTGTCACGATCATCACAACATCGCCTGCGTTGGTGTGGATTACGACGACATGGCACTGGCCGCCAATCGGATGAGCGAGATCGAAGGTGGATTTGTTGTTGTCTCAGGCGGCAAGGTTTTGGCCGAACTGGCGCTGCCTGTGGCCGGATTGATGAGCCTTGAACCGTTTGAAGTGGTGCGCGATGCGTTGATTGATCTGCGCGCGGCGGCGAAATCTTTGGGCGTCACTCTGGAAGAGCCGTTCTTGCAATTGGCGTTTCTGGCCTTGCCTGTCATCCCTGCGCTAAAGATCACCGATCGCGGGATGGTGGATGTGCATAAATTTGAGATTATTAGCTAGGGACGGCACAAAATAAGTATCATGATCTGGCTCTGATGTTTGACCCGTTTTGTACCTCGCATCACGTGAGCTCGCACTGTATAAGCCCCGCAAAATCTAATTTCGGCTATAACCGAGCTGATCGATAAAATGAGCGATGAACAGCAGTATGAATGTCAAAGATATAAATTTAGACACTAGCGCCCGCCTGTCCGTTGCACCGATGATGGCGTGGACGGATCGGCATTGTCGGTATTTTCACCGTCTGATGTCTCATCATGCTTTGCTCTATACAGAGATGGTCACAGCCCCCGCGCTGGTCCAAGGCGGTGCCGCGCATTTGTTGGATTACAACGCAGCGGAGCATCCTGTGGCGGTGCAGCTTGGCGGGTCTGATCCGGCTGAACTGGCTTTGGCGACCAAGATGTGCGTGGATCAGGGCTATGACGAGGTGAACCTCAATGTCGGCTGCCCCTCTGATCGTGTGCAATCTGGGGCCTTTGGGGCTGTGTTGATGAAATCGCCTGATCTGGTCGCGGATTGCGTGCAAGCGATGATCAAGGCCTCAAGTGTTGAGGTGACGGTAAAGTGCCGTATCGGTGTGGATGAGCAAGAGGCGCATGAGGTTCTGCCTGCTTTTCTGGCCAAAATGCAGGGCGCGGGCGTCAAACGTTTGACGATCCATGCGCGCAAAGCGTGGCTGCAAGGGCTGTCGCCGAAAGAAAACCGCGATATTCCACCGCTTGATTATGATTTGGTACATGCGATGAAAGCGGATTTTCCCGATCTTCACCTGTCGATCAATGGCGGTATCGCGGATGAGGCGACGATGCTGTCTCAGCTCGACGTGATGGATGGGGTGATGGTGGGCCGTGCGGCTTATCATCAGCCCTATGATATTTTAGGCAATGCGGATGCCTTGGTGTATGGCGATAGGCGCGCGGCATTGAGCCGACGCGAGGTTGTGATGGCCATGGAAGAGTACATCGAGCGGCACGTCGTGGCAGGGGGCAAATTGGCCCAGATCACGCGTCACATGCTGGGGATCTTTGCGGGGCAACCCGGCGCACGTCGGTGGAAACGCATCTTGTCAGAAGGGGCCTATAAAGAGGGGGCTGATTTTAGATTGGTGCGCGAGGCTTTGGCCGCGATGGATGATCTTTAACTCAAATTTGGCGATCTGACCCAATCTTCGCTGCATACAATCTGGCCCAATTGAAAACGCCCCCAAAACTGGGGGCGTTTATTTTATTCTGCGGCGGATGCGGGCTTGCCGCTGTTCGCAGGCGGTTTTTGATCTTTAGGCGCTTTCTTTTGATCCTTTGCTTTCGGCTTTGGTGAAGCCTCCGCTTGATCATCTGCGCCCAATCCAACATCTGGCTGATCATGGTAGGGTTCAAGGTCCCAGATAAACTCAGGATTGTTGGCCCGTTTGGCTTCGCGCGCCAAGGTAAAGTCACGCGCGGTTTGACCCTGTCGTCCAAGGGCTGCCGCGGTCACCGTCACAACGTACCGCAAAATCACCCAGATCCAAACCCGAAGCGCCAGCATCGCGGGCGTGAAAATCAGCGTTAAAACCGTCGCGATGCCAAGACCAAACACCACAGCCGTGGCCAAGTTGGTCCAGAACGCCGCTGTGGGCGAGTTCAAAGAATAGCCACCGTTGATGAAATCCAAAGACAGACCAAACATCATCGGAGTCAGACCCGCCATCGTTGTGATGGTGGTCAAGAGCACGGGGCGAATACGATCTTCGGCTGTGCGTACAATGGCGTCAATGCGGGGCATGATCCGCGAGTATTCTTGATAGGTGTCGATCAACACGATGTTGTTGTTCACCACAATCCCCGCGAGCGCGACAACCCCCGTGCCGGTCATGATCATGCCGAAAGACATATCCATCACCAAAAGACCCACAAGCACGCCAGCGACAGACATCACCACCGCCAAGAGCACCAGAACAGAGTTGTAGAACGAATTGAACTGGGCCAGTAAAATGATGAACATCAAGGCCAAAGCGGCGGCAAAAGCCTTGCCAAGGAAGGCTCCGGTTTCGCGTTGTTCTTCGTCATCGCCCGTCCATTCCCACGCGACACCGTCGGGTAGAGGCGTCTCGTTTTCAAGCCAGTTTGTCAAAAACGCGACACGCTCTGCTGGGGTGATGGCGATGCCGTCATCTGTGGTCATTTCTGAGGCCACGCCCGCTTTCACATCGAAATAACGTTTTTGATCCACGCGGTCGATTTGTGCCAGTTTCTGCACAGGTTCGCGGGTGATGAAGTTGGACAGAGGCACAAGACCGCCAGCGGTGCGCACCTTGAGGTTATCAAGCGTGGACATCACACGGTCTTTTTCAGGCAAGCGCACACGGATGTCGATTTCTTCATCTGAGCTTGGCACCCGCATCGTGTCTAGGGTGATCCCACGTGTCACGAGCTGCACCATACCGCCAACAGTGGCCACGTCTGCGCCATAACGGCCCGCTTTGGCCACATCGACATTGATCTTCCAGTCGATGCCGGGCAGGGGGCGGGTGTCTTCGATTTCCGTCAGGGCTTGAGTGGCCTCAAATTTATCGCGCACGATTTGAACGGCCTCATCAAGCACATCGAAATCGTCACCGACAAGGCGCAGATGTACAGGTTTCGCCGAAGCAGGACCGCCAGACAAGGCAAGGATTTCGGCGTAGATGCCTGGAATCTGATCAAGGCGTTCTTGCAGCTCATCCAAGACTGTGTTGCCGTTGTATTCTTCGGCCACATGGGTATCTTCAAAGAACAAGAACCCATCTTCAGTCACTGTTGGACGTTCGGCCCAAGGAATCAATTCCACTTGGATTTGACCAATGGTGTCACGCGGGCCTTCGCCGCCACCTGTGTTGGCGTTCAATCCGCCAGACCCCGCAAAGGCAAAGGCATTGTCGACACCGACTTGGGTCAAAACCACATCTTCAACTTGGCGCACCAGAGCGTCTTTTTCATCCAACGACAAGTTGCCACGGGCGCGCACATAAATGATCGCCTGCTCTGGCTCTGTGTCGGCGAAAAACACGACGCCTTTGTTGTTGGCACCGTAGTAGCCGAAAATGCTCACAACACTCAAAATAACCGCAGCGATGGTCACAACAGGCATCACAGGATTGCCCGCGATGGCATAGGTGAACCAGCCAAAGGCAGAGCGTTTGTAGCCGGCGCGGATTTTTTGTTCTTTTTTCTCACGCGCCGATGCGGCCAAAGTAATGCCAGACAATGCAGAGCCGATGAGAAACACCCCAGCACCAGCGATAAGACCCACGGGGCCATCAGGGGCTGTGCCGCCAAACAGGTAGCCGGGGTTCATCAATTGACGCAGGCCCACGAATACCATGTAGGTCGAGGGGACAACCAATGCGGCACGCACAAACCATGGCAGATGCGCTTTGAGAATGGCTGAGCTGCGATCAAACAGGCGCGAGATACGGCCCGAAACACCGCCCATAACAGGCAGATAGATCAAGGCCACGATCAAGGATGCAGAAAGCACGAAAATAATCGTGACCGGCAACATGCCCATGAATTCGCCCGCAACGCCGGGCCAAAACAGCATCGGCAAAAAGGCGCAAAGCGTGGTCGCGGTCGAGGATACAATCGGCCAGAACATGCGTTTTGCGGCTTCAACGAAAGCCGCCATCGGGCCTTCGCCCTCGGCCATTTTGCGATCTGCGTATTCCACGACAACAATCGCGCCGTCCACCAGCATACCCACAGCCAAAATCAAACCAAACATAACGATATTGGAAATGGTGATGCCCATGAGGCCAAGCAGGATGAAACACAGCAAGAAAGATGTGGGGATCGCAAAGCCAACCAGCAAAGCAGACCGGATGCCCAAAGAGGCCAAAACGACGATCATCACCAAGGCAACAGCGGTCAAAACCGAGCCTTCAAGCTGGCTCACCATCGATGCCACTTGCGTGGATTGATCATTTGAGGTGCCGACATTGATCGCTTCTTGCAAGGCTTGCGGCCATGTGGCGACTTCTGCGTCGACCTCGGTTTTGATCAATTCGACCGTATCGATAATCGGAAAACCTTTGCGTTTGACAACTTGCAGCGCGACACTGTCAACGCCGTTAAAGCGCGCTGTGCCTTCGCGGTCTTCAAAGGTCAGACGAATAGACGCCAGATCGCCAAGTGTGATGATGCGGTCACCGTTCACTTTGACAGGCAGCCCCATGACATCACTTTGGTCATTGAAAGAGGCAGGGATTTTGATCGAAAACGTCCCTGTTGCGGTGGACACTTCGCCTGCGGCCACCAGTTGGTTGTTCTGGGTGACGACTTGAATCAACTCTGCTGCGGTGACGTTGTAGGATTCAAGACGCAAGGGGTCGATGATCACTTCAAGCATCTCGGCGCGATCCCCTGTCAGGGCTGCTTCCAAAATGGGTTCAAGCCCTTCCAGACGGTCTTGCAGCTTGCTGGCGTATTGTACCAGCGTGCGCTCTGGCACGTTGCCGGTCAGATTGACGATCAAGATCGGAAATTCGGAAAAGTTGATTTCGTTGATCGAATAATTATCTGCGCCCGCAGGAAATTTGCCCTCGGCACGATTCATACGATCGCGCACATCGGCCATGATTTTGGTCTTGTCCCAGCCGAATTCAAACTGCAACGCGACACCCGCATAGCCTTCTGAGGCTGTGCCAGTCATCACATCCAGCCCATCAAGATCGGACAGCTCGGTTTCCATTGGCTTGACCAACAGACGTTCACTGTCTTCAGCTGAAATGCCTTGGAAGGGCACAGAGACAAACAAAGCCGGAATTTCGATATCCGGTTCGCCCTCTTTGGGCAGGCTCACATATGCGGTCGTCCCCAAAACAAGGGTCAGCGCAATAAAGGCCAAGATCATTCGGGCGCGTTCACCGGCCCAATCAACGATTCCCGTCATTGGGCTGCTCCTTCAAAATGTGGATCAACCAAGACGCCTTTGCTGACATATTCTTGCCCGACTGTGATGATGTCCACGTTTTCGGGCAAGCCCGCGACCCAGATACCGTCTTGGGTGTCGCGGATCACTTCGATGGGCATGAAGTCAACGATATTGTCAGCGCCTACAGTGCGTAACCCGATCAACCCGTCGTTGTTGAGAGTCAAAGAGGATTGCGTCACCAGATGCGCCAAACGTCCAGCAGAGGAAATGCCGATTTCAACTGTTTGACCATCGCGGATGGCAAAATCTGTATTGGGCACTTCGACTTCAACGCGGAAAGTGCGTGTTTCTGGATCTGCAGAGCGCGATAGGAATGTCACGCGACCTGTGACCTCTTTACCCGAGATCAAGCGAGCGCCTGCCAATGCGCCAACTTCGATTTTGTCGACTTCGGTTTCAGGGGCAAAGCCAACCAATTTGATCGGATCAAGCTGAATAACGGTTGCACATTCTGTGCCAGCTTGCAGGGATGTTCCAAATTCTGCCGTATCTGTTTCCAGTAGACCCGCAAAAGGCGCTGTGATTTCAAGACGTTCGATGTCTTTTTGCGCAGTCGCCACCGAGGCGCGCGCGTTTTCTAATGCGGCTTCGGCGGACAGAACTCTAGTCTCGGAAGCATAACCGCCCTCTGAGAGTGTTTGCGCATTGTTCAAGCCAACTTGCGCTTCTGCAAGCGCCGCACGAGCTTGGGCCAATGTTGAGGCGCGCGTCCCAGGATCAAGTTCGCACAGCATCTGCCCCTGTTTAACATAAGCGCCTTTTCGCAAAGGTTCTGAAATCACTTGACCGGCGGTTTGCGCCGCGACGGTCACTTGGCGCGCCGCCTGTGTTTCGCCGCGCAAAATAACCGCGCTGTCCAACTCACGCGCAACAGAATGTGTGGCGACAACATGTACGGCTTTTGTGAGTGTTTCTTCCTTCAAACCGGGTGGAGCAAAGGTGTCCGTTTCGGTTTCGGCGGCTTCCTCGACGACAGGCGCACCAGCCCCAGCGGTAAGACGGTCGCGTTCAAAAATAAAGAAGTACAGAGCCACACAAACGAGCAGGGCGATGAGGATTGACATAATACGCATGGGGTAATTTCTGTGTCCGTTGGTCTTAGGCGGCTTCGAGCCGGATTTAGATATTAGGCTTGATCGGCGGAAATAGCGCGCGAAAGCCTGCAGATTGAGTAACTGTTTT
The DNA here is from genome assembly GCF_018860665.1 of Pacificibacter marinus. Taxonomy (GTDB): domain Bacteria; phylum Pseudomonadota; class Alphaproteobacteria; order Rhodobacterales; family Rhodobacteraceae; genus Celeribacter; species Celeribacter marinus_A. The sequence continues at coordinate 36,420 of NZ_JAHKPK010000002.1, forward strand.
GGGTCTGTTCAATCGTCAGGCTCCAAATCTTGTGTCGGTCTTAAAGAGATTAACATTGTCGTCAAGATGGGGAAGAGCAATGTGTTTCGCAAGATGCGAGGTCACATTTCATCACTTATCTGTGCAAAACAGGCATATGTGTCGTTGAACCTTTTGATTATCCGTATTTTTCAGCGTTGTTTAGATGGCTTTGGCGCGATTTCGACCATTTCTGGATGAAATCAAACGCATTTGTTAAAAAAGTTTTTAAAATAGCATTGGGTGAGGAAATTTTGGTCCATTTTGTATCGGGATGAAAGGGGCGCAGGGGTGACTGAAAGGCCTTAATAGAGGCTAAGCTATTTGTATTGTCCTGTCTGTGTTTCTTGCTCAATGGCGCGCATCATCCGTGCAATGTTTCACATCCTCTTGGCAAGGGTTCGTGGTTCGGGGTAAGAGAGGGCCAACACGATAAATATGTGCGACCTCATCTGAGGTGTACAGACCAAAGTTTGAACCGACCCGGGGGCCAATGTGAGTAATACTGACAGTTTCATCGACGAAGTGACCGAAGAGGTCCAGCGCGACAAGCTTTACGCGGCTTTACGCAAATATGGCTGGATCGGGATTGTTGTCGTTGTGGCGATTGTGGGCGGTGCTGCCTATAATGAATGGTCCAAAGCCAAGGCGGCGGCTGTGGCCCAAGCCAACGGCGACGCGATTACGGCGGCGTTGACCGCAGGTGGCGATGACGCATCGGCGCGGGCAGATGCATTGGCATCGGCTGGCGTTACAGGATCTGCGCGCATTATTGCCGACATGGTACGAAGTGGCGAATTGCACGCTGCAGGGGACGTCTCTGGTGCGATCGCAGCCTTGGCGCCCTATACGGTTGACGCCACACTCGATGCTATCTTCCGCGATTTGGCGATATTGAAAACGGCAATGATCGGCGCAGCAGACATTCCGCCTGAGGACCGTATCGCGCAATTGGCGGGCATCGCATCACCTGGCGCGCCGTATCGTTTGTTGGCCGAAGAGCAAATCGCAACAGCGCAGGTCGAATTGGGCGATATAGAGGCCGCTGTCGCGGGATTGCGCGCGATTGCGCAAGATGTTGACGCCACAGAGGCGCTTCGTCGCCGAAGCCTTCAGATGATAGTTGCACTTGGGGCCGATCCAATCGCACAATAAGCCTAGATAAATGATTTTGCGGCCATGCACGATGTCAGGGCCAATTAACACGGGCCTACAGCGTGGGCACGGGCGCTCTCTAGAATATGAGCGTAAGAAAACGACATTTGACGAGGGGATCATCAACATGATCGCGCAGTTTGGTAAAACAGGGCTTTTTCTTTTGGCCGTCGGCCTGTCGGCTTGTGGTGACAAAGAGGTGATCTTGCCCGGAGAGCGTCTCGATCTGCGTGATGGTTTGGCCATTTCGAGTGCAAACGATGTTAAGGTGGCGAACAGCTCTGTTGCGATCTCACTTGGCGCGCAGGTGACGCGGGCCAGTTGGACGCAAACGGGTGGATCAGCCAGCCATGCCTCTGGTCATAACGCATTTACTGCGACCACCCCGACCGTGGCATGGGCCACGCCCATCGGCCAAGGCAACACACGCAAATTGCGCATGACCTCGGCCCCTGTGGCGGCCAACGGATATGTCGCGGCCTTTGATGCGGGGTCTCATGTGACCGTTGTATCAGCCTCGACTGGGGCTGCTGTCTGGACCCAAGATATTACTCCGGCCAGTGAACGGCAGGGCGATGCCTCTGGCGGGTCTTTGGCCATCTCTGGATCAACATTGTTGGCAGCGACCGCTTATGGTGACATCATTGCGTTTGATTTGGCCACAGGCGCACGCGCTTGGACCCAACGCATCGATGCGGCTGGCGGGTCTGGCCTGACAGTGCATCGAGGTCTGGTCTATGTGGTGGGCGGCGATTCGCAAGTCTGGGCCATCGATCTGACGACAGGCTTGGTCAAATGGCAAATCAGCGGCCCTGAAACGATTGCCTCACGGGTCGGCGCACCTGCGCCTGCGGTGAATGATCGCTTGGCTGTTGTGCCTTTTGCTGCGGGCGATGTCTACGGGCTGTTTCGCAAAGGCGGCACGCGTCTTTGGTCTGCCTCGCTCGCGGGGCAACGTGCTGGGCTAGTCTATGCTAATGTTTCTGATATCACCTCTGATCCTGTGATCGTTGGCAGCACAGTTTACATGGGCAATCAGGCCGGGCGCTTTGCGGCCTTTAATATGGAGACGGGCGAACGCCGCTGGACGGCCCGCGAAGGGGCCTATAGTGCTGCCTCAGTTGTCGGCGGCTCAGTGTTCATTATCTCGGATCGTGCTGAATTGGTGCGTTTGTCTGCCTCAAATGGCAATCGCATCTGGGGGCAGCAATTGCCCTTGTTCACCACGGATAAGGTGAAAAAACGTAAAGATGTGTATGCACATTACGGACCTGTTGCTGCGGGCGGTAAACTTTGGGTGGCCTCCTCTGATGGGATGCTGCGCGGGTTTGCCCCTGAATCTGGCGCTTTGGTTACACAAGTGAGCCTGCCTGCCGGCGCTGCCAGCGATCCGATTGTCGTGGGCGGCGTGATGTATGTCTTGCTTGAAAACGGCACAATGGCGGCTTTGAACTAAGCCCCCATCACGACGACCTGAGCTTTGCCCCTTTACCCCAAAGGCCCTTTGGGTGTATCGGGGCGACTTGAGATGAAAAGCGGGATCACCCATGAGTTTTACACTAGCAATTGTCGGCCGTCCGAATGTGGGCAAATCGACCCTGTTCAATCGTTTGGTTGGACGCCGTCTGGCATTGGTTGATGACCAACCCGGCGTGACCCGTGACCTGCGCGAAGGCGAGGCCAAGCTGCAAGGCATGCCCTTTACCGTCATCGACACCGCTGGTTTGGAAGAGGCCACAGATGAAAGCCTGCAAGGCCGGATGCGTGCGCTGACCGAACGCGCTGTGGGTATGGCCGATGTCTGCCTGTTCCTTGTGGATGGCCGTACAGGCATCTTACCGGCCGACGAAGTGTTCGCTGACATTTTGCGTCGCAAATCTGCGCGGGTGATTTTGGGCGTGAACAAAGCCGAAGGTCATGCGGGCGAGGCAGGGTTCTTGGAAGCCTATTCTTTGGGGCTTGGCGAACCTGTGCGCCTGTCTGCGGAACACGGCGAGGGCATGTCTGACCTCTACGATATGTTGTTGCCGATCTCTGAGGAATTCGAAGAACGTGCCAAGCGCGACACACCTGATGTTGACGTGATTTTGACCGATGAAGATTTCGATGAAGAGGGCGACACTTTAGGGTCTTCACGTGAGTTCACCTTCGAGAAACCGCTTCAGATTGCCGTTGTTGGTCGCCCGAATGCTGGTAAATCCACCTTGATTAACAAGCTCTTGGGCGAAGAGCGTTTGCTTACCGGTCCCGAGGCGGGCATCACCCGCGATAGTATTTCTGTCACCATGAATTGGAACGACACACCTGTGCGTGTGTTCGATACCGCTGGGATGCGCAAAAAAGCCAAGGTACAAGAAAAGCTGGAAAAGCTGTCTGTCTCTGATGGTTTGCGGGCGGTTAAATTCGCGGAAGTTGTAGTTGTTTTGCTGGATGTGTCTATTCCGTTTGAACAACAAGATTTGCGCATCGCCGATTTGGCCGAACGCGAAGGCCGTGCCGTTGTAATCGCTGTGAACAAATGGGACGAAGAAACCGATAAATCCAACAAAGCCAAATTCTTGCGTGAAGAATTCGCGCGTTTACTGCCGCAACTCAAAGGCGCGCAACTGGTCACTGTTTCTGCGAAATCAGGCAAGAACCTTGATAAGTTGCAAGAAGCGATTTTGAAGGCGCATGAAATTTGGAACCGCCGCGTTCCTACGGCCCGCTTGAACAGTTGGCTTAAAGCCATGTGTGAGGCACATCCGCCCCCCGCACCGGGTGGACGTCGGATCAAGCTGCGCTATATGACCCAAGCCAAAACCCGTCCACCGGGGTTCGTGGTGATGTGTTCGCATGCTGACAAACTAAACGAGAGCTATAAACGATATCTTATCAATGGCTTGCGGGTCGACTTTGATATGCCCGGCACCCCCATTCGTTTGTGGTTCCGTGATCAAGGTGACGCCAATCCGTATAAAAATAACACCAAATCAGTACCATCACGCCTGCGCAAACACCTTGGTAAAGGTCGCGCCGACGATGGGAAAAAATGGTAATCAACACGCTTTGATCGTGTTTGGTTGATAAAAACGTCTGCAGGTTACTCTGCAGGCGTTTTTCGTTTGCGGCAGATGAAGACAGAGTTATGGGGATAACCCCATGCTGGGCTCATGTCTTTTGTCCGATCCGGATGCAGCCTATTTGATCACGTTTGTGCGATCTAAATGTGAGCGTGCTACAGGTCTCGGGTGCGTTTTTTATATTTTCTATAATTTTTTTTTAGAGATCGATTTCTATCCAAATGGGCACATGGTCTGATGGCTTGGATTTGGCCCGTGCATAGGCATCGATTTGGCAGTCTTGCAGCCGATCTGCCGCTTGTGGCGAAAGCAAAAAGTGATCGATTCGAATGCCATCATTGCGATCGAAAGCACCCGCTTGGTAATCCCAAAACGTATAGGTTTCATCTGCGCTGTTTTTCACCCGCAAAGCGTCCGTAAACCCAAGGTCCATCAACATGCGGAACTTTTCGCGGCTTTCAGGGCGGAACAACGCGTCCTTGCGCCACGCATCAGGACGTTTGGCGTCTTCGGCCTGCGGGATCAGATTAAAATCACCAGCCAGTAAAAATGGTTCTTCGAGCTGCAACAGATCTCGCGCGCGATCCTGCAGGCGCTGCATCCATTTGAGCTTGAAATCATATTTTGATCCCTCAACGGGTGTGCCGTCGCTGTTCAAGTCAACTGGGTTGCCATTGGGCAGGTACAACCCGCAGATGCGCAGGGATGTCGTTTTGCCAATCACCGTCGCCTCGATATAGCGCGCCTCGATATCATCCGCGCCGTCACGCCCCATGCCCGCGCCATTTGGCAGGCCACGGGTGACATCTTCCAACGGGATTTTTGACAAAAACGCCACGCCGTTGAATGATTTTTGGCCATGGGTTTCAACGATATAGCCCATGTCTTCGAAATGCGCGCGGGGGAAATTTTCGTCCACGGATTTGATTTCTTGCAAGATCACCACATCGGGATCAGATTCTTTAAGCCAATCTGTGAGCGCGTCTATGCGGGCTTTGATACCGTTGATGTTAAAGCTGGCAATTTTCATGACGCATCCGTTATGTTTGTGGTGTTGGTCTTTACGCAACCAAGTTTAAACGCGCAAACCCGCAAGGGAAAGCGCTGATCAGGCTCGATCTGCAATAGCGCGCCCTGCGGCGGCGGCAGATGACCAAGCCCATTGAAAATTATAACCCCCAAGCCAACCGGTCACATCGACAACTTCGCCGATGAAATACAGACCCTTGAGCTGTTTGCTTTCCATGGTTTTCGAACTCAGCGCATCTGTATCAACCCCGCCAAGGGTCACTTCGGCGGTGCGGTAGCCTTCGGACCCCGTGGGTTTCAGGGGCAGGGCATGCAAGGTCTCACTGAGATCCTGCAATGCCTTGTCGGATTGATCCGCCAAATTGCCCGATAGTTTCAGGTTTTCAGCCAAAGTTGTGGCCAGTTTTTTGGGGAAAAGCGTTGCCAAAGCCGTGCTCATTTGGCGGCGACCATTGTCAGCGCGCTCTTGGCGTAGTGCGTCAAAGATCGATCTGTTTGGCATCAGGTTGGCATGCACCGTATCGCCTTCAACCCAATAATTCGACACTTGCAACACAGCAGGGCCAGAAATGCCGCGATGGGTGAACAAAAGCGCTTCCTCAAACGAGGTGCCATTGGCCTCCAGGCGGCCATCTAGCGCCGTGCCAGCAAGCGGCACGATCCACTCCAGCTCTTGCGGGCCAAAGGTCAGGGGCACCAATCCGGGGCGTGTATTTGTCAGCGGCACGCCAAATTGCGTGGCGATCTGATAACCTATCCCCGTCGCGCCCATTTTCGGGATTGATTTTCCGCCCGTGGCCACAACGATATTGGTTGCTGTCACGTTGCGCCCCGACAGGGTTGCACGAAATTCAGTACCATCATGCGCCATCGCATCAATTGATGTGCTTAAAGCAACCTCAGCGTCCTTGGCCTCAGACAGCAACATATCGATGATTTGGGTGGCCTTATCGTCGCAAAACAGCTGCCCCAGTGTTTTCTCGTGATAGGCGATGCCATATTTGGCGACCAGTTCGATGAAATCCCATTGCGTATAACGCGCCAAAGCCGATTTGGCGAAATGCTTATTTTGGCAGATGAAGTTTTCAGGACCAGCAAACATATTGGTGAAATTGCAACGCCCGCCGCCAGAAATGCGAATTTTGTCACCAGCGCGTTTGGCATGATCCACAACCAAAACACGCCCGCCTTTGGCCGCCGCAAATCCAGCACACATCAGGCCTGCGGCCCCTGCACCTAAAATGATCGTGTCGTAATGGGAATGGGTTATTGTGTTCATGGAGGCGTAAAATATCAAATCGCCTGATGAGGCAAGTGTTTCATGCCTTCGCAAAACGTAAAAAGGCGACCCGTGAGGGCCGCCTTTTAGAGAAGGAGGAGATTTGGTTTGGTATTAATTTACAGAAACGTCGACGTCTTGAGTGGCAGCAACTGAGCCGTTTGTTGTCAGAACCGCGATAACGTCTTGGTTGGTGATTGTGTCAAAGCTCACGCGTACATTTTGGTTTGCACCAGCGTGGACGGCTTGTGAGCCGAGCAATTTGCCTTGGCCGTCTGCTGTCAATTCGTAAATATCAACAACGCCGTCTGTTGAGGCACGTACGAGATCCAGTTCAACGTATGATTTCAGATCTTGTGAGCGATCTGCAAAGATGTGGTCAGATGCGAAAGCGGAAGAGCCTGCTGCGATCAGAACGGCTGCGGCTGCGAGTGTTTTTACGGAAGTGTTAAACATGATGTGTCCTTTCAAGACGTATTGATATGTGTGTCTGGCAGCGTGCCTGTGTGGCTTCATTGCTGCCTTGCCAAACGATCTATTCCAATTTCAAAGGATTGTAAGGGGTTGATAATTCACGAAAAAAAGAGCGGTAACTCACGGCTTAGTGAGTGCTTTTCTGCTGACAAAACCCTGCATTTGCGCGCAGACGGATAGGTGACACAGTGTTCTATGTGGCCGCATTGCCAAATTATGAGGTGTTTTCCATAGGTTAGGCATACGTGTCTGGGGATGTTTTCTGGACAAAGTTAAAAAAGCAAATGCATGGATGTGGCCGTGACATTGCGAAATGGCAGTGCCGGAAATCAGCATTGAGGTCACATGAAACAGAAATGTAATACGACTGTAATAAGGGGCGTAACAAAGCCGAAATGCTCACGAAAAAGAGAGTAAAAGAGAGCGAAAAAAGCTGAGAAAAAGGCGTGAAAAATCCAAAAAAAGGATCTCAAGATTTTAACCGAATCTTGCGACACGTCTTGATGCGGTTCTGCATATTATTTCTGATACCCCCAAACGGGTTTTGCTATGAGATCGTGGTGGTGTCATCAGATTTGCAGAAACAAATGCGGGCTGAAACTGTGATTGCTCAAAAGGGGGGGGCGTGATTTTAGGCCAATTAATTGTGATGGTTTTGTGCTGAGCGCACCAGTACCAAGGCAACCAAAAATCACTTCGGTTCTGTGTGAAGCGTTCGGACTTTTGTATGATTGAGGGGAAGCGCGTGCAAAGCACCTCCCAGGGGATAGTGATTTGCGGGATTGATCCGCCGCCAGGCGGCACAATCAACTAAGGCGCTCTGTCAGGTCTTATAAGCAGGGTCTTGTAAACGTAAAAAGGCGACCCGTGAGGGCCGCCTTTTAGAGGAGGAGGAGATTTGGAGCGGTTCTTAGTTTACAGAAACGTCGATGTCTTGAGTGGCAGCAACTGAGCCGTTTGTTGTCAGAACCGCGATAACGTCTTGGTTGGTGATTGTGTCAAAGCTCACGCGTACATTTTGGTTTGCACCAGCGTGGACGGCTTGTGTGCCGAGCAATTTGCCTTGGCCGTTTGCTGTCAATTCGTAAATATCAACAACGCCGTCTGTTGAGGCACGTACGAGATCGAGTTCAACGTATGATTTCAGATCTTGTGAGCGATCCGCAAAGATGTGGTCAGATGCGAAAGCGGAAGAGCCTGCTGCGATCAGAACGGCTGCGGCTGCGAGTGTTTTTACGGAAGTGTTAAACATGATGTGTCCTTTCAAGACGAATTGATATGTGTGTCTGGCAGCATGCCCGTGTGGCTTCATTGCTGCCTTGCCATTGGAAATAGTCCCTCTGGTTGAAATTGTAAGGCCTTGATTGTTCACAAGAAAAAGAGCGAAATTTGACAATTTCGTGAGTGTTTCAATGCACAGACTTCGCGCGAAAAAGCACAGACGGAAATCGATGAGTGCAACGTTTGATGTTTGTGAATTGTGTTCGTGCGCAATTGGCCAAGGGGTCATGACGTATCGGTTCACTACGAAATGTATAAGGCGCATATGATGTGCTTGCTTGAATTTAAGTTGTGATGTTATTACGTATCATATTGGTGGCGGTATTAACTTGGCCATTATGATAAAGAAGATGGAGACCCTAAATGCCGTTCTTAACAGCAATAGACATCAAGTCGATTATAGCATATCACAGGCTTCGCCATAGGTACTGCGCGCCATGGGGCGCGTGATGAAACGTTCTCGGCGAAAGCGAAATGCCCAAAGCAGTTTAAAGCGGCGTGTGCGAAAAGGGGATCCTATGGCGGCTTATGATCAACTGCCGACGGAGTTGCGATCTTGGCTGATGCATGCAGCGTTACCGTGGTCGCCACGTTCGGTGCTACGGTCTTGGAAAAAGTCTTTACAGACTTACAATGGCGATATTGAAGAAACTAAGCGGCACCTATCACGTGTCGAGCGCCAACTTCTTAAACGTGATAAATTTCACCCCTGAATAGACGAGGCGTGAAGCGTATATGATACATCGCAGCGTCTATTGTATCTGGGCTATCTTCAGATCAGGAGGGCGTCGCAGGTCATTCGCTTGACATCAAAATGAGTGATTACATAGAAAAGGACGTGCCGCACCCGCAAGACGAGGTGGCGTTTGGGTTTTCAATCACAAACCGCGCGCCAATCAATTCTTCGGTAAAGTCGATTACAGCGTTTTCCAAAAATGGCAATGACACAGGGTCGATCACCACAGATGATCCGTCACTTTTAAGCACAACATCATCCTCGGCAGGATCATCAAGCGTGATGTCATACTGAAACCCTGAACAACCGCCCCCATCAACAGCCACCCGCAATGCTTTCACATCGCCAAGCTCGGCGTTGATTTCGGCAAGCCGTGCAAAGGCGCGTGGGGTAACTTGGGGAGGCAAAGTAAGGGTCATGGTCTGTGCGGCGCTCTTAATTGGCGACAATTTCAATGAAACCTTTAAGGGAAGGGGTTTCGGTGTTTGTCGCGGTGTACATTTTTCAATATAAGGTGGCTAACGACGCACGACAAGGACAGTCCATGCTCAAATCCTATGCAAGCCAACCGATGGAAACCCGCGGACGGCTTTATACCGAAACGCTTTCGACATTTCGCTCGCCTTTTCAACGAGATCGCGACCGTATCATTCATTCATCGGCTTTTCGTCGCTTAAAACATAAGACACAAGTTTTTGTTGAGCATGAAGGCGATTACTACCGCACCCGTTTGACCCATTCGATTGAGGTCGCTCAAGTGGCCCGCACTATCGCGGGGGCTTTGGGGTTAAATGAAGGGCTGGCCGAAGCCATCGCACTGGCGCATGATTTGGGTCATTCGCCCTTTGGCCATACAGGCGAAGACGCTTTGGTTGAACTGATGGCGCCTTACGGCGGGTTTGATCACAACGCGCAGGCTTTACGGATCGTCACCAAGTTGGAAAAGCACTACGCCGATTTTGATGGGCTGAACCTGACATGGGAGAGTTTGGAAGGTATCGCCAAGCACAACGGGCCTATCATAGGCCCCAACGCTGATCCGAAAAAACACCCAAGCGACGCACCTGTTCCCTATGCGCTGAAAGACGTGAACGACCAATTTGATCTGGAGCTGCACACTTTTGCCTCAGCCGAGGCGCAGGTCGCAGCCATCGCTGATGATGTCGCGTATAATCACCATGATTTACATGACGGTCTGCGCGCGGGCCTGTTCACGGCTGAGGATTTGATGGAGCTGCCTTTGACGGGGCCAGCTTATGAAGAGGTGGATCGGCTCTATCCTGATCTTGATCGTAACAGGCGCGATCATGAGGCTTTGCGGCGGATTTTCGGCTATATGGTTGAGGATGTAATCACCATCGCCAACAACCGGCTAAGCAGTGCCTTGCCGGAAACGGCGCAAGATATCCGCGATATGGACCGAACGATTATACGCTTTTCCAAGCCGTTCTTTCAAAACTTGAAAGCGATTAAATCGTTCTTATTCAAACGCATGTACCGCGCACCTTCTGTGATTGTTGAGCGCAAGCGCGTGACGGCGATGGTCAACGCTTTGTTTCCACTGTTTATGGAAAAGCCGGAACTTTTGCCTAAAGAATGGCGTCAAGAGGTGGCTGTTGCGAAAAGTGATACGGATTTGGCGCGTATCGTTTTGGATTACGTGGCTGGTATGACGGATCGCTTTGCCATCCAAGAATACGAACGTCTGTTTGACGCTGCGTAGTTGCTTTTATCGGCGACAGGCACATGCGATGTTGTCCTGAATATGGACGGCTAAAAGGAGCGCCATTTCATGGCCACGGAACATCTTGCTGGATTGACGACGGTTCAAGCTTTTGCCCTTGTCGGAGCGGCCGGCGTTGGCGCGCAATGGCTGGCTTGGCGGCTGAAACTGCCTGCTATCGTTGTGATGTTGGCTGTTGGTCTGCTGATCGGGCCTGTGTTTGGCCTGTTCGATCCGGCCCGCGATATCGGACCTATAGTGCAGCCATTGATATCCTTGGCTGTGGCCGTGATCTTGTTTGAAGGCGGGCTGACGCTTGAACTGCACAAGCTGGGGGATGCGCGCCAAGGGGTCAAACGTTTGGTCTGTATCGGCGCGCCTTTGGGTTGGCTGTTGTCAGCATTGGCGCTGCATTTCGGGGCAGGGCTTGGTTGGGAAACCTCAGCGGTGTTTGGCGGTATTATGGTGGTCACAGGGCCAACTGTGATCGCGCCACTGCTGCGCCAAGCCAAGTTAGACAAGCGCCCCGCAAGCCTGTTGCAATGGGAAGCCATCGTCAACGATCCCATCGGTGCATTGGCCGCCGTACTGGCTTTTGAATTCGTCTTGGTGTTCCACGAGGCGGAAAGCCTGAGTGATGCTTTGGGGCAGTTGGCGATTGGGTTTATCGTGGCTTTGATCGTGGGGCTGATCACTGGACTTGGTCTTGCGCGGATGTTTAAGCGTGGACAAGTGCCTGAGTACATGAAGGTTCCGGTGCTATTTGCGACGCTTTTGGTCTGCTTTGCCGTGCCCGATATGTTGCTGCATGAAAGTGGGCTTTTGGCCGTGACGGTGATGGGCTTGGTGATCGCCAATGCCGACCTGCCATCTTTTGTTGAATTGCGTCGTTTCAAGGAACACGCGACAATCCTGTTGGTTTCCGGTGTTTTCATCTTGCTGGCCGCCTCGCTTGATTTCGCCTCTTTGGGGCAATTGACGTGGCGCGCGGGCGTTTTTGTTGGTCTGATCGTCTTGGTGGCGCGCCCGTTGACGGTGTTCCTATCGTTGATCGGCACCAAGCTGCCCCGTAACGAGCGGATTTTGATCGCCTTCACCGGTCCGCGTGGTGTTGTTTTGGTCGCCGTCGCAGGTCTGTTCGGTGAGCGGCTTGCCGCGGCTGGCATTGCTGACGGAGCCCTCATCGGCCCCTTGGCCTTTGCTTTGGTCATGGTCACGGTTGTGCTGCATGGGTTCACGCTTGCGCCATTCGCGCGGCTCTTGGGGCTGGCAGCAACAGGCACGCCGGGGGTCATGTTGGTCGGAGGGTCGCGGTTTACGACGGCTTTGGGCGAAGCATTGCAAAAAGAAGGTGTGCCGGTGATTGTCGCTGATACCAATCATGCCCGTCTTATTCGGCCCCGCGCGCATGGCGTACCGGTGTTTTATGGCGATGTTTTGTCGGAGGCGGCGGAACATTCGGTGGAAATGCTGTCCTATCAAACCGTGATCGCGGCCAGTGAAAATGATGCTTATAACACGCTGGTGGCCACGGACTTGGGGGCTGAATTGGGCCGCGAACACATGTGGCAAATCGCGCCACATAAAAGTGACAAGGCCAAACACGCTTTGCCAACGCAGCTTGGCGGCAGGCCCTTCGGCAACGGGCGAAACTTTCGTGATTTCGAAGATCTTATGACAGATGGCTGGACGCTTCGCATCACCGGTTTGACGAAAGAGTTCGGCTTTGACGATTGGAAAGCCATGAATCCAGAGGCCAAGCTTTTGGGGCTTCTGTCGGAAGATGGCTGCGTTAAACGTCTGTCGCCTGATGAGGTGGAATTGTTGTTCCCCAATAGAGCAAAGGCCAAGATCGACGCTTTGCCAGAGGATTTGCGCGAAACCGCCAAAGCACAGTTGATGCGCCGCATGAGTGACGCCAAACTGGCTGCCGCCCGCGCTCGTCTGTCAGCCCCCATTCGTGTGATCGGTTTGATTCCGCCTGAGACGGTTTGAGCGTCACAACTCATCTTTCAAGGGATCGACTTTATATAGGGCGTATCGCGCAGGTTTGAACCGCTTTGGGGCGTTGACCTGAGCGCGGGGAATGATAAACCCGTGCCAACTCACCAGAAGAGACAGAGACCATGAATCTATTCGCCGATATCCGCGCCCTTGTTATCAATAGCCTCACTGAATTGACCACCGGGGGCGTATTGCCCGAGGGTCTGTCCTTTGACAATGTCGCTGTTGAACCGCCACGCGATGCGCTGCACGGTGATATGGCGACCAATGCGGCGATGGTTTTGGCCAAACCAGCCAAGTCCAACCCGCGTGCCATCGCGCAGGCTTTGGCGGATAAATTGTCTGCGGACCCGCGCATTGAAAGTGTGGATGTGGCGGGGCCGGGGTTTATCAATTTGCGCCTGAGCAAAGGCATCTGGGGTGGTTTGGTGACATCCATTTTGACCGATACGGCATTCGGCAAAAGCGCGCTTGGCGCGGGCAAAAAGGTCAATGTTGAATATGTGTCCGCCAACCCGACGGGACCTATGCACGTGGGGCACACGCGCGGTGCAGTGTTCGGGGACGCTTTGGCAAGTCTTTTGGATTATGCTGGCTACGACGTGACCCGCGAGTATTACATCAATGATGGTGGCGGGCAGGTGGATACCTTGGCGCGCTCTGTATATGAGCGCTACCGCGAGGCCAATGGGTTGTCGCCTGAGATCGCCGAAGGTCTGTACCCTGGCGATTACTTGGTGCCTGTTGGGAAGGACTTAAAGGAAAAATACGGTGACAGCCTGTTGGGCAAACCTGAGTCCGAGTGGCTTGCCGATTTCCGTGTATTTTCAACCGATGCGATGATGGACATGATCCGTGCAGATTTGGCGCTGCTTGGCGTTAAAATGGACAACTTTTTCTCGGAAAAGGCGCTGTATGATACAGGTCTTATCGAGAGTGCTATCGCTGAGTTGAAAGACAAAGGTTTGATCTATCGCGGCACGCTTGAACCGCCAAAAGGCCAGATGCCAGACGATTGGGAACCCCGCGAGCAAACGCTGTTTAAATCCACAGATCACGGCGATGACGTGGATCGCGCTATTCAAAAGTCTGACGGCGCTTGGACCTATTTCGCGCCTGATATCGCCTATCATTATGACAAGGTGCAGCGCGGCTATGACGAGATCATCGATATCTTCGGTGCCGATCACGGTGGCTATGTCAAACGGATGAAAGCGGCTGTGTCGGCTTTGTCTGACGGCAAAGTGGCCTGCGATATCAAGCTGGTGCAACTGGTGAAACTGTTCAAAAACGGCGCTGAATTCAAAATGTCCAAACGGGCAGGGACTTTCGTGACCTTGAATGATGTGGTTGAACAGGCTGGCAAAGATGTGACCCGTTTCATCATGTTGACACGCAAAAACGACGCTTCACTTGATTTCGATTTTGACAAGGTTCTGGAACAATCCAAAGACAACCCTGTGTTCTATGTGCAATACGCGCATGCGCGGGTCTGTTCTGTATTGCGCAAAGCCGAGGCTGCTGGCGTGGTTTTGACGGATACGCCACAGTTTGATGATCCTGCTGAAGTCACATTGGCACGCAAATTGGCCGATTGGCCGCGTCAGGTCGAAATCGCAGCAAAATCACACGAACCGCACCGTATTGCGTTTTACTTGTACGAATTGGCATCAGATTTCCATGCGCTGTGGAATAAGGGCAATGACAAGCCAGAGTTGCGCTTTTTGCAAGATGACCTAAATGCATCATCGGCAAAAATTGCCCTGCCACGGGCCGTTGCCGTTGTTATTTCTGCAGGATTGGGTATTCTAGGCGTAACGCCGGCACAAGAGATGCGTTAAAAACAAGCACCTGTGCCGGATATTGGGAGAATGAATTGGGACGTTAGCTTCCGAAATTCTCCAAGAGCAGACGATAACCCGTTGTTAAAAAACGGGAAGCGGTAGAGGCAAAGACATGGCGCAGACCTATTCAGCGCGCACGCAGCAGGGCTATGCTCCGCTGGCGGACGCTTATTCAACTGGCTCGCAAACGGGCCAGTACCCCTCATATGATCAATACGGCAATGGTCACATAAATGACCCTCAGCCTCATGTTCACGCCCAAGAACACGCGTCTTACGGCTATGAACAGCCTTTTCCAGCGCCAGAACCTGCGTACACCTATGACGCCTCTGGGCGTGGGTATGCCACAGATGGCACGCCTCTGCGCCCAAAACTTGGCGCCGCGCAATGGGGCGGGGCGATCGTGTCTTTGGCGCTTATCTTTGGATTGGGCATTTGGGGCTATAACTTGATGGCCCGAGATGTCTCAGGTGTGCCTGTGATCCGTGACATGTCTGGCAGCGCGCGTTTGGTGCCTGAAAATCCTGGTGGTCAATTGGCAATGCACCAAGGCTTGTCAGTCAATTCTGTAACCGCTGATGGGTCCGCTGGCGCCCCTGCGGATACTTTGACGCTGGCCCCGCGTCCGATGGCTTTGACAGATGAAGACCGCCCCATGGGTGAAACAGTGACAATCGTGTCCAATTATCAACCGGACAACGCCTACACCCAACCGGCTGAGCCGTTACCGGTTCTTGCTCCTTTATCGGCTGAAGTGGTCGTGCCTGATCCGCTTGAACTGTCCAATGTTGAACCTGTGGCGGCAGATGCAGGCGTCGAATTGCCCCTAGAGACGGGCGCGTTAACGCGCTCGCCTGTGCCAAAAGCGCGCCCCGTCCGTTTGGCCGCAGTGGCAGCGACGGATGTAACTGCGAGTGCTGCGATATCTGATGCGAATTTGAACGATGTTGCGGGTGATATATTGGCAGCCCTCAGTTCCGAAAACGAAATGCCCACGTCGCAAGTGGCTGTTGGTACGCCTTTGGTTCAATTCGGTGCGTTTCAAAACGAAGACATTGCGCGGGCAGAATGGGATCGTCTGGTGTCGAAATTTGACGCTTTGATGAAGGATAAAACCCGCATTATTGAGGAAGCCGAATCCGGTGGCCGCACATTTTATCGTCTGCGTGCGCTTGGCTTTGCTGACGCGGCAGACAGCAATCGGTTCTGCGCGGCTTTGACCGCAAGCAATGCGGCCTGCGTGCCCGCGCGCCAACGCTAACGGTCACTGATGGGGCAGGGTGCTTATATCTTTGGCTGTGAGGGCTTGACGCTTTCACCGCTTGAGGCGCAGTTTTTTCGCGATGCAAACCCTTGGGGATTCATTTTATTTTCGCGCAATGTCGATACAAAAGAACAACTTAGGCGTTTAACATATGATTTGCGCGAGGCAGTGGGCTGGCACGCGCCGATCTTGATCGATCAAGAAGGCGGGCGTGTTCAACGCATGCGTGGCCCGATTTGGCGTGAATTTGAACCGCCGCTTGATGATAGTCTGTCGAAACCTGATCCTAAACGCGCCATGTGGTTGCGCGGGCGTTTGATTGCCGATGATCTTTTGAGTGTAGGTATTGATGTGAACTGCGCGCCAACCTTGGATGTGGCCAGTGATCTAACGCATCCGTTTTTACGCAATCGTTGTTATGGCACAGATCCTGTTACCGTGGCCGACTTGGGGCGCGCGATGGTGGACGGAATGGCCGCAGGTGGTGTGGCCGCGTTGATGAAACACATTCCTGGGCATGGGCGCGGAACAGCGGACAGTCACAAAAACCTGCCGCGTGTATCTGCCTCTAAGACGGAACTTGAGATCGATTTCGCGCCCTTTAAAGCCTTGAATGATCTGTCCATGGGGATGTCTGCGCATATCGTTATGGAGGCGATTGATCCGGAACGTCCGGCCACGCAAAGCCGCGCTTGTATCGATGTGATCCGCAACGAGATCGGCTTTGGCGGTTTGCTCATGACGGATGATCTGTCTATGCAAGCATTGAAAGGCAATGTGTTTGAACGGGGCCACAAAGCGATTGAGGCCGGATGTGATATCGTGCTGCATTGCAACGGTGATCTGATTGAGATGCAAAGCGTCGCAGCGCTAGGGAATATGTCTGATATTGCGCAACGCCGCGCAGATTATGCCGCCACCGCGCGCCCTCCAGCGCCAAGCTCAAGGACACAGGCCATTGACATTAAGGCGCTGGAAGCTGAATTTCAGTCTTTATAAGCGTTCTCGATTAACTGGAGCCTGTTTGCGCCCATGTCCCAAGACGACCAATTTGAACTGAGCGAAGTGCTGAGTGTCGAGGAACGGCTTGCGGCCGAGGCCTTGATTGTCGACGTGGACGGTTTTGAGGGCCCGCTGGATTTGCTACTGACCCTGTCGCGTACGCAAAAGGTCGATCTGCGCACCATATCGATTTTGCAGCTCGCGCATCAATATTTGGCTTTCGTAGAAAAAGCCAAAGAGCTGCGGATCGAATTGGCGGCTGATTATTTGGTGATGGCCGCATGGTTGGCCTTTTTAAAATCGCGCTTGTTATTGCCGCCTGATCCCGCAGATGAAGGTCCGTCAGGCGAAGAGCTTGCCGCACATCTGGCATTTCAATTGGCGCGGCTATCAGCCATGCGCGAATCTGCGGCAAAATTGATGGCGCGCGACCAAAAGAACCGTGATTTCTTTGCGCGGGGCATCCCTGAAACCATGGATCGCGTGCGCAATGTCACTTATACGGCATCGCTTTTGGATTTGATGCAAGGCTATGCGCGCATTCGCACCAAAGACGAATTTCGCCCGTTCGTCTTGGATCGCGAGTCTATTTTATCGATGGAACAAGCGCTTGAGCGGATGCGGGGGCTGATTTCATTTGCGGGCGACTGGACTGATCTGTCGTCTTATTTACCCGAAGGCTGGGAACTCGATCCTAAAAAACGCCGCTCCGCCACCGCTGCCACCTTTGCCGCGTCGTTGGAACTGGCAAAGGCGGGCAAGATCGAAATCCGCCAAGGCGACACTTTCGCCCCTATTCAAATTAGAAGCGTGAACAACAGATGAGCCAAGACATTACAACAGGTGTATCCGAAAACGCAGCACAGGACCAAGCTTCGCGCGAAAGCCTGTTTGAGGCACCGCCTTTGGCAGAACAAGAGCGCATGGTCGAAGCGGTGTTGTTTGGCTCTGCTGATCCTGTCAGCATTGCCGATTTGACCGCGCGTATGCCGCATGGATGTGATCCAAAAGTTGCTGTCGAACAGTTGCAACGTCGCTATGAGGGGCGCGGCGTGCGCGTGGTGCGCGTGAATGAGGCTTGGGCCATTCGCACGGCTCCTGACCTTGGGTTTTTGATGCAAAAGGAAACTGTTGAAACGCGCAAACTGTCGCGAGCCGCCGTTGAAACTTTGGCGATCATTGCCTATCATCAACCTTGCACGCGTGCTGAAATCGAAGAAATTCGTGGCGTGTCCGTGTCGCGTGGGACAATTGATCAGCTGATCGAGATGGAATGGATCAGGTTCGGACGCAGACGTATGACGCCGGGACGCCCTGTGACTTATATCGTGACGCCCAATTTTCTGGACCACTTTGGTCTTGAGAGTGCGCGTGATCTACCAGGACTCAAAGAGCTGCGCGCCGCAGGGCTTTTGGAAAGTCGGCCAATGCCTGATATAGGGGGCATGTCTGAGGAAGACATCGACGAGCAAGATGATTTGTTTGAAGATGAAAGTTAAAATCAGGGCCTGTAGTTTCAATGCCATCTTTATGGCGTATTGCCCGTGTAGAGACCTTTAAAACAGACCATAAACGCTATTTTTGGCATAGTGGTGTGAAACAAACGGAGTGGCAGATGAATATCGAACGCATTTTGAATATGGTGATCAGTCAAGTGATGCGCCGTCTTGTCAATAAAGGCATTGGTGCAGGTATCAGCGCGGTGACAAAGGGACGTGGCGCAGAGCAGCAGGACACACCACAAGCGAACAACAACACGCCTGCCGATCTAGAGCAGCAACAAGCGGCCAAGCTGATGGCCAAGCGCGCGCGCCAAGCTGCCAAGATTGGTCGACGCCTTTAAGGTCTTCATACCTAAGGTTTGGAATCGCAAACTGCGAAAATAAGCAATCTTTTGCCTGTTTGGCGATCAGGGATTCTAGTATCCCACGCATTTACACTTTGTTAACCTTTTGACTGCACTGATCTCATATTGCTTTATGAGTTTTGTCCTGATGGGGAGCTGTGGTCAAAATGTTATGTGTAAAAGGCGACTTTTAATGAGCCGCATGAGAAAACTCGTCCTCGGATTTGATCAGGTTGGATCTGTCGGTTTTGGGCCTGCGCTTGTGGCGCTGAAACTCCAAAAAATCTTGGTAACTTTAGGCACTACGGGAACCATCGGTTTGGTTTTCTTTCTCAACGCAGATGTGCACTTTCTGCCGTCTGTTTTAAACGTGAACGAGACGCATGGATTGACCGCTATGTGTCTGGTATTGCTGGCTCTTGCTGTGATGGGGCGTCGGGGTTTTCGCAAGCCGACGCATATGCGTGACATAGCTTTCGCGCTGATCGCCAGTCTTGCAGTCTTGCGCATTTACGAGGCGATCTTTTGGCACAGCTTGCTGTTTTCATCAGGAGTCGAAGCCCTGTTTGGATTGACCTCAGATCAACATATTCCGATGGGGTTGAATACGGCAGTCAGCCTGTTTTTGCTGAGCACGGGTGCCTTTATGCGGCACCGCTTGCCATCACTCTCTATCGTGATGATTTTGTCAGGTCTGGTCTTTCCAAGCGTGTCTGCCTTGGGATTTTCATATCAGCACCAAGGTCTGTATGGGCAAATGTCCTTGGTGACGACTTTGTTGCTGTTGACGCTCGGCGCGTCAGAGCTTTTGTTGTTCGTGCGTTCGCCATTGCTGAAACATTTTTTAACCACGTCATCTTGGGGACGTATGGCGCGGTTGCAATTGCTAATCGTTATCTGCGGGGCCTGGCTTATTGGTATTTTGGCTATTCGCTCTGATTTCGATGGCGCAGCTGAAGCTGTTGTTGGCGGTGTGATTTGGCTGTTCTTGGTGACAATGCTGATCACGGGGCCTTTGTTTGAGCGCGTTGACCGCGACCGGCGCGCATTGGAGCGTGAGTTGACGCGAAAGGCGAATATCGATCCGCTTACCGGTCTGTGGAACCGGCGCGCTGTACGTGAGATGCAGTTTTTGGGGACCTCCACTGACGATACGGGGCGCGTGCCTAAGGCGGATCACATTGGTGTCATTATGGCCGATGTCGATATGTTTAAGCGTATCAATGACGTCGCGGGGCATTGTGAAGGGGATAAGGTGCTGCGCAACATCGCGCGGGTGTTGCGCGAACGCGTGCGTGGCCTTGATGTGGTTGCGCGTTGGGGGGGCGAAGAATTTTTGATCCTTTTGCCTGACTTGACCCATGAAAAAGCGATGGAGGTGGCCCAAGTGTTACGCGTCGCTGTAGCAAGTACCGTCACATGGTCGAACAATGGGCAGCCTGAGTCTGTGACATTGTCAATCGGCGTGACGGCTATGAATGAAAAAGCAGGCAAAACGTTGGAAATTGCTTTGAAAGATGCCGACCATGCGCTTTATGCGGCTAAATCTTGTGGCCGAAATCGTGTGGTTATGTACGAAGATACGCCGCACCGTGTCTCAAAAAATATGCCCAGAGGTTTGTTGTTAAATCACTCTGTTCATTGAATTATATGTCAAGATCATAACATTCATAGACCAAGCCACTTGTTTGGGTCGGCTTAAAGGCAATGAGTTAAGCCGGTGATTTGAAGTGTTTGGACAGTTTCAAGCCTTGTCCTTGGTAATTCGACGCCAAATCCGCACCATACAACCGCTGTGGAATCTCATTCATCCGCTCATAGACCAAGCGACCAACGATTTGCCCATGTTCCAAAACAAAGGGCGCCTCATGGCAACGCACTTCCAAAACGCCGCGTGATCCGGCACCACCTGCATTGGCATGACCAAAACCGGGATCAAAAAAGCCTGCGTAATGCACGCGGAACTCGCCAACCATCGCCAAATAAGGCGCCATTTCAGCCGCCATTTCGGGTGGGATATGAACTGCTTCACGGCTAACCAAAATATAAAACGCGCCGGGATCCAAAATGATCCGCCCGTCTTTGGTGTGGATCGGTTCCCAATAGTCAGCAGGATCATAATACCCGATGTTATCAAGATCGATCACGCCTGTGTGAGGTTTGGCGCGGTAACCAACGAGATCGCCCTCAAGAGGGCGCAGATCGACGGAAAATCCGAGACCTTGATCGATCATCGCTTCGCCGTCTACGAGTGGACTTTTCATGTGAAGATCGTGCAACTCCGGATCACTCAGAACCGCTTGGCCTTCACGAAAGCGAATTTGATTGAGGCGCATTCCAGGGCGTACAAGAACTGAGAAAGATCTAGGGCAAATCTCAGCAAAAAGCGGCCCTGTGTAACCCAGTGCAATGCGATCAAATTCGACACCCTCGTCAGTGATTAGGCGGGTTAACAAATCAAGGCGTCCTGTGGAACTTTTCGCGTTTGCAACGGCTTGCACGGTCTCAGGCAGATCTAAGCTTTCCATCAAAGGCACAACGTAGACACAGCCTTTTTCCAGCACGGCACCATTGGTCAAGTCGATTTGATGCATCTCGAATTCGGTCAGGCGATCAGCAACAGAATTGCCCGCGCCGGCCAAAAACGAGGCCCGCACGCGCCAAGCGCGATTGCCAAGACGCAGGTCCAACGAGGCAGGTTGAATCTGTTCCGCAATGATAGTGGGCGCGGCAGAGATCGCCCCGTTTTCGATCATGTTCTGAATTGCTTGATCCGCGAGTACGCCCATCATTTATCCCCAATCTGTGCCGTCTTTAATGTCATCGTGCTTTAACGCAAAAATGCCCGCAGCGATAGACGCAAGCGGGCATTTTGGCGGGGTTAAATGGTCGGGCTAGCAGGACTCGAACCTGCGACCTTCCGTCCCCCAGACGGACGCGCTACCAGGCTGCGCTATAGCCCGAACTGTCGCCTTTCTAAGGATTTTGTCAGGCGGGGCAAGCGTGAAATGATTATTTACATGCCGCGCTTGTTGAATTTTTCCGCAAAGGTCTATCCGGCTTGCGAAAGTTTGATTTTGAGCGCCATCGCGCGGTCAAAAATAGCTTGAACATGCTTTGTATCGGCCTGTCTCAGTGCGTCTTTGTTGAGACGCCCAAGTACGCCATCCGCCACGTCAAGTCCCAAGGCGTCATCCTCTAAATCGTCAGGAACCATTTCCATCGCAACAGATTGGATGTGGTCTTGCGGCGCATCTGTATCACTCAAGGACGTGTCTGTATCCGTGATCACCGCGTCACTGCTGGTAGGCTCAGCAGGTTCAATAGGCGCGACATCTTCGAAATTTTGAACAATCGTTTCTGCGGGATTTATCTCAAGATCAGTGGCCGCTGGGGCATCGGCAAAAGTGTCTGATGACAGATCATTTTCATCGGCATCACGGGCCGTATTTGCATAATCATTGGGTAATTCCGGCGGTTGTGCGGGCAGGGCCTCTCCCTCAGGGGCCGAATCGATCATCGGTTCGGGCACAATCTCGTCATCTTCGAACGGGCTTTCGACCTGTGCGCTGTGATCTTGCGCAGGTTCTAGGTTATCCTCATCCACCTCAGATTGGACGACTGGGTTGGCAGCTTTTTCATCAGCACCGTCTTCACCATCATTCGTGTCTGGGGCTGTGTCAGGGTTTGACAAGGCCTCTTGCAATGCCGTTTCGAAGGCTGCGTCGTCGACAAGCGGGGCCGGAGTTGGCGTTTCAACCGCATCAGGCTCTGCGTCAAATCCGAAATCAAAGGTGACCTGTGCAGGGGCAGCAGTGGGCACATCTTGCGCGGTCTCATCGTCAAGCGCGGGGCGTTCTGTTTCCTTCGGTGCAGCTTCAACAGGGGCTTCAACCGGTGCGGCAGGAGAGGACGCATTGGGGGCCGACTGCGCAGGAACATTCGGTCTGGAAAAAGGAATAATTCTTTCTTCTGGCGTCTCTGGCACCTGATCAAATGCGCCGGTTGGCACGTTTTCGGCCATTGGAGCTGCGGGCACAGGGCCTACAGATTCGCTCAGCGGCGTAACAGGATCAACACCATCGATTTGAGGAGACATCGACGCAACATAACGCACACCATGTTCGCGCAGCAGCTTTTGAACGCCGCGAATGGTCATACCATCGTCATGAAGAAGCTTTTTAATGCCACCGAGAAGAACCATGTCAGATGGGCGGTAATACCGACGTCCACCTGCGCGCTTGACGGGTTTGACTTGTGAAAAGCGGCTTTCCCAAAAACGCAAAACATGCGCGGGTGTACCGAGCCAATCGGCAACTTCGCTGATCGTACGAAAAGCGTCGGGCGATTTATTCATTTAACAACAGTGCCTTAGCTTTTGTTGCCGTCTGCGACACGGTCTTTCATGAGATGGGATGGGCGAAAGGTCATCACGCGACGCGCTGGAATGGGCGCTTCATCACCGGTTTTTGGATTGCGGCCAACGCGGGCAGATTTGGACCGGACCGAAAAGGTGCCAAAGGATGAAATTTTGACTGTTTCGCCTTTTACGAGGGCGTCTGACATATGCTGCAATACGCTTTCAACAAGCTGTGCAGATTCATTGCGGCTGAGGCCCACTTCGCGAAAAACGGATTCGCTTAGGTCCATACGTGTCAAAGTCTTGCTCATAATTGTCCCCCAAGGTTGATTTGAAATAACAGTGGCAGGTCGCAAAGCATCCGTCAATATCAATGACTTGGGCAGCACCGTTCAGGTGCAAAATAGCGCATTGCGTGATGGGCGGTTCTCACCAGCGTAGAACGACAGCGCCCCAAGCAAGTCCGCCACCGATGGCTTCTGCGACGCAGATGTCACCTTGCTTGATTTGACCGCGCGCTTTTCCGACTGACATAGCCAAAGGAATGGACGCCGCAGAGGTATTGCCATGGTCTTGGACTGTGACAACGATTTTATCCATGGACAGGCCCAGCTTTTTGGCGGTGCCTTCGATGATGCGAATATTGGCTTGGTGCGGCACAACCCAATCGATGTCGGCGGCTGTGATACCGGCTTTATCCATCGCCGTTTCAGCGGTAGAGGCGAGTTTCGAGACCGCTTGGCGGAATAAAGCATTGCCTTGCATCCGCAATTTACCTGACTCGCCCGTGGTGGACACGCCGCCATCGACGTAAAGCATGTCGCGATAATTGCCGTCAGAATTCAAATCGACAGAGAGAATGCCACGATCCTCGGAGGTGCCAGTGCCCTCTTGCGCCTCAAGCACCAGCGCGCCAGCACCATCGCCGAACAAGACGCAGGTGGACCGATCTGTCCAATCCATGATGCGGCTAAAGGTTTCCGCCCCGATCACTAAAATGCGTTTGGCTTGACCTGATACGATTTGCGCGTTGGCGTTGGACAGGGCGTAGACGAACCCAGCGCAAACAGCCTGCACATCAAAGGCAAAGCCTTTGGTCATGCCCAACTCTTTTTGGATCATAGTGCCCACAGACGGAAAGGTGAGGTCCGGGGTCGAAGTGGCGACGATGATCGTATCGATGTCATCCGCCCCTAAACCTGCATCTTTGAGGGCTGCGCGGGCCGCATGGGCGCCCAATTGTGACGTGGTTTCGCCCTCGGCGGCAAAGTGACGACGCTCGATGCCTGATCGGGTGCGAATCCATTCATCTGAGGTGTCTAGGGTTGCCTCAAATTCAGAATTTGGCACCACACGCTCGGGAAGATAATGGCCTACACCTTTGATAACTGCCCGAACGGTCATAGCGTCTGCTCACATTTGTTATTTGTTATTGGTCAGTTTGCGCTGCGGCTGCGGCGGATGCAACCCGCGCTGCCAAACGGTCAGAAAAGCCAGAGGCTGCCAATTCATAAGCCAGTTTAATCGCGGCTGAGACGCCCGTGGCATCTGCAGATCCATGAGATTTCACGACAGTTCCGCGCAGTCCTAAGAAAACGCCACCGTTCACACGACGCGGGTCGATTCGTTTTTGCAGACGACGTAGAGAGGTCAAAGCGAGCAGGGCGGCAATACGCGACAAGGGCGTTGCCTTGAACGCTTCTTTGAGGAAATCGCCGACAAGTTTCGCGGTGCCTTCGCCGGTTTTCAAAGCGATATTGCCAGTGAATCCATCGGTGACAATGACGTCAACGCGGTCGCCCGGAATATCGCCACCTTCAACGAAGCCCTCGTATTGGAACCCGCCAATGCCTGCCGCTTTCAAGATCAACTCTTGCGCGTCTTTAATTTCTGCGCGGCCTTTGTGGTCTTCTGTGCCGACGTTCAGCAGGCCGATCCGTGGGTTTTCCAACCCAAGACCGTTGCGTGCATAAGAGGCGCCCATCATCGCGTATTGTAACAGATCGCGCGCATCAGCGCGGATGTCTGCGCCGACATCCAGCATCACGTTGAACCCTTGTGGGTTGCGTGACGGCCAAAGACAGGCAATCGCAGGTCGGTTGACGCCCTCGATCTTGCGCAGACGGATCATTGATGTCGCCATCAATGCGCCTGTGTTGCCACAAGAGACGATAGCCTGTGCTTCGCCATTTTTGACGGCATCAATGGCCGAACGCATAGATGTATCGGCGCGGCGCATGGCTTGCGATGGTTTTTCATCCATAGAAACAACACCTTGCGCGTCACGTATTTCGACGCGACCCTCCAAGCGTTTGTGTTTTTTGACGAGCTTTCTCAGCACCGCCGCGTCACCATGAATGATGAAGTTCACGCTGTCATTTTTAGATGCAGAACGCGAAATACCGGCAACAATGGCTGCCGGTCCACGATCTCCGCCCATGGC
This sequence comes from Pacificibacter marinus, assembly GCF_018860665.1. Lineage (GTDB taxonomy): Bacteria > Pseudomonadota > Alphaproteobacteria > Rhodobacterales > Rhodobacteraceae > Celeribacter > Celeribacter marinus_A. The sequence continues at coordinate 61,940 of NZ_JAHKPK010000002.1, forward strand.
GTCGATAGATAAAGTGACCTGAGTGCCAGCTAGAGCGCCCAGACGCCCCATGACCTTATCCGCATCTTCGGGCGTTGCCGAAGGGGCCTCGGTGGGGTTCTGTGCACTCATGCTGATACTCTATTGGTCGCGCTTATGCTGCGTCTTCATCGTAATCGATGTCGTCTGCTTGCGCGACAACTTCACGATCAGCGTAGTGACCACATGCGCCACAAACGTGGTGTGGGCGTTTCAGCTCGCCACAGTTTGGGCATTCTGCAGGGTTGCCAGCAACCAATGCATCGTGTGAACGACGTTGGCCGCCGCGTGAACGTGTAATCTTACTCTTTGGGACTGCCATTGGCACAACCTCGAATTTATGGGGGCAAGCGCCCCGAACTGTGGGGCGTCGCCCCTGAATTTATCGGCAATTCGGCATCATTTTGCGTGACGCAAAAAGGTCGAACCCCAACATGCAATTGAGGCCGGGAACATACTGAGAAATGCGTATGTTGCAAGGCCTTTGTTTGCAGCGAATTGATGGCCCGTCTTAGTCGCCTTTTTCCAGCTTGTCACGTAGGCTTTTCAATGAAGCGAAAGGTTTTGTGTCCTCATCTGTCATTGCATCACTGCCTTCTTGTGTAAATTGGGTCTCTGACAGCTCTGCATCCGGTGCGCGAGGGTAATCAGGCAAAGCCAAGGCCAAAGCTTCAGAGGCGACATCTCGCAATGTGAGCGATGCGGGAATCGGCTCGACGGTGTCATCTTCGGGCACTTCGATCTCAGATTCGTTTTCTGCCGTGGCCAAGGCAGGATCATTAAAGTCGGCGGTATAAAGCCGCTCTACAAAAACATCGATGCGCGTGGTCACAGGTTCGAGTGTGGCAACGCAGGCCTGCGATGCGGTCGCACCGAGTTTGGCTTTGAGGTGCCAATCGCGTTTGGACGCAGGGATGAAACTGCCTTCAAATCGCAGTTTTTTAAGACCAAGCAGACCAAGGTCTTCGCGCAAGGCCTTTAATTGCGCCGCGTCTGGCACCAAGGTGAAGCTGTGCTCACGTGTGTTGGACAGATCGGAGAGGCGAATAGACGCGCCCCAAGTGTTTAGGCTGATTTTCGTACCATCTTTAGACATGGATGCGTTCTCCTTGATCGTCGCGCGGTGGTCGTATAAGCCGATTAAAAGGCAAGACGGCACAACGCAAGAGGGGCTTATGCTCAAAATGACCAAGATCGACCGGACGACATCATGGATTGGCCGCATGGCAAGGGGCGCTTTGATGCTGGTGGGGGTTTGCGCATTGAGTGCCTGTGTCGCGCAATTTCGCCACCATGGCTATATACCATCTGATGATACATTGGCCGAAATCGTTGTGGGACGCGACACAAAAGAGACCGTGCGCGAAGTGGTTGGTACGCCGCAAGCCGAGGGCTTATTGGAGGATTCGGGGTGGTACTACGTGCGCTCCGAGTTTCAGCATCTCGGCGCGTTTGAGCCAAAAGAAATCGATCGCCAAGTTTTGGCCATCTCGTTCAATGACCGCGGCGTTGTGACAAATGTGGAACGTTTTGGCTTGGAAAATGGACGCGTGATTGCTTTGTCGCGTCGCGTGACGACCTCGAATGTGCAGGGCACAACGTTCTTGAGTCAGCTGTTCAGCAATTTGGGTCGTGTGACCGCAGATCAACTGATTCAATAATAGGTTTCAGCGTTTTGATATAAAAGCGGCGGCCCGAATAGGCCGCCGTTTTTTCGTTTTAGCAGTGATGTTGCCGTTCAATCATCTTGGCTTGCGTTGCCACTGGGTTCAAAGAGCAACGCCACGCCATTGATACAGTAGCGCCGTCCCGTAGGTTTTGGGCCATCTGGAAACACATGACCCAAATGCGCACCGCAATCGTCGCAATGCACCTCTGTGCGGATCATCCCGTGGCTGGTGTCATGCGTTTCGCCCACAGGCGCGTCGTCTTTTGCCGCATAAAAGGCAGGCCAGCCGCAGTGGCTTTCATATTTGGTGTCTTGGGTGAAAAGTTCAGCGCCACAACATACACAATGAAATGTGCCAGGTTCTTTTGGAAATCCGGGGTGCGAGTAGGGGCGCTCTGTGCCCTGTTCGCGGGTGACACGATAGGCGTCGGGGTCCAAAACCTGTTTCCATTCGGCGTCAGATTTGTTGACCTTTGGTGTGTCGGGCATGAGGCCTCCTAAAATTAAGTATGTGCGTTGTGTGAAATGTAGTATTTTTTGCCGAAACAACCAGCGCATAGAGATCTCACGCGGCGTCAAACTTTTGTCATACCTTGTAGGCTACTCTTAAGACACCCATAGTTAAATCATGCCGCGACTTGCGGATCATACAAAAAGGCCGACCCATGTTGAATTTGCGCAAATCACGGTACACTGTTCGCATCGCCAATGACCGCGAAGACATCGCAGCCGCCCAGCGCTTGCGGTACATGGCTTTCGTGTCCGAGGCGGGCGCGCAGCTGCGCGAAGATGGATTGGACGCGGATGATTTTGACGCGTTGTGCCACCATGTTTTGATTGAAGACCGCAAATCTGGCCAGCTTGTCTGCTGTTTCCGGTTCTTGGACCTCAAAGACGGTGGCGATATCGGCAAAAGCTATTCCGCGCAGTATTATGGCTTGGACAGGCTTGCCACCTACAAAGGCCGTATGGTCGAGATGGGGCGTTTTTGCGTGCATCCTGAATGGCGCGATGCCGATATTTTGCGCGTCGCTTGGGGGGCTATGACCACTTATGTCGATGATAATGCCGTGGATATGCTGTTTGGCTGTTCGTCTTTTCATGGCACCGATTGGGCTGTGCATGCTGACGCTTTGGCGATGCTCAAACACCGTCATTTGGGGCCAAAAGGCTTGTTACCCCATGTGAAAGCGCCCAATGTGTTTAAATTTGCCGCACGTCTACGCCGCAAACCCAATGCGAAACGTGCCGCCTTGGCGATGCCGCCACTGTTAAAAACCTATCTGATGATGGGCGGCTGGGTGTCTGATCATGCTGTCGTGGACCGCGAGCTTGGCACCATGCATGTGTTCACTGGCGTGGAAATCAGTGCTATTCCGCCTGCGCGCAAAAAGCTGCTGCGCGCTGTTGCTGGGTGATACCGAGTGTTTTCGCTACGGCGAACAGATGCCGTTGTTTAAAGTGGCAGGCTAAAACGGGTTCGCCGCGCAATCCCAGTTGACCTTTGTCAGCAAGCGCAGTAGCGGATTGCCATGGCTAGAGCACCCTTACTTCAACTTTCCGGTATTTCCCTGACATTCGGCGGCGATCCGGTATTCGACAATCTTGATCTTGTGGTTCAACAAGGCGACCGTGTCGCTTTAGTGGGGCGCAATGGATCGGGGAAATCCACCTTGATGAAAGTCATGGCCGGACTGATGGAGGCCGACCGCGGCACCCGTGTCCTTGGTCCTGGCACCACGGTGGGCTACATGGAGCAAGAGCCTAAGATGGAAGGCTTCACCACTTTGGGTGAATTCGCCGCATCCCAGCTTGATCCGATGGAAAGCTACAAGGTTGACATGGTCGCCGAAGGGTTGAAATTCAATCCAGAAGGCTTGATCGCCACCGCATCTGGCGGGGAACGTCGTCGCGCAGCTTTGGCTAAATTGCTGGCAGAAGCACCTGAATTGATGTTGCTGGACGAGCCGACCAACCACTTGGACGTGCAAGCCATCGCTTGGCTTGAAGAAGAATTGAAAACCACCCGCACGGCTTACGTGATCATTTCGCACGATAGGGCGTTTTTGAACCGTTTGACCAAGGCCACACTTTGGGTCGATCGTGGTCAAGTGCGCCGCCAAGAAGAGGGCTTTGAGGCCTTTGAAGCATGGCGTGATAAGTTGTGGGAAGAAGAAGACGAACAGCGCCACAAGTTGAACCGCAAGATCAAAGCCGAGGCCCGTTGGGCTGTTGAAGGCATCTCAGCGCGGCGCACACGTAACCAAGGTCGCGTGCGCGCTTTGCAAGATTTGCGGGCTGAAAAATCATCGCAGATTAATCGCCAAGGCACCGCTGCTATGGATTTAGAAGTGTCCGAAGTGTCGGGCAAGCGCGTGGTCGAGGCCATTGGCGTGTCCAAAGCCTTTGGCGACAAGCAGATCCTCAGCAATTTTGATATCAAAATTGGTCGCGGGGATCGTATCGCCTTTGTCGGGCCGAACGGTGTGGGCAAAACCACTTTGTTGAAGATGCTCACAGGTGAAATTGAAGCCGATTCCGGCGAGATCAAACTGGGCACCAAGCTGGATGTGGCGATTTTCGACCAAACCCGCAGCAATATCCGCGAGGACCTGACCCTGTGGGAAGCCTTGCTGTCTGAGAAAAATCTCACCGTCTCTGGTCGTGCCGATCAGATCATGGTGCGGGGGCATCCAAAACATGTCGTCGGCTACCTCAAAGAATTCCTGTTTTCCGATTCCCAAGCCCGCGCGCCCGTATCAGCCCTGTCTGGCGGCGAAAAAGCGCGGTTGCTTTTGGCGAAAATTATGGCGAAGCCGTCCAACCTATTGGTGCTTGATGAGCCGACCAATGATTTGGACATCGAAACACTGGATTTGCTGCAAGAACTTTTGACAGAGTTTTCTGGCACTGTTTTGTTGGTCTCGCACGATCGTGATTTCATCGACCGTGTCGCCACGCAAACCATCGCCATGGAAGGTGACGGGCGGGCGACTGTTTATCCTGGTGGCTGGTCAGATTACCAACGCCAGCGCAAAGCCACAGCGCAACAAACGGCCACAACGGTCAATATGAAGTCCAAGCAAAAGGGATCCGCGAAAGCTGCCGAGCCAGCTCCTGCGCCCAAATCCAAGCTGTCGTTCACCGAAAAACACCGTTTGGAAGCTTTGCCCGCTGAGATCGAACGCATCGAAGCGGAAATCGCTAAACTGGGCGTTCTGATGGCTGATCCTAAGTTGTTCTCTGAACATCCGGCCAAATTCGCCAAGGCCACCGAAATGCTGGCAGAACGCCAAACGGCCCTTGAGGCGGCTGAAGCAGAATGGATCGATTTGGAAGAGCGCAACGCAGGCTAAAAACCGCTTGCGATGCGCTAAAAATGGCCGATAAATTGCTCTAAAACCGCTCGAATGTGCAGCCACTATGCAGTCACTGTGCAGAGATCGTCAGATCAAATTATTCTCACGTGACTGTGAACGATCCGCCTCTAGTCAATTGAAAAATAAAGTCTATCTCTCCGGCATAGACGCACAGAGCAAGACGCTTTGTGCCGACACTAAGGCCTCACTTAAGAGGCATACAGGAGATAACTATGAACCGTTTCGCATTTGCATTGGCATCCGCATCCACCCTCGCTTTGGCAACCCCTGCGCTCGCAGGCAGCTATGACGCTGCGCCTGTAGAAGCGCCCGTCGCTGTCGTTCCCGTTCAACAAGTCGCTAGCGCGGATTGGACTGGCTTTTACGGCGGTCTGTCCGCTGGCTATGGTTGGGGCGACGATGTTGCCGATGACGCTGACGACGCAACATACGGCCTGTTCGGCGGCTACAACTATGACCTCGGTAACTGGGTTTTGGGCGGCGAACTTGAATACGCAAAAACAGATTTGGACAACGGTACAGCTGCAATCGATGACATGACACGTTTGAAATTGCGTGCGGGTTATGACCTTGGCAAAGTTGTTGTCTACGGCATCGTCGGCGCAAACTATGCCAACGCGACCATCGGCGGAACAGATTATTCCGACACAGGCGTAAGCTACGGTCTGGGTGCGGATTACGCTTTGTCTGACGCAGTTGTTGCTGGTTTTGAAGTTTTGCAAAACGACTTCAACGAATTTGACGACAGTGGTTCTGATTTGTCAGCGACAACCGTGGGTGCCAAAGTTGCTTACCGCTTCTAAAGCAGTTTTGGGATAAATATCTTACCCTGCAACACACATGGCCCTCGATCCTTTTTGGATCGGGGGTTTTGCATTTTTACGTTGATCGACATTTTAAGTCTCGCCAAATCAAATGCAGAACTTCATGTGTGGTGAAACGATTTTGCGTGGCGATCATCATCGCGCGTCAATCTGCGCCCCTTGGCGCTGTGAGGACTTCGAAATGAAAATTGTAATCTATTCTCTTATTATCGCTTTTCTCGTTGCTTTGGCCTTTGTGCGATTGTCGCCTATGGTTGCGGATCGGTGGCATGTCGATCCATTTGAAATTGATCCTCCAAAGGCAGGCGGCGTGTTGCAGCGTTTTTCATCTCAAATGGGCGTGATCGCGACTTTGGAGGCGTATAAAGCTGTGGCTTTGGCGACACCGCGCACGGTTGTTTTGGCTGGCTCACCCTCTGAGGGGCGTATGTCGTTTGTCACACGCACAGCACTGTGGGGGTTCCCTGATGTCACGACGATTGCTGTGCGAGAGACCTCAGAAGGTGTTGATGTCGCAATTTTTGCAAGGCTGCGCTTTGGCAAAAGTGATCTGGGTGTCAATGGAAAACGAGTGGCTGCGTGGCGCGCTGCGGTTGAAAACACGCAGTGATCTGCACGTATTTTATCGACTGATGGCCTTGGCCCCTTGACCCTGTGGCCGTGAGCGGGCAACACCTTTCCCATGATACCAGAAGAACGCCTACATCAAATCACCCAGCGCTTTGAGTTTATCGAAGCATCCATGTCGACCGGAGAAGGCGATATCGTGGCTTTGGGCCGCGAATATGCCGAGCTGCGCCCCGTTGTGGATCAAGTCCGCGCCTATATTCAGGTCGCGCAAGATATTGAAGATGCGACAGCCATGTTGGATGACCCTGACATGAAAGAGCTCGCGGAATTGGAATTGCCCGATCTGAAGGCGCAATTGCCTGTCATCGAAGAGGCGTTGCAAATCGCGCTTTTGCCCAAAGATGCCGCCGACAATGGCTCGGCCATCTTGGAAATTCGCCCCGGCACCGGTGGCGATGAAGCGGGGCTTTTCGCAGGTGACCTGTTGCGCATGTATCAACGCTATGCGGAAAATATGAAATGGAAATTCGACATCATCGAGCTGTCTGAGGGTGAGCTGGGCGGTGTTAAATCTGTCACCGCCAACGTGGTTGGCGATGGTGTTTTTGCGCGGATGAAATTCGAATCTGGCGTGCACCGTGTGCAACGTGTGCCTGAAACCGAAAGTGGCGGACGTGTGCACACTTCTGCGGCCACTGTCGCGGTTTTGCCCGAAGCCAAAGATGTTGATATCGACATTCAACCGAATGACATTCGCATCGATACCATGCGGGCCTCAGGGGCAGGCGGTCAGCACGTGAACACCACAGATTCCGCTGTGCGGATCACCCACTTGCCCACGGGCATCATTGTTGTATCGGCTGAGAAATCCCAGCACCGCAACCGCGAGATCGCGATGAATGTACTCAAAGCCCGTTTGTATGACATGGAGCGGCAAAAAATTCATGACGAACGCTCAGCGGATCGCAAATCTCAGGTTGGTTCCGGTGATCGTTCGGAACGCATTCGCACCTATAATTTCCCGCAAGGCCGTTTGTCTGACCATCGGATCAATCTGACGCTTTATAAATTGGATGCGGTTATGGGCGGCGATTTGGACGAAATCATTGATGCCTTGATTTCCGATCATCAAGCCACGCTTTTGGCTGAGATGGGTCAATAGGCCTCGTGCAGGTGGCAGTGCAACAGGCGCTTGTTTTGGCTGCGCGGCGTATGACTGAGGCGGGTATCGATGGGGCTGCGCGCGATGCGCGTGTCCTGATGGCGCATGTTTTGCAGATCGACGCCAGCCGGATCACTTTGGTTGCGCCTGATATGTTGAACATTGATGCTAAGACGGCATTTGACGCCTGCATCACACGTCGCATTGCACGTGAACCTGTCAGTCACATTTTGGGACGCCGCAGTTTCTATGGCCGTGATTTCACAGTCACGCCCGATGTACTTGATCCGCGACCTGAGACTGAAATTTTGATTGCCGAGGCCTTATCGCAGCCGTTTTCGTCTGTATTAGACATGGGGGTTGGCTCTGGCGCTATTGTGCTGAGTTTGTTGGCAGAGCAGCCCTTGGCCAAAGGGCAGGGCAGCGATCTATCCGAAAAGGCGCTTGCTGTCGCGCAAGACAATGCCGACCAATTGGGGCTAAGCAATCGCGTGAGCTTCACCCAATCCGACTGGTTTGAACCTATCACCGGCCTGTTCGATCTGATTGTCTCTAACCCGCCTTATATCGCGCTGGATGAAATGCCTGATCTGTCACCTGAACTGTCGTTTGAGCCCCGTATGGCCCTGACCGACGAGGCGGACGGCTTACAAGCTTATCGCATTATCACCGCAGGCGCTCTGGCGCATTTGCGGCCGCGTGGGCGGATATTGCTTGAAATTGGCCCGACCCAAGGAGCCGCTGTCGCCGATATGCTTTTGGTGCAAGGGTTTAAAGCGGTGCGGATCGTGCCTGATCTTGATGGTCGTGATCGCGTTGTTTGTGCTGTGGCCCCTCAATCAAATTCGACACAATAAGGAAAACATTAGGATTTCACCGCTACTTTGGGGTTTATTGGCCCCATTGTCCTTTAAATAGGGCCATTTCACACAAAACGACTTGTAAAAAAATACCAATCATGTTTACTCACACATGCGCAGGATGGGATTGGTTCCCACTCGCAGTCACCCAAAACTCTGCCGGTGCTCATCTTGGATCCTTTGGACCCAATGCAGCTTAAGCAGCGTTACGGGCCAGTTTATAGGCCAAATTTTAGGCAAGCCGGGCCAAAGATCCGGCGCAAATAGGCGCGAAAGTCAAAACATATGAGATCTTCGAAAAATCGTTCGCGGTCAAAGCCGAACAATCGCAACAACAACCGCTCTGCGACCAATATCGTCAACCGGACTTATGACAGTTCGGGGCCAGAGGGAAAAGTGCGCGGCACCCCGCAACAGATCATCGAAAAATACAATCAACTGGCGCGCGATGCACAGTTGAGCAATGACCGCGTTGCCGCTGAAAACTTTCAGCAGCACGCAGAGCATTACACCCGTTTGCTTGGGGCCGCTCAAAAAGAGATTGAGGCGCAGCGCGAGCAACAAGAACGTGAACAACAAGAGCGTCGTGACCGCCAAGAGGCCGAACGCCTTGAACGCGCAGCGCGTGCAGAACGCAACGGTGAACGTACCGACCGCAGTGAACGCTCTGATCAAAATGAACGTGCCGAACAGGGGGATCGCCCTGAGCGTTCCGAACGCCCTGCGCGCCGTCCACGCAACGATAACAATGACACGAACGCGACAGAGACCCCTCGCGCTGCTGCTATTCCTGGTGAAGGCGATCAGCCTGATATTTCGGCACCAGCAACGGTCGCTGTTGTCGAGGCTCCAGCAGACGACACAGACACTGGTCTTGTGGCAACACCTGAAGAAGCTCCAAAGCCGAAACGCGCACGCGCACCACGTAAACCGCGCGCCCCACGTGCGCCAAAAGCGGATGCCGCTGCCGAGCCTAAGGTTGAAAAACAGGCCAAAGATAAAGCTGAAGAAGCGCCAAAGCCCACTGGAGAAGCCGCTGAATAAGCGACCGGTCTTTGTCTAAGTTATAAAAGCCCGCCATATTTGGCGGGCTTTTTTATGCGATGTTTGAACTGAGGGCAGATTGCTTCACGGTTATTGTTTTTCTTTACAGATGACAGCCATCGGCACCATCGCTGAGGGATGCAGACTTTACGTGGTGAATTAGGGCACGACCTCGGGTTGGCCTTATTCGGATTTAATTTTTCAATCGACGCACCGAAAATCGCAGCGCCGATGACAATTGGCACTGGATCGAACTCGTGGTGAATTGCCTTAAGATTTGGCGATTTCGCGTGCCAAAGCGCACCAGCCTTCCAGCGGCACCTGTTCGGCTCGATCGGTGGGCTTGATGCCGGCAGCGTTCAAGTGGTCCTCGATCTCAGGTTTGACGCCTTTCAAAGAGGCGCGCAGCATTTTGCGACGCTGATTAAATCCTGCGGCGACAATACGCTCAAGCACTTTGGCATCCGCTTCAAAACGCGGTTTTTCCAACGCTTCAAAATGCACCACCGCAGAATGAATTTTGGGGGGTGGGGTAAAGGCCTCTGGTGGCAGTTCCATAACCAAGCGCGGATTGGTGCGCCATTGACTTAAGATTGCTAGACGCCCGTAGGTTTTATTGCCTGGTTTTGCAACAATGCGGTTGGCGACTTCGCGTTGAAACATCAATGTCAATGACGCCCAGTAGGGCGGCCATGCGGGCGGCGTCAACCAGCGCACCAACAATTCAGTGCCCACATTATAGGGCAGGTTCGACACAATGCGCACGGGCGCGGTGAGTTGCTCAAGCGGATTGATTTCTAAGGCGTCGGCATTGATCACTTCTAAACGCCCCGGATAGGCGGCAGAAATTTCGGCCAAAGGCCCCATGGCACGGCTGTCTTTTTCAACGGCCAAAACTTTACGTGCGCCTTCGGCCAGCAACCCGCGGGTCAAACCACCAGGGCCGGGGCCAACTTCAAGCACATCACATTTGGTCAGATCGCCGGCTTGGCGCGCGATCTTGGATGTGAGATTGAGATCGAGCAAAAAGTTTTGCCCCAAAGACTTTTTGGGTACCAAATTATGGGCTTGCAACACATCGCGCAGGGGCGGAAGCCCATCGAAACTTTTCATGATTTGGGTCCTTGAGCGCTGCGCGCAGCCATGTCCCACGCCATATCCAGCGCGGCAATGAGAGATGTGGGATTGGCGATGCCTTGGCCTGCGATGTCCATCGCCGTGCCGTGATCGGGCGAGGTCCGAATGAAAGGCAGGCCGAGTGTGACGTTCACGCCGCCGTCGAAATCGATGGTCTTGATCGGGATAAGCGCTTGGTCATGATAGGCGCAGATCGCCACATCATAACCCGCACGGGCGCGAGCGTGGAACATGGTGTCAGGGGGCATAGGGCCTTTCAGATCAAAGCCATCGCCACGCATCCGCGTGATCAGCGCTGTCATCCAATCGCGTTCCTCATGCCCCATCGCGCCACCTTCGCCAGCGTGAGGGTTTAGCCCAGCGATGGCGATACGGGGGGCTGTGATCCCCCAATGCCGCGCCAAATCATGAGCGGTAATGCGGATGGTGTCTTCTAGAACTTTGGGGGTGAACTGCGTCGGCACGTCTTTAAGCGCGATATGGATGGTCGCAGGCACGACACGTAATTCTGGGCAAGCCAACATCATGACGACATGATCTGTGTTGCCAAGGGCCGCCAGATATTCGGTGTGACCGGGATAAGGAAAACCAGCCCCGTCTTTTAGAATTTTTTTGTGAATAGGGGCTGTGCACATCGCGCTGGCTTGACCCGATTGCACCAGTTGTGCAGCGCGCGCAATCACATCGATCACCCCTTGGGCGTTGGAGAAATTGGCCTCTCCGGGCACGGCTGGCGCAGCAAAGGCATGGCAAAGAACCGGCAAAATGCCCTTGGGAATGTTAAACGTGTCTTGCGGCTGCGCAATTTCTGCGAAAGGCGTGCCCGCAGGCAGATGCCGAGGATCGCCGATCCAAAAGAAGGGCACGCGCCCTTGCATCAAATGCGCGGCTTTGATCGCAACTTCGGGGCCAACACCTGCGGGTTCACCACAGGTGAGGGCAATGGGGGGCACTTGGGTCATTTGCGAACGATGGTGGCATCTGCACGCAGCTCGGCCAAATGGCTTTCCGCCATGGCAGCAATGCGTGCACTTTGCAGGCCAGCTTTGACCGTTTCTCGATCCGCATTCTCTGATGTCTCAAAGGTGCGTTCGCAGAGCATCAAAAACACCAAGGTTTCGCCGTTGGACCGTGTCAGCGCGATCGAGCTTTCACCCGGATCGAGTTGCGCGAGTTCTTTGGCCACATCGCTGGGAATTTCATTCATTGGCAAACTGTCGACGTCTAAGACGCTTTCCGGCAATGATTTTGCAACACCATAAAGGTCGTCGCAGGTGTCAACGCGCGCGCGCAGTTTTGCCGCGGCTTCTAGGCCCGCCTCGGAACGCCCGCCTGCAATGTAATAGGCTGCGTATTCAATGCTTGCGACGCGTGGGGTGGGGGCGTCTATTTCGGACAGCCCGCGCAGTTGGAAAATACCGATGGCATTGCCCGTTGACAGGGGGGCAGTGACTTCTCCGGGTTTCAAAGTGGTCGCTGCTGCGCGCAGCGGCCCAGGCAAATTGCCAAGCGGCATGGGGGTCATGCGGCCAGATTTCTCTTTACCGCTCGGCGCAACAGAATATTCGCGTGCGGCGGCTGCAAAAGCCGCAATTGATGGGTTGGCCGCGATTTGTTTTGCCAAGCGTTCGGAAGCTGCACGTTCGTTGTCATCGCGTGCAGGTAGAAAAATTTCAGACATAGACACAAGCAGCCCACCTGACGGGCCATTGTTGCGCAACGCGCGATCGATGTCTGCTTCGCTTACATTGACGCGGGAAACAAAGCGCGCGCGTGCGTAGTCGCGCCACGCAACACCTGACGTTACAAAATCACGAAATGTCTGAGAAGATACGCCATTTTTGTTCAACAAAGTCAAAAACTGCTCTGGTGCAAAGCTGCCACGGGATGCAAAGTCGGTGATGGCTTGTGCGATAGCTTTGTCATCAGGATTAATATTGGCGCGTTTGGCAGCATCGACTTTCAATCGCTCGTCGATCAATGCATCAAGCGCCACCTTTTCTGTCACGCTGCCACCGAGAACACTCATCAACTGGACCCGTTGTTGCAACTCGTAAGCTGTCACGACGGAGTCATTGACCTGTGCCACTGGCGCGAACAGGTTTTGCGCAACGGCGGGCATGACACTGCTACCAAATGGCATAGTACAAAGACATGCCACGTGAACGATTCCTGTGATCTTGGATCGAATGCTCTTCGGTTTCATACCCGCCCTCGCGTCTTGTAATTGGGTCATTTGGTCTTTCATAAGCGGTTTGTGTCTGCGGGCCAAGCGGCCAATTGATGTGCGTATGTCATACGCTAAAATCCGCAGGTTCCTTGTGAGGATGTACTTTGATTTCCAAAGGCGCCAAAACCTACGGAAAATGAGTAACTGATCGTGGGATCTGTAGAATCTGAGTCTGTATAGCTGCGCGATACGCCTAATTTCACACGAGCACATTCATTGAGATATTCAAACGCTATGCCCGATGAGGAGGTTTGTTCAGCCTCAAAATCATATCGAAAATCTGCGGTTGCTGTCCAATTGTCATTCAGCTTGATTGTGCTGTCCAAGCCCACTTCGGACAAATCCGTGTCGCGATCTTCATCTGCATCTGCTTGGACAAATGAATGAACAAGACCCAAAGAATAGCGTTTGCGCAAAAGATCCAGTCGTGTTTCCCATTTGTTGACGGACAGATCATTGTCCAAAAGGGCACGGCTGCTCAGGTAAAGTTTATTGTCCAGTTGAGCATAGGCATCGATCAACAGATCGGACGTTATGCCAGATAGTCCTGACACCACTGTGTAGTCTGAGTCATTTTCGCGGGCGATGACGCGTCCGACTGTGGCACCGTAGGACAAGTCTTTACCTTGATGCGAAAATTTGACCCCGACAGCACCGCGCGCGCCAATGCCGCGCCGATCGCTGCCAGAAAATTGAGACAAGGCCAGCAAGTTTCCAGAATCAAATTCGGACAGAACACTGTCTGAGTTTGGGACATCACCGCCATAGCTTTGCGACCAAGACAGTTGCACAATCGGCTCAATCATTTGATGTGCGCCGGTGCTGGTGGTCCGTTCCAAGGGATAGCTTAACCGCAAGAGAGCTGCGGGCGTTACGCGTCCGACTTGTGATTCATATTCGGAGTTTTGCCAAATGGAATAGGCATCGACAACACCTGATACTTGTCCGTCGACGCGAATACCGGGCCCCCAAATGGCACTGTTTTCCCAGCCGATTTCGGCACTCGTGCGTAAGACATCCATTCCATCTACATCAGTGTCAGATTCTCGGTAAAACGCGCTTGATGATAGTTCTACCCAAGCTGTTCCCCCCAATTTTTTAGGCGAAAAGAAATGTTTGTAAGACGCATCGCCGATTAAAAACGGCAGGGTGTCTTCGATAGCAACTTCGGACTCGCGCAGGGTGCGAATGTGAATCAATTGCGCGTCGAAGGCCGTGTCTGATCCATACCGTTCAAGCCAAATACGTGATGTCAGTCTGTCCCCATCGTATATGTCATAGTCCAACAAGTATGAGATATCTGATGTGGCGCGTAAATCGATGCCAAATTGTAAGTCATTGCCAACGTCCCATAAGCCATCTGCAAACAGATATCCGCGCAGCCCGTTGTCGGTCTCATCCGTGCTCAAAGCGCCGTTGATTTCGAGCGCGCCATTTTGGTAAGCCTGCCTGTAACGCAAATTCAATGAGCGCGCCTCGGTCGCTATAAAGGGCGAAACAGTCAGGTCTCGGTGTTCACCCAAGGTGATAAAATAGGGGATCTGAAGGCCCGTGCCGAGGGTAGAACTGTCATTCAGAACAGGGACCAAGAACCCTGTTGCTCGTTCCAAAGTGGGATCAGGCAAACGTAATCTGGGCAGAAAAAATACTGGAACATCCCACAAGCGAAGTTGGGCGTCGGTGAAATATATCTGTCGTGCTTCGCTGTCGTGGATCACTTCTGATGCACGAATTTGCCACAACGGCACCGAGGAGCCTTCGCAAATTTTACAAGTGGAACTCACCGTGCGCGCCAAGCGTGTGTAGCGCCCGTCGATGCGCTCCATGCTGGCGGCGGCCAATTGGAACTGTTGATCTATGACCAACCGTGCCGAGGTCAAAATACCGTTGCGCAAATCGGAACTGAGGTCGGCTGCAGAGGCCAATACAACCGTGTCACCGCCATTTTGCGACAGGTATATAGGGCCCTCAATGGACAAGGCGCCTGTGGCACGATCATAAGTAATGCGCCCAGCAGAGAGCCGCATATCACTGTAGAGGACTTCGACATTGCCTGTGGCAATCAATTGCGTGCCGGTGAAATTCACAGCGTCAGCCAAAAGTGCTGCGTTTTGCGTTGTGACATTCTGCGCCACTGGGCGTGTGGATGTTGCAGTTTGGGCCAAAGCTGAATTGGACATGGCAACAAAGCCAAAGCTGGTCAGGGCCAGTGCTGACAACCCGCATGTGACGGCATGGCGCAGCGTTTTTGTCGTTTTGGGGCAGTTGGCAAAGGTCACGGTCACCCATCCTCCAAATGTAGTAAAAGCGCCAAAGCGGCCAAAATCACGGCGATAGGCGGGGCCCAAGCCGCTAGCACAATCGGAATTTCGCCGTTCTCGCCTAAGATAGATGCGAAATTGCGCAGGAAGAAAAACGCGAACGCCAAAAGAAGTGCTGTCACCACAAGGCTTGCGGTATTGCCAAAACGCGTGTGTCGCATTGTGAAACCCGCGCCAATAAGCATCATCGCCACCAAAGTGAGTGGCAAGGCCAATTCAGATTGAAACCACATTTTATAAGAGCGCGCCGAAAAACCGGCCTTTTCCAAACGGTCAATAAAACTGGGAATTTCCCAAATAGGCACTGCGGATGGGGTGCTGAATGTATCGTGAATCTCATCAAGCGTTAAAGTCGTGGGCAAATCAAACTCATCCAAAGTTTCGGACAGCGCCTCTGGATTGCCGCCTACGTTTAAAGGCCAGCGTTTTGCGTTTTTAATTTTCCAAACGCCGGGCTCTAGACGTGCGCTGGCCGCTTCTAACCGAAACTCTGGCGCACCATCATTGGAAAAACCCAAAAAAGTGACGTCAAATAATGTCGATCCATCCAAGTTCGATTGACTGGCGCGCACAACGATTTGACCATTATCATTACCCTGTCGCAGCCATAATCCTTCGTCAGAGACAGAAAAGATTTGGCTATTTTCTTCAAGATATTCGCTTTTGAGGCGGTCAAACTCTCGTGAGGTTGCCGACACCAACGGGTTTAAAATCGCGACCACCAAAACGCCGACCAGAAAGGCCACAAGCAGTGGCGCCTTTAAGGCGCGCATCGCCGAACGCCCTGCCGCGCGCGTGACAACCAATTCCGACGAACGGGCCAGCCCTAAGAACAGCACCAAGGTCGAGATGACCATGACAATCGGAAAAATTTTGTACAGCGTATACGGAATGCGCAGCACCGATAGATAGAACAAAGTGCCAAGCGACAATTCAGCCGACCCGAAAATTCTGATCTGCTCAATCATTTCGATCATCAATGTGATCGTGCATAAAATGCCTGCAACGGTGGCCAAGGCCATCAACGTTTTGCGTGCGAAATACAGATGCAAAATCATTGCGTTGTCTCCGCGTTGGCTTTGGGTGATTTTTTGCGCCACATATTTGGATTGGCAGCATACCAGAGCAAGGCGCCTGTGATGAGCAAGCCCACCCCGAAAGCCATATAAAGCTGCGGCCAGTCATTCGGATCGCGGCGCGTGGCAGAAATCCCTGCGCTGTCGATCGATTTGACAAAAATTAACAAGGCAAAAGACAGAAAAATCTGCCGCCACAACCCGAAACGTGAAAATCCGCCGGCAATCAGACCGGCAAAACCTATGAGTGGGGCGACAATAGACAGTAGAGCTTTTGCGTTCCGGTCATGGATTGTTTTGCGCATCTCAATATGCTCGGCACCCGTCTCTAATAGGACTGCGCTTGTGGATGTCATCATTTCATAAGTTGAAATGGCGCGCAAAGGGCGTTGCGCCGTGGACGTGGTGTTCAAAAAATCGCCCATTCCGTAAGCAAAGCTTTTGAACGTGGTGACGGATAGCCTTTTATTGATGCTGTTATATTCATGAGATTCGCCATCAAACATCAATAGAACAGGCCCATCATCTTCTTTGACGATCAAAGCGCGCCGCGCCAAAAAGTTTCTGCGCACACCGTCCGTGCGGCTATCCGACAGGTAGATGTCGAACAATTCACCCGAGGGTGGAATTTCCCTGACATAGAATGTGACCCCCTCGATGGGGTGTACAAAAGACCCTTCGGTCAAAAGTTTTGCGGTGATGTCGCGCGAAATTTCTGCGGAGCGCAGCGACAATTCGCGCTGTGCCAATGGCGTAAGGGCATGCGTGAGACTTGCGACCATCAAGGTGACAAGAATTCCAAATATCAAAACAGGGCGCGCCAATCGCCAAGGACTGTAACCGGTTGCTTGGACAACAACCAATTCAGATTCCGAACTCATGCGATTGATCGCGAAAACTGCGGCAATGAACGCGGTGATGGGCAAAACATCTGAGATGAGTGCAGGCAAACCAAGGGTGGTGATTTTTAAAAAGGTCGTGATGGATTGCCCGTCACCCATAAGGCGATCGAGAAGTATGACAGCTTTGTTGACCCAAAACACCAAGACAAGGATCAAGGAAAACAGTCCAAACAACATCAAGAGTTGGTGGAGCAAGTATTTGTCGAATCTACCCAAAATTTTCCCCAAGGCGTCTTTAAGTGTTATGAGTTTATCTGCACAACGCGTGGTCCGAAACCCATAATGCGCGCTTAAATCCCACACACAAGCAAAGCACCGCGCACAAAGCCGCACTTGCCCCTCTGGCAATGCCTGCAAAGGATCGCTACCTATTGAAAAAAGGAACCGTTTGATCCGCATGTGACCAGACAAAAGATATTGATCCAATGATCCAAACAGGAGCACGCCCATGACAACCCCCGCAACATTACTGGTCACACAGCTTGATCTCGATGCAATCGCGACCTTTGACGGTCGTGTCGCTGTGATCGTGTCAAACGATGGCAAGCTGAACGCGCCGGCGCAGCGTTTGAACAAACTGACCAAAGGCGCGGTGAAACGCTTTATTGAAAGCGAAGCCTTTGGCGCACTCAGTGAGGGCAGCGCACAAGAGCTTGCCTTTCCTGTTGGGCTTAAGGCCGAATCCGTTTTGATCGTGAAGTTGCAGCGTACGGCGCACACGCAATTGGCGCGCAAGGCAGGGGCCGCGATCGGCGGCGCGTTGAATAAAAAGGATGTTTTGGTTTTATCTGGTTCCGTCAAACGCGCCTCTGATGTGGCGCTTGGGGCTTTGCTCAAAGCCTATGCTTTTACCGACCATAAATCAGAAGGACCCGCGGTCGATGTGCCAACAGTGACCTTCGCTGTGACCAAACCCGAAGAGATCGACGCAGAGGCCGTGACGGCTTTGGCAGAAGGTGTGTTTTTCACCCGCGATCTTGTGTCTGAGCCTGCGAATGTCTTGACGACAACAGAATTCGCCAATCGTCTCAAAGACTTGGAAGCACTTGGTGTTGACGTCGAAGTGCTAGAGGAAGCCGATTTGGAAGCCCTCGGCATGCGCACTTTGCTGGCTGTCGGGCAAGGCTCGCGCAGCCCGTCCAAGGTTGTGGTGATGCAATGGAAAGGCGGACAAGACGAATCTCCTTTGGCCTTGGTCGGCAAAGGCGTTGTCTTTGACACGGGTGGTATTTCGATCAAACCCGCGGGTGGCATGGAAGACATGACCATGGATATGGGCGGCGCTGGCGTTGTCTCTGGCGTGATGAAATCGCTGGCCCTGCGCAAAGCGCCGGCCAATGTGGTTGGTCTGGTCGGTATCGTTGAAAATATGCCTGACGGCAATGCGACACGTCCCGGCGATGTGATCAAGTCCATGAAAGGCGATACTGTCGAGATCATCAACACCGACGCCGAAGGGCGCATGGTTCTATGTGATGTTATGTGGTACACTCAAGAACGGTTTGCGCCCAGTGGCATGATCGATCTGGCGACTCTGACAGGGGCTATCATCGTTGGTCTTGGCCATGAAAACGCTGGTGTGTTTTCGAACAATGATGCGTTTTGCAATGCTTTTCTCAAGTCCGCCGCAACGGAATCCGAGGGCGCGTGGCGGATGCCTTTGGGCCAAGCCTATGATGATCAATTGAAATCTCACATCGCTGATATGAAAAACGTTGGCACGCGGGCAGGCGGGTCAATAACGGCTGCACAATATCTGCAGCGTTTTGTCAAAGAGGGCACGCCTTGGATTCACCTCGATATTGCTGGTGTGGCCTCGGTTAAGGCCCCCACCGATTTGGCCCCGAAAGGCGCGACTGGCTGGGGTGTTTTGGCGCTCAACCGCCTGATCGATGATCTGGCAGCCGCAGGCGAGGCTTAAATCATGGGCGCGGCCTTTTTCTATCATCTCACACGCAATCCTTTGCCCGTGACTTTGGCCAGTTTGGCTGAAAAATCTCTGGGAGCAGGCTGGCGTGTCGAGGTGCGAGGTCGCTCTGAGGCACAGTTGAAATCCCTTGATGCAGCCTTGTGGTTGCGCGAGGGGTTTCTTCCGCACGGTTTGGCGGGCGGTGCGCATGACGCAGCACAGCCGATCTTGCTCACGACCTCTGCTGGCGGCAATGATGCGCGCTGCATCATCTGCGTCGGCGGTGCCGAGATTTCGCCCGAAGATATCGCTGAAGCAGACCGTGTATGTATCTTATTTGATGGTTATGACGGTGCTGCGTTGGAACATGCTCGCGGTCAATGGAAAAGCCTGACAGCCGCAGGCACTCAGGCGCAATATTGGTCAGAGGAAAGCGGGAAATGGCAAATGAAAGCACAGCACCCTAAGGTCGAAAATGATTGATTTCTCAACGTGTTAGAGTGAGTTTCTGACGTGATATTTCAATCTTTTCGAACCGGTGTAAATAATCCATACCCAGCAAAGATCCAAACAAATCCCCATCGGTTACATAAGCTCGCACATCACTGTCTTGTACGCCGCCAACATTCAGCGTGTCTATTGACACAACCGAAGTTTTCACCGCCCCATTTGCTGTATTTGCGATGCCCGTATAGGTCAGATCATCAATCTTGACCCCCGCTTTTTCAGCATCCGCGTGGGACAGCACAACATTAGATGCGCCGGTATCGACCAGAAATTCGATAGGCGTTCCGTTCACTTCTGCGACCAACACAAATTGCCCACTGCTATCTTTTGGAATTTCAATAACGCCATTGCCATGGGTGATCTGCACAGGCGCAAGGCGCGGCGCGATGTCTTGCCACAAGCCATAGCCAGCCAACACGCCAATGAAAATCAGCGCCCATAAAATCATGTGGCGCAACATTTGCCCCAATGCCCGTCTGTAGGCCACAAGTGTATAGACGGTCACTGTGCAAAGCAGGATCGCGAGATAGAAAAAACGTGCTGTGTCAAAACTGTCCATCCCCCATAGATAGGGGCGTTGATGGCAGATGTCAGTAGGGCAATGCGCCCACTTCATGCAAACCGTCTAAAATAAATTGCACGGACAGGGCCGCAAGCAACATACCAAGAATACGAGTGATCACATTGACACCCGTCGGCCCCAAAGCGCGTTCTAACAAGCCGCCCATGATAAACAGTGCAAATGCGATCAGTAAAACCACTGCAAGCACAACAAAAACGGAAGCAAAAGCCAATGTCGTCTCTGTCTGCCCTGTCAACAAAATCATCGACGCAATGGCACCAGGGCCCGCGATCAATGGCGTGGCAAGTGGGAATACAGATGGGTCATCTTCGGAAATATCGGGTTGGCTGGCTTGATCTTCTCGGCGTTTGGTGCGGCGTTCAAACAGCATATCCAGCGCTGTCAGGAACAATAAAATACCGCCAGCCATGCGAAAGGCTGGCATGGAAATGCCTGCAAAGCCCAAGACAGCTTCGCCGAAAAAACCAAACAAAATCAAAATACCGAACCCGACTAAAATCGCACGCACTGCAATCGTGCGGCGCGCTTGCCTGTTCGACCCTGCGGTCAGCGACACAAAAATAGGCATCAATCCAATCGGATCAATAATCACAAAAAGTGTCACAAAGGCTGTCAGCAGGAAGTTCAGGTCCATGGTTAGCTTTCGGCTTTTTCAAGTTTTTCCAATGCGGCCATCCACAACTCTTCGGCGCGGTCTTTGGCGTCGCAAACTTCGTTGTATTTCTTTTGCCATAAGACAGCAGAGGGTTTGTCGTCATACAGTGCCGGATCAGCCAGCTTGATTTCAAGCTTTTTCGCCATCTCATTGATTTTGGCCATGCGTTGTTCACATTTGCGTGCCTCAGAGCGCAGCGCAAGAATTTCATCACGGGTGAACACGCGTTTGGCTGGGGCCGCAGGCTTGGGTTTGGCCTTTGGCTTGCGCCCGACTTTGTTTTTGTCATCCCCTTGCAGCAAAAGCTTGCGGTAGGTGTCCAAATCGTCGTCATAAGGCGTCACGCGCCCATCTTTGACCAACCACAAACGGTCCGCCACAAGGCTGAGCAAGTGCATGTCGTGCGTGACCAAAATCACAGCACCCGTATAGGCAGTCAATGCCTCCACAAGTGCTTCGCGGCTTTCAATGTCCAAGTGGTTGGTTGGTTCATCGAGGATCAACAGATGCGGCGCATCCAATGTGGCGAGCAGCAAAGACAAACGCGCCTTTTGACCGCCCGACAGACGCCCCACTTTGGTGTCAGCTTGATCCGCGCCAAGGCCAAAGCCAGCCAGTTTTGCGCGCAATTTTGGACCAAAGACACCGGGCATGGCGGGGGCCAAATGCTGCAACGGGGTCTCTTCAAAATTCAGCTCTTCGACTTGGTGCTGCGCAAAGAACCCGATGCGCAACTTGTTGTGACGCTTGAGCTTTCCGCCCATGGGTTCCAAGGCATTTGACAACAATTTCGACAGGGTCGATTTGCCCTCACCATTGCGGCCCAGCAAAGCGATACGGTCGTCTTGGTCGATGCGCAAATCAAGTTTGCCCAAAATCTGTTTGCCGTCATAACCAACGGAGGCGCCTTCCATATTGATAATGGGGGGCGACAATTCTTCGGGCTCTGGGAAGGTGAAAACCACGCGTGCCGCATCTTCGGGGGCGGTGATTTTTTCCATCTTTTCAAGCTGTTTCACACGAGACTGGGCTTGTTTCGCTTTCGAGGCCTTCGCCTTAAACCTGTCCACAAAACTTTGCAGGTGCTCACGCGCTGCATCTTGCTTTTTGGCCGCAGCCGCAATGACCGCGCGTTTGGCGGCGCGGGTCTTGGCAAAATCGTCATAGCCGCCCGTGTAAAGCGTCAATTTTTTGCTTTCCAAATGGACAATCGAGTCCACAGCACGGTTGAGCAGGGCACGGTCGTGCGAGATCAGCAAAACCGTATGCGGGTATTTGCCCAAATAGGTTTCAAGCCACAAAGCGCCCTCAAGATCAAGGTAGTTGGTCGGCTCGTCGAGCAGCAAAAAGTCAGGCTGAGAGAACAGAACACCCGCCAAAGCCACACGCATCCGCCAACCGCCAGAAAAGGCAGAACAGGGCATGTAGATTTCATCTTCGGTAAACCCAAGTCCGCGCAACAACGACGCCGCACGCCCTTCGGCGCTCCACGCGTCAATATCGGCCAGACGGGTCTGGATTTCAGCGATGCGCATGGG
This sequence comes from Pacificibacter marinus, assembly GCF_018860665.1. Classification (GTDB taxonomy): domain Bacteria; phylum Pseudomonadota; class Alphaproteobacteria; order Rhodobacterales; family Rhodobacteraceae; genus Celeribacter; species Celeribacter marinus_A. The sequence continues at coordinate 84,325 of NZ_JAHKPK010000002.1, forward strand.
GTCCGTGGCTGTCTCGGATTCGATCATCAAGGACGCGCGTTCTTTGTCTTCGGCCAAAACCGTATCCAAAAGCGACACCTCATTGCCGGGCACCTCTTGGGCAACACCACCGATGCGGGCGCGCGTGGGCAGCTCGATCGATCCGTTGTCTAAAGGCATCTCGCCGCGCAACAATTTAAACAGCGTGGACTTGCCCGCACCGTTGCGACCGACGATGCCAACCTTGTGGCCCGTTGGGATGGTGACAGTGGCGCCTTCAAACAGGGTGCGCCCTTCGACCGAATATGTGATGTCTTGGATTTTAAGCATGGGGAGCAGGTGCCACGAGAAAGGCATAAGGTCAATTGCGGATTTAAGGGGGAAGGAGACACGATGCAAAATAGGTGATGCAAAAGGTCGTTTCAGTCCGATAATTGTCGATTTGAAGCAGTTTGTGCGGTCTGGAAATGCAGTCCGAACCTATTTGCTGTTTCATTAGACCAAAGTGTGCGCTTTGTTTCTGCGGCCATTCGACTCTAAAGTGATTTGGTTTCATAAATTAAATTTATACGGGGCGCAGGCCAATGGCTCATTTTATTGTTTTTCTTACAAGCAGGGCTGAGGTTGTTTTCTGATCGGTTGTATCAGGGGGCATTGTTGTTGCCGAATAACCTAATTGTAGCTCAATAATTTGATTTAAAGTGCAAAAATTAGAGGAGGTCTTTGTGATCCCTCATGATCTACGATACGATGTCAGCGGGTTTTTGTTGTCTTGATAGGTGTTTCAAAATGAAATCGATTTTGGATTTCTGCAAAGTCGTTGGCTTTGTCATGACGTTTGGCATCATGCAAGCGCCATCTGCACAGGCAGAGACGTCGCCTAAGGCCATAAACCTGCCTGCCGTTTTAAATGCGCTTAAAGAGAACCCTGACAATAGGCAGGCCCGATGGGCGTTGTCCGGCTGGCTTTTTCAGTCTGAAAAATACGATGCCGCGAAATTTCATATTCGCACCTTGCTTAGATCGACCAAGACAGAAAACGACAGGCGCGTTTTATTAAAGGCGCTCAAAGCGGTCGAAGAGAAATCCCCTTGGGCGTTCAATGCCGACTTTGCGGTTTTGCCATCCAGCAATGTCTACCGCTATACTTATAATGATCGTTTTGAAACTGTTTTCGGGACGTTTCTCCCAACCGGTGGGGGGACCGCCGTGAGTGGGATTGGTCTGTCTCTCGGGGGGACCCTCAGCTACGCATTTGTCACCGATGACGGGTCTCGGATTGGCCTGAGCGCGCAGCTGCAGCAAAGCCTGTATGAAGATCACGACCTCCAGTCCACGCGGCTGAGGTTCGGCGTCAAACGAGAGCAATTCTACATCGGCAGTGAAAGCGCTGTGGAGGCTTATTCCTACTTGCGATTTGATGGGGACACAGAGCTTTATCGTCGTGATTTTGGTCTGAAATACACGCATAAATGGCATTTGGGGGATGGCAAGCAGGTCACTGTTGGTCTGGATATGCAAGATCGGACGGATTTATCCAATGCCGATTTGGGCGGCCAATTTGCCAAGGGCGATCTGTCTTATACCTTCCCTGTCACCGACAAAATCAATGCCGCCTTGGGCTATAGTTTTTCAGGATTTAAAGCTGGCTTAGACCATAACTCATATGTGCAGCATCAAGTGTCAGCCCAGATCAACCGATCTTTTAAAGGGATCGGTAATGCGGGCGTTTTTGCAGCCTATTCGGTCAGCAGCTATGATGGAATTTATCCCGCGACGACTATGGCGCGCAAGGATCGCAAGGTGACACTCGGGGGCTCTTTCCGACCTGAGAGGTTCCAGATCAAGGGCGCACGCCCTCGTATGACCTGTTCACAGGTCTTTCATCAGTCAAACATCGCCTTATTTGACTATCGTGCGATGGATTGTAGCCTTGTTTTTGAAAAATCTTTTTGAAACCCGCATTGTTTGACTCAATAGCTTGAGTACTCTCTTCCCAAACTTTATGTCCCGTGATATGCGGCGCGAGAACGGGGCGTGGATACGCCTCACGGCACTTTAACTTTGCATTATGAGGCATTCCCATGGCTATCCAACGCACTTTCTCTATCATCAAACCAGACGCCACAAAACGTAACCTGACAGGTGCGATCGTTGCGAAATTCGAAGAAGCTGGCCTGCGCGTTGTCGCATCCAAGCGCATCCAATTGACACTTGCGCAAGCGCAGCAATTCTACGGCGTACACTCCGAGCGTCCTTTCTTTGGCGAATTGTGTGAATTCATGATCTCCGAGCCTATCGTTGTTCAAGTTCTCGAAGGCGAAGACGCCATCGCGAAAAACCGCGAAGTTATGGGCGCAACAAACCCAGCAGACGCTGAAGAGGGTACAATCCGCAAAGAATTCGCTTTGTCAATCGGCGAAAACTCTGTTCACGGTTCAGACGCTCCAGAAACTGCTGCAGAAGAAATCGCTTACTTCTTCTCCGGTCTTGAATTGGTTGGATAAGAGGCTCTGCCTCTCGGATCTGAATGAGGTCCATGTAGATTAGAAAAGGCCGCTCATATGAGTGGCCTTTTTCGTTATATGACGTGTGCCGATTGCGGTCAAAAGATCGCGTTCAATAGAATGTCTTTCAAGACCAACGATCTAGTGCCGTTCAATCACTCCGATCTCATTCAAAATCTTCTCAATTCCTGACAAGGGGTCAGGCGTCACACCATCTTTAATCGCATCAAAGCGTTCGCGTAATGCGTCTTTTTCCTTGCCTTTGCAGTCATTCCAAGGCCGTCCTTGCAGCCCCATCACCATGGCATAAAAGCTGATAAAATGCGGGCGTGCACCGGATTTGAGCAACATTGCGTAAGCCGCATCGGGGCCAAGCTCGCGCAGTTGTGTCGCCGTTGTGATCCCTGCACGGGCATAGACCGCATCAGTGGCGGGACCAAGGTTGCGAATAGAGGAAACGGGGTCGTCGATAGCGGGCGTGGTCATGAGTGTCTCGTATAAAGGCAGCAATGGGGTGTTTGCCAGAGTGCCGCCTTAGCGCATAATGAGCAAGCCTTGTAAAAGGGTTGTCTCGCCACAATCGCAAGCGGCGCATCCCTATGGTTAAGGGGTGCCTTTGCGTCTTGCCCTCTGTTCCAAATCTCAGTGTTAAAAGGATGCCCAATCTGTGAACTGTACAGGGGCAGGTGTTTGAGGGGATGATGGTGCTGGACTTTGCGCTGTTGTCGGCTGCGATGGTGGCATTGGTGAAGGTATTGTATGTGCCATCTTAATGAACTCCTTTTGAGTGTGTAAAAGGAGTTTGCCCAAGCAATCTGCCGGTGCTTGGGCGTAAATGGGGCGTGCAAGGGGCAATTAGACCCAATTTAAAGGCGTTCAGAGGATAAGAACGCGCCTTATTGGGGTTTCACAACCTGATCGAGCGCGCGCAATGTCGCCAAAAGCGGTTGCAGATCTTCGATCCGCACCATGTTTGGACCATCCGACGGCGCATTATCGGGATCTTCATGGGCTTCAATGAACAAGCACGCAGTGCCAACAGCGACAGCTGCGCGGGCCAAAGGCGGCACCATAGTGCGATCACCGCCCGACGAATTGCCGTTGCCGCCCGGTTGTTGCACGGAATGTGTCGCGTCGAACACAACGGGGTAGCCAGTTTCCGCCATTTTCGGCAGACCACGAAAATCGCTGACAAGCGTGTTATAGCCAAAGGACGTGCCGCGATCACACAGCATAATGTTACGATTGCCGGTTGAGGCCACTTTTTCCGCGACATTTGCCATATCCCAAGGCGCCAAGAATTGACCCTTTTTGATATTGATGGTCTTGCCGGTTTCGCCCGCAGCCAAAAGCAAATCGGTTTGGCGGCACAAAAACGCTGGAATTTGCAGAATATCGACAAACTCCGCTGCCATCGCACAATGATGTGTCTCGTGAACATCTGTGAGAACAGGACAGCCAAACTCGTCACGAATTTTCGATAGGATCGTCAGGCCTGCTTCTGATCCAAGCCCGCGTTCGCCGGACAAAGACGATCGGTTGGCCTTGTCGTAGGAGCCTTTGAAAATGAACGGCGTGCCCGTGGCGTCGCAAGCGGCCGCGATTTTTTCCGCCAGCATACGTGCGTGATCCAAACTTTCCAGCTGGCAAGGGCCGCAGATCAAGCCAAATGGCAGATCGTTGGCAAGCGTGACAGCGCCTTTAAGGCTTTTGTCCCCGATGGTGACGGCTTGGATGGTGGTCATATCAATGCTCCGAATTGCTTTGCGTCCATAGACCATAAAGCGCGGGCAGGGCGCAAGCTGAAGGGGCAAAACGGCGCCATGAGATTCGCCTCAATTCAGCTGTCGTATGGGGTAATATCCCACTCGTGTTTCAAAATCGGGATTTATTTTCATTTTGAGGTGAGGATTCGAATATAGATTTCACGTCTGCACCATTCAGAGCATAATGACGAAGAACATCCCAAAATCGCGATGCTAAGCTTGAGCCCAAGCGAACATGGAGGGAATGAACATGCGCATCGGTTGTCCTAAAGAAATCAAAAATCACGAATACCGCGTCGGCTTGACGCCTGAAAGCGCGGCAGAGCTTGTGGCACATGGCCACGAGGTTGTGGTCGAGCATGGCGCAGGTCTTGGTATAGGCGCTGAAGATGCAGATTACACTGCAGCCGGTGCCACTTTGGCTGCGGTCGAAGATGTGTTCGCCACGGCGGATATCATCGTCAAAGTAAAAGAACCCCAAGCGGTTGAACGCGCGCGCCTGCGCAAAGGTCAAACGCTATACACTTATCTACACCTCGCGCCAGACGCACCGCAAACGGTCGATTTGATGGCCTCTGGGGCGACCTGTATCGCTTATGAAACGGTGACCTCGCCCTTTGGCGGTCTGCCTTTGCTTAAGCCGATGAGCCAAGTCGCTGGCCGTATGGCGGCACAGGCTGGCGCGCATACGCTTGAGAAGGCCCAAGGGGGGCGCGGTGTTTTGCTCGGCGGCGTCCCAGGTGTGGCCCCTGCAAAAGTGATCGTCATTGGCGGCGGCGTTGTCGGACGCAATGCTGCCGCGATGGCTGTCGGTATGGGGGCGGATGTCGCCATTCTGGATCGCTCAAATGAGGCGCTGGAAAGCATCGATGCGCAATTCGGTGGTGCGGTCAAAACGCTGTATTCCAACAAATCCGCTTTGGCGACTGCTATTGCGACTGCGGATCTGGTGATTGGCGCTGTGCTGATCCCCGGCGCCGCTGCCCCTAAACTTGTCACCCGTGAGATGTTGAAAACGATGCAACAGGGTGCTGTTTTGGTGGATGTCGCTATCGATCAAGGGGGGTGTTTCGAGACCTCGAAGGCGACGACACATGCCGATCCTATCTATGTCGAGGAAGGCATTGTGCACTATTGTGTGGCCAATATGCCGGGCGCTGTGGCGCGCACCTCTACATATGCGCTGAACAACGCGACCTTGCCGCATCTTTTGAAACTGGCGGATATGGGCGTGAAAGAAGCTTTGTTGGCCGATCCACATTTGCTGGACGGCCTCAACGTGGCGCATGGGAAAGTGACCTGTGAACCAGTGGCGCAAGCTCAAGGGCTTGACTATCTGCCCGCTCAAGAGGCGGTTTTGGCGCTGTAATCTTTCGCATTATTTTTGTTTTAAAGGCCCTGCATTTGCGGGGCCTTTTTTGGGTTTCGGGTCTTTATACCTTTGCACAGGGGTGGGGGCACCACGGCAGGCACATCGAGTTTTTCTGCATTGCAGCGAGCGAAGAGGAGGCATGTTTTTCGCACATAGGTTAAGGACTTATGTATGCATTTGGCGCATGGCGGGGTTCTCGCATTGTGGATTGTTGCATCGCAGCATTTGCTCCATATTCAACTCAAGCAAACGGGCAAACGCCCAACAAGAGACATAGAAATTTAGGCCAAACATAGCGCCTTCACACAAACGACATCCGAACCGAAAGATAGGAACATTAAAATGGCATACGCAACTTCAAACGCACAGATCGCTCAATCCTCTTTGACAGAGCGCTTCACAACCGTCATTTCAAACATCTTCAAGCAGTTCGCCCTTTCCGTGGCTGAAAGCCGTTACATGTCTGAACTGTCCAACATGAGCAATCGTGAACTGGCAGACATCGGCATCAAACGCTCCGACATTCCAAAGGTTGCGCGCGAAGCAGCACGCGGCACGAACGCCTGAACATCTAAGTAAAACGCACTGCATGACTTGACCCCCGTTGCCATAAGGCTGCGGGGGTTTTGCCTGTCTTTTCTGCGATGATGTTCGATAATGGGGTATGATAGGCACAGTCCTTTGCATTTTTGATCAATATGAAATGCGCCAGCGCGCAGCAAAATCATAGATCTTGGCCCCTAGAGGCCTTTGCGCGCCCTACGTCCTCAGGTAGATTTCTTTAAATCCTATATCACGCGTGATATTTTTATTTGGAGATTCAGCATGGAAACCGTTTCAACCCATCTTTCCTTTGGCGGGACGCAGGGCGTTTATACCCACCAGTCCAGCGCCACAGGCACGCAGATGACCTTTTCGATTTTTGTGCCGCCTCAAGCCGCGTCACAAAAATGTCCCGTTCTTTGGTATCTGTCCGGCCTGACCTGTTCGCATGCAAATGTGATGGACAAAGGCGAATACCGCCGTAAAGCAGCAGAACTTGGTTTGATCATTGTCTGCCCCGATACCTCGCCACGCGGCGGTGATGTGGCCAATGCAGAGAGTTGGCAAATGGGGCAAGGGGCAGGCTTTTATGTTGACGCGACAGAAGCCCCCTGGGCTGCGCACTTTCAGATGTATTCTTATGTCACAAAAGAATTGCCCGCCTTGATCGCAGAACATTTCCCTGCGGATATGTCCCGCCAAGGGATCACCGGTCATTCCATGGGCGGGCACGGCGCGCTGACCGTCGCGTTGAAAAATCCTGATAGGTTTAAATCCTGTTCTGCCTTTGCGCCGATCACCAATCCGTCGACAGCAGATTGGTCCAAAGGCGCGCTTGCTGCCTATCTTGGATCAGATGAGACCAAATGGGCCGCCTATGATACTGTTAGACTCATCAAATCAGGCGCGCATGTCCCTGAAATCTTGGTCGATCAAGGTGTGGCGGATACTTTCTTTGAGGGATGCAACCCATATGCCTTGCAGGATGCTTGCGTTGGTACTGACATTGCACTGACGCTGCGCCTCCAAGACGGTTACGATCACTCTTATTTCTTTATCTCGACCTTTATGGATGATCATTTGGCGTGGCATGCAGAACGCCTACAGGCGTGAGACTGAGTTGATACGGCTCGCGCGGGTGGCAAATCATTGATCCCGCGCAGCTGGTCTGGTGCAAAGGCCAATTCCCCTCTATGTAGAAGCCCAAGCGAATATTCTGGGGGGATCTCATGCGCAAAGTCACACTGCCCGAACGGCCAAATTGGCGCGACCAAGCGGCTGAATTGGGTTTTACCTTTGCAGATATGCATGGCGAGCCCTATTGGGACGAGACCACAGCCTATGAATTCTCGTTGCGACAAATTGAGGATGACATCGAAGACCCCTCGACCGAATTGCACACAATGTGTCGCGATGCAGTGGCTGAAATTGTCAAAAGCGAAGAATTGCTTGAAAAATTGGGGATTCCTGCCGCGTATTTCGATTTGGTGAGAGACAGCTGGGGGCGCGGTGATCCTGAGCTTTATGGTCGGTTTGATTTGGCCTATGATGGCACCGGACCCGCTAAGCTGTTGGAATACAACGCCGATACCCCGACCTCTTTGTTTGAATCCGCCTCTTATCAATGGACTTGGCTGGAAGACCAGATCAAGCTTGGCGTGCTTGGCAAAGACGATGATCAATTCAACGGCATTCATGAGGCCTTAGTCGCCCGATTTAAGGCCTTGTTCGACACTGCGATGGATGTGCATTTCACCGCAATGAGCGGCAATCCCGAAGACTACGGCACTGTTGAAATGCTGGGTTGGGCCGCCCGCGAGGCAGGGCTTGGTGCGCATTACTTTGATCTGGAAAAGCTGGGTCTGAGCAAAGAAGGACAGTTTCTGGACGACGAAGCCCGCGTCATCGGTGCGCTGTTCAAACTCTACCCTTGGGAAGACATGCTGCGCGATGACTATGCCCAGCATATCGAAGGTGCCAACTGTTTGATGATCGAACCTGCGTGGAAGTCTGTCGTGTCCAACAAGGGGCTGCTGCCTGTGTTGTGGAGTATGTTTGAGGGCCACAAAAACCTATTGCCCGCCTTTTTCGAAGATGATGTCATTGGCGGACTAAACGGCACAGGCGCAGTGGCAGCCCATGTGGCGGATGCCTTTGATCGCGCGTCTGACGTATTGCGGGCGGGTCACGTGCGCAAACCGATCTTTTCACGCGAAGGTGCATCGGTTTCCATCATCGAGCATGGGGCCACAACTGATACGGCCCCTAATGATGATTACAGCGCTTTTCCGCAAATCGTGCAGGCCTATCACGCCTTGCCTGAGTTCGATGGGTATCACCCTGTCATCGGATCTTGGATCGTTGGCACCCAATGTGTCGGCATGAGTGTCCGCGAAGATCGCTCGCGCATCACCCAAGACCTGTCCCGTTTCAAACCCCATTTTATTCGCGATTGATCTCAAAGGATATCTCTATGTCAAAACGTTCTAAAACCGTCGCTTTGAGCATTCTCGGTGCAGCCTCTTTTGCATTGGCTGGCTGTCAAGAAGAACAAATCGATGCGCAGGCCTATCCTGATCTTGCGACCTGTAAGGCCGAAGTCGGGCAGGGCGGCTTGGCCTCTACCGAGGCTTGTGATGTGGCCTTTGCTGAGGCCCAAGCACTGCATGTTGAAGCCGCACCACGCTACGACAGTGTCGAGGTTTGCGAAAGCCAGCACGGCGAAGGCGCTTGTGGCACAGAGGCGGCTCAGGTCGGCAATGGCGGTTCAAGCGGTATTTTCATGCCACTGCTGACGGGTTATTTGATCGGCAATATGCTAAGCAATCGTGCTGGAATGGCAGGCTCGCAGCCTTTGTACAAAAAGGCAGGCGGCGGTTACACCAACGCTTCTGGCAACGCGAGCTATTCAGGAAACAAAGGCAAGGGGAGTTTGAGCAGTTCTCAGTTTGCCAAGCCCGCAGCGACCGCAGGTAAGGCGCCGATGACCAAGGCCAGCGTTGCCTCGCGCGGTGGATTCGGCAAATCCGCAAGCACGCGCAGCTATGGCGGCTAAATCGCTGCATTTGTTTGATATGACTGCATTCATTAAAAAAAAACCACTCCTGATCTTGGAGTGGTTTTTGCTTTATAACAATTGGTTATTCCGACATGTTAATGTTTTGAGTGAGGTGGTGTATCTCACGTTCTATCTATAATTACATGTAAGCCGCAATCCCGCGCGCGCCCGCAAGAATGGCCGCGATAGCCATAACGCCAATGGCAACATTACGGTACTGCGTGCTGTTCAGGCGCTTAAATGTGGCGGTGCCAAGCCAAGTGCCAAGTGCCATCGAGGGGATCGACAGGGCGGTTATGATCAGCGTGGATTGTGTCAATGCGCCTTTGAAATACAGGCCCGGTGTCGTCAAGATGCACACCACAAAGAAGAACAACAACAAGGATGCGCGCGTTTGTTTTGGGGGCAGGCTCGTGCCCAAGAAATACGCGACCGCGGGTGGTCCAGGCATGGCCGCCAACCCTGTAAATGCCCCCGCGATACCGCCGGCAACAACCGCTAGCGGACCGTTGGGTTCTGCTGTGCTGGGTTTGTAGCGCATCAAAATGATCAAGCCAGCCAAAACAACAACTGCAATCATGATCCGCGCGGCATCGGCGCTCAAAGCCGTTAGGGCCAAAACGCCAATAGGGATGCCAACAATAGCGCCGATGCATAGACGCAAAAGCGAGGGTCTGTGAACCTCTCCATATAGGGTAAAGCTGTCGCGCACGCCGACGACGACTTGCAGCAAAATCGATAGTGTCACCGCCTCAAGCGGCGATAAGACCAAAGAGACGATTGGCACGGCAGCCAAGGCAAATCCAAACCCAGCGAGGCCGCGCAAGAAGGCGGAAAACAGAACCGCGACAAGAACAAGGATGGTGGTGCTAAGGATCATAATCTGGGCTTTCTCGAATCAAGATGTCTATAGGGATATCCAGCCCCTAGACAGCATTGCCAGACGGCGATTGGTCCACACCTTGGGTTTTTATGGGGCCACAGTGGGGGCAGCCTGTGCCAGACGTGCCGCGACTTCACCAAGAACACGCATCCCCGGCACGATGGCGTCGGTTTCGATCAGCGATAAACCAAGACGCAAGAAACGACCCGCGTCCTCAGAGCGCACAAAGGGATCACCGCTTTCAAACAGCACGCCAGCTTTCATTGCCTCGCGCATCAAATCACGGCCATCGACACCTTCGGGACATTCCAGCCAAACACTTGCCCCGCCTTGGCAGGGGTCAGGCACTTTAAAGCCAGGCATCAACGTATCGATGTGTTCCATGACGCGATACCAGCGTTCGGCATGCACTTTGCGCAGTTTACGCACCAGAGCGAGATAATGCCCCTCGGCTAAAAATATAGCGGCTGCGCGCTGGTTGTTCAGTGGCACGGAGCGATGCATCAAGCGGCGCAGCCAGCGTGCTTCTTGCACGACTTCGGGTGGGGCCACCATAAAGCCAAGTCGCACACCGGGGGCCAAGACTTTGGACAAGGTGCCAAGATACAAAACGCGCCCGTCTTTGTCGCGCGCTTTCAAAGCTGTGTCGCGGGCAAAAGACACTTCGCCTTCATAATCGTCTTCGACAATTAAAAAATCTTCTTGGGCCGCAAGATTTAAAATCTGGTCACGGCGCGCGTCTGTCATCAAAGTCATGGTCGGGCATTGCGCCCCAGGCGTCAACAGGGCCACATCCAACCCCAAACCGGGCGCTATGCGTGCCCCTTGGGCGTCGATTGGCAAAGGCACCGATTGTCCACCGTAAAGTTCATAAATAAAGCGGGAATCTGGATATCCAGGGTCTTCGCAACCGACCCGCGCACCGGGGCCGGACAACATGCGCGCCAATAAGTAAAAGCCTTCTTGGGCGCCCAGCGTGATTAAAATCTCTTCGGGGCGGGCATAGATGCCGCGATCGGGTAAAATCCGCGTGCGGATTTGTTCGATCAGCATCGGGTCATCATCAACAGCGCGATCTGCAGCCCACCAGTCAATGGATGCGCGCCCTAAAGTGTCGCGTGATGCTGCGCGCCATGCATTCACCGGAAACAGGCGAGGGTCGACTTGGCCGTAAATGAAGGGATATGAATAATCTTTCCAATTCAGTGGCTTGCGAATATGATTGAATCTTGAAGGATGCACACGCATACGCGCATTCCAATCCAAAGTTGATGGCTTGGCGGTGTTTTCGTCTTGCTCGGCACCCCGTGCTGACACAAAGCATCCCCGTCGTGCTTGGCTTTCCAGATATCCACGCGCGATCAGTTCATCATAGACAGCGGTTGCCGTGTTGCGCGCGATACCGAGCTGTTCGGCCAAGGCGCGCGAGGATGGTATTTTTTGCCCAACAACCATCTGCCCATCATGAATCGCATCGATAAAGGCGCGGCGCAGCTGACGTTGCAGCGGTTCAGCGCTGTTGCGATCAATAGAAAAAGGTAGTTTTTGCATCCGTGACTTTCTGTTGCGATGAGTTGCGCGTGGTGTTCTGGCACCTCTTTTTTGACTAATTATAGGTCCAGTTTAAAGTGGTGAATGGGTCAAACAGAGCTGGTGCCCAAAATATACCATGAACTTTCGGCCTGACGCCTGAAAAACAATCAATTTAGGGATGGGATTTTGATCTGGACCTATCTGCACATCTAGTCTGGCTCTATCGGATGCGATGGTTTCAGCGATGATTTGCAAAAGAATACATCCTTAACGCTTAGGTAAAACCGTCTCATGGAAATGACTAAAATCAACGATATTCGCGCAACTGTAGACTCGGATCGTGCGCATGTGTGGCATCACCTGTTTCAACACGCCGCATTGGACCAAAAGGATCCGCGTATTTTTGTTGAAGGTCGCGGTATGAAATTGTGGGACCAAAACGGTCGCGAGTTTCTTGACAGCGTGTCGGGCGGACTGTGGACTGTGAATGTTGGCTATGGCCGCGAAAGCATGGCCGATGCGATCCGTGACCAAGTTCTCAAAATGAACTTCTTCGGCGGCAACATGGGCACAGTACCTGCCGCACAATTTGCCGAACGGATCACAGCCAAAACACCGGGTTTGGACCGGGTGTTCTTTTTGAACTCAGGGTCCGAGGCCAATGAAAAAGCGTTCAAAATGGTCCGCCAAATTGCGCATCAGCATCACGGCGGCAAGAAATGGAAAATCTTGTACCGCGAGCGCGATTACCACGGCAGCACTATGGGAGCGATGGCGGCGACCGGTCAAGGTCAACGGACTGACAGCTACGGTCCATTCCCTGATGGTTTCATTCCTGTGCCGCATTGCCTTGAGTACCGCGCGCAATGGGACGTAGAAAATTATGGTATACGCGCAGCCGATGCTGTTGAAGAGGTCATTTTGCGTGAAGGTCCTGACACCATTGGCGCGATCTGCCTTGAGCCAATGACAGCAGGCGGCGGCGTCATCACACCGCCAGCAAGCTACTGGGAGCGCTTGCAGGACATCTGTAAAAAATACGACATTTTGATCCATATTGACGAAGTTGTCTGCGGTATGGGGCGTACGGGTGAATGGTTTGGCTATCAAAACTACGGTATCAAACCTGATATCATCACCACCGCAAAGGGCGTGGCATCCGGCTATGCTGCGATCTCGTGTTTGATCACGACAGAAGAGGTGTTCCAAAAATTCCGCACCAATCCCAAAGACCCAATGAACATGTTCCGCGACATCTCAACTTTTGGCGGCTGTACTGCAGGACCGGCGGCAGCGCTGGAAAATATGCGCATTATCGAAGACGAAAACCTGTTGGATAACAGCAAAAAAATGGGTGCTTATTTGATGGATAAGCTGCATGAGATCAAAGATCGTCACTCAATCGTTGGCGATGTGCGCGGCCAAGGTCTGTTTTGTGGTCTTGAACTGGTCGCGGATCGTGACACACGCGAACCATTGGCAGAGGCTTTGGTTGATAAAGTGGTCGCAGGCTGTGACGCGGAAAGTGTCTTGATCGGTAAAACAGCGCGCGCCATTGAAGGCTTTAACAATACGCTTTGCCTCGCCCCATCTTTAATCGTTAACGCAGATCAAATCGATCAAATCACACAGACACTCGACAGTGCTTTGAGTGCAATTCCGACGTCGGCATGAGTCAAAATGACGGCTCCGTAATTGGGGCCGTCACTTCGGTTTCGTCCAGATTTCTAGAGCAGGCTGTGAATTTCTGTCTAAGTAACGTTTTGTCGTGAATTTGAATTTCTGGTCGATGCGCAAAGAATAGGCATTCATGATGATGAGGCAAATGAACCTGCGTATCCTTATGAAATAAAAGAAAAACACTACCAGAATCGGAAAAACCGATCACAATCTAAGGCATCACTATGTGCCAAGAAAAACAACATGGAGCTATCAATGATCTTTTCCAAAACACTTAAATCCCTTGCAGGTTCAACTGCACTGGCCCTGACGGCACTCGGCGTTGCAACACCTGCATTTGCTGTGGAAGAACTGACTGTTGGGTACTTTCTTGAGTGGCCAATGCCTTTCCTTGCGGCCAAAGCTGACGGCAAATACGCTGAAGCACTCGGCATGCCTGTCAACTGGGTAAGCTTTGACACAGGCACAGCCATGTCGGCTGCTATGGCCTCTGGCGATGTACAGTTTTCAATCAGCCAAGGTGTTCCACCTTTCGTTGTGGCAACGTCATCTGGTCAAGCTTTGCAGATGCTTGATGTCGCCGTGAGCTATTCAGAAAACGATAACTGCGTTGTTGCGGCTGCGCTTGAAATTGACAAAGACAGTGCCGACGAACTGGCGGGAAAAAAGGTTGCTGTCCCACTCGGCACAGCGGCGCATTACGCGTTTTTGAAGCAAATGGAACACTTTGGTGTTGATGTCGCGTCTTTGGAAGTGATCGACATGGCGCCAACAGATGGTGCTGCTGCATTGGCACAGGGTTCTGTTGATTTTGCCTGTGGTTGGGGCGGTGGCTTGTCACGCATGAAAGATCACGGCAACGTTTTGCTGACGGGTGCTGAAAAAGAAGAAATCGGTATTCTGGTGTTTGATGTGACGGCAGCGCCCTCTGATTTTGTTGTTGAAAATGAAGATATTGTGACCAAATTCTTGGCCGTAACCGCTGAGGCGAACGCAATGTGGAATGCAGATCAACCTGCAGATATGTTGACTAAAATCGCATCGGAATCCGGCATGGATGAAGACGCAACTTTGGCGTCCATCTCAACTTTCGACTTTCCGTCTGTTGAAGAACAGCTGTCTGATGCGTGGTTTGGTGGCACTGTTCAAGCTTACATGAAAGGCGTCGCGGACGTTTTTGTTGAAGCTGGCTCTATTCCATCTGCGCTTGAGAGCTACGACGATACAGTATCCACTGGTCCGCTTGCCGCGATCCAGTAATTACATACTCAATGCGCGGGGCAATCGTCCTGCGCATTTTTTGATATGTTCCGAAAAAGAGTATGAAAAAGGAGAACCTTGTGGGCGCTCTAAAAATTAATGACATTTCCATGCGTTTCGAGTTGCCGGATGGCTCTCATGTACAAGCATTACAAAACGTTTCCCTAAATTTGGAAAAGGGTGAGCTGCTTTCAGTTCTGGGCCCATCGGGTTGCGGAAAATCAACCCTTTTGAATATCTTAGCGGGATTTCTTGCAGCAACTGACGGCGTCGTCACATTGGATGGCGAAACGGTTACGGGCCCAAGTGCAGAACGCGGCATGGTGTTTCAGCAAGGCGCATTGTTCGAATGGATGAGTGTGCGCGAAAATGTTGAATTCGGCCCGCGCATGAAAAACATGCCCGAAACAGAGCGCAACACGATTGTTGAAAACCTGCTGGATACTGTGGGTTTGCGCGATTTCAAAGACAAAGCTGTTTATGAGCTGTCAGGTGGTATGCAGCAACGCGTCGCACTGGCACGATGTTTGGCCAACGATCCCGACGTGATCTTGATGGACGAACCGCTTGGCGCGCTGGACGCTTTGACCCGCGAAAAAATGCAAGGTTTGGTTTTGGATCTTTGGAAGAAGACCGGCAAAACCATAATCTTGATCACCCACTCGGTTGATGAAGCGCTGCTGTTGGGCGAGCGCCTGTTGGTGATGGCGCCACGGCCGGGTCGCATCTTTAAAGAATACCGTCTTCCGTTTGCAGAACGGGCTGTTGGCGCTGATCTGCGCGTGGTCAAAGAAGACCCTGCCTTCGGCGAGACCAAAAAGGAAATTCTCGAAATGATTTGGGAAATGGAAGAAGAAATTATGGGCGGGGGAGACCACTAGATATGTCTGGTTTTATCGTACTCGCAATTTATGCGGGCTTGTTCGCAGGCGCATTTTTCTTAGCCAAAGTGATCCGCGCTGCTTTGGGAAAAGCCACGGATTACACGTCTTTGAAAACGGTCACTTTCGGTGATGAAAGTGCCGTCACTGCGGATCGTGTCGCGTCAATTATCTCTGTTATCGCCGTATTCTTGGTATGGGGGGCGTTTACAGGGTCCAAATTGGTTCCGATCCATATGCCTGGTCCCTTTATGGGCGACACCAGCTTTACCTACACATCCACAAGTCCAAGCGGTGACACGGCTGACGCCATTGTCGATGTTTTGGTGCATCAAGCCGGCGCTGATGTGGACGCGCCTGAGGTTGATGCGGCAACAGGATTTGCACAAAATGATGCAGCTACAGTGGCCGCATGGCGGTCTGTTTTGATCCGCGCGCAGGCCAATGACGGCGATGATGCTACGATTACAGCCATCGAAGGCAAAGCGATCACCCCTGGTGATACAGTCAAAGTGCCAAACGGTGTTGTCACGATGACCGCTAAAGGGTCGTTGAATTTTTCACCGAATGCTGGCTGGCAGATGGAGCCAATTTGGCTTCCAGCACCAGAATCCGTGGCCGCACGTTTCTTTGAAATTGCAACGGATGGCTACCAGAATGTTTCTTTGTTTTCGCATGTTGGCTGGTCATTGTGGCGTGTTATTGCTGGCTTTGTGCTTGGCTCGCTTGTGGGTATTCCGCTTGGCTATGCCATGGGCTTGTCAGGTTGGGCGCGCGGTTGGTTCGATCCCATCGTCGAGTTTATGCGTCCTGTGCCACCGCTTGCTTTGATCCCGCTTGTGATCATTTGGTTCGGTATTGGCGAACAAGGTAAGATCGTTCTGCTGTTTCTTGCCGCGCTTTGGGTGATGATCATCGCCGCCCGTGCTGGCGTATCCGGGGTCAATATCACCAAAGTGCAGGCCGCTTATTCTTTGGGCGCCAACAAATGGCAAATCCTGCGTCATGTTGTGGTGCCTAACTCTCTGCCGGAAATCTTTACCGGTGCGCGGGTTGCTATGGGCGTTTGCTGGGGCACAGTTGTGGCCGCTGAACTGGTGGCCGCCGAAAAAGGGATCGGCAAAATGATTGTCACCGCGTCCAAATTCCAATCCACCGACATCGTGTTGATGGGGATTATTGTGATCGGCCTAATCGGGTTTGGCATCGATATTTTGATGCGCAAAGCCGAAAACTGGTTGGTGCCATGGAAAGGCCGCAGCTAAGATCTTTTCGATCCGGTTAAAGATAAAGCCACCGTTTGCATGACGCGAACGGTGGTTTTTTAAGTCTAAGGATAGGCCTTGCTTGAGAGCCTCAGCTAGATCACAGTCTCGCTGAACACATCGAGCGTTTGTGACACATTCGCAGCTGTCTTGCTAAACTCTGGGAACAGTTCATTTTGCAGAAAATCGCGCAACTGTTTGGCTAAGACTTCGGGTAAAGCACCCAATTCGTTCATGCGATTGACCAAATAAATCTGGCGGGAAATATTGGCAAAGGGCAGGGGATGGATATCCACCAACCCGCGAAATCGACTGGCGTCCAAAATGCTCAAGGGTGTGGTCAACGTCCAGCCGCCAGTGCGCGCGACAGTGGCGATCACCGAACGGCTTGTTTCAAAAGAAAACCGTCGTGGCGCATCAAAGCCTAAGCGTTTCAGATGCGTTGCAACCAATTGCCCCATCGGCATAGCTTCGGAATATTGCACCCATGGCATAGCACGCAGAGCGCTGCGCCATTCATTCGTGGGATGGTAGGTGCCCCGCGCCGTCACCAAGACGAATTGTTCGCGGTACAATTGTTGCACTTGGAACTTGAGCGTGTTGGTGGGGATGGTGGCTGTCACAGCGATGTCCGCTTCGCGCGATTCAAGGCGGGCTGTCACGTGATCAGAGCGACCAGAATAGGTGTTGATGAAACTGCGTGGCAATTGCGTTTGCAGCGATGTGGCCATCACTGGTGTCAGGGACGCGTCAAGATCGTCGATAATCGCACAGTTCAAGACGGGCAGGCTTGCAACGGTGAATTCCCCAAGTGAGGCTTCTGCCGCCAAAAGCATCGCCACCACGCGGTGGGCATGCAGGCTGAGCACTTGACCGGCTGGGGTCAACGAAATTGGCTTTTGCTTACGATCGAACAAGAGCGTGCCAAGGTTTTGTTCCATTGTGGTGATCTGTTGCGACACGTTGGACTTGCTCACCCCCAAGGCCTTTGCCGCTTCCGCGACGGATTTGGTGTCTTCCAGCGCGATAAAAACCCGTAGACCCCGTAGGGTCAGACGGTCGGGAAAGTCATTGAATATGGCGGATGTGGCGAGGGTGTCTATCATGCTGCATCATAGCCTCTGACCAGTTCGGAATCAATTTGAATACAGCTTGTAAGTTGTTTTTTATGAACCTGAGGTATCTGCTGAGTTTTCAATTTGCTAAAATTTTCAGCAAGGGTGTATTGGCTTATCCGCGCTTAAAAACCGTTATTTTACCATAATTATTCAAATTTATTGGGGTGAATGATGTATTTTTATGCACTGTTTGTAGTGAGGGCGGTTCTGTATTTTTAAGTGGTTCGTTCTGTTTTTGTGAACTTAAACTTGAACGATTGACCGCAGCAATGGCCTCAGGTTTAGAAGATGCAAATCCATATTCCAAAAGTGAGACCGATATGAAAACTCAAACGCGCGTTGTTGTTATTGGTGGGGGCATTGCAGGCTGTTCCACGCTGTACCACCTCACACAAGAAGGTTGGACCGATGTTGTATTGGTTGAACGTAATGAATTGACATCTGGCACCACATGGCACTCTGCAGCGCAAGTCACCAACTTTGGTGGCAACCAGACAATGGTTGGCCTGAAAAGCCATTCTATCAAACTGTACAAAGAATTGGCAGCGGATACAGATTATCCTGTCGGCTATCACCACGGTGACGGCGGTATCCGCTTGGCCAATACCGAAGAACAAATGCAGGGCTACCGCCACTTCGCCTCAATGGCGCGCGGCATGGGCGTTGATTTCGAAGTGCTTGACGCCGAAGAATGTGCGCGTCGCCACCCCTTGATTTCCACTGATAACCTGCTCGGCGGCCTTTGGGACGCGTCTGACGGCGACATCGATCCAGCGCAGCTTTGCCAAGCGCTGGCACGTCGTGCGCGCAAAGCTGGCGCCGAAGTCTATCGTAACACACCTGTGACTGGCCTGACCCAGCACAAAGACGACACATGGACAGTGCACACCGAACACGGCGATATCGATTGTGAAATCGTGGTCAATGCCTGTGGCTACCGCGTGAACGAAGTGGGCGCGATGATGGGTGTTCATCACCCCGTTGCCTCGATGGAGCACCAGTATTTCTTAACCGAAGATATCCCTGCTATTGTTGAATCAGACAAGCGTATGCCGCTGTTGCGTTGCCCCATCTCTGATTACTACTGTCGCCAAGAAAAGAACGGCCTTTTGGTCGGGTTCTATGAGCAAGATTGTAAGACTTGGGGCATGGACGGCATCGACCCGAACTTTGTCAACGCGCTTTGCCCAGACGATCTGGACCGTGTTATGGATGTTCTGGCCGGTGCATTTGAACGCATGCCAGCTTTGGAAGAAACCGGAATCCGTGCGATTGTGAACGGTCCAATTACCTATACAATCGATGGCGCGCCGCTTGTTGGACCTATTCCTGGCAAACGCAACGCCTTTTGTATCATTGGTCTGCGTGCAGGTCTTGGTGAAGGCGGTGGTCACGGGTTGATGCTTGCACAACAAATCGTTCACGGCGAAGCAGAATTTGACACATGGTGCATCGATCCACGTCGTTTCACAGGTCACACCAACGTTGAATTGACCGCCCTGAAAGCGATCGAAGATTACCAAAATGAATTCAGGTTCCATTTCCCACATGAGCACCGCCCCGCTGGTCGCCCCGCGAAAACAACACCTTTGACGCCAATTTTGGCCGCAGAAGGTGCTGAATTTACAGTCGTGAACGGCTGGGAACGTATGGATTACATCAAGCCTTCGCCTGATTTCCATCCGACTTTGAACTTCCTGTTTGACGAGACCTTCGACATCGTTGCCGCTGAAGTGAAAAACGTGCAAGAAAACGTCGGCCTGTGCGAAGTCAACGGTTTCAACCGGTTTGAAATCACTGGCGCAGATCGTCACGCGTTTTTGGACCGCATGTTCTGCGGCAACGTCACCAAAAAAGACGGCCGCGTTGGCTTGGGGTACATGCTCAACCACCACGGTATGGTCAAAGGCGAGGCGACAATCGCGAATATTCCAGCCTCTGATCGCGGGCCAGAACGCGCTTGGTTCGGGTCTGCTGCGGCAGCTGAATTCCACGATATGGATTGGTTGCAAAAGCACCTGAACGCCGACGAAGACGTTCAGATCAAGAGCCTGACCAACGACCAGACCATTCTTGTTTTGGCTGGACCAAAAGCACGCAAAGTGCTTGAGGCCACAAGCCGCGGTGACTGGTCCAAAGAAGGTTTCAAATGGTTGTCTGTCCGTGAAGCGTTCATCGGGTTTTCTCCTGTGACTGTCCTTGGCGTCAGCTTCTCTGGTGAACTGGCCTATGAAATCCATGTGCCAAACGCATCGCTTTACGCGGTGTACCTCGCCCTGCGCGCTGCGGGTAAAGAGCACGGTCTTGGTCTGTTTGGGGCCCGCGCTGTTGACTCCATGCGGATGGAAAAAGGCTTCATGCACTGGAAAGCAGACTTGCTGACCGAGTTTGATCCCTTTGAGACATCCTTGGATCGCTTTATCAAAATGGAAAAAGGCGAATTCATCGGTAAAGAGGCTTTGGTCAAACGCCAAGCGGCTGGGATCAAAGCCAAGCTTGCCTGTTTCAAAATTGATGCGACCAACGCACCGGCAATTCCGGGCGCCTCACTGATGCTTGACGGAAAAGTGGTCGGCACGATCACATCGGGCGACTATGGCCACCGTGTGGGCATGAACCTTGCCTACGCTTTCGTCAAACCGGAGCTGGCAGCCGTAGGCACCAAGATGGAGCTCGACTTACTCGGTGATATGGTCGGCGCGGAGGTGATTGAAATGTCCCCCTATGATCCATCCTACGCTTTGATGCGGGGCTAAACAACAGCCGAGCGACCGGCTTTACGCTGGTCCTTGATGGCTGAAACCCGTTGATCTGCGGTGCACGCCCCCCTTGTGCATCGCAGGTCGAACCAGCCGCGACAGACATGCAATCGTCACGGCTGGCTTGGGTTTATCTATGCGATAATTTCGCGCCTCAGGCGCATTT
Organism: Pacificibacter marinus; assembly: GCF_018860665.1. GTDB lineage: Bacteria > Pseudomonadota > Alphaproteobacteria > Rhodobacterales > Rhodobacteraceae > Celeribacter > Celeribacter marinus_A. Next base: position 105,095 of record NZ_JAHKPK010000002.1, read on the forward strand.
TGAATGAACTTAATCTCCCTTAATCTCCCAAGGAGCGATGTGATGAAAATTTTAGTGCCGGTCAAACGCGTCATTGACTACAATGTGAAAGTCCGCGTGAAGGCAGATGAAAGCAGTGTCGAGCTTGCCAACGTAAAGATGTCGATCAACCCGTTTGACGAAATCGCAGTGGAAGAAGCCATTCGTCTGAAAGAAAAAGGCGTGGCTTCGGAAGTTGTTGTTGTCACCATTGGCGTGAAGAAATCCGAAGACGTGCTGCGCACAGCGCTGGCGATGGGGGCTGACCGCGCGATTTTGATCGAAGCGGCAGACGATGTGCATACAGATATCGAACCTTTGGCCGTTGCCAAGCTTTTGGCAAAAGTTGCTGAGGCCGAGGCGCCAGATTTGATTTTGGCGGGCAAGCAAGCGATTGACAATGATATGAACGCGACCGGTCAGATGCTTGGTGCCTTGCTCGGTTGGGGGCAGGCGACCTCTGCCTCTGCGCTTGACATCACCGATGGCGTGGCGCGTGTCACGCGCGAAGTTGATGGTGGTTTGCAGGTTGTTGATGTGAACATGCCAGCGATTGTGACCTGCGATTTGCGTCTCAACGAGCCGCGCTATGCGTCACTGCCGAACATCATGAAGGCTAAGAAAAAGCCACTCACAGCGACTACAGCTGCAGATTACGGCGTGGATATCACCCCCCGTTTGACGGTCGTGAAAACAGTCGAACCCGCCGCACGCGCGGCAGGTGAAATCGTCGGTTCTGTTGAAGAGCTCAAGGCCAAACTCAAAGAAGCAGGAGTGGTATAATGTCCGTTCTTCTCGTCGCCGAAATTTCCGGCTCGCACATTTCTATCGATGCAACATCCAAAGCACTGACGGCTGTGTCTTCGCTTGGACCTGTCACCATTTTGGCCGCAGGCGAGGGCGTTGATCCGGCTCCGCTTGCCGCACTTGCTGGCGTGGACAAAGTTCTGCACGTCGAAGGTGCAGACTATGGCCACCAAATGCCAGAAGCATGCGCCAAATTGCTGCAATCCCTTGCGCCAAACTACACCCATATCGCAGCACCGGCGACCACATCAGCCAAAGCAAGCTTTCCGCGTTTGGCCGCGTTGCTCGACGTGATGGTGATCACCGATGTGATTGCCGTGGACAGCGCGGACACGTTCCAACGTCCTATCTATGCGGGCAATGCGATCCAAACGGTGACCTCAACTGACGCGATTAAAGTGATGACTATTCGTACCGCTGGCTTTGACGCGGCAGTGGGTGGCGGCACGGCAGCAATCGAAGTGATCGATGCAGCCGAGGCCGTCGACAGCTCTCGCTGGGTCGAAGACCGCGTTGTCAGCAGCGATCGCCCCGAACTGACATCTGCCGGTGTTGTTGTGTCTGGTGGCCGTGGGGTTGGCTCGGAAGAAAGCTTTGCGATCATTTCTGATCTGGCTGACACACTTGGCGGTGCCGTTGGTGCGTCGCGTGCTGCTGTTGACAGTGGCTTTGCCGCCAATGACATGCAGGTCGGTCAAACGGGTAAAGTTGTCGCCCCTGATCTATACATCGCTTGTGGTATCTCTGGTGCAATCCAACACTTGGCTGGCATGAAAGATTCCAAAGTGATCGTCGCAATCAACAGCGATTCAGAAGCACCTATTTTCCAAGTGGCCGATTACGGCTTGGTCGCCGACCTGTTTGACGCTGTTCCCGCTTTGACGGAGCAACTCAAATGACAGCGCAGCTCATCGACGGCAAGGCCCTTGCATCAACGGTGCGTGGGACTGTAAAAGACGCCGTTGCACAGCTTAAAGCCGAGCATGGGATCATTCCTGGCTTGGCTGTTGTCCTTGTTGGCAGCGATCCTGCCTCTGAGGTCTATGTGCGTTCCAAAGGCAAACAAACCATCGAGGCAGGTATGAATTCCTTTGAATTCCGCCTGTCCGCCGACACATCGGAAAAAGAACTGATGGGCCTAATTGAACGGCTCAACACCGATCCTGAGGTGCATGGGATTTTGGTGCAATTGCCACTGCCAGCGCATCTGGACAGCAAGCTCGTGATCAACGCGATTGATCCGCATAAAGACGTGGACGGGTTTCACACCACCAATGTCGGCATGGTCGGCACGGGGCAGGATGCCATCGTGCCTTGTACACCGCGTGGCTGCATGATGATGTTGGCGCAGATTTATCCTGATCTTCGGGGCAAAACCGCGCTTGTTATCGGGCATTCCAACATCGTTGGCAAACCCATGGGGCGCCTGCTGTTGAACGCGGATTGTACGGTGATTGTCACGCATAAATCCTCGACCAATATTCCAGAGCTTGCACGCATGTCTGACATCATCGTTGTCGCCGCCGGTGTGCCAGGTTTGGTGAAAGCCGATTGGATCAAACCTGGTGCCACTGTGATTGATGTGGGCATCAACCGCGTGCCTGCGCCGGAAAATGGCGTGAAAGACGATGGCACGGTCAAAACCAAACTTGTGGGCGATGTCGATTTCGATGCGGCCAAAGAGGTCGCGGGCGCGATCACACCCGTACCTGGTGGCGTCGGCCCGATGACCATCGCCTGTCTCTTGGTCAACACTCTCAGTGCGTGTTGCCACCTTAATTCCCTCCCTGAACCTGTGCTTTTGGGCGCTTGAAAAGGACATATGACTATGACAAACCATTGCCTCACTGTGACCTGTGCTGCCAGCCGCGGCATTGTTGCTGCTATCGCGACCTTTCTGTCTGATCACGGATGCAACATCACAGACAGCTCTCAATATGATGATCTGGACACCAACCAGTTTTTCATGCGTATCAGCTTTACCTCTGAAAATGGCGTGCCCCAAAGTGATCTAGAGGCCGAATTCGCCGCAGTGGCCAAGCCTTTTGACATGCAATTTGCCTTCCATGACGAAAGTATCAAGATGAAAGTCGCGATTATGGTCAGCCGTTTTGGCCATTGTCTGAACGACATTTTGTATCGCGTGAAAATCGGCGCTCTGCCGATTGAAATCGTTGCCGTGATTTCAAACCACATGGATTACCAAAAGGTTGTGGTAAACAACGACCTGCCATTCCATTGCATCAAAGTGACCAAAGAAAACAAACCAGAAGCCGAAGCTGCGATCATGAAAGTGGTCGAAGACTCTGGTGCGGAATTGATCGTTTTGGCGCGCTATATGCAAATTCTGTCTGACGATATGTGCACCAAAATGTCAGGTCGCATCATCAATATCCACCACTCGTTCTTGCCATCTTTCAAGGGCGCAAACCCCTATAAGCAAGCCTTTGCACGTGGCGTGAAATTGATTGGTGCAACCTCTCACTATGTGACGGCTGATCTTGATGAAGGTCCGATCATTGAACAAGATGTTGTGCGTATTACCCATGCTCAAAGCGCCGAAGACTACGTGTCCCTTGGTCGCGATGTCGAAGCGCAAGTTCTGTCCCGTGCCATCCATGCGCACGCAAACCACCGCGTGTTCTTGAATGGCAATAAAACTGTGGTCGTATCTGCGTCACCGGGCAGCTACTCGTCTGAAAGAATGGGTTAAATCATGTCGCAAACAAGCAATGAAACAGACGCTCCGCTGCGCGAAAGCATGGATTATGACGTCGTGATCGTGGGGGCGGGGCCATCAGGTCTCTCCGCTGCGATCCGGTTGAAACAGCTCGATCCCAGCCTTGAGGTCGTGGTGCTGGAAAAGGGCTCCGAAGTTGGCGCTCATATTCTGTCCGGTGCGGTTCTTGATCCAATCGGATTGGATCGTTTGATCCCCGATTGGAAAGAAAAATCAGCGCCAATCAAGACGGCTGTAACCGAAGATCATTTCTTGTTTTTGACCGATAAGCGCTCGGTGCGTATCCCCAATTGGCCGATGCCAAAATTGATGTCCAACCACGGCAATTACATTGTCTCTATGGGCAATCTCTGTCGCTGGTTGGCAGAACAAGCCGAAGAGCTTGGTGTCGAGATTTTCCCCGGCATGGCCGCATCTGAGTTGGTCATGGAGGGGGATCGCGTTGCGGGTGTGGTAGCTGGCGAATTTGGCCGCGAAGCAGACGGCAGCATTGGTGCCAATTATGAAGCGGGCATGGAATTGCGCGGCAAATACGTTTTGCTGGGCGAGGGCGTGCGGGGGTCCCTGTCTAAAGTCGTGATGGAAAAGTTCAATCTGTCCGATGGACTTGATCCACAAAAGTTCGGCCTTGGCATGAAAGAAATCTGGGAAATCGATCCAGCCAAGCACAAAGAAGGCACAGTCCAGCACACGATGGGCTGGCCGCTGGGTAGCAATGCCGGTGGCGGATCTTTCCTTTACCACATTGAAAACAATCAAGTTTACGTCGGATTCGTGGTGCATCTCAACTATAAGAACCCCTATCTGTCGCCCTATATGGAATTCCAGCGCTTCAAACATCACCCCGTTGTGGCGGATCTGTTGGAAGGCGGCAAACGCGTGGCTTACGGCGCACGTGCGATCTCTGAGGGCGGTTTACAATCCTTGCCCAAACTGACCTTTCCGGGCGGCGCCTTGTTGGGCTGTTCTGCGGGCATGGTCAACGTGCCGCGCATCAAGGGCAACCACAATGCGATGCTGTCTGGCATTGCGGCTGCCGAAGCGGCGGCCGTGGCAATTTCCGAGGGCCGTGAAGGTGACGAGCTGAGCGATTATGAAATCGCCGTTCGCGATGGCGATATCGGCGATGACTTGAAAAAGGTGCGCAACGTTAAGCCTTTGTGGGCGAAATGGGGGGCTTTGGCCTCGACTGTTCTTGGCGGCTTTGACATGTGGACCAATTTTTTGTTCGGCCTGTCAGTCTTTGGCACGTTAAAACACGGCGAAAACGACGCACAAGCGATTGGAGAGGCGAAAGATTATGCCGAAATCACCTATCCAAAACCAGATGGCATTCTCAGTTTTGATCGCCTGACCAACGTTAGCTTTGCCGCAACGAACCACGAAGAAAGTCAGCCCTGCCATTTGAAACTGGCTGATCCGTCTGTTCCCATAACGGTGAATTTGGCCAAATATGCCGAGCCTGCACAACGTTATTGCCCTGCAGGTGTCTATGAAGTCGTTGAAAAAGCAGGCGTGCCGGAATTTGTGATCAACTTCCAAAACTGCGTGCATTGCAAAACCTGCGACATCAAAGACCCAAGTCAGAACATCACATGGACCACCCCGCAAGGCGGTGATGGGCCGAATTATCCCAATATGTGATCTGTTCAACTAAAAGGTTTGCACGTCGCCCGTTGGCCTCGGCCGTTTAGAAAAACGGCCGGGCGATCATTTGGCAATGTGCTGCTTTGACCGCACAACACCATTGACCGCAAATCACGGCAGACTCATCTGAAACGGACAGAGATTACAATGTAAACGCCAAGTCCGTCAGCCCGCCCCAAAAGTTTCCCATTGGGGCGGGGGACTATTACACGTTTACATAATTACTTGGGAACAATGCGCGCAGCGAAGCTTCATCACCTGGTGTTTTAAAGGTCTCGTCTTTGCCGATCTGTTGCGCCTTTTCAACCGCCGGGCGGGCGTTGACCGCCTCGAACCAGCGCGCGACTTCGGGATACTGCTTCAAACCTTCGCCGCCCAACACACGGTCACCACGGATGGCCCAGCCCCATGCCGACACGTCAGCAATGGAATAGCTGTCACCAACGATGAAGTCGCGGCCTTTCAGATGATCATTCAACACCTGATAATGGCGTTCGGCTTCACGCATGTAGCGGTTTTTGGCATATGGCAGATCTTCAGGTGCGCTGTGATGAAAATGAACGCTTTGCCCCGAAAACGGTCCCAAACCAGAGGCGATGAACATCAACCACGATAGCAATGCTCCGCGCTCTTCAGCTGCGACGCCCAGCTTGCCAGTCTTGTCAGATAGATAAAGCAGGATCGCCGTACTGTCGAAGACGAGCGTGCCATTGTCATCTATCGCAGGCACTTTGCCATTGGGGTTGATGGCGCGGAATTCCGGCGTGTGTTGTACACCTTTGGCCGTGTCGACCGGCACCAATTCATATGGCAAATCCGTTTCAGCCAAGAACAACGCGACCTTTAGTGGGTTTGGCGTCGGGTGATAGTAAAATTTTAACATATCATATCCTGTTATTACGACAAAAAACTGCGTTACTCATCCGCAGAAGCAACTTTGTCTTGAGTTTTCGTGTCGAAGTCTGAAGCATCATGGCGCTCGTGAAGTTGCTCGTTTAAGGGGCCGCGGGTGCGGTTCACGATGCGGCCGCGTTGCACGGCGGGACGGGCAAGAATGTCTTCGGCCCAGCGGAGCAGGTTTTTGTAACTTTTCACATCAAGGAATTCGCCTGCGTCATAGGCTTCGCCCAAGACCAGATTGCCATACCAAGGCCACGTCAGCATATCCGCGATCGTATAGTCTTCACCGCCAAGATAGCGGTGTTCCGCCAACTCTCGGTCCAAGACGTCCATCTGGCGCTTTGTTTCCATCGTGAAACGGTTGATTGGATATTCGAACTTCTCTGGCGCATAGGCATAGAAATGACCGAACCCGCCCCCCAGATAGGGTGCCGATCCCTGCAACCAGAACACCCAGTTCATTATCTCAGTACGCGATTTTTGATCAACTGGTAGAAACGCTCCAAATTTTTCGGCCAGATACAACAAGATCGAACCGCTTTCGAACACACGTGTGTCCGTATCAAGATCCAATAGCGCCGGAATTTTCGAATTCGGATTTAGCGCCACAAAACCAGAGGAAAATTGATCGCCTTCACCAATCCTGATCAGGTGGGCGTCATATTCCGCGCCCGTTTTGCCCAGCGCCAGAAGCTCTTCCAGCATGATCGTGACCTTTTGGCCGTTTGGTGTGCCCATTGAGTAAAGCTGAAGCGGGTGCTTGCCAACGGGCAGCTCTGCGTCAAAGGTTGCGCCTGCAATGGGGCGGTTGGTCTTGGCCCAATCTCCGCCGTTTTCGGCATCCCATGTCCAGATCTTAGGGGGGCTATAGTCAGCCATTATGTGTCTTCCTTTCAATTGGGTCGTGCGCATGAGCATTTGCAAAAGGCTTTGATAAGCGCAAATCATGCGGTTTTTGGTACCGGTGCCCTTTGCCTGTAGCCATAGTACATATTTAATCGGCTTTGGCATGACCTCCTTTAAATCAATCAGAAAAGATTTATGGTCGTTTGCCTGACAGGTTTTCCTTATATGAATTGTTGAGCGATCACTCAATATGCATCTTGCCAATCACAGATTTGTGATATCGAGACGGCTGTGAACAGCGGGCAAATAAGACGGGAAGCTATTTTTTGAGAGCCACGATATGCTTAAATGTGCAATGTTGTGCTAGATACCAACACCAAAACCAAGCGCAGAAAAGCTGATGTGTGGGCAAAGTGAGCCGAAAACCCAAAAGAGGTTAGCTTAAAAGTCGTTAACCCCTTGAGAACTCTGGCTCCGGCGGTAGGGAACGGAGCCATTTTCAACGCCTACGTAAGTCATTGAAAAACATAGATATGACCGCAACTTAACCATGGGTGATGCCGCAGTATGATGTAGCACTTTGATAGCGGGTTCTGGGGGATCATGCAACTGAGGCAGGCAAGGTGGGAGGGAAGTGTCCGCTCGCTGCGACCTGGAGGAACGTCAGGGATGCGCAGAGAACCGTCATCACGGAGATGCTCGGGCAGGGGTCCAGGCAAGTTGACTTCGAAGTCAGATGGATTTATTCAGATGAGAATTAATTCATGATGGGATAAATCCATGCACGGCAGAGAGAATGAACGCGACATTCTGAAACGCAAGCTCAAAGCTGGGCACAACATTCACATGCCGGCCCCTCGTCGCATCGGGAAAACTTGGACAATCAACAGGCTTGCGGAAGACATGCGGAAAGAGAACTGGCTGATCGTCGAGATGGACGTACAAGGCATGTCCGCTCCGGACAAGTTCGCGCGGCGCCTGTGCCAAAAGATTCAAGGTCAGTTGCCTACGACGTCAGGTCTGCATGCAGCCTTCAAAAACCGGCTCGATGCATTGATCGGAGGGGAGTGGGGCACCAACCCTATCAACGCGATCGGCCAAGTCGATCCCGTGGCCTTCTTGGACGCGCTTTTGGAAACACTGGGGAAGGAAGGGAAACAATCGGCGATCTTCGTGGACGAGATCGCCTATTTTGTTCTCGGCTTCGCAGAGAAAAATGAGAACGGCGCCAAGGACTTCTTCTACGAGCTGAGGAACCTGCAGGCTGAATACTCGAATGTCCGTTGGCTCTTCACCGGGTCGATCGGCCTGAACTTTGTGGCCGAACGGTTCGGCCTTGGCGGCGCGTTCGTGGATCTGACCACGTTCATCCTCGAGCCGTTCGACGAAACCGAAGCCGGGTCCTTTCTCCGTGATCCAGCCACGCAGATGGGGTTCAACCACCAGTTCCATGCCAGTGACCAAGACCTGAAGGTTTTGTTCGAAGAACTGGGTTGGCTAGCGCCCTACTACCTCAAGCTGGTCGGCAATGAAGTCCGCCCATCTGGCCCCGAACATGGCGGCATGCTGACCGCGAAGCAGGAGGACCTGCGGGCCGCCATGGAAAAACTACTTGAACCGACCCGGAAATCCGATTTCGCCGTCTGGCGCGAGCATATCGACAAGAACTTGCCCCAAACCGATCGTGACCTCGCGCGCGGGGTGCTGGGCCGTGTGTCGGCCGCTGCGGATGGCGAGACGCTGGACACGCTACAAGCTGCCATGGCCCCCGCCAAACCAAAAGCCGTGCGGGACATTCTTGACATACTGCAAAGCGATGGCCTGACTGACCTGACCGAAGGGCGCTACAGGTTCCGGTCCGGCCTGATCCGTCGCTACTGGCAGCAGTACGAGGTGGATTGATCATGATCCCGCAGTCGACGCTCTACAATCAGACCATCCTTAATGACGACGATTTCGTCGCCAGCTTCGTGGCGCGCCGCGACACTCTCGAGACGATGTGTCGCCGCTTGAAATCAGTCGGACCGGAGGACGACGGGCAGCATCAAATCCTGATCGGCACGCGGGGGATGGGCAAGACCTCCCTGCTACGCCGCATGGCGATTGAGATCAAACGCGATCACGAATTGTCGGACCGTTTTGCCCCGCTGATGTTCCGCGAAGAGCAGTACAACGTGCTGCGACTGCAGGATTTCTGGCGCAACTGCGGGGAATCCCTCGCTGGATGGGCAGAAAGCCAAGGGCGCGACGACTTGGCGGAGCATCTTGACGACGTGGTCTTCTCAAGCAGTTGGGACAGCGACGACGGCGCCGCAGAGCAGTTCGAGGCGGAGATGCATGCGCTTGGCAAACGGGCAGTTCTGCTGATCGACAACCTCGACCTGATTCTGGATGCGCTCAAGGACGAGGACCGCTGGACCCTGCGCGCCAGCTTGCAGGCGCGGGGCGGGCCAATCCTTATCGGTGCCGCAACCCAGTCACTGAAGGAAACCGCGGACCGCGACGCAGCCTTCTACGAGTTCTTCCAACCATATTACCTTGAGCCCCTCGAGTTGCAGGAAACCGAGACCTTCATGCGAGCTCTCGCAAACCAGCGCGGCGAGGTCGGGCGCCGCGTCCTCCATGTAATGCACGCCGATCGCGCACGGCTCCGCGTTCTTCACCGGTTGGCCGGTGGCAACCCTCGGATCTTAGCCCTGACATATCGCCTTCTCGAGACCGAGGATTCCCACAGCGCGATGGCCGATCTCGAGCGGCTGCTGGACGAGGTCACGCCTTATTATAAGGCCCGTGTCGAAGAGTATCAGACCCCTTTGCAACGCGCGATCATTGATGCCATCGCGCTGCATTGGGACCCGGTCACCACCGGACACCTGTCCGAAATAACCGGCATCCCGACCACGACGCTGTCGCCGCAGCTGACCCGGCTGCGCAAGGATGGTCTGGTTGAAAGGATCGAAACCTCGGGCTCCTACGCGGGCCATCAGGTCGTCGAACGGTTCCTTAATATCTGGTACCTGATGCGGCACGGAACGCGCCGCACCCGGCAGCGGATGCGCTGGCTCGTCGCGTTCCTGTCGAGCTTCTACTGCAAGGACGAGTTGGAAGAAATCGGTCGGACCGCACGCGCAACGGGCCGCTTCGATCTCTGGACCCGAGAATACGTGCATGCGTTCGAACAGGCGACGCAGATCGCACCAGCGCGCGAGCGTCTCGGCCTGAAGTCGGCCGGGCCCCGCCACGACGACATGATCGTAGCAGACTATCCGGCTTCGCCCGAATCCCAAAAGGCGAAGGAGTTGGGCGACAAGGGCGTATCCGCAGGTAGAGACGGAGAGGATGTAGCTGCACTCAAGATATTCGAGGAGTTGATCGCCCATTATAGCGACAGCCCAGACCCGCAAGTAAAGAAACAGGTCGCGCGGGCCATGCTCAACAAGGGGGGCACGCTGGGCCAAACCGGCGATCATGCTGCAGAGATCGAGGTCTACGACGCTCTCATCGCCCGCTACGGCGACAGCGACGCCCTCCCGCTGCAGGAACAGGTCGCGCGGGCCATGCTCAACAAGGGGGTCACGCTGGGCCAGACCGACGATCCTGCTGCAGAGATCGAGGTCTACGACGCGCTTATCGCCCGCTACGGCGACAGCGACGCCCTCCCGCTGCAGGAACCGGTTGCGCTGGCCATGCTCAACAAGGGGGGCACGCTGGGCCAAACCGG
>NZ_JAHKPK010000012.1 GCF_018860665.1 Pacificibacter marinus
ATTGCCGCGTCTTGCGGCGGATGTTCTTAACCACCTTGTCGGCGGCGTCTTTTGATGTCTGGGGCTTCTTCGTCATCTCGATCTCCTAATCGATAAGATGAACCAGAAATCCTCCGTTATTCAAATCCTCAAATCTGTCCCACGGGTGCTGATGTCAGACAATATCTGATCTCCTTCGTGTTGAAGATCAGCAGACTACAAATTGCAGCTTGCATCAGTGTCCAATTTTAGGGGGGAGCTCAAGCGAAAGTTCACCGCTGTTGCGAGGTTTTACTACGAATGATCTAAAAGCAGTCGATTAAGGTGCCGATTTCCCTTTTTTCCCGCCTGCCTTTGAAGCTGCGCTTGGTTTAGGCAAGCCACCTCGAACGACGACAACCGCGATTACGATTGACGATTGCCCGGTAGGGCGAACGAAGGTGCTCATATGGCCAACATCGGCGAGGTCGCATACTTGTTTGTTTATCAGCTGAAGCCAAAAGTTAAGTGGAACAAGCTCAATAAACTACGAACATCTCATTCAATCCTATTTTATCACGCGATTAAGGTCTTCTCTCACCCGCTTGAAAGTATTTAAAGACCGCATGGTTTTTCCGGCATCGATGCTTGCAAGATCAAGGATGATTGTGTTGGCTATGGTCATAGGAACGACCAAAGACTGGGATTCCCCTGCCCCCCCTCGCGAGACGCATATCTGACTATTTTTAACCCCCTTTATGCGAGTATCTTCAACATCACAAAGGATGAGGCACGCGGCATCACGCTCACCGGCTAAATCTGTAAGGTGTTTGAGCTGCGTTGTGGTGCCACGAAAGCAGCTCAAGAACAGAACATCACGGGGCCCCATCGTGTAAACCCATTCCACCTGTTGCTGTTCTACGCTACCCAAATCAATTGCCTCGTAGCCAGAACGCCGAAGACGCAGTGCAATCAATTTTGCGAGTGCCGTTCCATGGCTTGTTCCAACTGTAAAAATGCGCCGTGCATTGTAAAGAACCTCAGAAAAAACGCGGATTTGCGCATCGGTCACGGTATCGCGTAAATGTTCAAGAGCAGACACTTCACTGTCGATAAGCGATGACAGCAGCCCCCCCTCACCCGCGCGCGCAAGTCGTGCAGCGATCCGCGCTGTCGGATCTGCAAATTCATCTTGCCCCTCCATCAAGCTGGTTTGCATAAAGGTTCGAAATTCAGGATAGCCTTTGAACCCCAAACGCCGCGCAAGGCGCATAGCCGATGCGGGATGCACCCCTGCCCGCGACGCCACTTCGGTACTATTTTCGAATGCCCCGCGGATCGGGTCGCTGGTTAAAACCTTAAGAAGGCGCGTATCAGCATCCGTTAACTTTCCAAAATGCTGAGTGATAAGTTGAGAGAGGTCCGTGGGGGGATTGTGTCGATCAATCATAAATGAATTTCACCGCTGCGGAACATCAGGCAGTCTCTTTTACATGCGTTTTGGGCATCTGAGAGTGATGCATCACTGGAAGGTCTAATCTAACCCCAGATATAGCATCAAAGCACAGTGCTTGCGAAGGATCTAATGACAGCCATATGGTATCCCCTTCATGCGGCAATTCTTCGCCTCGCGTCACAACGGCTGACAGTCGGCCAGCTTCACTTTCGCAGTGTACGATGAAAGTCGCCCCTGTCATTTCAGTCAAAACGACGCGCGCAGTGATGGAAGGCCCGCGGACAGGACTGCGATTTAAGCTCAAAGCCTCAGGCCGGAACCCAACATCGATATCACGCTCGCCCCCCCAATCATCGATACAGTCAGCGGGAACAAAATTCATGGCAGGCGACCCTAAAAAGCCAGCAACAAAGCGATTGACCGGCTGATCGTAAATCATATCTGGTGTATCGAATTGCTGTAGATGTCCGTCCTTCATCACCGCGACACGATCAGCCAATGATAAAGCCTCGGTTTGATCGTGAGTCACATAGATGATCGTCGCCCCAAGTTGACGGTGCAAGTCTTTAATTTCAGTGCGCATGGCAACCCGTAGTGCATTGTCCAGATTTGACAAAGGCTCATCCATTAAGAACGTCGAACAATCACGCGCCATTGCACGCCCCATTGCAACGCGCTGGCGTTGCCCACCAGACAGCGCACCCGGCTTGCGATCCAGATACGATGTAAGCTGCAATGTTTCAGCGACAGATCGAGCTCGTTTTAGGCGTTCCACTTTTGGCACTTTGCGCAGTTCTAATCCAAAAGCGATATTTTCCAAAACCGTCATATGCGGATACAGCGCATAGTTTTGAAAAATCATCCCGATGTCCCGATCTTGTGGCGGCAGGTCATTCGCCCGTTTGCCATCAATCAAAAGTTCACCTTGCTCACAAGGGTCAAGCCCTGCCAATAGCCGCAACAACGTGGACTTTCCACATCCCGAAGGACCGACGATAACAATGAATTCGCCGTGCTGGATATCCATGGATACGCCATGTAAAATCTGTGGCCCGCCCGCATAGGATTTACGAATGTCTTTCAAAGTGATCGCGCTCATTGGGCTGCCTCTTGCATAAATGCTTTGCGCACCGCAATCGCCAGATTGGGGCGGTCTGTTGTGAACACCTTGGCGCGCAGAGCCAACGCTTTTCTGATCTGGGGTTCCGTATGTGCGGCCCAACACCCAAAGTTTAAACCAGCGTCTGTCACCTGCATCATCACATCTTCACTGACGTGATCGATGTTCAATCCAATCTCAGGGATGTCATGCTGTTTTGCCACGTCAATCACTGTCGCCACCCCCAATTGTTTCTGCACTGCTGGGCTGACAAGCCACAGACAAGGACGCGCTGTGTGGCGCTTGATCTCATCAAGGTTGGCAATCAAAAAGGACGAGAAAACTGTACGTTCTAACATGGCGTTGTGAGACAGTTCCGCGATTACTTTTGGCACAAAATTCTCATAAGGCGCGCCATTTCGATCTGGCTTAAATTCACACCTGAAATTCACCGAACTATGCTGATACAACGCGCAAAGCTCTGTGAGTGATATGGGATGTTCATCAATACCATAGTCGATGTTTGCGGCACGAATTTCGGCCTCTGTAAGGGCGTTTAGCGCCCCAGTGCGATCTGTTGTGCGATCAAGTGTCGGGTCATGATGCACCATGATAGCACCATCTTTGCTAGGGTGCAGGTCAAACTCGACCTCCTCCAGCGGCAGGGACGCCGTTGCACGAAACCCAAAAGGCGTGCTGTCACCATACTCCAGCGTGCCACCACGATGCGATGCGATGCGTGTCATATTACTAATCCTAATGTGCGTCATTTTACGGCTCCCATCATCATGCCGCGTATCAAATGACGTTCGACCAAGATGAAACCAACAAGAACGGGTAAAATGGTGATGGTTGAGGCCGCCATAACCAGCGGCCAATCGATGATATCTTCGCCCGGATTCACGCGGTACAAGCGTGCCAAACCGATCTGCAATGTGTAAAGATCTTCGCGCCCAATCGCGACAAGCGGCCAAATATAATTGTTCCACTCCGAGATAAAAATATAGAGCCCCATTGACAGGATAGCGGGCTTTGACAACGGAATGATCACCCGCCACAGCACTTTCAAAGGCGATGCCCCATCCATGTACGCCGCTTCATCCAGCGCGCGCGGGATGCCGCGAATATATTGGCGCAAGAAAAAGGCCGCAAATCCATTAGACACCGCGGGCAAAACCAATCCCGCATAGGTATCCAGCAGACCCGCCTTGGCCAGCGTTAGATAGTTCGGGATCAAAGTGATATGACTTGGGATCATCAATGTCGCCACGACAGCCCCAAACAACAGATTGCTTCCCGCAAATGTATAGCGCGCAAAGGCAAACGCGGCACAGGTAGCGACTGCCAAACCAATGAGCGTCACAAGTCCGGACACGATCACCGAATTCACCAGATAGCGCGCAAAATTATATTGTCCGATCGCCATCTCATAGTTGCGAAAGGTAAACTCTATATTGCCCGTGTAGTATGCATCAGCCGTCTGAAACGACATCCAGATGGAATACAAAACAGGCGACAAAAACAGCAGACCAGCGGCCAGCGCAAGGACAGCCAAAAATGGATTTTCAGGCTTCATAATGTACCTTTCGCCCAATAACGCGGGATTTGACCACCGCCAATGTGATAAGGAATGCGAATAGCAACACCGCCAAGGCAGATCCCACACCGATGTCGAACAGATTGAACCCCACGCGGTACAACATATTCACCAACATATCCGTCGCCCCCGCTGGCCCGCCTTTGGTCATGACGTCGACGATGGTGAAAACTTGAAACGCTTCGATCACTGAAATCATCAGCAAGAAATACGTTGTCGGCATCACAAGCGGCACCGTGATGCGACGAAAGACATGGACCTTGCGCCCCCCATCAACAGCCGCTGCGTCATACAGTTCAGGCGCAATTGCTTGCAGGCCCGCGATGTAAATAATGATGTCGTAGCCAAGTTGCTTCCAGGTATTGACAAAGATCAACACCCACAAGGCAACATGCGGCTCTTGCAACCATGCCACTTTTGGCAGGCCAAAGCTCGACAACAGCGCATTCATCATGCCGTAATCTGTCGAAAAGACCCAAGAAAACACCACGCCGATGGCAACGGTCGACGTGACAGATGGCAAAAACAGCGCGCCTCGCATCAAACGCGACACCAAAGTTTCACGCAAAAGTTGATTGGCTATGAACAGCGCCAAAAGCAAACGCAACGGCACCGATATAATCGCAAAGATTGCCGTCACGCGCAGAGCGTTCCAAAATTCTCGACTGTCCAAAAGCAGGCGGTAATTATCAAGCCCGACATAAGGCTTGGTCGGCGATAGAAAGTCCCATTCGCGCAGGCTAAGGTTCATGCTTTGAACGATCGGGATATAGGTGAACACCGCGATAAATCCGAGCAGCGGCAGCACAAAAAGATAGGGCGTTATACGGCGCAACATAAAGTGGCCTTCCAAATCATGAAACGAGGCCCCAACGCATTGGAGCCTCGTTTGTTTGTTGAGTTCCGGATTATTTTTTAAGACGTTCAGCTTCTGCGCGTGTGCGTTCAGCAAACTCGTTCAAGACGTCTGGGACTTCGCGTTGGCCCAACGCCATAGCTTGCCATAGATCATATTCAGAGGCGCGCATCCATGTCACGACCGGAGGGCGAGGGCGTCCACGCGCAACATCAAGTTGGTTGATGGCCACATCGATGCCGGGCTTTTCAGCCAACGCTTCTATCGCAAGAGGTTGCCCTGCGGTATTTTTATTGATCGGCATGTAACCCGTCTCAGAGAACCACAAAGCATTGGATTCAGGAGAGGCAGCAAAGCTGATGAACTTATATGCCGCGTCTTGAACCTCTTGTTCAGATGTAGACAAAATACCGATCCCTGCCCCGCCGATTGGCACGGCGCAGACCTTATTGCACGGCATCGGCACGACAGCCAAATCGTCACCCAAAGCTGACGTCGAGCGCCCGTAGTTGCCAGTCGAGTTGATCATCATACCAACTTTTCCAGCCAAGAATGCATCACGACCGTTGTTTTCTTTGGTCACACCATCGGGCGAAGCAACCTTGTGCTCATGCACCAGCGACGCCATAAATTCATAGGCTTCGATCGTATTTGGTGCGTCGAGCAAAATATCGCCAGAAACGCTATCGATCAGGTCACTGTCATTGTCCATGACCAGACCCCAGCGCGCAAATTGTCCGGGAGCGGCGATGCCAGAAATACCTTCATCGCCAAGCGTTTCTGTGATCTGTTTCGCCGCAGCCAATAGGTCATCATACGTGTTCAAAGGTGTGTTTTCGTCAAGGCCAGCTTGTTGGAAAATCGCTTTGTTGAAATACAAAACTGGCGTCGAGGAATTGAACGGTACAATGTAGTTTTTGCCTTCATACACGCCGACTTCGCGGGCGAAGTTGAACAGATCATCTTTAAGTGGATCTGCGTCAACATAGGCTGTCAAATCTTTCAACACACCGCGATCCGCGAACAAACCGTATCGTGTGACTTCCATGATCACCGCATCAGGCGCACGCCGCGCAGGGATCGCCGCTTGAAGTTTCGTGACGATGTCGTTGTAGTTGCCGATCTCTTGCGCATCAATTTTGATATCTGCGTTTTCCGCTTCAAAGTTTTCAATGATACGGTTCAGCGCATCACCAGAAGATCCACCAAAACTGTGCCAGAATTCAACGGTCACATCCGCCGCGGCTAAAGTCGTTGACCCCAGCAAAGCCAGCAGCCCTGCGCTTGTAATATTCTTGATATGTGCAATCATTTTAACACCCATTTTGCAATACTAATTGCAGTTTCGTTAAGGTACGAAATAGGCAGGCATTGTAACGATATTAATAATAACACATGAAAAATAGGCAACAAACATGACTTAGCGCAGTATACCTGCGCCCTTTTACGAGCAATGATTGCCGTTAAGGCAAAATGAATTTCAACGGTTGGATGCAACGGAAAAGGTATGCGGTACCCCGTCATGCAGCAGGTCTGACAAATTGCTGAGGGTACAGTCTATACATCATCGCATGGCGACTTTGCACGAACATCTCTCCTTGGCTGCAGTAAATTCTATCAAAGGAGTGGCATCAAACCGCGACCGGTCCCGCCTCAAGAGCAACAGCACCTTACAACTAGAGGCGTCTCATCCTAAACAAAAACAAGAGAACCGATAGGCTTGCCCTCCTGATTCATCCGGCGCAAAGCTTGATAAGTTCGGATATTTTCCTGCACCTCTTGCGGTGTCATGTCATGGGCTAAGGTTGCGCGAGCATCATTGTCGCGCCCGTCCAACCCATACACCAGCGCAAGGTTGCCCCGCACATAGGGAGCTGCTGCCGGATCTTTAACAAGTTCTTGCAAAATCGCTGTTCCGCGAAGGATATCGCCAGATATAGCCAGAGACAGGGCATAATTACTGCGCAAGATGAAGTTCGTCGGATAGTAGGTCTGGCCGTCCTCATAAACACCCTGTGCCTGTTTGTGGCGAGACAATGTATCCAGAGCGACCCCCTTTCCTGTCAACGCAGACACGTTGCGTGGGTCAATACGCAGGGCTTTGTCATAGGCCTCAATCGCCGCTTCGGATTGATGCTGGGCAAGGTAGACCCGCCCCAATGTCGTGAGAGCCTCAGTATTATTTGGCGCCAATTCATGGGCCCGCAACAAAACGGCTCCGGCTCGACTGTTCTGTCCCATACGGGCGTAGCTGTTTCCGGCCCCCAAAAGGGCGGGCACAGAATTCGGCTCTGATACAAGCACTTTTTCAAACAGGCGGGCGGCAGTTTCATTGTCCCCCGCTTCAGACGTGGCTTGCGCCAGTCGCAGGGTTTCTGACCCTCCTGAGGCGCTTCCACCTGTACCAGCTGGCATACTTAAAGAACACGCAGACAGGCTTAGTGCGAATAAAACAAGGGTGAGAAGACGTGTTGTTATAAAAGAAAGGCGCAAAGCGGTACTCCGGTCAGGTTGAGCAAAAAAGTGTGGCGGGAAAAAGTGATGATACGGCGTCATTGAACAAGTAGAACCTTTCCACAGCTGACATCGTCCAATGTCAGGTCACCTTGTCCGACACCGATTCCGAGGGTATTGAAAAGGCCATCAAGCACTGCATCCAACGGCGTGAGAAGTGCGCCGAGGAGCTTGCTTGGGAGAACGTCGAGAACGCCATCCACAAGCGCAACCACAGGGGCCAATAAAAAGGACAGCAAACCACTTAGTAACGATTGACTGCTATTGCTTATATTGATTTCAAGGACGTCAGGATCCAACAGTGAATTGAGTGTCGAATTCAAGATATCTCCTGACCCTATCGTTTTTGCGGCGCCACCAATTTCAGAAACGAGAAATTCAATTGTGGGCAGCTGTGATACCCCCGCTGCAGCATAAGATTTTAGCTGTAGTGTAAAAAGGTCGATGTCTATCAACACGAGAGACAGACTTACGTCAAGAAAATCAGCTGGCTCCAGATCGTCTTGATCAAGGGGTGTGGTCGTATCCTCAAAGGTTGGTGCGTCGAATTCGCCAATGAACAACTCAACCAAATGCGTTCCAGTCACTCCGTTAAATGGATCGAAACCTGTATCAAATGTTGCAATTGTATCGTCAGGATCACCTGCCCCACAATTGAGATGAGTAAGTGTTGCGGTTGCGCTTGCGATCTCGACGTAAAGAGGGACGCGCAAAGAAAGAACAGACACGCCAGTACCAAGGCCGCTCAGCAAGCTTGGCGAAAGATCTAATTCTAGCTTCAACCGCATCTGAGCAGTGTGAAGGGTTGCTCCGCGTGCTCCAATTTTGATCCAGCCGGAGTGAGCTTCTCGCTCTCCCACAACCAGCTTCAGATCGGTTCTCAATACATTAGAAAGATTCAAGCTTAAGCTATCTATCTCAATAATACGGTTTGCATTTACCACATCAAGCGAGGCTTTCAGCAGATCAAGCGCATTAACGCTGACGCCTCCAAGGATGTCCTCTAGCTGTAATGAGACATTGTCGTCATCTATTTCAATCAAATCTGAAGTGTTCAGCCCCGTAGACACTGTTCCGTTGAGAATTGTCGTCAAGACATCGGCCGAACCAGATACCAGCCCCGTATCCAGCAGTGCCCCTGCCACATCCAAAAGATCAATATCGGAGGTCAGGATGCTCTCATAATCTCCGACAGTGGCTCCGATTCTGTTTCCTAAAGCATCTGAAAAGGTTAACAAATCAATTTGCGTAGCCAATAACGCGTTATAATCAAGCACATCTAAATCAATGCTGGTCCCCAGTGCCTCACCCAAAAGCCCGTCCAGCACGCTCTCCCCTGTATCCAAAGACAGAAGGCGCGAACCGAGGCTGAATGATGCAAAGTCAAAACGCGCTGCGGTTGCACTCGCGGAGAGTGCTGTGCTGTCTGTGTTGAGAAAACTCTTTGCGAAAAACAAGGGCGCAGAAGCCGAAAGTTGTACTTTTGCCGCGTTGACATCGATGTCCGCTAGGCTGCCCACGGTGAACCGATCCTCAGAGAACACCGAACTGTCGTAATCATAGCGCCCGTAACCTAACTCCGTTAGCGCGGAGGCCGAGAGGGCGTTGCCCATGACGGTCTTCGTCGCCGCATCACGAGGCGCTTCATATTCTTCGCTTTCTCCCTCGTTATAAAGCGTCAAGACAGCGCTGACTGCGGCCATATCCGCCTGCGTCTGGAGTGCCTTTTGTCGGAAATAAAGAGAGCCCAGATCAATGCCCACGGCCATAAACCCCACCGCGACAGTGAGAAACAACGCAACAATGATCACCACTGCACCGGAGTCATCCGCGTTATAATTCTGAAGAAATCGCTTAATACGCAAGGTAGCTCCTTCGCGTAATATTCTCGATGCCTATGCCTAGAAAGCTGTCTGCAATTGCAACCGCAGTCCCGTTGAGATCATAAGTCAGTGTGATCTGCACGGCGTCATAGGTATTTGTCGCATTGCATTCCGCTTGATCCTCCGGAAAGATGCAAATTTCTTTACTTATGATGTGATCTGCATCCAGAAAAGAGAAACGCCCCCCTGGAAAGGACAGAAACGTTTCGGCGCGATCTTTGCGATCTGCTAAATACGGTTCACTCACAGAATAACGCGCGGCTTCGGCCGCGAATTGCTGGAGGCTGTTCGCAATGGCGAAATACTGACCAAAGGCCACGATCCCAAAAATAATGCTAAGCAGCAACGGCAGAACAAGTGCAAATTCCACCGCCGTTGCGCCGTCCTCTTCGCGCCAAAATGCACGCCAGTTGAACATTGTTAAGATCCCCCGATCATTAAGTTATCCATAATACTCAATACCGCAGGACCGATCAGAACGATGAATAGCGCAGGCATAATAAAAAGGATGAGCGGAACAGTCATAAGCGCAGGTAACCGGCCTGCCTGCTCTTCCAGCCTCAGCAGCCTTTGGGCGCGCGAGTCCAGCATCAGCGACCTCAGGGCCGCCCGAAAGGGGGTGCCGTAGCGGGCCGATTGAACCATGGCATTGGCAAAGACCGAAACCTCAGGCAATGGCAACCGCCCTTCAAAATTTCGCCACGCTTGATCTCTGTCTGGCAGAACGCCAAGTTCGATGACCAATTGTTGCATTTCCACTGCAAAATCTGGAGACGTCGCATAGATTTCGCGCGCCACACGTTTTAGGGCTGGCATCGGTCCAAGTCCGGCTTCGCTGGCAATAACCAATAATTCCAACATATCCGGCAAGTCCCGGCGCACTTTTTCGAGTCGTTTTTTCTTTTTCCAAGACAGTATCACATCAGGAGCCCGCGACAGGGCCAATGCTGTGGCTGTTATAACCGCTATCACTTTCAAAGGACTTGTGCTGTCGTCCCCGTTGAGAACCAGCCAGAGACAGGCAAAAAGACCACCTGCGATCGGCAAAACCAGTTTCAAAAATGCATAGACGATATGTGCATCCCGACTACGGATTCCCGCGGATTTTAACAGCGCGGCAGAAACCTCTGCCTCACTCCCTTTAACAATAGAGACCCGTTCAGCTGTCAATGCCGCCAAACGGGTGAGGCCTTTGACAATGCGCGCGGACATAGTTGGTACTGATGCTATAGAGCTTTCGCCCATAGATTGGCGCGAGACACTGCGCATCAATCGGAACCGTCGCGCTCGCTGGTCCATCAATACCACAACTAAAAGCTGCAGAAGGCTGATGCCCAGAACAATTAGGAGAACGACACCGATCTTTGCCATATCAAACATCTATCCGTGACAGTTTATACATGCTGTAAATACCTAGAGAAAGGCTTAGAACTCCAGCAACCGTCATCAGATGCCCACGAGTGTCCTCGATCAACGGGCTGAGGTAACCGGGATTGAGAATAAAAAGAATTAGGCCTATTCCGAAGGGCAGTCCCGAAAGGATCATGGCGCTGACCCGTGTTTCTGCAGATAATGCGGCGGCTTTTTTTCTCAGTTTACGCCGGTCACGCAGTAGCTCTGCGAGATTTTCGAGTGTCTCCACAAGATTGCCGCCAGTTTCTGCCTGAAGGGTAGTGGCCACAGCTATGAACCGCGCCTCAGGTGTAGCAATGCGATCAGCCATGCCAGAAAGCGCTTCGTTCAAAGGCAAACCGACACGATACTCGTCTCGGCAGCGAAGAAACTCTTCCTGTGCAATCCCCGACGAATGATTGGCCACCAGCCCAAGGGATTCTGCGAGTGGCTGTCCCGCCCGCAAACCACGAGCAAATACGTCGAGGCAATCAGGAAGTGCCTCTGTAAACTGGCGCATCCGTCGCCCTTTCAACAGATCGAGAAAGAGATTGACTGACATCCATCCACCGCCGGTAGCGACCAATACGACCAAAGGTATGGCCAGAGAGGTCATAAAGATCAGGCCCAGCCCGATGCCGATGGCCGCGATCCCCATAGAAAATAACACCCAAGCAAATGTTATAGACAGACCTGCCTCGCGGACCCTTTGCTCCAATACTCCTCTCATCCCGCTGCGCCTCTGCTTCATGGCGGCGCGCGTGGCATTGCGGGCCGTTTCAGCGACCCGTTGGCGCACCAGTTCAGGCGTGATTTTTGATTGATCCACCGAGTAGCGAACAAGCCGTGCCCGCCGGATTCTCCGTGCGCGGTCATACAAGATCAGGCTGACCACACCAAATGCAACACAGGTCATAAAGATCATAATAAAGGCTGGCACTGTTCCGACCATAATCAGGCCTTCACCACTTGCCGCAGTTTAACATCAAGTCCCTGCTCTGCCGCACGATCCACGAAACTAGGAAGCATACCTGTCGGGACGAACCGCCCCTTCAACTTCCCATCTATTACACCCGCTTCTGGAACGAAGTGAAACAGCTCTTGTAGGCTGATGACCTCATCTTCGCCGCCTACAACCTCCGAGATAGAGGTGATCCGTCGTACCCCGTCACGCATGCGCGAAATTTGTACGATAAGATGAATTGCATCCCTGAGTTGCTGGCGCACGAAACTAGAAGGCAACACAATGCCCGACATGGCAATTAGATTTTCCACACGGGTCAACGCTTCCCGCGGACTGTTGGCATGCAGAGTGCTCATGGAGCCGTCATGACCGGTATTCATTGCCTGCAATAAATCGAACGCTTCTTCGCCGCGCACCTCCCCGATAATGATCCGATCCGGTCGCATCCGCAGCGCATTGCGAAACAACCGCCGCATAGGCACTTCACCCTTGCCTTCGATATTGGCCGATCGGGTTTCCAAGCGGACTACATGCGGCTGCTGCAACCGGAGTTCGGCAGCATCTTCAAGCGTGACAATCCGTTCATTTGACGGAATTTCGCGGGAAATCGCATTGAGCAACGTGGTCTTGCCCGATCCTGTGCCTCCTGACACCAGCAAGTTCAGCCGCAACTGCGTTGCGATTTGCAAAAACTCTGCCATTTCCTTTGTTAGCGACTGACGTTGGATTAGGTCCGCGAGCTGCAAATCATCTTTGGGGAACTTTCGAATGGTCATGGTCGGCCCGTCCACGGCCAAAGGAGGGATCGTCACATTGATCCGGCTACCATCTTCAAGCCGGGCATCCACCAAAGGCGTTGTTTCATCGATACGACGACCAACGGCAGAGACGATCCGCGTTGCGATCGTCAGCACATGATCGTTGTCGCGAAAGGAAATATCCGCCAATTCAAGCTGGCCCTGACGTTCGATATAGATCTGGTTCGGACCATTCACCATAATTTCGGAAATATTGTCATCCTCCAGCAACCGCTCAAGCGGCCCGAGGCCAAGCATGTCATCAACCACATAGTCAACCAGCTCCGCACTCTCCATTCCATTGAGATCAATACGCTGTGTCTGGCTGACGGAAAGCACGGCATCCCGAATTGCGTTGCGCTGTGCCTCGGCGGAGAGTTCCGCAAGTGTGCGCAAGTCCAGCAAGTCCATCACCTCTGGTGCAACCTGCGTTCCAAGCCGCATGACACGCTTGGTAAAATCCGGCTGGTAATTGGCTCGAGGTTTGGCTTCCGGTCTCTGCTGATCCCCATCGACAGGAGAGGCCTCAGCAAGCGGCACAAGTTGCTGCATCAATTGTCGTTGATGCTCACGCGGAAGAACATGGCCCGAGGTGTCCTGATACCAGTCAATCGCCAGACTGACCGCATAAGCGCCACCTTCGCGTCCTTCGGACACAAGCGTCTGTAATCGCTCCGCAATCATCGTGCGGACAGCGTCCATATTTTGACGGGCTAGTATGACACTCTCGCTCATCGCTTATGCCTTTTTCTTCCACCATGACGCAGATTGAACTGGGGGCGTGGGGTCACCCCTCCACCCCTTTTGCAAATCACTGGAAAACTGACGAACGCGGCGGGCATAGGGGCTGCGCGGGGCAAGTGTTTGCAGCGGTTCGCCCTTGATCGATGCCCGGGAAATATCATTCACACAAAGTGGCAACTCGAAGGATAGCGAATGGTCGAGCGCATCTGCAATCTCTTTGGCACTCAGTCCGGCATCCTTTCGGAGATGTGATAGTGCCAGCCATACCCGTGGTTTCTGACCACTACGACGGTTTAACCAGTCTAACAAACGCCCCGCGGAGCGCACGGCGCCAAATCCCGGCGAAAGCACAAGGACAAGATCATCAACTGCCTCCAGCACAGGATGGTCGTCCATGACGAACCGTCGCGGCAAGTCCACGACAGAAGCGGCAAAGACGTTCTTGAAAGGCCCCATCAGGCTCGCAAGGCCCGCTTCATAGCGATGCAGGAGTGCAGGATCTTCAATCTCGGCGGAATAGACCGACAGGCCAGACTGAACCTCTTGCATCGTGGCTTGCAAGAAAGTGGCATCCACGCGCTCTGGTGTTGTCAGCGCATCAAAAACGCCCGTAGTCATTTCAACATCCAATTCGACCGCCAAGGTGCCGAAATGCAATTCAGCATCCAATAGTCCAACACGAGATGGGACAGCTTGGTTCGCACCTGCGACATTATTCGAAACCGCCAGAGCAGATGCCAAATTCATGGCCAGAAGACTTGCTCCCACCCCACCACAGACTCCACAGACAGCAACGATCTTTCCGAGTTGTGGGGTTTTATTTGGAATAACCTTTGAAGCGTTCCACAAATTCGGCAAAGAAAGGCCGTCATGATGCGGAATAATAATATAGTCATTTGCGCCAGCGGCGAGATAGCTGCGATAGGTGGACACATCGATCTCGGGTCCAAGAAGGACGATTTCGACATCAGCCGCAGCCACGTCACGCAAAATTTCCAACGTGTCTCCCTGTGACGATGGTCCCAGCTCCGCAAAAACAACATCGCCAAATTCTGCTAAGCCCGACAAACGCGACAAGGTTTCCAATGTGCCAGTATGATATGTTGCCTGATTTCCATCTGGTGCCTGCTGCATGAAATAAGCCACCGCATCTCGACCGAGCTCAGTTGTCACGAAAGCTTCGACGCGGCGCGTTGCTTGAGAAAGCGGTAAAATTTGGTTCATTGGCCAACCCTATCCCGATAGGACATTGTTGCTGTCGTGTCCGGTTCAAGTACATCCCCCGGTTCATGGATCATCACCGCAAGATTGATCGCATTTGCGCACCCCAAATCGGCAACGCCTGACTGGCAACTGACACTCAGCCCCTGTGCGCGCGTCACCCGAATAATTCCCACTTGCCGATTAGGAGACGGGCGTGTGCTGAAATTATTGTCCTGTAAATACTGCTTTTTGGCCGGATACCGCGCCAGAATCGAGTGCATCGCACCTAGCCGTTCCATATCGATGCTCGACTTGCCCACCGACGGGATGGACACAAGCAGCACGTCTCCCGCATCCAACACAAGTGCATTTAAAAAGGCGGAGATACGGCCCCGCTCCTGAGCGGAAAGCGCAGATGAACCCGACGCGAACCTGTATTGGTGCTGCGCTTCAACATAAGGTGCAGACAGGCGCTCCGTGACGCCGGTGGCTGGTGTGAGCCGCTCACAGCCCGCAACCAGAAAAACGGCCAGCCCTGCCAGAATAAATTTTGTTTTATTCATCCTCATTGCAGTAAAAACCCCGCATTTCCGTTGATGTTTTTGACCGAAACAGGGCCGCTTTTGCTGATTGGCACTCCGGTAGAAAGTGAACCTAGAAAATGTCGATCCAAGGTATTCGCAGGGGCAAATCCCTCCAGCGGCGTCTTGAATTTGTCTGGCGCAGCAGGTTCGACGATATAAGGGGTCACGATGATAACCAGTTCGGTTTCCCCCGACTGATAACTTGTCGACCGGAACAGCGCTCCTAGGATCGGGATATCCCCCAAGCCCGGCACATCCTGCACGTCCTGTTGTGTTGTGGCACTGAAAAGTCCTGCGATGGCAAAACTCTGCCCACTGCCAACTTCGATGGTCGTGCTGGCGCTGCGCTCAAGGATCATAGGAATGTTTTGAGTGTTTGATGTACTTCCATTGGAAAAGTCCAACTCACGGATTTGCGTTTGCACGTTGAGCTTGATCTGATCGCTGCGCAGCACTTCCGGTAAAAATTCAAGTTCAACCCCATAGGGTTCGAATTGAACCGAACTGGAATCGTCACCTTCGGCGATCGTTTGATATGGAAAACGTCCGCCGGCAAGAAAGCTCGCCTTATCGCCAGAGCGTGCCGTAAGGTTTGGCTCCGATAGAATTGTCACCAAGCCTCGGCTCTTCAACGCTTCGATCGTCCCACTGATGGAAAATGTTGTCAGCAAGCCCTCGCCACTGTTAGACCGACTCCCGGATAACGAAGTCCAGTTTACACCCAGATCTTCGGACACACTGCGTGACACTTCCGCGATGCGGACTTGTAAGTTAATTTGCGCCGGTGTTTCCAACGCCAAACTATTCACCACGGTGACTGTCTCTCCTGCCAATTGGCGTACGACAGAGTCAATTCGCTCTGAATCAGCAATGGTTCCCACCCGCCCACTCACGATAATCGCGCCACCGACCTCGGAGACCGAGAACTGACCATTCGAGACTGCAGCATGTGCAGCCCCACTGACGGCATCGATATTGATCGAAACGTCGACCGCGCTGCTCAGCGTGACCTCTTCGTTATCGTCAATGACAAACAATGTGGTTTCACCAATGCGTTTGCCATAAATATACAGAAGTGTCGGTGATTTAATCTCCACATCCGCAACATCGGGATTGGCAAGAAATACGGTTTGCGCCGGCTGCTCAAGCTTGAGCAGCTTCCCTTGCCCCGCAAACAAATCAATGTCGCGGTTGCGCGTCTCTATTAAGGTTTGCGCCACAGTAGGGAGCGCGAGACACATCCAAAGAAAAAATAGAGATATAGTACGAAACATTCGAAATAAACCTTTTGGACAACAGCTGAAAGGGTAAGTGTCGAGTTTTAGTTTGAAGGCGCGGGCGTTTTCGTGATCTCTGCTTTCGCGCCAGAAATTGCAGCGCTCAAGGTCTCTAAAGTGGCAACATCAGCATCCACAGCAGTCAGCATGTTGACCTGTGTCTGGATGCCTCGCACCACAGAGACACGTCGACTAGGCGCTGCGGGTTCAGAGCGCTCTGCCCCGCCGGAGACTTGAGACGCAAATATAGGTGTATCCTGAGCAATAATTGGATCTGCCCCTTCTGTCCCATCGCTAAGAACCAGCATCAAGTCACCCATTTTCTGGGCGAGCGCCAAGACCTTTGCCCCGTCAGGCGGCAATTCAAAAGTGATGATTTTAGGTGATGCCTTAAGCGGTTTTTGTTCACTTCCGTCTGTCTGTTCCGCGATTTGATCCGTGGCGATAATCCGAACATTTCGCAATACCGTCCGAATGGCGAGCGCGTCATTCTCTGCGGTATAGGACAGCATCACATCGACCCTGTCCCCAATCCGCACGAGACCGGCCACTGATGTTGCTTCGGTCACCGGCAAAGCAATCGCCCGCATGCCTTCGCTCAGGCGCAACATAGATGTTTGCACTGGCGTCGGCGTTTCGGGAATGTCTGCAACGATCAAGTCAGAGGCCACGAAAGGCGTTCCACTTGGCACCATTCGAACCGCGGACATATGCGTCAAAGCCTCACGGTTTGCCGATGTGTCTCGCAAAAAACTCTCGGCGATTTGGTCTTCGGGCATTGCGATGGAAATAATGCCATCATCCGATATAGGCGCACCGATCGACAACTGAGCCGCAGCAACCAGTACACGATCAGATGCAAGATTCACTACGGCCTGCACCGGAACTGTAGGCTGTGATGTAGCTTGATCTTCTTCACGAAAACCAAACCACATCACTGCCCCAGCGACCAAAGCAGAGACCGTTAAAACGACAGTTATGCGTTGGAACAAACCGGCGGAAGAGATCATTCACTACAACCAGCTATAGTTGTACTGTCCCCGCAGAGCGCATCACTTACTGTTACAAAGCTAGCGTTTGTTGTTAATCCAATATTCGATACAGCCGTAACAATCACCGCAGCAATCAGAGCAGCAAAAAGACCATATTCGATTGCAGTCGCACCGTCTTCTTCGTGGTTGTAACGGTTCATAAGTTTAAAGAATTTCATCGAGCGTATTCTCCTAAAGCATAGGTTAAGTGGAGATCTTAGACAAAATACGGCATTGGAGAAAAAACCCCACTTTGCGCATGTATCTTTAAAGACCTACACAACCTTAAGGATCTACAAGCCACCTCAAGCCAAGCCTAAAACTTATAAATACTTATACGTTGGTAATTTGTTGCACACCAACGACACCATTTAGTATATTAAAATTATAAATATATACTTTATAATATATTAATGATAACTTTTTAATTACTAAATACAGCCCATTGGATAGTTCTCAACTAGCCCCTTCTAGCCCGATCACGTCATTTATATCGACAGCATTCTTCTCTCTTCGAACTTTAACAGTTGATTCGGTAAAGCGAACGCCGGGAACGCATCCTTGCGTATTGTGTCACAAATGATCTGAATGCCGTCATCGAAGAATACGTGCATGTAGATATGCCGTTACTCGCGAGACCTTTCCGTTAACCTCCCAGACTTGGAC
>NZ_JAHKPK010000015.1:0-2500 GCF_018860665.1 Pacificibacter marinus
CATTGAACTCGAAGGAGAATTGGCGGGCATTCTGGCATTGGAGGACGCAAGAACGACAAAACCCGCAACGCGTGCGGGTTTGGGGTCGATTACGATGGTTGCGTTCGTGGTGATTTGCCCCTACGACCCGGACGCATGTTTACATGCGGAAGCACTGCAAGATTTTTTGCAGTGTTCAGTAGTCGGTCGGAGTAAGTAGAGATATTGGTTGCGGGAGTAGGATTTGAACCTACGACCCCGAGTGCATGGTTTTCATGCACGGGGCATTGCCTTGGCAATGTTCAGTAATCAAGATGTTTATATGGTGATTTGGTTGCGGGAGTAGGATTTGAACCTACGACCTTCAGGTTATGAGCCTGACGAGCTACCGGGCTGCTCCATCCCGCGACAGGGTATTATCCGGAGAATTGGTTTATCGTTTAGAGAGATTAAGTTCACTTTGATAAGTTAACATAGAGGTTTTTATTAGGTTTGGCGGTGACCTACTCTCCCACGTCTTAAGACGCAGTACCATCGGCGCAACCGTGCTTAACGGCCGAGTTCGGGATGGGATCGGGTGTTTCACTAGCGCTGTGACCACCAAACCGAATAAAAACCTCTATATCACGCTGCGGTTTTCACCGCAGAGTGTCCAAGTCAGTACAATACTGTTTGTGTTGGTATGTATGCTTTTGTTTGTCTCAGTATTTTTCAAACTTTATCAGTTTTGCTATTACTGGATCAAATCAAGCCTATCGGGCAATTAGTACCAGTCAACTGAATGCATTACTGCACTTACATCTCTGGCCTATCGACGAGGTGGTCTACCTCGGCCCTCAGGGATACCTTGTTTTGAGGGGGGCTTCCCGCTTAGATGCCTTCAGCGGTTATCCTGTCCGATCATAGCTACCCAGCACTGCTATTGGCATAACAACTGGTCCACCAGTGGATCGTTCACCCCGGTCCTCTCGTACTAGGGGCAACTCCTCTCAAGTATCCTACACCCACGGCAGATAGGGACCGAACTGTCTCACGACGTTCTAAACCCAGCTCACGTACCTCTTTAAACGGCGAACAGCCGTACCCTTGGGACCTGCTCCAGCCCCAGGATGAGATGAGCCGACATCGAGGTGCCAAACACTGCCGTCGATATGGACTCTTGGGCAGTATCAGCCTGTTATCCCCGGCGTACCTTTTATCCGTTGAGCGATGGCCCTTCCACTCGGGACCACCGGATCACTATGACCGACTTTCGTCTCTGCTCGACTTGTCAGTCTCGCAGTCAGGCTGGCTTCTGCCATTGCACTCAACGACCGATTTCCGACCGGTCTGAGCCAACCTTCGCGCGCCTCCGTTACTCTTTAGGAGGCGACCGCCCCAGTCAAACTACCCGCCACACAGGGTCCCGGATCCGGATAACGGACCGCGGTTAGACATCAAACAGAACAAGGGTGGTATCTCAAGGGAGGCTCCACCAAAACTAGCGTCTTGGTTTCAAAGCCCACCACCTATCCTGCACATGTTCGGTCTAATGCCAGTGTGAAGCTGTAGTAAAGGTGCACGGGGTCTTTCCGTCTAACCGCGGGAAGCCTGCATCTTGACAGGCAATTCAATTTCGCTGAGTCTATGTTGGAGACAGCGGGGAAGTCGTTACGCCATTCGTGCAGGTCGGAACTTACCCGACAAGGAATTTCGCTACCTTAGGACCGTTATAGTTACGGCCGCCGTTTACCTGGGCTTCAATTCGGAGCTTGCACTCCTCCTTTTAACCTTCAGGCACCGGGCAGGCGTCAGACCCTATACGTCGTCTTACGACTTCGCAGAGCCCTGTGTTTTTAGTAAACAGTCGCCACCCCCTGGTTTGTGCCCCCAGCTCCAAGTTGCCTTAGAACCGGGCCTCCTTCTCGCGAACTTACGGAGGTATTTTGCCGAGTTCCTTCAACATAGTTCTCTCAAGCGCCTTGGTATTCTCTACCTATCCACCTGTGTCGGTTTAGGGTACGATCTAACGATGGAGCTATTTCCAGGAACCTCTAAGCAGCCCATTCAATCCGATAAGGATGAACTACCCTCGAGATCCGTCACTTCCATCTGGCCCAGGAATATTAACCTGGTTCCCATCGACTACGCCTTTCGGCCTCGCCTTAGGGGTCGGCTTACCCTGCTCAGATTAGCTTTAAGCAGGAACCCTTGGATTTTCGGCGAGGGAGTCTCTCACTCCCTTTGTCGCTACTCATGTCATCATTCTCACTAGTGATCTCTCCACCGGATCGCTCACGCGCCGGCTTCACAGAAAGCTCCTTGTGTCTAAGACCTTCCGAAGAAGGTTAAAGACACATGGAACTATGTCACACTACGCTCTGCTACCACGTATACAAATATACATCCTCAGCTTCGGCTCATGGCTTGAGCCCCGTTACATCTTCGCCGCAGGACAACTTATCTAGACCAGTGAGCTGTTACGCTATCTTTAAAGGATGGCTGCTTCTAAGCCAACCTCCTGGTTGTTTTGGTCGTCCCA
>NZ_JAHKPK010000061.1 GCF_018860665.1 Pacificibacter marinus
CATTCCATGCTCTCGGCAAAGCTCAGAAACCGGAACACCGCCCTCCGCCTGCTTCAACACCGCCATGATCTGCGCGTCGCTGTATCGTCCATTCTTCATCGTAAATCTCCTCAGATATCTTGCCGAGAAAATTCTATTTTTGAACACCACTAATTTTAGGGGGGATTACCCTTTGACGTAGTGTTCGAGAACTCCCGACCAAGCCCGCCAAAGTTTGCGCGTTTCAGAAATTTTTGAGAGCTCCTCCACAAAATCAGACACGTAGTAGGCTTCTTGTTCTGCGTTCGCTAAAATTTCGCGGTAGCCTTGCCTCATCTCAAATTTTCCGATGCTCTAATCGTCGTTGATGGTTTTGCTGCACTCAATGCCGATAATTACATTACAACTGGCTTGGATCAGCCTGAAGGGGATTTTACGTGGATCATTGTTGGTAAGGTCTCAAGTTTTGATACCTCAGCCCATCTAATCGGGACTTACCGCGCAAGTACATCAGGGGTCTGGATACAACACATCTCGGGTGCTTCAGGCAGGCTAACACTCGGTTCCTATAAGGACGTTGATGGATCGCCTACGTATGACCCTCTCGCTGGTCCAGTGGGAACCATCATAGAAGGTGAGACATTCGTTGCTGCTGTACGCTACAATGCAACAACCAAAGAACGGGCCCTCAAAATGATGCTGGATGGCTCTGAAACGTCTGATGCGCTTGGCTCCGCCTTATCCCCATCAACAGATAAGATCTGTAATCGGTACAACGCCAGAACAAGTGGCTTCTGAAGGAGGCGAAACCGCAACAGTCTTCCTATATGACGCTTTGCTCACGGATGCTGAGCTTGCAGTGCAGTATGCACAAATTAAATCGGCGTTGTCCTTAGAATAAATAACGGCTGCGCCGTGACACCAATATCTGCAGCGACGAAGCGCGCGTTGGCGTGAATGTAGTGGGACAGAGAAACCTGCAGTAAGCGGGAATAGGTGGGAAAAGCCAATAAAAGACGGTTAAAAGCCTTATTTACAAGGCTATCGGCGGCATGGATGGGTCAGCTGATAGACCGACGCAGAGTCTTGCAGCAAGCCTCATAAGGCCTCTTATGTAAGGTAGATGCATCTTTGCCGACACCAAACCTTGCAAACCCTCCTGCCCGCTTCATAGGCCGTTAAATAAGGGGTTTGAGGCGACTTAAACGGTGATTAAATTAACAATCAGCGCCAAAAATGCAATCTGAACTGGAAAGAGGCCTTGCGAGTTTGCCCCACACTTTCCAGAAAGAGATAAATATAAAAAAATCAAAGGCATAGATATTTTCGCGCATAAATGGGGGAACGCTGAACTGGAAAGAGGTTTTTGGGTCAGTCTGGTGCGAATCTCGACATCAAGGGCGGAAACCAGACCTTCGCTGCGTCAGCCATCAAGGTCAGCTATGCGCAGAAAGCGGAGTTTGCAAAGTTTGGCAGTTGCGCCAAAGCCGCCATTCGGCAAAGATGCAGCATATGGCAGGTTTGAGCCCGAGTCACCGATGCTGCATCATGCATGAACGGCAGCTTTCGCTTGTGCGGCCAGAAACCTTCCAAAACTCCAAACGTTTTGTCATGGGGTTTTGTAACAGCTAAGCCCTTGACCGCTCGCGCTCACATTGCGCGTGACAAAAACCACCGTTACAGTTAACAAACTCAATGTGACCAAACAGGCGGCAAAAAATGCTCTATGCTCTATGCTCTGGCAATTTTACAACGATGCGTCGATCTAGCCGACAGACTTGTTTTTGGGCAAACCCAACTCACTAAGTCCGTGATAGATATCCGAACGCTTATTTGCTTCATTATATTCACTGTTTTTCTATTTTCTGGTTTTTCGGTGATAGGATTCTTGAAATCAGACTTGGCTGAATTCGCTGTTTGGATAATTGTCAGTGTGCCTCTTGCATGTGTTTTCATTGCGCGTCATCAAAGATTAAAACGGTTAAGATAAATTTCTTTTTAAGGGAGCGGCAATATGGGATTAATTGCTACCGGCGGCGCTACAGAAACGGTCGAAATTCCGGGCAACGGACCAATCACATCCGAAATAAACATAAATAGTGGAATGCCATCTATTATTACTGAGCTGTTCCAAGGAAACGTTCCAGAAAGCGCTATCGAAGCCAGCTTCGGCGCTAGCTGGGCGAATGGTGGCGTTGTTGGGTGGGATATCGGTGTTGCCTACACACCCGATACACAACAGGCAACGGTAGAGGTTAGCTTATCTGGCTGTCAATCGCAGAGTAAAAAGGGGCCAGATCGCGGCGTAAAACTGGTCCACTGAGTTATCGTTTTTCGTGCGCTTTGGCGCGAGTGCTTGTCATATAGCTAACGCGTGCCAAAGCGCATGTTGGCCCTTGGGCCAACATTGTTCTGATCTGGATTTAGGTTTGATTATTGTTGTTTGTTACGGCTGTATTTGAGCCTGTAGCTTTCGCCGTTCATCTCGAGAATGTGGACGTGATGGGTCAAGCGATCCAGCAACGCGCCTGTCAGCCGCTCAGAGCCGAAGACCTCGGTCCATTCATCAAAGGGCAGGTTCGAGCCCACTTTGACCAATGCTGCAAAATGTTCGAATGAAGGCTATCTACATCCTTTCCATTTGTTGGGTATTTGGTAGCAAGAAGTATGGACATGCCAGCAGAATCAAAATCCAAATTTAAGACCTGGGCTTACGCCATTTTCATATGGGTCTTCCTGTGTGTTTGGCTAACCGGGATGACCGCAGGACTGATGGCCAGCTCGTGCCGGAATGATCGCTATGAAGGAGCGAAGAAGCTTCGGTTTTGCAACATTTCACTAGCCACCGGTGCTTGGATGAATTTCTCATCTCTCGAAAGGGCTAAGGGGAGCCGCATTGAACTCGAAAGAGGGATCGCGCTATCTCAGATTGGAGAACCGGAGAAAGCTATTGAAGCATTTGAGCAAGCCTTGCGCGACGCACGAGCAAAGTCGGGACCGTGGGAACGGGAACTGCATAAGCGAATGATTCAAATCGCAGACGGCAGAGCGCTTGCTCTTTGGGTTTCAGTCGTCAAGTCGGGCGAATAGAAAATACAATCAGCCTGATATCAGCAAAAGCAGCCATTGGCGTGGCCGCAGCGAAATGGCGCTTTGTCCGCACTGCAGTCGCTGGGACACATTGCCATGAACGTCAGCTTTGTCAATTCATCCCCGAAGTGCCACAGCCGCTTTGGGCTGGGAGCTGCCATTAGACGCGATTCACACTAACGGCGGCTTTGGGCCGGTTGTGCCGATGGAATTAGAGCTACGGCGTTTGCGTAAAATCATCGAATGAAAAATCAGTCATTATCATAGTTCCTCAAATTGAAAAGTAAAAAAATTGCAAAAGAACCGAGCATTGCGCACCCTCCCCCAATCCACAAGTCGCTTTCTTTCCAACTGTTGGACAACAAAACGTTTGCAAACAAAGCTCCCGCAGCACATGCGATAAATGCTAAGAAAAAACTCGAAAAGCCCTTTTGTTTTTTAAACAATTGAACTCCTGCAATGGGCAAGACGTGCATAAACGAAAACCCAACCTGATCAAAAAGAATATCATAACGTCTACCCATATCAAAAAGGTCTAGTTCGACATTTCCTTGCCGAGCTTCATTGGCATATGTGACAAGTAATGGAGTGCTATAGATTTGCCGTGCAACCTCAATGCCACCAAAAAAAACTAAAGAAATAGTGAATAAAACGATAAGCTTAAGCATTTTACTTCCTCTCTTCTTAGATCTCATATTCACAACCCATGCGCAGCTCCATAAGAAACATGAGATCATTGCCGTCGGCAAGGGCCATAAGATTGCTCAGAGCTCAAAGCGCTTCAATGCGGGGCATGGTGTGTGACCATAGTCGTTTCACCGATAAATGGTTCAGCCAAACGAGCTGTGAGCCGCGACCGATGATCCAAATGGATTTCGGTGGTTTGTATAGGCGTCAGTCTACGGTAAATGTTCCGAGCAACTTTGATGTAATGGTAGTCACTCATAACGCGAGCTGCCGTTCGCATATTGTCGGCTCTAAATGCGGATGGGGTCGGGGGCTGGCGTATACGCAAGCTGTGCCTCGAGGGCTTCACGCCGCTCTGTGAGGGCCTGCATTTTATCCTTCACTTGAACCGCCCAAAACCTCCGCAAACTAGCCAAGATCTTTCCTGCACCGCTGCAAACGAGCAAAGCCTGATAGAAAAGGCGCTCACGCTCCATTTGAAACGCTACTTTCTGCGCTAGCAACACGGTGTTTTTCAACAGAATCGGCGGATTGCCGACGTTCGCTGCACCTCGCTCCAACGGCAGCTATGCGCAGAAAGCGGAGTTTGCAAAGTTTGGCTGTTGCGCCAAAGCCGCCATTCGGCAAAGATGCGGCTAACGACGGCTTAGAGCCCAGATCTACCGACCGATGCAAGCCGAATTTTGCTCGCAGATGACATCCGGCAAGTCGAATAGTCTGATCATTGTATAATTTAGATTGTTTGCCGATGGCTCAAGCATTGAGATCACAATCGTGACCCAGTTTTCTGCCTCGTGATAGAAATTAGAGCTAGCCCATTGTGTGTCACCAAGTGTGGCATTTAGGATTGGATTGGGGTGTTCGAAGCCTTGCTTAAGTCTTTGAACTGCGATCATAACCTCTTGCTGTGTGTGGATGTCATAGGGAGCGACATTGCTCGCGCAGTCTAGAGTAGACCTTCTTGTCTCCTCCCCAGAGATAACCACCAACACATTGAAAGTGCTCGCTTTGACAGGAGTTTCAGGACCATCCAAAACTTCCATTATTGCAAAGCTCTGATCCAAATCTTCAAGGAACTGGGTAACACGTGATGCGTTGATCTCTTCAAAATCGGAACACAGGACAATGCTCTCTGCTTCCAGAAATGCGGAATTACTTCGAATAGGCATCGGGATTTCTGCCAAGGCGAAACAGGGTGCAAGGCCAATCCAACATAAAGTGATGAAGCGAAACATCATGCGTATAACATCGGGCAAAGTCATCCTTGTTTCAAGGCACCCCATTCAATCGTAAAACGCAAAAAATGCAGGTTATCCAAACAGCAATTGTCAAAGATCAACGGCAACAATGTCCCGCACTCCCGTCGCTGGGACACATTGCCATAAACGTCGGCTTTGTCAATTCATCCCTGAAGCGCCACAGCCGCTTTGGGCTGGGAGCGGCCATTAGACGCGTTTCGCACGAGCGGCGTCTCTGGGCCGCAAAAACTATCTATTCATGGGCTCAGAAGCTGGCGGCAAATCCGCCGCCATCGCCTATACCCTCATCGAGACCGCAAAGATGAATAAGGTGAATCCCGAAGTCTGGCTTACTTGGGTGCTGGAGCGCATCCAGGATCATCCAGAGAACCGTATCAACGATCTCATGCCGTGGGCTTATCAGGACACAATCGATGCTAAAAATGCCAAGGCTGAGGCAAAAAACGCTGCTTGATCAACGGCAGCGTTGATGATTACCTATTTCGATGATCTAAAAAATGTATTTTTGGAAGGATTGAGTTGTGGCTGCGAACGCTTGGATCGGTCTTTACTGTTTTTTAGTCGGCGCTTATGCGATTTTTCTCAATTATTTAGTTTATTGGCTGTGGAAGACGCACACCAAAAAGTCGGGTGGATATCTCGAAGCCTTAAGTGATTTTATGTTGTGGCGGCATCCATGCGTAAATGTTGTACACTTTGGTATATCTGTAATTAGCTTAATAATCATTTTGAATTTGTAGGAGAGCTGTTTTGAATGTTTTGGAAGTAGTGAAAGCAGGCGCTTACCAAAGTATCGCCCTGCCCCAATGGCCACGCGTGTTGGCCGCTGGTTGGTCGAACGGGCTGCAGCACGCATGCGGCGTGACGGCTATTGTGCTGGGCGGATTTCCATTCACATCGGGCTGTGGAAACGACAGGGGTATCACTGGCAACAGACGCTCAACCCAAGCCAAGACACGCGTGATTTTCTCGACACCTTCGACGCCCTCACGGCGCAGTTTGCCAGCAGTCGCACTCAAGCCACATCGATCGGGATCAACCTCACGAACCTAGTGTTGCTTAGCCAGCGCAATGGTGAACTTTTCCTGCCGCTTGCCCCAGGGCAAAACAGCAAACGCGAAACGCTCTCCGCCACCATAGATCGCATCAATTTGAGGTATGGCAAAACCGTCATCAAATATGGTGACCAACAAGAGCACCTTGGGTTCTTTGATCGAGGGTAAGGGCGGATTGCTGATGGGGTGGATGGCTCCT
>NZ_JAHKPK010000057.1 GCF_018860665.1 Pacificibacter marinus
CGCTATAATCGCACCGTTCGCGGCGAATGGCTGGGACAATACATCTTCGAAACGATTGAGGAGGCACAAGACCAGGCGACTGAATGGCTCTGGACTTACAACAACGAGCGGCCCAACATGGGCATCGGCGGCATAACTCCCGCAATGAAATTGAAAACAGCCGCATGAATTCTATGGCTGGACCCCATTAAAAATGGGGGGATTACCATGTTTTAGCCTTTAGGTCGGTTCGATCATATCGGCGCGTGTGGCGTGGCGGCCGCCTTCGAAGTCTGCGTTCAAAAAGGCGTCAACGATATCCAAGGCCAAGCCTTCGCCCGTGGTGCGCACGCCGATGGACAACATGTTCGCGTCGTTGTGTTGGCGGATCATCCGGGCTGAAAATGTCTCAGAACAGACCCCGCAGCGGATGCCTTTGACCTTATTCGCTGCCATCATGATACCTTGGCCCGTGCCGCACAAGATAATGCCGAAACGGCAATCGCCCGAGGCGACCATGTCGGCCGCCGCTTTGCCGTGGATCGGGTAATGGGTGCTCTCGGTGGTGGTCGGGCCGATATCGATGGCCTCCCAGCCGAGCTCTGTAATATGCGCCACAATCGCCGCGCGCATCTCTAAACCAGAATGGTCGCTCGACAGTACAATGCGTTTGTTTTCGGTCATGATGTGGTCCTTAGGTCTCGAGATCGGTGGGGGGCATAGACTGCCCAGCCAATGCTTGCCGTTTGGTACTGTGTGGAGGGCGGGGGAGTCAATGTGGGTTGAGTGAAGTGTTGTTCTGGATGTTAATAGAGAAAGTCTTGAACTAGAATTTTGCAGAAAGTCAGCAAAGAATGTCATTTAAAACCACCATCGGTCAAAATCTTGAACAAGTGGTTCAGCAAGAGCTTATTAGGATGGATAGTGAGTGGTTTTTTAGGTGGCACTTTATTGGTAAGGGCGAGTCAAGTGAGATAGATAGCTTTAATGGAACACCAATTCGTTATGGGGGGCTTTCCTATTCGGGAACTGTCGTAGATGTCTATTGGGCCACGATTTCTCGCTATCGCAAGCTTAAAGTCCAAGAGTATTTCAATTTGGTTGAGAATGAACTTCAAAGATACCCAAAGTACATTCGAAGACAGGCCATCAATGAAGCGACAGGAATAGTTAAAATGTTCGCGGCGAGTATTCAGAGGCGTGCTATAGAGAAAAACAGAATTTTGTTGGGCGATGGGATAAATTTTCCAAAGGCGCATGATTTTGGAAACTGGGAAGGCTCAAACTCGATGGCCATTGGGCGGCGTTCTGCAGCTTTAATGGATGCTTATTGTGAAATTAATTTAGAACAAGGAGAATATTACGTGATTAAAAATATGATGAAAGAGGAGCTGTCGTTCTTAAAGGCAGATGGATCAGGGCAAGTTGATGGCATAAAGGGCCTTGTCACCGGTAAAAAGCTTATAACATTTGATACCTCATTGCCCGTGCAGCCTAACGACCGCTTTTTGAGAAATCTGCCATCAGGTCTTGTGGAAGAGTATATTGTCGAAAATCCACGTTTTCAGCAGGCTCTGCCGGGGATGGAAGCACATTTTCAAGTTGATATACGACGCAGTGATGCGCCTGTCGCGTCAGCGCAAACGGTCATCAATAACATTAATGGCGACAACGCTCGGATCAACATGAATTCAGTTGATAATTCGCACAATGTCTCCATCACGAACTCCGAGACTGCGGTTTTCCAGCAATTAAGAGATGCATTGATGGGTGCTGAACTTGAAGATAGTGAGAGCACACAAATACTCGCCGCTATTGAGGCAATGGAAGCGTCAAAAGACACGCCCGCGTTCAAGGAAAAATACCAAAGCTTTATGGCCGCTTCTGCAAATCATATAAGCGTTTTTGGGCCTATGTTTGGGGCATTAGCCAGCTTCCTTTGAATATTATCGATAAGCTTGTTAGACATTCTCGTGACTTTAAAAAGCGAAAAGCCCCACCAAATTGGCGGGGCTTTCCTTGTCTCTAAGGCGTAAAAACTTACGCTTCTTTGGCGAGGTTGCGCAGCACGTAGTGCAGCACGCCGCCGTTCTCGATGTATTCGATCTCTGGCGCTGTATCGATGCGGCATTTGAGAGTGATGGTTTTCACAGTGCCGTCAGCATAGGTGATCTCACATGGCAGCTCTTGCAAAGGTGACACTGAATCGAGGCCCGTGATGGACACGGTTTCATCGCCAGTGAGGCCCAAAGAGGCGCGGGTGTCGCCGCCGGTGAATTCGAACGGAACCACGCCCATGCCCACAAGGTTAGAGCGGTGAATACGCTCAAAGCTTTGCGCGATGACGGCTTTGACACCCAAAAGCGCTGTGCCTTTGGCCGCCCAGTCACGAGAAGATCCTGCGCCATATTGTTCGCCCGCAAAGATCACCAACTGAGTGCCAGCCTCTTGGTAGGCCATAGCCGCGTCATAGATCGACGCCTGCGCGCCATCTGGACCTTTGGTGTAGCCGCCTTCAACGCCGTCAAGCATCTCGTTCTTGATGCGGATGTTGGCAAAGGTGCCGCGCATCATGATCTGGTGGTTACCACGACGAGAGCCGTATGAGTTAAACTCACGCGGGGCCACTTGGCGTTCCATCAAGAACTTACCCGCTGGTGTGGTCTGCGCGAAACCGCCCGCTGGAGAGATGTGGTCGGTGGTGACCATGTCGCCCAAGATCGCCAAGACTTTCGCCTCAGTCACGTTTTTGATCGTGCCTTTTTCCGCAGCCATACCTTGGAAGTAAGGTGGGTTTTGGATGTAGGTCGAGCTGACAGGCCAGTCGTATGTCTCGGAGCCAGATACTTCGACAGCTTGCCATTTCTCATCGCCTTTGAATACGTCAGCGTATTTTTTGAGGAAGGCTTCGCGTGTCACAGTTTGTTCAACAAGCGCAGAAATTTCTTCGTTCGTTGGCCAGATGTCCTTGAGGTAGACATCGTTGCCGTCTTTATCTGTGCCCAAAGGCTCAGTTGTCAGGTCGATGTTCATGTCGCCTGCCAAAGCGTAGGCCACAACAAGGGGCGGAGACGCAAGGTAGTTGGCGCGCACATCGGGGCTGATACGACCCTCAAAGTTGCGGTTGCCTGACAAAACAGCCGTCGCCACAAGATCACCCTCGGCAATCGCATCTGACAGCTCGGGTTGGATCGGACCGGAGTTGCCGATACAGGTCGTACAGCCGTAGCCTACGAGGTTGAACCCGATCGCATCCAGATCTTCTTGCAGGCCAGCGGCTTCCAAGTATTCGGTTACAACTTGTGACCCCGGTGCCAATGATGTTTTCACCCAAGGCTTGCGGTTCAGACCTAAAGCGCGTGCTTTGCGCGCCACAAGGCCAGCGCCGATCATCACGTAAGGGTTTGATGTATTTGTACAAGATGTAATGGAGGCGATGACAACCTTGCCTGATGACATGGTGTAATCTTCGCCAGCCACAGCCACTTCTTTGCCTTGCTCGCGTTTGAACGTGTCCGCCATTTCACTCGCAAATGCAGCTTTTGATGCAGTCAAAGCCACATAGTCTTGTGGGCGTTTGGGGCCTGAGATCGCAGGAACGATTTCGCCCATATCGAGCTCAAGTGTCGAAGAATAGATCGGCGCGTAATCAGCACCACGCCAGAAACCGTTTTCTTTTGCGTAGGCTTCAACCAAGTCGCAACGCTCTTCGTCGCGGCCTGTTTGTTTCAGGTAACGGATCGTTTCGTTATCGATTGGGAAGAACCCACATGTCGCGCCGTACTCAGGCGCCATGTTGGCGATTGTTGAACGATCAGCAAGGGGCAGGCGGTCAAGGCCGTCACCGTAGAATTCAACGAATTTGCCAACAACGCCGTGGGCGCGCAGCATTTCAACAACTTTCAACACAAGGTCGGTCGCTGTTGTGCCTTCCAGCATCGCGCCGGTCAGTTTGAACCCGACAACTTCAGGGATGAGCATGGAAATTGGCTGGCCAAGCATCGCAGCTTCGGCTTCGATACCACCAACGCCCCAACCCAAAACAGCCAAACCGTTGACCATTGTCGTGTGAGAATCTGTACCCACGAGTGTGTCAGGGTAGGCCACCTCTTCGCCGTTTTGGTCTTTATCTGTCCAAACGGTCTGCGCGAGGTATTCCACGTTCACTTGGTGACAGATACCTGTGCCCGGAGGTACGACGCGGAAGTTTTCAAACGCAGTCTGACCCCATTTAAGGAACTGGTAACGTTCCATGTTGCGCTCGTATTCGCGGTCAACGTTCATCTGGAACGCACGTGGGTTACCAAATTCGTCGATCATCACAGAGTGGTCGATCACAAGATCAACTGGTACAAGTGGGTTGATCTTTGCTGCGCTGCCGCCCAAAGATTTGATCCCGTCGCGCATCGCCGCCAAATCCACAACGGCTGGAACGCCGGTGAAATCCTGCATCAGAACGCGGGCAGGTCGGTATGCAATTTCGCGGGGGTTTTTGCCACCCTTATCAGCCCATTCAGCGAAGGCTTTGATATCGTCTGTGGAAACAGAAAACCCACCGTCTTCAAAGCGCAAGATGTTCTCAAGAACAACTTTCAAAGCGGCTGGCAATTTGGTGAAATCGCCAAGGCCTGCGTCTGTGGCAGCTTGAATTGAGTAGTATGAGATTTTTTTGCCGTTTACGTCGAGTGTGCGACGTGTTTTGGCTGTGTCATGTCCGACAACAACTGTCATGGGCGAGCTCCCTTGGTGCATGAAAAAGAATTGGCTTGCTTGCTTTTGACCCATCCGTTGAGTCCAATCAAGAGGCATCTGTCGTTTTTAGTATGCCATTGTACACAATTGCCAAAATAAGTATTTTTGTCAGGTTTTATTGCGCCTTGCTGATCTCGTTTCAAGACCGTTCGGACCAGATTTTCCCCCATGATCGCGCTTAGATCACGGTCGATTTAAGATTCTGTAACGCATTCTCGCAATTGCTTGATTGGCTTGAGAGCCTGCAAAGGGTTAAGAGTATGATACAGCATTCGGAGCCAGCATGACACACGCGACAGAATATCCCAAATCCAGCCGTCTTTCGGTAAAGTCCTGCATTTCTGCGCTGTTTATGTCGTGTCTTGCTCTCTCGGTTCCTGCGCAACAAACTGCGGCGCAAGATCAGCCCATGCCTTATCCCGTGGTGATCGAGCTTTTCACCTCGCAAGGCTGTTCGTCTTGCCCGCCCGCCGATGCGCTGTTGATGGAACTGTCCAAGCGTGACGATATTTTGCCCTTGGCGCTGCATGTCGATTACTGGGATTATATCGGCTGGAAAGACATCTTTGCCGATCCGCGCTTCACCGAACGCCAGCGCGCTTATGCCCGTGCCGCGGGGCATCGCACGATTTACACGCCGCAAATGATTGTCGGTGGCCAAGATCACATCGTTGGCTTCAAGCCGATGAGACTGGCCGATTTGGTCACTGATCATAAACGCAAACTTGCGGCCTCTCAGCTTGATTTATCGGCTGTGCGGTCTGACAACACCCTGTCTATTGCCCTCAACA
This sequence comes from Pacificibacter marinus, assembly GCF_018860665.1. Lineage (GTDB taxonomy): Bacteria > Pseudomonadota > Alphaproteobacteria > Rhodobacterales > Rhodobacteraceae > Celeribacter > Celeribacter marinus_A. The sequence goes on from NZ_JAHKPK010000057.1 coordinate 5,523, forward strand.
ACACGAATGCACGCCCGAGCAATCTTAAGGTGCAAGTGGTCGCGTATCGACCCTATGAAAACGTGACCATACGTGTGGGTGAAAATGCTGGAAAATCTATCGATTACGCCAATATCGTAACCTCTTGGACGCATGTTGGCGACTGGGATGGCACATCTCCGCTACATTTAAGCGCAGATATTTCCACCGCTGATCCCGTCGTCATTATCGTGCAACAGAACGTAAACGGTCTGCCCGGTGAAATCATGGCGGCCTTGCGGGTCAACTGACGGGCATGCCTGTGGGCCACATTGCTTTGGCAAAAATGAACGCCGGTAAAAATCAGAATTGTCAAAAATGAAAATGTGAAATCTTTCGTTTATTTATTTCTGCCATTTTCCAAGGCAGATTTAAAAGGAAAGCGCTCATGACCTTCAAACATATACTGATATTTCTTACCTTGTTGATGCCGATGAACAGGGCGCAGGCGCTAGAGGCAGAACAGACCAATATCATTAAGACCTTCTTCGAAAACGAAGTCGCGCCTTGGGTCTCGGATGACGCTTTGCTCAGCGCTATTCGTGTGCGTAATGTGATCGATGAGGCCCTGACGCCCGACGACATTATAGCGAAAGACAAACAATGGCGCGCAGAGGTGAAAACCGACACACATCCCCTTGTCGATGCCGTTGTGAACAATGATGCTGCAGATTTTTTGCGGCACCGTGTGGCCGATGCTGGTGGCATAATTACCGAAGTGTTTATTATGGACGCCCATGGCCTGAACGTTGCGGCCTCCTCTGCCACAACTGACTATTGGCAAGGCGATGAGGCCAAGCACTCGGATACTTACGGCAAAGGGGATGGGATGATGCACATTTCAGAACTGGAAATTGATGACTCTATAGGGGTTTATCAGGTCCAAGTGTCCTACACGATCACGGACCCGAATACGAATGAACCTATCGGGGCGATCACCGTGGGCCTCATTGCGGATGTGATTTTGTAAAGCGCCTTAAGGGCGCGTCACATCGTTGTGTCCATGTTTGGTTTCTGCCTTCCAACGCCGGTGAATCCAAAAATATTGGTCCATATGTGCCCGCGCTTGGCGCTCAATAGAATCGTTCACCTCTTGCATCATCTGTGTGGCTGTTGTGTGCGCAATAGGCGGTTCGATCACCAGTTCATAATGCCCGTGATCATCCAGTCGGATGCCATAGATCGGCACCAGCGCCAAATTGTGTTTGAGCGCCAGATCGGCAGCCGAAGTCGCCGTGGCGGCGCGTTTGCCAAAAAATTGCAACACGGGCGCGTCATAGGTGTGAACGTCTATCAACATCCCGACCATGCCGCCCGATTTCAAAAATCGAATCATTTTCACCAAACTTTTCCGATCTTTCGATGGAATGATCGGCTGAGAAATTTCACCGATTTTACGCTGGTAATAGGGGTCGAAAAAGGGGTTTGAAAACGGTCTAAACAAGGCACCGACATTGAACCCGCGCTCGAACAAAACCGCGCGCGCCACCTCGTAGCTGCCCAAATGCCCCGAGACCAAAATAACCCCTTGGCCGCGTTCCATGGCCTGTTCAAGATCGGGCAAGCCGTCGCCGGTGATTTTGGCACGTTTCGCGCGGTCTTTAAAATCTACGCCGGAATATAATTCAGCCATGGTGCGCCCTGTATTCGCTGGGACAGCTCGCATCAAACGGCGCACTTCGCGGTCGGGCAAATCTGGCATGATCATAGCAAGATTTTCGCGAACCCGTTTGTTGTACCCAGCAATCGGTCCGATGACATAGGCCGTGATAACCCCGAGAGTCTTAAGTCGCCATGCAAAAGGCAAACGCTCTACCACGGCCAGAAGTCCACGCAAGAGGATGCTCTGTGCGTAGTCGTTCAAGCTGCCTTCGATCTCACCGCGTTTGATTTTCATTAATTGTCCCTTGTACACGCGATCTGAGGGGCGGGGCCTCACAGAGCTCACGTTTGCTCCGAATTTATGTGCCGCGCGTCGCGCGCGTTTCTCGATGCCACACATAAAGTCCCGCAGTCACGATCACAAGTGCGCCAACACAGGTCCAAAGATCCGGCCATTGGTCGAAAAACAAGATGCCCCATATGGTGGCGCTCAACAAACCCGCATAGGTGAAAGGCGCCACAATCGAGGCGGGGGCCACTGCATAGGCTTTGATCATCATCAATTGTCCCACAGTGCCGATAGCGCCGATACAGATCATCATAATTGTCGTTATGGGCGTCGGGGTGGTCCAATAAAATGGCGCTATGATGCACATAATCGCAGCACAGACGATGCCAGAATAAAGCAACCCCGTCAGTGGCGATTCCGAGGGGCCTATATGACGGGTGATGATGGAAAAAATCGCGATGCTGGCAGCCGTTCCCAAGGGCCAAAGAGAGGCCAGCATGAACACATCAGACCCGGGCCGAATGATGAGCATCGCCCCCAAGAGCGCAACAAAAATGCCGATTATGCGGCGCAAACCAATGCGCTCCCCCAGAACCACTGCGGCGGTAAGGGTGATCAAGACAGGGGCAAGATCGGCGACGGCTGTGGCCTCGGCCAGACCTTGATGTTGCAGTGCAATGAAAAAACAGGCCGCAGCACTAAGTTGCATCAAAGCCCGAAACAACTGCAGACCCAAATGAGAGGTCCTGAGCAGAGAAACCGTACGTTTTCTGCATAAAATCAGCACAATAACAAGCTGTCCGAAATAGCGTGCCCACAAGATTTGGCTGACATTTACCATCAGCCCAAGCTGTTTGGCCACGGCATCCATCAATGAAAAGAAGCACACGGATATAATAACAAAGAGAATACCTTGCGAGGCGGTGGATTGACGTGAAAACCAGTTCATAGGGGGACATTAAGGGCAGAGCTTGTGACTTGTCCATTGACGATCATGTCTCGGCTGCGCACAGGGGTTAGTCGTCTCCTGTCAGCAAAAACAATTCGCCGGCGCCTTCAAGGTCGCGAATGCCTGCGACAACGGCGTTCATGGCCTCTTCTGCGTCGGATTCTTTGACCTTTCCGATCGCTTCGATTTCTTCGCGTATCCCATCCGCCATGCGTTTGGACATATTGGTCAAAATGAATTCTGTCGTGATCGCCGCGTCGCCCGTGGCACCGGCAAGAGCCTTGATCAGCACCTCTTGTTCCACGCCGCGCACGACTTTTGCCACGTCGCGTCCGTCCACACGGGTGGCGATATTGGCGAAGGTGAAGATGTCTTTGCGCACTTCTTCGGCAAATTCTTTGTCCGTTTCGTCCAATCCTTCGAGTACGCCATCGCGGGTGGCAGAGGCCGAAAAGTTCAAAATAGCGCCAACACGTTCTGTCGGAGCATCCGCAAAAGCCTTTGCGGGTTGTGCATCCAATTTTGCGGCGATGGAAATACCGATGCGTTGCACCACGTCGGGGGCGACGCCAGAGGTAAGCGAAATGGCATAGGCAATCCGCCTCGCGCGTTCGCCCGGCAACATCGACAGCAATTGCGCAGATTTGGACACTTTGAGTTTGGACAGCAGCACCGCCCCCACTTCGACGCTTTCGTCTTTCAAAATCGGCAAAACGCGACTGACATCAAGATCGGCAATACGTTCCCATGGATCACCGGTCAAAGAGAACCCAGCATTCTTGCGCAATTTCGCAGAGGTCGCTGGCGATATTGCCCCCTCAAGCACGTTCAACGCACCCTCTAACCCACCCGGAAAGGACAGGCCGATGGCCTCAAGCTGTTCTAAGAATTCCTCAACAACAGATGTGAGCGTTTCTTTGTTGATGTGGCGCAAATCGGTCAGCTGATGGGCCAGTTCGACTTGCATGTCTTCGGGAAAGGTGGACAGAGGCAGTTTGACGTCTTCTGAGGCGAGCAATTTGACGATCACCGCGGCCTTAGCCTTTTTCGACAGTTTTGTCGGCATACGCATAACGGGGTCGGGCAGATCGAAATCGCCCATGCCGCCCGCCCCATCGCCGCCGAGGGATCCAAGGTCGGGTAGGGTGCCCATGTCGCCAAAGTCTTGGGGAAGTCCGTCCACGCCGATGCCTCATGTGTTGATTCATGCCTTGTGACGAAGGTGCATGATCAAGATTAACGCAAAGCTACCAGTGGGCTGAATTTCCAATAAATTTGAGAAGAATTGACAGAAAAACGCCCGCAAGCGGATAAACCGCGCGGGCGTCAGTCTTATAATCTGTGAGGGGAACGCCCCCTATGAGGCTTTAGGCTTCGCCGAACACGCGTTTGAAGATCGTATCAACATGTTTGGTGTGGTAGCCCATGTCGAATTTTTCTTTGATCTCATCCACGCCAAGTGCGGCAACGACTTCTTCATCGGCCAGCAAAAGTTCTTGGAAATCAAGACGATGTTCCCAAACTTGCAAGGCGTTGCGTTGCACCATGGAATAGGCGGCTTCGCGAGACACACCCGCTTGAGTAAGCGCCAAAAGCACGCGTTGAGACATCACCAGGCCTGGGAATTTATTCATGTTGTCGAGCATGTTTTCAGGAAAGATGAGCATCTTTTCGATTACGCCTGTCAAACGCTTGAGCGCGAAATTCAAGGTGATGGTCGCGTCTGGCGCGATGGTGCGCTCAACGGAAGAGTGCGAAATATCGCGTTCATGCCACAGGGCCACGTTTTCCATCGCAGGGATCACAGCCATACGCACAAGACGCGCGAGGCCCGTGAGGTTTTCAGTGAGGATAGGGTTCTTTTTGTGCGGCATCGCAGAAGAACCTTTTTGGCCCATTGAGAAGAACTCAGCGCCTTCCAAAACTTCTGTACGCTGCATGTGGCGGATCTCAATTACGATGTTTTCCATCGAGGAGGCGATTACACCAAGTACAGCAAAGAACATTGCGTGGCGATCGCGTGGGATCACTTGGGTGGAAATCGGCTCAGGTGTGAGGCCGAGCTTTTCGCAGACATGTTCTTCAACACGCGGGTCAATATTGGCGAATGTGCCGATGGCGCCGGAAATCGCACCCGTGGCAATCTCGGCACGCACCGCGATCAGACGGGCCAGATTGCGGTCCATTTCAGCGTAAAAACGTGCAAAGGTCAGACCCATTGTAGTGGGTTCTGCGTGGATTCCGTGGGAACGACCAACGCGGACGGTGTTTTTATGCTCAAACGCACGTGTTTTCAGCGCGGCAAGCAAGCCTTTGACGTCTTCGATCAAGATGTCGGTCGCGCGCACAAGTTGCACGTTCAAGCAAGTGTCGAGCACGTCAGATGAGGTCATGCCTTGGTGTACAAAACGCGCCTCGTCAGAGCCGACATGTTCGGCCAGATGCGTCAAGAACGCGATAACGTCATGTTTGGTTACGGCTTCGATTTCGTCGATGCGTGCCACGTCAAACTCAACGTCTTTGGCTTTCCAAACGGCATCGGCGTTTTCGCGTGGGATCACACCCAAATCGGCCATCGCGTCACAGGCGTGCGCTTCGATTTCGTACCAGATTTTGAATTTTGTTGCGGGTTCCCAGATGTCGACCATCTCTTTGCGGGAGTAACGGGGGATCATAGGCTTGCCCTTTTTAGCTTCTGTGGAGTTGCCGCGTCTTTAGAACGAACGGGACGTGGGGGCAAGAGGCTGGGAGAGTTCTCGGGCTTTGCGTCAATGTTTCATACTTAATTTCGGCAAAATGTGGTATTGTTTACGATGAAAGACACATTGGGGAAAACTGATGTTTGAATTCAACGACCCACAAGTCAGGGCCCTCGCTGAGGCTGTTCATACCGAAGTAAATTCGTCTGGGGTGGCCATTTGGCTGATGAAGGGGGAGGATCTTCACATCATTTGCCTTATCGACGGGCTTATCGGACGTGAGGTCGAGCGTATTTTGCCGCCTAAATACACCATCGGCCATATGGTGTTTGATATGAATAAAACTCTGGTGATCGATGACACGCTGTCCCACCCCTTGGTGGGCAAAACCGGAGCTGTCGAGGATATGGGGATCATGGCTTATATTGGCACGCCGTTTCATTTGAACGGGGTGGCCATTGGCGGTATTTCCGCTTTGCATCAACATGCTCGGCGTTGGGATGGGGCAGATATCAAAGCGATTGAGGCCGGCGCACAAGCCCTGTCGCAGCTCGCGCTCGACGTATCCTCATAAACTTGACGGCAGGCCGATGTGATGTGACCCATATCAAGACGGTGTTGGCGATGCTTGATGTCCATTGGAGACATCCAATCCAGAACGCGTAGACCTTGGGTCCGGTTAACTCCAATCGCATCAAGGTCGCTAACGGGAGCGCTTAAAATTTTGAACTGTAACTTGGCATTCTGGTCATGCCGTCGGGTTCGCCATTGATCGCCAAAGAGGTTAGCCCCGCGCGCAATTCGGGAGTGATCAGAATATAAATCACCACTGCGATGAGCATGCCGATGCGGATATTGCGGTCCATATTTGCAAGGATTTGAAAGCCTTTGCCGATCTTGCTGCGTTGTTTTGGGGGTGCGGGGGGCGTCTGCGAGGCTGCCATCGCGCCGACAGGGGCGGATGTCACAAAAGGCGATGCTATGTGCGGCTGGTGTTCCCGTTCGTTTGTACGGGCTTGGGTTTCGGCGACCAAGGCGTTCATCTGTTCAACCTGTGACAGCTTGCGCTGAAACCGCTGGGGTTTTGTTGATGCGAGATGATTGTGTTTATCCACGGCCTGAGCGCGGCTCACAGGGGTCGCACGGACCTTGGATTTGGTGGTTTGCACCCCGTATATGCCCGCCTGCGCCCCCGCGCGGTTTCTAGGGTGGCGGGAATCCAAGGGGTGATAGTTTTTTGAAAACAAGGCCATGCGTCATCTCTGATTAAAACTGACCTTATGATTAACCGATGATCAAGGCCAAAATCTGACGCAAATATGGGGAACACGCAACTTGGCGCGACATATGCAAAAAGGGCGCCTCGCATGAGACGCCCTTTTCATAGAATGAACTGATCCAGCGATTAGCAGGAGTAGTACAATTTGTATTCCATTGGGTGAGGTGTGTGCTCGTAGGCGTAGACCTCTTCCCATTTCAGATCCATGTAGCCCTGAAGTTGGTCTTTGGTGAACACGTCGCCTTCTGTGAGGAAGTCCATGTCTGCTTCCAAAGCCTCCAAAGCTTCGCGCAATGACCCACAAACAGTTGGGATCGCTGCCAATTCTTCAGCTGGCAAGTCGTACAAGTCTTTGTCAGACGCGGGGCCTGGATCGATCTTGTTTTTGATGCCGTCAAGGCCAGCCATCATGAGTGCAGCAAAGCACAAGTATGGGTTGGCTGCTGGATCAGGGAAACGTGCTTCAACGCGTTTCGCTTTTGGGGATTCCGAGTAAGGGATACGGATACAGCCAGAGCGGTTCGACGCAGAATAGGCGCGCAAAACAGGAGCCTCAAAACCAGGGATCAAACGCTTGTAAGAGTTTGTCGATGGGTTTGTGATCGCGTTCAATGCTTTCGCGTGCTTCAAGATACCGCCGATAAAGTACAGCGCTTCTTGTGACAGATCAGCGTATTTGTCGCCTGCAAACAATGGCTTGCCATCTTTCCAGATGGACATGTTCACGTGCATACCCGTGCCGTTATCACCAGCGATTGGTTTTGGCATGAATGTTGCGGATTTGCCGTAAGCTTGCGCCACGTTGTGCACAACGTATTTGTACTTTTGGATTTCGTCAGCTTGCTTTGTCAGCGTGCCGAAGATCAAACCAAGCTCGTGCTGACAAGAGGCAACCTCGTGGTGATGCTTGTCAACTTTCATGCCCATGTTGGCCATTGTTGTCAGCATTTCGCCGCGAATGTCTTGCGCGTCATCGATTGGGTTAACAGGGAAGTAACCGCCTTTGATGCCAGGGCGGTGGCCTGTGTTGCCCATTTCGTACTCTGTGTCAGAGTTCCAAGCACCGTCAAGCGCGTCAACTTGGTAAGACACTTTGTTCATGGACACTTGGAAGCGCACGTCGTCGAACAAGAAAAATTCAGCTTCTGGACCAAAGTATGCTGTGTCGCCGATACCTGTGGATTTCAGGTAAGCTTCTGCTTTTTCAGCAACAGAACGTGGGTCACGCTCGTAAGGCTCACGTGTGTCAGGCTCTACAACAGAACAGTGAATACACAGTGTTTTTTCCGCGTAGAAAGGATCGATGTAGATAGATGTCGTATCTGGAATCAGTTTCATGTCTGATTTGTCGATAGATTTCCAACCCGCGATGGACGAGCCGTCAAACATGAAGCCTTCCTCTAGGAAGTCAGCGTCAACTTCTGTGTAGCGCAATGTCACGTGCTGCAACTTGCCGCGTGGATCGGTGAAACGAACGTCCACGTACTGAACGTCTTCGTCTTTCATGGTCTTGAGAACGTTTTCGATGCTCATGGTGACCTTATCCCCTTAAAATTATGTATTAGGATGGAAAACGACCCGCAAAGGCCGCTTTATTCTTACAGCGCGTCTTCGCCAAACTCGCCAGTACGGATCCGAATGGCCTGTTCAACAGACGATACGAAAATTTTGCCGTCGCCGATTTTGTCTGTTTTTGCCGCAGCAACGATCGCTTCGATCGCGCCGTCCACTTGGTCGTCAGACAAAACAACTTCGATTTTAACCTTTGGCAGGAAGTCCACAACATATTCCGCACCACGGTACAGCTCAGTGTGGCCTTTTTGACGGCCAAAACCTTTGACCTCGACAACAGAAAGACCTTGGACACCTATGTCCTGCAGTGCTTCTTTCACTTCGTCGAGCTTGAAAGGCTTGATGATCGCTTCGATCTTTTTCATGGACCTTAGACTCCCTTAAATTCGTTCACGTCGTTCAGATCACTTCTCTCATGGGGCCACAATCGGCTACACTAAGCCAGATCAAGCTACCTATAGGATTCCCGCCTTGTTGCACAATATTTTGGCAAAGTGGATTCAAAAAAGGCAGTTTAAAAACATTTTGAAGCTTTTATGACCGCATCTCTGACGTCTGCCCAAATGCGCGCCATTTCCACTGTGGCTTTTGCCGCCGCCGCATCGCCTATATTGGAGACCGACAAATGACCGAACTTCTCACCTGCGCGCAAATGCGCGCCATTGAAGCCGCCGCCATTGCCTCGGGCTCTGTGACTGGCCTAGACCTGATGGAACGCGCGGGAATTGGCGTCATTGAGGCCGTGTTTGACGAATGGCCGGCCATGGCTGAGACATCCCATCACGCCGTGGTTCTTTGCGGCCCCGGCAACAATGGCGGAGACGGTTTCGTCGTCGCACGGCTGCTCAAACAGCGCGGCTGGGGCGTTGATGTCTTTCTCTACGGTGACCCAGATAAGCTGCCGACAGATGCGCGGACCAACTATGAACGCTGGTGCGAGGCAGGGGAGGTGAAAACCTATCGCCTTGATCCCGCTCCGTTGATCGATGATTTTATACGTTACCCAGATGAATTTGATCTGCTTGTTGATGCGGTGTTCGGAACTGGATTGAAACGCCCTTTTCGCGGAATATTCGCGTCAATGGCCGATGATACAGTGAAAGTATTGTTGAAAGAGAATGGGGTTCGTGTGGTGTCTGTGGATGTGCCATCTGGGGTGTGTTCGGACAGTGGTCGGCCGTTGATGTGGGCTATAAGTGCTGATTTGACCGTGAGTTTCCATCGTATGAAGCTTGGTCACGTTTTGGGCTTTGGAGCGGTTATGTCTGGTAAAGCCGTTGTCAAAGATATCGGTCTCGAGAGCTGGCCCCATCCGCGAGTGGGGCAATTGCCCCCGCCCGTGGGGGTGGGCGGGGGCAGCTCGGCTGTGCCGCCGAGCAATGTCGTCAACTTGGTCACTGGTCCGTCTAAATCCCTCAAAAAGCACTCGACCCATAAATACTCCCACGGCCACGCCCTCGTGCTTTCTGGTCCCACTGGGCAAACCGGCGCTGCGCGTCTGGCCGCTCGTGGCGCGCTGCGCATTGGGGCAGGGGTGGTCACTGTCGCCTCGCCCAAATCCGCTATGTTGGAAAATGCGATGCAACTCACCGCCATTATGATCCATGAGGCCGACGGCCCGCAGGCGCTCAAACGCACTCTAGAAGATGAGCGCATCAATGCGCTCTGCCTTGGGCCAGCGTTAGGTCTGGACAGTCGCGCTTCCAAACTTGTCGCTATTGCGCTTGAGGCCAAGCGCATGACCGTGCTTGATGCTGACGCGCTCACATTGTTGTCTCAAGATGAGGCCCTCTTTGCCGCCCTGCATCCTTCTTGCGTGCTCACGCCTCATGCGGGCGAATTCAAACGTCTGTTTCCAGATCTCGCCGAAAAACTTGACGCCCCCGCCTCAACTGGCCCCGCCTATTCTAAAGTCGACGCCACGCGGGAGGCCGCCAAACGCGCGGGCTGCACCGTGCTGTGCAAAGGACCAGATACTGTCATCGCAAGTCCCGACGGTCAGGCATCTGTGAACGCTTCATTATATGAGCGCGCGGCGCCGTGGCTCGCCACGGCAGGCTCCGGCGATGTTTTGGCTGGCTTTATCACGGGGCTGATGGCGCGCGGTTTTTCACCACATCATGCCGCCGAGACCGGTGCCTATTTGCACAGCGAATGCGCTTTGAGTTTTGGCGCTGGCCTGATCGCCGAGGACTTGCCCGAAGAACTGCCCAAAGTGTTCACCGCTTTGGGGATATGATTGGCGGCAAAGCTACCAATCTGCGTCGAAAAAACATTAAAACATGTAAACCGCGCAGGGGCCAAACCGTTAAACAGTTTAAACCCAGTGACACAATGTCTTTAAAACAAGGGGCAGATGCTCTTACGCCGCAAAGGCCTTGCCTGATTTGGAATCAAACTGAAACCCGTCCGCAAAGACGATTTCAGCGCGGTCAAACACAAGTTTGAACATCCTTGGAGCAGGGGTGTCGATCCCGCGCAAAGTGCGCAAACCAGAACGGGTCACGATGCGATCACCGGCTTCCAGATACTCAACGGGCAAGGTGCCATCTGCCGTCAGCACATGGGTGCCAAGCGCGATTCCGTCCTCGTAGCTCGGAAGAATATCTTTTATACACAGCCGTTTACGGGGTGTTCTTTGGGTGCGGGGATTCATCATTCCTTTGGGCGTGCGATCAGAATCGCGCCCTTGGTCATCACTGCTCATGATGCTCTCTTTTCTAAAACTGCCTCGGTCGTGGCGATATGTTCCGCCATCTTTTCACAGCCTACGGTAAGATTTTCGAACCGCAAAGCATTTATTTTTAGTTAATCTGGCAATTTACGCCCCAAAGATGCATTTTGTCTCTGGTATCGCGCTTTTGCCTTTGCTATGACGCAGGCAATGCGGGTGTGGCGGAACTGGTAGACGCACCAGATTTAGGTTCTGGCGCCTTTGGCGTGGGGGTTCGAGTCCCTTCACCCGCACCACTTTGATTTCATTCAATATTGTGACTTCGACAGCTGTTATAGCTGATTGGTTCGCGTCGAGTTTCGCTGCTCGTTTTACACATTCACGATTCATTGCATGGGTCTACGTAAGCGATCTGCGCTGGCTGGAAAGCACGTCAAGCTGACGTTTGCATTTGTAAGGTCCTGTAACGGCCTCAGGCATGCCCCGTGACTGTGAAATCTTCGGGGGCAAGGGACCGGATGACACGGCTTTTGCAAATCTAGATCGTACAGATTTCAGAACAAAACTTGACGAACTCTTTTAAAAAAAAAGCGTCAAGTTTTGTTATTAACCCTTAGAAAATAAGGATTGAATTATGATGCTTGGTAGGCCCGGCAGGACTTGAACCCGCAACCAAAGCGTTATGAGCGCTCTGCTCTAACCAGTTGAGCTACAGGCCCGCCGTGGACGTGAATATGGCGAGTTGCGAGGCGGGTCAAGGGGGTGGAAAGGCAGAAAAGTCAGAGAAGCCTCAATTAATTGCCACCAGAATGTCCCGTATCGTCAGGGCGATCAAAATGCTAAGCCGACAGTCCCCCATTAAATGCCCATGTTTCACGTTTGTTAAAGCGATGAGGCTAGGGGCTCAACCTGCAAATCGCGCATGTCTTGGGGCGATTTCGCCATGTGGTCGTTTGAGCGTGCATTCGGTGAGGGTCAAAAGTACGACAGGCCCATTTCACATAGTATTCCTATGCACCGATCTGGCCTCAAGCGTTTCAAGATCGGTTGCCTATTTGGGCAAGACGTAGAGTAAGGTACTTGTTGCGTTGGATTAAGATAGACGCGCCCGTCGGGCCGTGATGGAGTACGATGAATGTCACGTCACGAATCTGGGCGCTGAAAATTCAGTGCGCAATGACAGCATCGAACCGGCCAAGCTTAAAGACAGCCATTCTACGATACCAACAGCCTCCACTTCTCTTTTTATATCACCGTGCATACGGCCTCTTTTTTGGGATAGGACAATCATGACCAACGCTGCAATTCGCTCTGCATACCTCACGGATGAAACGTCTTTGGTTCGCAGGCTTGTTCATGAAACTCAATTGAGTGACGCCCAAAGATCCGCAATTTGTGCGCAGGCACAAAAGTTGGTTCAAGATGTGCGTGATACGGGCAAGATCGGCGTCATGGAGAGCTTTCTGTCTGAGTATGGCCTATCAACGAATGAGGGCGTGGCGTTGATGTGCTTGGCGGAAGCCATGTTGCGCGTCCCAGATACGTTGACAGTCGATGAGCTGATCCGCGATAAAATCACGCCACATGATTGGGCAAAACATATCGGCGATTCTGGCTCAATTTTGGTCAATGCATCGACTTGGGGTCTGTTGCTTACTGGCAAAGTGTTAGATCAAGATGGCACGCGCGTCGCAGGGACATTGCGCGCTTTGGTGCGTCGGTTGGGAGAGCCCGTGGTCCGCACAGCTGTTGGCAAAGCAATGGCGCAAATGGGATCGCAATTCGTGCTTGGCCGCTCCATCGACGAGGCTGCAAAACGTGGCGATGCAATGGTCGCCAAAGGCTATACATATTCTTATGACATGCTGGGAGAAGCCGCCCGTACCGATGCGGATGCCCTAGAGTATCACGAGGCTTACGCGAAAGCGATTAAAGCCATCTCTGTGCGGGCAAAACACCAAGATGTGCGCGAAAATCCGGGTATTTCGGTCAAACTTTCAGCGCTTCATCCGCGCTATGAATATGGGCAACGCAGCAAGATGTTGCCGGTATTGTGCGCGCGCCTTTTGGAGCTTGCGCAGGCTGCGGCCAAGGCGAAGATAGGGTTCAACATTGATGCAGAAGAGGCGGATCGTCTTGATATTTCTCTCGAAGTGATCGAGCGTGTGCTGTCAGACGAAAGCCTTGCGGGATGGGATGGATTTGGTGTGGTGGTGCAAGCCTTTGGGCGGCGCGCCATGCCCACATTGGACTGGCTCTATGAACTTGCCGTTCGGTTGGATCGCAAGATCATGGTGCGTTTGGTGAAAGGGGCGTATTGGGACCAAGAGATCAAACGCGCACAGGTCATGGGCCTTGCCGACTATCCTGTTCTAACACGTAAGTCTCATACGGATGTTTCATATCTCGCTTGCTCGCGAAAATTGTTGGGTATGACGGACCGTATATACCCTCAATTTGCCACGCATAATGCGCACTCGGTTGCCGCCGTTCTTGAAATGGCTGAGGACCCAAACAGCTTTGAATTTCAACGCCTCCACGGTATGGGCGAGGTGCTGCATGACGCAGTGTTGTCACGGCATGGGTCTCGATGCCGTATCTACGCTCCTGTGGGCGCACATAGGGATCTGCTGGCCTATTTGGTGCGTCGTTTGCTTGAGAATGGCGCGAATTCCTCTTTTGTGAACCAGATCGTCGATGAATCTGTGTCCGCCGAAGACATCGTGCGTGATCCTATTGCCTTGGCCGAAGCAGGTGGTTTGCAACCCAGTACAGTAATCGCACGCCCAAGCGCTATTTTCGCACCGCGTCTTAACAGTCGTGGACACGACATCACAGACCCGCTTGAAATCGCCAAGATCGCCTCTGGCCGTGCTCCGTTTGCGGCACCGTACCAATGGTCAGCAGCTCCGATAACCTCGGCGCCCTACACAAGCGGGGCTTCGCGGGATCTGTTCAATCCCGCTGCGCCGCATGAACAGGTGGGCACAGTGAGGGAGGCAGATAAGGCGTTGACGGAACGTGCTGTTGGACTGGCTGTTGCCGCACAAGGGGCTTGGGCGCAAACCGATCCGAGTGTCCGAGCGGCTGTGTTGCGCAAAGTGGCCGACCTGTATGAAGAAAATGCTGCCGAAATTTTCGAGCTTTTGGCGCGTGAAGCGGGTAAAACGCTGCTGGATGGCATCGCTGAATTACGTGAAGCTGTAGACTTTCTGCGGTATTATGCGGGTGAAATACAGGATTTGAACACCGGCAAGTCTGCTCGTGGAGTCATTGTCTGTATTAGTCCTTGGAATTTTCCGTTGGCCATCTTTACAGGACAAATTGCGGCTGCATTGGCCGCGGGTAATGCCGTGATCGCAAAGCCTGCCGAGCAAACACCGCTGATTGCTGCGCGTGCGGTTGCCTGGATGCTGCAAGCGGGTATCCCATCCGATGTGGTGCAGCTTTTACCAGGCGACGGAGTAGCTGTGGGGGCGTCTTTGACTGCCGATCCCCGTATCAATGGCGTGTGTTTCACCGGCTCAACAGAGGTTGCAAAGCTTATTGAACGCCAGCTGGCCAAAACATCGCCCAACGCCATGTTCATCGCAGAAACCGGCGGTATCAACGCAATGATCGTGGATTCGACGGCGCTTATGGAACAGGCCACGCGAGACATTATACGCGGGGCGTTTCAATCGGCAGGTCAGCGATGCTCGGCTTTGCGCGTCCTTTATGTGCAAGATGATGTGCGCAAAGAACTTAACGAGATGTTAACGGGCGCGATGGATGCCCTCACGGTTGGGGATCCGCGCGATCTTGCAACAGATGTCGGGCCTGTGATTGACCAAGAGGCCTATGATAACATCCAAGCCTACCTTCAAGACATGTCTGAAAAACAGCAGATCGTGACACAAATTCCAGTGCCACAGGGCGGGCTTTTCGTGCCGCCAACCATCGTACAGGTCGACAGTATCGCGGATGTGGAACGCGAAATTTTCGGCCCCGTGCTACATATCGCCAGCTTTGATGTCGCGCGGGCAGAAGATGCGATCGGTGCGATCAATGCGACGGGATATGGTCTAACCTTTGGCATTCACACCCGTATTGACCGCCGTGTTCAATATGTCTTGGACCGTGTCCATGCAGGTAATGCCTATGTTAACCGTGACCAAATTGGCGCAGTTGTCGGCTCGCAACCCTTTGGCGGGCATGGCCTATCTGGAACTGGCCCCAAAGCTGGCGGTCCTTACTATTTGCCTCGGTTTCAAACATCTCCTGTCAAGGGTCATTCCGCTCCTGCATTCCATGCGTCCGTTTCTGAGGCTCAGGCCGCGGATGCTTTGAAAACACTGCATGCCCAAGATTGGGCCACATCTACCAACCGGATCACTGAATTGCGCGCAGCGCTTCGTGGCAAGTCGGCCAAGGTCATGTCTGCGGTTGCAGCACTTGAATACGGGCCCATCGATCTGCCGGGCCCAACGGGCGAAGCAAACCGTCTCCAGCTGACGCCTCGGGGGACTGTTTTGTGTTTGGGGCCGGATACAGAAAGCCTTGTGTCGCAAACATTGCAAGCCTTAGCGGCTGGCAATGCCGTCTTGGCCATCGCGCCGGGGGCCTCATCAGCGTTGCGTCCTCTCTCTGGCCTTAAGGTGCCATTGGCCATATTAGACGGCTCCCTCGATCTTGAGGCTTTAGAAACATTGAGGGTCGATCTTGTTGCAATCCAAGCGGATCATGACGATATGCGCGCGCTTAAAATAACGCTTTCTAAACGAGTAGGAGCGATTATCAAAGTGGTCACTGAGCCTATCGCGCCAGAGCAGTATTGCCACGAACGCACGACTTGCATTGATACAACGGCTGCTGGGGGGAATGCGTCATTGCTGGCGGATATCGAGATGGATTGATCATAACGTGACGTTTTGAGGCTCAATATATGTGTCCTTAAGTTGTTGTAGGCCTTGCGGGTCTGCACGATGACCATCGTGCCTTGGCTGTTCCGAGTTTGAAAATTCAAAGCTAGAACATCTAATTATAAAGCTGGTCCGTTTGTCGTATATTTGCGCGGAAGCGCAGCAACCTGTTTGCATTCATACAGGGGGGCAGTGTTATACGTTGTCCGAGTACCTGATTGAGGTGGTGTTGCAGCTATGTGTCCTTTGGATGTGTTTCTGTGGTTTTGCCCATGAAATCAACAAACTACCGGAGATAAGCTATGTTGAAGAAGAAAAAGATTGTTGTCAAAATTGGATCAAGCCTTTTGGCCAACAGTGACAATTTAACGCTTCGCTATGCCTTTATGAACGGTCTGTTAAGCGATCTCGCGCAGCTTCAAAGGGAAGGTTATAATATTATTTTGACCTCTTCTGGGTCTGTTGCGCTGGGGTTGAACATGGTCGGAAAACGCCCTGAAGACGCAGGCGTTCTTGACAAACAGGCCGCCGCTGCCTGTGGCCAGCCGCTGTTAATGAATGCCTATCGCCAAGTCGCGTCAGAATATGATTTGAGCGTCGCACAGATGTTGGTGACTGTCGAAGATATGGAAGAAAGCCGCCGTTTTTTGAACATCAAAAATACGATGATACGATTGTTCGAAAACGACATATTGCCCATCATTAACGAGAACGATTCCGTCGCGACACGCGATTTACGTGTTGGCGACAATGACCGATTGTCCGCTAAAGTTGCGCAAATGATTGAAGCTGATACACTTATCATCTTGACCAGCGTCGAGGGGCTGTACGATCGTGACCCGTCAGATGAGGATGCCAAGTTCATTCACGAAATCGAAGACGTAAGCGAGCATCTCGAGTCAACGACAGGGATCAGTACACTTGGCAGCGGGGGGATGCTCACGAAAATGCATGCGGCCAACATGGCGCAAAACGCGGGGGTCGAGACGATTATTGCAGAAGGTATCATTGAGCGCCCTGTGTCATCCGTACTTGAAAATGAGCGCCGTTTCACGCGTTGCCTTGTACGTGGCAAGACGGCGTCGCCGTTGAAAGTTTGGCTCAGTAACCGTTTGCAGGTGTCTGGAACACTCGTCGTTTCAAATGAAGTTGCCTTAGGTATCGTCGAACGCAAACAAGGTGTTGGCCGTGTGGATGTTATTTCGATCCAAGGGGACTTTACCAAGGGCGATGTTTTGCACATTTACAACGAAGACGGTGAAGAAGTGGCACGTGGACTGACAAACTTTTCGTCCGAAGAAACCATGCTTATGGCGCGCCATCTGGATATGCCGGTTGAAGAGGTAATCGGTTATAAGACGAAAAGTGACATCGTCGGTGCAGAGAACATTCTAGTACTAGAGGAATATCACCTACAACTGGATGCCCCTGAGCAAGATGCGAAAGTTGTTATACCTGTATAAAGCACTTTGACAGGGCTCGGCTGTTTAATGAGGCGAGCCCTGTAGATATGTACGGCCTATCGCGATTTTATGCCGCCCCTTTGATAGCATTTGCTGCAACAAAGGAGGCGGACTATATGCTGCACGGCAGGGTTAACGGCCTCGTAAATCCGCGCCGCCACTCAAGCGGGGCTGAAAAAAAAACTGTCGTTTTTTAACGGAAGGTCGCCTAAACGCGAACCTAGGGCTGCACCAAACCGCGGCAAGACCATTTCGGGTATCTCATAAGTTGGGGCTAGTTTTAATCAAAACCAGGCGATATCTCCTGAATCTTCTTCTGTGAGCGCAAATGGACTGTCGACGTTGTCGAAGAGTTTGTGAGCTAAGTGCCTTAACCGAATAGCCTTGCTAAGCGGGGCAACCGCAATTCCGCCATTCGCATCCAAGTTGGACAAATGCCCCATGATTCTTTGAAGATCATCGAGGGTCTGATGTAGTCGATCAATAGCCTGTAGGCTTCGCTGAACCGAGGGCGAAAGAGATTGAGATTCTGAAATCGTTGGCCCAAGCGCAATCTGCACTTCTGCTGCCAGTATCACCAGTGCCATTAGTTCATCTTGAATTCTCTTGTGAAGTATTTCACCCGAAATAGTCACTTTGTGGGACATATCTTGTGTTGTTAGAGATTGGGCCATCGAAAAATTCATTACAACTTTCCTACTATTGCCTCTATTGAGGTAATCCCCCCTAAAATTAGTGGTGTTCAAAAATAGAATTTTCTCGGCAAGATATCTGAGGAGATTTACGATGAAGAATGGACGATACAGCGACGCGCAGATCATGGCGGTGTTGAAGCAGGCGGAGGGCGGTGTTCCGGTTTCTGAGCTTTGCCGAGAGCATGGAATGAGCAGCGCAAGTTTTTATAAA
>NZ_JAHKPK010000054.1:0-9850 GCF_018860665.1 Pacificibacter marinus
GATGCTTTCCTCGCCACGCAGGCCCGCCAAGACGATGCGGATTTTCTCTTCAGCTGAATAGGTTTGCCGCGTCTTGCGGCGGATGTTCTTAACCACCTTGTCGGCGGCGTCTTTTGATGTCTGGGGCTTCTTCGTCATCTCGATCTCCTAATCGATAAGATGAACCAGAAATCCTCCGTTATTCAAATCCTCAAATCTGTCCCACGGGTGCTGACGTCAGACAGAAAACGGGCTTGCTGAAATTGTTCGGACGCTCAGATCCGGTGCGACGCCCTTCGATGTTGATGATTTTCTATTGCTGCCCTTTGACTATGGTGCCCGCCCTTTTGCACAGTGGATCAAAACGCAAGACAAAGGTTACGACTACATTTTGAACTTTGCCGCACTTAAACATGTGCGTTCTGAAAAAGACCCCTACAGCATTCTCGCCATGCTCGAGACGAACGTGCTGAAACTGCAAGGTCTGTCGCAGACATTCGCTGATGACGCGCGGGTGAAACGGGCGTTTTGTGTCTCCACCGATAAAGCGGCCAACCCGTCATCCATGATGGGCGCGACCAAGCGTTTGATGGAACACGCGTTGTTTGGCCAAGGGCGCAGTTGGGCTGATAGCACCAAAATCACCTCAGCGCGCTTTGCCAATGTGGCGATGTCCAACGGATCATTGTTGCAGTCTTGGCGCTACCGTGTGGAGCAAAATCAACCGATGGCTTGCCCCGATGGATGCAAACGTTATTTCGTGACTCTCAGCGAAGCAGGGCACTTGTGCACTTTGGGCGCGCTTTTGGGCGAGGCGGATTCGATCTTGGTTCCGAAATTGAACCCGGAAGATCACTTGGTGACGCTGCAATCTGTGGCTGAAACCTATTTGGACAGCATCGGATACACGCCGCATTTCACCACCGATGAAGACGAAGCGCGCGCCACGGTTTTGACGTTGAAAGCGCAGAAAAAATGGCCTGTGCTTTTGACCCCGCTCGATACCGCAGGCGAGAAACCTTATGAAGAATTTGTCGCCAAGAACGAGACAGTTTTGACCACGGATTTCGCCGATCTGGACCGCGTGCCCTATGTGCCGCCTGCGCAGCCCGAGGCCTTTGACGCCTTCATGAAAACAGCTGATGCGATGCTCAACGGGCAGAGCGGAGTTGTGACTTTGGAGGCCATCAAGGACGCGATTTGCACCGTCGAAGAGGCTTTTCGTGCCAGCCATGTGGCCAGTACCAAATCCTTGGACCAGCGGGTATAATCCATGACACATTCCGACCCAACCTATGTCATTGCAGAGATCGGCGTGAACCATAACGGGGACGTGGGCTTGGCCAAGCAGATGATCGACGTCGCCGCTGATGCAGGCGCTGATGCCGTCAAGTTCCAGACCTTTTTTGCCGATGAGCTTGTCACCCGCAGCGCCAAAAAAGCGGCTTACCAACTGGCCACGACAGATACCGCCCAAAGCCAATATGACATGCTGAAAGCACTGGAGCTGACAGCGGATGAGTTTGCAGATCTCAACACTTATTGTGTCGCAAAAAACATCGCGTTTTTATCGACGCCCTTTAGCTTTCGCGCCGTCGATCTGTTGGATGACGTGGGCGTGCACGCGTTTAAAGTCAGCTCTGGCGATTTGACCTATGTGCAAATGCTGGATCATATGGCGCGCAAAGGCAAACCGGTTATTTTGTCCACGGGCATGGGCACTCTAAGCGAAATCGAAGACGCCGTGCGCACGATCGAGGCCGCGGGCAACACGCAAATTTCCATTTTGCATTGCGTGTCAAATTACCCTGCTGCTGCCGAGGATTGTAACTTGGCTGCGATGAACACTATCGGGGCGGCCTTTGGCTATCCTGTGGGCTGGTCCGATCACACTCAAGGGGCAGCGATGTCCTTGGCGGCTGTGGCGCGTGGTGCCAAAATTATCGAGAAACACATCACGCTGGATGTCACCATGGACGGGCCTGACCATTCGGCGTCGATGATGCCCGATGAGTTTGCGCAAATGATGCGTGACATTCGCAACATTGAAATCGCGATTGGCACGGGGGTAAAACGTCCAACAACGGCAGAGTTGAACACAGCAGAGGTTGCACGGCGGTCTTTGACGGTAGCGCGCGATATGAAAGCGGGCGAGATCCTATCCGACGATGACATCGCTATTTTGCGGCCCGGCACAGGCCTGCAACCAAAGCAGCTTCCAATGGTTTTGGGGCAGCGCCTTGCTGTTGATATCGTACATGGTACGCCGTTGATGATGACGCATTTCGATGCCCGATCATAAGCCAACACATATAATCCTTGGGGCAGGCGGTCATGCCCGTGTCATGGCCGAGGCGCTGAGACTGTGCGATTTGACGTTACAGGGCCATCTCGGCCCCTTTGCGGGGCAAGGGCTTGGCCCGTATCTTGGCACAGATTCTGCTTTGACTGATGTGGCGCACAGAGATGCTTTTGTGCTGATCGGGCTTGGATTTGTGAACACAGATAGCATGAACCGACGCAAACACATCCTGAACAGCGTTGCGCCTGATCGCCTGGCGACGCTGGTACATCCTTCGGCTATTCTGTCGCCCTCTGCGCAGATCGACGCTGGTGCGTTTGTCGCCGCTGGTGCAATCATCGGCACCGGCACAAAAGTCGGTTTGGGCGCTATCGTGAACACAGGGGCGATTGTCGATCATGACTGTTTGATCGGCGCCAACACTCATGTTGCCACAGGCGCGCGTCTTGCTGGCGGGGTCACGGTGATGGACGATTGTTTGATCGGAACCGGCGCTGTTGTGCGCCAGGGCATCACCATCGGCACAGGGGCTATCGTGGCCGCTGGTGCCGTGGTTGTGCGCGATGTGCCTGCCGCTGTGACTGTGATGGGGGTGCCGGCAAGATGAAGCGGTTTTTAATCATTGGGCTGGGGTCCATCGGGCGTCGGCACACGCGTAACCTTGCTGCGCTGTATCCCTCTGCCACCTTCACTTTTTTACGGCGCAATGGTACTGCTGATGCGCTGATCTCAGACTTGAATGGTCGCATGATCACGGCCTTGGACGATCTCGATTATGATCTGATTGTGCTTGCCACGCCCTCTGCGCTGCATATCGATCTTTTGCCGCGGCTTATCCAATCTGGCGCAGCCTTGATGATCGAAAAGCCGATTGTAACCACGCTGGACGATTGCGATGCCATTCTGGCGGCTCTTGATACTGCGCCTGACGCGGTCCGCGTTTCTGGTTTTAATTTTCGCCACATCGCGTCCTTGATCCAAGCGCAACAGATGATCGCAAACGGTCGTTTGGGACGGATCATACGCGCGTCTTTCAAAGCGGGGCAATGGTTGCCCGATTGGCGTCCGACGCAAGACTACCGCGAGGTGTACAGCGGTTCCATCGCCTTAGGGGGCGGCGTTGAATTGGACTTGGTGCATGAATTGGATGTGGCGCGGTGGTTCTTTGGTGAATTGGATTTAAAATACGCGATTGGCGGCCAACTTAGCCAGCTCGAGATCGAGAGTAATGATGTCGCGACAATGATTTTAGCGCCCCCCAAAGGTGCGCCGATTGTTGAAGTGTCCTTGGATTACGTCTCACGTCAGCGCGTGCGCAGGTATGAAATTGTCGGTGAGCTTGGCACATTAATCTGGGATCTGTCGGGCACATTAGAGCTGCGTGAGCCTAACGGAAAAACCACGCAAATTGATCACGCAGAGGGCGGCTTTGATGTTGCTGCCTCTTATGTGGATATGATGTCGCGTTTGATGGATGCACAAACTGGCGCTTGGCCTGCGCACTTACAAAGCCTTGCCGATGGGGTGATAAGCAGTCGCATCGCCATCCAAGCCCGTACAAAAG
This sequence comes from Pacificibacter marinus, assembly GCF_018860665.1. Lineage (GTDB taxonomy): Bacteria > Pseudomonadota > Alphaproteobacteria > Rhodobacterales > Rhodobacteraceae > Celeribacter > Celeribacter marinus_A. Next base: position 3,846 of record NZ_JAHKPK010000054.1, read on the forward strand.
GAAACAAACAATGACAGTAATCGCAACCATTTGCGCGCGCGGTGGATCAACCGGTGTGCCCGGCAAAAACATTCGCATGCTGCATGGTAAACCTTTGATCGCACATACGATTGAACAGGCGCTGAGCTGCCCGTTTATCGATCATGTTTATGTGTCCACCGATGACGATGCGATCGCGGATGCGGCCCGCGCTGCGGGTGCCGAAGTGCCTTTTAAGCGGCCTGCTGAGTTGGCGACAAACACAGCCGCCAAGGTGCCTGTCATTCAACATCTCGTCGAATTTGTTGTGAACAGTGGCGTCGATGTAAGCAAAATCATCGATTTAGATCCGACATCGCCTTTGCGTACACAAGCCGACATCGCGGGCGCTTTTGCCTTGCTGGATCAAGACACGGATGTGGTGATCACCGGTTACGCTGCCGATAAAAACCCCTATTTCAATATGGTCGAAGACAAGGGCCAAGGGCTTGTGGGTCTGGTGAAAACGGCCAACCCGCCGATCACCAGCCGTCAGATGGCTCCCAATGTCTATTCGATGAATGCGTCGATTTACGTGTGGCATCGCGAGACTTTGACAAAAGGGTTGTGGGACGGACGCGCGCGTATTTTTGAAATGCCCCGCGACAGATCCGTGGACATCGATAGCCTACTTGATTTCGATATCGTTGAAAAACTTATGGCCGAGGCGCTGACACAATGACCGATACGCAAAAAAAGGTAGCCGTTCTGACAGGGGGCGGCGGGATTTTGGGCCGCGCTATTGTGACGGCTTTGACAAAAGATGGCTTTGCTGTTGCCGTTGTGGACCGTGATGGCGATTTGGCGTCCGGGGCTGCGGCTTTGGCGGACCCTGCGGGTTCGGCCAAACCCTATACCTGCGATATCACCGATCGCGCAGCGGTCGAGGCGCTGAAAGTACAGATCGAAGCAGACATCGGACCGGCGACGGCTTTGTTGTGCAATGCGGCGACCAAAAGCGATAATTTCTTTGAGCCGTTCGAGAGCTTTCCCTTGGATGACTGGAATTTCGTCATGGGTGTGAACCTGACAGCGCCAATGATTTGCGCGCAGGTTTTCGCCCCAGACATGGCCAAACGCGGTGGCTGTTCCATCGTGAATACTTTGTCCATTTACGGCATCGCTGCCCCTGATCAGCGCATCTATGAGGGCGCTTTGTACGAAGGGCGCGCGATCAACACGCCAGCGATTTACAGCGCCAGTAAAGCCGGACTTTGGGGGCTCACGACTTATCTTGCCAGCTACTACGGCGCACAAGGCCTGCGGGTCAACGCGGTGACTCCGGGCGGCGTGTTCTCTGGGCAAAACGACACATTTGTAGGCCGATACAGCGCGCGCACGATGTTGGACCGAATGGCTGAACCGCATGAAATTGCGAACGCAGTTGCCTATCTGGTGTCCGACAAGGCGTCTTACATCACCGGTCAGAATTTGGTCGTCGATGGGGGCCTAACGGCGTGGTAGGACAGATCACGACACGCATCGCCGAGGCCCACGACAAAGAGCGCATGTTGGCGTTTTTGGCGGCGCATTGGCGTGCAGACCATATTTTTGTTTTGGCGCCAGACGTGTTCGACTGGCAGTATCAAAAACCCGATGGCGGCTATCACATTGCTTTGGCGTTGGACGAGGACGACACCGTTTTGGGCTTTTTGGGCTATATCCCGACAGGGCAGTTCGACCCTGATTTGGGCTGTGATGATATCATGCTGGCGGTGTGGAAAGTGCGCGAAGACATGGCCTTGCCGGGTGTCGGTCTGCGGCTTTTGAAGCTGATCGAGAAAACGCATAAGCCGCGTGTTATTGGCGCGATTGGCATTTCCGACATGGTGGGGCCGATTTACAAAGCGTTCAAATATACGCTGGGCCAGTTGCACCATGCTGCTTTGTTTGCGGATGGGACACACGCTGGTGAAATTGCAGTGAATGTGCCAGATGTCGCGGGCGCGCCAGTGCCAAAAGACAGCGCCACGCTTGGTCCGATTTTACCTGCGCACAGTGAAGCGGTTGCGCGTATTGCACAGGGGCCAGGGTTGGCGAAGTCTTGGACCTATCTGCAAAACCGCTACGTCAATCACCCGTATTACGACTACGATCTGCGCGGCGTGTTTCAGGGCGATGATCTGCAATGCGTGATCGTCTGGCGCAAAGTGGATGTGAACGACACGGCCATTTTGCGCATCGTTGACGTGATCGGCCCGCCTGCGGGCTTGGCGCAGGTGAGCGAGGCTTTACGCGGTGACCTGCACGACGCTGGCGCAGATTACATCGATATTTTGCAAACGGGTTTAGATGCAGACGGCTTGCGGGCCGCTGGTTTTGTCAGCCCTGCCGATCATCCTGATCTGATATTGCCGAACTTCTTTGCGCCTTTTGTCGCCAGCAACGTGACGATCAAACTGGCGTATCGCGACTTTGAAACTCCGGGGCGCACATTGACCCTGTTCCGTGCGGATTCTGATCAAGATCGCCCAAATTTAATAAGTGAGCTGGACTAAAAGATGAAAAAAATCCTTTTGATTGGCTGTGGCAATATCGGGTTTCGTCATTTGCAGGCGCTCTGTGCGTCGCAACTGGCGGGGCAGATTGGCCTGACTATTATCGAGCCAAACACGGCCCATCACTCGCGTATCACAGCTGAGCTGGGGCGCACACCTGTACAACTGTCTGAGGTTTTGACAGCCTTGCCGCAGCAAGCGGATCACTTTGATTTAGCGATCATCGCGACCAATGCTGATGTGCGGCGTCGCGTCTTTGACGGGCTTGTCAGCAAACATACATTTGCCGCTATTATTTTCGAAAAAGTGCTTTTCCAGCGGATCGAAGATCTGGACGCTGTCGAGGCGCAATTGCAAGGCATTGCGGCCCATGTGAACTGTGGGCGTCGCGGATTCGCGGGCTATCAAATGCTGCGCGACACGCTATCGTTTGATACGCCAGTCGACTACACGGTTGTCGGCACGCAATATGCTTTGGCGTCTAACGCGATCCATTTCTTAGACATTGCCGCCTGTATCAACCAATCGCCTTTGATCTCTTTGGATGCCAGCGGTTTGGATCAATCCGGTGGGGACAGCAAACGCGCGGGCTATATTGAAATCTACGGCACTCTTAAGGGCACATTGGAAAACGGTGCCACCGTCAGCCTGACCTGTACGCCTGCCGATGCCTTGTTGTTGGACATTTCGATCGCGGGCGCAGCGCTGACCGGCAAAATCGATGAGGCGGCAGGCACCGTCACGGTGACGCGTGGTGATGTGACCCAAACACTGGCGTTCGAGACGCGCCATGTGTCTGGAATGCCCTATTTGTATGAAACACTATTGAACGGTGAGGGGTGCTTGTTGCCCACATATGCTGAATCGGCTGCACAGCACCGTTTGCTATTGTCTGCGATCAACACTCATTTGAACCTGCCAGATCAATCTGACACGCTCTGCCCCATTTCGTAAAAAGAGAGACCTGATGAAACATTCCCCAATACTGTTGGTCGGCGCTGGCCTGATGTCACAGGCCTATGCCAAAGTTTTGGCCGAGCTGTCCGTTCCGTTCCATGTGCTTGGACGCGGCGCGCAAAGTGCGGCGGTCTTTGCCGAGGCTACGGGCGTGATCCCAACCACTGGGCCGCTGGCCGATCAGTTGACGGCGATGGAGACTGTGCCAGACACAGCGATCCTTGCGGTCAATGCGATGTATCTTGCGGATGTCGCCAAGGTGTTGATGGATCACGGGGTCAAACGCCTGTTGTTGGAAAAACCGGGCGCGCTGGATTTGGCGGAAATGGAGGATCTGTGCGCCGCTGTTGAGGCACATGGGGCAGAGGTTTACGTTGGGTACAATCGCCGCTTTATGGCCTCAGCACTGGCTGCGCAAAAGATGATCGCAGAAGACGGCGGCGTGAGCAGCGTCAAGTTCGATTTCTCTGAACCCAGCCGTCGCATTGCCGTGCTTGATAAGCCAAAGCGCGAACATCACACGTGGTTTTATGGCAATTCTTCGCATGTCGTCGATCTTGCGTTTCATATGTTTGGCGATCCAAGTGCCTTGAATGCGCGTGTCACTGGCAGCCTTGATTGGCACCCCGGCGGGGCTGTTTTCGCAGGCTCAGGGATCAACGCGCAGGGCGGTTTGATCAGCTGGCACGCCAATTGGGACGGGCCAGGGCGTTGGGGTATGGAAGTGATGACGCCAGAGCGTCGCATTATCATGCAGCCGCTCGAAAAACTCCGTGTGCAAACACACGCGAGCTTTGCAGAAGTCGATATCGAGATTGATGACGCCGAAGATCTTGCCTTCAAGCCTGGCGTTAAAAAACAAGTTGAGCGGTTTTTGTTGGGCACCGGTCCAGATGTGCTTTCATCCCTAAAAGATCATGCCGCACGCATGGCCTATTTTGACGTTATTCGCACCGGCGGCAGCTGGGGGACACTATGACACCTGAGAACACGCAAATGCTACAAGTCGAAATCACCCGCGCCCATGAATTTGCGCAGGCGGGGCAGATGGGCTTGGCTGTGAAATCTTTCGATATAGCACGTGAAATGGCACATGTTTTTGCCGATCCTGCGGCCTTGGAACAAGTCATTTCAAAAGAAAAATCGGGCCTGTCCAATGAACGCCAACGCTACCGTGCGATTAATTTTGAGCATGGCGCGGGCGAGGGGCGCGTGCCATTGCTCTTGCTCGGCGATAGCTTGGGTTTGCCGAGGTCAGAACAAATATCAGGAAAGTACCGTGGGGCAGAAACGACCTATGGGTGGATGTTGGGCTATCAAGCGCATCCGTTTCAGCCCACGGCAGTCTGTCAACGCTATTTTACAACCGACGATGCTGTTCGGGTCCTGACTGAGGAACCCGCTCTGGCACAAACAAAACATGCTGTTATTCATTTGGGCCTAAATGACTGCGCCAACCGTATGTTTTTAGAGCATGAACGCCTTGCGCTTTCTTTGTTGAAGGACGACCTGCGACAGAAAATTGTTGGATTCGCGCAAACCCATCGGCAAGCGATTCTAAGAGAGTTACCGGGGCGCCATTACGTTAGTGCTGATCGGTTCCGCAGCAATCTCGACCTAATTTGCATGTTGCTGCGTATGGGCGGCACCGACAAAATTATCCTGACCACAGTGATTTTGCCGCCGTCTAAGTTTTGGCATGCGACACCTGGAGTGAACGCGAATTTTGCCAGCTACAATATGGAAGTGATGTCCGCAGTTCAGCGTAACGATGCCACCCTACTGGATCTCGACAGGCTCGTGACCGAGCAAGGCGCCTTGAAAATGTTGGTGGACGACCGGATGCATCTGAGCGTTGATGGGCACACACTGTTCACCCGCGAAGTTGTCAAACTTCTTGCGTCCTAAAACACACAGCCCGAGCAGGTTTTTGCGATCTCGGGACGCAGATATCTTGCGAAGCTCCTGTTTTCAAACTGTTTGGCTGCACCTGCAAAAAGCACTGTGGTGCAGGGCTTTGCCTGCGTGTGGCGCCTAACGCTGTCATGCGGTTCATCTTATTGTGGTGCCTATTGTGTCGAACCAAGTACCGCATCGCAGTATGGGTGTTCTGCTGGCCTTGAACCTTTGCCTGTCAGAATCAAGCAATCATATCGGTGATGGCATCTGTAATATCGTCCCAATCTTCGCTGCCGGCCGTGATGCCCGCATACACATCTTGCAAAGTGATGGTGCTTTCTATAGCGCCCGAGCCATAGATGATGACTAAACTTGTACCAACGAGAGATGTGTTGACGACCGCTGTGCCGCTAATCTCGATCTGGTCTACGAATGGGTCGTAGTCTGTGATGATGTCATCGCCGTCGCCCGCCGCAAATACGAAAACATCCGCGCCATCGCCGCCGATGAGCACATCGTCATCGTTGCCGCCATAAAGCGCGTCTTCTCCCGCACCGCCATCAAGCGTATCGTTGCCGTTGCTGCCATAGAGGGCGTCATTTCCGTCCATGCCGTTGAGGATGTCATCGCCGT
>NZ_JAHKPK010000054.1:10012-10313 GCF_018860665.1 Pacificibacter marinus
CGCCATAACCCGAGATGGTGTTGTCGCCCGCATCACCGCGCAGATTGTCGCCATGGGCTGATCCATACAAGTCCTCAATGGAAACATAAGTGTCGCCCGCCGCAAATCCCGTGTTGTTGCTGGCGACTTGCAAATCAGCGATGAGGCCGGCAGTCGCGTCGGTATATTGCGCGCGATCTATGCCATTGCCGCCGTTCAAAATATCGCCACCATCGCCGCCGATGAGCACATCGTTACCGTCCATGCCAAATAAATTATCATTGCCGCCGCGCCCATGCAGGCCATCGTTCCCGTCATGGCC
>NZ_JAHKPK010000042.1 GCF_018860665.1 Pacificibacter marinus
GTCCTCAATGGAAACATAAGTGTCGCCCGCCGCAAATCCCGTGTTGTTGCTGGCGACTTGCAAATCAGCGATGAGGCCGGCAGTCGCGTCGGTATATTGCGCGCGATCTATGCCATTGCCGCCGTTCAAAATATCGCCACCATCGCCGCCCAACAGCACATCGTTACCGTCCATGCCAAATAAATTATCATTGCCGCCGCGCCCATGCAGGCCATCGTTCCCGTCATGTCCCCACAGCACATTGTTGCTGTTGTCGCCGCGCAAACTGTCGCTATGAAGGGACCCGTAGAGTTGCTCGATGGAATTATATGTATCCCCCTCCGCAAAGCCAGTGTTGGCATATGCGTAGAGTAAATCGGCAATCACACCAGCGTTGGCATCGGTATATTGAACGCGATCCAAGCCCGCGCCGCCGTCGAGAGAATCGGCGCCATCGCCGCCCAGCAGCACATCGTTGCCGTTCATACCGTACAATATGTCATCGCCAGCGCGACCATAGATCAGGTCGTTGCCATCGTGACCCGAGATGGTGTTGTTGCCCGCATCGCCGCGCAAACTGTCGGCAAAAGACGAGCCGTAGAGATTTTCGATAGAGATATATGTGTCGCCTGCAGCGATACCTGTGTTGGCGTAGGAATATTGCAAATCAGCCGTAATGCCTGCTGTCGCATCGGTGTATTGCGCCAGATCTGTGCCATCGCCGCCGTCCAAAATATCCGCGCCATCGCCCCCGATCAACACGTCATCGCCCACTCCGCCCATGAGCGTGTCGGCATGAGAGTACCCATGAATGATGTCTGAGGCGTTCCCGCCTAACAGAATATCGGACTGCGCTGTTCCGTACAATTCATTGACAACTGATAGGTAAGGTCTGTCTGGTCCCAGAAAGCTTTCTGCAAACAGATCATTGGAATTTAAGGAATATCCATCGTTGGAGTGGATTTCGAAAACTTCGTCGCGGAATGTTACCAGGGCGCCGTAACTTGTTGAAATAACTGAAATTTGTTCCGAAGAATATAGCATGCCAAAGGTGGTCAGGTCCAAGATATCATTGCCACGTTCGAAATCCATCACGGTGTCAATGTCACCGCCATCTGGGGCCATGACAAAGGTATCTGATCCGGATCCTCCCCAAAAGATGTTGGCGTCTGCGCCATCCACGAGAATATCATCGCCCGCGTTCCCCCTTAGGGTGTCGTCGCCCAAGCCTGCGGATATCACATCATCCTTTTCAGTCCCATTGAGTGTTTCAGTGCTCTCTGCGCCCACGAGCGTGCGGCCTATTTCTGAGGTGGCGAAATCAAACTGGAATAGACCATCACCGGTTCCAGAGGCGATAAAGATTTGTAGATCATCGACCACTTGCACAACTTCTATGGCGGATATGGAATTCAACCCATTGGTCCCATCCCTTTCCAAGGATTCCAGATGGTGAAGTCGCCCGTTCGGTAGAACTGTAAAGAGGCTGAGACCGTCATCGGTGCCCGAGACCAAAACGTAGACATGATCATCAACAGTGAAGACGTTCATTTCACCAACGTTTTCAAACCGTGTATGCGTCGTGTCGATCACATGGTCGATCGGAGTCAGCGTGCCGTCATCCGACAGGCGTAACACTGACAGGCTGTCGGACACTGACGACGCCACGAGGATCGTCGTCATGCCATTGACCGTTACGATTTCCATGCCCGTCGGGGCCTCGATACCAAGGCCGTTGAGGGCGCCGATCATACTGACAGGTATTAATGTTCCAGACGAGTCGATTTGAAAACTTTGAATTTCATTTTGCTCGGTAGACGCTGTGATTACGTAGGTGTTTCCGTTGAGTGTCACGCAGTCCATTGACGCAACGGTGTTCAGACCACCTGAGTTGTCGTTTGAAATTTCAAAGGTTAAAGTGCTGCCCTCTTCTGTGAGTTCAAATACAGATATACCTGCGCCATATTCGCTGGCCGTCACCACAAAGGTATGCCCGTCGACCTCCATGAATTCTACGTGAGTCGCGCCGTTGTCTACAGGGCCCCAATCAGCAGTGAAGCGTTGTACGATCCGCCCGTCGTCTGCCAATACATATCCCGTCATTTCGTGACTGCCGGATGACCCCGATAAGAAGATATTTCGGCCGTCCAACGCGATGACCGAGACGCCATGCATGACTGGTAGATTTGATGCGCCATTGAGAGATTGAGTGTCAATCAGCTCAGGAACGCTGTCCTCGGACAATCGGTAGGACACGATGCCACCAGCCAAAGAGGTTGACGTATATATATAGATCTCTCCATCAACTTCGAGCATGGAGATATCGCGAATGTCTGTGCCCATAAAGCCCAGTTCAAAACTATGGTCCGCGAAAAAATTTAGATACCCCAAGGAGCCACCTCAAAACTCAATGCCATCACACACAGTGATATTGGCGATAAAGCCTTAGCGGCGGCTTGTTGGAATCAGGCAGAAATGAGGCGTTTATGTCCAATTCATCCAGTTAAAATTGTTAGAAAATGCGAGTTTTAAATGAGGTTCGCCAGTGCCAGTGCGCGCTTGAGGTCTGCGACAGATCGCCTCGTGAACGCTGTCGTGTTCAGTTTGTGAACACATATGTGGTCGCCCAAAACCCACCAAATAAGGCCAATGCGGTCAGGCGATCTCAAAGTGATGTGCATCATATGAATTTCGGGCCCGATTTTGGACGCGGTAAATATTTGTCAGACCATTTGCCTCTTGATAACAAACGCGTGAGAGGGGCGTGAACCGTGTCGAATCAAACTGTGAACAAACGACATTGTTGCGAGAGCCTATTGGGCTCTGCTCTGTCTTTTGTCGCACACCGGTCGGCGGTTTTCTGTATCCTTTTGGTCGCATTGGTTCTGTCAGGTACAGTTCCTCAAGGTTTTATGCGATCTGCGGCGGATGACGGCATGATGCTTGTGCTGTGTACGCCGAACGGTCCGACTGAGGTCTGGATGACGGCTGACGGAGACATCCAAGAAAAGGCTCCCATCGATCACACGACTTCGGAGCAAATGGACTGTCTTGCGGTCACGTTATCTTTGGTTTTGGTGCAATCATGGCTGGAAACGCTTGTTAATCCTGCCGAGTTTTCACCTTTTCGCACAACGTTTATTGACCAGCGCCGCGCCCTTGTTGTCGAGCACTCTCCACTTCAACCACGTGCGCCTCCGAAATTTATCTAATTATTAGAGATGCTTCGTTCCCGCTTCGGTTCTCTTGATACAGATCTTTGGTCTGCATCAACATCAACCGTGCGCGCATAGATATCATCTTTACAAGTCATTCTTTCCTTTTCGGACAAGGTCCCATTTCACAAAGAATAGGGGTGTCTGAACAGGAGTCTCATTCAAATTAATTGAAAACCTCTCAAGTGGAGAAC
>NZ_JAHKPK010000039.1 GCF_018860665.1 Pacificibacter marinus
AATGGCCGGCATCATATTCTTTGAAAATACGCTCAACGACAGCGGCCTGATCGGGATCAATGTCACGTTCACCCGTGACGGGGGTGCCTACCGAAACCCGGCAGCGATGGCAGAAGCGCAATGCAACGTACATCAAAACCCGGGACTTGAGTGTGTGAGGAGATCGAAGGACAGTAAGGGAAAATGATCGGAAAGATCCGGACCAGACAAAACAGTTTTACTGCAGGAGCCAATGAGCTCGATTTGTTGATCTGTCTTTGGTGCGCGCATCGCCATACCGGCCCGTGGCTGTATCAACCGCCGCAACGAGATGCCTGATACATGACCGCATCCGATCACACACTCAAACCGTTCAGAAATCTCTTGCGCCAATGGGGGCATCCATACATGCAGCAAATGCTATCAAAGGGGCGGCACAAAAGCGGGACAGGTCCAAATTCAAAGAAATGCCTCTGCTTCAGGTCGCCGTGTCGAGGCGCTTTTTGTCGGCTCTAGCGATATCGCGGTCTGTCCCACGATCAAATTCCACATAGAAGGTTGAGCCGACGCCGAGTTCGCTGACGTAATCGATGATGGCATTGTGGCGCTCGGCGATCTGTTTGCTAATATAGAGGCCAAGTCCGGTACCGCCGACCCTGCGCACGTCAGAGGAATCCACTTGGCTGAACTTGCCGAACACGCGATCCTTTGCGCCAGCCGGAATGCCCAACCCTTCATCCTGAATAGAAATGCGAACGCGAGTGCCAAGATTCTCTACGCGTGCTTTAACTGTGCTGCCGTGAGGGGAAAACTTCAAGGCATTAGACAATAGGTTACTTAAAACTTGGACCAGACGGTCACGGTCTCCTATGATCATACACGCCTCTGCGCAGGGCTCTAAGGTGACATGGATTCCGAGCTTACTTGCAATTCCTGAGGTTGAGTCCACTGTTTCGCTTAAGAGATCATTCGCATCGATGGGCATAAAATCGAACACAATTTCCTCGGATTCGATTTTTTGCATGCTAAGAAGGTCATCGATAAGGGCGGCGAGGCGTTGCCCGTTTCGGTTCGCGAGATTTATGATGGGTTTAAGAGGTTCGGGAAGCACTGCAAGTGCGTCGTTATTCACGAGTTCGAGCGCCCCGATGATCGATGTCAGTGGCGTGCGCAATTCATGACTGACGGTGGCCAAGAACTGTGCTTTGGCTTCTAAAGCAGCTTTCGCGCGCTCGCTTTCTTCTTTGATCAGCTTCATCTGCTCAAGCCGCTCTTTGTGGCTGAGGTAGAATTTCATCGAAATATCGATAATGAAGTAAAGCACGAAGATGATCGTGAAAAACTCCATCCAGATTTGAGATTTGAGCGAAGGAGCATAACGCACCAAGTCGAAAACCGCGATGAACAGAAACGCAAATCCATATATTGTTAGCCGCAACAATAGGATACCTAACAGTTGGCTATTGTACATCGCTGCGAAAACGGATGCAGAAAAGAGGAAAAAGAGCGGTGTGAAATGACCCGTTGATGACTGTTGTAGTGCCATGTTTACAATGAAAGCGCAGATCGCCAGCGCGCTTATGATTGTATTGAAGACGATACGTTTGAGAATCTGTCGGCCAATAATCGGGTCCTGACCATCCCAAGATTTTGATTTTCGCCCAAGGTGCACATCAAGAAATTCGGTGAGGGCTACAAACAAATAGGTCACGAAGACTGAGACAACATCGAAGTAAAACGCGGCCAATACAGCCGCCGCGAGAAAACTCGTCTGCCGTTTCCACACAAGTTCGCTGAGAAGGGATGCGTAATCCTTGATGTTTTGTTCACGACCTACGGAACTAAACCAGTTAGTCTGGGTCGATTTAAATGTCCTTAGTCCCTGCATTTTCACCCCCAGCGCTTTACGCCGTTTCACGCTATAGCTGAATGTGTTGATAGTTGAAGCGTGTTGGTTTCACGCTACCGCTGACATGTGTTGGATTCATTTTAAAGTTGAAATGTGTTTAAAATTGGTCATTTGCAAGGTCAGGCGTGACGTTTTTGGCTCCAATTGAAGGCAAGGGTGGGGGCACAGATACATATCACTTGAGAGAGCCCATGCCGCAAAACGTGTTGGACATGGACTGCATGGGCATGATGTGTCGAATGCAAGCGCTGGCGCTGTCAGGCGACTTTGGTGCGACCATTCTTTAGCGCAACATAATTTCCCGGGAGGTCTGGAAACGCAATGTTAGAATGTGGGATATCGTTGATCGGACCGAAAATGGGAGTACGAGCGAGAACCGCGTCACGCTGTTCCCAAACATTAGAGGTCAAAAGCTGGAGTGGCTTTGTGAGCCACGGATAGCTACGTGGGCCAATCGCCAAATCATAGCCAAGATAGCGGCGATAGAACGGGGTGTGCTCAACGCGTACCGCGGCAAGGGCTAAATCGACATTATAGGACATCGTGGCCAGAAATGGGATTCGCATAACTAAAAAATGCAATGGCACCCGCTGTTTGCGTGCTGCGGGATTGATCACAAATCGGGTCGGGTCAAGGGCCGTTTCGCCCGGTTTTAGATAATCCAAAATTTCCGGAAACGCTTCCATCGAGGGCGACGTGGGGGATGTCTGGGATATCACGTGCAGCCGCATCGCCGCCATAATTTCCCCATCCATTTCAACCGCGACGTGAACGCAGTTCTCGGTCTCGTCATAAGAGTCGGTCATGATGCCGCGCTCGTTTTCGTCTATCGCTTGCTCTGCGAGATAGCCTTTATAGCGCAGGCGATACACTTTTTCGAGGTCCTGACTTTTGGTCAAGATTTTGTAGCGAGAGCGTTTTAGCGCTTCTATTGCTTGATGTTTCATAGTCGGTCCTGACGCCTTTTCGTGACTACGATATTGCACGACACACAAGAAGGTCGCTGTGATCGCGGTAAACGGATTGTTGCCTAACGATTTCGAACCCATTTTGGGCGACAAGCGATGCGAACTCTGTTTCGGTATGGGTCCAATAGACGCCTTTTTTTTGAGCCTCTAGGATGCTTTTGTTTTGTTTGGCAATTTCGCGACCTTGCCAAAAGACGCGGAGTGCGCCGATCAGACCGAGCTCTTTTTTTACGCTTGCGAATAGATAGCTGCGCCAATCAGGCACGTTCATGTAGCGGCCGATATCGATGAGGTAGAGACATCCACCAGGGCGCAGCAACCTGCGGAGGTCGGCAAGCCGCTGTTCTGGCGCAGGCATGGCATATAATGCGTGAATGCAGATAACGAGATCTGCTGTGCCCGTGGCGTCAATGTCTTGAAGGGTGCGGTTGTCGTAGGTGATATTTTTGTAGGCGGCCAGTTTGGACTGCGCCGATCTGTTCATGTTGGTGTCGGGCTCTACAAAGTGTATCTCGCTATCGGGACAGGCGCGGGCCGCGATTTCGGTGTAGTTTCCTGTGCCGCCGCCGATGTCATAGATAATCTGAGGTGTCTCTATCGAGTCTAGAAAGGCTTCGAAACCTTGCAACAGTGCCTGATATTCGGGGTTGTGCTTGGACAGTAGGTCATAGGACGCGGAATAGGCGCTCCAATCGGCAGACACCGATCGATTGGCAGCTTTAGAGCGATATTTGGTTCGGGGAGATGACATCTCAGCTCCAGCTTGTGACGGCATGGGGGACTCCAGAATTTGGTCGGGAATGACCTGCTACATGACATGTTTGTTAAGTCGAACGTTACGCCGCAAATCTCGCATTACTAGTTATTTTGGAACAATGGAGATATTTTCTTATGATTGTTTCCAACCTTATACGCGGCGGGTCATCGATGTCAAAGCGCAATCTAAAGTTGTAATGCAAGTCGTAGGTTGAAAGGTTTCAGCTCGTATGAACCAAGCAGAGCAGCTTATTCGCCTCGCGAATGCTAGCGTTCGGTGTTGAAAAAATGTGTCGTGAAAAAGGCAAAAGCATCGAATTTCAATAAAAGATTTCACTGACTTGCCCAATTCTTGCCTCAATTTTAGGCAAAAAATAGCGAGAAATAGGGTGTGGTAGAGCTGAAAACTTGGGGTTGTGATGAGCTTATTGGTAACTTTTAATGATTCAACTGTGCGGTTTGCAGAGAATGATGATTCGGTGGTCTTAGATCTCGTTGCGCATTTCCTCGGGATCGCAGCGTATCACAATGATAACAATGCGCCGACTGCAATACCCGCGCTTGAGGTCATCTCTAAAACAGTGGACATTTAAAACTGTTTCAAGCGGCCATAGCTGCGGATGGGTTGGTATTGTCACGGCTGACAACATTTACTGAAATGAGTAGGGGGTCCTATTTCTCAGGCTTTAACCGAGAACAGGGAATGAGAGCAGTCACGGCGGTGTCAGTCTGGGATGCTTTCGGTTGCTGTGGCATCGTTGCCGACAGGGACGAATAATATGGAGCCCATACACCTCTCGATTTCGTAATTTTCGCTTTTTACGCCTTGGGAAAGAGTCGGGTAGTTTGCCCGTTGGCTCCGTTGGCGTGAGCGCAATCCGATCCACCAGACCACGCAGGGCGTCCTTCGTTTCCAGTATGTGATCGGTCTGTTGAAGTTGCGAGTTAAGACCGATGACCTTGTCGCGGTGGGGCTTCGCCAATTATGCAGCAGGTGCACATGCGCTTGGCGAACGTCTTGGCTTGCCGGTGAGTGTGCTGAGCAGCGAAGGCAACAGCCAGAAACAGTTCGCTGATCTGCGCGCGCAAATTGCACGGACCGGCGGGAATATGGTTGTGAACATTGATCCCAATGAGGGCCCCGTCATTGCCGTGCAAGGTATGCTGGCGAACAATGCCGCCATCGGCCGTTTTAAAGGTCTGCAAAAAGCTTTGGCTGAGAACCCCGGTGTGGAATTGCTGCAATGGGAGGCTGCGGATTGGGACACAAACCGCGCCTATGAGGTGACCAAGCAGTTGCTGGCGGCGCATCCTGATGTGGACGGTATTTGGTCTGCCAACGACAATATGGCAATTGGTGCTATCGCTGCGCTCAAAGAAACTGGAAATGCGGGTGCAGTGAAAGTATCGGGCACCGACGGTATTCCTGATGCGTTTGATGCGATCATTGATGGAACGCTGTCCTCGACAGAATTCATGGACTCTTGGTATCAATCCCAGCTTGGCCTGACCATGGCACTGGCTGAAAAAAATGGCGATCTGGATCCGTCGACCACGCCAGCTGAGCACTGTGCTTTCATGATTTCGGGCACTCAGGTGAACGCACGCCGATAATGTGGAAACCTTTGTCGAAGAAGTGTTCAACACGATGCCAGAATACGATCTAACAGACTATTATGCACAATGGGTTTTTGTTGCTGAATAACGCAGAGAGACAGTCACCTTTGAGCGGGCGTCGGTGACGGCGCCTGCTTGTATCGTCTTTCAGAATCCATCCGTATTTTAGGGTGCCTCAAACCCGTCACAACGCGGCAGGGCAAGCGTCATCGATGGGCTGCGCGCATAAATCGCAGTGCAAAACCAATACGTGCATTCATTTCAAAGACGAAGAAGCCATACAGGCCCTACACTCAAGTCTTCGTTGGATACGCCGCTCAGGCGTTGCCACCCAACTCGTTTCGCTCGCCTTGATTGCGACGATCTTTTTTATCGGCACGGCTGGAAAAAGCCTGACGATGTCCAATATCCACGCCGCCCCTTTTGGCATCGCGAATGTCGTGTTGTTCGCGGTTTTCGTGACGACCTTTGTGCAGTTTTTACAAGATCGCCCTCTCTTTGGGCGACATCTTTATGCCATTGGCGGAGACGAGGCCTTGGCCAAACAGTTGGGCGTAAATGTTGATCGGGTGAAGACCCTCGCGTTCACCCTTGCGGGCTGTTTGTATGGCATTGGTGCGTTGCTGTTGGTGACACGGATGGGGTCGGCCACGTCACCGGCAGAGCTCAATCTGTTGTTTCCAACCATCACCGCAGTTGTTGTCGGTGGGGTCGCCCTGACGGGTGGTGTTGGCGGCGCGAAAAATGCCTTTCTTGGCGCGCTTATTCTAGCGGTTTTGAACAACGGAATGGTTTTGATGGCGGTGAGCGGCAACAATTGTTACGTGCCTTCAATCGGCTGCCACTGACCGCCTGTATCAGGGGCGAATTGTGGGATATGGGCCACGGATACCAAGTTGTTCACGTCCTCGCCCAGTGTTTCGCGCCAGTCTTGCGCTTCGGTAAGGATCACGCCCGCACCGACCACTTCTCCGCCAGCTTGCCTTACCAATTCCAGCGCGGCCTTTAGGCTCGAACCTGATGCCACAACATCGTCGACGACAACAACGCGTTTTCCTTTGATCAAATGGATCGCAGCGCGGTCCAATAACAAACGTTGTTCACCTTTTGACGTGATCGAGGTGAGCTTGTATTCCAGCGCGTCCGAGAGATGCCGCTTTGGGGATTTTTGCAGCACGACATATTTATCTAGCCCCAATGCACGCGTGACCTCTATTGCGACTGGAATGCCAAGTGTCGCTGGTCCGACGATGATGTCAGGCTGCATTGGTTCTATTTGCTTGGCAAGGCAGCGGCCGATGTGTTCACCAAACTTTACCCCCAGATCAATAACCATCATCAAAGAGATCGCAAATTCAGGGTTGATCGGCACGATAGGGAGTTCAAGCGGATAGCCTTGAACGTCTACTTTCCATGTCTGAGGGGAATTTTTTTCAGTCATTGGGTCTTATCCTTCCAAGACATACGTGGCTCAACCAGTAATCCCACATCGCGCCAAGTTGTGCGCTTGCGTGACAAATCAAAGCCATAAAGGGTGAGTGAAAATGAAATTGCATGGGCGGTGCGAATGGCTTGCACCAACAGTGGTACTCCTCGTGCAAGCGCAAAGCGCAGTTTTTTCACGATGCTGACGTTATCAATTTCCATACCACGGGCACGTTGTGCATCGGCAATACGTTCAAATTCGTCGCGCAGCATCGGGATGATCCCGAAGGTGAGTGACAATACAAGCGTCACAATTGCGGGCAACCGCGCGGCCGAGCAGGCTGCCAAAATGGCGCCAGGACTGGATGTTTCCATCACAAAATAAAATAGCGCTGTGGTGGCAACCAAGCGCGATGCCATCTTGGCCGAAATCGTAAGGGCCTCTATTACTGACGTGCCCTGCAACAACAGATTTACCATCCAACTTGCAATGACCATCAATGTCAGCAGTCCGGCACCTTTCATGTAACTTTTCAGTTTAGGGACCTTGGTAACCCACAAACCGAGCAGGCATAGGATCGCAAAAGACACCCCTAGTTGCCAGTTTGGTGCAAACCAAGCGACTGTCATAAGGCCGAACGCAAAGGCCAGTTTTATAAAGAAATTCAGGTCATGTAGTCGGGTCATGATGTGGCTTCCTCTACGGCTTTATACGGCGCGGGCCAGTTCAGGGCACCAAATGCAGCGCTTTTCCAGCCTTCTCGACAGGTTCCGTCAAACGGGATGTGTCCATCGTCGACTATTGCAAGGCGTGTGGAGACGTCGTCAACCAGTTCCAGATCATGTGACACCAGCATCACAGCTCGGCCTGTTTGGGTCATTCGGTTCAGGAAGGTTTCAAGCAATGCGCGGCCTTCAAGATCGCGCGCCAGAAGCGGTTCATCAATGATGGCGATGATTGCGCCACTGGCGTCTGCGCAGGCTAACCCAAGCTGGCCTTGCTGACGGGCCGATAGTGCAAAGGGGTTAAGCGAACCCATGTGATCCAGCTGATAGCGTGCCAGAATGGTGTCACGGCTTTCGGTGTTATTTCCCATGGCGAGTGCGAAATCGACTTCTTCTTCAAGGGTCATGTGGAACAGGATTTGCCGCATGTTTTGAGGCACATAAGCGATTGATCGGGCGCGGCGGGCTGTGGTCCATTTTTCGGCGGCTTCGCCTTCTAGTGCGATGTTCCCTGATGAAATCGCCGACAAGCCAAGGATCGAGCGCATCAGCGTTGTCTTGCCTGCTCCATTGCGCCCGATAACGCCCAAAACCTCACCGCCGCACAGGGTGAGATCAAGCTCATCCAACACAGGGCAGCCAGATGCGCGTGTGAGTTTGGTGCGTAGCTTAGATATCGTGAGTAATTCCTGACCCGTTGCCTGAAGGGCAGAGTGGCGGGCAGGGCGGTGCGGTGCCAATAGACCCGCATCATTCCATAATGCAGTGTCATTTAGTGCAGTATGTAAGGGCTGAAGCTGCGATAAGGTTCCGTTTGAGATGATTGCCAGATGTTCGGTTATCGAGGCAAGGTGGATTGGGTCTTGTTCGGCGACAATGACAACATCAACCGTGTTGGCAGCATGTGCCAAAGCAGTACACAGCCGCTGACGCGCCGCAGGGTCAAGCCCTGTTGTCGGCTCATCCAGTACCAAGATCTTGGGCTCGGGTGCCAATGCCGCCGCTAAAACCACCATTCGTCGTTCTCCGCCAGAAAGTGTCAGAACACGACGTCCAGCCAATTCTGTTAGCTTCAGCCGCTCCATAAGGTCGCGCACACGAACACGGATTTCAGACCGTTCAACGCCGCGATTTTCAAGAGGAAAAGCGATGATATCTTCAACCGATAGATCCCAAAGTTGATCTTCTACCGTTTGGGCGACAAATCCGATTTGCGAAAATAAAGCGTCGCTTGATAGGGAAGACAACGGCGTGCCTGCCAGTGCTATCTGGCCTGCGTAATTTTTGTTGGGCATGATCTTGGGGATAATCCCAGCCAGCGCCATCATTAACGTGGTCTTACCTGATCCTGTAGCACCACAAATAAGCAAGTGGTGCGAGGATTTCAGTTCGAAGGTGACATCGGACAAAAGGGGCTCGGACGCACCGAACCCCAATGTCAGTTTTTGTGTGGAATAAAATGACATCTCTTCAGAAACGCTTGAAGCCGGACGGATGCGCAGCTGTCAGGATTTTCTGTGCAGAGACGATCAAAAGCGGCGTGCCGATGAGCATTGGAACAATGTCCGACAGGCCAAGATAACCAACGGCCCACCAGAAAGGGAAGATGCCCAGATACGCGAGGCTGGCAGAGACGGCAACGACCATGGCCAGACCGACAGCCAAGCAAACGACAGCGACGCGGATCAATGCGGCTTTGTCAAAGGTGGTCTTTTCGGGGTTGAACAAAAGACCCGGAACCATGCCCGTTAGGCCGACGGCAATACCATCGATGATCAAAGAGTGTGCGGGGATAAATGTACCGGCAAGAAGCGACCAGATGATCGTGCCAAGATAACCGCAGATGAAACCGCTTTTCCATCCTAATAGAATGCCGATCAGAGGGGGCAAAAAGGCAAAGATGCGCCATTGAATGACACCGGGCACAAGTTGAATCGGATTGGCATATGTCCACAGCACGCCTGTGGCGGCGGCGGCAACGATGGAAAGCACGAGAGGAAACAGGCTAGAGCCGTTTTCGTCGGGGAGTGTTGTATTTTGCATGTGTTTTGTCCTGTTGGTTGGGAGAGGCTATCGCCGTTAGGTAGATGAACTGAAAGTATGCCTGACCTCCTCCCCGTCGGTCGGGCGAGGTGGTTTAAATCGGGTCGGAGGGCGTTAGGGGATCAAGGCTGGTTGGTTCAACACGGGCTTCGCCGTCAACGATACTAAATTGTGGGATATGGCCCAAGCGCTTGACCAGATTTACGTCCTGGGCGAGCGCTTCGCGCCATTTATTGCCTTCGGTCAGGATGGTGCCCACGGCCAAAACCTTAGCGCCCGCACGGCGAACCAACCGCATAGCGCCCGCCATGCTTGCACCTGTGGCGATAACGTCATCCACAATGACCACACGACGCCCTTGCAGAGTCGATATTTGCCTGCGGTCCAGTAGAAGTCTTTGCGGCTCGTCTGTTGTGATTGATCGAACGGGTTCTTCTAGTGCATCGTCGAGGTGGAATTTCGGTGATTTTTGCAAAATGACGTATTTGTCCAGGCCAAGGTGGCGAGAGACATCCATCGCTACTGGGATGCCCAAAGTCGCACTGCCGACAACGACTTCTGGTTTGAGAGCCTCAAATCTGGCGGCTAGAGCTTTTCCCACACGGTCGCCAAAGGCCAGACCCATCTCAATGTCCATCAGCAGGGCGATGGCGCGCTGGTCATTCAGTTGAAGCATCGGCAGAGACGTTGTTTCGCCTGCGATATCAACTTCATAATATTCTGGCGAGATCAGTCGCAAGGGGACACCTGTAGAGCTTGCAAATATGGCTCCAGTTTCTGGCGTTAACACAACTGTTACAAACATGAAGAATCTTACAGAGCGTTGAATTTTTCTCTACACTCTGAGATGTAGGGACATCTCGCCCTCTTTCCTAAAAGGCCAATCCATGGATCGCGTATTTTTTACCAGATTTTTCAGATATATGGATGAAATTGCCCGCTTGGGATC
The DNA here is from genome assembly GCF_018860665.1 of Pacificibacter marinus. Classification (GTDB taxonomy): domain Bacteria; phylum Pseudomonadota; class Alphaproteobacteria; order Rhodobacterales; family Rhodobacteraceae; genus Celeribacter; species Celeribacter marinus_A. The sequence goes on from NZ_JAHKPK010000039.1 coordinate 10,373, forward strand.
CATCAGGCAAGCAAGCGAGGTATTGAACGTATCCGCCTCTGCAGTCGACAAGCAACTTCTCAAGGCGGAGCTGGATCTGGGCCTGAAACTGTTCGAGCGTCACCCTAGGGGTGTTCGCTTGACCTCGGCGGGCGAGTTGATTTTGTACCGCATGCGAGGCTGGCAAAAGGACCTTCAAACGGTTTCAGCGGAAATTGAGGAATTGAAAGGACTGCGCCGCGGAGAAGTTCGTATTGCAGTGCCGCAAGAAACAGTGACCAGCTTTCTACCGCAAGTGTTAAGTTCGTTTTTGCGTGAACACCCTAAAATCAATACCACGGTAAAAGTCGTAGACTCTGAACAGGTGCGTCAGATGGTGATCGACGGAGATATGGACCTTGGCCTGACGTTCAGTCCAAGGCCCTTGCCCGGTGTTTTGATACTACGCGAGCTGTCTTTTAAGATCTTCGCCTTGATGCCTGATACAAATGTTCAACGGAAAAGCGTTACGCTGGACCAGTTCTTTTCTCGGCCGATCCTGATGCCAGATGGGACAAGTCACCTTCGTGACATATTAGACATAGCAGCGGCACGCGCTGGCGTTGATTTTCAGCAGGCTCTGACCGCCAATAATTTGGAACTTCTTAGGCAACTTGTGCGCGAAGGCGTTGGACACAGTGCGGTCCTTACATGTGCCAATGCATTTTCAGGAGCGGGAGAGGGATTAACAACTTTGCCGATACGCGGTGCGGGCATATCTGATCTCGAGCTTTCACTGATCGCGCCTCGAGATAGGGCTACTGGACTTGCTGGGCTGCTGGCTACGCGCCATTTCGAGAGCTTTATAGATACGCTTTCGGTATGATTGCGGCGTTAAATGCGCCGATGACAACTCGCAGGGCTGACGTTGATCTGTGTAGCGAGCACTGGATTTGAGAAACGGCCGTTATTTTGTAGCAACCGAAGTATACGCTTATTGATTCGGCTCAAAATTTTTATGAGAGATTCTTCCTATTTTTTAGCATTTTGTGATATTTTAAGTAATATATTCGTCTGCTTTTGTACTTTTTTGCGAACAATAGTATTAAAGTTTGAAAGCACCCATCAAAATAAATTTGTTACCCTGTTGGAAATCAACCTTCAGGAGTATTCCATGCTAGAAAAATTTGAACGCTACCCTTTGACATTCGGCAAGACACCGATTGAACATTTGCCCCGCTTGACAGAAGCTCTGGGTGGTAAAGTTGAAATCTATGCCAAGCGCGAAGATTGTAACTCAGGTTTGGCTCAAGGTGGCAATAAGCTGCGTAAGCTTGAGTATATCGTACCAGATGCGATTGCGTCGGGCGCAGATACGCTCGTGTCCATTGGTGGCGTTCAATCAAATCACACGCGCATGGTCGCGGCGACGGCTGCAAAGCTCGGCATGAAATGTCGTTTGGTGCAAGAAGCTTGGGTGCCACATGAAGATGCGGTGTATGACCGTGTTGGCAATATTATGATGACCCGTTTGATGGGGGCAGATAGCCGTCTTGTTGATGACGGTTTTGATATTGGAATTCGCTCGAGTTATGAAAATGCGATTGAGGACGTCAAGAAAGAAGGCGGCAAACCTTATGGCATTCCTGCCGGCGCCTCTGTTCATCCACATGGCTGCCTTGGCTATGTTGGCTTTGCTGAGGAAGTGCGCGAGCAGGAGGCCGAGTTGGGTTTCAAATTTGACTACATCGTTGTCTGTGTCGTGACCGGATCGACGCAAGGTGGTATGATCGTGGGTTTCAAAAAGGACGGACGTGCGAACCGAGTGATCGGAATTGATGCCTCTGGCACAGTTGAACAAACACGGGCGCAAGTGAAAGAAATTGCTAATAAAACCTGCGCGTTGATTGACTGTGGTTATTCAATCGATGATGATGATATTCATATCAATCCTGATTACGCCTATCCAGCATATGGCGTCCCTAGCGCCGAGACCAATGACGCTATTCGTTTGGCGGCTCAAACAGAAGCGATGATCACAGATCCTGTCTATGAAGGTAAATCCATGCAAGGTATGATCGATTTGGTTAGAAAAGATTTCTTTCCTGAGGGATCAAAAGTGCTCTATGCGCATCTTGGTGGGCAACCTGCTCTCAACGGCTACAGCTACACATATCGAAATGGGTGACTCAATGGCCGTCATTATTATTGCGACGGTCATACATAAAGAGGTAGGCGCGTTTGGCGCGCTTACCAGTCAGCTGTGTCAATGGGTTATAAAAGGCAAAGCTCAGCTTATCTTTCATGCGAAGGAAGCTGAGGTGCAAAGCAAGCCAAAATCAAAACTGTGTCTTGAGTTTAAAAGTCTCAAAGACGCAGTTGCCTTTGGATCGAAGTTTGATGCGCAATACCCAACGTTTTCCCAACAGGTCTCTTTTGAGTTCTTTGATAAACGCAGCACATCTGAAATCGATCACCTTAGACTTTTGTTCTAAAGCCACTTGGCTTTTAGCCGTCCAATGGATGAAGCCTCAATGACACTTAGTTTGCGGCAACTTGCGCGCTTAAGAAGCTCGTTTAGCTCAAGGATAGACTCATGTCTCAATTAACCACTCATCTCAAAACCGTAGAACAACGCCTTTTGTGGCTGTCTCATTGGATGATCCACAATGCCAATCATATTCGTCCCAAGACGGAAGGGATTAAAGTAGGTGGGCATCAGGCCTCTTCGGCCTCGATGGTGTCGATTATGACGGCGCTCTACTTTTCTGTGCTGCGTCCTGAAGATCGGGTGGCTGTAAAACCTCATGCGTCGCCTATTTTCCATGCAATGCAATACCTTATGGGTAACATGACGCGCGAAAAAATGGAAAACTTTCGAGGTTTTGGTGGTGTCCAAAGTTATCCATCACGTACCAAAGATATTGACGACGTGGATTTCTCGACAGGCTCGGTTGGGCTGGGCGTTGCCATTACGTCTTTTGCCTCAATGATCCAAGACTATGTGCAGGCAAAGCAATGGGGTAAAGACATCCCGCTTGGCCGCATGATTGCGCTAATGGGCGATGCGGAACTGGACGAAGGCAATATCTACGAATGCCTGCAAGAGGGTTGGAAAAATGATCTGCGGAACACGTGGTGGGTGATCGATTATAACCGCCAATCCTTGGATGGCATCGTTCGTGAAGGCTTGTTTGAGCGCGCTGAAAAAGTGTTCGATGCTTTTGGTTGGGATGTCGTGCGGGTGAAATACGGGGCCTTGCAGCGGGCTGCTTTTGAAGAAGCAGGTGGTGACAAGCTACGCGATTGGATTGATGCCTGCCCAAATCAACTTTATTCTGCTTTGACTTTCATGGGAGGTGAGGTGTGGCGCAAGCACCTTATGGATGATCTGGGCGATCAAGGCGATGTATCTGCGCTGCTCGAGGCGCGCAGTGATGCAGAGCTCGCCGCGCTGATGGAAAACCTTGGTGGGAACTGCGTCGACACGATGGCTGAGACATTTGCTTCGATCGATCATGACCGCCCTGTGTGTTTTCTAGCCTATACGATCAAAGGTTGGGGCACGCCGATAGCAGGCCACAAAGACAATCATGGCGGTTTGATGAACAAAGCGCAGATGGATGAATGGCAGGTCCATATGGGGGTTGCAGCTGGTGAGGAATGGGATCCGCTGGCGACAGTCCCTAACAAAAAAGCGTTTCAAAATTATCTGCAAAACGTGCCGTTCTTTTCTGCTGGCCCACGCCGCTATTCCGAAGCGCCTTTGCCTGTGCCAAAGATTGAAATCGCCAGTGATCGCGAGATTTCAACGCAAATGGGGTTTGGTAAAATCCTTGATGCCCTGTCCAAAGGGGATAGCCCGTTGGCAGAGCGCATCGTGACCACATCTCCTGACGTGACAGGGACAACCAATCTTGGGCCTTGGGTGAACCGTCGCAAACTGTTTGCCCGCAAAGAACAGTCTGACACCTTTAAGGACCACAAAATTCCATCAACGGCAAAATGGGAGTTTACCCCAGAGGGGCAGCATATTGAACTTGGTATAGCTGAAATGAACCTGATGTTGTTGCTCGGGGCTGCAGGTCTGTCGCAATCGTTGTTCGGCAAGCGATTGATACCCATCGGCACTGTGTATGATCCGTTCGTGTCGCGCGGGTTGGATGCGTTGAACTACGCTTGTTATCAAGATGCTCGCTTTATGCTGGTCGGCACGCCATCTGGTGTCACGCTGGCCCCCGAAGGTGGAGCGCATCAATCCATCGCGTCGCCTTTGATTGGTATGTCCCAAGATGGGCTTGCGGCGTTTGAGCCTGCCTTTGTCGATGAGCTGTCGGTCATCATGGAATGGGCATTCGACTATATGCAACGCGACGGCGAAGGCGACCCTGATGAGCGCACATGGTTGCGTGATGAAACTGGGGGCTCAGTCTATCTGCGATTGACAACCAACCCGATAGAGCAACCCGGCCAGCGCGTGGATGACGATTTTCGCCAAGGGGCCATCGATGGCGCATATTGGCTGCGCAAACCCGGACCAAATTGTTCCATCGTGATTGCTTACCAAGGTGCAGTGGCCCCAGAAGCCATCGCGGCCGCTGGCATGATTGCTGAACATCGCCGTGATGTGGGGGTCTTGGCAGTCACATCTGCTGACCGTCTAAATGCGGGTTGGACGGCAGCACAGCGTGAACGCGCACGTGGAAATGACAAGGCCAACAGTCATATTGAAACGCTTATGAATGGCCTGCCAAACAGCTGCACGCTTGTCACTGTCATTGATGGACATCCTGCAACATTGTCGTGGTTAGGGTCGGTTGCTGGACACAAAACAATCCCGCATGGAGTCGAGCATTTTGGCCAGACAGGGACCATCGCTGACTTGTATCGACACTTCCGCATTGATCGCCACGCACTGGCTGAATCCGTGAATGAGCTAACCGTGGGCCATAAATCGCATTCCGCAGCTTGGAGGCCGCTTATGCCGTCTTAGACCGTTGACTTGCGTTGAGGAATAACTCGGTGCTTCAGTGTTCATCCTGAGGATATGGATATGCTGGGTCAAACGATCCAGAAACGCCTGTCAGCCGTTCGGTGTCAACAACATCGGTCCGTTCATCGAACGGCACGAAGCCCATCTCATCAATGTCCAGCAAGTTTTGGTTGGCGGGTTGCTTTTACAGAGCCTCGTTCATCTCCTTTGTTGATGGCGTGGATGCCCCCGACCAACCGGCATCGTAATGTGCCACTATGGTGTTTCAGAAAGCATCAACAAAGGGAGAGTATCCATGGCAGAAGTCGCCATGATCGGCATAGACCTTGCAAAGCGTGTGTTTCAACTTCACGGGGCTTGCGCCAATGGAACGGTTATTTTTCGCAAAAAACTGACACGCATTCAGCTTCTTGCGTTTATGAGCAAACAGCCGGAATGCACTGTTGCGATGGAGGCTTGTGCGACTGCGCATAGCTGGGGCCGTGAGTTTGAGAAGCTTGGACATACCGTGCGATTGATTGCGCCTAACTACGTGAAGCCTTTCGTCAAACGACAAAAGAACGATGTTGCAGACGCCGAAGCCATTGTTGAAGCGGCATCACGGCCAACCATGCGATTTGTAGAACTAAAGTCCGAAGCCCAGCAGGCGCGGGCCATGCTGTTTCGTACACGACAGATGTTTGTCGGTCAGCGCACCCAAACGATCAACGCGTCGTGCGATTAGCACGCCTCTTGCGTGACGCGCGGCCATCTAGCTGAGCACGGAGTTGTTGCGCCACAAGGTGCCATCCAGGTCAAACGCTTGGCCGACGCAGTTGAAGATGAGACCATTGGCTTGCCAGCGGGCGTTCGAGAACTCGCCAAAGTATACCTCGTCCAGATCGAAGATCTCAGTGCTAAGATTGCAGGTCTGGATCGACAGATGAAGGGCGCCGCCAAAGAAGCTGAAGCGGCACGTCGCGCCCAGACCATGCCGGGCGTGGGGCCAATCACGGCTTTGGCCATAGAAACCTTTGCGCCTGACCTGAACTGCTTTCGCCGAGGTCGGAATTTTGCCGCATGGCTGGGTTTGGTCCCCAAGCAGACCTCGACTGGCGGCAAACCTCGCCTTGGTAAGACCTCAAAGATGGGCCAACGCGATATTCGACGGCTGCTGATATCCGGTGCAATGGCCGTTCTGCAGGCCGTTAAGCGCTTTGGAAAGCCTCATAACGATTGGTTGATCTCCATGTTGGAACGCAAACCCCGTATGCCGGTCGCCGTTGCATTAGCGAATAAAATGGCGCGTGGCCTGTGGGCTATGGTGACAAAGCAAGAAGACTACCGAAACCCGGTAGCGATGTCATAAGCGCAATGCGACGTACATCAAAACCCGGGACTTGAGTGTGTGAGGAGATCGAAGGACAGTAAGGGAAAATGATCGGAAAGATCCGGATCAGACAAAACAGTTTTACTGCAGGAGCCAGTGAGCTCGATTTGTTGATCTGTCTTTGGTTCGCGCATCGCCATACCGGCCCGTGGCTGTATCAACCGCCGCAACGAGAGGCCTGATACATGACCGCATCCGATCACACACTCAAACCGTTCAGAAATCTCGTGCATCAATAGGGGCATCCATACATGCAGCAAATGCTATCAAAGGGGCGGCACAAAAGCGCGACAGGTCCAGTGTCGGTAATGACGATGATTTGCGCTCAGTTTGCGCAGGAAGAGACGGAGCTTTTGCCGGAATGTCAGAGGCCGCGATTTTTGTAGATCATACATACGTCACGGCGAAGGTTACGAAAGAAATGTCCGATTTGGCCGCAGAGTTCGGTATCGGCTTTGTTGACGCTCCGGTGTCTGGCGGGCAAGCAGGAGCTGAAAACGGCGCGCTTTCGATTATGTGTGGTGGAGATGCCGATACATATTCAACCATCGAACCTGTTATGGTGGCATACGCGAGCGTGAGCGCGTTGATCGCACCGTAGGTCATTTCTCAATCTATGCCCACGCTTGGCCTCCCAACTCCCTACAAAAAACAATAAAGTCGAAACCGGCTGCGCATGTCTCAGCTTGCTGTCATTTATCTTGACTTATATAATTTGATATTTGATATTATATCAAATATTGAAGAGGGAAGTGAGAGCCGAATGAGTAAGATCACAAAGATAGAACTGGTTGAATTCTCGTTTACGGTTGCGAATTCTGGGCCGTCCGAAGATGGCTATGATACGATCTACACCCCTGATGCAGACGGAAAGTCATCGTCACTTGCCGTGAGAATTGAAACGTCTGACGGGATTGCAGGGGAATACGTAGGAGGGGTGCCGCTAGCTGTTGGGCAGTCGGCCTATCTTGCCAAAAAGATAATAGGCAGGAACCCGTTTCACCGTTTGGACTTTTACGAAGAATTCAAGCGGGGACTTCGTAAATATGATAAAATGGGCGCAGGAATTATTGACATAGCACTTTGGGATTGGGCCGGTAAGCGGTTAGATACATCTGTTGCGACGCTACTCGGTGCGAGCCGTAGACACCTTCCTGCTTATGCTAGTACCTACCACGGCGATCCGAATGGCGGTTTAACAACGCCACAAGACTACGCCGATTTTGCACAGCATTGTGTGAGGCTCGGTTATGGCGCTTTCAAAATGCATGGCTGGACAGACGGTAATGTGAAACGAGAAGTTGATGCAATTCTTCTTTTGCGTGATCAAGTGGGTCCGGATATCCAGCTCATGCTTGATCCTGCCTGTCAGTTGCGCACACTTAGCGATGCTTTGCGAGTTGGTAAAGCCTGTGATGAGGCTGATTTCCTTTGGTGGGAAGATCCGTTCCGTGACGGTGGCATATCTCAATCTGCACAAAAGATTCTGCGCGAACGAGTGCGCACGCCAATTTTGGTTGGTGAGCATATGCGCGGGCTGGAATCCAAGGCTGATCTGGCGGTGTCCGGGGCGAGCGATTTTGTCCGCGTCAATCCAAACTACGATATGGGCATTACCGGCGCGATGAAAACTGCGCATATGGCCGAGGCTCTTGGGATGGACATCGAAGTCCACGGGGCGGGGCCGGCACAACGTCATTGCATGGCCGCAATTCGCAATACCAATTACTACGAACTGGCGCTTGTTGGTCCAAAATCAGGGTCATCTTTCCCGCCAATATATGCCTGCGACTATTCGGATGCACTTGAATCTGTCGGGGCTGATGGAACTTTTCCTGTTCCATCAGGGGTCGGTATTGGCGTTCAATATGACTGGGATCTTATTCGTGGAAATGCGACCAATACGATTGTGTTTCAATGACAAAATTTGTTTTCTCTTGCGGCGAAATGCCATTCTGTATGGGGTGGAAAACGCCGCACATCTTTATAAGTGCGGCAGAAATTCGGGGACAATAGATGGCTGAAGTTGAACTGCAAAAAGTTACGAAAATGTTTGGCGCGTTACAGGTCATTCATGGCGTAGACCTTACAATTTCTTCGGGTGAATTTGTCGTGTTTGTTGGCCCGTCAGGGTCCGGAAAATCAACATTGCTACGCATGGTTTCAGGGCTGGAAACTGTTTCTGATGGGGATGTTCTGATCGATGGCGAAGACATGACATTTGCTGAACCGTCCGAACGGGGCATCGCGATGGTGTTCCAGTCTTATGCACTTTATCCGCATATGAACGTCTACAATAATATGGCGTTCAACCTGCGCCTGTCTCGATACTCTAAGGCCGAGGCTAAGAAGCTTGTTCATGATGCCGCGCGCATTTTGCGGATCGAAGACTTGCTGGATCGCTCGCCTGCCGAGTTGTCTGGGGGGCAACGACAACGGGTTGCAATTGGCCGAGCGATTGTGCGCAAGCCAAAGGTTTTCCTATTCGATGAGCCACTTTCGAACCTTGATGCGGCGCTTCGCGTTCAAATGCGGCTTGAGATCGAACGCCTCCATCGAGAGTTGGATGCGACGATGATTTATGTCACGCACGATCAAGTGGAAGCTATGACAATGGCTGATCGAATTGTTGTTCTCGACAAGGGCTCCATTCAGCAGGTGGGTACACCGATGGAGTTGTACAAACGACCGAAAAACCTTTTCGTCGCGGGATTTATTGGGTCACCTAAAATGAATTTTTTCGATGCCAAAGTCTCCAGCGACGGGTCCGAAAATGTACATCTTGTTGCTAATTCGAAAACCACATTCAAATTACCTAATTTAAGGCTGAATGCGAATGATGATCTGACGGTTGGTGTGCGCCCCGAAGAGATTTCCGTCTATACTTCGATTGCGGAGGTGCCTGACACCCATATCGCGATGACCGCAAGAGTGGATGCGGTAGAACGACTTGGCAACATAAACTACGGCTATTTCAATGTCGGCGCGGAGGAACTCGTGATTGCACAAATCATGGGGCACACCGATTTGGATCATGGTCAACAGATCGTCTTTGGCGTGCCCAAAGCCGAGCTGCACGTTTTCGATTCTGCGGGACAATCATTGACCGCTGGATAGGGAGGAACGACCGCCAGTTTTTTGACTGGCAGCAACACTAGGGAGGACTAAATGACACGATTACCTGAGACCATATTCGGATGTTTCGGTGCGCTATCTATGTCGCTTTTTGCATCCGCTTCGCAGGCGCAGACACAAATCACTGTTTGGAGCGACACTGCACGAATTTCTACGTTCGAAGCCTATGATGCCGCGCATCCTGACATCGATCTTGAACTGCTAACGGTCGATAAAGATGAACTGGTGACCAAACTGCAGCTGGCTATGCGGGCCAAAGCGGATGTGCCTGACGTCATTTTTATGTCGTCGTCAAATCATCCCGCGCAGCTTTCGACACGGCGTACTGATTATCTCGCTGATATTAGCGATGTTGTGAGCCAAGACATATTCGATGGCTTTTTACCAAACGCCAATTCTGTGTGTTCGCTTAACGGTGGGATATTGTGCTTGCGTAACGATGTGGCTCATTTGGTTATGTGGTACGATAAACCACTGATGGACGAGCTAGGTGTTGAAATGCCTGAGACTTGGGAAGAATTCGAACAGCTTGGTGCGGATTTGACGGCACGAGGCGAAGGATACTTTCTTGGGTCGGGTGTGCAACCTGACATCGTCATCGGTATGCTGGGTGCATCTGGTTGCGAGATCGGTTTTCCGGTAGACGGTGCAGAAAATACGCTCCGAATCGATCTGTCGACAGAACCCTGTTTGCGGATGGCTGGACTGATTGATCGCATGCTTGAAAATGGTAGCCTGTTAAGATTCGGAACATCTGAACCAGGCCTAATTACGCAAGCAAGCGCTGGTAAAATTGTCATGAGCATCGGCCCGACTTGGTTTGGCGAATATGTCATGAAGCCGAACTATAAAATCCCAGAAGGTCACCTGACTGCAGCAATGCCGTTGCGCTGGGCAGACGAAGATAAGCCAGTTGCATGGAGCTGGGGCGGTGGTAATTTTGGGTATTGGAAAGAGACTAAGTATCCGGAAATCGCGTCTGACATCATCACTTGGGCCACGACACAAGAAGATCACCTGATCAATGCCGTGACTATGCCCGCATATGAGCAACCGTCGATTGCATGGGGCGAGCGTGTTAATAACGATCCATATTATGCGACGAATGATGTGTATGACACGATGCTGGCTGCCGCAGCGTATTCCAGCCCGCATTTTGCATCGCTTGGATATGATATGCGGTCTGCATTTGGTAAAACCATCAGTGCATCACTGTCCACGGATGGCAAATTGGTAGATCTCTTGTCGGTTTATGAAAAAGAACTAACCAACGCCGCACGTTTGGCGGGCTATAAGGTAGAGTAATCACTTGGCTCGGGCATGTTCATGGATGTGCCCGAATAACCCATAACCAGACCGAGGGTATACGTGTGAATAAGACTAGCCAAGCGGGAACCATTCAAGTCCCAAAAGATCGAATGAAAAGGCGTCGTCGTCAACAACGTCGTGGCTTGGTTGCGTCATACCTGTTCGTGTTGCCGTACCTCTGCCTGCTTTTAATGTTCGGTGTGATCCCTGTGATTTACGCATTCGGCATGAGCTTTTTTGACACAATTTCTGGCGTATTCTGGGGCATAACGAACTACAAGATGGCATTCCAAGATTACCGACTGGAAGAAGCCATCTACAATATTATCGGTTTTGTTGCGCTTTGGGTGTCCGTCACCATTATCGTTGTGACTGGCCTATCTCTGATGCTGGACATCCTAAGCCGCAGAGTGGCGACCACTATTCGCACCATTTATTTCTTGCCTGGAGCGATCACATCATCGGCTATTGTTGTTCTTTGGTTGTTTCTGGTCGACCCGTTGGTCAGCCCATTTCAAGCTGTTTTTCATATGTTCGGCTGGGAAGCCCGTCAGCATGTTGTCAATGGCCTTGGTATGGTCAGTCTATTTGCAATCATGTCATTTTTTGCCCACTCTGGTGGATGGATCATCGTGATGGGCGGCGCGCTGTCGGGGCTGTCGCGTGAAGTAATGGAAGCATCGCGTGTGGATGGCGCTAACCTTTGGCAGCAAGCAGTCTATGTGAAACTTCCAATGATTTGGAAATCAGTCGCACTGATGGGCATTTTGACCCTCGCGGGCGGCTTGCAGATTTTCGTTGAACCACAATTGATGGGCATGGCTGGCCCGCAATATGCGCGATCGGATTGGTCCGTCAATCAGCTCGCCTTCCAGTATGCGTTTAGTATGGGGGATTTTGGCATCTCGGCGGCTCTTAGTACGATGTTGATCACCGTCTCGGTTACGATTGCGCTAATTCTGATTTTCGCAACCAAATTCTATCAAGTTAAATAAGAGGGGCGATTTGAAATGAGCAAAAAACGCAAGGGATCATTCAGTGTCAGCCGGTTCGCCGTCTACTCTATGCTTGGTTTTGGATTGATCTTTTACGGGGTGCCGTTGCTTTGGCTCTTTGTTGCCGGCACTCGTTCACAAGTCTCCCTGTTTTCAGACCCCGTGTTTACGATTGGGACTTGGGCGCAGGCAAAGGAAACGTGGCACGATCTGACATCATACAATGACTTTCAAATTTTAAATTGGGCCAAAAATTCGGTGATCTATTCGCTGGGCGGTGTAAGCTTGTCGCTTGCGACGGCTATTCCTGCTGGCTACGCCCTTGCTGTGACTGAATTTCCTGGACGTAAATCTATTCTGGTCTTGACGCTTATTGCGATGATCACGCCGAGCCAAGCGATTGTGTTGCCGATCTTTCTTGAGCTTTTGGCGCTGGGCCTCAACAACACTTATCTTGGCCTGATCTTGGCGACAGGCTTTTTCCCGTTCGGGATTTATCTATCCTATGTGTTCTTTTCCAGTTCACTTCCTAAAGGTGTGATGGATTCTGCAAGGGTGGACGGATGCAATAGGTTTCAACTGTTTATCCATATCGCGTTGCCTCTGGCCAAACCGGTTATCGCACTGGTTGCTTTCTTCAGCTTCCTGGCGAACTGGAGTAACTATTTTTTGGCTTTCGTTCTGCTGTCCAGCGAAAAACTTTTCAATCTGCCTCTGGGGTTGACCGCATTGATCAATTCCTCTGGTGCATTGGAAAATCAGGCGGCGAATGATATTCCGATCCGGATGCCAGAAGCCATTCAGGCCGCGATTGTTGTGGTCGCACCGGTTCTGGTCGTGTTCTTGATGGCACAACGTTATGTCAGAACGGGGATGCTTGCAGGGGCCGAAAAAGGCTAGGCTATGTTTCTGCCAAGGAGGGACGTATTATCGTCAAGTGAAAATGCATTGGGATGATGTAATCCCAGTTACGGAGTAAATTTTAATTATGGACAGCGAAACCCATACTGGAGACGCGCTCGGGGAAACCACTTATTCGCGGGTGCGCAAGGCGCTGTTGGCGGATATTGTTAATGGTCACTTCGAACCCGGCGCGCGGTTGAAAATCGCCGAGTTGAGTAAACGATACGGTCTCAGCCAGATGCCTATACGAGAAGCTTTGCAACAGCTACAAGGTGAGGGGCTTGTGGTCATAATGCCTCATAAAGGGGCGAGTGTAAGGGCTTTAGATCATCGGTTTCTGACTGACGTTTATGAAATTCGAATTGCATTAAGCGGTATTTACTACCGCGACGCGGTGGCCTTTGCAGATGCCGAATTTGATGCAAAACTCGAAGAAATTCAAAAAGGTTTTGATGTTGCGATGGAACGTGAAAACGTTAGTGATTGCAACGAATGCAATCGTCAATTCCATTTTGAAATTGAATCACGTTGCTTGAACGAGGAAGCGGTGCGTGCAGGGATGAGGTACAAGCGGCTGACGGGTTCGCTGCGTGATCTTTTCGGTTTCCAGATTGAACGGTTGCGCGACATTTCGGGCGAACATTGGGCGATCATCAATGCGATTAAAGCCCGAGATACCGAAGCGGCGATTGCCGCAGGGCGCAAGCATATCGCACTTGCCCAAGCCAGCATGGAACAGAATTTTGACTAAAAAAATGCATTCACCTCGCCGCATCGGGGAAACAGGCCTAACGGTTTCGCCTTTGGGGTTTGGAACGGCCCCATTGGGAGGGCTGTTTGAAGCAAGCAGCGACGATGCCGCAGGATGTGCAATAGATGCTGCCATTGATGGTGGCATTACACACTTTGATACTGCTCCGAGTTACGGATTTGGACTGGCTGAAGAGCGGTTAGGGACGGCATTGAAGGTGAAACACGCCCTTGAAAAAACTCATGTCGTATCCAGTAAAGTTGGCCGTATTCTTGTGAATGATACTAATGAAACCCCGCGGAAAAACTGGGCTGAAGATAGCGGTCGCCGCGCTCGGTATGACGTCAGCCGCGACGGAATTCTGCGATCAGTTGAAGATAGTCTTGAGCGAACAAAGTTGGAAAGGTTGGATATTTTATTCCTTCATGATCCCGACAAGCAGGCAGAAGACGACACGACATTGACAAAAATTCTAACTGAGGCCTATGGCGCAATGGATGAGCTGCGAGCGCAAGGCATGATTTCGGCCATCGGTATTGGAGTGAACTCTGCTACCCCATGTTTTCGCGCGCTTGAGGTCGGCGCGTGGGATTGTTTTATGTTGGCAGGCTCGCATTCGGTTCTGACGCAAGAAGACGACGGGTTGCTGGATAAGTGCTTGAAACATAAGATTTCAGTTATGATTGCGGCACCGTTTTTGTCTGGTGTTTTGGCGGGAGGGGATCACTGGCGATATAAACCTGTACCCGAAGACATCCATACGCGCGTGTCAGTTTTACGAAAACTGTGTCGACAGTACGGGGTTGCTATTGAGTCCGCGGCGCTTCAGTTTCCGTTGTTTCATCCAGCCGTCTGCAATGTGGTTGTAGGCATGCGTACTGCGAGTGAAGTTGCGCAGAATCTGGCGGCTCTCAACTCAGAAATTCCAGCAGATCTATGGGCATCACTGAATGCGGAAGGATTTATCTCCGACGGCCATTTTGAATATACCCCGTCCTGTGTGGCATGATTATTGATGCGCATCAGCATTTTTGGAAGGTATCGCGTGGGGACTATAGCTTTCCGCGCCAAGATGATCTGCTCTTGTACCGTGATTTTCTGCCGCAGGATCTGGTCGCCCATTTGCACGATGCAGGTGTTGCCGCGACAATAGTCGTTCAGGCAACTGAAACCATTACTGAAACAGAGTTTCTGTTGAGATTGGCTCAAAGGTCGCCGTTTATTGTCGGAGTGATTGGATGGTGCGATCTACGCGATGGCGTTAAAGCGAATGCCCAGTTTCAATCCTTGTTGGCACAGGGCCCTCTTGTTGGCATTCGCCCCATGCTGCAGGCCCATAATGATGCGAGTTGGCTATTAAGCGATGATGCCCGTCCAGGACTTAACGCGATGGTTGCGATGGGGCTCTCCTTTGATGCCCTTGTCGATGTCCGACACCTAGACGTTATTGATCGGCTGGCAACAATAATCCCGAACTTGCGCATCATCGTGAATCATTTGGCAAAGCCTTGGCGGAATGTAGACCAATTCGACGATTGGCAAAATGGGATGCGACGTTTGTCCCGTCATTCCAATTGCTGGGTAAAACTATCTGGAGTTCCGGCGATGGATGTCGATCCTGAAAATGGCATCACTGCGAAATCCTTGATCGATTTTGCGGTAAAAATGTTTGGCACCGAACGGTTGGTATGGGGGAGTGATTGGCCGGTGTCCAATCGACAGGGAGTATATCGCGATAGTTTACAGATCATTCATGACCACGTGGATACCGGTGCGCGGCGCGCGGTTTTCAGCGGCAATGCGAAGAACGCCTACAAGTTGAAGCTGTAGCATCAAAATCAAGCTTTCAGCGGATGACGGAGTAATTTGTAACTGAAAGGATAGTGACAATGTCAAACAACCTGATCCGTATCGGATCCGCCGTCGGAATTCGCCCTGAGCACGTGGAACCCTATCGTAAACTTCACCAGAATGTCTGGCCAGAGGTTAAGCAATCGTTGGCGGAACGAAATATCCAAAATTATTCGATCTTTTATCTCGAACAGTTGAACGTGATGTTTTCCTATTCAGAATATACAGGAACGGATCGTGATGCCGACAATCGCAAACAACAAGAGGACCCGCGTGTTCAAGAGTGGCTGCAAACGTGTCGCCAATATCAAACACCCTTGTTAAATGGGCGCAATATGGGAAAGGTTTGGCAGCCTTTACCTATGTTTTTTCATCAAGATTGACTGCTAATCTCGTTAAGATGGATGGTGATGGATACGAGCGGTCACAGCATCGCAGTATAGAAATTGGATTTAAGAACGGTGGTCATGACTAGAGCGCGGTCTAAGGATGTGCAGAAAAAAAATCAGTGATTTAGCGTTCTTTAGGCCGGCTTCGCCATGTTTTTGAAAGGCATCGTGCCACTGATAGAAGCTAGATTTCCCACCCCTGAAATATCGGCATGCGTTACGGGCATTACGGCTTGATCTCGCCCCGTGAACGTTGCGGTCTCTCAACTGTTCAACGTCGAAAGACCCACGCCAAATCTGATGAAACTTGGGGGCGTGTTTGGCCACTTGTAACCGCCATCAGCACAGCATCACGCCGGAACGTGTCTGTGTATCTTGTTGCCATTCCATATTTCCTTCATAGCAAACATTGCCCGAAAGAGACCGGAACTAAACCACGACAAGACCCGTTTTAGTGTTCTTCACTCGTGGGCGCCAAGTGGATTCTACAATCTTATACGAGTCGATGGCCAAATCACCCACAAACATCGACGCCCCACTAGACACCCAATCCCCCCTCTGATACTCCCCAGCAATCTTGTGGCCATAGATTCGTTCTGTGGCCTCTCGATATTTGAATTTGGGCACCTACGGGGGCCTACACACAGACCGATCAGGGAAACCTGAACATAAGGTCACAAAGCAAACGGAAGACAGAAACTATGGCACTAAAGTCGTACAAACCAACGACGCCTGGCCAGCGCGGGCTGGTTCTGATCGACCGTTCGGAGCTTTGGAAAGGACGTCCAGTTAAATCTCTCACTGAGGGTTTGACGAAAAAGGGCGGCCGGAACAACACCGGACGGATCACGATGCGTCGCATCGGCGGGGGCGCAAAGCGTCTTTACCGCATCGTCGATTTCAAGCGTAATAAATTTGATGTTCCAGCGACTGTAGAACGGATCGAATATGACCCGAACCGCACCGCGTTCATCGCACTGATCAAATACGAAGACGGCGAGCAAGCTTACATCATCGCTCCTCAGCGTCTTGCAGTTGGTGACAAAGTCATCGCATCTGCTAAAGCTGACGTGAAGCCTGGTAACGCTATGCCGTTCTCCGGTCTCCCCATCGGTACCATCGTACACAACGTTGAGATGAAACAGGGCAAAGGCGGCCAGATCGCTCGTGCTGCTGGTACATACGCTCAATTCGTTGGCCGTGACGGTGGCTACGCTCAGATTCGCCTTTCTTCTGGTGAGTTGCGCATGGTTCGTCAAGAATGCATGGCAACGGTTGGCGCAGTTTCCAACCCTGACAATTCGAACCAAAACCTTGGTAAAGCCGGCCGTAACCGCCACAAGGGCATCCGCCCATCCGTACGTGGTGTTGTTATGAACCCGATCGATCACCCTCACGGTGGTGGTGAAGGTCGTACATCTGGTGGTCGTCACCCAGTGACACCATGGGGTAAGCCGACTAAAGGCGCGAAAACGCGTAAAAACAAAGGGACAGATAAACTTATTATCCGCTCCCGTCATGCTCGGAAGAAGGGTCGCTAGAATATGGCACGTTCTGTCTGGAAAGGCCCATTTGTGGACGCGTACGTCCTCAAGAAAGCCGAGAAAGCTCGTGAGTCCGGTCGTAACGAGGTCATCAAGATCTGGTCACGCCGCTCAACAATTTTGCCTCAGTTCGTTGGTCTCACCTTTGGTGTGTACAACGGCCGTAAGCACATTCCTGTAAACGTCACAGAAGACATGATTGGTCAAAAGTTTGGTGAGTATTCACCAACTCGCACCTACTACGGTCACGCTGCAGACAAAAAAGCGAAACGGAAATAAGTCATGGGTAAGGTATCAAATCCCCGCCGCGTGGCCGACAACGAAGCAATGGCGAAAACGCGCATGCTCCGTACGTCTCCGCAAAAGCTCAACCTCGTTGCTCAGATGATCCGCGGTAAGAAAGTCGACAAGGCCCTCACAGACCTGACGTTTTCTAACAAGCGTATTGCAGCAGATGTGAAGAAATGTCTTCAGTCCGCGATTGCCAATGCTGAAAACAACCACAATCTTGACGTCGATGAACTCATCGTTGCTGAAGCTTGGGTTGGCAAAAACTTGACGATGAAACGTGGTCGCCCACGTGCGCGTGGTCGTTTTGGCAAAATCTTGAAGCCATTCGCTGAAATCACCATCAAGGTGCGCCAAGTTGAGGAGCAAAGCTAATGGGTCATAAAGTCAATCCAATCGGCATGCGTTTGCAAATCAACCGCACTTGGGACAGCCGCTGGTACGCAGAATCCAAAGATTTCGGTAATCTTCTTCTTGAAGATATCAAAATCCGCGAATTCGTTAAAGAAGAGTGCAAGCAAGCTGGTATCTCTCGCGTGATCATCGAACGTCCACACAAAAAATGCCGTGTGACAGTTCACACTGCACGTCCTGGTGTGATCATCGGTAAAAAAGGCGCAGACATCGAAACACTTCGCAAGAAGATCGCTTCCATGACTGCTTCTGAATTGCACCTCAACATCGTTGAAGTTCGCAAGCCAGATCTTGACGCCGCTCTTGTTGCTGAGTCTATCGCTCAACAGCTGGAACGTCGTGTGTCTTTCCGCCGCGCTATGAAGCGTTCGGTTCAGAACACAATGCGTCAGGGTGCTCTTGGTATCCGTGTAAACGTTGCTGGCCGTCTTGGCGGCGCGGAAATCGCGCGTACTGAATGGTACCGCGAAGGTCGCGTTCCGTTGCACACTTTGCGTGCGGACATCGATTACGCAGCTTTCGAAGCTATGACTGCTTACGGCATCATCGGCATCAAAGTTTGGATCTTCAAAGGCGAGATCATGGAACACGATCCTCAGGCTCGTGACCGTCGTCTCGAAGAAGCCCAACAAGGTCCGGCGCCCCGTGGCGACCGCGGCCGTCGCTAAGGAGATCTGATAAATGCTTCAGCCAAAGCGTACGAAATTTCGCAAGATGCACAAAGGCAGCATCAAAGGTCTCGCCAAAGGCGGGTCTGATCTGAATTTTGGTACATACGGTCTTAAAGCCGTTGAACCAGAACGTGTTACAGCACGTCAGATCGAAGCTGCTCGTCGTGCAATGACACGCCACATGAAACGCCAAGGCCGCGTTTGGATCCGCATCTTCCCAGATGTACCGGTCACATCCAAACCGACCGAAGTGCGTATGGGTAAAGGTAAAGGCTCTGTTGATTACTGGGCATGCAAGGTCAAACCTGGCCGCGTTATGTTCGAAATCGACGGCGTTGGTGAAGACGTTGCGCGTGAGGCCCTGCGCCTTGCTGCAATGAAATTGCCTGTCAAAACCCGCACCGTGGTGCGCGAAGACTGGTAAAGGTCGACGGGTGCCCTCGGGCACTCTTCGCTACCAAGTCTAACAGTATAAAAAGCCCCGCTTCGTAGCGGGGCTTTTTGCTTTCGGGTCTCTTTGTCAAATCTGATACAACCTGACCGAAAAGTAGAGCCGCGTAGTTTGTTCTGAATTGTATTTGAATGTAGGGAGGTAAACACGCCAAACATCCGCGATGTTTTACGTGTTTTAAACTTTATGCGTTTTCCAGTTTACATGTTTTAAAGGTGTGCCTGACGCTTAACCGCCCACCAAGCAAGCAGTCCATTGACTGCCTGCGCTTTCGCTAAGGGATTTCCCCGCCAAGGCTTGATCCCGCGCGCAACACAGGCCATATCCGCTCTGACACGTAACAGGAGCACACAGATGCGCGCGCAGATTGCAGATATTCTCGATCGGTCTTTGACCCAAAATATCATCATGGGCGTGATCTTATTCAATGCTGTGATTTTGGGGTTGGAAACCTCCGATGCCGCCATGGCACGAGCAGGGGGGCTGATCCATGCACTCGACATCGCTTGCCTGACAATTTTCGTGATCGAGATCGCCGCCAAAATCTATGCCCGCCGTTTGGCTTTTTTCAAATCGGGCTGGGGTCTGTTCGATTTGGCCATCGTTGGCATTTCGCTTTTGCCTTTTGCCCAAGGTCTGGCCGTGCTGCGTGCCCTGCGCATCTTTCGACTGCTGCGGGTCATATCGGTCGTGCCGTCGTTGCGCCGCGTGGTCGAGGCTTTCATCATGGCGCTGCCCGGTATGGCGTCAGTGTTTTTCCTGACAGGGATCATTTTCTATATCGGGTCCGTGATGGCGACCAAACTTTACGGTGACACCTTTCCCGAATGGTTCGGTACTTTAAGCCGTTCGCTCTATTCCCTGTTCCAAATCATGACGCTGGAAAGCTGGTCCATGGGCATCGTGCGCCCTGTGATGGATGTGCACCCGCAAGCATGGATGTTTTTTATCCCCTTCATCTTGGTCACAGCCTTTGCGGTGATGAACCTCGTTGTCGGTCTGATCGTCAACTCCATGCAAGACGCCCACGCCGAAGAAGCCAACGCCACAACACAAGAACACCGTGATGAACTGATGGCGCGTCTGGAGCGGATTGAGCGGGCACTGAGCGGTTCAAATCAAGACAGGTCGTCTTAGGACCAAATCAGAGCAGCGCCAAGGGTCGTTGCGAGCGTCAGACCGATCACAAACGAGATACGCTTCGAGCCGAAAAGAGCTTCGCCGTACAGTGCGACCATGCCATGAACGAGCCCCGCCAGAAGCAAGATAGGAACCCACGCCGCGATATTTGAGCCTTTGAAGGCAAGGCCAACAAGGGTAGCAAGTGATAATCCGAAGAAAATGGTTATGAACGTCCAACGCCAAAGGGGGTGCCTCGGGTCTTCTTTCTTGCCGTAGATCAAATGAGCAAGAAGATGGACAATGAATTCAAGAATAAAATCCATTTTGCTCTCTAACTTGGGCGCGGATCGTTACTCACGACCACTTATAATTAAAGCTCACCGAAATGCGGTGATCTTCTGACATATTCATCGGCACTTCATGGCGCAGCCAGCTTTCCCAGAGCAATACATCACCGACCTCTGGTTTGACGTAGACGAAGTTTTTCATTTCTTTGCGCGCGTCTTTGGTGCGGGGTGGGGCGGCCATCATCATGGCGTGGCGGGGGTCTTCGAGTTTCAGGGCAGAGGCACCTTCGGGCATTGCGACGTAAGTGGTGCCAGAGATCACAGAATGCGGGTGGATATGCGCCGAATGCGCGCCGCCTTCGGGCAGGATGTTGATCCAGATGTCTTCCAGTACCAGCTTGCGGTCATCCAGATCGAACTGCAAATCGGCGGCAAAAGCGGCGACATGTTGATCCAGACTGTCGGTGATGTCTTTGAAAATCGGAAAGCGCCACGCAAGGTCTGTCAGGGAGGCATAGCTGGTGTAGCCAGCAAAATCATTGGCCTCACACCAGTCTTGGCCCGCCTCGTCATCCTCGGCAATCGAAAGGCAAGAATTTTCCAACTCGTCTGCATCCACAGGCGTGCCAAATTCGGACAGGGCAGCGCGATAAAGCCGGGTGACGAAAAGGGATGAGATGTCGGGCATGATGTGATCCTCAAAATTGGGAATGCCAAAGGCATTTTCTCACATCGCATGTGTGTGAAAAAAGTGCAATCATGGGGTGAAAACTTGCGGTAGGTCACTATATTAGAATCATTCTAACTTATGCCTCCCCAAAGGCGACTCGAAAGGACGTAACGCTATGAACAACGACACGACATTGAAAAACCTCAATACGGCGCTTCAAATGGAACTGACTGCGGCGCATCAGTATCAGCTTCATGCTCATGTACTCGATGATTGGGGATTGGACAAACTGGCCGAAAAGATGCGTGAAGAGTTCGCAGAAGAGACCGAACATTCGAATCTGTTCCTTGAGCGTATGTTCGAGCTTGGCGGCGCGCCTGAAATGGCCTTTGCCTCAACACCAAAGATCGCGACCTCTTTGAAAGATATGTTCAACATGGACTTGGTTGATGAACGCGCCGCAACGGATTTTTATACGAAGGCCGCAAAATCGGCTTACGAAGCTGGCGATTTGAAGTCTAAGGCGCTTTTTGAGTCTATTGCGATTGACGAAGTTGGCCACCAAAGCTGGCTAGAACTGCAGATCAGCTTGCTTGATCGTATTGGCGAGCAAAACTATGCGTCCAAATATGTGTCAGCAGCCGGGTCTGACCAAGAGTGATCCGCCAAGTGATCGAAACAGCAAAACCTCTCCCGCACTGTTCACGCATTTCACAGCAAAGTGAGTGCAGGGCGGGGGAGGTTTTGCTATACTGAACAGATGAAACAATTAGCTCCTATTCTGCTCAGCCTTGTCTTTATACCTGTTCAGCAGCTGTGGGCCGACGCCCCTGTGGTTGAAGCTGCGAGTGCCTCTGCGCAAAATGGCGCTTGGCGTTTTGATGTGACCCTGTCCCACCCTGATACTGGATGGGATCACTACGCTGATGGATGGCGCGTGCTTGATATGCAGGGTGAGGAACTGGGCTTGCGTGTTTTGACCCACCCCCATGAGCATGAACAGCCGTTCACGCGGTCGCTGTCTGGTGTGATGATTGCTGAGGGGGTGACGCAGGTTCAAATCCAAGCCCGCGACACTCAAAGCGGCTGGGCCGAAGAGACCTATGTTGTGATCTTGCCGGATTGATCACAGCTCGGCAGAAAGCCCGATCTTTCCCTTGCTATGACGTTGCATCCCCCCTATAGAAGCACATCGCTCGAACCCCGTTAGGGGATTCGTGTGTTTTGACATTACCCACCAGACCCTGGGTGACCCTAACGGGGGCCCACTGGTGCTTAGGAAAAGGATAAGGCTATGAACGCCGACGAACTGCGCGCCAAAACGCCAGACCAGCTTCGCGAAGAGCTGGCAAACAACAAAAAAGAGTCTTTCAACCTGCGCTTTCAACAAGCAACTGGTCAGCTCGAAAACACCGTTCAAATCCGTAAAGCGCGCCGTGCAGCTGCACGTGTGAAAACGATTTTGAACGAAAAAGCCGCAGCTGCGGCTGAGTAAGAGGAGCTGAGACTATGCCAAAACGTATCCTTTCTGGTGTTGTGACATCTAACCAAAACGAGCAAACAATCACTGTTTCCGTTGAGCGTCGCTTCAAACACCCAGTTCTGAAAAAGACCATTCGTAAGTCCAAAAAATACCGGGCGCACGATGAGACAAACCAATTCAACGTAGGCGATACGGTCCGTATTCAGGAATGTGCACCTAAGTCGAAAACCAAGCGTTGGGAAGCTCTCGTATAAGCGATCGATTTTAACGCAAGTTGAAATCGGTTGTGCGGGACTAACTCAGCATAATCGAAACCCTGGGGATCCACGCCGCTGCAGGCAGCCCCAAAGGTCGGGAGAAACCACATGATCCAGATGCAGACCAATCTGGATGTAGCTGACAACAGCGGCGCTCGCCGTGTTCAGTGCATCAAGGTTCTCGGCGGTTCACACCGTCGTTACGCGTCAGTGGGTGACATCATCGTAGTATCGGTGAAAGAAGCCATTCCACGCGGCCGTGTGAAAAAAGGGGACGTGCGTAAAGCCGTCGTCGTTCGCACAGCAAAACAAGTTCGTCGTGAAGACGGCACAGCAATCAAATTTGACAGCAACGCTGCTGTGATTTTGAACAACAGCAACGAGCCAGTGGGTACACGTATCTTTGGCCCAGTTGTTCGCGAATTGCGTGCGAAAAACTTTATGAAGATCATCTCACTCGCGCCGGAGGTGCTGTAATGGCTGCTAAACTCCGCAAAGGTGACAAGGTCATCGTTCTCGCTGGTAAAGACAAAGGCAAACAGGGCGAAATCGCTTCTGTGAACCCGTCTAAAGGCAAAGCTGTGATTGAAGGCATCAACGTGTCTTTGCGTCACACAAAAGCGTCCCAAGGCGACCAAGGCGGCAAGAAACCGGTATCCATGCCGATTGATTTGTCAAACCTTGCGATCCTCGACGCAAACGGCAAAGCGACACGTGTTGGCTTCCGCATGGAAGACGACAAAAAAGTGCGCTTCGCTAAGTCCACAGGAGACGTGATCTGATGCTTGATACTGCAAATTACACACCACGTCTTAAGACTGTGTATGCGGATGCCGTTCGCCCCGCTCTGAAAGAAGAGTTCGGCTACAAGAACGACATGCAAATTCCACGTTTGGACAAAATCGTTCTCAACATCGGTTGTGGCGCTGCAGCTGTTCGTGATTCCAAAAAAGCAAAATCTGCTCAGGAAGATCTGACACTCATCGCTGGTCAAAAGGCTTTGACAACGATCGCTAAGAAATCCATCGCTGGTTTCCGCGTTCGTGAAGACATGCCTCTTGGCGCGAAGGTTACTCTTCGTGGCGAAAAGATGTACGAATTCCTCGATCGTCTGATCACGATTGCTATGCCACGTATCCGCGACTTCCGCGGTATTTCTGGCAAATCCTTTGATGGCCGCGGCAACTATGCCATGGGTATCAAAGAGCACATCGTTTTCCCAGAAATCAACTTTGATAAAGTTGACGAAAACTGGGGTATGGACATCGTAATCGCAACCACTGCGAAAACTGACGCAGAAGCTAAGGCCTTGTTGAAAGCTTTCAACATGCCTTTCAACAGCTGATCGCGAGGAGTTAGAGAACATGGCTAAGAAATCCATGATCGCACGTGAGCGCAAACGCGAAAAATTGGTGGCAAAATATGCTACCAAACGCGCCGCTCTCAAAGAGATCATTTATGACCAAGAGAAGCCCATGGAAGAGCGTTTTCGCGCAACCATGAAGCTTGCTGAATTGCCGCGCAACAGCTCGGCTGTCCGTCTTCACAACCGTTGTCAGTTGACCGGTCGTCCTCACGCTTACTACCGTAAGCTCAAGGTCAGCCGTATCATGCTGCGGGAACTTGGCTCTTTCGGCCAAATCCCCGGTCTCGTGAAATCAAGCTGGTAAGGAGAGCATAATATGAACGATCCTATCGGCGATATGCTCACACGTATCCGTAACTCTCAAATGCGCGGTAAATCCGTAGTCTCTACACCAGCGTCTAAGCTGCGTGCATGGGTCTTGGACGTGCTTGCAGACGAAGGCTACATCCGTGGCTACGAAAAAGGCACAAACGAAGTTGGTCACCCAACGCTCGAAATCAGCCTGAAATACTTCGAAGGCACTCCTGTTATTCGCGAAGTGAAACGGGTTTCAAAACCTGGTCGTCGCGTATACCTCGGTGTCAAAGACATCCCAACTGTCCGTCAGGGCCTGGGCTTGTCGATTGTCTCTACACCTAAAGGTGTGATGTCTGATGCAAACGCTCGTGCC
This sequence comes from Pacificibacter marinus, assembly GCF_018860665.1. Lineage (GTDB taxonomy): Bacteria > Pseudomonadota > Alphaproteobacteria > Rhodobacterales > Rhodobacteraceae > Celeribacter > Celeribacter marinus_A. The sequence goes on from NZ_JAHKPK010000039.1 coordinate 35,248, forward strand.
AACAATGTTGGCGGCGAAGTGCTTTGCACAGTCTTCTAAGGAGGGTCTGATGTCTCGTATTGGTAAAAAACCGGTCGAGCTGCCCAGCGGCGTTACTGCCTCTGTTTCAGGTCAGACCATCGAAGTGAAGGGGCCAAAAGCCACTCACGCATTCACTGCAACCGACGATGTGACAATCACAGTCGACGGCAACGTGATCACAGTGACACCACGTGGTAAATCCAAACGTGCGCGTCAACAGTGGGGCATGTCCCGCACTGTTATTGCAAACTTGGTAACAGGTGTTTCTACAGGCTTCAAAAAAGAGCTTGAGATCAACGGTGTTGGTTACCGTGCAACTATGCAAGGTAACGTGCTCAAACTCGCTTTGGGTTATTCACATGACGTCCTCTTCGAAGTTCCTGCTGGCGTAACCGTCACAGCTCCGAAGCAGACTGAAATCGTTGTTGAAGGTACAGACGCACAACTCGTTGGCCAAGTCGCGGCAAATATTCGCGAATGGCGGAAACCAGAGCCCTACAAAGGCAAAGGTATCAAATACAAAGACGAGTATATCTTCCGCAAAGAAGGTAAGAAGAAGTAAGGACGTAGATCATGGCAAACAGCAAAAGAGACCTGTTCTTGAAGCGCCGCCTGCGCGTCCGGAACAAACTTCGCAAGATGGCAAACGGACGTGCGCGTCTGTCTATCCATCGTTCGAACAAGAACATCAGCGTTCAGTTGATCGACGACGTAAAAGGCGTGACAATCGCGTCTGCTTCTACACTCGAGAAAGATCTCGGCGTAGTTGGCAAAAACAACGTCGAAGCAGCGGCAAAAGTCGGTGTAGCGATTGCAGAGCGTGCGAAAAAAGCTGGTGTGGAAGTATGTTACTTCGACCGTGGCGGTTTTCTCTTTCACGGTAAAGTTAAGGCCTTGGCCGAAGCTGCACGTGAAGGTGGCTTGAAGTTCTAAAAACTTGTGGGGGGCGCTTAATCTTAGGGTTGGCGCCCCCCCGATGATCCAGGGAAAACGTGGGGCTTCGCGTCTCACGTTTTTCACTTGGATTGATAACATTGGCGCCTCGCGCCACCTATGTAAAGGAATGCCCAATGGCAGATAACAACCGCGGGAATAACCGTCGCGATCGCGATGAGAACCCCGAATTCGCAGATCGTCTTGTCGCGATCAACCGTGTGTCTAAAACAGTTAAAGGTGGTAAGCGTTTTGGCTTTGCTGCTCTTGTTGTTGTTGGCGACCAAAAAGGCCGCGTAGGCTTCGGTAAAGGTAAAGCGAAAGAGGTCCCTGAGGCCATCCGCAAAGCCACCGAGCAAGCGAAACGCCAAATGATCCGTGTGCCTTTGAAAGAAGGCCGTACATTGCACCACGACGTCGAAGGACGTCACGGCGCCGGTAAAGTTGTGATGCGGACTGCACCACAAGGTACTGGTATCATCGCCGGTGGTCCAATGCGTGCTGTGTTCGAAATGTTGGGTGTTCAGGATGTTGTGTCCAAATCCATCGGTTCTTCGAACCCATACAACATGATCCGTGCAACCGTAGAAGGCCTCAAAAAAGAGTCTTCACCACGGTCCGTCGCTCAGCGTCGCGGCAAAAAAGTGGCTGACATCTTGAAAAAAGATGAAGCACCTGCAGCTGCACCTGCTGAAACAGCAGAAGCGTAAGGAATAGACATCATGGCTAAAACAATCGTTGTAAAACAGATCGGTTCACCGATCCGTCGCCCACAAGATCAACGTGCTACGTTGGTTGGCCTTGGCCTCAACAAAATGCACAAAACACGTGAACTCGAGGATACTCCTGCGGTTCGCGGTATGGTGCGCAAGATTTCCCACATGGTTGAAATCATCGAAGAGCGCGACAACTAAGTCGATCTTTTTGATCCAAAATCTTTGAAAACGCCCTGCTGGAAACAGCGGGGCGTTTTTTTGATCTCGGTGAAATGCCGTCATGCGTAATGGTTGACATAACACATGTGCCCCATTGGGAGTCCCAATAGTTTTTTGCAGAAGTGATCTGCCAAACTATGAGGGGGAATTCAGATAACAAGACTCCGGTATCCATTCAGCCAAAACCGCACTGGCATTGTGCCCCCTGTGATAGATATCGCAGGGGGCACAAAGAAAGTCTTAACCAATGATCTGCTTGGTCTTAACTTGGTGCCGCGCTGGACAACGCATTCTGGAATTTCTGCGTTTTTAGGGAACTGCGGATGCGCCAGTCCAGAAGTCGATTGATCATTTCATTTTTCTTTTCCGCGCAGTCAGGATCATTCCAACGATTGTTGCGCTCGCCCGGATCAGTTTCTAAATCGAAAAGCTGCCCTTCGTCATAGTCAACGAAATGGACCAACTTCCAGTCATCAACCATGACCATGGACACAAACTCCGTCTCGGTCAGAATCGCGTCGCGGGCGTGTTCGGCGAAGACGCAGTTGCGGCGTGGCGGTGGCGTGGCTTCAAAATAAGGCCGTAGTGATTGTGCTTCCATCCATTCTGGGGGCGTCACACCACAGGTCTCTAAGATCGTCGGCCCGAGGTCCATCAAGGACACGAGGTCGGTTACCCTTTGCCCCGCTGGAATGTTTGGCCCCCAGAAAATCGCAGGTACATGCACAGATTGTTCGTACATGTTCCATTTCTGGGAATGGCCGTGATCATTCAAGCTATCGCCGTGATCGGAGGTAAACACGATCACAGTATTGTCCAGCACACCGCGGCGCTCTAGCGCGTCAATTACCAAGCCGACCTGTTCATCAATCATCGAGACATTGGCATAGTAATGCCTGCGCTGACGCTGCATTTGTTCCTCTGTCGGATCTTTGAGGTGCACGACAGCATCGTGATTGCCCTCAAAATGATTTTGCCGCAGGGCTTTGTAAGGCTCTGGCTGACTATCCAAGTCATAGTCGCGGATTGGCTCAGGCATCTGGCGACCATCATAGCGATCCAGATGGCGCTGCGTTGGGTCATAGGGCGGGTGAGGCCCCGGAATGCCGATCTGTAGGAAAAACGGGTCATCGCCAGAGTAACGATCCAACCACATGCAGGCAGTTTGGGGCACAAACACGTCAGGGTGCAGGTCTTCTGGCAGTTCCCAGACGAAAGCGCCGAGTTGTTCGTGATAATCATCGCGGCGTTTGTAGGTCTGGCGGCTTGGTTTTTCAAAGCCACGGGTCCAAATCGCTTTGTCCCAATTGTCCAAATAAAACGGCAGATTCGGGTGGGCCCGATCCTTGTTTTCTGTCACGTGACGCTCATGAAACCCGAACGCCCCCTCGACGGGCCAAGTGTGCATTTTGCCGACATTGACGCATCGATACCCTGCTTTATTCAGGTCACTCACCCAGCTGTAGTTCCATGTTTCATCATTGCGGAACACACCGTTTGTGTGCGGGAACGTCCCTGTAAACAAGGAGGCGCGTGAAGGGCTGCACGACGGTGAGGTCACGTAGGTGCGATCAAAGCTTGTCCCTTCTTTCACCAGACGGTCCAAATTCGGTGTGTCTACATGCGAAAAACCCAGTTCAGCGATTGTATCGTACCGCTGCTGGTCGGTCATAATGAAAACGATATTTGGGGTTTGGCTCATAGTCATTTGTCCTCTTGCGACACTGTTCAGCCAGTGCCTGTCGTTCTGATTAGAAATTAAAAATTGCCGACGATGTGCACCGGATCGACGGTTGCAACAGTTTGTGCGAAATTTGCCAAGACCAGTTCGCTTTTCAACGCCTGATAGGCTGGATCATCCCATTTGTTATCGAATTCATCGGGGTCCGTTTCATGGTCATATAGCTCGCCAATGTCTTGCCCATGAAAGACGGTCAACTTGTAGCGCCCGTCGAAATACATGGTTGCGAACACCCCCTTATGGGCCGCAGGCAATGCATTATAGTATTCGCAATAGACGGCGTCTTTGTGTACGTCCGGCTCTGCTTTGCCTTTAAGGATATGGAACAGGCTGCGCCCTTGCATTGCCAAGGGCACGTCGATGCCCGCAAAGTCCAAAATCGTTGGCGCCAAGTCGACCAATTCGACCAAGGCTTTGCTGCGTATCTTTTGTGACAGGTGCGCGGGGCAAGACATGATCAAGGGCACATGCACCAGTTCCTCGTAAAAATGCCCGCCTTTCAAAATCAACCCGTGATCGCCAAGCATTTCGCCGTGGTCACTGTGGAAAATGATGATCGTGTTGTCACGTTGGCCTGTTTTATCCAAATGATCGATCAACCGGCCAACTTGCACATCGATCAGATCAACCATCGCATAGTAGTCAGAGACATAGTTTTGTATGTCGCGGTCCGTCATCGTCTTGCAGCTTGGTCCCAGCCCGCTTTGGCCACCATTCTCATAATCATCGCGTTGAATCAGTGGTTTATTGTCAAGCTCGCCTTCGCGCCATTTTGGAAGGGGCATATCCTCGGCAGGGTATTTCGCTTTGTATTCTGCGGGGGGATCAAACGGGTGATGCGGATCGAAGATGTTGATGCTGAGCATCCAAGGCGTGTCTTCGTGCGCGTCCATAAATCCGATGGCTTCATTCGCACACCAAGTGGTTTGGTGAAACTGTGGATCGATACCGCCGTTTTTGCCGTGGTAATCCGTTTCCCAAGATACCCCCTGCGATCTCAGCCACTTTTGATAGGCGTTGTCGTCACCCCATCCGTCTCGTGGTCCGTGGCACCATTTAACCATATCGTAGCCGTGATGCTTGGGCAGGACTTCCGTTCTGCCATCTGCAGCAGAGAGATGAAGTTTCCCAATCAACCCGCATGTATAGCCATTCTCAGACAGAATATGCGGAACAAGAATTTCATCATCTGGGAATTGGTCATTGCCATTGCGCGTGGTCCGCGTCGTACGCGGGTAGCGCCCCGTTAAGAAACTTGCACGGCTGGGTGTGCAGACGGGACTTTGGCAATAGGTGCGGTCAAACGAGACCCCTTCGGCCATCAATCTGTCCAAGTTGGGGGTATGAATATGTGTGTTGCCAAGGCCCCGAATCGTATCAAAGCGCTGCTGATCGGTGCAAATCCACAAAAAATTAGGTTTATTTTGGTCGCTCATGAGTTGGATACCTTGAAGAACTCTTAGGTGAGGGCGAAAGCCGTTTAGATTTTAGATATTTTTGGCGATCTCTACCGCCCTCAGCATTTTGGAACGTCGTAAAATGTCGTTGGCTCGGTCATGAACGCGCCAGGGAGGACGCATTGAGACCGAGCCAACAACGGCGACAGTGCTTATTTAAGCACGCCCAAGTCGGTCAAAATGCCTTTGTTCACGACATCCAATTCTTGCATACGCGCAAGGTAGGTCTCGGAGTCGTTGTAGTTGATCATGATCTTTCTTTTTTCCAAAGCTGCGACCAGCTCTGGATCTTGCAAAGCCGCATCGATCGCGCCTGACAAGATCGCTTGGATATCATCTGGCGTTCCTTTTGGTGCGATAACGCCTACAAAGAGTTGGCTAGACGTATAGCCAAGATCGTTCAGTGATGGAATTTCAGCGAAATAATCTGGCTTGATTTCCATAACGTCTACAATCGGCACGAGCGTGCCCGCTTCGTATTCGCCAATGATGGTGTGAGACGGCATGATGCCTGCTTCGATTTCACCACCTAAGACCGCTTTTTTGGTATCTGCGCTGCTTTTGTAAGTGATCTCGTTGAGATCAACATCTGCTGAAAGTTCGAGGTTCAGCAGCGGAAGGTGCTGAACGTTGTAGACACCATCGACGCCGATGCGCACTTGACCAGGGTTTTCTTTGGCATGTGCCAAGAGTTCTTCTAAGTTGGCAAATGGAGAGTCAGCAGGCAACACAATGTAATGTGCCGCATCGAACACATTCGCAATCAGTTCGAAATCTTCATAGCCGGAATAGGTTGTTCGACCTAAGTGCGGCATGATTGTAAGAGGTGCGACCGAGGCTTGACCAATGGTGTAACCATCTGGTTCTGCATTGAAAACTGCAGATACAGCAATCGTTTGGGTTGCGCCTGGCTGGTTCTTCAAGACGAAGGTCGCATCATTCGGCAGGTTTTTTTCCACATAGGGGTAAATTGTCCGCACAATGGAATCCAAGCCACCACCAGCGCCATCAGGAATGATCCAGGTGATGGGTTTTTCTGGGTAGCCTTCGGCGGCTGCCATAGATGTGCCTGTTGCCAAGACGATCGTGGCACATGCCAATGTCGTCGCAGCGGTCTTTGTTAGAAACGTAAGCATTTGGTTATTCTCCCTTAAAGTTTTGGTAGCGAAGCATGCTCAGTGTTCCATCACGGAAAATCTGAGTATGTTTTTCTTGGATATGGGTGTTTTCGCCGAAGTCTTTTCGGCTGAACGGTATCTCCTCCTTGGTCTTCTCATCCTTCGGCTAAACACGTGTATCCACATGTGTTTAGCTGGGTTGATGTCTCCTCTTTTTGAAATCGGCATAGACGCTGGCCGCTAGGGCCGCGACGATCATGAGCACCAGCGCAATGGCGTAAACGCTGGAAAAGAACACTTCATAATTCCCGTTCGACAGTGTCAGCGAGCGACGGAAATTTTCTTCAATAATCGGTGCAAGAACGTATGCAATGATCACAGACGACACTGGATAATTTAGTCTCTTGAGGATGTAGAAGAGAATACCGATGCCAAGAGCCAACCAGAGATCAAAGAATGCACCCTTAGAGGCGTAGATGCCGATGAGGCACAAAACGAGCACGATCGAAATCAGAAATGAATTCGGAACAACGAGGACGCGTGAGAACATCGGTGTGAGCAAACGCCCGATAAGGTACATCGCGATTGTCGTCAGGATGAACCCGTAGAAAATCCCGTAAACCAAATCCCGCTCAGCAGTAAATACATTCGGCCCAGGTTGAATGCCGTGCATGATAAACGCGCCCATAATGATCGCGATCGCTGCCGATCCCGGAATGCCCAAGGCAAGAAACGGGACGAGAGCGCCGCCTGCGGATGCGTTGTTTGACGATTCCGGTGCTGCGATGCCTTCTGGGCTGCCCTTTCCAAAGGCCTCAGGGTTTTTGGATGTCTTGCTCACGACAGCATAGGCAAACCAACAGGATGCGCCGCCGCCTATGCCCGGAAGAATGCCCGTACCAGCCCCAATCAGGGAGCCAATCGTTGTCGATTTAGCAATGCCTTTGACTTCCTTCCACGTCAATCCGGTCTTTAACGTACTGCGGTCCGCAACATATTTGTTATTCAACCCCTTACTGATCATCATGAACAGCTCGGAAATTGCAAACATGCCAACAAGGAAAGCGACCAGATTTACGCCGTCCATCAATTCAGGTTGATTAAAGGTTGCTCGGCTGACACCGGTCAATGAGTCTATGCCCACAGTGCCAGCGATCAGACCAAGAACAACGGCGATCGAGCTTTTGATTTTGTCTGTTCCACTGAGTAAACCCACCGCCATAAGGCCAATAACGCCCAACAGGAAGTATTCTGGGCTGCCGAAATTCAATGCGAATTTGGCCAATGGCACAGAAACGAAAATCAGTACAAGCCCACCAAAAATTCCGCCGATACTCGACGACACAAGTGAATAGCTCAACGCTTTGCCGGGCGAGTCATTCTGCGCCATTGGATAGCCATCAAGAACAGTTGCCGCAGCTTGCGGTGTGCCCGGTACGCCAAGTAAAATAGCGGATATCGATCCGCCGTATTCGCCAGCTTGATATGTCGCGAGCAACATTAGAATGCCGGCAAGAGGCGGAAGCGTGAAGGTCACAGGCAACAAGAGCGCAACGGCAATAACCGTGCCCAGCCCAGGCAGTGCGCCAAATACCATCCCCACGACAGTTCCCAAAAGGATACATAGGAGATTGGTGAGGGTGAACAGATTGGTGAGGTCGTTAAAAAGTATTTCCATGTCTGTGTCCCCTTAAAACGTGAGGGCAAGAATTTGCCCGAACAAACCGTAGAGAAACCCAGTTGTGAAAACTGAAGTTGTGATCCCCACGAGTAAGCTGTTTTTGAAACCGAATTCGATCCTGTAGAGCGTCATTAAGATGGTCAAAAGGACGAAGACATTGAGGTAAAAGTATCCCAAAAACTGCCAGCTTGCTAAAAACGCGACCATGAGCGCGATCGTAATAAGGATATACCCAGCGTTATGAGTGGTAATTTTCTCAATGTTATTGGGGCTGTTGTCGCGGAAATTTTTGACCAAGGTCATAACGCTTAAAATCACGAGCAGTCCGGCAAGGATGTTCGGGAAGTAAGCGGGGCCGACCCCCGAGGATGAGAAAATCAACGCTTGGGATGCGCTTTGGTTCAAATTTACAGCATAGCCAATCCCGCCTATTATAAGAATAATAGACATGATGCTGTTCAAGCCTTTCCAAGTCATGCCATCACCCGCCTAGACGCGTTTGGTACTTTTAAGTGTATCATAGTGCCCTCCCTATTTAGGCAAATCCGCGCGTTTTCTAGCCTCCACGAAGCGGCGCGGTGTGGTGCTTTGGTACGAGTCGATCTGTGGTGCTCTCCTCATGAGCAAGCTCACAAAGTTCGGCGCGTACCTTTAATAATGCCTCTTTGTAGTCTTTTACTTGGTCACTTGGCCGATCAGCCGGTTCGGCCAAGGCCAGCAAATGCAAAAACTTTCCATTTGAATCCTCAACGACCGTTGCGCAGCGGCGTATTCCAACGTGATTGGCTTGAGGATCTGCGACAAAAACTTCTGGACGCATTAGGTCCAAGGCATTGCGTACCGCGGCTTTTGGAAGCCAACAGGTGGATTCGCCCACTGCGCGGACAGTGCCCCAAAAACCGTCGACAAAAAACTGCGCTTGCACATCGTCCCAATCCAATCGGCTTAGGTACATTTGTGACAGTACGTCCAACTCGTATAGCGAACGGCGAAAACCTACGCTTGCGCGGATGACCACGTCAGGGTCCGGATAATCCGTTTTTGAGTGCCACAAAAGTTCATGCCCAGCGACAACGATAACTTCCGCTGAAACGCCTAACTGTTTGGACAAATCTCTCATCGTGGTGTCGAGTTTGGCCAAATAGGACTGAGACATCGGAACGTTTCGCTCCAACCGGAAATTGCGCACACAATATTTTTCGCTCGTACGAAACAGATATCCCAAATCTGACAAAGACTTGACGATCCTGTTCAGTGTCGCTGGCGACAAGCCGCAATGCCGGGCGATATCGGTTTGTTTGACCGGCCCAGGCCCCGCAGCCATGACGTATTCCAAAACTTGTAGTATGCGTTCAGTTGGGTTCATATTCATTTCATATTTGAAATTATAAATTCCATTATTGGAAAGTTTATTGATAATCGTGTATTTTATAGATTCTGTCAAGCAAGCGTATTCCCCCTCCCAAAAAAGGCAGGCTTTAAGATCAGTAATGGACAGAGGCAGAAGCTGTTGAGCGACTTTCCTGCCGTGAACGCGCGACGTTTTTGAAATGGCATTGTTGACGGATATATGTCTGATGTGACTGCAGTGGGCGCGCGTCGTTCCAATGCACGGGGTTGAACGCTCGCCAAACGGCGCTTAGAATATCGTTTGCATAAAGCCTCTTTTGCGAGGCATTCACAGGAATTTGGACGAGAAAATTCAATGACCAATACGTCGGCCAAGCCCTGCTGCAGTCCCAAATCTTTGTCAGATTCGTTGACATCGGCGTCGTCCTATCATCGCCAAGCCCTTGACGTTCGACCTGCCGATAGTGCGACGCAGCGGGAGCTGATGTTGGAATTGGTCCCCGTGGCTGGTGGATTTTTCGACATGGGAACGCGGCGCTCTCGGTTCCCACAGGATTTTGACGCACCCCGCCGAAAGGTAAAACTATCACCTTTCGGTATTGGGGCGACGACGGTCACGAATATACAATTCGCACGCTTTGTTGAGGCAACAGGGTATAAAACTGTTGCTGAACAGGAGGGCTGGTCCTTTGTGTTCCATTTGCTGTTGCGTGATCCTGATAGCTATAAAGAATCACCGCCCGGCTTGCCTTGGTGGCGTCGGGTCGATGGCGCGTATTGGAAGTCACCGGAAGGGGCTGGCTCCGATGTGTCAACTCGGCTGGATCATCCCGTTGTCCATATTTCATGGTTTGACGCTTTGGCATATTGCACTTGGGCTGGTTTGCGCTTTCCAACAGAAGCGGAATGGGAAAAAGCGGCGCGCGGTGGTTTGGCCCGTCAAAAATTCCCTTGGGGAAATCAAATGATGCCAGCAGGCAAGCATATGATGAACACGTGGCAAGGCGATTTTCCACAGACCAATAGCCAAGAAGATGGATATTTAGGGACGGCACCGGCAAAAAGTTTTGAACCGAACGGGTATGGCTTGTACAATATGACAGGTAACGTTTGGGAATGGGTTCAGGATTTCTTTCACCATGCGCCACCAAGCTCCGAGACATTATTCGATCCCACTGGACCGAAAACGGGGGAGGGGCGCGTCCAGCGCGGCGGATCCTTTTTGTGTCATGTCAGTTATTGTGATCGGTATCATGTGCATTCTCGAACTCAGAACGATCCTGACAGTTCCACCTCTCATGGTGGATTTCGTGTTGCGGCAAGTCCGAGCTGAGGTGATGGCGCGCCTTTTAAAATCATGCGTTTCGAACCGTGACAGGGCCGCATCGTCAACGTGATCGCGACAGGCCCGTGACAGGCCGTGGTGAAGAAAAAGGCCAATCCAAAGCCAAATCTACGCGCTAGAGTCCTGACCCAAGGCCTTTGCGGATGGCCTTGGGTGATAAATCGAACCATTTTTTACAGGCCCGCGAGAGTGCGGATTGCTCGGGAAATCCAAGCAGCGACGAGAGTTGAGTCAGAGACGCGTTTGTTTCCGTGAGATATTTTAGGGCCAATTCTTTCCGAATTGTATCTTTGATGTCCTGAAAGCTGATGTTTTCGGCATGAAGCCGTCTGTGCAAAGTTCTTGGATGAATGGCGAGGATGCGCGCGACATCTTCGCGATTGGCTTGCTGCGTTCCTATCAAAGGACGCAGCGCCACGCGCACGCGGTTTGCATAGCTTTGCATTGGAACCGGAAAGTTACGCTCAAGATGTTCTTTGAGCATTTGGTTCACATGAGGATCTGCATCTTCAACGGGGGTATTCCACCCTGCGACATCGAAATGAAGCGCGGCATAGAGTTGGTTCTCCAACACTGGGATGCCAAAGAATTGCCGATGGCGTGCCGCCAATGTGCCCAAGCTGTGTGGTACAGAAACGGCCACGACGCTCTTGCCAAACGGATTCTGCATCTTTCCAATTTGGAAACTCATGCCAAGGAATAATTCAAGAACCTGACGCTGAATTGGTGCTGCAACCCCATCGACAGAGATGTTGATCGAAATGGAGTCGGGTATAATGTTGCCTGGATCTTGCACTTCGATCCGCAGCGCAGTGCCCTGAATAAACGTGAATCGTGAAATGATATCACAGGCTTGGGCTGGGGTGCTGGCAGTCTTTAATACGAGCCCAAGAATGCCTAAAACACTGACGTCTTGATGTCGCGCGATGCGCAAGCCGAGATCGCCACATTGTGTCGCAATGCTGCTTGCTTCCAATAGGCCGCAGACAGCCACCATGGGTAAGAGCGCATCGTCATCGCTTAACAATGCTTCGTTAAGTTCGAACTGCTTTAGTAAGCGAGACGGCGAAACGCCCAATTCCTGCATGACATCTTGATACCCTCTGAGGGCGGCGGCGCGAATTACGTGGTTCATGTCCTAAAAAGACATTTTTTTGTCCTTAAATGTCAAGACGATTCAGCTGTTGAGGCGTAACTGAACCGATCAGTGCAGTTTGGCTTTCGGGAATCACACCCAATGTATTGCCTCTTCAAGAAAGGCTCAAAATGAAACGGTTACATGTTGCGATACAGATATTCGTGATTGCTTTTACCTTGGCAGTCCCCAATCTGAGTGACGCGCAGACGCCCATCGTCAAGATTGAAGCAGTTGAGGCGTCGGATGGCGGCTTTAAGCGTACCTTCTTTGGAAATGTCGTCGCGCGGGAAACTGTAGATTTAGCGTTTCAGGTTCAGGGGCAGATTGTCGAATTTCCGTTGGAAGAAGGTGCGGATGTGCCCAAAGGCGGACTGGTTGCCAGCCTTGATCTTGTTCCGTTCGAGCTGTCCCTTGAAGAGGCTCGCCTGAACAGCGATCAGGCAATGCGCACATTGGAACGGTATCGCCAACTGGAAGGAAGTGCGGTGAGCCAAACAGCCGTGCAAGATGCAGAAACTGATGTCAAGTTGGCGAACGTCGCCATGCGTAATGCGGAACGCGCGCTAGAACAGGCCACGTTGCACGCGCCCTTTGATGCACTGGTCGCGTCTCGTCTGGTGCCGAATTTTTCCACTACGGGTGCTGGAACACCGGTTGTGCGGTTACACGATATGTCCGACTTGCGGATTGAAATCGAAGTGTCCGAGACATTGTTCCAACAGGCTGGACGGAACCCGAACGTAGAGATTTACGCCGAATTTACGGGACACCTGAACCAGTACCCCCTTGAAATAAGAGAAGTGAACGCCGAAACCGCATCAGTTGGCCAAACGTATTCAATAACCCTTGGCATGGCGCCTCGGGATGATCTGACAGTCTGGCCGGGATCGTCAGCCAAGGTCACAGCGATTTCATTGGCTGATGAGGCCCGCATAACTGTGCCTGCGTCTGCCATTACCATAGGGAACGACGGCGGCACCTCTGTCATGGTCTTTACGCCGACGGGCGAAAGAGAGGGGCACGTTACAACGACGGCGGTTGAAATAGCTGCCACAGAGAATGGCGAGATCGAGATCGTGACTGGGCTTGAGGTCGGTGAGGAAATCGTCACCGTCGGCGCATCCATGCTGACAGATGGCCAAGACGTTCGTCGCTTCACCGGTTTCGGGGATTAAGAACATCATGGATATTGCGCGTTACTCTATCAACAACCCGATTTTCACTTGGATCGTGATCCTGATGTGCCTGCTGGGGGGCACTTGGGGGTTTTCCTCACTCGGTCGGTTGGAAGATCCGGCATTTACAATCAAAGTGGCGATTGTGGTGACACAATACCCCGGAGCGTCAGCCGAAGAAGTTGCGACAGAAGTATCAGAGCCGATCGAATCCGCGATTCAAAAAATGGGTGAGGTCAAGTTGATTGAAACCATGAACCAGCCGGGCTTGTCATGGGTTACTGTTGAAATGGAAGATCACTACGACGGGAGTGAACTGCCGTCGATCTGGACAAAATTGCGCAATAGGGTGGGCGAAGCCGCGTTGCCCAGCGGGGCGACCACGCCTTTTATCAACGACAGTTTTGGAGATGTTTACGGGCTCTATTATGCTATTACAGCGCCTGGGTTCAGTGACCGCGAAATAAATGATCTTGCGGATTATTTACGGCGAGAGGTGCTATCCGTTGATGGTGTGGCCGATGCGGTAATTTCAGGGCAACCAAATGAACGCATTTATGTGGAGCCGAATTTAGCGCTGTCTACTTCGCTTGGTATTCCGCCTGCGACGATACAGGCTGCGCTTGCGAATGCGGATGAAATTGTCGATGGCGGGTCTATTCAAGACGAGGAAGGCCGAACACTTATTCAACGCCCCGACGGGTCAGATAGCGTTTCCGCCATTGCGGCGCTTGCGGTTGGGGTTAGCGGGCAGGTCGTAAACTTGTCGGATTTCGCCAATGTGTATCGCGGACGCGAAGATACCCCAGACCTCATCCTGCGTCACAACGGAGTAGAAGCTTTCAGTCTTGGCGTTGCCGGACTTTCGACGGAAAACATCGTTGAAGTTGGTCATGCCGTTGACGCAAAACTGGAACAGCTCAAGCAATCTATTCCTGTTGGCATTACGATTTCACCAATTTACCAGCAACATGTCGTCGTTGAAGACGCCTCAAATACCTTTTTGGTAAACCTCGCCATGTCGGTGGCGATTGTGATTGTCGTTCTGGCAATTTTCATGGGCTGGCGCGCGTCAATGGTTGTGGGGGCAACGCTGCTGCTTACAGTTGTCGGCACCTTGTTTTTTATGGCGCTTGGATCGATTGAAATGGAACGTATTTCGCTCGGCGCGTTGATCATCGCGATGGGGATGCTGGTCGATAACGCGATTGTTGTGGCTGAAGGCATGCAAATCAATATGCAGCGCGGTCAAACGTCTCGTGAAGCCTCGACAGAGGCTGCCAGCAAAACGCAAATTCCATTGCTGGGGGCCACTGTGATCGGCATCATGGCCTTTGCGGGGATCGGGCTTAGTCCTGATGCTACCGGCGAATTTCTGTTTTCTCTCTTCGCTGTGATCGGCATTTCGTTGATGCTGTCTTGGGTTTTGGCGATCACTGTGACTCCTTTGTTGGGCCACTACTTTTTCCGCCAAGGCGAAGAAGGAGCAAGTGCTGGCTATGACGGTTTCATTTTTCGTGGTTATGCCAGCGTCCTGCGCGCCAGCCTTAAATTGCGTTGGTTGGTTCTTGTTACGCTGATCGGCACAACGGTGGTTTGTTATGCGCTGTTTGGCCAAATCAAACAGCAGTTTTTTCCTGACAGCAACACACCGCTATACTTTGTGAACTACAAGCTGCCTCAAGGCGCGGGGATCGATCAGACATCTAATGACATGCAAACACTTGAAAATTGGTTGGTTGAGCGTGACGATGTGGTTGCCGTTACGTCCTATTCGGGCATGGGCGCCTCGCGCTTTATGCTGACCTACGAAAGCGAAGACCCGAACCCAAGCTATGGCCATCTTATCGTGCGCGTCAGTTCTCTGGATGTCATTCAGGATGAAATGGATGACTTAGAGGCCTATGCGCTAGAGGCCGTGCCGCAGGGGGAATTTCGTGTCAAACGTTTGGCTTTTGGTCCCGGAGGAGGGGCCCCGATTGAGGTGCGCTTCTCCGGTGCTGATCCAGAAGTGCTGCGGGATTTGTCAGACGAGGCCGTCGCACGTCTGCGCGCCGCGTCCGCCAATATCATTTCTCCACGCTATGACTGGCGCGAGAAAGAATTGGTGCTGCGCCCGATCTATGCCGAAGACCGCGCTCAGGAGGCCGGCATTTCACGCTCAGATATCACCAGCATGTTGCAGTTCGCGACAGAGGGGACCACGTCGGGTGTCTTTCGCGAGGGTGATCGTCAAATCCCCATAATCCTGCGCACCGCGCGGGACGCAGATTTGTCGTTGATGGATCACAGCATCTATTCCGAAAGCGACGGCGAACTGGTGCCGATGGCGCAGGTGATCGATGGTTTCAGGTTTGAGGCACAGGATACATTGGTGTTTCGACGCGACCGTGCGAATGTCATCACTGTCGGTGCGGATATTCCGCGCGGCATGACTGCAACCGAAGTCTTGGCCGAAGTGCGCGCGACCATCGAAGACATGGAAATCCCGAATGGGTATTCTATGGAATGGGGCGGTGAGTTCGAAAGCTCAACCGACGCGCAGGCCTCCTTGGGAACGCAGCTTCCGATGAGTATGATCATTATGGTGCTGATCACGGTGCTTTTGTTCAACGCTTTGCGTCAGCCTATCATCATCTGGTTGTTGGTGCCTATGTCAGTCAACGGTGTCAGTCTAGCGTTGTTGGGCACGGGATTGCCATTCACCTTCACCGCGCTGCTTGGCTTATTGTCGCTGTCTGGCATGTTGATCAAAAACGGAATTGTACTGGTGGAAGAGATCGACCTCATCAGAAAGGCGGACCCTGATATGCCACTGGAAGAAGCTATTGTTTCGGCGTCAACATCACGTTTGCGACCTGTTTTTCTGGCGGCAGCAACGACGATCTTGGGGATGTTACCACTGCTTTGGGATGCATTCTTTCAGTCCATGGCAGCGACGATTATGGGCGGGTTGGCCTTTGCCTCTGTTCTGACAATGATCGCGGCGCCGGTTTTGTATTACGTGTTCTTTAAATCGTCGAAAGGGCGAGGAGATGACACCGCAGCGGTTGCTGCATAGCCGTACGTGTCGCTACACCGCAAGCGTGATGAAAGTCCAAGGTTCTTCGTCACGTCTTGCGGGACTTGTCAAATACAAGCCGGAAATAGCTGTCGTGCGTGGCCTGATCTGTGGCGTCGCAATCTCATGCGTTGACCTTAAAGATTGGCCCGTGATCGTAAGATATTGCAAAACTCCAAGGCGGCCTCGCTTTGTGTTTCCTTTCGCCGCGTCACCAGTCCAAAACCGGTGAGCCGGATGTCCGGTTCAACGGCAAGGGTCGTGAAAAGACCGGCTTTTATATGTGCATCCACAACTGCCTCGGGCAGCAGCGCGACGGCGTCAGAGACCTGTACAAGGTTTAGGATGAGCAAGACCGAGGAACATTCTATCGTGTCCGTCAGCCGGTCCAGTCCAGCGTCATGCAGCGCGGCGTCCAGCACGTGACGTGAAGGATTTGACAAAGGCTGTAAGACCCAAGAACATTCAGCCAGATCGGACAGTTGCATCCTACCTGCGCGTTGAAGAGGATGCCCCATCCGTGCGACGACGACCAGCCGTTCTTCGGCCAGCAGTTCGAATGTAAACATATGACGATGCCGCTCTGTGCTAAACCGCCCCACTGCAAGATCCAGCCCACCTGCTTCAAGCTGGTCAAGAATGTCATCGCTGGTTTCACCATGCAAGGACACCATAAGCTGCGGGCGTTTGCGTTTGATTTCTGCCACGGACCGCGCCACAAAGTCTGGGGCGGCGCCTGTTATCGCGCCCACTGAAAGGGTGCCATATCCACCCGCACGACGGGCTTGGAATTCATCGGAAAACTTGTGCAGCCGTGACAGTTGCGCCCGTACATTTGTGATGACAAATGCCCCCAGTGGTGTCGGTTCCATACCGCGCGGTTTGCGCTCGAAAAGAGCAGCTTCAAAAATATCTTCGACGTCGCGTAGCATCTTGGACGCGGTGGATTGCGTCATGTTCAACGCGTCTGCGGCCCGATGTGTGGTGCCGTGATCGGCCAAGGCCACAATCAGCGACATATGCCGCACTTTCAGGTTGGCTGTTATATCCCGTTTCACGCTTTATCGACCTTTCGCAATGATCGTCTTTCGCGATTGCAGAGACGTATTTATTCATTGGACGTTATCACGCGGGCCGATACTGTCAACGGTGAGGAGAAGGTTGGGAGACCTGTAAACACCGTTAGAACAATAGGATAAGCCGTGCAGTTTGCGCGCCCTGTTGGTGTGCTGTTCACCCGAGTTATGCGTCCTTCAGTACAGTTTTACGGCCGTTCGTGCCGTAGGTGCGAAAGGACCGTTAGGTATCGTAAAAGAGGAGGATTAAAATGCATTTTATCAAAACTATCGTAGCTGTTGGGGGCCTGATGGCTATGACAGGTGCCGCATGGGCACAAGAGTATCCTGAACGTCCCATTCAGATGATCGTGCCTTGGGGCGCGGGTGGTGGCACCGATGCGGTGGGCCGTTTGCTGGGCGCTGAAATTCAAAAGGAACTTGGTGTTCCGGTTAACGTCGTGAACCGCACTGGCGGATCGGGTGTTGTGGGGCATAGCGCCATCGCCAACGCTGACCCAGATGGCTACACCATCGGTATCATGACCATTGAAGTCGATATGATGCATTGGCAGGGTTTGACTGATCTGACCTACGAAGATTTTGATGTTTTGGCCATCGTCAACTCCGATCCGGGTGGGGTCATGGTGTCTGCAGATGCGGGCTATGACAGCGTCGAAGCGTTGCTGGAAAAAATCAAAAGCGAACCTGCTGGCACGTTCAAAGCCTCCGGCACAGGGCAGGGCGGCATTTGGCATGTCGGGCTTGCGGGCTGGTTGCTGTCTGAAGGTCTGGCGCCTGATCATGTGACATTCGTGCCCAGCCAAGGGGCCGCACCAGGGTTGACGGACATGGTTGCAGGCGGCGTCGATATTGTGCCGTCATCACTGGCCGAAGGTCGGTCCATGATTGATGCAAAGCGCGTTGTGCCATTGGCAACGATGTCTCCTGATCGTCAAGATGCCTTTCCTGACGTTCCGACATTGGCAGAAACCACCGGTTCTGATTGGAATGTCGCGGTTTGGCGGTCTGTTGCCGCCCCTGCGGGCTTGCCAGAAGACGTAAAAGTCAAATTGATGGACGCGATTGAGACGGCGTATCATTCAGACGCTTATCAGGACTTTATGAAAGATCGTGGATTTGGTCTGCGCTGGGCCAAAGGCGACGATGCGACAGCTATCGTGGCGGCAGATGATGCTGTTTTTGGTGAGGTCATGACAAAAGCAGGCCTCGCGGCTCAATAAATGGCCGCCCAATAACGGGCTTCGCCAGACATCAAAGCCGTCGCCGTAAAATCGGCGACGGCACATCATATAGCGACCAACGACAGGACACAGGATGCGCGTCACCGATCTGACATTGGGGTTACTAACCCTGCTAGGAGGGATAGCGATTTATCTCTCGGCGATAAATTTTCATGCGATCCCCGGGCAGGACTACGGCGCAGGCACGATGCCGCGCGCTATCGCTTTTGTGACAGGTCTTGTGGGGATATTCATGATCACCAAAGCTGCCATTGCGGGCGAACGCTTGCCGGGGTTGCAACTTGCAGAATGGACCCGCAGTGGTGGGGCTGTGCTGCGTATGTTTGCTGTCTTGGGGCTGATTGTGACCTATATCGTCGTCTCGCCGTTGCTTGGCTTTTTGCCTACAGCCTTTTGCGTGATGCTGGTGGCGATGCTGATCCTTGGGGTGCGCATTCCAACCGCGATTATTGTGTCAGCTCTAACGTCTGTTACCATCCAACAAAGCTTTGGCAAACTTTTGCTCGTCCCGCTGCCGCGCAGTGATTTCTTGAACGTCTTTTGGTGAAAATTTCATGTCAATTGTGATTGAAGCTGCGAACCTTGTGTTCCAACCCTACGTCCTGCTGGTGATCTTTGGCGCTGCCGCCTTTGGTATGTTTGTCGGTGCCATTCCGGGTCTGACCGCAACCATGGCCACGGCGCTATTGGTGCCGGTGACCTTTTTCATGGATCCTGTGCCTGCCATTGCCACTATCGTAACGGCCACGGCTATGGCGATTTTTGCCGGCGATATACCCGGAACTTTGCTGCGTATGCCCGGCACGCCAGCCAGCGCTGCCTATGTGCAAGACGCCTATGCTATGACCCAACAAGGCCGCCCCGAAGCAGCTCTTGGCGCCTCATTGGTGTTTTCGTCAATCGGCGGCATCTTTGGCACCCTTGTGCTGATCACGGCCTCGCCTGTCTTGGCTGAAATCGCGTTGAAATTCTCATCGTTTGAATATTTTTGGCTGGTGGTTCTGGGCCTGTCCTGTGCTGTGTTCATCTCGCCCGGGTCCCCTGCACGCGGGCTTATCGCGCTGTTCATCGGGTTGTTTGCGGCCACGGTTGGTTTGGACAACCCAGCAGCTGTGCCGCGCTACACCTTTGGGTCCGTCGAGATGATGGGCGGGGTGCAGTTCATTCCCGCTATGATCGGCCTGTTTGCTGTATCCGAAGTCATCCGCGCCTTTATCAAGCGCGCCAGTGATGTGCGTCCGCCTTCGACCTCGGGCAAAAGCATCTTTCGCCAGCAAGCAACCAATCTTGTGACCTATCCTGTGCAGGCGTTGCGCGGCAGTGTTTTAGGCACCGCCATTGGCGCGCTGCCCGGCGCTGGGGCTGATATCGCGGCTTGGATTTCATACGCCATTAGTAAGAAATTTTCAAAAACCCCTGAGAAATTTGGCAAAGGTCATGTCGAAGGCTTGGTCGAGGCGGGGGCCTCTAACAACGGTGCCATGAGCGGTGCGTGGATTCCGGCGCTTGTCTTTGGCATCCCCGGCGATTCCATCACTGCCATCGTGATCGGTGTCCTGTATATCAAAGGCATCAATCCGGGGCCGATGGTCTTCATCACCCAGCCGGAAATGATCTATGCGGTGTTCATCGTATTCTTGCTGGCCAATGTGATCATGCTGCCGTTGGGCTGGATCGCGATCAAGGGCGCGCGCCACGTTTTGTCTATTCCGCAAAAGGTGCTGATGCCTGTGATTTTGATGTTCTGCATGGTTGGATCATTTGCCATCAACAATTCTGTCTTTGGGATCGGCTTGATGTTGTTCTTTGGTGTCATTGGGTTCTTGATGGAAGAAAATGATATCCCCATCGCACCTGCGATTTTGGGGTTGGTCTTAGGACCGATGTTGGAACAGAATTTCGTCACATCAATGATCAAATCTGACGGCAGTTTTCTTGCCTTTTTTGAACGCCCGATTGCCGCAGGGCTTGGTCTGTTTTCCATCGCGATCTGGACGATCCCGTTGGTTCTGTGGCTGTTGCACCGTCGCAGTGCCAGACAAAGCCTGTCCTGAGAACGATTTCAGATAGGTTGCGACCAAAACCAAAGACATACAGCCCGATTCATTTTTGGTTTCGGGTTGTATGCCATCGCAGGACATGTGGATGTCTCTCATAAGAATGGCGGGCATCGCGATGTTGAAATGAGGAGCGTTTGATGCTGCTGCAACGCAAAATTGTTTCAGTCTTCTTTGGCGCGTTGCCTTAGGCGTTTGAAAACATCCTCTGTGCTTGCTTCGCCTTCAAGAAGCTGCCAGCGCTCAAGCAAAGGTCGGCCGGAATTGCGACAATGCAAGGCCATCGCAGCGCGCGCGGCTTTGGCGTCATGTGCGGCCAGTGCGTTCACGATGGCCATATGTTCGTCGCGCGAAAATCGTGCAATGTCATCAGGGCTTTGTCGGTTGTTCAATCGCGTCCATTCTGGATAGCGCTGGCGCACGCGCCAAAAGTCTTTGACGACCGACACAAAGACTGTATTGCCAGTCGAGCGCGCAACGGTCAGGTGAAATTCGCTGTCGAAAGCTTCAATTTGGTCAAGGCTGGCGGTCGCGGCGCACATGCCTTCTACGCAGCGTTCAAGTTGGGCAATCTCGGCTGGGGTGATCAGCGCTGCGGCGATTGATGCAATTTCAGGTTCGATTACAAAGCGTGCTTCGACCAGTTCAAAATAGCCAGGCAGGCCAGATGTTTCGATCTGAGCATCGGGCAGGGTGCGCGTCACAAAAGCCCCAGCCCCGTATCGGGTGACAACATAGCCCATCAATTCTAGCGCAATCATCGCCTCGCGCACTGTGGTGCGGCTGACGCCAAGTTGTTCAACAAGATCCTTATCTGCGGGCATCTTGCTATCAAGTGGAAGATCGCCAGCGCGAATACGCGCGGCGATCTCGTCTGCTACAAGGCGATAGCGGGGGGTTTGGATGATAGGGTTCAGCATATATGCGCCTTAGGTGTTTGGAAGATCGTCTTCCATATAGTAACGAACATTGTCCTCAAAACTGGTATCCGCTTTCAACCCCAGCGCCAATGCCTTGTCAAACCGGTAGTCAAAGCGCCAGCCGTGAACGATAGTGGCAATGTCTGGCTGTGCTTCCCATTTAATCAGCTTTGCCGGTTTTGGTCCAGCAACGGCTGTCAGCGCGTCAATCATCTGCCGTATCGACAGGCGCTGACCAGGCAAGGTCATGCAGCGCTGTTGACCCAAATCTGCGGCGTCCAGTTCGGCCCCTTTGATCAGGTTTTCGACACAGCGTCGTGGCGACAGGTAGAAATGTTCTTGATCCTCATCAACAGGACAGATCGCAGGTTCGCCATTCAACGGCTCGCGGATGATGGAGGACATAAAGGAAGAGGCCGCGCGATTGGGCTTGCCTGGTCGCACGGAAATCGTCGGAAGACGGAACCCACGCCCATCGACATAGCCTTTACGGGAATAGTCATTCAGCAACAGCTCGCCGATGGCCTTTTGCATGCCGTAACTGGTTTGCGGATTGGGAATGGTGTGATCGGTGATCGGGTCAGGGACCTCGCCACCGAAAACAGCAAGTGATGATGTAAAGACAACAACGGGACATGTGCCGAGCATGCGGCACCGTTCAAGTATGTTGAGCGTCCCGTCCAGATTGACTTTCATCCCGACTTCAAAATCTTCCTCAGCATGCGAAGAGACAACAGCCGCAAAGTGAAAAATCACGTCCGTGTCAGCGGTGATCAGTTGATCCACGGATGCGCGGTCAGTGATGTCGCAGGCCGTTGTTTTGACGGCAAATGGCGCATCAAGCGTATCAGGAGCGGCAATATCTGCAAGCGTCAACGATTGAATGGTTTGCCCCCGCAGGCTGCCTTTGCGTGCAAGGTTTTGTGCTGTTTTGCGGCCAATAAAGCCGCCGCCGCCAATGATCGTCACGTGCATTTGGGTCGTTTCCCTAGAATTGTAAAGTGAGGAGAAGTAGAGAGGGGCCGCCGATCACAGTGACGGCCCCAAATTGGTTAGTCTGCCTGTGGGCCAAGGCCGATGCGCGCTAAGAACGCCTTGTGGCTATCGACCATCACTTGCGCCTCAGGTGTTTTTGCACCCCAGATATCCCAACGGCTGACAGCGGCTTCGCGGAACGCGGCACGGTCTTCTGCGGACCAATCATAAAAGGTCACACCGAGCTCTGGCAGCTGTGTCAATGCTTCGCCATTTTCGAGGGTTGTCCGCATCATCAGTTTCAACGCTAGTGAATCCATCGCGGTTGTCATGATCGTCTGTTGCGCCGCGTCAAGCCCATCCCAAACGGATTTGTTGCACGCGAGGTGGTCCGAGCTCATGGAGTGAAAACCGGGGTAGGTGGTGTGCTTGACGACATCGTAGATGCCTAAACCCACATTGTTGGCCAAAGTAGACGCATCTGCCCCATCAATGATGCCCGTTTCGAGTGCGGTGAAAATCTCGGTAAAGTCCATGACCACCGGGGCTGAGCCAAGCTCTGCGAAGATTTCTGTCTCCATGCCCGGAGGCGAACGGAATTTCCAACCTTTCAGATCCTCGATCCCATTCAACGGTTTGGATGAGCTCATTGATTCCTGTCCTCCCAGATAGGCTCCAACAAATTCCATGCCGCTGGCGTGATACAATTCGTTCATGGCTTCGCGGCCACCGCCGAAGGAAATCCAAGTCAGAAACTCTACCGGCGTATCATAGCCGCCCATGGTATCTGCTGCGAATTGATAGGCTGGATTGACGCCCGTTTGATAGCTTGGGTTGGTCATGTCGCAGTCAAGAACGCCGTTGATAGCGGCTGAGAACGTCTCAGCTGAGGCGACAACCGCCGAGCTGTAATACATTTCGATGTCTAGCGATCCATCCGACATGGTTTCGACCTGATCTACGAATTCTTTCACAAGTTGGCCAGAGGTGGATTCTGGTGACTGATGCGTTTGAATGCGAAGGATGGTCTGCGCGGATGCGCCTCCGGCTAAAAGCATCGAGCTAGCGAGAAGAGCGGTGAGTGATTTCGACATTATGTCCCCCAAAATATGTTTCATCAACAGGGGTACTATAATCAAGCTTTGTCGGATTGCCAGACAATTATACAATAAAATTTCAATTCAAGTTCTAGCACAGCGTGGCCCATAGGAGGGCGCCCCGCGTATGAGGAAAAAAATTCGTGCATTCGGTGAAGGCTATAGACATATCACGTGCGCGCTGCGATAGCTCGCATCTATCTCTCAAATAATTTTATCTCTTACACGCTTTGTTAATCTGGAGTTTGCCGTGTTGCTTAACGTGTCAGCTGATTTGATCTATTCTACGCAGCAGACCTGCGATGTTTTGCTTCAGATAGAGGCAAGTACAGATGACGGACAACGTTGCGATATCAACAATCTTTCTTTGATGTCTGGCACGCAATTGCGAGAGATTGCGGGCGAGGACGGCATCGGGATGCGCAGATGGATTTCCGTTACGGACCGGCTTGAATGCCATTATGAATTGCAAGCAGAAGTGACGAGGCAGGCGACAGATCTGGACGCACTCGACGAGACGCCACGCTATCAACTTCCTGCGTCGGTGATCCAATACCTTATGCCATCGCGAAATTGCCAATCGGACTTGTTTTTGGAATTTACAAATATCCAATTCGGCGGCCTCTCAGGCGGAAGAATGGTGCAGACGATGCGCGATTGGGTTGCCGCAAATTTTACCTATGACATATATGCAAGCGATGGTGGTACGACGGCGACTGACAGTTTCGCCTCTTTGCGTGGTGTATGTCGAGATTACGCACATGTACTGATCGCATTGGTACGCGCAGTGGGCATTCCTGCACGTTTTGTGAGTGCTTATGCGCCAGATGTGACCCCACAGGATTTTCACGCTGTCGTGGAAGTGTTTCTTGCAGGCACGTGGCATCTTGTTGACCCAACGGGCATGTCACAGCCAAAAGAAACTATTCGCATATGTGTCGGACGTGATGCTGCAGATGCGTCACTTTTGACATCCTATGGATTTTTGAATTTGGAAAAGCAAAGCGTCCGAGTGCATCCTGCCTCCCCTTGATGAGGCTCTCTTTTGACAGGACCACCCAAGCGACTCTGCCCGTCTGACTGCCGCTGGGTTTACCAAATTATGTGCGTCAACTGATTGTCGCCACATCGACTGCTTGGGTGTTTTTTTGTCCGCCTGAAGAACGTAAATACCCGCGCACAGGAGGGACGTCTGAGTAATCCCTACCATAGCCTGCAACGATATGATCGGTGCCAACAAGCGTTGCATTGGTCGGGTCATATTCGATCCAGCCTTGATCGGGCCCACCCCATGCGCGTACCCATGCGTGCATGGCATCGGCTCCCTCAAGCTTGACGCCGCCCGGTGGGGGGAGGGTGCGCAGATAGCCGCTGACATACCCTGCGGGTATTCCAAGAGACTGCAATGCAATGATCATGATGTGGCTAAAATCCTGACAGACCCCTCGCCGCAGGTGGAATGCATCGGCTGCATTCGTATCAACAGTCGTGGCCATTGCGTCAAAGGTCATGGCATCGTGCAACGCTTTGCCAATACGGATCACATTGGCGACGGTGCTGTCTGAAGGGTGAAACAGATCATGTGCAAAATCGCGGATGGCACCATTGAGTGGTAGGCGGGGAGTTGGCCCTAGAAAATGGAGCGGCGATTCAGGTCCTAGATCGCGTAAAGTCTCGCAGGCATTCCGTAGATCGGCGACAGAAAGTGATAGATCTTGCCATTGTTGAGGCGGGGAAATGTCGACATCGCAAGACATTCGGATCGTCATTTCGGTATGTTGATCGCGATGCACGCAGAACGTCGTTGTGTTGTTGAAAAAATCGATGGATTCTGAGCGTGTTTCAGGTTCGGGAAAGATCTCAATCAAAGGCCTAATTAGTGTTTGTCGGTTCACCAGTGTTCGTGGGAGCACGCGCACCAGATGGCGGCTATTGGCCGCCGCTTGATCATAGTAGTGTGCGATTGTCAGGCGGATGGAATACATCATAAATCAGGCCAAATGATATGTGTTAAGCGTATCGGAAATAGCCCAAATGTCTTGCTTGATC
Organism: Pacificibacter marinus; assembly: GCF_018860665.1. Taxonomy (GTDB): domain Bacteria; phylum Pseudomonadota; class Alphaproteobacteria; order Rhodobacterales; family Rhodobacteraceae; genus Celeribacter; species Celeribacter marinus_A. The sequence continues at coordinate 60,621 of NZ_JAHKPK010000039.1, forward strand.
TGTACGAAGGCCTCAGGTGTCATCATCGCAGGCTGGCTCGTTGCAAGTTGCGTTTCAAGCAACAAGACTTGACGCGCGACGTGGCTCATATTGTGGCCATCAGCTTGGGTGGGCAGATTGGCGATGTGATTTTTGCTGCGCGTAATATGATAGCGGACTGAACGCGGGTTTTGTGGGTCAAGTGAGAGAAGATCAGTGACAGATGCACTGTTTGCCGCGATCTGGAATAGCGTACGATGTGATACGACGCTGTCGCCAAGTTCGAGGGCCAGGTCCACCGCACCGCTTGCTGGGTCAGCTGACAAACACGCTGTCAGCACATCGCACATATTGGCTGCCCGTTCGAGCGAAGTGCCGATGCTGAGAAAACGCCATCCGTCTGAGCGATACATATTTTCGTGTACAAGCCCCGCAAAGCCAGTGACTTGGCGCAAAAGAATGCTGGTCTGAAGTGGGATGTCCTCAAGCGGGACAAACATGTCCTCCAAGGCTTTTGCATCTTTCACCAACCCACGCAGCGCCATCATTCCATCAGGGGAAAATCGATCATTAATGCGAGAGGCTGATTGCAACGCCAGTGTCAGCGGTTCATTAAATCGTGCGGCAATGGCCGCAGCATTAGGGGCGACGCCGTTCATCAGCTGATCACGCATATACGTGGGCATGGTATCGCTATGCTTGGCACCGTCACAAATGCGCGAAAAATAAGCCCTGAACATCCGCATATTCTGCTCTGCACGTTCAACATAACGCCCCAGCCAGAACAGATTATCCGCTGCCCTACTCGGTAAAAGCGCATGGGTCGCGCTGCGCTTGGCGGCAACCTTGGGCGTAGACAAAAGGCTTGGCGTGTTGACAGGGTTGAGACTGGTGACCCATACATCTGCCACCTGACCGCCACGTTGCATGGCCAGCGCTTTGGCGTCATGGCCAGCGCTGATCCGTGCATAACCGCCGGGCATGACGGACCACCCCTTTTCGGTGCGGCTCATCGAAATCCGGATACACATCGGTCGTGCGGCCAGTTGATTGCCTTCCCAGACTGGCGTGGTCGAGAGGGTCACAGCCTCTTGACCGACAAGGGCGTGGCCATTGGTTCTCAGCAGATCGGCCAGTTGTTGTGCCTTGGCGGCACCCGAAGCTGAGTCACCAGTGGTCGTGTGCGGATCTGCCATCAGCGGCACGGTCGAGAAGGCATCGCCGACCATCATGCGCGCGCTGTTGGCGATGACATGGTCCCTTTGGCTTTTTTGTCCGCACCACCATGTTGCGATGTTGGGCATGGCCAGACCGTGCCCCAGATGCGCACGCGCAATTTTAGGTAAAAACGCCATCAGCGCCCGTGTTTCAAGAACGCCCGCGCCGATCATATTTACGGTCTTAAGCGTCCCGTCACGGATCGCCTGTACCAATCCTGCCGCACCCAGCATCGAGTTCGAGTCAAGTTCCAGCGGGTCGAACATGGCACTTGGCAAGCGGTTCCATAATAGGCTGATCGGTTTCAATCCCGCGACGGTTCGCACCATGGCTTTGCCGTCTTGAACAATCAGGTCTTCGCCCTCGACCAACAGCAGACCCAGATAACGCGCCATATAAGCATGTTCGGCATAGTTCTGGTTCATCGTGCCCGGCGAGAGCAACGCAACTTCACCCGAGGTTCGCCCCTTTATATCCATGAGGCGTTGTTGAAAGTCTTGAAAATAACCGGCGAGGCGGTGAATTTTCGCACCTGCGAAAAAGTTTGGAAAGACTCGCCCCATAGCGATGCGGTTTTCAACGGCAAATCCGACAGTCGAGGGGGCCTCGATCAAGTCGCTGATGACCCACCATTTACCATCCGGCCCGCGTCCGATTTCAAATGCCAGCGTGTTCAACAAAGGCGCGTCAGGTTTGGTCGCGCCGACTATTGGGCGCAACCAAGCCGGATTTTGGCTTAGCAATTGGGCGGGCAATTGTCCCGATGCTACCAATGTGTTGTCGCCGTAAAAATCTCTTAGGATATATTCAAGCAGATCGGCCCGCTCGATCAAGCCATCTGAAATAACTTGCCATTCGTCTTCGCCGATGATGACTGGGATATGGCTAAGCGGCCATTCCCGTTCTGTCGACAGTGTTTCATCATACTGGCGGTAAAGCACTCCGGCGTCGCGTAAATATTGATCGCCACGCGAGAATCGTGCGCTGAGTTCTTGCGGTGTAAGACTGTTTAGATGGCTAAAGAAGGCCCTCCAGACGGGTTTTATTGTGCCGTCCGAGGTTAACATCTCGTCGTTTGGGGGGGATTGGTTGCTGCCCTGCGCACCGTAAGATGCCAGCAGTTTCCGGTGCGCCGGATCATGTGCAGAGGACTGTTGCATTTGCATCTTTTAATGGCCGCTCCGACGCCGAAGGTCCAGCGTCATGGGGAACTCGGGATGCGGACGCTCTGGCGTAGGGGGGACTGAGCCAGCGGTATGTCCCATCTTTTCGAATCTGCTGAGCCGTCTCGCCTCTGCCTCGTTTCCATTCACTGGGAAGGTATCAAAATTGCGCCCACCAGGGTGCGCAACGTGATAGCGGCAGCCGCCAAGAGGCTTTCCGGTCCACGTGTCAAAAATATCAAACGTGAGAGGGGCATCCACTTCAAGCACCGGATGCAGGGACATAGCTGGCTTCCAAGCTTTATAGCGGACTCCGCCCACCCGTGTACCATTTTCGGCGGTTGGCGTCAGAGGGACGCAGCGCTGATTTGCTGTGACGATGTAACGATCTGGGTTGGCCCCTTTCAAAGTGACCTGAAGCCGTTCTGAAGAGCTGTCAGTATAGCGGACAGTGCCGCCTATCGCACCGGTTTCACCCATCACATGCCATGGTTCCAGCGCTTGGCGCAGTTCCAAAGTGATACCTTCATATGTGACTTCGCCACAGAACGGGAAGCGGAACTCTGCCTGAGCTTCGAACCATGCTGGATCAAAGTGCATATCGTGACCACGCAAGTCGTCCAAAACCTCCAGAAAGTCTTCCCAGATAAAGGCAGGCAACATGAAGCGGTCATGCAACGTCGTTCCCCATCGGGTTAGGTTGCCGCTGATCGGATTTTCCCAACAGCGCGCGATAATAGCGCGCAACAACAATTGTTGGGCAAGACTCATCTTCGGGTTTGGAGGCATCTCAAACCCACGAAACTCTACAAGGCCCAGACGCCCTGTAGGGCCATCTGGTGAGAACAGTTTGTCGATACAAATTTCGGTTCGATGTGTGTTGCCGGTGACATCAATCAACGCATTGCGCAACAGGCGGTCGGTTAACCAAGGAGGTACAACGCTCCCTTCGGAAGGGGGCCAGATCTGGTCTAGCGCAATTTCAAGTTCATAGAGCACATCATGGCGCGCTTCATCAATACGCGGGGCCTGAGAGGTTGGTCCAACGAAGGTGCCTGCGAAAAGGTAAGATAGGCTGGGATGACGTTGCCAAAATAGGATCAAGCTTTTTAACAAATCAGGACGGCGCAAAAATGGGCTGTCGTTTGGTGTCGCACCACCGACAACGACGTGATTGCCGCCGCCGGTACCTGTGTGACGGCCATCGGTCATGAACTTATCGGCCCCCAAACGGCACTGCCGCGCTTCTTCATAGACCGCTTCTGTGGTATGCACGCAGGCATCCCAATTGGCGGCGGGGTGGATGTTTACCTCGATTACACCTGGGTCCGGGGCGATGCGCATCACTTCGACGCGTGGATCATGTGGGGGTGCATACCCTTCGATCAGCACTTTGCGCCCCGTGGATTTTGCACTGGCCTCTACGGCTGCGATCAATTCGAGATAATCTTCAAGCGTTTCCACGGGCGGTAAAAAGACGCACAGACGTCCGTCACGCGGTTCTACCGAAATCGCGGTGCGCACGCGTCCGTTGAGATCACCCATGGTCTGTTCAACCTGTTCTTGGCCTGCGCTGCTTTGTTGGCGGTGGGCCACGGGTTGTTGTGGTTCTGCAGGCGTTTCTTCAGCAGATTTATCCGTGACGCGGGGTAAGGGGGCGCGTGGTTCTGTCGGATCTTGTGGGGTGATAAAGTAGACGTCGCTTTGCGGCACATGTGGTAGCGTCCCCAAGGGCAGTCGATAGCCGACAGGACTATCGCCAGCCACAAGGAAGACTTGGCCGCGACGCATATTCCAGACCTCTGACATCCATCGACTTGAGGCGCGGGCCTGCCAACGTTGTACGGGCAAGACGTATCCTGCTGGGGTTGTCAGGCCGCGTTCAAACACCCGCGCGATGCGTGCGCGCTCTTCGGGATCGTCAAGTTTGGAATTCTCCGGCGTGACATTTGCAGGCAAATTGCCTTCTTTGATGATCCACTCAGCAGGGTCTTCAAAAGCTGGTAAAACGTTTTCACGCGGCACTTCAAGGTTGGTCGCAATTGCCGTCAAAAGCGCTTGCGCATCACTAGGCCCAACATCTTCATGAGTGTCTTCTGTCGCCAGTAAATCAGGATCTTGCCAGATAGGATGACCGTCCTTGCGCCAATACAGTGAAAAGGTCCACCGTGGGAGCGTTTCGCCCGGATACCATTTGCCTTGCCCATAATGCAGCAATCCACCGGTGGAGAACTTGCCTTGCAAACGGCGCATCAATTGGTCTGCCAGTCCACGTTTTGTTGGACCAACTGCGTCTGAATTCCACTCGGCACTTTCAAAGTCGTCGATGGACACAAACGTCGGCTCGCCGCCCATCGTCAAGCGTACGTCGCCAGCTTCAAGCCGTTTGTCGACTGCTTGGCCTAGGGTGTTCAGCGTGTTCCATGCATCGTCTGAAAACGGCTTAGTGATCCGTGGATGTTCCGCCGTGCGCGTGACCTGCATATCGAACGCAAATTCAACCTCTGCGGCGCTCGCGAGACCAGAAATAGGTGCTGCGTGGCGATAATGCGGGGTTGCGGCCAAGGGGATATGACTTTCGCCTGCCAAAAGACCTGAGGTTGGATCAAGGCCAACCCAGCCTGCGCCGGGTAAATAGACCTCTACCCATGCATGCAGATCGGTGAAGTCTTTGTCAGTGCCTGCAGGCCCATCTAAGGCGATTAAGTCGGGCTTGAGCTGAATCAGATAGCCAGACACAAACCGTGCGGCAAGGCCAAGGTTGCGCAGCACTTGCACCAATAGCCAACTGGTATCACGGCATGAACCTGCGACGCGGCCCAACGTTTCCTCGGCAGTTTGCACGCCCGGTTCCATACGAATTTCATAATTGATTTCATTTGCCAAACGCATGTTGAGCATCACTAGAAAATCAATCGTAACCATAGGGTCGCGCGCGACGCTGGCCATAAAGGTCCTTAACAAAGGACCAACTGGATCGGGGCGCATATAGATGCTTAGATCAGGGGCGATGTCGGCGTCATAAGAAAACGGAAACTCTTTTGCACTGTCTTCCACGAAAAAATCAAACGGGTTGTAGACGGACATATCCGCGACAAGATCGACCTCAATCTTGAATTCGCGCACGGGGTCAGGGAAAACAAAGCGGGCCAGCCAATTTCCATATGGATCTTGCTGGTGGTTCACAAAATGCGCCGATGGCGAGACTTTGAGGCTATGCGAAATCACGCGCGTGCGCGAATGAGTTGCCGGACGCAGACGGATCGTTTGGGGCCCCAATGTAACCGGTCTGTCGTATTTATAATGGGTGAGGTGATAGACGCTGGCTGTGATTGACATGGCAAAAGCTCCTTCACCACATCATGGATGAAATGCGGCATCGCAGCAACAGTCAATTCTTTCCAGTATTGTCCAAGCCTTGCGCTTTCATTTGGGCATATATTTTAGGGTTACGGGATCACGCGATAGGACGCCAGTATGGGCTACAGATCGAGGTCTCTTTATTCGCCGTGCAGCGGTTTTGTCTCGCTCAGATGTGCCTTGAGCATCTTCAGTCAGTGGGATGTTTGTTCATGCGCGGCGGATATATACGATGGGGAACGGTTTTCGTTCGCCTACATGGCTGAATTGTTTTGCAGACCCGCCAGTTTTGCCGACCCGCAAATCGGGGATGATATCATTTCAAAGAAACCTTATGCATGAGCTTGCTCATTGTGTTCATACACAACTGGGCGGAGTGACCTTGATCTATAAAATGCGACGAGCGCCGCGCTTAAAAGTAAGGCAAGTGTACCTGCAAGAGGATAAGTCACAAGTGCAATCCAGAACGAAAACCCCATCAAGCTGACGGTTGCCGCGGCTGTAAATGCTGAGGCCAGAGCAAAAAAGAGTAAAGCAATAATCATGGTCGATGTCCTTGCAAAGTACGCACAATGAGAACTCATCGCGCTGTTTTCTGGTCTTTAAAAGAGCTTTGAAATGTGGCGTAATCATGGCGCATTTCGGGTTTAAGCCGGGTTAAGATCACAGTATTATTGATAAATTTTAATTACTTTGTCTGGGTGTAACGCAGATAAGGCCCCGTATGAAAACGAGGCCTTATGGTGTTCCCATATTAAACCTATCGGTTAGGTCTGAGTGTTTTCGAATGCCCAAGGGGTCGGGAACTCTCCTAAACAGGTGGCAAGTGCATCCAAAGACTTGTCGTCGCGCGGCCCTATTTGCGCCACCAACCCCAATTTCTTATCATCGATCACACCGATGACACGTTGGACGAGCCCCGCTTTATCCAAGGCTTCATTGAACACACGCGTGATGGCGCGTTTGCGCAGGTCGGGTTTGAACACCTTGCCCACAGCTGTTTTGGGCAGCTCATCAAGGATCTCGATGTACTTTGGGAAGGCAGCGCGTTCGTGGATATGCGCACGGGCAAAGGTCATGAGCTCATCTGTGGTCACCGTCGCCCCATCAATAAGTTCAACATAGGCACAGGGCAGCTCGCCTGAGTAGGCGCAGGGCTGACCAATCGCGCCGACAAAGGCGACCGCTTCATGACCCGCCAAGGCTTCTTCTATTTCAGCGGGGTCAATATTATGCCCGCCGCGGATGATCAGGTCTTTGGCGCGTCCTGTGATCCACAGATAGCCATCTTCATCAATCCGCCCCAGATCGCCGGTGCGCAGATAGCGGTCATGGTGGAACAGATCATGGTTTTTATCAGCTTCGGTATAGGTTGAACCTGCAAAAACGCCGGGGCTGTCGATACAAATTTCGCCCACAGTATCGGTCGGGCATTCGACAGGGCCTTCAGCCGTATGGATCAGGATTTTGACGTTTGTATGCGGAAATGGAATGCCTACTGAGCCAATTTTTTTGATGCCTCCAACGGGATTGCAAGCCACAAGACAGGTGGCTTCTGTAAGGCCATACCCTTCGATGATCTCGACGTTTGTCGCCGTCTCGAAGCGCTTGAACAATTCGATGGGCAGTGGTGATGAGCCAGAGAATGCGGTTTTGATACTGGAGATATCAGCATCAATCGGCCGTTGCATCAGGGCCGATATCGCAGTGGGCACGGTGATGACAAAGCTGATTTGCCAACGCTCGATCAATTTCCAGAAATTATCAAACACGCCCTCGCCACGGTACCCCGCAGGCGTCGGAAACACGCCATGTGCGCCAGATGTGATCATCGCCATGATAATCACATGGCAGGCAAAGACGTGAAACATCGGCAAGGGGCACATGATATTATCTGTCTCGCGAAACAACAATCGTGAACCAATCCAGCCATTGTATAGCATCCCAGAGGTTTTGTGCTGTGCGACCTTGGGCATGCCCGTCGTGCCGCCTGTATGGAAATAAGCGGCAACGCGATCTTCTGGTGTGTCTGTAAAGGTTAGGGTTCTCGGATGTTTGGCGAGCTCACGTTTGAAATTCAATACCTTGGCTTGATGCTGTGCTGCACGCGGGTTCTTAGGACGTATGAGCGGCACGATCCAACTTTTGGGGGGCGTGAGATATTGCAGCAGATCAATTTCAAGCACCGTTGTTACCGTGGGCGCGTCTTTGACTGCTTCGGCTACCTTTTGTGCAATATCCGTTTTGGGGAAGGGGCGCAGCGTAACAACCACTTTAGCGCCAGTTTCACGCAAAATCGATGCGATTTGCGTGGCGTCCAAAAGCGGATTGATCGGATTGACGATGCCGGCCACCATGCCGCCCAAAAAGGTCACGGCTGTGTCATTTGTATTGGGTAGCACATAGGCGATCACATCGGTTTCACCAACACCCAAAGCACGAAACATATTGGCGGCTTGGGTGACTTGTGCGTGGATGTCATTCCATGTCAGCGTTTCTGCCTTGTCGGTCGGACCGGACGTAATTTGATACGAAAAGGCAGGCCGCGCGCCAAAGGCGTCTTTTGTGCGGGTCAGGCGCTCATAGATGGTGGCGCCGATGTCGCGGTCTTCAAAGGCCATCTCGCTGTCGATGACATTGCGTGCCGCCAGAGATGTAAAATCTGATGCCATGTGTTTTGGTCCTCCCGTAGATGGATCGTGTGCACGGTCCATGTCTCCCTAATCTTATGATGGGGACAAAGATGTGATCGCACAAGCCCGCGCACAGGTCGTTCTACGCTGCGTTACACCGGATTGCGCAGAAAGAACGCTGCGTCAAGTCGGTATCGGCAGCTAGACCAACAAGGTCCGCAGTCTTAGGTTGAAATGTAAATAGGGTTGGTTATTGGGGGGTCTATGGGCGATGTGGTGGTCAGCGGAACGGGTGTTTTCACGCCTACGCAGAGTATTAGCAATCAAGAACTGGTGGACAGCTTCAACGCTTATGTGGCGCTGTTTAACGCCGAACATGCAGATGACATCGCGGCGGGAGTGATCGAGGCAAAAGCGGACTCTTCTGTTGATTTTATTTTTAAATCTTCTGGGATCGAGCGCCGTTATGTCATGGATAAGGCCGGTATATTAGACCCAAAACGTATGGGGCCGCGGTTTGATCCGCGCGCAGATGACGCGCCGTCTATGATGGCTGAGATTGCGTTGGATGCCGCCGAAACCGCGTTGAAACACGCGGGGATTTCAGGCTCGGATATCGATCTGGTGATCTGTGCTGCCTCTAATCACGAACGGGCCTATCCTGCTGTGGCCGTTGAAATTCAGGCACTTTTGGGTGCAGGCGGTTTTGCCTTTGATATGAATGTCGCTTGTTCGTCTGCGACCTTTGGTATTCAGGCCGCCGCAGATATGATCCGCAGCGGGTCTGCCAAGCGCGCGTTGATTGTGTCGCCTGAAATCACGTCTGGGCATTTGGAATGGCGTGATCGTGATTGCCACTTTATTTTCGGCGATGTGGCGACGGCTGTTGTGCTTGAGGCCGCAGATGTTGCCAAATCGCCAAAGTTTCGCATTTTGTCCACGCGGTGTGCGTCGCAATTTTCGAACAACATTCGCAACAACAACGGCTTTTTGCGCCGCGCACATGATCAGCTTGGGGATCATCGCGACATGTTGTTTATGCAGAACGGCCGTAAAGTGTTCAAAGAGGTTTTGCCTTTGGTCAGCGCGCATATCGCTGATCACTTGAAAGTCACTGGTGTTCAAGTGACTGATTTAAAAAGGCTTTGGTTGCATCAAGCGAATAAAACGATGAACGATTACATCGGGAAAAAAGTATTGGGCCGCGTGCCTGAGCCCTTTGAGCAGCCAAATGTTTTGCAAGACTACGCCAATACGTCATCTGCAGGCTCGATTATCGCGTTTTCAAAACACTCAGATGGATTGAAACAAGGTGACAAAGGATTGATCTGTTCCTTTGGGGCGGGATATTCGGTTGGGTCGGTCTTGCTTGAGCAGCTTTGATCGGGCTGGTCCCTTTCTAGAAAACAACATCGACACCACAAAAAAGGCGCCCCAAAGGACGCCTTTCGAAATCTATATAAAGTGGCGATTACGCTTCAAGATCTTGCGGAATACGCAGGTTTTGACCTGGATAGATTTTGTCAGGGTGTGACAGCATAGGCTTGTTGGCGTCAAAAATTTCCATGTAGCGGTTGCCATTGCCTAGCGTGTCTTTGGAAATGCCCCAAAGCGTTTCGCCCTTTTTCACTTCATGAAACACAGGATCTGCGCCTGCAATGTCGTCTTCGACAGAGGCGATGCCTTCAACGTTGCCCACGGCCAAGATGACTTTTTCTTTCATCTCTTGGCTGGCTGTGCCCGCCACTTTGACTTTGTCGCCTTCGACGGACAGTTCCAGCGCTTCAGCCTCTAAGCCAAGTGCTGCGATTTCAGCCAAAAGATCGTCAGTGTTTGGTTCGGCGTCTTTTTTACCGAAAACGGATTTCCCTGCGCCTTTGACGAAGTTCCAGATACCCATAATATGTTTCTACCTTTTAGAGTTTTATGTTGTGTTGACGTTTACCAAAGCGCTTTTACTTGGCAAAAATAAGGGGAGTTGCGTCCCTCTATTCCCCTTGGGTGAATTGAAGACGCGCCAAACGCGCATAGAGGCCACCTTCGGCAACGAGCGCATCATGCGTGCCTGTGGCGACGATTTTTCCGTCTTCAAAAACAAAAATGCGATCTGCCTTTTTGACGGTCGCCAGACGGTGCGCCACGATCAAGGTCGTGCGGGTCTTGGCCATGTCTTCAACGGCTTCTTGCACAAGTTTCTCGCTTTCAGAATCCAACGCAGAGGTGGCTTCGTCCAGCAATAAAATAGGCGCGTCACGCAAGATGGCACGGGCAATGGCGACACGTTGCTTTTGTCCACCAGACAACATGATGCCACGCTCGCCAACATAGCTGTCATAGCCTTCTGGCAGCTTGGCCAAAAAGTCATGGGCAGCTGCCGCTTTTGCGGCCTCGATGACCTGATCATCGGTGGCGTCGGGGCGTCCGAAACGAATGTTATCAGCAGCAGAAGCCGCGAAAATCACAGGGTCTTGCGGCACCAGCGCGATGTGAGACCGGAACTCTGCGCGCGCCAGCGTATCAATGGGAGAGCCATCGATTGAGATACGTCCTGATTGCGGATCGTAAAAACGTTGCAGCAATTGGATGATGGTGGATTTCCCCGCTCCGGAGGGACCAACCAATGCGATGGTTTCGCCAGCTTTCACTTTGAATGACACGCCATCCAAAGCCGATGTGTTGGGGCGCGACGGATAAGAAAATTGCACGTTGTCAAAGGTAATCTCGCCTTTAACAGGTGAGGCCAATTGCACAGGTGCATCCGGGTCATTGACTGGATCTGTCGCGCCTAAAAGGTCAATCAAGCGTTCCGTCGCGCCTGCAGCGCGTTGCAGTTCGCCCCAGATTTCTGACAAAGCGCCAGCGGCACCTGCCACCATAATGGCATAAATCACGAATTGGACCAGCTCGCCTATAGACATGCCGCCCGTGCGCACATCGCGCGCACCGATCCACAACACGCCAACAACACCAAAGAAAATCAACGTGATCACGATCACAGTCATCACGGCGCGGGTCTGAATGCGGGTGTGGGCAGAGGCATAGCTTTTTTCGGTCACGTCTGAAAAACGTTCGGATTGTGCGGCTTCGGCGGTGAAGGCTTGAATGGTTTGTGCTGACAGCAAAGCCTCTGAGGCGGTGCCAGAACTTGAGGCGATCCATTCTTGGTTTTCGCGGGACAATTTGCGCAAGCGGCGACCTAAAACAACGATAGGCACGATCACGATGGGCACGAGCAAAAGAACAAGGCCCGTGAGCTTGCCGGACGTAAACAGCATCAAGATCAAACCGCCGAACAGGATCATCGTGTTGCGCAGGGCGACTGAGATGGAAGAACTGATGACGGAGAGCAAAAGCGTTGTGTCGGTGGTGATGCGCGACAGAACTTCGCCGGTCATAATTTTTTCGAAAAAGGCGGGCGACATGCGGATCATCCGGTCAAACACGGCTTTGCGGATGTCTGCCACCACACGTTCGCCAAGTTTGGTCACCAAATAGTAGCGCAGGCCCGTACCAATAGCCAAAAGCAAGGCGATGGCCAAAGCGGCGGAAAAATACCCGTCCAATAGAACCGCGCTTGAGCTTTGAAAGCCATCCACAACGCGGCGCACAGCAAGGGGCAAGATCAACGAAATGCATGCTGTGACCACCAAGGCTATGAGCGCCATGAGCATCATCATGCGATAAGGTTTCAAAAATGGCCAAAGCTGCGACAAGGCGCCGATCTTTTTCGATTTTTCGCGTTCTGCTGCGTCTTGAAGCGTGCGGTCAGCCATTTGAGGTCCTTCATATCACATGAGCCACACAGATACTCATGCAAGAAGCCAAGGGCAACCTTTGAGAGCATCGTTCCTTGGGGCAGTGTGACGCGCCCTTGGGTGCTAATTTTATCGAACCGCTTTGGAGGTCAGGACTGGCTTAATGTGACAAATTTTCTAACGGGTTGCATTCTAAGGCTTAATATGTTGCTTTGTGCGTACGCTCCGCCGCATTGGCTCTGACTTAAGAACACTCAATTTTGAGTGCAAGGACGTCGCTGCGGAGAAATCGCCCAGCTCGGGGTGGTGACCAGTCGAAGAGACAGAGACCCGATAGGCTCGGAGCATGTCTGACTGGCAAACACACGAATTAAAAGCGGGAGCTTCCCACCATGAATTTTAACAAACTTGTCACCACAAGTGTCTTTGGTCTGATCGCATCTGCGGGTGCTGCTATGGCATCTGATTGTGGGTCTATTTCAATCGCTGAAATGAACTGGGCCTCCGCCGAGTTGATGGCCAGCGTTGACGCATTCATCCTTGAAGAAGGTTACGACTGCGACGTTGAATTGGTCCCCGGTGCGACCCAGACAACTTTTACGTCTATGAGCGAAAAGGGCCGTCCTGATATTGCACCTGAACTTTGGGTGAATGGTCTCAAAGTTGTTTTGGCCGCAGCCAAAGAAGAAGGCCGTGTGCACACAGCTTTGGCAGGCCCTATCACAGGCCTTGGCGAAGGCTGGTGGGTGCCTAAGCACTTCATCGAAGAGCATCCTGAGCTGAACACAGTTGAGAAAATCATCGAACACCCTGAGCTTTTCCCATACGTGGAAGACGAAACAAAAGGCGCGTTCATGGGCTGTCCATCGGGTTGGAGCTGTCAGTTGTCTAACGACAATATGTTCCGTGCATTCGATATGGAAGCAAAAGGCTGGGTCAATGTGAACCCTGGCTCCGCTGCTGGTCTTGACGGTTCTATCGCTAAAGCGGTTGAGCGTGATGAAAACTGGTTCGGTTACTATTGGTCGCCAACTGCGATCATCGGAAAATATGAATTGTTCCCTGTACCATTCGAAGCGGAATGGGCCGGAATTGACAACTGGGAAGGCTGTATCGGTCTCGCACCTGATGATTGTGCCGATCCTCAGAAAACAAGCTGGATTCCATCCGAAGTTGAAACCGTTGTAACAAACGATTTCAAAGAAAAGGGCGGCGAAGCTCTGGATTATCTCTCCACACGCATTTGGCCTGGTGAAGTGATGAACGCCATGTTGGTTTACATGAACGAAAACCAAGCGACTGGTGAAGATGCAGCTTTTGAATTCTTGGAAGCTCACTCTGATATTTGGATGCCTTGGGTTTCCGCTGATGTTGCAGAAAAGATCAAATCCGCCCTCTAAGGCTGTTTGATTGCACGGGGTTCGCGATAGGGTATTGCCCAATTCGCGGACCCCTTTTATTATTTTTTGCACACACAGGGGGAAGCTTATGAGCTTTTTTACTGAATTTCCGTCGCTGGGTCGACGTGAGTTGGCTGATTTCAAACAAGGGATTGACGAGGGCTTTCGCACGTTCTCACGTGCATATGGTGAAGACCTAGAAGCATTCTTCAATCCTCTGCTCAAGTTTATGGTGTGGTTTGAAAAACTGCTGACCGACGCGCCTTGGCCATTGGTCATTTTATGCGTGGCCTTGCTGACATGGCTTGGGGCTCGGTCTTGGAAGATCACCTTAGGATCTATCTTGTCTTTCTTGGCCATTGGCTATTTGGACATGTGGGAAGACACGATGGCCACGCTGGCGATCATCTCTGTTGCCACGATCTTGTGTATATCGATCGGCATCCCATTGGGCATTTTGATGGCGCGCTTTAACAGGGCGCAAACCTTCATCACACCGGTTTTGGACGTTATGCAAACCATCCCGTCGTTTGTGTACTTGATCCCCGTGGTGATGCTGTTGGGCATTGGCAAAGTGCCGGGCCTTTTGGCTGTGTGCATCTATGCCTTGCCGCCGATTGTCCGTCTTACCAATTTGGGTATCCGACTGGTGGACCGCGATGTTATGGAAGCGGCTGACGCCTTCGGTGCATCAACCAAAGAAAAACTCTTTGGGGTTCAAATTCCACTGGCATTGCCCAACATCTTTGCTGGTGTGAACCAAACCATCATGATGGCTTTGTCTATGGTCGTTGTGGCCTCAATGATCGGGGTCAACGGATTGGGCGTGCCAGTGTTGCGTGCTATTTCTAACCAATACCTCGCGCTGGGCCTGATGAACGGTCTTGCGATTGTTGTTCTTGCGATCATCTTCGACCGCGTCAGCCAAACCTACGGCAAACGTTTGCAGGCCTATAGGGAGAACGGACATGGGTAAGCACGATATTCTACCTCAAGACGACAGCGTAGATGAGCCAAAAGTGAGCATCAAAAACCTGTACAAGATTTTTGGTGACGACCCTGAGGCGCAAATGGATGCCGTTCGGAGCGGCATGGGGAAGCCTGAGTTGATGGACCAAACAGGCCATGCGCTGGGCCTCAATAATATCAACCTTGATATCCCTGCGCGCAAAATTCAGGTGATCATGGGTCTGTCTGGGTCTGGTAAATCCACCTTGATCCGTCACCTGAACCGTTTGATCGAGCCTACCGCGGGCGAAATCTGGGTCGATGGCGAAGACGTTCTGGCGATGGACGATAAACAATTGCGCGATCTGCGTCGGTTCAAGATGTCCATGGTGTTCCAAAAATTCGGCCTCTTGCCGCACCGTACGGTGTTGGACAATGCCAAGTACGGTTTGGAAATTCAGGGCGTGTCGGACAAGGAAGCTGACGAACGCGCTGTCAAATGGTTGGAACGTGTGGGCTTGGCTGGGTTTGAAGATCAATACCCATCACAGCTTTCGGGTGGTCAACAGCAACGCGTCGGATTGGCGCGTGCTTTGGCGACAGATGCCGAAATCCTGTTGATGGACGAAGCTTTCTCGGCACTTGATCCACTTATCCGCACCGATATGCAGTCTATTCTATTGGAGCTGCAAGAAGAGCTGCACAAGACCATCATCTTTATCACACATGATTTGGACGAGGCTTTGAACATCGGGGATAACATCGCAATCTTGCGCGATGGCGAAATCATCCAATCTGGCGATCCGCAAGATATCGTGATGAACCCAGCCGATGATTACATCACCGACTTCATCCGCGACATCAATCGCGCCAAAGTCGTACGTGTGCGCTCTATCGTCAAAAAGGGGGCGACGGGGGCAGGGGTGACCATCAAAGGCACGCTGTCGCTGGAACAAGCCTTGCCAAAACTGCACGCCGCTCCTGATGGTTGCTGCCCAGTGGTGGATAAAAACGGCAAACCTCTGGGGGCCGTGACTCTTGATGGATTGATCGATGCACTCAAAGCGCCTGAATCCGACGGCGATGACGACGTGCGCTACGCGTAAGCCGACATATATATGTAAGGCAAAGCGGGCGGGGGAAACCTCGCCCGTTTTCTTTTGTCTGCTCATGGTCATGGGGCAGAACGGTGAATGCCTCATTAAAGAAAGCCAGCAGCTTTGAAACAAAAGCCAAGGACTATCTTTTAGGTGAATCTGATGAGACAGGCTAACTTACTTGCAGTTATTCACTGCAAACGAGGCACCTATGACGCTCAATGTTTCTCTCAATAATATTCCTACACTGCATAAGGCTGTCGTGGTGGCCGTTGTTTCTATCACTTGGGCCGTCCCCGTGACGGCTGATAATCTTGCCCCACAAATCACAGATGCGGCGTCGACAGAGGGCGCGCCTTGTACGGCCGAGGCCACGCATGAGCATTGCGTCCGGGCGTATGGCAATAGCGTGACACTGGGTGAGGAACCCGAAGAAGAGATCGAAGCCTTTCCAACCGCTGTTAACAGTCAAATTACTGATTAACGCGCTCGATCTATAGGTTCGACGTCCTATTTTAACCGTCTGCTCAATGCGGCTAGGCGCGGGAAGTGATGGAATCACCCTGTGCAGCGATATTTGATGCTATTTGAATGACGCGCGAGTCGTTTTTTTTAGGTAAGGTTGAGGTGCCTTTTTCATTTGTTGCGCTGAGCTATGTGGATAACCTACATTCCTTACTCAGCCTTTCAAGGATAGCCTGTAGTCTAGGCGTGGTCTGGGGTGCTTGATGAGAAAGTTTGCAAAATATATAAATATAAAACAATGGCTTACGGTAAATATTAAACCTTTTGCGACAAACTATGCAAAAAGCTCTTGCGAAGGTGCTGCACTCGCCTTAGAACCCCCTCTACCGGCAGCGAGAAATTGACTGCGGGGCGGACGGAACGGAGCGGCTGAGATGTTGCGAAGTGAGGTTTGGAAGTAAAATCAGAGGTTTAAGTTAGGCGGGCGCGCTGGAGAGATTTGGCGCACTGGTCTGGTTTTTGTCGCTGTCTAGGTTGGCTTAGGTTGATTTAGCGCTCTTTGACATTGATAATTACTGAAGAGATATGTGGG